>NZ_JAIWNC010000004.1 GCF_020216025.1 Jidongwangia harbinensis | reverse complement strand
AGAAAATCATCCCAGCAACAAACAATCTGTTGCCAAAGACAACCCGCACCAAAAAAGGCACGAGCCATACCAATTGGCACTGGCTTATCAAGCACCCTGTTGAGTTCTCAAAGAACAACCACACACCCGACACCAACCGCAGAACCCTGCAGCCCGCGCCCGGGGCACTCGTTCAACTTTACTGTGTCTTCCTGGCCGTGTCAACCGGTATCTCCCGGTTGGTGCCTGTCTGACCCAGTACGTCCCTCGCCATGAGCGCGCAGCAAGAACACGAACGCAGCTTCGCTACGAGCGCAGCACCGCTACGAACTCAGTGTCGGAGGACTTGGCAGGACGGCCGCTGCGGTGAATCCCGCGAGCTCGCCCGTTTCCCTGCCGAGAAAGAACACTACCCGGTGTCTCCCCGAGCCTCCAAATCGGCCCCCAGTGTTCCGCATAACGCCAGGTCAGCGCAGCGTTTTCCTAAGGTTGGGCCACTTCGACCACGCCGGCGACCACCCGGCAGCGCAGGATCGGCTGGTCGTTCGCGGCCGGGCCGTGCACCACGGCACCGTCGGTGAGGCGGAACGTGCTGCCGTGCCACGGGCACACCACGCAGGCGTCCGCACCCGAGCCGACCACGTCGCCCTCGCCCAGCGGACCGGTCTCGTGCGAGCAGCGCTCGATCATCGCGGTCACCCGGTCGCCCTGTCGGTAGAGCAGGATCGGCACGTCGTCGAGGCGGCGTACCGCCGGTTTGCCGTCCGGTAGCGCGGCCAGCTCGCCCACCGCGGTCCAGTCCTCGGGCAGCCGGGCGACGTCCGGGGCGGCATGGTTCATGCCGCCGCCCTGGGAGTACGACAGGTGCCCGCCCAGGTAGGCGCTGGCACCGGCGATCGACAGTCCCGCGAACGCCAGCGCCTTGCCGCGTGCCGTGCGTCCGGACAACCGGGCGGCCAGCGAACCGATGTAGAGGCCCAGCGCCACCGTGTTCCCGGCGGCGTGGACCAGTCCGACCCGGCGGCGGTCCTTGGTCATCTCGGACCAGTCGGTGAGCCCGGCCGCCATCGCCGGTGCCGCGCCGGCCGTACCCACGGCGATCAGCGTGGTGGCCGCCTTCCGCTCACCGGGCATCAGGTCCAGCACGGCCGCGGACAGGAACGCCCCGACCGGCATCTGCACCAACACCGGGTGCAGCGGGTGCCCGAGCCAGGTGCCGTGCAGGAAGTCGCGCACCGCGCTGGGACGGATCGCGCCCATCACCGCCTTCTGCAGGGTGTCGCCGACGGCGTCGAGCGAGTGCGCCTGTTCCAGACGGGTGAGCATCTTCCGCAACATCTTCGGGCGATTCCCCGCCGGGTGCCGGCTAAACCCCGGGGCATGAGGTACGTGGCACCGGGTATCCACCGGGCATGCAGAGCACCACGCCGGTGGACCGGCTCCGACCGGGCGACCACGCATGTCTGACGTACTCCGACCCGGAGGAGCGACTGGACATCCTGGCCGGGTTCGTGGCCACCGGCCTGGACCGTGGCGAGCGGGTGATCTGCTACACCGACGCGGTCGACGACCTGCGCGGCGAGCTGGTGGAACGCGGGCTGGCCGGGACCGGGCACCGGCTGAGTGTGGAGCCCAGCGAGCGGTTGTGGGGCGACGGCGCCGGACCGGACGCGGCGGTGATGGTGAAACGCCTGCGGGCCGCGCTGGACGAGGCCGAACGGCAGAACCACACCGGGCTCCGCTTCACCGCGGACATGTGCTGGGCGGCGCGCCCGCAGGCCAACGCCGAGCAGCTGCTGGCGTTCGAGTCCGAGGTCGGCAGGCTCTTCGGGGCGGGCCGGCTGACCGCGATCTGCGAGTACGACCGGGACAGCTTCGACCCGGTCACCCTCGGGTACGCGGCGCGGGTGCACACCCGCACGGTCGCCGCCACCGTCTACCACGAGGACGCGGTGCTGCGGATCTGCCGTCAGCACGTGCCGCCGGGCATCCGTGCCGCCGGCGACCTGGACCGGCGCCGGGCCGCCGCGCTGGAGCACGCGCTCGCCGAGGCGGTCCGGCTGGACCCGGACATCCATCTGAATCTCAACCACCTGCGGCATCTGGATGCCGGGGCGGCGGCGGTGATCCTGCGGACGGCGGCCGGGCTGCCGGGCACCCGGCGCATGGTGGTGGTCTGCGCCGACGCGGTCGAGCGGACACTCCGCGCGGCCGGCGCGGACGACGTGTCGCAACTGCGGTTGCTGGTGCGGCACGCGGAACGCTGACCGGCGGCGAGCGCAGAAGGGCGAGCGCGGAAGCCTGATCAGCTCAGCGCCCGGACCGCGTCCCCGATGCCGCGGTGGAACGTCGGGTACGCCCAGATCGTGGTGGCCAGCGTGGCCACCGGGACCTCGGCGTGCACGGCCACCGAGAGCGCGCCGATCATCTCCCCGCCGGCCGGGCCGGCCGTGGTCGCGCCGATCAGGACGCCGCGGGCAGAGTCGGCGATCACCTTGATGAAGCCGTCGTTGCCCGGCCCGTGGATGAAGCCGCGCGAGGTCGACGGCAGTTTCGCGTACCCCACCTGGATGTCGACGCCCGCGTCGCGGGCCTGCTTCTCGGTCACGCCGACCGCGCCGATCTCGGGGTCGGTGAACGTCACCCGCGGGCGGGCCCGGTAGTCCGCGCGGGGCCCGCTGCGGCCCAGGATGTCGTTGATCGCGATGTCCGCCTCGTAGACCGCCATGTGGGTGAAGTTGCCGTTGCCGGTGACGTCGCCGACCGCCCACACCCGGTCGGCGGCACGCATCCGGTCGTCGGTGGTGAGGAACCGCATGGTGGGGTCGAGTCCCAGCGTGTCCAGGCCGAGGCCGTCGAGGCGGGCGGCGCGGCCGGTGGCGACCAGCAGGCGGTCGCCGTGGACGGTGCTGCCGTCGGACAGCGTGAGCGTGAAGCCGTCGGCGGAGTGGGCGACCTGCTGGGCGCGGACACCGGTGCGGATGGTGACGCCGTCGCGGGTGAGGGCCTCGGCGGCGAGGGCGGAGGACTCCGGTTCCTCCATGGCGAGGATCCGGTCACCGCCCTCGATGACGGTGACCCGGGTGCCGAAGCGGGCGATCACCTGACCGAGTTCCAGGCCGATGGCGCCCCCGCCGAGCACGATCAGCGACTCGGGCAGCTCCTCCGCCTCGACCGCGTCGCGGTTGGTCCAGTAGGGCGTGCCGGCGAGGCCGTCGACGGGCGGGATGACCGCGGTGGTGCCGGTGGCGATGACCAGCCCACGCTCGGCCGTGTAGTGCTGATCGTCGACCCGGACCCGGCCGGGGCCGAGGATGGTCGCGCGGCCGCGGACGAACCGGCCGCCCTTGCCGGTGAACCGCTCGACCGCGACCTTGTCGTCCCAGGTGTCGGTGGCTTCGGCGCGGATCCGCCGGGCCACCGGCGCCCAGTCGGCCTGCACCGTGGCCGCGCCGGCCAGGCCGGGGATGCGCCGGGCCTCGGCCAGCGCGTTACCGGCGCGGATCATCATCTTCGTCGGGATGCAGCCCCAGTAGGGGCACTCGCCTCCGACCAGGGTGTGTTCGATGCCGACCACCCGAAGGCCCGCCGCGGCCAACTCGCCGGCCACCTGTTCGCCGCCGACCCCGAGGCCGACCACGATCACGTCTGCTTGCTCCGCTTCGCCCATGTCAGACAGCTTCCCACTCCCGGCGGCTATGGTGCGCTGGTGTCTGACGAGCTGTGCACGACGGGCCGGGTGGCGCCCGGTTTCGAGGCGGTCCGGGAGGCGTTCACCGCCGATCCGCGTGGCGGTTCGGCGCTGGCCGTGATCGCGCACGGCGAGGTGGTGGTGAATCTCCGGGAGGGCTTCGCGGACGCCGGCCGGACCGTGCCGTGGGGCGAGGACACGCTGGTCAACGTCTATTCGGCGGGCAAGCCGGTGATCGCGTACGCGGTGCTGCTGCTCGCCGAGCGCGGGGCTCTCGGGCTGGACGAGCCAGTGGCCCGGTACTGGCCGGAGTTCCGGGCCGGGGCGTCGGTACGCCAGGTGCTCGCCCACACGTCCGGCCTGCCGGCCTTTCCGGTGCCCCGGGATGCCGGGGCCTGGATCGACTGGGACCTGCTCTGTGCCGACCTGGCGCGGGCCGAGCCGGAGTGGCCGCCCGGCACGGTGGCCGCGGAGCACGCCCTCACCTACGGGCATCTGCTCGGTGAGCTGGTGCGCCGGGTGGACGGGCGCCCGCCGGCCCGGTTCGTGGCCGAGGAGATCGCGGCGCCGGGCGGGCTGGACTTCGGTTTCGGCCTGGGCCCGGCGGACGTCGCCCGCTGCGCCGAGCTGGAGTACGAGACACCGGACTGGCCGCAGCGGATGCTCGGCGCACCGGGGTCGCTGCATGCCCGGGCGGTGTCGAATCCGGCCGGTGCCCGCGATCTGGCGGTCGTCAACGGCTCCGGGTGGCGCTCCGCGTCGGTGCCGGCGGTGAACCTGCACGCCACCGCGATGTCGCTGGCCCGGTTCTACGCCGGCCTGATGGACGCGCCGATCGGGGCGTCGATGGCGAGTCCCCAGTTCGCCGGCGTGGACCGGTTCCTCGACCAGGACGTCGTGTGGGGGCTCGGGGTTCAGCTGGAACCGGATTCCTCCTGGGGCATGGGCGGGCTGGGCGGCAACGCGGCCTGGGCGGATCCGGTCCGCGGGCAGGCGATCGGGTACGTGACCCGGCGGCTGGGCGATTTCGCCGCGGTGGAGCGGATCGAATCCGCGCTGGCCGATTCCTAAAGGCCCACCGGCCGCCGCCGATTCTGGATCCTCGCGGAAGTGAGATAGAGGCGAGGAGACGGTTCATGAAGGCACGACTACGGGCCGGGCTGGTGTCCGTCGTCGTGCTGGCCGCCACCGCCCTGGCGCTGCCCGCGGCTTCGTCCGCGGGCGGCGCCGGCCTCACCCCGGTGGCACCGAACACGCGCGCCATGTGGCTGTGGGACGACCCGCCCGCCGACGAGGTGGTGTCCTGGGCGGCCGAGCGGAACGTGTCCGAGATCTTCGTGTACGTCACGCCGACCGTACTCACCGACGGCAGCCTGCCCCGGTTACGGGAGATGAAGCAGCGGGCCGACCAGAACCGGATCCGGCTCACCGCGCTGAGTGGCGACCCGGCCTGGACCACCGGGCATGCCGCCGCGCTCGCCTGGCAACGGGCCGTGGTGTCGACCGGCCTGTTCGCCGGCATCCACCTCGACGTCGAGCCGTACCTGACCAACGGCTGGAACAGCAACCTCTCGGCCACGCTGAAGGCGTACCTGGCTCTGCTGGACAAGATGCGCGCGGCGAGCACGCTGCCGCTGGAGGCGGACGTGCCGTTCTGGTACGGCCAGTACACCGTCGGCGGCAAGAACCTGGCGGACGAGGTGCTGCGCCGGGTGAAGGCGATCACCGTGATGAGCTACCGGGACACCGTGACCGGACCGAACTCGATCATGACGGTGAGCGCGGACTGGCTGCGCCGCGGTGCGGCCGTGGGCAAGCGGGTCCGGCTGGGCGTCGAGACCGGACCGCTGGCGGACTGCTCGTACTGCACGTTCGCCGAGGAGGGCGCGACCCGGCTCGGGGCGGCGATGGCCGAAGTGGACGCCGCCACCCGGAACTCGCCGGCGTTCGCCGGTATCGCCGTGCACCGCTATGTCACCTGGCGAAACCTGCCTGCCTGAGGGTTTCCTGCACGCCACGACGGGAAAGTGATCGCGGGCCCTGCCGGCCGAACGGACGAACGCAACAAGTCGGCAGGGCCCGCTTCTCACACCCGTCCGGCGAACCGGACGGGAACCTCACGGTCGTAACCAAACCGCCTCGTCGCGGTGCGACTCCAGCGGACCCGGGTAGTCCAGACCGCGGCGGACCGCGGCGGGCAACCGCCACGGCTGGTGCACGGCCTTGCCGGGAACCGAAACCAGTTCGGGTACGTAGCGACGAACGTACACGCCGTCGGGGTCGAAGCGCTCGGCCTGGCGGATCGGGTTGAACCGACGGTACGGCCGGGTGTCGTTCCCGGTGCCCGCGACCCACTGCCAGTTGCCCGAATTGTTCGGCACGTCACCGTCCAGCAGCCACCGGTAGAACCAGGCCACGCCGGGCCGCCAGTCCAGGCCGAGGTGCTTGGTCAGGAACGCCGCGGTGATCAGCCGGGCCCGGTTGTGCATCCAGCCCTCGGCCCGCATCTGGCGCATGCCGGCGTCCACGATGGGCACTCCGGTGCGGCCGTCCTGCCAGTGCCGCAGCGCGTCCGGGTCGGCGCGCCAGTCGGGGTCGCCGCTGCGCCGGTAGGCCCGGGTGGAGATCTCCGGGAAGCCGTTCGTGACCTGGTAGTAGAAGTCGCGCCAGCAGAGCTGGCGGAGGAACGCTTCCGGGCCCGGGCCGGTCCGCCCCCGCACCGCGTTCGCCACCGCGAGCGGCGAGACACAACCGAAGCGGAGGTACGGACTGAGCCGCGACGTGTCGTCGGCGGCCAGGTCGTCGTGCACCTCGACGTAGGAGTCGATCCGGCGCAGCCAGGCCGCCAGTCGCCGCCGCCCCTCGGTCTCCCCGCCGTCGACCGCACCGGGTGAGTCCCCGGCGGGCGGGTCCGGCAGCACGCCGGCGTCGAGCCCGTCGGGCAGCGGGACGGTGCGCGGCTCGGCCGCCTCGTCGCGCCACTTCGCCGCCTCCCAGGCGCGGTGGTACGGGGAGAAGACCCGGTAGTGGTCGCCGCCCCCGCCGGGTCGCACGTCGCCGGGGTTCACCACGGTGACGCCCGGGAACAGGCGCAGCGACAGGCGGTGCCGTTCGCACTCGGCGGCCAGGTCGCGTTCGCGGCGGCGGGCGTACCGGCTCACGTCGGCCGCCATCGCCACCCCCTCGGCGCCGGCCGCGCGGGCCACCTCGACCGTCTCGGCGACCGGGTCGCCGGTGCGCACCACCAGGTCGCCGTGCTTGCCGCGGAGCGATTCGCGGAGGTCGGCGAGGGCCTGGTGCAGGAACCGGACCCGGTTCGCCGAGCCGGACTGCAGCGCCGGGTCGAGCACGAACAGCGGGACCACGCGCTCCGCGTGCGCGCAGGCCGCGGCCAGCGCCGGGTTGTCCCGGACCCGCAGGTCGCGGGTGAACAGCACCACGGCGGTACGCATCAGGCGCCGGCCCGCATCGGCGTGCCGGCCGGGGTCAGCACGCTGGTCAGGGCGACCGACGCGCGCCGCCGGTTGGGCACGGTGGCGCGGCGGACGAACACGTCGTAGTCGGCCGCGGCGACCTCGTCGAGGATGCCGCCGTAGAGCCGGTACGCGGTGCGCATGCACGCCTGCGAGGCCGGATTCAGCAACGGGATGCCCGGCGCGGCCTGTCGATAGTGGACCTGCGCCTGCGCGCATTCGTACCGGATGAGGGCCTTGATCTTCGGGCTGGACCGGTGTTCGGCGCGCGCCTGCTCGAGGTCGGCCCGGGTCACCTCGAACCGGGCCAGGTGCTCGTCGGGCAGGTAGGTGCGCCCGCGTTCCAGGTCCTCCTCCACGTCCCGGATGAAGTTGGTGAGCTGGAACGCCAGGCCGAGTTGGCGGGCCGGTTCGCGGGCGGCGGCCGGATCCCGGGAGCCGAGGATCGGCAACATCATGGTGCCGATGACCGCGGCCGAGCCCTCCATGTAGTCGAGCAGGTCGTCGTAGGTGGCGTACGAGGTGACCGTGAGGTCCATCGCCATGCTGCGCAGGAACGACGCGAAGTCGTCGAGATCGAGGTCGAAGACCGCGATGGTGTGCAGCACGGCCGGCAGCAGCGGATCGTCGGTCGGTTCGCCGCGCAGACCGGCCAGGAACTGCTCGGACCACTCGGTGAGGCGGGCGGCGCGCTCGGCCGGCGGCAGGTCCTCGGTGCGGTCGACGATCTCGTCCGCATAGCGGGTGAACCCATACAGAGCGTGAACGTGGCGTCGTTTCCACCCGGGGAGCAGCCGGGTCGCGAGGTAATACGTGCGGCCGTGGCGTCTATGCAGCTCACGACACCTTTCGTAGGCCGCCGCCAGATCCGCTTCCACGTAACCTCCAGAGAAAATCGACTCAGCAATCGACGCAACCCGCAGGCTACGGTACTCTCGCCAACGTGGCCAACGACATCCTCGAGGGAAATCCGCCGCTCCGCGCGGTACCCCGCCAGTCCGTCCCCTCCGGCGGTCTGGTCGACGCCGTCGAGGGCACCCTGGCCGACTTCCTGACCGCTCAGGTCGTCTCACTCGACCCCGTCGACCCGGCACTCGGCCACTTCGCCCGCACCACCCGTGACCTGGTGCTGCGCGGGGGCAAACGGCTCCGGCCGACGTTCGCGTACTGGGGCTGGCGCGGGGTGGCCGGCCCGGACCAGCCGGTCGAACCGATCCTGCCGGCGCTCGCCGCGCTCGAGATGATGCACACGTTCGCGCTGGTGCACGACGACGTGATGGACCGCTCCGACACCCGCCGCGGCGCGCCGACCGCGCACCGGGTCTTCGCCGCCCAGCACCGAGCGGACCAGCGCCGCGGCGACCCCGACCACTTCGGATCGACCTCGGCCATCCTGGTCGGCGACCTGTGCCTGATCTGGGCGGATCAGCTGCTGGCCCGCACGCCGTTGTCCACCGCCACCCTGTTCGCGGTGCGCGGCTGCTACGACCGGATGCGCGTCGAAGCGGTCGCCGGGCAGTATCTGGACGTCCTCGGCGAGAGCCGGCCGGACGCCTGGTCGGTCGAGCGGGCGCTGCTGGTCGCCCGGCACAAGACGGCCAGCTACACGGTGCAGCGCCCGATGCAGTTCGGCCTGACCCTGGCCGGCCCCAGCGACCGCGACGAGGTGGACGAGGCCTACAACACCTACGGCGTCGCGGTCGGCGAGGCGTTCCAGCTACGCGACGACATCCTCGGCGTGTACGGCGACCCCGCGGTCACCGGCAAGCCGGCCGGCGACGACCTGCGTACCGGCAAACCCACCGCCCTGCTCATGCTCGCCCGCCAGCTCGCCACCCGCGCGCAACGCGCCGAGCTGGACACCGGCCCCGCCGGAGCCGTCATCCCCGCCGACGGCTCCGGCGGCCCCCTCCTCCCCGGCCCGGACATCGACGTGGCCCGCCTCGCCCGGATCATCTCCGACACCGGCGCGCCGGCCCGGGTGGAAGCCCTGATCAGCGACCGCGTCGCGGAGGGCATCGCCGCCCTGGACCGCGCGCCGATCGCCGAGGACGCCCGCACGGCCCTCACCGAACTCGCCGTGACGGCGACCCACCGCCCGGCATGATGGCACCAACCGAACCCCTGGAGCAGCCGTGCGAAAAGTGACCGGACCGACCGAACACGTCGTCGTGGTGGGCGCCGGCCTGGGCGGGCTCGCCTGCGCCCTGCACCTGGCCGGGGCCGGGCGCCAGGTCACCGTGGTGGAACGGGAATCGGTGCCCGGCGGGCGGGCCGGGCGCCTCGCCGTCGACGGGTACACCTTCGACACCGGACCCACCGTGCTGACCATGCCGGAACTCATCGCCGAGCCACTCGCCGCCGTCGGCGAGGACCTGGCGGACTGGCTGGAACTCACCCCGCTGGACCCGGCCTACCGGGCGTACTACCCGGACGGGTCCACGCTGGACGTACGTACCGACACGGTCCGGATGGCGGCCGAGATATCCCGCGTCTGCGGGCCCCGCGAGGCCGACGGGTACCTGCGGTTCGTCGACTTCGCCCGGGACCTGTGGCGGCTGGAACGCGACCACTTCATCGACCGCAACCTGGACACCCCGATCGACCTGCTCAACCTGAACCTGCTCAAGCTGCTCGGGATGGGCGGATTCCGGCGGCTGCAACCGAAGATCAACCAGTTCTTCCGCGACCCCCGTACCCAGCGGATCTTCTCCTTCCAGGCGATGTACGCCGGCCTCGCGCCGCACGACGCGCTCGCCATCTACGCGGTGATCGCGTACCTCGACTCGGTGGCCGGGGTGTTCTTTCCGAAGGGCGGCATGCACGCGGTGCCCCGGGCCATGGCGGGCGCCGCGGAGAAGCACGGGGTGCAGTTCCGCTACGACACCACGGTGGAGAAGGTGACCACCGCGAACGGCCGGGCCACCGGGGTGATCACCAGTACCGGACAGCACATCCCGGCCGACGTCGTGGTGCTCAACCCGGACCTGCCGGTCGCCTACCGCGACCTGCTGCCCGCCTCCCGGCGCCCACGCCGGTTGCGGTACTCACCGTCGTGCGTGGTGCTGCACATCGGTTCCCGGCAGGGGTACGGAAAGATCGCGCACCACAACATCCACTTCGGAGCCGCCTGGAAGAGCACGTTCGACCAGGTGATCCGCCAGGGCCGGCTGATGAGCGACCCGTCGCTGCTGGTGACCAACCCCAGCCGCACGGACCCGGCGGTGGCACCGGACGGCCGGCACACGTACTACGTGCTGGCACCCACCCCGAACCTGGACGCCGCGGCGCTGGACTGGACCGGCGGCCTGGCCCGACGCTACGCGGACGAACTGGTCGAGGTGCTGGAGCAGCGCGGCTACGTCGGCTTCGGCGCCGGCGTCGAGGTGGAGCGGATCATCACCCCCGCCGACTGGGCCGCGCAGGGCATGGCCGCCGGCACGCCGTTCGCGTCGTCCCACACCTTCCTGCAGACCGGGCCGTTCCGCCCCGGCAACCTGCATCCGACACTGGAGAACGTGGTGTTCACCGGATCCGGCACACAACCCGGAGTGGGCGTACCGATGGTGCTGATCTCCGGCAAGCTCGCCGCGTCCCGGGTCACCGGACCGAACGGAGGTACCCGCTGATGGCGTCCCGCGAAGGACATCTGGTCGAACTCGTCGACACCGACGGCGTGGCCACCGGCAGCTCCACGGTGGAGGAGGCCCACCTGGCACCCGGGCAACTGCACCGGGCGTTCTCGGTGTTCCTCCGCGACCCCGCGGGCCGGGTGCTGCTGCAGCAACGCGCCGCCGTGAAGACCCGCTTCCCGATGCGCTGGGCCAACACCTGCTGCGGCCACCCCACCCCCGGCGAGGACGTCACCGTGGCCGCGGCCCGCCGGCTGGTCGAGGAGATCGGCATCGGCGGCGTCGCGCTGACCGAGGTCGGCGTCTACTCCTACTACGCCGAGGACCCGGCCAGTGGACGCGTCGAATACGAGTACGACCACGTGCTCATCGGCAACCTTCCGGCCGGCCGCGACATCCTGCCCGACCCCGACGAGGTGGCCGGCGTGCGCTGGGTGCCGCTGGACGAGCTGTGCGAAGGCCTGGCCGCCGACCCCCGCTCGTACGCACCCTGGCTCGCCGGCGTCACCGAACGCCTCACCACCCACCTGGCCTCGGTCGCCCCCTCCCATCCCCCGCACGCCGCGGGCGAGGCGCCGGGGTCCTCCGGTGGCGGATGAGGCCCTGACCGCCGGCGCGGTCGCGCGCCGGCTCGGTGTCGCCGTCACCACGCTGCGCACCTGGCACCAGCGCTACGGCCTGGGGCCCAGTCAGCACGTCGCCGGGCAGCACCGGCGGTACACCCCCCAGGACATGGAACGCCTCCAGGTCATGCGGCGGCTGACCGCCCAGGGCGTGACCCCGGCCGAGGCGGCGTCCTGGGCGCGCCGGGTGCCGATCTCCGACGATTCGCCGGAGCCCCCGCCCGGCCCCGAGTCGCTCCCGCCGGACGCCGAGCCGCTCGACGAAGGCTTCCGGGACGGCGGCGGCCACACCATCCCGGTGGGCCGGGCCGGGGCCACCGCCCGAGGTCTGGCCCGCGCCGCGATGCGCCTGGACGCCCAGGCACTGCGGGACATCATCACCACCACCATCGCCGACCGCGGCGTGGTCCGCGCCTGGGACGAGGCGATCATGCCGGTCCTGGTCGGAGTGGGCGAACGGTACGCGGCGTCGCTCAAGTTCATCGAGGTCGAACACCTGATCTCGCGCAGCGTGACCGAGGCGCTCAGCACGGTCGACCGTAAGCCGGCCAGCACGTCCCCCCGGGTCCTGCTCACCGCCGCCGACGAGGAACAGCACACCCTGCCCCTGGAGGCCCTGGCCGCCGCCCTGGCCGAGGCGGGCGTACCCACCAGGCTGCTCGGGGCCCGGGTGCCACCGGACGCGCTGGGGCAGGCGGTCGCCCGTACCGGACCGGCCGTGGTCGTGCTCTGGAGCCAACTGCCGGAAACCGGTGACCCGCGGCAGCTGGCCCGCCTGCTGATCGGCCCCCGACGCCCCATGCTGGTGGCGGCCGCCGGCCCCGGCTGGCACGGCAAGCAACTCCCGGACGAGGTCCCCCTGCTCGGTAGCCTGACCGACGCGGTCCGCGTGATCACCGCGGCCGCGGCCGAATAACCCCAGGTCAGCGAGCTGCCGTAGAAAGGGGGATACCGGTTTGGTGGCGGGCCGAGGGATCACGTATGCTTTCCAAGCCTCAAGCGGGGCCGGTTGGGGCCCACACCGCCAGAGTTACCAGATGTGCAATGATGGCGGAGTTGCCCTCATCGTCTAGTGGCCTAGGACGCCGCCCTTTCAAGGCGGTAGCACGGGTTCGAATCCCGTTGGGGGTACGAACCGACTTAGGTCGGATCGTCAAGCAGTACAGCAAGGTCCTGTGGAGCAGTTGGAGTGCTCGCCGCCCTGTCAAGGCGGAGGTCGCGGGTTCAAGTCCCGTCAGGACCGCCACAGCCATCACGGCCAGGTAGCTCAGTTGGTACGAGCGTCCGACTGAAAATCGGAAGGTCGGCGGTTCGACCCCGCCCCTGGCCACCAAGCCTCTCGCCGGGCTTTGAGCAGCGCCCACCTGGGGATTCCCCCGGTGGGCGTCTTGCTGTCGAGAGTGAATCACCCCCAAAGCCATCCCGGGTTGGCCCAGCCATCAAGGCCGGCTGTCGTGCATGTCCTGGGACGGATCGTCAAGCGTCTGGTGGGACTAGGCCATGCTCAATATGGAGCCTGGCCGCCCTGCCACTCCCGAGGCGGAGCCACTGCGGTCGCGCATGCAAATTCTCGCCTGAATCGCCCGGTGGCTGGCGTCCGTGGACGCGCACCCCGATCACAGGCGATCGTCACCCATTTGGTCACTCGGTACTCGTAAGGCTCCGACTTCACCGTCGCCAGCCATCGGACGCTCCGGTAGCTCCGACGGGTGCATGAGGGTGCCACTCGCTGCCGCTGCAAGCCCGGCGTCGCCGCGCAGACCGCGGAGTGGACGCTGACGGCCGCGCCCGCCGTTTCCCCATGATCACAGATGCGGGTATGCACAGGTCGTGACGACAGCGACCCGGCGCGCACTACGGTGACAGGCATGACAGGGGGCGTACGCGCGGCGTACCTGGTCGCGTTTCTCGGGCTCGCCACGGCGGGGTTCTTCCTGGACGTCAGCTGGTGGGTCGGGGCGCTGATCGGACTCGCCGTGATGGCGCCGATCCTCATCGCCGATGTCCTTGTGTCCCGACGCCGGACGACCCACCTCCGCACCGAGGATCGGCCGGGCCGCCACGACCTGTGAAGCTAGTCCGCCAGGTAGCCGGTCGTCGGGTCGATCTGCCGGAGGAACTCGCGGATCGCCCCCTCCATCTCGGCGACGCTCATCGGGGAGCGGTCCGATCCGGAGAGTCCGAAGCCGTACTCGTGCGGTCCGCTGAGCCAGTCGAAGTCGTACGTGCCGGGCTCCCCGGCACGTACCCGCACCCGGAAGTCCTGCCCGTCGACCGTCAGCAGGACCGGATCACCGTGGTACCGGATCCGCAGATGTTCGGGTACGACGCCTGGCTGTGGTTCGGTCGGCACGTCCGCTGCTCCCCTCGGCCGGTCCGGGCGGCGGCGCCCGTTGCTGGCGTATACCACGTTTGATTCGGCTTTGTCTATGCAGAAACCCCTTGGGATCTGTCCCGCCACGTCGTCCCCGTCTCACACTTCGGACAGCCCGCGGAGTTTCAAGGGCGTCATCGGCGACGCCACACGCGGGGACGGAGGTGGAAGATGGCAGCGCAGAACGCATCCGGACAGTACGCGGCCGATCCGGCGCGCGGGGCGTACAGCCGCCGCAGGTTCCTCGCCCGGGTGGGCGCCGGGACCGCCGGAGCGATCGCCGCCGGCCCGGTGTGTGCGATGGCGGGTTCCGCGGGCGCCGCGCACGCGGCCGCGGCGGCGCGGGCCGACCGGTTCGGGCGGATCTTCACCGGCCTGCCGGCGTTCCTCACCGCGGTGAACGATCGCGAGCGTGCCGCCCTGACCGACATCGGCAAGCACGGCGGCCTGCTGGACGCCAGGGACAACCTCGCGGCGGGCCCGATTCTGTTGATCACCGACCCCGCACTGAGCGCGAACAACCAGGACAATCCGACGCAGACGGCCGGCGTCACGTTCCTGGGCCAGTTCCTCGACCATGACATGACCTTCGATCCGGTGTCGCCGCTGGGCGTGCCCACCGCGCCCGAGCAGTCGCCCAACGCCCGGACACCGGCACTGGATCTCGACACCGTCTACGGCGGCGGGCCGGCCACCCATCCGGCGCTGTACGAGGCCGACCGGATCCACCTGCGGATCGAGTCGGGCGGGCTTTTCGAGGACCTGCCCAGGGGTACGGACGGACGAGCGATCATCGCCGACCCGCGTAACGACGAGAACCTCATCATCGCCGGCCTGCACGCCGCGTTCATCCTCTTCCACAACCGGGTGGTGGACCGGCTGGCCGGGGACGGCGTGCCGGTGGCGCAACGGTTCGACCGGGCCCGGCAGCTGGTCACCTGGCACTACCAGTGGATCATCGTGCACGAGTTCCTGCCGCAGATCATCGGTACCGCGGCGACCCAGGACATCTTCCGCAACGGGCGGCGCTGGTACCGGCCGGACCCGGGACCGGCCTACATTCCGGTCGAGTTCCAAGGTGCGGCGTACCGGTTCGGGCACAGTCAGGTGCGGCCGTCGTACCGCGCGAATCTGGCCGGCAATCCGGACGGGAGTCCGTTCTTCGGCTTCATCTTCGATCCCGCGGGTGAGGGGCAGGCGGACCCGGTCGACCTGCGGGGTGGGCGGCGGGCGCCCCGCCGGTTCATCGGCTGGCAGACGTTCTTCGACTTCGGCGACGGCAACGTACGGACCAACAAGCGAATCGACCGCAGGATCTCGACGCCGCTGTTCCGCCTGCCGTTGAGCACGATCCCGAGCGGCGATGCGCCGATCTCGCTGCCCCAGCGGAATCTGCTCCGGCAGGTCACCTGGTCGCTGCCGGCCGGTCAGCGGATCGCGCAGACCATGGGTGTCGAGATGCTGCACCTGCAGGAGCTGGCCTCGTACGGGGTGGCGCTGGAGAACCAGACGCCGCTCTGGTACTACGTGCTCGCCGAGGCGGAGCGGCTCGCGTCCGGGCTGCACCTCGGTCCGGTGGGCGGGCGGATCGTCGGTGAGGTCTTCGCCGGCCTGCTGGAGCTGGACCCGCGGTCGTACCTCAGTGTGCAGCCGGGATGGACGCCGACCCTGCCGAGCGCGTCGCCGGGACGTTTCCACATGACCGACCTGTTGCGCTTCGCCCGGGTGGATCCGGCCAGCCGGGGTCAGTGAGCCGGGCGCGAAAATCCCCTAGGTGCCTGTGCAACCCGCCGGAAACCGCTCACAATCACAGGCATCAATGTTTCTCGCGTGTTACGCAGGGGCTGCCGGTGGCCGGGTCGACCACCGGCTGGGGGGAACCGCCGACCAGGGAGGTCGCGGTGCAGGCGTCGACCGAGGGGCCCGTTCCGGTCGCGATCTGCGGCGCCCACCGGTTGTTCCGGGACGCGCTCGCGGCCGCCCTGTCGGCGGTCCCGGAGTTCACCGTCGTCGGCGCGGTCGCCGATCCGGTCGACCTGTTGCCGCTGTGCCGGCTGCGGGCGCCGGAACTGGTGCTGTGCTGCGCCGACGACGTACCGGGCGCGGCCCTGTCCGCTCTCGCCGCGGTCCGGGTGCGCTGCGCCGGCGCCCGCCTGATCCTGATCTACCAGGAACTGTCCCCGGACGACATGGCGGCCAGCCGCGAGGCCGGCGTGGACACGCTGATCCCCTGGTCGCACGGGCTGGACGCGCTGCTGATCGTGCTCGCCCGGCACCACGCGGCGCTCCGCCCGGCCGGCCGGGCGGACGGCCCGGCGCCGGACCCGCCGGCCGTACTCAGCGATCGGGAGCAGGAGGTGGTCACCCTGCTCGCGGCCGGTCATCCGGTCGGCCGGATCGCCGAGCTGCTCGGCGTGGCGAACCGGGTGGTGGAGAACCACAAGCGCCGGATCTACCAGAAGCTCGCCGTGTCGAGTCAGAGCCACCTGGTCGCCCGGGCGGCCACGCTCGGCCTGATCGGCCGCCACCCACCGGTGGCCCGGCCCAGCCACCGGCCCGGCGCCGTGCCGCTGGTGGTGCTGCACGGCGCGGACGACGAGGTACGGCACGACGTCGTGGCGGCCCTGCTCGCCGCGCATCTTCCGTTCGTCGTGGACGGACCCGGCAACCCGCGCGCGGAGCTGGAACGAGCACACCCCGGGCCGGTCATCCTGGTCGCGGTCGACCCGGCCACCACGGACTGGATGGGGCTGACCCGGACCGGCACCTCGATGCTGCTCGTACGCTCGACGCCGGTGTCCCGCGACGAGACCCTGGCCGCGCTCGCCCACGGCGTGGTCGGCGTGCTGGCCGCCGCCCAGGTGGGCACGGTCCTGGTTCCGGCCCTCTACTTGGCCGCCGCCGGCCATCTGACCCTGGAGCCGGTCACCGGCGCCGCGCTGGCGGCCGGCGGTGTCCGCTGGGGCGAGGCCGACGGCCTGCCCGAGCTGACCGTCCGGGAGAGCGACATCCTCCGCTCGATCGCCCACGGCCACACCGTGCGGCAGACCGCGCGGTCGCTCGGCATCGCGGTGAAGACGGTGGAGAACACCCAGGCCCGGCTCTTCCGGAAGCTCAGCGCCCGGAACCGGGCCGGCGCCCTCGCCACCGCGCACGCCCTCGGCCTGCTGGAACTGCTCGACGAGCCGCCGCGTCCGTGATACCGGATACCTCGCGGGGTTGCATCCGGTACCCAGGTACAGGCTTACCGTCGAGCGGACGAGGCCGAACACCTGACAAGGGAGCCCACGATGCCGATCGTCGTCCCCGATGCCTGCACGCTGCCGACCGCGGACCAACCGCTGCGGCTCGCCGAGTTCGACGCGCTGTTCGCCACCGCGGTCCGCCACGTCGAGACGGTCGCGCCGACCCACGCCCGGATGCGCTTGACCGGCCCCGACGGGTTGGCGGCCACGGTCCGGGACCTGACCGCGCGGGAGACCGAGTGCTGTTCCTTCTTCACCTTCACCGTGACTCCCGGACCGGCCGACGACGGCGAGTCGCTGCTCCTCGACATCGAGGTGCCGGCCGGGTACGTCGACGTGCTCGATGCCCTCGTCGGCCGGGCCGGTGCGCTCTCCACGGGGACGTGGCCGGCGGACGACCGGTCGGACGGGGACCGCACCGGGGCGATGCGGTTTCCTGCCGACGCGGTGCACGCCCGGCTGAGCACGGTGCAGGACCGGCTGAACGAGCAACTGCGGCTGGCCACGGAACACGGTCCCGGCACAGCGGGCTGGCTCGCGGCGACAAAGGCCAGCGTGCCGCTGACCGAGGAGGCGGCCCGGTTGCAGTCCGTCGCGGCGGCCCTGACCGCCACGCCGCAGGCCGGACCGGGTGACGACGCCGGCGACCGCACCGCCGCGCAGACCATGCCCGGTGCCGTGTACACGTTCCCGGCCGGACCGGTCGCCGGCGCACCTCCGCCGGCGTGCGACCTGGCCGCCGACGGCGGGGAAGCGGTCGACCGGATCGACGTCTGGCAGCGGGTGCTCGCCCGGGTGCAGGGCCGCGACCGGCTCGACGACTCGGACACCGGCCTGGCGCTGCGGTTCCCGCTGGAGATCGACCTTGCCGCGACGCTGGCCCGCCTGGCCGCCGCCGAGTACCGCTGCTGCTCGTTCGGCAGCTACACGATCGTCATCGACGACGCCGGCCTGCGCCTGGAGGTCCGCATGCCGGAGGGCGCCGCGGACACCATGGCGGCCGTGCTGGGCCGGCCCGACCGGAACTCCCCGGAGGCGGCCCGATGAGTGGCGGCGGCGGTCTGCGGACCGGCGAGGTGGCGGAACGGGCCGGGGTCAACATCCAGACCCTGCGCTACTACGAACGCCGGGGGTTGCTCAGCGAACCGACCCGCTCGAACGGCGGCCACCGGTTGTACCCACCGGACACCGTGGCCCTGCTGGGCGTCATCAAGGCCGCCCAGCGCCTCGGCTTCACCCTGGACGAGGTGGCCGACCTGCTCGACGCCGGTCGCCGCCGGCACCCGTCACCGGACCTCCGGCAGCGCGCGATCGCCAAGATCAGTGAGATCGAGGCCCGGATCGCCGACCTCGAGGCGATCCGGTCCGCGCTCTACCAGGTGGTCGAGGCGCGCTGCGACAGCCTGACCCACTGCACCTGCGCGGACTGCCCCGTCCCGTTCCTCACCATCGCCTCCTCCGAGGAGGAGAGTGCATGAGCCGGCCGGCCGTCGACAACGCCCCGCCCCGGGCCGGCCGGATCACCGGCGGGCTGGCGCTGCTGGCCTGCGCCGCCTGCTGCGCCGTGCCGCTGCTCATCGCCGCCGGCGTACTCACCGGGGCCGGCGCGGCCGTCCTGGAACAGACCCTGCTCGCGGTTGCCGCCGGGCTGGCCGCCGTCGCGCTGGCCGTCTGGTGGCGGCATCGGCGGCGCCGGACCGCCTGCGGCAGTGGGGTTTGCCGCTGCTGATCCGGACCCGGTGCGACGCCGCACCCCGCCGGCGTGTTGCCATGGCCCCATGACGATCATCCGGTCCCTGCTGTTGTTCGTGGCCGCCGCGATCGCCGAGATCGGCGGGGCCTGGCTGGTCTGGCAGGGCGTACGTGAACACCGCGGCCTGCTGTGGATCGGCGCCGGCGTGGCCGCGCTGGGTGTGTACGGCTTCGTCGCCACGTTCCAGCCCGACCCGAACTTCGGCCGCATCCTCGCCGCGTACGGCGGCGTCTTCGTGGCCGGCTCGCTCGGCTGGGGCGTGCTCGTCGACAAGTTCCGGCCGGATCGGTGGGACCTGATCGGCGCCGCGATCTGCCTGCTCGGCGTCGCCGTCATCATGTACGCCCCGCGCACCGGGCACGGCTGACTTGTCCATCACCCGCGGGCAGTCGTCCGCCTTCACCGAGACGGTCGGCACGCGGCGGCGAGTCGGTGCGGATCCCGCTGACCGGCCGGTTCCCGCCACAACGCGGGGCCATCGGCACCAAGAATCGCTGCACCATCCACGATCTGCCGCCAATCTGCCGCCCACCCCGACTCCCTTGCGCCCGGCTCCCGGCTCGCTTGGTTCGCGCGATGCGCAGTGCGTGTGGTTTCCGGGTGCGGAGCGCGCCGCACCTCCACACGCCGGGCCCGAGACGCCAGGGCGTGTCGAGTTCCGGCGCGCAGCGCACCATCTCGCCACACGCCCTACTCGGTGCGAGGGGGCGTGTGTCGAGTTCCGGCGCGCAGCGCGGCAATACGCGGGCGGTTCGCTCCGGTCAGGGGGCCAGGCTGATCGACGCCTGGAACGAGCCGTCCATCTCGAACGGCACCGACTCGTGCTCGTGCACGATCTGCCACCGGCCGTCGAGGCGGCGCAGGCCGAGCGTCACCCGGTGCCACAGGTCGAAGCTCTCGGTGCGTCCCCGCGGGGTGGCGGTCAGCCGGTTCAGGCTGGTGCAGAACGCGACGTCGCCGGCCACCGCCACGGTCAGGTCGCGGACCTCGGCGTCCATCGGGCCCTCGAACGTCGACAGCCACTGTTCGATCGGTCCCGGGTCACGGGCGTCGCCGGGCTGCCGCAGCGGCGGTGCCAGGTTGAAGACGACCGCGTCCGGGCCGTACCCGGCCACCATCGCCTTGGGGTCGCGGGCCCGCAGGGCCGCGGCCTTCTCCTCGACCAGCCGGCGGATCTGGATCTCGTCCAATGTCATGTCTGCTCCCTGGGTCGGGTCCACCGGTTCGGGCGGCTCTCACCAGAGATGTAGAAACCATCGCCCCGGCTTCGACGTTCCGGTGCAAGAATTTTTCGGCGACCACCGGAGGCGACGATGAAGTACCTCATCCTGATCCACTCGAACCAGCAGTCGCTGGAGCTGTGGGACACGCTGACCGACGAGCAGCGGCTGGAACTGGGCCGCGGCCACATGCGGTTGACCGAGGAACTGGCCGAGTCCGGTGAACTGATCGTGTCGGAAGGGCTGGCCGACCCGGCGCTGGCCCGGTGGGTCTCCGTCCGTGACGGCGAGACGATCGCCTCGGACGGGCCGTTCGCCGAGGTCAAGGAACACCTGGCCGGCTTCTACCTGATCGACTGCGACAGCCTGGAACGGGCCGTGGAGTGGGCCGCCAAGGTGCCGGACGCGGCGTACCGGGAGGTCGAGGTGCGGCCGATCCTGGACATGAGCGGGTGGGAGTTCTGACCGACCAGCCGTGGGAGGACCTGCTGCGGGACTGTGCGCCGCAGGTGCTGGGCGCGGTGGTCCGGCGGTACGGCGACTTCGACCGGTGCGAGGACGCCGTGCAGGAGGCGCTGCTCGCCGCGTGGCAGCAGTGGCCCGTGGCCGGCGTACCGGAGCAGCCGCGGAACTGGCTGATCACGGTGGCGGCCCGGCGCCGGATCGAGCTGTTGCGCAACGAGGCGGCCCGGCGCCGGCGGGAGGAGGAGGTGGCGTACGCCGCTCCGGTGGAGCCGCCGCCGGCCACCTCGGTCGACGACTCGCTGACCCTGCTGCTGCTCTGCTGCCATCCGGCGCTGACCCCGAGTTCGCAGGTGGCGCTCACCCTGCGCGCGGTCGGCGGCCTGACCACCGCGGAGATCGCCCGGGCGCTGCTGGTGCCGGAGAAGACGGTGGGTCAGCGGATCAGCCGGGCCAAGCAGCGGATCCGGGACAGCGGTGCGCGGTTCCGGCTGCCGCCGCCGGCGCAACGCGCGGAGCGCCTGGCCGCCGTACACCAGGTGTTGTATCTGATCTTCAATGAGGGCTACACCGCGAGTGCCGGGCCGCGGCTGCACCGGGTCGAGCTGACCGCGGAGGCGATCCGGCTCACCCGGCAGTTGCACGCCCGCCTGCCGGACGACGGTGAGGTGGCCGGACTGCTGGCGTTGATGCTGCTCACCGACGCGCGCCGGCCGGCCCGGACCAGGCCCGACGGCGGCCTGGTGCCGCTGGCCGAACAGGACCGCAGCCGGTGGGACGCGGCCGCGATCGCCGAGGGCGTCGCGCTGATCTCGGACGCGCTGGCGCGGGCCCCGCTGGGGCCCTACCAGTTGCAGGCAGCGATCGCGGCGGTGCACGACGAGGCGGCGCGCGGCGAGGACACCGACTGGCGGCAGATCCTCGAGCTGTACGGCCTGCTGCGGGTGTTCGCGCCCGGGCCGATGGTCACGCTGAACCGGATCGTCGCGCTGGCCATGGCCGACGGGCCGGCGGCGGGCCTGGCCGAGCTGGCCGAGTCGGCGCTCGACCCGGCGCTGGCCGGGCACCACCGGGTGGCGGCCGTCCGCGCCCACCTGCTGGAGATGGCGGGCGACCGGGCGGCCGCCCGCGACGAGTACGCCCGCGCGGCCCGGCTGACGCTCAGCGTGCCCGAGCAGCGCTATCTGGAGTCGCGGGCGGCTCGCCTGACACCCGCCCGGCGGCCGTCGTAGCCTGGAGGCATGCCTGACGGTCGCCGGCTGCCCACGAGCGTGTTCGGGTTTCTCGCCGTGGTGATCCTGTCGGTCGGCGGCGGCTGGTGGGTGCACGCCGCGCCGCCCGCCCCGGCGCCTCTCCCGCCTCCGTCCCCGGCCGCGGCCGCCGACACCTACCCCGGCTGGCCGCTGCGGCGGGTCGTGGCGGAGCCGCAACCCGACGGCACGGTCCGCACCTACGTGGTGGAACGCGGGCGCAGCAGGTGGCGGCAGCGCGGCGGCGAGGCGGTCAGCACGCCGACCTGGCCGTGCCGGGTGAGCCGGAGCACCGCGTACCCCCAGATCGGCTCGGCGAGCGGGGCACGGGTGGCACAGTCCCTGCGCTGCGTCCGGCAGAACACCGCGCGCTGAACCGGCCGGTCAGGTCCCGGCCGGGAACTTCGCCCAGACGTGCTTGGTGTGGTCGGCCACGTACCAGCCGATGTCCAGCGCCAGCTTCCGCGCCACCTGCAGGCCCATCCCGCCGGCGCCCGGCGGCCGGGCCTCGGCGAACTCGGGGATGATCCGGGGATCGCGGTCGGAGACGTCGAGGACGAAGTCGTCACCGGCCCGGCAGAGCCGGACCACGGTCGGCGGCAGCCCGTGGCGCAGCGCGTTGCTGGCCAGTTCCGTCGCCACCAGCACCATCTTCTCCGGTACGTCGTCGAGTTGCGCCTCGGCCGGGAACGGCTTGCCGATCAGCGCCTCGTACAGGGACGCGCGCAGGATCCGGAGCTGACCCGGGCTGTCCAGGACCCATGAGTGGATTTCGGTCATGGGCGGCGGCGAGGATGCGGTCAGGGAGGCCATGCGAACCGTGGTGCCCGATCGGGGGCCGATTCATGTCACCCGCCGGTGCGGTTTGACCGTTCGTGCACCCAGCACACCGAGCCGTCCGGCAAACCCGTTGCGTACGTATCAGTATCCGGCACCATCATGGGCGGCCGAGGGTGGGAGGAGCGACGTGCTGAGATTCAAGAACGCCGCGGAACAAGCCGCCTGGACGTTGGCGGAGGCGCTCAGCCAGAAGGGCATGGCCTGCATGAAGCAGGCCGAGGAAGCGGCCGAGATGTTCCGTCAGGGCAAGATGCAGATGCGCCGGCAGTTCAAGGCGCGGGGTCTGAGCGAAGTGGACGCGGACATCCGGTGGTCCGGCATGACCGCCGCGAAGAAGGCCCTGGCCGACAACACCTGGTACATGTCCCAGGCGACGATGTACAACGAGGCGGCCGCCGCGCAGTACACCAAGGCGCTCTACCTCAAGAACAGCGACGACTAGCCGGAGGGCGTGGACGAGGTGGTGAGGCCCGGACCGGTGCCGCCCAGGTCAGCGGTGCGGCCGGCCGCGTACCCCTGCCACCGCCCGGATCCGCGCAGCCGGCGCGGGCCCAGCTTGGCCAGCCGCGGGTAGACCTCGTCGCGCCGCCGTTCCACCTGCTCGGCGCGGTCGACCAGGACCAGGTCGGCGCCGGGCACACCGGCCGCGGCGCTCTCCTCGGCCTCGTGCAGCCGGGCCCGCACCGCCTCGGTGTAACCCACCAGCCAGGAGCGGCGGAACGCGGCCGGGTGCTCACCCCACGGCACCACCGCGGCGGCCAGCCCGTGCGCGGCCTGCACCAGCAGCGAGGTGAACAGCAACTCGACGCGTTCCAGGTCGGCGGCGTGACCGAACAGATGCGTGCGGGCCAGCCCGCGCCGGTCCAGGTGGACCACCCGGCAGCGCAGCGCCAGCCCGACGACGGCGAGCAGGCTGGCCTTGTCCCGGGCGTACGGCGGTTCCACCGTGACGATCCGGTCGCCGACCGGGTCGGCGGCCGGGTCGGCGGCGGCGAGCAGCGCCTGGTCCACGCCGTACTTCGCGATCAGCTCGGCGGCCTTGGCGGTGAACGCCTCGGCCTCCGCGGGGGTGCAGGCCGGATCCTCCGCCTTGGCCAGGAGTTTCCGGACGCGGGCCAGCAGGGCGTCCGTCATGCCGGGCTCAGGCCGCGCGGTGGCGCAGCGTCGCGACGGTGGAGCCGGCCAGCGCGAGCAGGCAGTCCGGCAGCTGCCCGTCGACGATCGCGGCACTGAACAGCGCCTCGCCGGTGGGGATGTCGCCGTTGACGTACGCGCTGACGAACCGGGCGACCCAGCGCTTGTCGTACCGCGCGTCGTCGATGCCGGGGAAGTCCAGCGTCCACGCACCGCCCTGCGGCACGTCCTTGCCCACCATGGTGGCGGCCAGGCACCAGGCCACGTCGTACGCCCCCACGACGCCGAACCGGTCCACCACGGCGTCGAACATGCCGACCACAGCGTCGGAGTCGCCACTGAGGGCGCAGTGCAACACCTGCGCCGCGTCGGCGAACGCGTGCTGTGGTACGTCGGTCACAGCTGAAAAGGTACGTGGATCCGTCAAGATTTGCGCGAGGGCACGGTCACGCACTGCGCAACAGGCACGTCAGCCGCGCCGTACAGACCCGCTCACCGGCCGAGTCGCTGAGCACGATCTCGTACGTCGCCATGGTCCGCCCTCGATGCACCGCGGTGGCCACCCCGGTGACCGTGCCACCGCGTACGGCCTTGTGGTGGGTGGCATTCAGGTCCACCCCGACGGGGAACGGCCGGTCCACGGTCGCCCCGTGCAGCGTCGCGCCGATCGATCCCAGGGTCTCGGCGAGCACGCACGAGGCGCCGCCGTGCAGCAGCCCGTACGGCTGGGTATTTCCCTCCACCGGCATCGTGCCGATCACCCGTTCGGGGGACGCCTCGGTGACCTGAATGCCCATCCGTTCGCCGAGTACGCCACCCGGACTGGCCCCGATCATGGCCCGGTTCGCTGCTGTGTCCACGACGAGCCATGTTACCCGCGGGTTACTTCTGGGCATCTCCGGCTCGGGTCGCGGCGTTGGTGGCCGGGCCCTACGTTGTACCCAACCGACCGGTGACGAGGAGACAGTTCATGACCGAGCCCCAGGAGACCGTCGAGACGCGCGGCGACGACCGCGTCGATCTGATCGCCACCGACACCACCGGCGACGGCAAGCCGGACGTCTGGGTGGCCGACACGGACGGCGACGGCAAGGCGGACCTGTTCCAGTTCGACACCAACGGCGACGGCAAGGTCGACATCACCATGGTCGACCTCGACCAGGACGGTACGCCGGACGCCGTGGTCGACGGCGACGGCGGCATCCCGCCGCAGGTCTGAGCGTCAGGCGCCGCCGAGCGCGGTGAGCGCCACCCACACCACCGCGACGGCCAGCGCGGTGGTGCCGGCCAGTGAGAACGTCCGCCGCCACGAGGGCGTACCGGCCACCGCGTCCGGGTGGCCCAGCGACCGCAGCACGTCGCGCTGTTCGCGCACCACGTCGCTCCAGCGGCCGACCGAGCCGTCCGAGACGCTGCAGGCGTCCCGGCTGAGTTCGACGGCAAGCGTCGCCTGGGCGCGTTGCAACCGGCGTACCGCGGTCCGGGCCCGGCGGCCGGCGCGACGCCCGGCGTACCAGCGCGCGGCCGAGCGCCGCGAGCCGGACCCGAGCACGGCCAGCTCGCCCTCGGTGATCAGTTCGGGGTCGTCCAGCGCGGCGAGCTGGCCGACGTAGTAGTCCGCCTCCCGGTCGTGCGCGGACCGCACCAGCAGCAGGATCAGCAGCAACGGCGGCAGGCCCTTGAGCAGGAGTACGGCGAGCAGCGCCGCGGCGCCGCCGCCCAGGCCGTCCCCGAGCAGCGGCGAGTTCCACAGCACGTGGGACGCCCAGGCGCCGAGCACGGCGAGCACGGCCACGCCGACCCGGTTCGCCGGCGGGCGGTCGGCGCGCACCACGAGGTAACCCAGGCCGGCCCCGGCGAGCGCGCCGAACAGGGTGTGACTCCACATCCCGGACAGGAAGCCGCGCAGCAGAAACGTGGCGACCACCGGCTGGACGTCGTCTCCGCGCCCGGCCAGGGCCACCGCTCCGAGCGCGAACACCACGTCCTCGACGATCTGGAAGCCGAGCCCGACCAGGGCCCCGTAGACGACGCCGTCCAGCACGCTGTTGATCTGGTTCCGGGCGATCAGCACGATCGCCACCACGCCGAGCGTCTTGGCGATCTCCTCGACCGTCGGCCCGGCCAGCGCCGCGCCCCATCCGGCCGCGAGTTCCGGCGAACCCAGCTTGGCGACCAGGTCGTCGAGCGCCTCGCTGCCGGCGAGGGACACCGAGGTGGCGACCAGGCCGCCCCACGCGAACGCCAGCACCCGCAGCGCGATCGGCTCGCGTTCCAGGAAGTCGAGTTCCGACACGAACAGCCAGAACGGCACGGCGAGCAGCGCGAACAGGGCCACCGCGACCGCCGTGGCGAACGGGTAGACGCCGACGAACCGGCCGCCCACGACCGCCATCCGGGCCGCGCCCGCGACCAGCACGGCCATCATGATCCAGAAGGCGGGCTGCCGGAGCATCCGGTCCGCACCGGTCCCGCGCGGCGCCGGTTGTACCGCGGTGGTCCGCCGCGTGCGGCGTGCCCGGCGGAGTCGCGGCACGGTCATCGACCCCGCTCGTAGCGCAGCGTGCGGGTGCTGGCCTCGATCGCCGGGAGGGTGTTGCCGAGGTCCAGGTCGGCACCGCTGACCGTGACCTCGATGGTGCGGCCCTCGGCGAGGAAGACGGCGTACCGGCCGCCGCGGCCGGGTGCGGCGTACCCGCCCTGCAGGCCGGCCAGCCCGGACGCGGTGGCGACCGCGAGCTGGGCACCGGTGACCTGGTATCCGGAGGTGTCGGTGATCCGCTGGCGCAGCCGGGCGGCGGCCGAGGTGAGCGTCCCGTCGTACGGCCGGACCGAGATCGCGTACTGCACCGGCCCGATCCGGAACAGCGCGGTGGCATCGGTGGCGCCGGGCCGGGTGCCGGTGACGTCGAGGACCGCGCCGGGCGGCGGGCGGACCGAGACACCGGCGCCGATCCGGAACGGCCGGTCCGCGGCGATCGACCGGTCGGCGGGCAGGGCACGGTTCAGGGCGGGCAGCCCGAACGCCAGGCCGGCCAGGATCAGGACGATCGAGAGCGCGGCGAGGACGTTCGTCAGCTGACGCCGGGTAACCGTCCCCATACCTCTAAGTTAGCGGTGATCGACGCTCAGGTACTCCGTAGTCACGTCGGTCGTGAGCCAGACTCCGTTGGCGCTGCGGTGGAAGACGTGCCCCGCGGCGGCCATCGCGGCCGAGTCGACCCGGAGAACGGCCACGTCGGCACTCCGCCGCCGGCCGACCACCAGCGCGGTGGCGACGTCCGGCGAGAGGTGGACGTGGTGGCGGCTACCCGGCCGCAGCCCGTCACGCAGGATCGACGGCAGGTTCGCGGACGGCGTGCCGTGGTACAGCACCCCGGGCGGTTCGGCGGGTGGCAGGCCGAGATCGACGTCGACCCGCCGGGAGTGGCCCTGGCTGGCCCGGATCCGGTCGACGCCGTCCGGACCGGCCGCGACGGCGAACCGGGACTTGTCGTTGCCGGCCACGATCGCGTCCAGCTCACCGCGCTCGATCCGGAGCACGGCCAGCAGGTCGGCGACCGGCACCCAGCCCTGCGGGTCGAGCGTGAGGCCGGCACTCTCCGGCCGGTGCCGCAGGATCATCGAGATCCGGCGGCTCATCCGCACCTGCTCGCGGGTCAGCGCGCTCATCCGGTGAGCTCCATGACGGCAAGGTAGTACGGCCGGTCGGCGTCGTCGATCGAGTTCAGGCGCCACGGGGTCCCGGCCACCAGCGACTCCAGCTCGCCGGCCGAGCAGACCAGGTAGTCGAACCAGCCGGTGGCGAGCTGCCGGTACCGCAGCCGCAGCCGCAGTTGCCCGCCGAGGCGGCCCCGCTCCCGGTTGCGCCGGTGGTAGGTGACCTGCAGCGGATCGGTGGTGCCGTACGGGTCGGTGCCGTGCGCGACGATCCGGGCACCCGGCCGGGCCAGCGCCGCGAGGGCGCGCAGGAACACCGGCGCCCGCTCGGGGCCCTCCAGCAGGCCCAGGTTGTTGCCGAGCAGCAGGAAGGTGTCGTACCGGACGGCCGCCCGGGTGTACTCGTCGACCGTGGTCAGCACCGTGTCCCGGACGCCCCGGTGGCGGGCGACCTCGATCGCGCCGCGCGACGTGTCCAGCCCGGTCACCGCGATGCCGCGGCGCTGCAGTTCCAGCGCGATCCGGCCGGCGCCCATGCCGACGTCCAGCACCCGCCCCCGGCACAGCCGCAGGGCACGGTGGTCGTGCGCCGCCCAGTCGTCCGGCTGATCCAGGTAGTGATCGGCCGGCGCGCCGTTGATCAGGCCGTCGTCGCGCTCGATGATCTCGATGACCGGCCGGGGTACCCGGCCGCCCGCGAGCGGACGCGGTCCGACCCCGGTGCGCACGGCGTACGCGTCGCGGATCATCTCGCCGAAGACGTCTCCGATGAGTGGCTCCATCACGGTCGAAGAAACGAAGAAGGGGCGATCGCCTTCCCCAGCGCTCGCCCCTTGCAACGATCTTTCGGCCGACTGCGGGTCCGTTAGTCGCCCTGACGCTGCGTGGGAATCTGTCCTTGCAGCAGGGCGCGAACCTCCGACTCCCGGTAGCGGCGGTGCCCGCCCAGCGTTCTGATTGCGCTGAGCTTGCCCGCCTTCGCCCACCGGGTGACGGTCTTCGGGTCGACACGGAACATCGACGCCACCTCGGCCGGGGTCAGTAACGGCTCAGGATCGTGCGTACGCGATGCCATCGGTCACTCCTCCACAGGTACCTAAAGACATCGGCCGGGGTCCCGCCGGCCGGTGCGTCTCTCATGGTCCGGCTAGTCCCCGATGTCCGACATGGGCCGAACGGCCGAACGTCCCTAGATAGACGGTTGAAGCATGCCCGATTTATGCATGTTTTCTACGCCAGAAAGTGTCTTGTTTGGACCTAAAATCACGCTTCGGACGTTGCCGATTACGAAGAGTGTTCGCCTCGGGAGCGCTCCCAAGGGCGCCGATCCGTGCCCGTTCGTCCTGTTTTCCCAGCTAGTTGCAGCGTTCCAGAAGTTGCACGGCACGCCATCGGGCGACCAGCTTCTCGTACGCCTCGGTAGCCGCGTCCGCATCGCCGCGCGCCAATGCGGTCAAGCCCGCGGCCACCAGTCCCGGCGAATCGTCCTGTGCCAGATTCTCGTCCGGCAGAAGATCCACCAGTCCGCCGTAGTCCAGTTCCACCACCGAGCGGGGATGGAACTCCTCCAGCCACCGGGTCCCCTCCTCGACCGCCTCGGTGATCGGCGCGTCGCCCAGCGACTTCCGCAACACCGACACCGCGCGGTGCGCCCGCCGGCGGGCCTTGGAGATCTCCGTGCGGTACACCAGCGTGCGCCGCTCCCCGGTCAGCGCGATCTCCCGCTCGTCCAGATCGACGAACGCGAACCACCGCAGGGGTACGCCCCAGGTGGCGATCTGCTCGTGCACCCGGGGCACTCCGCGCTCGAGCACCCGCGCCCCGCTGCGCCAGTCCTCCACCACCGCCTTGGCCTGTCCGGCCAGCACCGGCGGCACGAACGCGTCGGCCAGCACGCTGGGCACCCCGTCCCGGGCGCTGAGAGCGGCCTCGGCGACCCGCAGGCGCAGATTCCAGGGGCAGACCAACAGGGCGTCGCCCCACTCCAGCACGTACGCCTCGTCGGGCAGATCGGGCAGCCTGGTCCAGCCCGCGCCGAGCGCCTCCAGCACGGCGGTGCGCTGTTTCACCGGGCCCTCGACCGGCCCCAGCGCGCGGCCCTCCCGGGCGTAACGGCGCCAGAAGACCTGCCGGTCCCGGTCGAAGGCGGTCAGTGGTTCGTAAACCCGCAGGTACGACGCGAACAGTGACGGCACGGCGCGATCCTTTCACGAAATGCCGGTGCGTTGACTTCCCGCGCTCAGCCAATCGAGCCGTCAGATACGCGACCGATCGATTCGGTCGCGCCTCCCGGCCCTTGCTCCGCTGCGGTGCAGTCGGCCGCGACTAGGCTCGCTTCTAATCCGGCACACCCCGTCGGACCAGCGGCCCCACGAGGGCACCGACATGTCAGGGAGAGCAGCAGCCATGGGCGTGTTCGACACGAGCGGCAGCGACGCCGCGGGTCACGAGCAGGTCGTCTTCTGCCAGGACCGGCAGACCGGCCTGAAGGCGATCATCGGCATCTACTCCACGGCCCTCGGGCCGGCGCTGGGCGGCACCCGGTTCTACCCGTACGAGAGCGAAGAGGCGGCGGTCACCGACGCGCTGCACCTGTCCCGGGCGATGGCCTACAAGAACGCGCTGGCCGGTCTCGACCTCGGCGGCGGCAAGGCGGTCATCTGGGGCGATCCCGCCCAGCTCAAGAGCGAGGCGCTGCTGCGCGCCTACGGCCGGTTCGTCCAGTCGCTGAACGGCCGCTACTACACCGCGTGCGACGTCGGCACCTACGTCGCCGACATGGACGTGGTGGCCCGCGAGACGACGTTCGTCACCGGCCGCAGCGTCGAGCACGGCGGCGCCGGCGACTCCTCCATCCTGACCGCCTGGGGCGTCTTCCAGGGCATGCGGGCCGCGGCCGAGCACACCTGGGGCAGCCCCACCCTGGCCGGCCGCCGGGTCGGCATCGCGGGCCTCGGCAAGGTCGGCAAGTACCTGGCCGGGCATCTGATCGATGACGGTGCGTCGGTGCTCGCCACCGACGTCAATCCGGCCGCGCTGGACTGGGCCCGGACCACCTACCCGCAGATCGATCTGGTCGCCGACACCCACGCGCTGATCACGTCCGACATCGACGTGTACGCGCCGTGCGCGCTCGGCGGGGCGCTCGACGACGACACCGTCCCGGTGCTCCGCGCGAAGATCGTCACCGGCGGCGCCAACAACCAGCTCGCGCACCCGGGCATCGAGAAGATGCTGGAGGAGCGCGGCATCCTCTACACACCCGACTACGTGGTGAACGCCGGCGGCGTGATCCAGGTGGCCGACGAGATCCAGGGATTCAACTTCGAGCGCGCCAAGCTGCGCGCGACGCGCATCTTCGACACCACCGGGCAGATCCTGCGCCTCGCCGACGACGAGGGTGTACCGCCCGCGGTGGCCGCCGACCGGCTGGCCGAACGGCGCATGGCCGAGGTCGGCCGTCTGCGCAGCATCTACCTCGGTTGAGGCCGGCCGGAAATCCTGACCGAAAGCCCGACCGTGTCACACACAACCCGAGGTGCCGAAGGCGGCATCGTCCATGTACCGTAAGACCCACGAGAGATGCCTGACGTCATCGGGGCCCGCCTTCGGGCTGCCCCGAATTCTGTGCGAGGGGGTCGAGCCATGGGGCGCGGCCGTGCCAAGGCCAAGCAGACGAAGGTGGCCCGGGAGCTGAAATACCAGACCCCGAACACCGACCTCACCGCCTTGCAGCGCGAACTGGCGGGTGCTGGTAAGTCCGACCGTCATTTCGACGACGACAACGACGAGCTCGTTGACGACGACGATGATGACAGCGCGGACGACGAGCACGACCGCTGGTCGCCTTCGAGGCGCTGACGACTGACCCGAATCGCACAGAAGCACGCGGCCGTACCGCGTGCTTACGTGTGTGACGGTCAGTGGAGCATCCCGTCATCACCGGTACGAGAAAGCCCACGCGGGCCGACATCACCCGCGTGGGCTTCCACCGTGCTCGTCAGCGCGGCCGGTTGTTCCAGTTGTAGAACGTCGGGATGTTTTCAAAGTGGTTCCAGGCGCACACCGCCGAGCCACCGTCATCCGGCGTGCTCTCCGCACGCCGCCGCCGGGCGTCCGCCGCTTCCTCGAGAAGCGCGGCCAGGCCGGTCCGGGTGTCCTGTACCCGTGCCGACACCGGATCGTTCTCCACGCGGTCAGACGGCCGTGGGCTCGTGATCTCGGGCATGGTCCAGCACTCCCTCCAGTAGGCGCATCTTGCTGTTGCGACAGTGGTCCGTCTCGGTGGCGTCGAACCGACCGTGTTCGAAGTACCGGTTCGCGGCGTGCGCGCCGCCGCAGAAGCCGAAGTACGGGCACTGCGACCGGCAGGCCTCGACCCCGGTGAGAAACTCGGCGATCCACGGGGTGGCCGGCGCGTCGGCCAGAATCTCACCCAGCGGCGTGGTCAGCACGTTACCGCTGGTGAAGTCGCCGTAGCGGGGATCGGAGAAGCCCGCCAGTTCCGGGGAGAGCAGCACCACGGAACCGTCGTGGGCGATCGTCGGGATCGGGTCGAGCCGGCGCGGCAGCACCTCGTCGGCCGTGCCGTCCAGCACCGCGGAAACGTACCGCAGCGACCATTCGATCTCCCGCAGGTGGATTCGCGGGTCACGCCGCCAGGCCGCCACCAGCTCGGCCCAGAACGCGGTGACCGCCTCCGCGGGATGCCGGTTGTCCCGCAGGTTGACGCCCTCCAGTTCCTCGACGTTGATGCCGAGCACGTCGCAGCCCAGGTCGAGGAAGTAGTCGTACAGCTCGGCGGCCAGGCCCGGCTCGGGGCGTCCGACCACGCACAGCGCCGAGAACCCGATGTCGTGCCGGCGCAGCGTCTCCACACCGCGCATGATCCGGTCGTACGCCGGCCTGTTTCCCCGGGTCACCCGCTCGCCGTTGCGGGCGGCCGGGCCGTCGACGCTGACGCTGACCCGGACGTCGTGAGCCCGGAAGAACTCGCACCAGGCGTCGTCGATCAGCGTGGCGTTGGTCTGCACGTGGTGCTCCACGTCCGGGCCGAACGGGGCGATCAGGGCCGCCAGGTGGTCCCGCCCCGCGGCGAGCGGCTCACCGCCGTGCCACACCACGGAGAACCGGCCGGTCCGCGTCCACGGTTGCACCGACGCGGCGACGGCCTCCGCGACCGCCACCGGCATCCGGCGATCGGCCGCCCGGAACGGTAGGTAACAGTAGGAACAATCGAGATTGCAGAGAGTGGTGGGCTGCATGACCACGTACGTCGGCACCGGGGAGATGCCGCGCATACCGGTGAACACGCCGCCCTCCGGCCGCAGTACCGTCATCCGCCCACCTCCGTCCACCGCCGACGTCGACTTAGGTCAGGCTAGGTGCCGCCGTCCACTCGATCACGGTGACCCCACCCGCGATGGAACGCCGAGGCGGCCGGCGGCGGAGAACCGCGGGCGCGAACAAAGATCCGCGTATGCCACACATCGACATACGCGGATCATTTCACACCGGCGCGCAGCACCCGCCCCGCTCGAGAATCCATGTCAGCCGCGGGTGTACTGGCCCACCATCTGCACCTGGCCGGTGCCCTCGATGACCTCACCGACCTGCCACGCCTCGACGCCCCGGCCGGTCAGGTAGGCCATCGCGCGGTCGGCGTCGTCGGACGAGACGATGGCGAACATGCCCACGCCCATGTTGAACGTGGCCTCCATCTCGACGTCGTCGATGCGGCCCTTGGCCTGGATCAGATCGAAGATCGACTGCGGCCGCCACGTCGAGCGGTCCACCACCGCGTCCACGTGCTCGGGCAGGATGCGGACCAGGTTGCCGGGAATGCCGCCGCCGGTGACGTGCGAGAACGCCCGTACGTCGGTCTCCTCGATCAGGCCCAGGCAGTCCTTCGCGTAGATCTTGGTCGGCGTCAGCAGTTCCTCGCCCAGCGTCCGCTGCTTGCCGAAGTCGTCCACGACGGTGTCCAGGCGCATCCGCCCGGCGCCCAGCAGCACGTGCCGGACCAGGGAGTAGCCGTTCGAGTGCAGGCCCGACGAGCGCATCGCGATCACCGCGTCGCCGATCTCCACCCGGTCCCGGCCGAGGATCTCGCTCTCCTCCACCACGCCGACGCCGGTCGCGGAGACGTCATACTCGTCGGGACGCAGCACGCCCGGGTGCTCGGCCGTCTCGCCGCCGAGCAGCGCACAGCCGGCGTACCGGCAGCCGTCCGCGATGCCGGCGCCGATCTCCGCCACCTTGTCCGGCACGACCTCGCCGCAGGCGATGTAGTCGAGCAGGAAGAGCGGCTCCGCGCCACAGGCCACCAGGTCGTCGACCACCATGGCGACCAGGTCGATGCCGATCGTGTCGTGGATGTCCAGCTGCTGCGCGATGACCAGTTTGGTGCCGACGCCGTCGGTCGAGGACGCCAGGATCGGGCTCTTGTACTTACCGGTGTTCAAGCGGAACAACCCGGCGAACCCGCCCAGGTCGCCCATCACCTCGGGTCGTGTCGTCTTCTTCACCTTTGACTTGAGCAGCTCGACCGCGCGCTCGCCGGCGTGGATGGAGACACCCGCGTCGGCGTACGTGACCGTGCGCTTACGGCCGCTGCGCCCGGCCGCGGCCGTCCAGGGCTGGCGGTCGGCGCCCTCGGCCCCGTTCGCTCCGGCACTGTTGCGCTCGGACACGTGCGTCACGGTTCTCCCCTTAGTGCGCTGGTGTTGCTGGTGAGGTGGTACGGCTCTTACGGGTGGTGCAGGGCGTCCACGCCGCCCGGGGTGCCGACGAGCGGTCGTGCCTCGCCGTCCGGATACTCGCGGGCGTCGTACTCGGTCTCCAACTCGGCGACCGCGGCCTCCTGGCCGTTCGCGTCCGGCAACGTGGCGCGCTTGCCGACCCCCTCGAGGACGTGCTTGCCGATCAGGTTGCCGGCCGGCAGCTCGATCGGGTACTGACCATCGAAGCAGGCCATGCAGAGTCGTGTCTTCGGCTGCTCGGTCGACTGCACCAGCCCATCCAGCGAGACGTAGCCGAGGCTGTCCGCGCCGATCGAGCGGCGGATGCCGTCGATGTCCAGGCCGTTGGCGACGAGTTCGGCGCGGGTGGCGAAGTCGATGCCGTAGAAACACGGCCACTTCACCGGCGGCGAGGAGATCCGGACGTGCACCTCGAGCGCCCCGGCCTCGCGCAGCATCCGGACCAGGGCACGCTGCGTGTTGCCCCGGACGATCGAGTCGTCCACCACGACCAGGCGCTTGCCGCGTACCACCTCGCGCAGCGGGTTCAGCTTCAGCCGGATGCCGAGCTGGCGGATCGTCTGCGAGGGCTGGATGAAGGTACGCCCGACGTACGCGTTCTTGGTCAGGCCGGCGCTGTACGGGATGCCCGAGGCCTCGGCGTACCCGATCGCGGCCGGCGTGCCGGACTCCGGTACCGGAATCGTCAGGTCCGCCTCGACCGGGTGCTCCTGGGCGAGCCGGCGGCCGATCTCCACCCGGGCCGCATACATGTTGCGGCCGGCGATCGTGGTGTCCGGACGGGCAAGGTAGACGTACTCGAAGAGGCAGCCTTTCGGTTCCGGCGCGGCGAACCGGGCGGAACGGAGCCCGTGTTCGTCGACCGCGAGCATCTCGCCCGGCTCCACCTCACGGACGAAGCTGGCGCCGACGATGTCCAGCGCCGCGGTCTCGCTGGCCACCACCCAGCCGCGTTCCATCCGGCCGAGGACCAGCGGACGGACGCCCTGCGGGTCGCGGGCGGCGTACAGCGTGGTCTCGTCCATGAACACGAAGCTGAACGCGCCGCGCAGCCGGGGCAGCACCTCCAGCGCCGCGGCCTCGACCGACAGGTCGGGCCGGCTGGCCAGCAACGTGGTGACCAGGGCGGTGTCGGAGGTGGCGCCGCGGTCCGACTCCAGGCCGCGCTCGGCGACCTCGCGGGCCAGCTCGGCGGTGTTCACCAGGTTGCCGTTGTGCGCCAGCGCGATCGTGGTGCCGGCCGTGGTGGCCCGGATGGTCGGCTGGGCGTTCTCCCAGTTGGAGCCGCCGGTCGTCGAATATCGGGTGTGCCCGATCGCCAGGTGGCCACGCAGGCTGGCGAGCGTCGGCTCGTCGAAGACCTGGGAGACCAGGCCGAGATCCTTGTACACCACCACGCCGGAGCCGTCACTCACCGCAATGCCGGCGGCTTCCTGGCCGCGGTGCTGGAGAGCAAAAAGCCCGAAGTAGGTGAGTTTGGCAACTTCTTCCCTCGGTGCCCAGACACCGAAGACACCGCAGGCATCCTGGGGGCCACGCTCCTGGGGGTCGAGATCGTCGGTCAAACGGCCGTCGCCTCGGGGCACTTGGCTTGCTCCCTCATGCTGGTGTGCTCGAACCACGCGGCTCGAACATGCTGGGCCTGCTCCGACGGACCAGTGTACGCGAGGCACCCGGGGACGGCACGGCGTCATTCACCCGGATCGGCGGGGTGTACGGGCAGGTGGTCGGTCAGATCGGTGCGAATTCCGCTGGCCCGGACGCGCCCGCCGGCCACCGCGTCGACCCAGCTCAGACGTCCGCTGGCGAGGAGCAGCCAGGTGATCGGATCGGTCTCGACCACATTGGGCGGTGTGCCACGGGTGTGCCGGGGACCGGCGACACACTGAATCGCACCGAAAGGCGGAATCCGTACCTCCACCGATCGGCCCGGCGCGCGTCGCGCCAGCTCAGCGAGGAGCGCGCGGACCGCGTCGCGGAGCACCGCACGGTCAGGTTCGGCGCCACGGTCCAGCGCGTCCAACGCGTGGTTCACAGACTCGGATTTATTGTGCGCAGGGGACACGCCGGGACGATACGACCCGATCCTGTGAGATAACCCGGCGGCCCTGGGTCGCGCAAGAGACCCGGGACAGGGCATAGTGGCCGACGGTGTATTTGTCGACCGGATCTACCGGGCAACGTGAGCCGCCGGGGACCGAGCGACCGGAAGGCGGTGGACGTGACAACGCACCTACGAGCCCGGGCTGTCCAGGCCGGTGCGTTCCTGGCGTTGGTGGGCGGCACGATCGCCGTCGCCGCGGCACCGGCGCATGCCCGGCCACCCACGGTGAGCATCGACAGTGTGTCGTCGACCGACCTCGGACCAGGCGAGCGCACCACGATCAAGTACACCGTCACGAACACCAACAACAACCCCACCCTCCCGGGAGCGGTGCGGGTCAATGTCACCGGGATGACGTGCAGCGGTGACTGCTCCCCGCGGACCACGATCCCGGCCGGCGAGAGCCGGAGCTTCACCGCGAACCTCTCCGCCGGCGATGTCGACGCCGGCGAGGAGAAGACGGTGCGGGTGCAGGTCACCGCACGGCTGAACAACGAGACCGGCACCGCGTCGGAGGAGATCACGGTCGCCGGCCCGGACAAGCCCAAGCAGGTCCGCCAGGTCTCCGGCCGGGTGAAGGACGGCGACGGCAAGGCGGTCGCCAACGCCCAGGTGCTCATGAAGGACAGCGCCGGCAACCAGTACGACACCACGAGCAACGGCGACGGCGGCTACGAGTTCACCTCGTCCGACAACCGGCCGATCGTCCCCGGCAGCATCTCCGTCGGCGCGGCCAAGGAAGGCTACGACCCGGCCGCGGTGAGCGTGCGCGGATCGGCCGGCAAGACCGTCACCGCCACGCTGACCCTGGTGTCGAAGAACGCACCGTCGCCGTCCGCGTCCGCCACGCCCAGCGCGAAGGCCAGCGCCGAGACGCTCGACGACGAGGACGAAGCGGCCGACGACGCCACCCAGGCGCCGACGATCGACCCGAACGCGGCGTCGAACAACTCCGCGGACGACGGCGGCGGCTCGATGCTGTTCATCATCCTCGGCGGCCTGCTCGTCGCGGCCGGCATCGGCGCCATCGTGCTGGTGCTGATGCGCCGCAAGGACAACGGCGACGACCCGGACGGCGGCGACAAGCCGCTCGGCGTGCCGCCCGCCGGGCCGGGCCGCTACGGCGACGACGCGACCCGGATGGCGGCGCCGGTCGGCGGACGCGCCAACGACGCCACCATGGTGGCCGACCTGGGCGTCGGACCGTCGCTGGCGGACGCACCGACCATGCTGCACCGCCCGGTGCCGGCCGAGGAAGAGTTCCCCGACCCGTACGGCGCGCCCGCGTCACCGCCGCAAGCCGGCAACTACGGCGCACCCCCGCCCAACGGTGCATACGCCGGCGGCCAGCAGTACGGCGCGCCCGACTACGACGACGGGTACGGCGCGGAGCCACAGCCGGCCTACGGCGCACCCGCGGCCACCGGCACGTACGGCGGCGCCGCGGCGGCCCAGCCGCGCTACGACGAACCGACCGGCATGTACCGCCCGGAGGACCAGAACTACGGCGGCTACCCGCCCGAGCCGGAGTACCCGCCGGCCGGTCGCGGCCGGCCGGAACCCACCGGTGCCACGAGCTACCAGGCCGGCGGGTACGGCGAGCCGCAGCAGCCGGCCGACCAGGGTACGTACGGCCAGTGGGACGAGCCGGCCGCCGGTGGCACCTACGGTGGCGGTGCCGGCTACGGCGGCGACCAGTACGCCGACGACGGCTACGCCGCTCCGCCGGCCGGCGGCACCTACGGCGCACCCGCGGCGCCGGCCGGTGGCGGTGGCGGCTACGAGGGCGGCGGCTACGGCGGCGACCCGGGCGGTTACGACCCGCGCGCCACGTACGGCCGGCCGGAAGGATACGGCCGGGCACCCGAACCGGGCGCCGGCGGGACCTACGGCGGCGGAGCCCAGCCCGGTGGCGCGCCCCAGCCGGGCGGCTACGGCGGCGGGTACCCCGAACAGGGCGGCTACCGCGGCGGCGAGCAGGGCGGCGGACGCCACGGTGGACAGCCGCGGCCGCAGGAACCGGGACATCCGGGTCAGCGGCGGTCGCTCGACTGGCTCGACGACTAGGTCTCCCGCCCGCCAGACAGCTCAATCGGTCGAGGCCGGTTCCCCTTCCGGGAGCCGGCCTTCACCGTCTCCGCTGCGGCAGCCGGTCCGCGCACCGTCCACAATCTTCGAGTGGGTGGCTGCGGTCGCGCCGGGAGAGTGCGAACGCATCGCGGCCCGGGCCGAAGCCCGGGCCGCGATGGTGCGCTGACACTAGGTCAGGCCTTGTCGTCTTCCGCTTTCCGCATGGACCGCAGATCGGCGGTGGGGAAGTTGTCCGGTGCCGCGTCCGGGCGGTCCGCCTCGGACGACGCCGCCTCGTCCGCGGACGACGTCTCACCGGCGTCCGTGCCGGCGGCGGACGCTGCCGGCCCAGACGCATCCGGCCCAGACGCACCCGGCTCGGACGCACCCGGCTCGGACGCACCCGGCCCAGACGCACCCGGCCCAGACGCACCCGGCACTGTGGCACGGGCCGCCGCGGTCACCCCGGGACGAGGCTCCGGGTCGACCTCCGCCACCACCTCGTCGCCGACGGGCTTCGACGGCTCGCTGATCTCCAACGTGACCGACCGCACGGCAGCGTCACCGAGCGCATCGGTCGCGGTGACCGAGCCGACCGCGGTGTCACGCAGCCCATCGGTCGGCGTGACCGGCACGTCCCCGGCGACCGGCGCAGCCGCATCCGCCTCGGCAACCGGCGCTACCGCACCGGCCCCGGTAACCGGCGCAGCCGCACCCGCCTGGGATACCGGCGCTGCCGCACCGGCCTCGGTGACCGGCGCAGCCGTACCGGCCTCGGCCACCGGGGGCGTGACGCCCGCCGACTCGGTCAGGCCGGTCACCGACGCGGAACCCGCGGTCGCCACCGGCTCGGTGCGTACCGCCTCGGCGGCCGTGGTGGCCGGGCCGGCGACGGCCGGGGTCGCCTGCTCGGCGGGGCCGCCGAACAGCTCCCGCATCGTCGACGTGTACGCCGTGCGCAGCTCGTCCAGCGGGATGGCGAACTGGTTGTCCACCTCCAGCACCGGCTCCTCGGCGGTTACCCCGATCGCCGTGCAGCTGATGTTGTGCTCGGCTGCCAGCGCGACGAACGCCTTGTCGTGCCCGCGCGGCACGACCGCGACGACCCGGCCGGCCGACTCGCTGAAGAGGTACACGAACGGAGCCTCGTGCTCGGGCAGCGTGATCCGCGCGCCGATGTTGCGGCGCAGGCAGCTCTCCACCAGGGCCTGCGCGAGCCCGCCGTCGGACAGGTCGTGCGCGGCGCTGACGTGACCGGCCCGACCGGCCCGGGCGAGCAGCGCACCCAGTGCCTTCTCGTGGGACAGGTCCACCTTGGGCGGTCGGCCGCCGAGGTGGCCGTGGGTGACCCAGGCCCACTCGGAACCGGACAGCTCGCACTCGGTGTCGCCGAGCAGGAACAGCAGGTCGCCTTCGGCGGTGGGCGGCGGCGGGAAGCCCATCGGCACCCGCCGCGCCACGTCGTCGAGGATGCCGAGCACGCCGACCACGGGGGTCGGGTGGATGGCGGCCGCGCCGGTCTGGTTGTAGAAGCTGACGTTGCCGCCGGTGACCGGAATGCCGAGTTCCTGGCAGCCGTCGGCCAGGCCGCGGACGGCCTCGGCGAACTGCCACATCACGGCCGGGTCCTCCGGCGAACCGAAGTTCAGGCAGTCGGTGACCGCGGCCGGTTCGGCGCCGGTGACGGCCACGTTCCGGTACGCCTCGGCCAGCGCCAGCTTCGCACCCTCGTACGGGTCGAGGCGGGCGTACCGGCCGTTGCCGTCCACCGACAGGGCGACGCCGAGTCCGGTGCGCTCGTCGATGCGCAGCACGCCGGAGTCCTCCGGCTGCGCCAGGATGGTGTTACCCAGGACGTACCGGTCGTACTGCTCGGTGACCCAGCTCTTGTCGCACAGGTTCGGCGACGCGACCATCCGCAGCACGGTGGCGCGCAGCTCGTCCGGGGTGGACGGTCGCGGCAGCGTCTCGGCGCGGTCGGCCTGCAGCAGGATCAGGTCGGCGGGCTCCCGGATCGGGCGGGCGTAGACCGGGCCGTCGTCGGCCAGCGAGCCGGGCGGCACGTCCACCACGACGTGGTCGTTCCAGCTGATCACCAGGCGGCCGGGCTGGCCCTCGGTCTCGCTCGGCGTGACCTCGCCGATCGCGGTGGCCCACACGCCCCACTTCTCGGCGACGCGCAGCACCTGGTCGAGCTTCTCCGGCGCGACGATCAGCAGCATGCGTTCCTGCGACTCGCTGGCCAGGATCTCGGTGGGCGACATCGAGGCCTCGCGCAGCGGCACCCGCTCCAGGTAGACCCGCATGCCGGTGCCGGCGGCCGCGGCCGTCTCGGTGAGGGCACAGGTCAGGCCGGCGCCGCCGAGGTCCTGGATGCCGACCACCAGGCCGGCGTCGTACAGCTCGAGGCAGCTCTCGATGAGCAGCTTCTCCATGAACGGGTCGCCGACCTGCACCGACGGCCGGCGCCCCGCGGCGCCCTCGTCGAACGTGGCGGAGGCCAGCACGGAGACGCCGCCGATGCCGTCCCGGCCGGTGCGGGCGCCGAGCAGCACCACCACGTTGCCGACCCCGGCCGCCGCCTTGTTCTGCAGGCGGGCCACCGGCAGCACACCGATGCTCAGCGCGTTGACCAACGGGTTGCCCTGGTAGCAGGGGTCGAAGACGATCTCGCCGCCGATGTTCGGCAGGCCCAGGCAGTTGCCGTAGCCACCGATGCCGGCGACCACGCCGGGCAGCACCCGGGCGGTGTCGGGGTGGTCGGCCGCGCCGAACCGCAGCGGGTCCATCACCGCGACCGGGCGGGCGCCCATGGCGAGGATGTCGCGCACGATGCCGCCGACGCCGGTCGCCGCACCCTGGTAAGGCTCGACGAAGCTCGGGTGGTTGTGCGACTCCACCTTGAACGTCACCGCGATCTCGTCGGAGATCTGGATGACGCCGGCGTTCTCGCCGATGCCGGCCAGCATGCGGGTGTTCGGCGGCGTCTTCTCACCGAACTGCCGCAGGTGGACCTTGCTCGACTTGTACGAGCAGTGCTCGCTCCACATGATCGAATACATCGCCAGCTCGGACGCGGTGGGCCGGCGCCCGAGGATCTGGCGGATCCGGTCGTACTCGTCGTCCTTGAGCCCGAGTTCGGTGTGCGGTTGCAGCTCGCCGGGCGTGTTGAGCGCCCGCTGCACGGTGTCCGGACCGCCGTCGAACTCGTTCACCAGCACGTCCGTGGCGGCGAAGCCGGACGGCTTGCCGGACGGCGAGGCCGCGGCCGGCGGCTGGTTCGGCACGGCCCGCGGCGCGGTGGCGCCGGTGGTGGCCGTGTCGGGCTGCGTGGTCATCAGTGGTGTCCCCCTGCGAGCTGGCCACCCGCGGACGCCCCGGCCAGGGCCCGCAGGACCGAGGTGAAGAAGCCCAGGCCGTCCAGCGACGGCCCGGTCAGCGCCTCCACGGCGTGTTCCGGGTGCGGCATGATGCCGACGACGTTGCCGGCCTCGTTGGTGATCGCGGCGATGTCGCGCTGCGATCCGTTCGGGTTGCCCCGGGTGTAGCGGGCCACCACGCGGCCCTCCGCCTCGAGCTGGTCGAGCGTGCGCTCGTCCGCCACGAAACAGCCCTCACCGTTCTTCACCGGGATGAGGATCTCCTGCCCCTCGGTGAACTGGTTGGTCCACGCGGTCGAGGCCGACTCGACGCGCAGGAACTGGTCGCGGTTGCGGAAGTGCAGGTGCTGGTTGCGGGTGAGCGCGCCGGGCAGCAGGTGGGCCTCGCAGAGAACCTGGAAGCCGTTGCAGATCCCGAGCACCGGGAGTCCGCCGCGCGCCGCGTCGGCGACCGTCTCCATGACCGGTGCGAACCGGGCGATCGCGCCGGCCCGCAGCGCATCGCCGTAGGAGAAGCCACCGGGCAGGACGACCGCGTCGACGCCCTGCAGGCCGGGGTCGCCGTGCCAGAGGCGGACCACGTCCGCGCCGGCGATGCGCGCCGCGCGGGCGGCGTCGCCGTCGTCCAGCGATCCGGGGAACGTCACCACACCGATGCGCATGGTCACACGCCCTCGGCCACGGTGTCGTCGAGGTGGATCTGGAAGTCCTCGATCACGGGGTTGGCGAGTAGTTTGTCGGCGATCTCCCGGGCGGTCTCGAGGTTCGGTTCGCCGGCGAACTCGATCTCGATACGGCGACCGATACGGACGGAGGAGATATCGGTGACGCCGAGCCTGGGCAGCGCGTTCGCGACCGCCTGGCCCTGCGGATCGAGGATCTCCGGCTTGAGCATGACGTCGACGACGACGCGAGCCACGGGCACTCCTGACTGTAGGTGCGCAGTTGGGTGCCCCTAGAAGGGGCGAGCAGCCGAAGCCTACCCTGTCGGGTTCCCGATCGAGCCATCGGCAGGTGTCGGCAGGCTGACGGAAACGACCTCGGAGCAGCGGATTCGGCGGTGACGTCGGACACTCCGCACCCCTGCCTTTCGTCAACACTTCAAGGAACGTCGGTGACCATCACACCGTGATAGGTGTCAATTGAGTTGTAGGCACGCTGCCGACCTGCGCATACGGTCAGCCGACCAAGTTCGACGCAGCTCAACCGGATGGTGTACCCCCCTGCCGCCCGGAGCGTCGACCGACCTCGGAAGGAGCCCGGCGTGCGCATCCGCATCGTCGTCGCCTCTCTGGCCGCCGCCCTGACCGGCGCCGTGGCCATCCCCGCAGCGGCCACCGCCGTTCCCGACGGCCCCGACAACATCATCGGCGGCAGCACCGTGTCGTCGGCTCCGTGGGCCGCGGCCGTCCTCAGCAACGGCAGCTTCACCTGCTCCGGCACCGTCATTTCGGCCAACTACGTGCTGACCGCACGGCACTGCATCAGCGGCACCATGTCAGTGCGGATCGGCAGCGTCAACCGCTCGTCCGGCGGGGTCACCCGTACGGTGAGTTCCACCTCGACCCGGTACGACCTGGCCCTGATGCGGCTGAGCAGTTCGGTGTCCACCACCTACATGCCGCTGTCCAGCGCGTACCCGCCGGTGGGTTCGACCAACTCGATCTACGGCTGGGGCATGACCTGCTACAGCGGGTGCAGCGCGTCGACCACGCTGAAGACCGCCACGGTGCAGGTGACCTCGACGAACCAGAGCGATGCGTACGGCGGCCGGGCGATCGGCAGCACCCGGATCAACGGCAACGCCTGGCGCGGCGACTCGGGTGGCCCGCAGGTCTACAACGGCGCGCAGGTGGGCGTGGCGTCCACCGCCAACGGCACCAGCGCGCAGTACTACGGCAGCGTCGCTTACAACCGGTCCTGGATCTCCTCGGTCTCCGGGGTCTGACCAGGGTCCGCCGGGGCGCGACGTGCACGATCTCCGTCGCTCCCCGGCGGCACCGGCTCAGAGAATCGGTGCCGGGGCGTACGTCGCCGCCCCGGGGTGCGCGGCCAGGACGGCACCGACCCGGTCGGCCACCGCCTGCACCTGGGCATCGGCCGCACCCACGAACGCCGCCCGGTCCGCGACCAGGGCGTCGATCTCGGCCCGGGACAGCTGCAGCCGGCCGTCGTCCGCCAGCCGGTCGAAGAGATCGTTGTCGGGCGCGCCCTTCTCCCGCATGGCCAGCGCGACGGCCACCGCGTGCTCCTTGATCACCTCGTGGGCCACCTCCCGGCCGACGCCCTTGCGGACCGCCGCCACCAGGATCTTCGTGGTGGCCAGGAACGGCAGGAAACGGTCCAGCTCGCGGGCGATGACCGCCGGGTACGCGCCGAACTCGTCAAGCACGGTGAGGAACGTCTGGAACAGCCCGTCGGTGGCGAAGAACGCGTCCGGCAGCGCGACCCGGCGGACCACCGAGCAGGACACGTCGCCCTCGTTCCACTGGTCGCCGGCCAGCTCGCCGACCATGGACAGGTGGCCCCGGACGATCACGGCGAGCCCGTTGACCCGTTCCGACGAGCGGGTGTTCATCTTGTGCGGCATCGCCGACGAGCCGACCTGGCCCGGCTTGAAGCCCTCGGTGACCAGTTCCTGGCCAACCATCAAGCGGATCGTGGTGGCCAGGGACGACGGCCCGGCGACGATCTGGGCCAGCGCGGAGACCACGTCGAAGTCGAGCGACCGCGGGTACACCTGGCCGACGCTGCTGAGCACCCGGGCGAACCCGAGGTGGGCGGCGACCTTCGCCTCCAGCTCGGCCAGCGCGGGTGCCGAGCCGTCGAGCAGGTCGAGCTGGTCGGCGGCGGTGCCGACCGGGCCCTTGATGCCGCGCAACGGGTAACGCGCGATCAGGTCGTCCAGCCGCTCGTACCCGATCAGCAGTTCCTCGGCCGCCGACGCGAAACGCTTGCCGAGCGTGGTGGCCTGCGCCGCGACGTTGTGCGAGCGACCGGTCATGACAAGTCCGGAATGTTCCACGGCGAGCGCGGTGAGCCGGGCCAGAGCGGCCACCACCCGGTCCCGGATCAGCTCCAGCGAGGCCCGGATCTGCAGCTGCTCGACATTTTCGGTGAGATCGCGGGAGGTCATGCCCTTGTGGATGTGCTCGTGTCCGGCCAGCGCACTGAACTCCTCGATGCGCGCCTTGACGTCGTGCCGGGTGACCCGCTCGCGGTCCGCGATGCTCGCCAGGTCGACCTGGTCGACGACCGCTTCGTACGCCTCCACCACGCCGTCCGGCACCGCGACGCCGAGGTCGCGCTGCGCGCGCAGCACGGCGAGCCAGAGCCGCCGCTCCATCCGGATCTTCTCCTCCGGGGACCAGAGCGCGGCGAGGTCGGCGGAGGCATAGCGGGCGGCAAGCACGTTCGGCACGGTCACGCCGGCAATTCTTCCATGGCCGCCGGGTCCTTCGACGGCAGCCGATGACGCAGGTGACGGACGTCGCGACTGGTCAGCATGCCGAGTACGGCGAGGACGATGAGCGCGGCCGCGCCGATCAGGGTCGCCTCGACGCCGACCGCCTCGGCGACCGGCCCGGCCAGGGTCTGCCCGACCGGGATGGCGACGAACGAGCCCACCATGTCGTACGAGTACACCCGCGCCAGCTTGTCCGCCGGCACGTGCTCCTGCATCGTCGTCTCCCAGGCGATGCCGAACTGCTCGATGGCCAGCCCGGCGATGAAACCCGCCGCGAGCATCACCCCGACGTGCGGGAAGACGCCGAGGGTGAGCAGCGGGAGCGCCTCGAACGCGGTGCACACGACGCCGAAGAACAGCAGCCGGCGCAGCCGTACCCGCATCGCCAGGACCGCGCCGATGATCATGCCGGCGGTCTCCGCGGCCAGCACGAAACCCCACGCCTGGCGGCCGAACGTCTGGTCCGCGATCACCGGCCCGAGCACCATGAACCCGCCGCTCAGCGCCGCATTGACCACACAGAAGCCGGCCACCACGACCCAGAGCCAGGTGCGGGCGATGAATTCCGACCATCCGGTACGCAGGTCGGTGAGGATGTTGGGCCGGGCAGGTGGCGGGGCCACCGGCTCACCGGCGGTCTGCTCCGCACCGATCAGCGCGCCCGCCGGCTGGTCCGCCTCGGTGGCCGCCGGCGGTGTCGTGGGCGGGGGCGCGGTGGTCGCCGGCGGTGTCGTGGACGGCGGCGCGGTGGTCGCCGGGATGCGTACCAGCGCGAAGCAGAGCGCCGCGAGCAGGAACGTCGCGGCGTCCACCACGATGCCCCAGCCGGGGCCGACGGACGCCACCACCACGCCACCGATCGGCGCGCCGATGATGGCCGCGCCGTTGAACGCCAGCCGGCCGAGCCCGTTCGCCTGCTGCCGCAGGTCGGCCGGGACCAGTTGCGGGACGATCGCGGACGAGGCCGGCATGGACAGCGCGCTGACCATCCCGTTGACCGCGCCGAACCCGAGCAGCAGCGGCACCGTGGCGGTGTCGGTCAGCACCAGCGTGGCCACGATCCCCTGGGTGACGGCCGCGGCGAGCGCGGACCCGACCATCAGCAGGTTTTTCGGCAACCGGTCGGCGAGCGCGCCACCGAAGAGCAGGAAGACGACGTTCACCAGGGTGCGCGCACCGACCACCACGCCCAGGTCGGTGGCCGACCCGGTCAGGTCCAGCACGGCGAACGCCAGGGCCAGCGGTGCGAACGCGTTGCCGAACGCGTTGATGGTCCGGCCGGCGAGGAGCATCCGGAAACCGGCGAGTCTCAGGGGCGCGAGCGTCTCACGGATCATGCCTCGGGCTCCATCTCGAACATCGCGATCGTCGTGGAGGTGCGGATCGTGCCCGCGGTCCGTGGCGGCCGGGCCGCGCGGTGCAGCGCCCGGGCCGCCTCGGACACCTGGTGGCGGATTTCCCGCCACTCGTTCGGGTCGAGCCACAGTTCGGCGTCCGCCATCGACTTCGGTTGGCTCCACCGGGCGTGGCCGGTGCGCCGGGACAGTTCGCCCGCCACGGCGAGGAAGATTGCCTGGTTCTCCTCGTCGGGGCGGGGCCCGCGGGCCCGTTCGTTCGCCTCGTCGCGGTCGCCGTCGTACCGGTAGCGCTTGGCCACGCCGCCCCGGATCCGCTCCTCGCCGGCCGGCACGATCATGCCTCCGGCCAGCAGATTCCTTAGGTGGTAGCTGGCGTTGGCGTGGGTGATGCCGAGTTCGCGGGCGACCTCAGCCGCGGTCATTGGCGCGCCGGTGAGCAGCGACATGATCCGGAGCCGGAGCGGGTGTGCCATGGCCCGCAGCGCCGCCTGCCGGCTCTCTCCCAAAGACATGTTGGGGAGTCTAGGACCGGCACTCCCGACTGTCCAACAGTTCTTTGGGAGTGGCACACTGCGCGAAGACCACGTTGTCGCTAGGGTTACTCACCAGTAGGTCTGGCGCTCATCCCGAAAGGTCCACCGATGACAGATTTCAACGCCGAGTCGCTCGCCTCGATCGGCCCGAAGGACTTCGCACAGCTGGTCAAGTCCACTCCGGACGCGAAGATCGCCGAGGTCATGTCGTCCGACGCACGCGGAAAGATCCTCGACGAGGTGTTCGGCCGGATGCCCACGCTGTTCCGCGCGGACCGGGCCGGCGCCACCCAGGCCGTCATCCACTGGAACATCACCGGCGGCCCCGGCGGCAGCACCGACACCTACGAGACGGTGATCGAGAACGGCGCCTGCACGGTGACCAACCAGCCGGTACGCGACCCCAAGCTGGCCATGACCATGGACCCGGTCACCTTCCTCAAGGTGGTCTCCGGCGACGGCAACCCGATGATGATGTTCATGACCGGCAAGATCAAGGCCAAGGGCGACCTGGGCCTGGCGGCTCAGGTGGCGAAGCTCTTCGACATCCCCAAGGCCTGACCCCACCGCTCGATCTTGGAGTTGTGGTGGGACGAAAGCCGCATCTCACCGGCAGATCCGGCACCACGACTCCAAGATTGACGGACCTCGCGCCGGTCAGGCCGTGATCGTGCCCTCGACCGCGCGGAGCGCGATGTCCGTGCGGTGGTGCGAGCCGGCCAGGCTGATGCCGTCCACCAGGGCGTACGCCGCTGCGCGGGCGGCGGCCAGGTCGGCACCGGTGGCGGTGGCGGCCAGCACCCGCCCGCCCGCCGACACCAGCGCACCCTCGGCGTTCCGGGCGGTCCCGGCGTGGATCACACCGGGGCGCTCGGCTCCGGTGATGACGTCACCGGTGCGCGGGGTGCCCGGGTACCGGTGCGCCGCCACCACGACCGTGACCGCCGCGCCCGGGTGCCATTCCAGCGGCGGGTGCGACCCCAGCGTGCCGGTCGCCGCGGCGTGCAGCAGCCCGCCCAGCGGCGTGGCCAGCAGGGCGAGCACCACCTGGGTCTCCGGGTCACCGAACCGGGCGTTGAACTCGATCACCTTCGGGCCGGCCGGCGTGAGGGCCAGACCGACGTACAGCAGGCCGGCGAACGGCGTACCCCGCCCGCGCATCTCGGCCAGCGTCGGCTCCACCGTCTCGGTCATCACCCGCTCGACCAGGTCGGCCGGAGCCCAGGGCAGCGGGGCGTAGGCACCCATGCCGCCGGTGTTCGGGCCCTCGTCGGCGTCGCGTACCCGCTTGAAGTCCTGGGCCGGCATCAGCGGCATCGCCGCGGTGCCGTCGGTGACCACGAAGAGCGACACCTCGGGACCGGACAGGTACTGCTCGACCACCACCCGGCCGCACTCCCGGGCGTGCGCCAGCGCCTCCTCCGGCGACGACGTCACGACCACGCCCTTGCCGGCGGCGAGCCCGTCGTTCTTGACCACATAGGGCGGACCGAACTCGTCCAGCGCGCGCTGCACCTCGTCCGGACTCGAGCATGCGTAGTAACCGGCGGTGGGCACGCCGGCCGCCGCCATCACGTCCTTGGCGAACTCCTTGGAGCCCTCCAGCCGGGCCGCCGCGGCGGACGGGCCGAAACAGGCAATGCCCTTCGCGCGCACCGCGTCGGCCACGCCCGCGACCAGCGGCGCCTCCGGGCCCACGATCACCAGGTCGGCGGCCACCTCGACGGCGAGCGCGGCGACCGCGGCCGGATCGGTGGCGGTGACCGCACGCAACTCCGCGACTCCGGCGATGCCCGGATTGCCGGGAGCGGCGACGAGATGGTCGACGGAGGGGTCAGCGGCGAGGCCGACGGCGAGGGCGTGCTCGCGCCCGCCGGACCCGATCAGAAGTACGCGCACGGTCGCCGATCCTACCGACGCTCCGTTCCCCCACGTCGCACAGTGTGTCGTCCAGTAAACTTCGGCAGTACCCGGGCCTCTCCGTGTACGACTGCGATCGACGGAAGGCGTCAAGAGAAGTGCCAGTGATCGTGTTGGTCGGCGCCCAGTGGGGCGACGAAGGCAAGGGCAAGGCCACCGACCTGCTGGGCGACCGCATTGACTACGTGGTCAAGTTCAACGGCGGTAACAACGCCGGTCACACCGTCGTGATCGAGGGCGAGAAGTACGCACTGCACCTGCTGCCCAGCGGCATCCTGACCCCCGGCGTCACGCCGGTGATCGGCAACGGCGTGGTCGTCGACCTGGCCGTGCTGTTCCAGGAGATCGACGGGTTGCAGGCCCGGGGCATCGACACCTCGCGGCTGCGGATCAGCGCGAACGCGCACGTCATCGCGTCGTACAACCGCTCGCTCGACAAGGTCAGCGAGCGCTACCTGGGCGCGCGGCGGATCGGCACCACCGGTCGCGGCATCGGTCCCACCTACGCGGACAAGATGAACCGGGTCGGCGTCCGCATCCAGGACCTGTTCGACGAGTCCATCCTGCGGCAGAAGGTCGAGGCCGCGCTCTCGTTCAAGAACCAGGTGCTGTCGAAGATCTACAACCGCAGCGCGATCAAGCCGGACGACGTGATCACGGAGCTGCTGTCCTACGTCGAACGGCTGCGGCCGATGGTCGCCGACACCGCGCTGGAGCTGGCCCAGGCACTCGATGCCGGCAAGGTGGTGCTCTGCGAGGCCGGCCAGGCCACGCTGCTCGACGTCGACCACGGCACCTATCCGTTCGTGACCAGCTCGAACGCGACCGCCGGGGGCGCCTGCACCGGTGCCGGCATCCCGCCCACCCGGATCGACCGGGTGGTGGCGGTGCTGAAGGCGTTCACCAGCCGGGTCGGCGAGGGCCCGTTCCCCACCGAACTGCACGACAAGTTCGGCGACTACCTGCGCGACGTCGGCCATGAGTACGGCACCACCACCGGCCGCCCGCGCCGGATCGGCTGGCTCGACCTGGTGATGGCCCGGTACGCGCAACGGATCAACGGGGTGACCGACTTCGTCCTCACCAAACTGGACAATTACGACGGCCTGGACGAGATCCCGGTCTGCGTGGCGTACGAGGTCAACGGCGTCCGGCACGACGAGATGCCGATCAGCCAGTCCGACTTCCACCACGCCACGCCGATCTTCGAGACGCTGCCCGGATGGAAGACGGACATCTCCGGCTGCCGCAGCTTCGAGGACCTGCCGAAAGACGCGCAACGGTTCGTGGAGTTCGTCGAGGCCCGGATCGGCGCCCGGATCTCGGTGGTCGGCGTGGGTCCCGGCCGGGCCGAGGTCATCGAGCGCCACTCGGTGCTGAGCGAAAGCTGATCACGTGTACGACGTCGTACTCCTGAGCCTCGCCGAAGGCGGCGGTTGCGGTTCCGCCTGTGGCGGCTGCGAGACCGCCTGCACGCCCCGCACCCCGGTGCTGGCCTGCGCCGATGCGCTGCGCGACGCGGGCGCCCGGGTGGAGACGGTGGTCGCCGGCTCGGACGCGGAGATCGACGCCGTGATCGCGCGGTTCGACGCGGACCCGCGTACCGATGGATTGACCTGGCCCGACGCCGACAGCAAGCTGCGGCTGGTCGTCGCCGCGGCCACCGACGGCCAGTTGCGCGCCGTGGTGCGCCGGCTGGTCCGGCGGTACGCTCCGCCGCCCAGCAAACGGCCCGCCGACCTGGCCGCCGACCGCACCGTGCCGGACCTGCCGGCGCTGGCCGTCCTGCCGCTCGATCCCGGGGCGACCACCGACCTGGCCGGACAGCTCGGACTGCCACGGTCCCCGGCCGAGGTGGCGGCGGCCGTGCTCGGCGGCTCGGTGCGGCGACTCGACCTGCTGCGCAACGACGGCGGATCGGTCACCCTGGACGGCGCGCTGATCGGCGGCGCCGACGACAGCGGCCGGGCGGTGCCGTGGCGCGGCCGGATCGAAGTGGACGATGCGGTGCTGTCCGACGGCACCGACCCCATCCTGGCCTGCGCGATCGGCAACGCCGGCGGCTACGCCACCTTCGACGGCCTGCCGCTGCTGACCGAGGGCAATCCGGCGGACGGCCGGGTCGAGGTGGCGGTGGCGGTCCCGGTGGTCACCCGCACACCCTTCCGCAAGGCACGGGTACGGGTAGAGGTGCGCCGCGCCCGCGGCCGGGCCGCGTCCGTGCTGCCCCGCGACGGCGAACTGCCCTTCCTGGACGACGGCGTCCCCGGCACGCTGAACCGCAAGCGTTCCTGGTGGACCGAGCCCGGCGCCTGGGCGGTGTACGCGGGCTGACCGTTTGTGCGAGGCTGAACCAGCACTCAGGTCCGATCGGCCTACGGGGAGGAAGCATCCGTGGAGGACGAGAACGCCGACCGCGTCTACGTCCCGGGCACGAATCCCACGCCACCCGCCCGAGACGTGGAACCGTTCTGGCCGCCGGAGGAGCTGGAGGCTCCGGTGCACGGCGGCCGTCCCGTACCGCACGATGCCCCGCCCGCACTACCCCTGCCCCGGCCACCGGACGTCTACCGGCCGGCCGACCGGACCGTACTGCCGCCACCCGCGCCGCCACCGGTACCGGCGCCCCGGACACCCGCGCCGCGCGGTCCGGTCCCGGCGGCCGGTGATCCGCCGACGCAGGCCTGGCCCAACATCGGACCGCGGTCGGCGCCCCCAGCGGATCCGGCGATTCCCGGCGCTTTCCCGAATCCCGGCGCTTCTCCGACCCCCGGCACGTCTCCGATTCCCGGCGCATCTGCGACCCCCGGCACGTCTCCGATTCCCGGCGCACCTGCGACCCCCGCACCCCCGCCCCTCGGCGTGCGTCCGATCCCTGACGGACCGACCGCGGCCGGTGGACCGCCCGACCCGGGTGGACCGCCCGCGGTCGGTGGGCCTCCCGCCTCGAGTAGTTCGGCGGCGGCAGGCGGGCCGCCAGCCCTGGGTGGATCGGCTGCGGCTGGCGGACCTCCCGCTCCGAGCGGGCCGGCCGCGAGCGGTGGATCTTCCGCTCCGCCCGGGCCGGCCGCGAGCGGTGGATCTTCCGCTCCGCCCGGGCCGGCCGCGAGCGGTGGATCTTCCGCTCCGCCCGGGCCGGCCGCGAGCGGTGGGTCAGCTGGTCCCGGTCGACCGGTCGTCACCGGTGACTTCGGCGGGAACGCGGTCCGAAATGGATCGCTCGGATCGACGTCCGAGGGTCCGGCGGCCGGGCCGGCTTCCGGTGTGCCGGATTCGCCCTGGGCCCAACCACCGCAGCGCCCCACCGCCCCGTCCCAGCGGAACACCTCGGCGGCCGGCCAGTCCGCCGCGGCTGCGTTTCCCGCCGGGCGGCGCCCCGCGGAAACATCGCTCCACGGCACGCCGGTCACCGGTCCGTCGCCCACCGGCCGGTCCGCCACGGGCGCGTCACCCACCAGCCAGCACTCGCCCGGCCAGCCCTCGCCCGGACCCGCCGGCCAGCACTCGCCCGGCCAGCACTCGCCCGGCCAGCCGGCACCCGGACCCGCCGGCCAGCACTCGCCCGGCCAGCCGGGGCCCGGCCAGCCCTCGCGAAGCCAAGCCTCGCCAAGCCAGTCCTCACCGCCCCCGGCGCGCTCACGCCAGCCCGAAGCCGCCGCCCAGGCCCAGGCCGCCCAGGCCCAGGCCGCCCACCCCCACCCGAGCCAGACCCGTCCGAGCCAGACGGGAAGGTCCCCGGACACCGGTTCCCCGGGCGGGTTCGGACCGGCGGGTGTGGACATCCGGCCACTGGGTGACCCGGGCAGGGTCACGCCGTCGCAGGACGCGGCGCCGGACCCATCCGGGCCGCCGGTGTACTACCCGCAGGCCGACTCGACGCCGTCATCCAACGGCGCCGCGCCGCAGTCAGCAGCGGTCTACCGGCCCGGACCGGTGACCCCCGACACACCCCGCGGACCGTTCCCACCCACGCCGGGACCACAGGCCACGCCGCCCCATCCCGCGCCAGGCCCCACAGCCGGCCCGCAGGATGCATCCCAACCCCGAGCGACCCCCGGCTCCCACGGCGCAGCCGGACCCGGACCACACGGCGCACCCGGACCACACGGCGCACCCGGAACCCACACGCCGCAGGGACCGCACGGCGCGCCCGGACCCCACACGCCGCAGGGACCACACGGCGGACCCGGAACCCACACGCCGCACGGACCGCACGGCGCACCCGGACCACACGATCCGGCCGCGCCCCAGGCCCCGCCCGGTCCCTACCCCCCAACCGTCGACCCGAGGGCCGTCCCGCCACACCCGCAGCTGCACCAGCCCGACCCCGGCCAGCCCGCCCCGGTGGACCCGTACCAGCAGGTGCCCTGGGTCTCCGACGGCACGCCGACCGCGGAGGAGTTCGCCCGGCGCCGGCTGGCGAAGCCGGCCGAGCCGGTGGCGACCATGGGCCCGCGCGCCCTGCTCACCAAGGGCACCATGGGCCTGGTCCGGCTGGCGCCGGGTAAGCGGGAGCAGGAGTACAAACAGGACGTCGAGATGGTCCGCCGGAACTTCGGTGGGCTGCGCCAGGTCACCGTGGTCAACCCGAAGGGCGGCGCCGGCAAGACGGTGGCGGTGCTGCTGCTCGCCATGACGTTCGGGCAGAAGCGCGGCGGGTACGTGCTGGCCTGGGACAACAACGAGACCCAGGGCACTCTGGGCATGCGGGCGCAGCAGGACTTCCACGCCCGTACGGTGCGCGACATGATGCGCGACCTGCATCTGTTCCGTGGCTCGCACGGGCGGGTCGGCGACCTGTCGCAGTATGTGCGCGCCCAGGGTGAGGGCATGTTCGACGTGCTGGCGTCGGACGAGTCCGCCACGGCCGGCGAGATGCTGACGGCGAGCGCGTTCGCGGAGATCCGGGAGATCGTCAGCCGGTTCTACAAGCTGATCTTCGTGGACACCGGCAACAACGTGCGCGCGCAGAACTGGCAGGCGGCGATGGATGCCACCGACCAGTTGGTGATCACGATGTCGGCCCGGAACGACTCGGCGGAGACGGCCGCGCGGATGCTGGACCACCTGGAGCAGAGCGGCCGGCAGCGGCTGGTCCGGCAGGCGGTGAGCGTGGTGTCGATGCCGCCGACCCGCAAGGACATCGACCTGCCGGCGATCGAGCGGCACTTCGCCGCGCGGACCCGGGCGGTGTTGCTGGCGCCGTACGAGAAGCTGATCGACTCGGGTGAGCCGATCCGCTACGGCCAGTTGTCCAACAACACCCGGGACGCCTGGCTGAAGATCGCCGCCGCGGTGGCCGAGGGCCTCTAGCCTCTCAGCGCGTCGGCGGCGGCCGGGTCGCTGTCGGAGAGGAACTGCGCGCACCGGGCCGCCTCGTCCGCCTCGCCGATCGCGTCGGCCGCCCGGGACAGCGTGTAGAGGCAGCTCAGGAAGCCCCGGTTGGGCGCGTGCGACCACGGGATCGGGCCGTGGCCCTTCCAGCCGTTGCGGCGCAGTGCGTCCAGGCCGCGGTGGTAGCCGGTGCGGGCGTACGCGTACGCCATGACCGGCTGGTTCGCGTCGAGCGCACGGGTGGCGAGCGGTGCCCACACGGCGCTGTAGGCGGGGAACCGGGCGGCGGCGTTGGCGTGCGCCTCGTCGGTGCCGGCCTGCGCGGCCTCGGCGAGTGCCCGGTCGGCCTCGTCGTCGGCCGGGAGCAGGGTGGCCGGCGGCTGGGGAAGGAGGTTCTGCATGCCCCCGAGCCTAGTCCCAGGCCGCGCCGAGCCGAGCGATGCGGTCGGCGTACTCGATGCGGGTCTGCCAGGTCTCCGGCCAGGCCGCCAGGCCGTGCGCCGCCCCCGCGAAAGCCCCGGCCAGGCAGGCGATCGAGTCGGAGTCGCCGGAGGTGGCCGCGCCGCGGCCGAGCACCGCGACCGGGTCGTCGGGGGAGATCAGATAGCAGTACAGCGCGGTCGCCAGGGCCTCCTCGGCGATCCAGCCGGCGCCGGTGGCCAGACACGGATCGCCGTGATGCGCACCGCGCGCCAGCGCCTCCGCCACCCGGTCCAGCGCGGCGCCGCACTCGTCCCATCCGACCGCGATGAACTCGGCCGGGGACCCGGCGCCGGCCACCTTCCACAGGTCGCCCAGCCACCGTTCGTGGTAGGTGGACCGCTGGTCGATGCAGCGCCGGCGGAGTGCGCCGAGCAGGTCGGCCGGGTCGAGGCCACGGCCGAGCCAGTGCACCGCGTACGCGGTCAGTTCGCTCGCCGCCAGCCCGGTGGCGTGACCGTGGGTGAGTCCGGCCTGGAGTTGCGCGGCGCCGGAGCGCTGTTCGTCGGTCAGCCCGGGCAGCAGCCCGACCGGCGTGACCCGCATGTTCGCGCCGCAGCCCTTGGACTGGACCTGGCTCGCCTGTTGCCACGGCCGCCCGTCCTCCAGGTCGGCGCAGGCCCGCAGGCAGGTGGCGCCCGGCGCCCGGTTGTTGTCGGGGCTGACCGCCCAGGCCAGGAACGCCCGGCGAAGCGGTGGCTCGAACGCCTCGGGCGTGACCGTGTCCGCCTCCCGGAGCGCCTCGCCGACGGAAAGCATCATCTGGGTGTCGTCGGTGACCCGGGCCGGATTCCCGTCGAGCCGGCGCGGTCCGCCCGGTCCGTACGTGGCCAGGATCGTCTCGTAGTCCTGGAACTCGGTCGGCGCGCCCAGCGCGTCCCCGTACGCCAACCCGAACACTGATCCCGACGCGTTTCGCACGCTGACTACCCTACGGTCATGCCCGGTGATCCTCTGCAGCCCGTGTTCGGCGGCGACGCACCCTTCGATGCGACCGCGTTCGAGATCGAGTCGCGCGCCGAATTCGACACCCACGTGACGAAGCGGTCCCTCGCCGACCTGGTCCTGCTTGGCCTGGACCTGGATGCCGATGCGCCGGACTTCGCCGAGGTGGACGTGCGGGGGGCGCTGTTCGTCGGCTGCCGGCTGGCGTCCGCCGAGGTCGAGATCGATCTGATCCGCCGCGGCGCGCATCTGGTGCCGCCGTTCGGTGCCCTGCCGTACCCGACGCACCCGGCCCTGTTGTACACGCCGGAGGATCTGTCGTCCGGGTTCGCCGAGCGCGGGTTCGCCGGCATGTACGACACCCTGGTGTACGAGCATTTCCGCGCGCACGGCGGCGCCGGACCGGACATCCGGGAGGCGATCGCGCAGCGGCTGCACGACGCCGGCATCGACAACGCGCTGGGCAAGGCGCTGGCCGCCTGGGTCGACGTGCACGGCACCGAGGGTGCGGTGGGGATCATGGGCGGGCATGCGGAACCGCGGGGCTCGGCGGCGTACCGGATGGCGGCGGACCTGGCCTGGCGACTGGCCGGCGCCGGGCGGCTGATCGTGACCGGCGGCGGGCCCGGGGTGATGGAGGCGGCGAATCTCGGCGCCTACTTCGCCGGCCGGCCCGCCGGCGAACTGTCCGCGGCGATCGACCGGCTGGCGGTCGCGCCGGACTTTCTGGACCACGACCCCTACACCGCCGCGGCGCTGGACGTCCGGGACGCCTATCCCGCGCCCGCGGACGATCTGGTCGCCCGGCTGACCCACGGCGGGCTGGCGTTGCCCACCTGGCTGTACGGTCACGAGCCGGCCAACCTGTTCGCCGGCCAGATCGGCAAGTACTTCTCGAACGCGGTCCGGGAGGACTCGATCCTGCGCCTGTCCCGCGGTGGCATCGTGTTCGCTCCCGGCTGGGCCGGCACGGTGCAGGAGGTGTTCCAGGCGGCGACCAAGACGTTCTACCGGACCGACGGGCCGTCCGGCGCGTTCGTGTTCCTGGGCGTGGCGCACTGGCGTGCGCTCCCGGTGGAGTCGCTGCTGCGGCCGTTGCTGGCCCGCTCGCCGCACGGTGACCAGTCGGGGCTGCTGCTGGTCACCGATTCGCTGGACGAGGCGGTCGCGGCCCTGTCAGGCCCGCGCTAGCGAGCCGAACCAGCGGGCCGCCCAGGCGACACCGCGGACGTTGCTGCCGAGGTGCGTCGACCCGTCGTGGGCCAGGTCGCCGACGTCCACGGCGGGCGCGTGCAGGGCGGCGGCGCAGTGCTCGGTGTTCGCCGCCGGCACCTGCTCGTCACCGGCCGAGAAGATCAGGCGCACGGGTACGTCCGGCAACTCCCCGGCGCACGTGCCGTCGTGTGCCCGGAGCGCCGCCGCGAACCGTCCGGCGGGCCGGTCCAGCAGCGCGCGGGCCGCCGGGCTGAACAGCTCGTCGATGCGGTCCGGCAGCGTGCCGGCCAGGTCCGCGCCGGTGTGCAGGCTGTCGAACAACGCCTCGGCCCGGCCTGCGTAGTCCGCGGTGAACAGTGGACCGTCGGACAGGTTGTGCAGCCGGTCCCAGGCGACCATGAGGTACGCGAGGTAGCCGACGTTCCACGGCGGCGGCACGACGCCGTCCCGCAGGGCGGGCAGTTCCACGCCGGCCAGGTCGTACGCGCCGGCGATCGGCGCCAGCGCTCGCAACCGCAGGTCCCGGTCGGCGCCGGACCGCAACGCCCGGGCCAGCCCGATGGCCGCGGTGGCGCCCTGCGAGAACCCGGTCACCCAGACGTCGCCGGTCATCCGGTGCCCGGTGGCCGGCAGGTAGGCACGGGCGGCGCGCAGCAGGTCCACGCCGGCCGTGGTCTCCGACGGCACGTGCAGGTACGGGTGCGTACCGGACCCGAGTCCCAGACCCAGGTAGTCCGGCGCGACCGTGACGAACCCGGCGGACCCGAAGGTCAGCGCCGGTGCGGGCGACCAGCCGTCCGGGCTCGTCGACGGCGCGTCGGCGCGGTGGATTTCGGTGCCGTGCGCGTACGAGACGGTGGGTAGTTCCCGGGTCGTCGTCCGGGGCACCGCGAGCAGGCCGCTCGCGACGGCGGCCCGGCCGGCCGGGTCCACGGTGGAGTAGGTGAGCCGGTAGGTGTCGACGCCGTACCGGGTGGCGGTGGCGTCGAAGCCGGCGGCGGTGAGCGCCCGCGACACGTCCGCCGCGGTGCGCAGGGTGCGCAGCGGCTCGGCGGTCAGCAGGCGGCCGCGTGCGGACGTGCGCTCTCCGTTCGCGGCGACGGGCGCCGCGACGGCGGTGAGGAGGACGGCCGCGGCGATCGCGACCCGGAGCAGAGGGATTCGCATGGTTCGACGCTAGGAACGGCCGGCCGCGCGGGACATCCTGCTACCCGGCGCCTTCGCGGTGGGGACAGCCTGACCCTCAGGCCACGTGCACCCGGCGCCAGTTGTGCACCGGCAGGTCGACCTCGGGTACGTCGGCCAGCCCGTTCTCGTCCATCGCGTTGTAGATCGCGAGCCGGGCCCCCTCGAAGAGGAACTCGACCGCGTGCAGGATCCGGGGCCGCCACTCGGCGGTGGTGACCAGCTCGATGATGTTCACCGCGCGCAGCGGGCGGCCGCGGGCGTTGCGCAGCGCCGAGTGCGGGTCCGGACGCCAGTCGAGGTGGGTGTACCAGTCGACGGGCAGGCTGAGGTCGACCGTGTTCCAGGTGATCGCGCACTCGTCGAACTTGCGGTGGGTGATCTCGACCCGGTGCTTGCCGAAGTCGAGGATGACCGGACCGTCGGCGAACCAGCCGCGTTCGGCCATGTCCCACATGAGCCAGCCGCAGCGCAGCTTCCGGCCGATCAGCCGGGCGAACCGGAGGCGGTGCACGGCGGCGAGGGCCTCGGCGTCGTGATGCCATTCAGGGTCATAACCCTCGATGCCGAGCACGATCACCCACCTTCGTCCGGAACCGGACGATCGTACCCACGCATCGGCGCGACCCGGCAACACGAGCGCGGCCGGCCCCCTCGATGGGGACCGGCCGCGCCCGGTCGATTACTTGGAGAGTGTGGTGCCCGTCGAGCGCAGGTGCTCGCACGCCTCGACGACGCGCTTCGCCAGCCCGTTCTCGGCCAGCTTGCCCCAGGCCCGCGGGTCGTACGCCTTCTTGTTGCCAACCTCGCCGTCGATCTTCAGCACGCCGTCGTAGTTCTTCAGCATGTGGTCCACGACCGGCCGGGTGAACGCGTACTGCGTGTCGGTGTCGATGTTCATCTTCACCACGCCGTAGTCGAGCGCCGACCGGATCTCCTCCAGCAGCGAACCGGAGCCGCCGTGGAAGACCAGGTCGAACGGCTTCTCCTTGCCGACCTTCGCGCCGACCTGCTCCTGGATGTCCTTGAGGATCTCCGGGCGCAGCTTGACGTTGCCGGGCTTGTACACGCCGTGCACGTTGCCGAAGGTCAGCGCCGTCATGTAGCGGCCCTTCTCGCCGGTGCCGAGCGCCGCGGCGGTGGCCAGGCCGTCCTCGACGGTCGAGTACAGCTTATCGTCGATCGCGCCGACGACGCCGTCCTCCTCGCCGCCCACGACGCCGACCTCGATCTCCAGGATGATCTGCGCGGCCGCGGCCTGGGCGAGCAGCTCCTCGGCGATCTGCAGGTTCTCGTCCAGCGGTACGGCCGAGCCGTCCCACATGTGCGACTGGAACAGCGGCGCCTTGCCGGCCGCGACGCGCTCGGCGGAGACCGCCAGCAGCGGGCGGACGAAGCCGTCGAGCTTGTTCTTCGGGCAGTGGTCGGTGTGCAGGGCGACCGTGATCGGGTAGTTCTTGGCCACCTCGGTGGCGAACTCAGCGAGCGCGACCGCACCGGTCACCATGTTCTTCACCGTGGGGCCGGACACGTACTCCGCGCCGCCGGTGGAGATCTGGATGATGCCGTCGCTACCGGCCTCCGCGAAGCCCTGCAGGGCGGCATTCAGGGTCTGCGAGGAGGTCACGTTGATCGCGGGGTACGCGAACGCGCCGGCCTTGGCGCGGTCGAGCATCTCGCGGTAGACCTCAGGGGAAGCGATGGGCATCGAAAGGGCTCCTTGATCTTCCGTCCTTCAGAGGGCAGGACCGCGCTGTCCTCCAGCAGGCAGTATTCCGCAGCGGGTGACCGCTACGGAAATCGGCCCGTTTGCCGGAGCAGATCAGCGGGGATCAGGGACCGTTCGGGGCCCCGCGGCCGTACCGTGAAGAGGGTCAACCCGACCATAGAGGGAGCGACGATGACTGAGCCGCAGAATCTCGACACCGAGGCCCCCGAGGCCGACGCCGCCGAGCAGGCCGTCAACGCGGATCCCGCCGACAACTCCCGGTCCGGCTCCGCGTCGTCGAGCATCGAGGCCCCGGAGTGGGACGCCCAGGAGCAGTCGCTCGAGGTCCCGCTGGATGACGACTACCGCTGAGCCCGGACCGGCGGGTCAGTCACGCCCGGGGACCCGGGCCACTCCGCGGGCCGAGTGCCGTCCGCCGTCGGTCGGGTAGACGTTCGGGTCGCCCAAGCCGTCGAGGTCGGGCGCGGGCGAGCCGTCGACGTCCGCCACCGCGGGATCGACGCCGGCCGCCAGCGCCCGGCGGCGGGCGAGAAAGCGCCGGGTGACGAGGAAGGCGACGAACGCGACTCCGAGGGCGAGGACGATCTTGCTGACCGGGCTGAGGTATCCCTCGACGCGCTCCCAGTTGTCGGCGAGCAGCCAGCCGGCGCCGATCAGGGCGGCGTTCCAGATGCCGCTGCCGATCGCCGTGAACGTCAGGAACTTCACCACCGACATCCGGGCCACGCCGGCGGGCAGGGAGATCAGGCTCCGGATGATCGGGATGCACCGGGCGACCAGCACCAACCAGGTGCCGTGCCGGTCGAAGAGCGCGTAGCCGCGCTCCACGTCGGCGCGGGTGGCGAGGATGAACCAGCGCTTCCCGGCCAGGGCGTGCAGGCGGTCGTAGCCCAGCCAGGCACCGAGGTAGTAGAGGACCAGGGCACCGGCCAAGGCACCCAGCGTGGCGGAGGTCCAGACGGCGAGCACGTTGAGCTCGCCGTCGCGGGACCGGAATCCCGCCAGCGGAAGAATCAGCTCGGACGGAATCGGCGGGACGACCGTCTCGATGAAGAGCAGGAGCCCGACACCGATCGCGCCGAGCGCGTCGACGAGGCGGAACACCCAGTCGCTGATCCACTCGGTGATGCTTCCCATACTCGCGTCCGTCTCCTCGTCACCGCCGGCCGGCCCGCAGAGGAGCCGCTAGTGCGCACCAGGGTACGACCCACCGGTTGCACGCCCGCCTGGAGCAACGGGTCTGTCAGACCGTGAGGCCGGCCGCCGAGTGGAGGCGGTCGAGGAAACCCTCGGGGCAGTCGCGAAGACCGTCCAGTCGGCCGGCGGCGAGCGCACGGTAGGTCAGCGCCGCCGCCTCGTCCAGATTGCGGGCGCGCTTGTGCGCCAGCTCGACGGTGTCCGCCATCACCACGCAGCCGTGATGGCTCAGGATCAGGCAGTTCGTGCCGTCGGCGGCTATCGCGGCGGTGAGAGCCGCCAGTTCGGTGCCGCCGGGCGACCGGAACGGCACCGTGGACACGCGACGCAGGTAGAACGCGTGATCCGTGGTGACGATCCGGACGTGCTCCCCCAGGGCGTCGAGCAGCAACGCCGTCTGCGGGTGCAGATGGACCACCGCGTTGACGTCTTCCCGGGCGCGGTACAGCGCCAGGTGCAGGGCCAACTCGCTGGTCGGTTCCAGGTGTGTGGTCGGGACGGCTCCGACGGCTGCGGGCGAGCCGTCGGAGATCCGTACCGATGCAAAGGTGGTGCGACTGAGCCGATCCAACCAGGCACCGCTAGCGGTGACCCAGCAGATGTCCTCGCCCGGAATCCGGGCGGAAAGGTTTCCGCCCGATCCGCAGACCAGACCGGCCTGGACCACGTCGTATCCCACATGCGCGAGCTGGTCGCGCAAGTCGCCGGGGACGTAGTTCACCCGTTGTCTCCTCGGGTCCTCATGGGGTGGACTCTGATGGAGGTCTCCGGGCCTGGCGTCACGGCTGTCGCGGTGACGCCAGGCATCCGTGAACGGTCAGCGCGCCTTCTTGGTGGCCCGCTTGCGAGGCGGGGTGAGCAGATCCGCGATGGTTGCGATCGCGGTCGGCACCAGCCGGTAGTACGCCCACACCCCACGCTTCTCCCGCTCGAGCAGCCCTGCCTCGGTCAGGATCCGCAGGTGGTGGCTCACCGTCGGCTGGGACAGCCCGAGCGGGGCGGTGAGGTCGCAGACGCACGCCTCGCCGTCCGTAGCGGACTGGATAAGGCTGAGCAGCCGCAGCCGAGCCGGGTCTGCGAGGGCCTTCAGCACACCCGCAAGACGCTCGGCGTCGGCACGTTCAATTGGCTCGCCGGCAAGCGGCGAGATCTGAGGCATTGTCATTTCCGCCAACGCAGTTCCCACGATCTCCATCCTTCCACCTACTGCATCGATTCTCCTGCATGTACGCAGGAACGAACCGGCTGACTTTCAGGCCGTAAGGCCGACATCGATCGCCTTGTCGGTCGAACGAGACCACTCACCGGCAGCCCGCACGGCAGTGCTCCCACCTCGTTCGACCATTCGTCGGACACCGACTTCGGTCTCTGCCACCTGCAACGCCTCAGCCGCCGTCTGGTCGCTGCCGAAGCGCATCAAGCTCCCGATCCCCACCCCGGGAGTGAGACGCTTCACATTGTCGATTTCTCGATCCGTACCGTCGGCGGTGCGGCCCTGCCAACCCGTTTCCCCAACCGGACGCTGCGTCGTCACCCGGTGGTGGTGCCCGACCCCCCTTGCATCACGACCCGATGAAAGCACGTCACAACTCTGCGCAACTCCTCTTTCAGTGATGAATTTACGCAGGTCGCGGTCGTCTTCCATGACATCGAGAGTACTGGCTGAAGGAAAACCGGAACCTTCCGCCCCGCCGGGAAGGAAAGGAACTATTGACCCATCGCTCTACCTCACCGGACTAGAAAGAATATTTACAGTGCGGCGTCCGGTTTCGGCGGGTGCAGGGTACATAGACGCAGCTCAAAGCGCCCTCGAGGGGCTTCGGCGGGCCCCCGGAGGGGCGGTCACCGTGAGAGCGCTTCCGCGAACTGTGCCCAGGGCCGCATAGCACCTTTGCCCGTACGTCGGAAACACGCACCGAGAAGTTCCGGACCAAACCGGCCGGTCGGTGCCCCACGATGCGTCTTTCTACCCGGAAAGTTACCCGTTCGGAGGAGGGACGACCATCGATGTCTTGAGCATCACAAGCCGGACCGGCGACCCGGTCAGCTGGACGGACGGGCCCAGAACTCGTCGTCCGGGCCCGCCGGCGGGCGGTTTCCGGTGGCTGTCGGTGATCCCGGGACGGCTTCCGGCGGCGATCCGGCGGTCTGCGGCCACGCCGCCGGCCCGGCCGCACCCGGCGGAAAGGGACCGGGCGGGTACGGGGGGTGACCGCCGGCCGCGCCCGGGTACGGCGGGTAGGGGCCGCCCGTAGGCGGGGCGTAAGCGTGCGGCGGACCGGCGTAGGCATGCGGCGCCCCGGCGTGCGGCGGCGGGTAGGCATGTGGTGGCCCGGCGTGCGGTGGCGGGTAGGCATGTGGAGGCCCGGCGTAGGCATGCGGCGCCCCGGTGGAGGGCTGCGCGGGCTGCCCGCCCAGGGTGGGCAGCCGACTGAAGGCGGACGCCCCGGGTGCGGCGGCAGCGCGGGACTTGTCGAAGAACGCCCCCGGTGCGGCGATCAGCAGGCCCGCGATCACCAGATAGCCCACCATCTGCGCGATGGCGAGCCCCAGGTTGACGCTGATCCAGTTCTCCGGGTACGACTCGGACAACAGCACGCCCAGCGCGGCGGGATCGCCGTCGCCGCTGCGCTGGCCCGCCACCGCCGCGGTGGAGCCGCAGCCGAAGGCCAGACCCAGCCCGCTGGCCACCCAGCTGCCGATCCGGGCCGCGTTGCTGCCGCGCCGCAGCGTGAACGCCAGCGCGGCGAAGAGCGCGAACAGGAGCACGGCGAGCACCGCGGCCAGCGCGGCGAACATCCAGACGACGGTCACGTACCCGTCGACGTCCGTCGCGTCCGCACCGCGCGCCGAATCCCGGAACCGGTCCAGCGTGCCGGGCACCACGGCCATCGTGACGATGGCGTACACCAGCCCGGCCAGCCCCATGAACGCCAGCAGACCGGCCGCCAGCTCGACGGTGACCGGCCGCCGCGGCGCCGGGGTGGGTGCCGGGGGTGGCGGCTGGGCTGGGTACGACATGGGCGACTCCCGCGCGTTATTCGGTTGCGCCGAACCTACCCGGACGGTGCGGCGGATTCCGGATTCCCCGGTGCCCGGGGCCGTTCGTGCCGATCTCCGCGGGCCGGCACGCGGCCCACGGAGATCGGCGAGGGGAGTCGGCTAGGCCGGATCCGAGGGTGGCTTGCGGTCCGCGTCGGGAGCGGACGGCGGCGCGGCCGGTCCGGTGTCGGAGGGACCGCTGCCGGAGGGACCACCATCAGCGGGACCGGCCGGCGGCGGCGCCGACGAGGGCCCGTCGGAAGCCGGCGGAGCGGGGGGAGGCCCGTCCGAAGCCGGCGGAGCGGACGGAGGCCCGTCCGGAGCCGGCTGACCACCGGGCGCATCCGCCGGCTGCTGCCCCGGATGCGGCGGGTATCCCGGCTGCCCCGGGTAGGGCTGCCCCGGGTGACCCGGCTGTCCGGGGTAGCCCGGCTGCGGGTACGGCGGCTGGCCGGTCTGCGGCTGGCCGGGGTACGGGTACGCCATCGAGGGGTCCCAGGTCTGCTGCGGCGCGCGGAAGAACGCGTTCGACGCCGGCAACGCCAGCAGGATGACCGCCCCGAGGAGGGTGAGCATGGTGATCACGCCGAGCGCCACGGTGACCGGCGTGTACCACGACGGGAGGGTGTCGGAGAGCTGCTGCTCGATCTCCCGCTGGGTCGGCCCGTTGCCGGTATCCATGTTGATCGAGCCGGACACCGCGCTGCCGGCCAGCCCGACGCCGGTGCAGCAGATCGAGATCCCGCCGAGCACCCAGGTGGTGATGCGGGCGGCGTTGCGGCCCCGGTTGTTGAAGATGGCGAGAATGGCGAGAGCGGCGGCGAACACCACGCCGATGACCACACCGACCACCGTGATACCCACGACGATCGCCTCGGTGCCCTCGGCGTCGGTGCCCTGGGTCGCGGACCGGTAGACCTCCGAGGTGTCACCGATGACGCTGACCTCGAGGATGCCGCCGAGGGCGGAGAGCGCGGCGGTCGCCCAGAGCAGATACGACGAGACGGAAACGGTGGTGGGCCGGGGGCGTGATTCCGCCGCGGCCTGGTTAGACGGAAAAGTCACGATGCCTCCTTGATCGAATCACGGTATCGGGCGCGCGCGAGATGCGCGACCTCAGTACGCAGAAGGCGCCTATGTGGCAACATCGGGCGACGACGGAGCAAAACGCCCGAAACGGGTCGCCCGATCAGGGGGCGACATGACTGGACCCGGCACCATAGACTTCCATCCCGTGGCGCCCCGCTGGCAGCAGAGACCTCCAGCGACGCCCCCTGCCCGACCGAGTCGCCGCCCCCGCTCACTACCTGCCGGGGCCGAGGCAGACCGGATCAGGGCACCTTCCCGATTGCGCCGGCCGCGTGACCACACCGCGGCCGCCCCAGACCTGACAAGGACCGGTGAGTCCCATGCCCCACGCCGACACCCTGACCGTCGTTCACCATGACGACACCCGGACCCGGTATACCGACGTTCGCTACCAACTGGTTCGCGACGGCATCCGGATCTGGTCGGACGAGGGGGAACACGCCCTCACCGACATCCTCATGACCCACGCCTACCGGCAGCGGGAGGCGACGGAGTAGACGAGAGAGGGCCCCGGGAGACCGGGGCCCTCTTTTCGTGTCTCAGGCGCGGCTGACGGTCAGCGTGTCCTTCGTGTCGCCGAGATCCACCACCACCGTGTCGCCGTCGCTGATCTCGCCGGCCAGCAGCGCCTTCGCCAGCGAGTCCCCGATCGCCGACTGGACCAGCCGGCGCAGCGGCCGGGCGCCGTAGACCGGGTCGTACCCGTGCTCGCTCAGCCACTGCACGGCGGCGTCGGAGACGTCCAGCACCAGGCGCCGGTCGGCCAGGCGGGTCCGCAGCCGGCCGAGCTGGATGTCCACGATCGCGGCCAGGTCGCGCGGGGTGAGCGAGTGGAACACCACGATGTCGTCCAGCCGGTTCAGGAACTCCGGCTTGAAGTGCGACCGCACCACCGCCATGACCTCCTCCCGGCGTTCCTCGTCGCCGAGCGTGAAGTCGGAGATGACGGACGAGCCCAGGTTGGACGTGAGCACCAGGATGGCGTTGCGGAAGTCGACCGTACGGCCCTGGCCGTCGGTGAGCCGTCCGTCGTCGAGGACCTGCAGCAGCACGTCGAAGACGTCCGGGTGGGCCTTCTCCACCTCGTCGAGCAGCACCACCGAGTACGGCCGGCGGCGGACCGCCTCGGTGAGCTGGCCGCCCTCCTCGTAGCCGACGTACCCGGGCGGTGCGCCGAGCAGGCGGGCGACGGAGTGCTTCTCGCCGTACTCGGTCATGTCGATCCGGACCATCGCCCGCTCGTCGTCGAACAGGAACCCGGCCAGCGCCTTGGCCAGCTCGGTCTTGCCGACGCCGGTGGGGCCGAGGAACAGGAAGCTGCCGGTGGGGCGGTCCGGGTCGGCGACACCGGCCCGGGCGCGGCGGACCGCACCGGCGACCGCGGCCACCGCCTCGGCCTGGCCGACCACCTTGGCCTGAAGCGACTCCTCCATCCGGAGCAGCTTGGCGGTCTCGCCCTCGAGCATCCGGCCGGCCGGGATGCCGGTCCAGGAGGCGATCACCTCGGCGATGTCGTCCGCGCCGACCTCCTCCTTGACCATCGGCGGTTCGGCATTCTCCTGCTCGGCCGCCGAGGCGCTGGCGATCTCCTGCTCCAGGGCCGGGATCTCCTGGTACTGCAGCCGGGACGCCTTCTCCCACTCCGCGTCCCGCTGGGCGCGTTCCAGCTCGGCCTGCACCTCGTCGAGCTTCTTCTTCAGCTCACCGACCCGGTTCAGGCCGCCGCGCTCGCGTTCCCAGCGGGCGTTCAGCGCGGTCAGCTCCTCCTCGCGGTCGGCCAGGTCACGTTCCAGCCGCTCCAGCCGGGCCACCGAGGCCGGGTCGGTCTCCTTCTGCAGGGCCAGTCGTTCGACCCGCATCCGGTCCACCTGGCGCTGCAACTGGTCCAGCTCGACCGGCCGGGAGTCGATCTCCATACGCAGCCGGGACGCGGCCTCGTCGATCAGGTCGATGGCCTTGTCCGGCAGGAACCGGTCACTGATGTAGCGGTCGGAGAGCGCCGCCGCGGCGACCAGGGCGGCGTCGGTGATCTGCACCCGGTGATGCGCCTCGTACCGGCCCTTGAGCCCGCGCAGGATGCCGATGGTGTCCTCGACCGTCGGCTCGCCCACCACCACCGGCTGGAACCGGCGCTCCAGGGCCGGGTCCTTCTCGATGTGCTCGCGGTACTCGTCCAGCGTGGTGGCGCCGACCATGCGCAGCTCACCGCGGGCCAGCATCGGCTTGAGCATGTTGCCGGCGTCCATCGAGCCCTCGCCCTTGCCGGCGCCGACGACGGTGTGCAGTTCGTCCAGGAACGTGACGACCTGACCGTTGGAGTTGCGGATCTCCTCCAGGACCGACTTGAGCCGCTCCTCGAACTGGCCGCGGTACTGCGCGCCGGCCACCATGGCGCCCAGGTCCAGGGAGACGAGCCGCTTGTCGCGCAGCGTCTCGGGCACGTCACCGGCGATGATGCGCTGCGCGAGTCCCTCGACGATCGCGGTCTTGCCGACGCCGGGCTCACCGATCAAAACCGGATTGTTCTTGGTACGACGGGAGAGCACCTGGACGACGCGGCGGATCTCGGCGTCCCGGCCGATCACCGGGTCGATCTTGCCGTCGCGGGCCAGTGCGGTCAGGTCGACGCTGTACTTCTCCAGCGCCTGATAGGTCTGCTCGGGCTCGGTCGTGGTGACCCGCCGGTCCCCGCCACGAACCTGCGGGAACGCGGCGACCAGCGCCTCCTCGGTGGCGCCGGCGCCCCGCAGCGCCGCGCCCACCGCCCCGCCGACCCGGGCCAGACCGGCCAGCAGGTGTTCGGTGGAGACGTACTCGTCGGCGAGCGGCTTGGCGATCAGCTCGGCCTCACCGATGGCGTTGACGAACTCCCGGGACAGGCTGGGCTCGGCCATGCTGGCGCCCCGGGCGGACGGCAACTGTTCGATCGCGCGGGCGGCGATCCGGCGTACCTCGGCCGGGTTCGCGCCGACCGCGCGCAACAGCACCGGGGCGGTGGACCCGCCGGTGTCCAGCAGCGAAAGCAGCAGATGCCACGGCTCGACCGTGGCGTGGCCGCGCCGGCCGGCATCGGCCACGGCTCCGGTGATGACGTCGCGGCTCTTGGTGGTCAAACGTTCGGCGTTCATGTGCTCCCCTGATCGAGACTCCACGGAGTTTCGAAGCTCAGACTTGAGCGTATTCCACTCAACCTTACCCGGTCGAGAAAAGGTCGTACCCCGGCCGTAGCGTGCCCGGCATGGTGGTGCGGACGGTCGGCAGAGGCACCGGCCGCACGCTGCTTCCGCTCGGCCTGATGTTCCTCGCGGTCGGCATCTCCAGCGCTCTGATGCTGCCGTTCCTGGCGCTGTTCCTCAGCACCGAGGTCGGCGCCGGACCGGTCCGGGTGACCGTGTTCCTGATCGCCGCGCCGCTGTCCGGCGTGGTGGCCTCGTCGCTGGTCGCGCGGCTGTCCGACCGCCGGGCGATCCGCCGCCGGCTGCTGATCGGCGCCGCGCTCGCCGGCTTCGCCGGCTGCCTGGCCACCGCGTTCGTCCGGGACTACTGGATCCTGCTCGGCCTGGCGGTGACCGGGCTGGCCGTGGCCGGCGCGCTCTATCCACAGACCTTCGCCTTCGCCCGCCAGGTGCTGCTGCGGGACAATCCGGGCGGCGCGGCGATGGCGATCAGCTCGCTGCGCACGGTGTTCTCGGTGGCCTGGGTGGGCGGCCCGCCGCTGGCCGCGGTGCTGCTGCAGACCGGCGGCTTCCGGTACGTCTACGGCGCCGCCGCGCTGATGTATCTGGCGGCGGCCGCCGTGGCCACCTTCCGGCTCGTGGAGCCGCCGGCGATCGGCGCCGCGCCGGTCGAGGGCACCACCCCGGCGCCGGTCCCGGCCGGGCCGGACGCGTCCCGGGCCACGCTGCTGCTGGCCGCGGCCGGGTTCACGCTGCTGCAGTGCCCGCTGACGCTGGGTGCCCAGGCGCTCTCGCTGTACACCAGCAACGACCTCGGCGGTGACGTCAGCGACGCCGGCCTGATCCTCGGCCTGTGCGCCGCCCTGGAGATCCCGTTGATGCTCGGCCTCGGCTGGCTCTCCACCCGCCTGAAGCTGCGGTCGCTGATCCTCGGCGGCGCCGCCGTCGGAGCGGCCTACTACGCCCTGGCCACGGCGGCCGGGGCGGTCTGGGTGCTGCTGGTGGGGCAGCTGCTCCACGCGCTGTTCATCGCCGCGGTGTCCGGGCTGGGCATCTCGTACGTCCAGGAGATGCTGCCCCGCCAGCCCGGACGCGCGACCACGCTGTTCACCAACACGTTCCCGATCGGCGCCATGCTGGCCGGGCCGCTGCTGGGAGTCGCCCAGCTGTTCGGTTACCGGCTCGCCTACGCCATGGGCACCGCCCTGTGCGTCGCCGGACTGATCCTGCTCGTGGCGGCCCGCCCGCCCCGGCCGGATCACCAGGTCGGCTAGCGTAGAGATCGTGCGTGTACGGGTAGAACAGACTCCTCTGCCGGGCATCGGGGTTCGCCATGACCTGGTCACCGCGTCCGGTCGCACCGTCGGGGTGGTCTCGCACCGCAACGGCCGCCGCGACCTCGTCCTCTACGACGTGGACGACCCCGACTCGTGCCTGGCCTCCATCCCGCTGACCGACGACGAGGCGGAGGCGCTCGCCGACGTGCTGGGCGCGTCACTGATGCTCGGCCAGCTGGCCGGTCTGCGCCAGCAGGCGGCCGGCCTGCTCACCGAGCAGCTGGCGATCTCCGCCGGGTCACCGTTCGTGGGCCGCCGCCTCGGCGACACCCGCGCCCGCACCCGCACCAGCGCCTCCATCGTCGCGGTGCTGCGCGACCGTGAGGTGATCGCGTCTCCCGGCCCGTCCTTCGTCTTCCAGGCGAACGACGTGGTCGTGGTCGTCGGCACCCGGCAGGGCCTGGACGGTGTCACCGCCATCCTGGCCGGCGAGACCGCCGACTGAACCGGCGACCGACATAGTGCACAGTACGACGATCCTCCTGATCGAGGTCGGTGCGCTGCTCTTCGCGCTCGGCATGCTCGGTCGAATCGGTCGCCGCATCGGGCTCTCCCCCATCCCGCTCTACCTGCTGGCCGGACTGGCGTTCGGGCACGGCGGGCTCATCCCGCTCTCGGCCAGCGAGGAGTTCATCGAGGTCGGCGCGGAGATCGGCGTCATTCTGCTGCTGGTGATGCTGGGCCTGGAGTACTCGGCCGGCGAACTCGTCACCAACCTGCGCGCGTCCGCCCCGGCCGGCCTGCTGGACGTGCTGTTCAACGCGTTGCCCGGCGCCGCGTTCGCGATGCTGCTCGGCTGGGGGTGGGAGGCCGCCCTGGTGCTGGCCGGCATCACCTGGGTGTCCTCGTCCGGCGTGATCGCCAAGGTGCTCGGTGACCTCGGCCGGCTCGGCAACCGGGAGACGCCGGTCATCCTGTCCGTGCTGGTCATCGAGGACCTGGCGATGGCGTTCTACCTGCCGCTGATCACCGCCGTACTGGCCGGCGTGGGCCTGCTGGGCGGACTGCAGGCGCTCGCGGTCGCGGTGGTCACGGTGGTCGCGGTGCTGGTGGTGGCGATCCGGTACGGCGGCGCGATCTCCAGCTTCATGTCGGTGAAGGATCCCGAGGCGCTGCTGCTCAGCGTGCTCGGCCTGACCCTGTTCGTGGCCGGTGTGGCCGCCGAACTCAAGGTGTCCGCCGCGGTCGGCGCGTTCCTGGTCGGCATCGCGCTGTCCGGGCCGGTGGCCCACCACGCGACCCAGATGCTGTCGCCGCTGCGGGATCTGTTCGCCGCGGTCTTCTTCGTGTTCTTCGGGCTCTCCACCGACCCGGCCGACATGCCGCCGGTGCTGCTGCCGGCGCTCGGACTGGCCGTGCTGACCATGACCACCAAGGCGCTGACCGGCGTGTTCGCCGCGAAACGGGTCGGCATCGCGCTGCCCGGTCAGATCCGCGCCGGGCTCGCGCTGATGCCCCGGGGCGAGTTCTCCGTGGTGATCGCCGGCCTCGCCGTGGCCTCCGGCGTCGAACCGGAACTCGCCCCGCTGGCCACCGCGTACGTGCTGATCACCGTGGTCAGCGGCCCACTGCTGGCGCGGGTGCCGGACTACGCGTGGTTCAAGTTCCGGGTACGCCGACGGATGGCCCTCGCCCGTGCGGCCACCCCGCTCCCGTTGAACGACTGACCTGGGTACGGGCAGACAGCTCAAAGCTACTAGCCAGTACCAGATTGTGATCCCGTACTTCTTCCGCCGAATACTTACTGCGCGCTAGCGTGTCGGCTCGACAGAGTCATGTGTAGGAGCCCTAGGTGGCGACGTGAGCGTGCGTGAATCAACCTTTTTCGGATTCGCGAACCCGGTCGATCCTCGACCGGAGGAGCTTCAAGCATGGGCCTATCACCCCGAAGCCGTTCCACTGGACGCGATGCCGCCCGACTGGGACCTGTTGATCGCCGGTGACGTGCTCGCTCCGACGCTGTTCGAGCTGGCCATGGACCGCCAATGCCCGGCCCGCCGGTTCGCGCAGCACTGCATGTACATCTACGCCGCCGACGGGGTCCGGCCCAACGCCAGCTCCCAGCGCCGGCGGCGGCTCAAGAAGTATGTGGAGCGCGCCGAGGAGGTCGGCGACGAGCCGATGGCCATCTGGGCGCACAACTGCCGGGTGCTGATGAACCGGCCCGAACTCTTCGAGTACGAGGAATGGATCGAGGGCGGCCTGGTGCGCCACCCCCGGCGACTGGGACTGTTCGGCCGCCGCTGACGCGGTTCGGACGAGCGAAGCGGCTCCCGCGGGAGCCGCTTGCCCGTACCGCTACTTCTCGGTGGACCGCCGCGGGCGCCACACCACGAGCGCCGTCGAGGTCCGGTCCGGCCGGACCAGATCGCGGCGCGGGTACGCACCCATCGACTCCAGCTCGGCGATCCGGTGGTACGCGTGGTCGAGCTGCTGCTCCAGCTCGGCCACCCGCTGCTGCAGGTCGCCGAGCAGCTGCTCCAGCCCGATGATGCGCTTGATCCCGGCCAGGTTGACGCCCTCCTCCTGGCTCAGCTTCTGCACCTCACGCAGCAGCGCCACGTCGCGCTCGCTGTACCGCCGGCCACCGCCGCCGGTCCGGCCGGGCTGCACCAGCCCCAGCCGGTCGTACTGACGCAGCGTCTGCGGGTGCATCCCGGCCAGCCGGGCCGCAACGGAGATGATCAGGACCTTCGCATCGGAGGTCTGCTCCACCGAGATGCTGATGTCCTCATGCATGTGCCACCTCCCGTGGTCCTGATTACCCGAAGCGACGCAGCCGCGCGTCGATGCGGTCGCGGCCCGGCTGCGGGGTCAGCTTGGCGAACTTCTCCAGGGCGTCCCGGGCCTCGTCGGTCACCGAGGACGGCACCTGGACCTCGACCGTGACGATGAGATCGCCGGCCTGACCGTCCCGGCGCACCACACCCTTGCCCCGGGCCCGGAGCTTTCGGCCGCTCGGCGTGCCCGGCGGCACCCGCAGCGTCACCGGGGTGTCGAGGGTGGGAACGCGCAGGTCCGTGCCGAGCACGGCCTCCGCGAAGCTGATCGGTACGGTCAGCGTCAGGTCGTCACCGCTGCGCCCGAACAGATCGTCAGGACGCACCTTGACCTGCACGTACAGGTCGCCGGCCGGACCGCCGCGCTCGCCCGGCTCACCCCGGCCGCTGAGCCGGATCCGCTGACCGTCGGCGACACCGGCCGGGAAGCGGACGTTGATCGTGCGGTTCTTGGTGACCCCGCCGGTCCCCCGGCACTCCGGGCACTTCTGGTCCACGATGGTGCCCGCGCCCTGGCATTCCCGGCACGGCTCGGAGAAGCTGAACGACCCCTGATTGCGGGAGATCAGCCCGGAGCCGGAGCACTGCGGACAGGTCCGCGGCACGGTGCCCGGTTTCGCGCCGTTGCCGTGGCAGGTGTCGCACACTCCCGGTGACCGCAACGTCAGCGGCAACGTGGTGCCCTGCACGGCGTGGGTGAAGTCGAGCGTCACCTCGGCCTCGACGTCCCGGCCACGTTGCGGCCCGCCGCGACGCGCGCCGCCCGGGCCGGAACCACCGGAGAAGATCGTGCTGAAGATGTCGGAGAAGCCGGCGCCGCCGAACCGGCGGTCGCCGGGACCGCCACCCGCCCCGGCCCCGGAGAACCCGCCGAACAGGTCCGACGGGTCGAAACCGCCGCCGCCTCCGGTACGGGCACCGCGCCGGAACGCGCCCGAACCGAACAGCGAGCGCATCTCGTCGTACTCTTTGCGCTTCTTGTCGTCCGAGAGCACGTCGTAGGCCTCGGACGCGGCCTTGAACTTCTCCTCCGCGTCCGCGTTCCCCGGATTGCGGTCCGGGTGCAGCTCGCGGGCGAGCTTGCGATACGCCTTCTTGATCTCGTCGGCAGAGGCGGACTTGCTCACGCCGAGGACGGCGTAGAAGTCCTTCTCGAGCCAGTCCTTCGAGCTCAAACTGATTCACCTCCGCCCGGTGACACGTCCCGCCCGCCGATGCCGGCGGGCGGGACCTCCACGTGGATCACTCCGGCTCGGCGACCGCGACCAGTGCAGGCCGCAGCAGCCGCTCGCCGAGCGTGTAGCCGCGACGCATGACCTCGACACAGGTCGGCTCCGAGACGTCCGCGGACGTCTGGTGCGCGACCGCCTCGTGCCGGGTCGGGTCGAAGGGATCACCCTTCTCGCCGAACGCGACGAGTCCGAACTTGCCGGTCGCCGCGGTGAGCGACTCGGCCACCGTGGCGAACGGACCGACCAGGTCGCCGTGCTCCCGGGCCCGGTCGATGTCGTCGAGCACCGGCAGCAGAGCGGACAGCACCGCACCGGTGGTCTGCTCCGCCGCCGCGCCCCGGTCCCGGTCGACCCGTTTGCGGTAGTTGGCGTACTCCGCCGTCACCCGCTGCAGGTCGCGCGTCCGCTCGTCGAGCTCGGTACGCAGCGCCTCCAACTCGGCCCCGAGGCCGGGCTGCGGGGCCGGCGCCTCGGTGGCGTTACCCGTACCCTCCTCCGGTTCGGCGGCGCGGTGTGCGCCGCCGCCGTTGGGCTTTTTATCGCTCACGGGTTCCCCTGTTGCTGTGCCGTTCGGGTTGATCTTGCGCCGATCGCGGATGACGACCCGCTCGGTCGCCTGACCGTCGTTCTCGTCGTCCGCGCGGCTCACTTCTTGTCGTCCTCGACGATTTCCGCGTCCACCACGTCGTCCGCACCGCCGGCCGGACCAGCGCCGGCCGGACCCGCGCCCGCGCCCGGACCCGCGCCCGGACCCGCGTCCGCGCCCGGAGCCTGCGCACCGTCCGGACCCGGCGCACCCTCGGCGCCCTGCTGCGCGTACAGCAGGGAACCGGCCTCCTGGGAGACCTTGGCGAGGTTCTCGTGCGACGACTTGATCTTCTCGATGTCGTTGCCGCCGAGCGCGCCGCGCAGGTCGCCGAGGGCCTCGGAGATCTTGGTGCGGTTCTCCTCGGGCAGCTTGTCACCGCTCTCCGCCAGGAACTTCTCCGTCTGCCACTGAAGCTGCTCGGCCAGGTTGCGGGTCTCCGCATCCTCCTTGCGCTTCTTGTCGTCGTCGGCGTGGTCCTGAGCGTCGCGCATCATCCGCTCGATGTCGTCCTTCGGCAGCGCGGAGCCACCGGTGATCGTCATCTTCTGCTCCTTGCCGGTGCCCATGTCCTTGGCGGCCACGTGCACGATGCCGTTCGCGTCGATGTCGAAGGTGACCTCGATCTGCGGCACGTTGCGCGGCGCCGGGGGCAGGCCGGTCAGCTCGAAGGTGCCGAGCTTCTTGTTGTACGCGGCGATCTCGCGCTCGCCCTGGAACACCTGGATCAGCACCGACGGCTGGTTGTCCTCGGCCGTGGTGAAGACCTCGGAGCGCTTGGTCGGGATGGTGGTGTTGCGCTCGATCAGCTTGGTGAAGATGCCGCCCTTGGTCTCGATGCCCAGCGAGAGCGGGGTCACGTCGAGCAGCAGGACGTCCTTGACCTCACCCTTGAGCACACCGGCCTGCAGCGCCGCGCCGACCGCGACCACCTCGTCCGGGTTCACGCCCTTGTTCGGCTCCCGGCCGGTCAGGCTCTTGACCAGCTCGGAGACGGCCGGCATGCGGGTCGAGCCGCCGACCAGGATGACGTGGTCGACGTCCGCGACCTTGACGCCGGCGTCCTTGATGGCCTGCTCGAACGGGGCCTTGCACCGGTCCAGCAGGTCCTGCGTCATGCGCTGGAACTCGGCCCGGCTCAGGGTCATGTCCAGGTGCAGCGGCCCGTCCGGGCCGGCCGTGATGTACGGCAGGTTGATGCTGGTGGTGGTGGCCGCGGACAGCTCGATCTTGGCCTTCTCGGCGGCCTCGCGCAGACGCTGCAGGGCCATCTTGTCGGCGCTCAGGTCGATGCCGTTCTGGCCGCGGAACGTCTTGACCAGGTGGTCGATGACCCGCTGGTCCCAGTCGTCGCCGCCGAGGTGGTTGTCACCCGAGGTGGACTTCACCTCGATGACGCCCTCGCCCAGCTCCAGCAGCGAGACGTCGAAGGTGCCGCCGCCGAGGTCGAAGACCAGGACGGTCTGCTCCTTGGAGCCCTTGTCCAGCCCGTACGCCAGCGCGGCCGCGGTGGGCTCGTTGACGATCCGCAGGACGTTGAAGCCCGCGATCTCGCCGGCCTCCTTGGTGGCCTGGCGCTGCGCGTCGTTGAAGTACGCCGGGACCGTGATGACCGCGTCGGTCACCTGCTCGCCGAGGTAGGCCTCGGAGTCCCGCTTGAGCTTCATCAGCACCCGCGCGGAGATCTCCTGCGGGGTGTACTTCTTGCCGTCGATATCGACGGACCAGTTGGTGCCGACCTCCCGCTTGACCGAACGGATGGTCCGGTCCGGGTTGGTCACCGCCTGGCGCTTCCCGACCTCGCCGACGAGCACTTCGCCGTTGCGCGCGAAGGCGACGATGGACGGGGTCGTCCGGGATCCCTCCGCGTTGGCGACAACGGTGGGCTCGCCGCCTTCCAGAACGCTGACGCAGGAGTTCGTGGTTCCGAGGTCGATGCCGACCGCACGTGCCATGTTCGCTTCCTCGCTTCTTGCCGACCATGTCCGGCCCGTGGCGCCGTCGGGCGCCGGGCTCGCTTCCACAAGTTGAGTGGACCGGACTCAATGATGCCACGCCGGATCAAGTCGTCAAGTCGAAGTTGAGCGAACTAGGCGCAAGTCGGTGCCGATGCACGGGCGAGATACCTGTCCGGTCACGGCACACCGGTACCTGTTGTCTGCGATGCATAGATCGGGCACGCTTTACCCGTGACGACGCACGGTGACGCGGTCGGTCCGGCCTCCGCCGCCGCATCCGCGCGAACATTGAAGAAGGACAACGACGCCGCCCTGGCCGTGGCGTCCGAGAAGGCCGCCGAGACCACCCCCGACGATGCGGAAAACGCAGGTCAGGACGCCACGGTCGAACAGACGGCGGCCGAACGCGCACCGTCCGGGAAGGACCGGCCTGCGCCCGCCGAGGAGGCGCCGGCCGCGGTTGTCGAGCCTGAGGTGGCGCCCGCCGGCGAGTCGGCACCGGCCGAGAAGTCCGAACCCGACGCGGAATCCGCGCCGGCTGCGGGGTCCACGGCCGCCACGGAATCCGAGCCAGTCGCCAATTCGGACGCGACCGCCACCGAAGAGGCCGTCGCGGACGAGCCCGCTACGGACGAGCCTGCAGCGGCCGAGACCGCAACCAACGAGCCCGTCGCCGCCGAGCCCGCAACCAACGAGCCTGCTACGGCCGAGACCGCAACCGACGAGCCCGCCACCGCTGATCTCGACGTCACTGCCACCGCCGAGCCCGGGGCCACTGCCGCCGCCGAGCCGGACGGTGGCGGGGAGCCGGCCGAGGAACCCACCGAGGATGTCGCCGCGGCGGCGGGTGCCGGGCGGCGGCCTGAGACCCTTGCCGACACCGAGCGCGCCACACCGGCCGGCCAGGACACCGCGGCCGGCCAGGACACCGCGGCCGGCCAGGACACCGCGGCCATCCAGGACACCGCGGCCATCCGGGACACCGCGGCCATCCGGGACACCGTGGCCATCGACGACGCCCCGGCCGGCACCCCGACCGGCCAGGACACCCTGGTCGAGCCGCCGGCGGCCGTGGGTGCGCTGGCCACCGCCCTGAGCGCGTTGCGGGCGACCATCGGCGGCACGTCGTACCCCCTGGTCATGCCGTCCGCCGAGGACGCGCGCCGGGTCGGCGCCGCGCTCGTCGCGCAGCTCGACGACTATCTCCTGCCGCGCCTCGCGCGGCTCGACGCGCCGCTGCTCGTGGTGGTCGGCGGATCCACCGGCGCGGGCAAGTCCACGTTGGTCAACAGCCTGGTCCGGGCGCCGGTCAGCACCGCCGGCGTGCTGCGCCCGACCACCCGCTCCCCGGTGCTGGTGAGCCACCCGTCGGACCTGCCCTGGTTCCGCAAGGGCGAACTGCTGCCCGGCCTCACCCGTACCGCGGACTCCAGCTCGAGTCCGCGCACGCTGCAGCTGGTCGCGGCGCCCGCGCTCGGCCCCGGCCTGGCCTTCCTGGACGCCCCCGACATCGACTCGGTGGTGGACCGCAACCGGGCCCTGGCCGCCCAGCTGCTGGCCGCCGCCGACCTGTGGCTGTTCGTGACCACCGCGGCCCGCTACGCCGACGCCGTGCCGTGGGAGCTGCTCACCACCGCCCGCCTGCGCGGCACCGTGATCGCCCTGGTGCTGGACCGGGTGCCGCCGGAAGCGGCCGGTGAGATCTCCGCACACCTCGGCGAGATGCTGGCCGCGCACGACATGGCCGCGGCGCCGCTGTTCGTGCTGCCGGAGACCACGCTGGACCGGCAGGGACTGCTACCCGAGGACGTGACCCGGCCGCTGCACGACTGGTTCGCCCAGCTGGCGCAGGACGTCGGCGCACGGACCGCGGTGGTACGCCAGACGCTCGACGGTGCACTCGCCGCGCTCGGCCCGGCCGCCGAAGGACTCGCCGAGGCCGCGGACGACCAGGCCCGGGCCGCCCAGGCGCTGGAGGAGCGGGTCACCGCGGCGTACCGGCACGCCGGGCGGACCGTCGACGACGGCCTGCGCGACGGCCGGCTGCTACGCGGCGAGGTGCTGGCCCGCTGGCAGGAGTTCGTCGGCACCGGCGAGTTCCTGCGCACGCTGGAGTCCCGGGTGGGGCACCTGCGCGACCGGTTCGTCGCCGCGGTCACCGGGCGGCCGGCACCCGGGCGCAACCTGCAGGTGGCCCTGGAGTCGCAGATGGTCACGCTGCTGCGCGGGGTCGCGGCGGACGCCGCCGAACAGGCGTACCTGGCCTGGCAGGCGCACCCGGCCGGTGCCGCCCTGCTGGAGCCGTCGCTGCAACAGCCCAGCAAGGACCTGCCGGAACGGGCCGACCGGCTGGTCCGCGACTGGCAACAGTGGGTGCTCGACCTGGTGCGCCGGGAGGCCGCCGACAAGCGGCTGGTGGCCCGCGGTGCGGCGTACGCGGTGAACGGCCTCGGCCTGGCCGTGATGATCGCCGTCTTCACCTCGACCGCGTTCATCCCCACCGGCGCCGAGCTGGCCGTCGGCGCCGGCACCACGGTCGCCGCGCAGAAGGTGCTCGAGGCGGTCTTCGGAGACCAGGCGATCCGCGCCCTCGCCACCCGGGCGCGCGAGGACCTGCTGTCCCGGGTTAACGTGCTGCTCGAGGCGGAGGCGGCCCGATACTCGGAACGCACCGCGGCGGCCGGACTGGACCCGGAGCCGGGAGCGGCACTGCGCCGGGCCGCCGCCGATGTGGAACGCGCCAGGGGGGAGCTTGCGTTGACCGCTGCGGTAACCGCGACGCCGCTGCCCACCGGTGGCGCGACATGAGTCTGGTGGAGAAGGTGCGCGGCGCGTTGTCCGGCGACGACCGCCGGGTGGACGCCGAGCACCTGGTCGAGCGGCTGAGCGCGCTGTCCCGGTTCCTGCGCGTGGTCGACCCGTACCTTCCGGACAGTGACCTGGTCGCGGCGCACACCATGGTGGAACGCGCGGGCAGCCGGCTCGCGCTGTCCCAGGACCACACCGTGGTGGCGCTGGCCGGCAGCACCGGCAGCGGCAAGTCCAGCCTGTTCAACGCGCTGGCCCGGCTCAAACTGTCGCCGGTCGGGGTGCGCCGGCCCACCACCGGCGTGGCCCACGCCTGCGTGTGGGGTCCGCTGGAACCGGCGAACCGGCTGCTCGACTGGATCGGCGTACTCCCGCGCCAGCGTTTCATCCGGGAGAGCGCGCTGGACGGCGACGACGAGGCGGCGCTGCGCGGCCTGGTGCTGCTCGACCTGCCGGACTTCGACTCGGTGGAACGCGGGCACCGGCTCGAGGTGGACCGGCTGCTCGGACTGGTCGACCAGATCGTCTGGGTGGTGGACCCGCAGAAGTACGGCGACCGCATCCTGCACAACGCCTACCTGCAGCAGTTCCGGCAGCACGCGGACATCACCGTGGTGGTGCTGAACCAGGCCGACCGGCTGTCCGCGTCGGACACCGAACTCGTCCTCACCGATCTGAAGCGGCTGCTGGTGGAGGACGGGCTGGAGGGCGCACCGGCGCTGGCCACCTCGGCCAAGCAGCCCGGCATGCTCACCGAGCTGCGCGAGTCGCTGGAGAAGACGGTCGCCGAGCGGCAGGCCGCGCTGCGCCGCCTCGCCGGCGACCTGGACACGGTGAGTGAGCAGCTCGCCGACATGATCGGCCCGCCGGCCGCCGAGGACGAGGTGGACCGCGCGACGGTACGCCAGCTCGCCGACACCCTCGCCGCGTCCGCCGGAGTGCCCGCGGTGGCCGAGGCGACCGCGCACGCGTACCGGCACCGGGCCGCGGCCAACACCGGATGGCCGGTGGTCCGCGGGCTGCGCCGGCTGCGACCGGACCCGCTGAAGCGCCTGCACCTGTCCACCGAGCCGGCCGCCGCGGACCCGGTCTCCACCGAGGTCGTACCGCGTACCTCCCTGCCGGAGGCGGACGCGGCACAGAAGTCCGCGGTCGGCCTGAGCGTGCGCGCCGTCGCGGCGCGCGCGGCCGCACCGATCCCGGCGGTCTGGGCGCCCGCGCTGAACAACGCGGCCCGCTCGCGCACCGCCGACCTGCCCGACGCGCTGGACCGCGCGGTCGCCACCACCGACCTCGGCATGTCCCGCACCCCCGTCTGGTGGCGCGTCGTCGGTGCGCTGCAGTGGCTGTTCACGCTGGCCGCGGTGGCCGGGCTGGGTTGGTTGGTCGCCGGGTACGCGGTCCGCGCCCTCGGCCTGCCCAAACTCGAGCATCCCCAGGTGGGGGACGTGCCGCTGCCCACCCTGCTGCTGCTCGGCGGCCTGCTGGCGGGCCTGCTGATGTGGCTGCTGATGAAGCCGATCGTGGCGTGGGGCGCCCGACGCGCCCGGCACCGCGCCGACCAGCGGTTGCGCTCCGCGGTCACGGATGTCGCCCGGGAGTACGTGGTGGCGCCGGTACGCGAGGTCCTGCACGCGTACGCCCAGGCCCGAGAGGCGCTCACCGCCGTGCGTTCGGAGTAGGTTCAGCGGCTTCCGTGGCGGGTAGGCTCGCGGCATGCCGGCACCTCAGACTCCGTACGAAGCGGTCCTCCACGCGGCCCGCGACGTGGCGAAGCTCGACTGCGCCCTGGACGCCGAGATGCTGGGCACCGCACTCCTCGGAAGTGTGTACGCGGTGGCCGAGACCGATCGCGCCACCGCGGTCCGCGACTTCGTGGGCCAGTTCCTCGGCGCCACCACCCGCCGCCGCACCGCCGCGGCCACCACCATCCGCGAGGTGTTCGCCCGGCTGGTACCGGACGCCGACGGCGCGGCCACGGTCCGCCACGGCACCACCGCTCCGCCCTGGACCGAGCAGCTCGGCCGGGTACATCCGACCGGCTGCTACGCCTACGGCGACGTGTACGGCGACCAGACGTCCTACCTGGTCACCTTCGCCTATGAGGACACCACCGCCGGCGGGCCGGACCACGCGGTGGTCGCGCTGGTCGACCACAACATCGGCATCACCAAGGATCTGTACGTGGGCAGCTCGGCCGAACGCATCCTGGGGCAGGTCCGGGAGATGTGCGGCGGCGACGACCTCACCTGGTTCCGGGAGGAGGACCCGGGCCGGCTGCGCCACGAGGTCGGCCGCCACCTGGAGATCACCGACCAGCTGAGCGAGCTGCCCGCCGACGGCTCGCTGTCCACCGACCGCGCGCTGGCCGCCTCCCGGCTGGCGCTGCTGCCCGCGCCCAACACCCCGCCGCTGCACGAGCCGGCCGGCCCGGAGCTGTCCGCCGCGGAACGGGAACGGCTGATCCGCGACTTCCTGGCCTCCCCCGAGGCGGTCCGTTTCGGGCTGGACGCGGTGCACGCCGACGACGAACTGGCGTCGCTGCACTTCTGCCTGAGCCTGATCACCGACCACGCGGCCGGCCTGCCCGACCCGGACCCGCTGCGCTGGAGTCCCGCGGTGGCGGGCCTGTTCCTGCTCGACTGGGTGCACCGGCGCGCGGTCCTGGACATGGACGACGCCGCCATGCTTCCCCGGGTGACCCGGGCCTGGTCGGCGTACGCCACCCGCCGCCGCGGCCTGCCCACCGCCGCGGCCCAGCAGACCGACAGCGTGCTCGAGGACATGATCCCCGAGTTCGCCCGCCTGTACGCCACCGGCGAACGCCGCAGCCCCGCCACGGCCGCGGTGGCCCAGCTGATCTCCGAAGGCGTGGACCCCAACGACGCCGAGGCCATCGACGCCTGGATCGACAACAACCGCCACCGCCTGCGCGACGACCCCTCCTGACCTGCGCGGTCGTTGCCCTGCGCGGTCGTTGCCCTGCGCGGTCGTTGCCCTGCGCGGTCGTTGCCCTGCGCGGTCGTTCCCTGCCCGGCCGGCGCTCAGCCTGGGGTGCGCTCGGCGTGGTGCCGGCCCACCCGAGAGAGGCGGTGGTGGGCGGCGATGTCGTCGGTGCGGTGGGAGCCGCGGTACTCGCCCCGCTCCGGCCTGCCGTTCGTGTGATGACGCCGGCTGTTGTGGGTGCGGTCGGCACCCCCGGTGGAGCGGACGTTGTGCGGGCGATCGGCCACTGGTGACCTCCGGCTGTGCGGGGACCGGTCGACGGACCGGTCCCGGGCGGTGGACGGAATGATCTGAGGACGCGACGGCTGGTCGTCGGTGTGCGAGGTGGTTCCGTTCGGTTCGTCCGTGCGGTCGGGCTCGGCGGTCCGGTCAGGTGCGGGGGCATGGCCAGGCTCGTCGTCGGACCGCGTGGACCTCTCGGGCTGACCGGGGTCGGGCGACTCCTCCGCTGGGACCTCGCGACTCTCGTCCACCCCGTAACCGTCGCCATGCGCTCCCGCCCGATCACCGTCGCCGTCCGGTTCCGGCTCGGATGGCTCATCCGGCTCGGATGGCTCATCCGGCTCGGCCACCGGCTCGGCGGCGTGGTTGACGGGTGCTTCATCCGTGACCGCCGAGTCGGCACGATCGGGGCTCGCGTCGTCCGGAGCCTGCGGTTCGCCGTGGCCGGCCGAGTCGATGTGGACCGCCGCGGTGCGCTTCCGGCCGGCCTGGCCAGGGAACCGGTACGCGTGGTGTCCGGCGTCTTCGCACCGCCAGCGCCCGGACCAGCCGGGCCGATGGTGGTGCGGCGGCCGCGAACCGCACTTCCCGCGATCGTGGCAGGCGGCGTGGCCGGGATGCGCGGGACCATCGGGCTGCTGGGAACCGCCAGGATGATGCCACTCGCCGCCCATCTCCCCGGGATGTGGCGAATCCGGGTCGTCTGGGTTGTCGGGATTGTCCTCCCAGCCCGGGGTGGACGGCTCCCGCGGCCACTCCGGCCAGGACGGCCCGGCCCAGCCGCCCGGCTCGCCAGGACGAGACGGCCACTCCGGCTCCACCGGCCACTCCGGCTCCACCGGCCAACCCGGCGAGCCCGGCACCGCAGGCGACCCCGGCACCTCAGGCGTGCCAGGCACAGAAGGCGACCCCGGCAGCTGAGGCGACCCCGGCAACAGAGGCGACCCCGGCAACAGAGGCGACCCCGGCAACAGAGGGGAGCCAGGCAGAAGAGGGGAGCCAGGCAGAAGAGGGGAGCCAGGCAGAAGAGGCCACCCCGGCACGAGAGGGGTCCCAGGCGCGAGAGGAGAGCCCGGCGACCCAGGCTTACCCGGCAGATCGGGCGAACCAGGAGCCCCACCGCCCCCAGGCGACCCCCACCCCACCGGCCGCGCTGCCCCGGAACCCGACCCGCCCGGCCGCCGGCCGACGTACCCGGATCCCCTGGCCTCCCGCCTCCCGGCGCCGGCGTCCCCTTCGGACGGCGGGACCTTGACGGTGCGCCGCCCGGCCTGTCCGCGTACCCCTGCTCCGGGGTCCTCCGCCGGCCGCTCCGGCTCGGCCTGGGGTGGCGGCGACCCGGACGGCCGGGGCAGTACCGGCCCACCCGACGGCAGCGGCAGGAACGGCACGTCCATCGCGCCGCTGGTGCCGTCGTCGAGTTCGTTGGAGCCGGCCATGATGGCGGCGAGCGTGGGCAGCGACGCCAGGCCGACGAGCATCGCGACGATCAGGACGTATCGGCGGGTCGGTCCGGAGAGGCCGTCGGCGCGGTAGACGCCGTCGAGGCGCTTGCGTAGCACCTTGACCGGCGGTATCAGCCGTTCGTCGTCCGGCTCCCGCACTCGCGACACCCCCGCAATGATCAACCTGGATGGTCTGGCATGTGGGTGAACGACGGGCACTCATATCGGCAGCGGCGTCGGGACGGCGTTCGTGCGGAAGTGACCGTACGAAAGTCTCTTATGCGGACAAATACAGGCAGCTATGTGTCGGGAGAATTTCCCGACTGTGATCCATCCGACCTGTAACCCGCCTCACGTTCTCTGTCAGGATGGGTGCGACGGCACCGCTGCCGTCGTCTTCGCGATCAGCGGGGCGCGGCGGTGGGGACCGTCACTCCCCGGCGGGGTCTCGGCCCGCGCCGAACTGCCGCGCGGCAACCTCACCCAGGCCAGGCGCGGCGCCACAGCGGTCCGCCGCGCGGACGGGTAACCCCCGCCGTGGGCGCAAAGATGAACAGGGAGACACGGATGGCGAACGGCGAGAGCGAAGTCGGGGCCGACGCCCCGGCCGGTGGCTTCGTCCAACTACTCACCCCCGACGGCGAGCGCGTCGACAGCGTCACCACCGACGGCGGCGTGACGTATTCGGTCGACTTCACCGACGACGAGTACCGCGAGCTGTACCGGGACCTGGTCACGGTTCGGCGGCTGGACGCCGAGGCCACGGCGCTGCAGCGGCAGGGCGAGCTGGGCATCTGGGCCAGCCTGCTGGGCCAGGAGGCGGCGCAGGTGGGCTCCGGCCGCGCCCTGCGGCCCCAGGACATGGCGTTCCCGACGTACCGGGAACACGGTGTCCTCTACACCCGCGGGATCGACCCGATCATGCCGTTCGGCCTGTTTCGCGGCGTCGACCAGGGCGGCTGGGACCCGAACGAGTTCAAGTTCAACACGTACACGATCGTGATCGGCGCGCAGACGCTGCACGCCACCGGGTACGCCATGGGCGTCACCATGGACGGCAAGACCGGCAACCCGGACGGCGAGGCGGTGATCGCGTACTTCGGTGACGGCGCCACCAGCCAGGGTGACGTGAACGAGGCGTTCGTCTGGTCCGGCGTGTTCAACGCCCCGATCGTCTTCTTCTGCCAGAACAACCAGTATGCGATCTCCGAGCCGCTGGAACGGCAGACCCGCATCCCGCTGTACCGCCGCGCCGACGGCTACGGCTTCCCCGGCGTCCGGATCGACGGCAACGACGTGCTGGCCTCGTACGCCGTGACCCGGGCCGCGCTGGACCACGCCCGCAACGGCGAGGGTCCGACGCTGATCGAGGCGTACACCTACCGGATGGGCGCGCACACCAGCTCGGACGACCCGACCCGGTACCGGATCGCCAGCGAGGTCGAGTCCTGGAAGGCCAAGGACCCGATCAGCCGGCTGCGCACCTTCCTCGCCAAGCAGCAGCTCGCCGACGACACGTTCTTCGCCGAGGTGGACGAGACCGCCCGGACGGTGGCCCTCGACCTGCGCGAACGTGTCCTGGCCATGCCGGACCCCCAGCCGGTCACGATGTTCGACAACGTGTACCCCGAGGGTTCGCCGGAACTCGACGCGCAGCGTGCGGCGTTCGCCCGCTACCAGGCCTCGTTCGAGGGGAGTGCGCACTGATGACCGAGACCGTGACGCTCGGCAAGGCCCTCAACCACGGCCTGCGCCGCGCCCTCGAGAACGACCCCAAGGTGCTGATCATGGGAGAGGACGTCGGCAAGCTCGGCGGCGTCTTCCGGATCACCGACGGACTGCAGAAGGACTTCGGCGAGAACCGCGTCATCGACACCCCGCTCGCCGAGTCCGGCATCATCGGCACCGCGATCGGCCTGGCCATCCGCGGGTACCGACCGGTCTGCGAGATCCAGTTCGACGGGTTCGTCTTCCCGGCGTTCGACCAGATCGTGTCGCAGGTGTCCAAGATGCACTACCGGTCGCTGGGCAAGGTCCGGCTGCCGATCGTCATCCGGATCCCGTTCGGCGGCGGCATCGGCGCGGTCGAGCACCACTCCGAGTCACCCGAGGCGTACTTCTCGCACACCCCCGGCCTCAAGGTCGTGAGCTGCTCGAACCCGTCGGACGCGTACCACATGATCCAGCAGTCGATCGTCTCCGACGACCCGGTGGTGTTCTTCGAGCCGAAGCGCCGCTACTGGGAGAAGGGCCCGGTCGACCTGGCCGGCACCCCGGATCTTCCGTTGCACACCGCGCGGGTGGTCCAGGAGGGCACGGACGCGACCGTGGTGGCGTACGGCCCGATGGTCCGCACGGCGCTGGAGGCCGCGCAGGCCGCCGCGGAGGACGGGCGCCGGATCGAGGTGATCGACCTGCGTACCCTCTCGCCTCTTGATCTCGGCCCGGTCCACGAGTCGGTACGCAAGACCGGTCGCTGCGTGGTCGTGCACGAGGCCCCCGGAAACCTCGGCCTCGGCGCCGAGGTCGCGGCGCGGGTCACCGAGGAGTGCTTCTACTCCCTGGAGGCGCCGGTGCTCCGGGTGACCGGCTTCGACGTGCCCTATCCGGCCGCCCGCGTCGAGGAGGAGTACCTCCCCGATCTGGACCGGGTGCTGGACGCCGTCGACCGTTCGTTCGGCTGGTGACGCCGATGTCCCGGATCAAGGAATTCAACCTGCCCGACCTCGGCGAGGGTCTGACCGAGGGCGAGATCCTGTCCTGGCTGGTCAAGGTCGGTGACACGATCGAGCTGAACCAGCCCATCGTCGAGGTGGAGACCGCGAAGGCCGCGGTCGAGATCCCGGCGAAGTGGGCCGGCGTGGTCACCCGGATCTTCGCCGAGGCCGGCACGACCGTCGAGGTGGGCGCGCCGATCGTGGCGATCGACACCGATCCGTCGGCCGGCGCGCTGCCGGAACCGTCCGCGGATTCGCTGGCCGCAGTCGAGGTGGCTCCGGCCGAGGGTGCGGTCGAACCCGGCATGATCGGTGGTCCGGCGCCGGGCGGCCGCACCGCGGTGCTGGTCGGTTACGGCCCGAAGACCACAAGCGCCAAGAGACGACCCCGCATGGGTACGCCGGCCGGGTCCCCAACCGCAACAACCCCGGCCCCGTCCCCCACCGCGCCCGTGTCCGCGCCGCCGGCCGCGTCCGCACCGCCCACCGCGCCCGTGTCCGCGCCGCCGGCCGTGTCCGCACCGCCCACCGCGTCCGTGTCCGCGCCGCCGGCCGTGTCCGCACCGCCCACCGCGGGTCGGGCGCTGGCCAAGCCGCCGGTGCGGAAGCTGGCCCGGGATCTGGGTGTCGACCTCGGGACGCTGACCGGGACCGGGCCGCTCGGTTCGGTCACCCGCGACGACGTGCAGCGGGCGGCCGCCCGTACCGAAGCGGTGGTCGTGGCGCCACCCACCGCCGCGCCGGCGGCCTTCGACGCGGCGCGCGAGCAGCGGATTCCGGTCAAGGGGGTCCGCAAGCTCACGGCGGAGAACATGGTCGCCTCGGCGTTCAGCGCGCCGCACGTCACGGAGTTCCTGACCGTCGACGTGACCCGCACGATGAAGGCGCTGGAGCGGCTCAAGGGCCGGCCGGAGTTCCGGGACCTGCGGATCTCGCCACTGCTGCTGGTGGCCAAGGCGGTCCTGCTCGCGATCAAGCGGCATCCCATGATCAACTCGACCTGGTTGGGCGCGACCAACGAGATCGTGGTGAAGGATTACGTCAACCTCGGCATCGCCGCGGCCACCGAGCGCGGGTTGATCGTGCCGAACGTCAAGGACGCCGGCCGGTTGACCCTGCGGGAGCTGGCCGAGGCGTTGAACGCGCTGGTCCAGACCGCCAAGTCGGGCCGGACCCCGCCGTCGGACATGGCCGCCGGGACGTTCTCGATCACCAACGTGGGTGTGTTCGGCGTGGACACCGGCACGCCGATCCTGCCTCCGGGCGAGTCGGCGATCCTGGCATTCGGGGCGATCCGGCCCACCCCGTGGGTGCACAAGGACAAGATCAAGGTGCGCCAGGTGACGACGCTCGCGCTCTCCTTCGATCACCGGATCGTCGACGGCGAACTGGGCTCGAAGTTCCTCCGCGACGTCGGCGCGTTCCTCGCGGATCCGGAGGGGGCGCTCCTCGCCTGGACGTAGGGTTACCGGCGGATGTTCGGCAAGTGGATTTCTCAACTTACGATCCTTAGGCACGTGCGCGGCGTCACCCCATAATCGTTTGGTGTACGGCTCTCGGCGAGAGACACTTGTGTCAGACCAAGAGAGACGAGCAGCAAAGACGGGCCGACCACGGCCCACGGGAAGTGAGCACCGCCATGAGCATGCTGGACCGGATCCGCCGCCGCCGGATGATCACCCGCCACACCCGCGCCATCGAGCGCGCGTGGCAGTCAGCGCCGACGCAGTCGATGCGCGACGAGATCGCCCTGTTCGCGCAGCGTCGCCCCTTCTGAGCCACCGCACCCTCCCCTCGCTGCACTCGCAGCACGACGGCCCGCCCGGTCACCCCGGGCGGGCCGTTCTCGTCTCCGCCGCCGCCCCGGTCCGGTTCCGTCACGTGACCTCGGTCATCGAGCCAGGTCGGGATCTTCGCCCACCGGCCACGATCCCCGCCAAACCGTCCCATCCGCGTTCCACCGCAGGTCGGAGCCCATATCGGGGTCGCCGGAGCCGCTCCGAGTGCGTTGCCGGACGCCCTCTTCGGGCGTACACCGGGATTCCGGCGGTACCCGACGCCCGGTACGGTTGGCACGGTCGCCACCCGGCCCGGCCCGGCCGGACGGCGACAGGGAGCCACGCCTCTTTCCCCCGAGGCGACGGGCTCTCCGGCCGGGTCGACAGCTGGCACGGCCGACAGTGATAGAGGAGGCGCGTATGACGTCCGAGGGGCAGCACGCCGGCCGACAGCCGGCCGAGGCCACGTCGGGCGGCGGAGCCGAGCAGTTCGGCACCGACGGATTCCCGCCGGACCCGGATGGCGACCAGCCCGGCGGACCGCCCGGCACCGGCCGCCCGCCGGCGACCGGTTCCACGGTCCCACCGGCAGCACCTCCGGCGGCGTACCCTCCTCCGGCGCAGCGGCCGGCCGCCAGCTTCCCTCCGGCGCAGCCGCCGGTCTCCGCCTTCCCTCCGGCGCAGCCGCCGACCGCCAGCTTCCCTCCGGCGCAGCCGCCGACCGCCAGCTTCCCTCCGGCGCAGCCGCCCGCGTCCGGCTATCCCCCGGCGCAGCCCGGGGCGGCCGGATTCCCCCCGGCGCAGCCGCCCGTCTCGGGGTACTCCCCCGCGCAGCCGCCCGCCGCCGGCTACTCCCCGCCGCAGCCGCCGCCCGCCTCGGGGTACCCCCCGCCGCAGCCGCCCGCCGGGAGCGACTACCCGGGCGCCTCGGCGTCGGAGCCGAACTCGTACGCGCCGCCACCACACGCCACCCCGAACGGTGGATCGCCGTTCGTGGTCCCCGCCGTGCCCGTGTTCGGCCAGGCACCCGACCGCCCCGGACCCGACGGACGGCCGTTCGCCGAGGCTCCGCCCAACCGGTACGGCCTGCCCACCGCGGACGCCCACCGGGACCGCCAGACTCCACCGGCCGCGTCGACCCCCGAAGCCCACCCGGCCGGCGGTTCCGACGCCGCCGACGGCACGCTGCCCCGGCGCGGCAACCCGCTCCCCCAGCGCAACGCCGCGTTCGGAGCCGCATCGCCGTTCGACCAGGTACCGCCACCCGAGCGGAACGCGCCGCCGTCGGCCTGGGCGCCGCCCCCGCCACCGCCCGCCGCCGGAGACGACCCGTTCGGCCGCTCCGGCGAATCGCACCCGTACCGCGGCGGTGACGAATCCCAGCCCCACCGTGCGGCCGACGTGCCGGCCGGCGACTACCACGGCTTCGCGCCCGGCTCGCCCACCCGCGGCTCCGCCGGCGACGACCCGCAGGACCGCCCCGGCACCCCGGCCGACCGGCCGCCCGGCGTCTCGGCCTTCGGCGACCAGCGCGTCCGCGTCCCCGGCGCCACCCTCACCGGCCTGCCCGACACCGCACCGGCCGGCAACGGCGACGCGCTGCCCCGCCGCACCCCGGACAACGCCGGCCAGGCACCGGACGGCGGGCCGGGCTCGGTGACGCCGTTCCCGGCGGCCGCGGCCTTCGGCGAGCCACCGGTCAACCAGGAAGCGGCCCGCGAACGCTCGGCGGTGCAGAACGCGTTCGGCCGGCGGTCACCCGCGCAGCGCCCACCCGCGACGCCCTTCAGCGCCCCGGCCTCCGGCGCCGACTCCGGTCCGTCGGCCTTCGGCGCGCCGGCATCCGATTCTGAGTCCGGCGGCATGCCCGGCAGCGGTCAGCCGTCGGTCGGGCCGTTCGGACCACGGCCCTCCTCCGCCACGTTCGGCCAGCCGGCCGCCGATGCGCGGACGGGCTCTGACGCGTCGCCGACCTCGGGCGCGCGGTCCGGTGACGACTTCTTCGGTGGATCGGGCGGCGCGTCGCCGTTCCGGCAGTCCGGTCCCGCGGAGGGATCTGCGGGGAGCCCGTTCGGTTCGGCCGGGGACTTCGACCGGTCCGGCTCCGGAGCGGACGCCGACCAGCCGCCGTTCGGCACATCCAACTCCGCCGGGCCCTTCGACCGGCCCGGCCAGGGAGCGGACGCCAACCAGTCGCCGTTCGGCCGCAGCGCGGCAGACCAGCCTGAGTTCGGCCGTCCTGCCCCGGACCAACCCGAATTCGGCCGCTCCGCCCCGGACCAACCCGAATTCGGCCGCTCCGCCCCGGACCAACCCGAATTCGGCCGCCCCGCCTCCGACCAGGCCGAATTCGGCCGGCCCGGCTCGGGGGGAGGTGCGTCATTTGCCACAGATGCCCCGTTCGGCTCGCCGACCGATGACCCGCCGGCCGTGGCCGAGGCGCGCAACGACGCGGTACCGGGCCCCCGGGACCCGGCCGAGCGACCCGCCCCGGCCACCGGCACCGCCCGGCCCGTCACGGCCAGCGCCTCGGTGCCGGCAGCAAGCCGGGTAGCCCCGCCCGCCGACGGAGAGGACGCCGCGCCGCCCACTCCGGCGCCGCAGGCCCGGGTCTACGGCCGCGCCGCCCAGCCGCAGGCCGACGAGGAACAGCCTGCCGAGCGGAAGATCGAGGACGTGTCCGGCGCCTGGCCGTGGGACGTCAAGCGCCAGCGTGAGTCGAGTGCGCAGGACGAACCCGGTCAGCAGCCCGAAGCCTGGTCGCCCAACGCGGACGAGACCCGGCCGGAACCACGCCCCGGCCGCTGGTCACCCACGGGTGAGTCGGAGCAGCGTCCCGCCGACGCCTGGTCCCCCGCCGCGAACGACAACCGGGCGGAGCGACCCTCCGGCCCCTGGACTCCCGGCACCGACGACAACCGGGCTGAGCAGCCCTCCGGCCCCTGGTCCCCCGGCACCGACGACAACCGGGCTGAGCAGCGCCCCGGTGCCTGGTCACCGGCCGGCGAGCAGGACGGGCGTCCGGCCGGCTCCTGGGCGGCCGCGGCGCCGCCCGCACAACCCGCTGCCGGTGACTGGGGACTCGCCCGGAAGCCGAACCCGCCCGCGGCGGGCGCCTGGTCGCCCGACAACGACGGTGACGGCCAGCGCGCCGCGGGCGCCTGGTCGCCCGACAACGACAGTGACGGCCAGCGTGCCGCGGGCGCCTGGTCGCCCGGCTCGGACCCGGGCGGGCCCGATTCGCGTCCCGGTGCCTGGGCGCCGCCCGGATCGGAACGCGGCGCCGAGGGTTCCCCGTTCCCCGGTCGCTCCGACGAGCCGGGTGGCGCGATACCGCCCGGACCGGCACCGCAGTCCCCGGCCCGCGTCTCCGGCCGGGCCAGTGCCAGCGCCCGGGTCAGCCCGCCCGCGCCGGACGGACCGGGCGGGGGGCACGGTGGAACGCCGTACAGCGAATTCACCACGGACGTCGCCGGTCGCAGCCGGCCCCCGGAGCCGTACAGCGAGCACACGACCGACATCTCCGGCCGCGGTCGCTCGGACCAGCCGTACGTGCCGGCGCCGGCGCTGCCGTCCATGCACGCCGCTCCGCCGCGGATCGACGGCTTCCCGCCGGCCGGTCAGCCGCAGACGGAGGACGACCCCCGGATGGGCGGTGCGTTCCCGGGACCGCCCAACCGCGCCACCGTGACGCCGCCCGGCCCGAGTGAGACGACCAGTTGGCCCGCCGCGGACGAGTCCGATCCGGACGATTCCCAGGGACGGTTCGACCAGTTCAAGGCGGAGATCGTCGAGGTCGCGCCGGGTAACAAGCCGGAGACTCCGCACGTCCGGATGCTGCCGGTGCTGCTCGGTGTGATCATCGGTGCCGCGTTGCTGGTGGGGCTCGCGTTCGGCCTGGTGTACCTGATCTCCGGTGGCGACTCGGAGAGCGGGTTCAGCGTCAGCGCCGGCGAGTGCGTCAAGCGGGACGGTGACGAGGCGGTCAAGGCGAGCTGTGGCGATGCGGGCGCGTTCGAGGTGGTGTCCGTCGCGGACACCAAGGAGCAGTGCGCCGATCCCGGGCAGCCGTACGTGCTGAACCCGACCACCGACGGCCGTACCCAGGTGCTCTGCCTGAAGCCTCGCAGCTGATGGCCGAGCCGCGTGGCGCGCGGGTGCGCGCCCCGGAGTTGCGGGGGCGCGGCTGGTTGAACACCGGCGGCCGGGCACTCAGCCTGGCCGACCTGCGCGGCAAGATCCTGCTGCTCGACTTCTGGACGTTCTGCTGCATCAACTGCCTGCACGTGCTCGACGAGCTGCGGCCGCTCGAGGAGAAGTACGGCGACGTGCTGGTGGTGATCGGCGTGCACTCGCCGAAGTTCGAGCACGAGCGGGACCCGGCGGCGCTGGCCGCGGCGGTGGAACGCTACGGCGTGCACCACCCGGTCCTCGACGACGCCGACATGGTGATGTGGCAGCAGTACGCGGCCAAGGCCTGGCCGACGCTGTCGGTGGTCGACCCGACCGGCTACCTGGTGGCGTCGATGGCCGGCGAGGGGCACGCCGAGGGGCTGGCGCGTCTGCTCGACGAACTGGTGGCGGAGCACGAGGCGAACGGCACGTTGCATCGCGGCGACGGCCCGTACGTGCCGCCCGCCGAGCCGGGCACCGCGTTGCGTTTCCCGGGCAAGGCGATCGAGCTGCCGGGCGGCACGCTGCTGGTGTCCGACTCCGCCCGGCATTCGCTGGTCGAGCTGGCCGCGGACGGCGAGACCGTGGTACGCCGCATCGGCACCGGCGAGCGGGGCCGTACCGACGATCCGCCGCGTTTCTCCGAGCCGCAGGGCCTGTGCCTGCTGCCGGAGCGGGTGGCCGCGCTCACCGGGTACGACGTGGTGGTCGCCGACACCGTGAACCACCTGATCCGGGGCCTGAAGCTGGACACCGGCGCGGTCACCACGGTGGCGGGCAGCGGGCGGCCGTGGCGGTCCACCGTGGACGACCGCCCGCACGACGCGCTCGCCGCCGACCTCTCCTCGCCCTGGGACGTGGCCTGGTACGAAGACCAGATCGTCGTCGCCATGGCCGGAATCCACCAGCTGTGGTGGTTCGACCCGGTGAAACGGACCGTGGGGGTGTACGCCGGCACCACGGTCGAGTCGCTGCGTGACGGCCCGCTGCCGGACGTGTGGATGGCGCAGCCGTCCGGTCTGTCCGTAGGCGGGGACCGGCTGTGGATCGCAGACAGCGAGACGTCCGCACTGCGCTGGATCGCCGGCGGCGTACTGCACACCGCGGTGGGTCAGGGCCTGTTCGACTTCGGGCACGCCGACGGCCCGGCCGCGGAGGCGTTGCTGCAGCACCCGCTGGGTCTCGCCGCGCTGCCCGACGGCGGCGTCCTGGTCGCGGACACCTACAACGGCGCGGTACGCCGGTACGACCCGGCCACCGGCACCGTGTCGACCGTCGACTCGGGCCTGTCCGAGCCGAGCGACATCCTGGTCACCGGCGGCGGCGAGGTGATCGTGGTGGAGTCCGGTGCGCATCGGCTGACCCGCCTGGCGCCCGGTGCCGTGCGGACCGTGCTAGGCGAGCGGCACCGCACCGAGCGGCCGCCGTCCGCGATCGCCCCGGGCGAGGTCACGCTGGACGTGATCTTCACGCCCGCCCCGGGCCAGAAGCTGGACGAGACGTACGGGCCGTCGACCCGGCTGGAGGTCTCGGCCGCACCGCCGGAGTTGCTGCTCGACGGCGCCGGGACCGGCACCGACCTGTCCCGGCGGCTGGCGGTCAACCCGGCGGTGTCGAAGGGCATCCTGCAGGTGGTGGCGCAGGCGGCGACGTGCGACGCGGACGTCGAGCACGCCGCGTGCCACCTGACCCGCCAGGACTGGGGTGTGCCGGTGGTGGTGGACCCGGTCGCCGGGGACCGTCTGCCCCTGATCCTGCGTGGTCTGGACGGGTGAGCGTATTCACCACCCAGAAGCTACCTGTAGGTAACCTACGGTGTCGTAACCTAGACCGGTGACCCCCAGCGCACCGTTCCAGATGCAACCGGCGGATCTCGGCAAGCCGAGGCTGCGCGGCCGGTTGCACCAGTACGCGTTCTACGTCGCCCTGGCCTGCGGGGCGGTGTTGTGTTCGATCGCCGCCAGCCGTCCGGGCATCGCGCCGTTCGTCAGCTGCCTGATCTACAGCCTGACGGTACTGGGCCTGTTCGGCATCAGCGCGCTCTACCACCGGCGGGTCTGGACCGAGCGCGGCTACCAGATCATGCGCCGGCTGGACCACTCGATGATCTTCATCTTCATCGCGGGCACCTACACGCCGTTCTGCGTGCTGCTGCTCGACCCCGGCAAGGCCACGCTGGTGCTCAGCTTCATCTGGGCCGGCGCGGTCGGCGGGGTGGCCCTCAAGACCATCTGGCCACACGTGCCACGCTGGGTGGGTGCGCCGCTGTATCTGGCGCTGGGCTGGGGTGCCGTGGCGATCCTGCCCGAGGTGCTGCACCGCGGCGGCGTCACCACGCTGGTGCTGCTGGCCGCCGGCGGGGTGGCGTACAGCGTGGGTGCGGTGTTCTACGCCCTGCGCCGTCCGAACCCGTGGCCGACCGTCTTCGGCCACCACGAGTTCTTCCACGCCTGCACGCTGGTGGCCGCGATCTGCCACCACGTCGCGCTGTACTTCGCGCTGTACGCCTGAGGTGCCACCCAGCGCTGGTGTTCCACTGGAGCGCTCCAGTGGAACACCAGCGCTGAGAACGGCTCAGCTGCCGTAGGTGGGCGGCGGCGGGTCCTGCCGCCGCACGGTGCGGTACTCGTCGACCACCTCGGTGTCGCGGCGGACCGCCACCGGCCGCTCCGCGACGACGGTGCGCCGGCGGCTGTTCCAGTACCAGACGGTGAGGATCAGACCGACCAGCCCGGCGGCCATCAGCACCCAGCCGACCACGTTGATGTCAAGACCACTGATCTGCGCGTTGACCGCGAACGCGAGAATCGCGCCCAACGCGAGAAGGAAGATGCTTCCGCCGATGCCCATCGGGCCCTCCTTGTGATGCCGCCACCGGAAGGGCGACTCGAAACACGGTGATGCGTCGATGTGCGTGTTACCCGGGCGTCCGAATTCTCAATCAGGCAAGCTGGCCGGATGACCGCACGGACCCTGGTACTACTCCGGCACGCCAAGGCGGAGACGCCCGGTGAGCAGCTCGACATCGAACGCGCACTGGCCGAGCGGGGACGGGCCGACGCCCAGGCGGCGGGCGTCTGGCTGGCCGCTCAGGGCCTGCGGCCGCAGGTGGTGCTCTCCTCGCCGGCCACCCGCACCCGGCAGACCTGGCACGGGGTCGCGATCGGGCTCGCCGAGTCCGACCCGGCGGTGGCGGCCCCCGACGTCCGGTACGAGAACGGGTTGTACTTCGGCGGCCGCACCGAGGTTGTGGACCTGCTGCGCGCGGTGCCGGAGTCGGTCCGCACGGTGCTGGTCATCGGCCACAATCCCACCATGACGGACGTGTCCCTGCTGCTCCGCCCGTTCCAGGAGGACGCGGCGCTGGAGGGCCTGAAGACGTGCGGCATCGCCGTACACCGAGCGGAGCGGGCCTGGTCGGAGACCGAGCCGGGGGCGCTTCCGCTGGTCACCCTGCACACCGCCCGCGCCTGAACGCGGACGGTGGCAGCGGACTATCCGGTCAGAACGCCTCCTCCGGGAGGTCCATCAGGTCGAGCGTGGTGTTCTCGATGATCCGCCGGTCGGCGCCGATCCGGGGCAGGATCTCGCGGGCGAAGAACCGGGCCGCGGCCACCTTGCCCTCGTAGAACGCGCTGTCGGCGGTGGACTGCTCATTTCCGAGGGCCTTCAGTGCCACCTCGGCCTGGCGCAGCAGCAGCCACGAGACGATCACGTCGCCGAGCGCCAGCAGCACCCGGCGGGACGTCAGGCCCACCTTGTACAGCTCCCGGGTGTCGCCGCCCTGGGCCGCGGTCAGCCAGCTCGTCTGGGTGCCCAGGATGGCCTGCAGCTCGGTGAGCGCCTTGCCGAGTGCCAGCCGCTCCTCCTTGAGCCGCCCGTTGCCGGCCTCGGTCGCGATGAACGTCTGCATCTCGTTGGCCACGGTGGCCAGCGCCTTGCCCTGATCCCGCACGATCTTGCGGAAGATGAGGTCGAGGCTCTGGATCGCGGTGGTGCCCTCGTACAGGGTGTCGATCTTCGAGTCCCGGACGTACTGCTCCAGCGGGTAGTCCTGGAGGAAGCCGGAACCGCCGAACGTCTGCAGCGACTCGGCACCGAGCATCTCGTACGCCCGCTCCGAGCCGACGCCCTTGACCAGCGGCAGCAGCAGGTCGTTGACCCGCGCCGCGGCCTTCGCCGCGGCCTGGTCGCCGGCCGCCTCCGCGATCAGCACCCGGTCCTGCCAGGTGGCGGTGTAGATGACCAGGGCGCGGAGACCCTCGGCGTACGCCTTCTGCGTCATCAGCGAGCGGCGTACGTCGGGGTGGTGGGTGATCGTGACGCGCGGCGCCGCCTTGTCGTCGTTCTGCAGCAGATCGGCGCCCTGCACCCGGTTCTTCGCGTACTCCAGCGCGTTCAGGTAGCCGGTGGAGAGCGTCGCGATGGCCTTGGTGCCGACCATCATCCGGGCGTACTCAATGATCTTGAACATCTGCCGGATGCCCTGGTGGACGTCGCCCAGCAGCCAGCCCTTGGCCGGCGTACCGTGCTCACCGAAGGTCATCTCGCAGGTGTTGGAGACCTTGAGCCCCATCTTGTGCTCGACATTGGTGGCGTAGACGCCGTTGCGCTCGCCGAGTTCGCCGCTTTCCGGGTCGAAGTGGTACTTCGGCACGATGAACAGCGACAGGCCCTTGGTGCCCGGCCCGCCGACGCCCTCGACGCCGACCGGGCGGGCCAGCACGTAGTGGATGATGTTGTCGCTCAGGTCGTGCTCACCCGAGGTGATGAAGCGCTTGACGCCCTCGATGTGCCAGGACCCGTCCGGCTGGGGAACGGCCCGGGTACGGCCGGCGCCGACGTCCGAGCCCGCGTCCGGCTCGGTGAGCACCATCGTCGAGCCCCACTGCTTGTCGACGAAGATCTTCGCCCACCGCTTCTGCTCGGCGTTGCCCTCGACGTGCACCACGTGCGCGAAGGACGGACCGGACGAGTACATCCAGATCGGGGCGTTGGCGCCGAGGATCTGCTCGGCGATGGCCCACCAGAGCGCCCGCGGCGCCGGGGTGCCGCCCAGCTCCGGCGGCAGGTCCAGGCGCCAGAACTCGGAATCCATGAACGCCTGGTACGACTTCTTGAACGACTCGGGCAGCGGCGCGGTGTGCGTGGCCGGGTCGAAGCGGGGCGGGTTGCGGTCCGCATCCGTGTAGCTGGCCGCCAGGTCCTCCCGCGCGAGCCGGTTCACCTCCGCCAGCACGTCGCGTGCGGTGTCCATGTCGATCTCGTCGAAGGGCGCCTGACCGAACGCCCGATCGGCCCCGAAGACCTCGAACAGGTTGAACTCGAGGTCGCGCAGGTTGCTCTGGTAGTGAGTCATGGTGCTGGCCCCGCTCTCCAGGACGTGAGTTACCCGTCAGTAACAGTAACTGTATTACCCGTCGGTAGCTATCGACAAGCGGACTGCCGAGCTTTGCCGTTCCGGCCGTGCCGCGACAGGTCGACTCCGGCGCTGATCGCCGGCCCTAGACTTTCTGCTCATGACCATCGAAGCGATGCTCGGCGAGGTGACCTGCCCGTCCGGACATCTGGTGATCACGGACGGTGGCTACCTGCATCTGTGGTCTGGCGACGAGGTCCCGCACGACGAGGAACGCGCGGTCACCGACCTCGCGATCGTGGGACCGGACGCTCGGGCCGCAGCGGAGTCCTTCGACCGGCAGACCGGCACCCGGCGGGCTCAGTGACGCGCCGGTGGCCGACTCGTGGGTCTTCTGGCATCTCGGTGTCGACAACGCCCGGTTCGTCTTCGCCGACGCGGACGCCTTGAGTTCCTGGGAACACGACGAGCCGATCGACGGGCTGGCCGACCTGGTCCTCTGGGGCCGCGACCAGGACCAGGTCGCGGCGGAGTTCGGCGCGCCCCGGCTCGGTGACTCCGCCGACGTCGAGTACGGGTGGGTGGATCTGCCGGCCAAGGAGGCCTACCAGCGAGGGCTGGCCATCGAGGCGCGGCGCGACGAACCCGGCGGACCGAAATTCGCGTTCGACTTCCGGCCACACTCGCATCACTGGCAGGTCATGGGTCTGGTGAGAGCCCTCCGACGAGGAGGTCGGTGACGGCCACTTTCCCGTGCATCTGGACGTCGATGCCGCCGGCCTCCCGGTCGCCCTGCGCATCGACATCGCCGCCGAGGACTGACCCGCCGCCGCCGCCGCCGCCGCAACCACGCCCGAGGACCACGACTGGGGGGCACCGGTCCTCCGTACACGGTGGGCGTACCTCGATCCGCACGCCAAACGCCCCGATCGGGTGGGAATCAGGACAACCGTTCGGACATTTGCCGGGCGCCGAGCCGTGATCACGTATCGAGGACCGTCCTGCTTCGTTGCTTGAAATGGACGCGACGCATCCTTCAAGCGCGCCGGATCCGCCTGAGGGCGGCGGACGCAAGACCCGGGAGGTCACCATGTTCGCGACGATCAAGAGCTTGATTCCGGAGCCGCGACAGGCCGAGCAGCCCCGGCGGTACGTCGGGAAGCATCGCCAGGCGGAACCGATGCCCGAGCCGGCGCCGCCCGCGCCCACCGCCGAGGAGAACCAGCCGGCCGCGATCTAGCTGCCGGCCGCGCCGACTTCCCAGCTCGGCATGGGCACCGACGCGTCGTCACCCGGACCGGCGTACTCCAGCAGGACCAGCGCGATGTCGTCGTCCAGGCGGCCGTGCACCCAGTCGACCAGTGCGGTCTCCAGCGAGGCCAGCCCGTCGCCGACCGTGCCGTGCCCGAGCAGCCGCCAGGCCCGGTCGGCGGTCGGGAAGAACTCGCCCTCCCGCCGGGCTTCGCCGAGGCCGTCGGTGAACAGCAGCAGGCGGTCCCCCGGCTCCAGCCGTTCCACCCGGAGCTGGGCCACCGGCATGAAACCCAGCGGCGGCGCGGGCGACGGCGGATCCAGCGCGATCACCTCGCCCTGGCGCAGCAGCAGCGGTGCCGGATGTCCACAGTTGACGATGGTCAGCGTGCCGCCGCGCTCCTCGACCAGAGCCGCGGTGACGAAGTCCTCGTCGCCGACGCTGCGTGCCACCGCCCGGTCCAGGTCGGCCACGATCGCCCGCAGGTCGGCCCGCTCATAGGCGACGTGCCGGTAGGAACCCAGCACGATGCTGGCCAGGCGGACCGCGTCGAGGCCCTTGCCGCGGACGTCGCCGATGATGATCCGTACTCCGTACGGCGTGTCCAGGGCCTCGTAGAGGTCTCCGCCGATGTCCGCCGCCGCGGTCGCCGAGATGTACCGTCCCGCCACCGCCAGCGACCCCACCTGCGGGCCGAGCGGGCGCAGCACCGCCTGCTGGGCCACCGCCGCGAGCTTGAGCAGTTCGGCGATCCGGCTGGCCTGACGCTGCCGGATCGTCGCCACGGCCGCCGCGATCCCGGTGGCCAGCACGATGCCGAGCACATTCACCAGCTCGGACATGGTCATCCGGCCGTCCACCCAGGCGAACACGATGCCGACCACCGTGGCCAGCGCGCCGACCCCGAGCACGGTGCGCCAGAACGCGAACACCGCGGTCAGGAACGGCACCGCCGCCAGCAGCCCGACGTGGCTGGCCTGGCGGCCGTCCGCCAGTTCCACCGCGGCCACGACCGCGAGCAGCACGAGGGCCGCGCCGAGGCCGGCGCGGGATCCTGTGCTGAGCGGGCCGCGGCCCGCCGGAAGAATAGGCATGGGTACGCCGAACAGCATGCCTGATGCACGCGGCCTAAGGCATCACCTTGACCCCTAGTCTGATGAGGTTCTGGCCACCCGGCATATCGGCGTCATTCAGTCGTCGTGCCTACCCCCCGAGCCCCGGTGACAGGATGTCGACGTGGCATCCGACCTGCGTGACCGTCTGATCTCCCAGTTCCGGTGGACCGACCCCGGCCCGGACAGCGACGTGCTGGTCAGCGACCGCTCCGGGTGGTGGCGGGACCCGTACATCCTGGACGCGATCGGCCCGGCCCTGGCCGGGTTGTTCACCGACCGGTCGCCCACCGTGGTGGTCGCGCCCGAGGTGACCGGGTTCCTGCTCGGGCCCCTGGTGGCGCGAGCGCTCGGGGTGGGTTTCGTGGAGGCGTACCGGGCCGGTGCCCGGCGACCCATCGCGGAGCCGATGACCTGGGCCGACGTGCCCGCCGACCACCGCGGTGAGCCACAGCGCCTGGGGGTGCGTACCCATCTGATCGGGCCCGGCGACCGGGTCCTGGTGGTGGACGACTGGGCCGGCACCGGAGCACAGGCGCGTGCCCTGCACACCGTGATCAGCACGCTCGGTGCCGAACCGGTCGGCACCGCGGTGATCGTGCACGAGGGCCCGCCCGCCGGGAACGTGCGGGGCCTGCTCACCCGTGCGGATCTGAGTCCCGGACCGGCGGGTACTGAGTAGCGCTACTCATGGGCCGGAGATCCATCCTGACCACGATGGTCCGCATGGTGAACATCTTCTTCGGAACCTGGGCCGCCCGCCTCTACCTGCTCGCGGTCCTCGCCGCAGCCGGCGGCACGGCCGCGTCGGGCCCGTCGTACGCGATCATCCTGCTGATCGCCCTCACCTCGCCGGTCTCCATCATCTTCGCGCCGATCTTCCTCCTCGGCGACGGCTGGATGACCACCCCGATGCTGGTGCTCAGCGTGCTGGCCGGCTACCTGCTCAACCTGGTGCTGATCAACTGGATCGTGGCCGCACCCCGGCCGATCGCCGCGCGGTCCCGGGCACGGGACGCCGGGCCGCATGCCGGCGTGCCGCACCACCGCGGACCGGGCGGATCCGGGCCACGTCACGCCCCGGCCGGGGGCGCCCAGCCGTCCGCCCGGTGGCAGCGGCAGGCCCGGGTGCCCGCCGGCGTCCGCTGACCGCTGGGCAGGGCCGGGGCTGTCCCTGGCCGACGGATCGGTTCGCTAGGTTCGGTCCCGTGCCCAGTCGGCGAGCACGCCGCGGGTGGGCTGCCAGCCGATCGCCTCGTAGGCGGCGAGGCCCCGCACCACATACGGGTCCTCGGCCATCAGCGCACGGGCCTCCGCCGCCGAGTCCACGTCCAGCAGCACCACGCCGCCGGCCGGTGGCTCCTGGCGGCCGGCGGAGACGACCAGACCGCGTTCGTCCAGGCCGTCGATGAAGCGCAGGTGATCGGCGCGGGCCTCGTCGACCTGCTCCAGCGGGGCGGAGTAAGTGGAGATCATCAAATACACCAGACGATCCTCGCAGGCACCGCCCGGCCCGTCACCCCACCGTCCCGTCGCCACCGCCGGAAACTGTCGTACCCCGCCCCTACCGTCGCCCCATGACCACAGCTCCGACCACCACCGCGCGGCTGAAGGTGGAAGCCGTGAACTTCGACTGTGCCGACCCGACCCGCCTCGGGTCCTTCTGGGCCGCCGCCCTCGGCGGCGAGGTGACCTATGACGCGGGCGGCTTCGTCATCGTGTCGCCCCCGCAGACCGGCGGCGTGACGCTGTATTTCCAGCGGGTGCCGCAGGAACGCCCAGCCCGCAACAGCGTGCACCTCGACCTCGGGACGCCCGTGGGCGCCCGCGAGGCCGAGGTGCAGCGACTGATCGCGCTCGGCGCCACCCGTCAGTACGACATCACCGGCGAAGTGCCCACGGTGGACTGGGCCACGCTCGCCGACCCGGAGGGCAACCTGTTCTGCGTCGGCTCCCCGCCGGTCGAGCCGGATCAGACCGCGACGTAGGCGCGCACCCGCTGGGTGATCGTGACGGTCCAGGTGCAGTTGTCCTGGGTGGCGATCTCGATGTAGCCGGTCTTCTCGTCCGGATACAGGTACCGTGTGCCGGCCGCCGCCACCGTGCCCTTGAACGGCAGTTCCACCGACGAGGTGCCCCAGGCCGGCTTCCCGGTCCAGTACACGTAGAAGAAGTTGTTGATCGAGCCGGCGGGGCAGTTGACCCGGGCGGTCACCGTGGCCGAGCGGTCGGTGGACCAGTTCACGACGGGACCGGTGTAGTCGCCGGTGTCGGTGTGACGGAACCGCACCGCGGTCACGTACCGCCAGGCCTTGGCCTCGACGTGGTCGGCGCCGGACGTGGCCGGCTTGCGGATCGCGTTGCCGCCGTAGACGGCCTTCCAGTAGCCGGAAGTGGTCTGCCGCGTCCGCACCAGGAAGGCGCCGGAGGCCGAGGTCCGGCCCCAGGTGATGTAGGTGAACGCGGTGGCGTTCGTCCGGCGGAAGTAGAACCGCACGATGCCGGCGTTGCCGCTCTTCGTGTACCCGGCCTTGCCGGAGAGGGTGACCTGGCCACCGGCCGCGAGCGGTTCGGGGGACGCGTTGAAGCTGATCGACGACGTCCACGGCGCGGCCTGCGCGGGCGCGGCCAGGGTGGTCGCGCCGAGCACGGCGACGAGAGGGATCAGCATCAGCTGGAGGAGGCGCTTCATCAATGTCCTTACTGCCCGTTTGTTCGCTTTACGGTATACATACCGCAAAACGGACACGGGAAGCGGCGGCCTGATGTAGGAAATGCCGGATCAGCCGGTGCATGTCGTGCGTTCAGCCAGCGCCACTCCGGCGCACGGTTGACACCGGACGGTGGTCGCGCCCCCGGGTCAGGCGGTCGGCCAGGTACGCCAGTTGCGCGACGAGCGACTGGGCGTCGGGCCGCGCTGGCCCTGGTACCGGGAGCCGTACACCGCGGAGCCGTACGGATGCTCGGCCGGCGAGGACAGCCGGAAGATGCAGAGCTGGCCGATCTTCATCCCGGGCCACAGCTTGATCGGCAGGTTCGCCACGTTGGACAACTCCAGCGTGACGTGCCCGGAGAAGCCCGGGTCGATGAAGCCCGCGGTCGAGTGGGTCAGCAGACCGAGACGGCCGAGGCTGCTCTTGCCCTCCAGCCGGCCGGCCAGCTGGTCGCCCAGCGTGATCACCTCGAGCGTCGAGGCCAGCACGAACTCACCCGGGTGCAGGACGAACGGCTGCCCGTCGGCGACCTCGACCATCGCGGTCAGGTCGTCCTGCTGCGCGGCCGGGTCGATGTGGGTGTACAGATGGTTGTTGAACACCCGGAAGAAGCGGTCCAGCCGCACGTCGATGCTGGACGGCTGCATCAGCTCCGGCTCGAACGGCTCGAGCCCGAGATTCGACGCCTTGATCTCGGTGACCAGGTCACGGTCGGAGAGCAGCATCGGGACACCATACCGACCTGCACTTTCGGGTGTGTTCGGTGGCCTCCTAGAACATATGTTCGATATGATGTTGCCATGGCTTCCTGGTCCGAGTTCGCCGCCGCCGAGCCCGCCCTCGCGGCAGGCATCCGCGCACTCCTGCAGCAGTACGGCCCGGGCATGGGCTACCTGGCCACCGTGCGCCCCGACGGCGGACCCCGCGTCCATCCCGTCTCACCGGTCATCACCGACCAGGGCCTCTACTGCTTCGTCGTCGGCTCCCCCAAACGCCGCGACCTCGAGCGCGACGGCCGCTACGCCCTGCACTCCTACCCACCCGAGGACAACGACGACGAGGCGTATGTCTCCGGCCACGCCACCGAGGTCCACGACCCACTCGTCGTCGCCCACCTGGCCGACGCCCTGCGCGCCTCCACCCAGGTCGACTGGCGCCTGTTCGAGCTGTCCATCGACGTCGCCATGCTCCGCCGCCACGGCCAGACCGGCGCCATCCCGCTGGCCATCCTCATGCCACCCGTCACCCAGACGTGGCGCGACCCCGCCGCCCACTTAGGCCGCCCCCTGGCAGCCGCCATGTCGTAGGCGTCGGCCGGACCACCGCGTCTGCGTCCCGCGGGGACCGCTCGGCTTGGAGGGAGCCGTGCGGTCCAGGTCCGGCCGGCGTCTGCCCGACCGACGGGGGCGGCTCCGTCACGACGCCTGCTGATCGGGTAGAGTGATGCCGCTCGCGGGTGTAGTTCAATGGCAGAACATCAGCTTCCCAAGCTGACAGTGCGGGTTCGATTCCCGTCACCCGCTCGTCTCCGGGAGCCCTTTGTCCGCAAAATGCGCGGACCAGGGGCTCCTCGCATGTCTGCTCCGGGGCCGAGCCCCGGAAGCCCACGGTGCAGGGTCTGTCTGAGCGGCCACGACAACGGCCCGGGCCGTCTACGGGCCATGGCGGCTGCCTCGCGAATCTGTCGCCGAGTGTGCCGCGTCTGTCCGTTTCTAGCGGCGACCGGCGTTCGGGAGAGATGATAGAGCGATGAACGACAGGATCTCCATCGACCACCGCGTCATGGGCGGCGTGCCTTGCATCGCCGGCACCCGCATCCCAGTGGCGACCGTCATCGGACTCCTCGGCCAGGGGTACGACGTCGCAGAGGTGCTCGCTGAGTACCCGACCCTGACCAAGGACGACATCCTGGCCGGCCTGCGCTTCGCCGCTCGGGCCGTGGACGAGCGGGAACTACCGCTGCGGATGTCGGCGTGAAGTTCCTGGTCGACGAATGCCTGTCGATCCGCGTCGCCGCCCTGCTAACGGACGTCGGTCATGACGCTGTCCATGTGACCGACTGCGAACTGGCCGGTGAGCCCGATGAGAGAGTCCTCGCTCGTGCCGTCGGAGACGGGCGCGTCCTGCTGTCCGCCGACACGGACTTCGGCGAGTTGCTCGCCCGCTCCGGGGCGGGAACGCCTAGCGTCGTTCTCTTCCGCCGCTCCGATCGATCCGCGACTTCTCTGTCCGCCGTACTGCTGGCCAATCTCCCGGAGTTCGAGGATGACCTGGCGAAGGGCGCCTTCGTTGTGATAACCGACGAGCGCATGCGTATCCGTCCCCTGCCATTCAGATAGCCGCCCGGCGACATGCTGACCGTGCCCCCTGCGTGCCCGTAGCGGCGGGGAGCCACGGAGAACAGCAGGGAACGCAGACCACCCTGACCAGACACGCGGCCCGGTCAGGCGTTCGTCATCTCGGTGCATTGTCGGCTGGCGTCGTGCCATGAGGTGAAGTGCCGAAGCTCTCGACAGCCGGAGCCGGCCCGGCGCCTTGCACTGCGGCCCGCGTCTCCCGGCTGCGCTCCGACAGTATGTGGCAACCTTCGCGGTCGGATCACCTCCCTGGATCGGGGGCGCACTACCGGGGAATGGGAGGCACGTTTCGGCTGATCCGGTCTGCGGGCCGGCGTTGTGAGTACCAGTTCGGCGACCGCTGACCTTGTCGGCCGCCGGGCTCTTCGTCCTGACCCGGCAGAGTGCGGACGGAGTCCGTGGGTATGGCCGGACCCAGGCTTGTCGTAGATCGTCCGGCCATGGACTCCCGACGGACCCGGCGTTCCTCACCGAGGCAGTTCGCCTGCGGGGTCGCGCCGGTGCCGCGGAAACTAGTCGGTGTTCAGGGCGCCGTGCAGAAAGAGGTGGACGACCTCCTCGGCGGGCAGCGGTGACTGGTCCGGGCCGACCGGCCGGACGCCACCGTAGATCATGCCGACGAACGCCTTCGCGAGGATGTCAGCGGGAAGGCGCAGACGTTGCTCGTCCGGTTCCAGCAGCTTCGCGACGGCTTGCCGGAGCTCGGGCGATCTACCGAGCGAACGGAGCTCGTCCTGAGGGCCGGGCGGTGGGGTGTCGGGTGCCTCCGCCGCGCCAGTTGCTGGGACGTTGGGGGGTATCAGGCTGTCGAGATCGATGCGGATCCGGCGGTCGTAGGCGTCGAGAATGTCGATCACCTTGACGAGGCGCGACTCGAGCGGCTGATCCGTACGGATGGCGTCTATCTCGTGCATTTCCTCGGCGGGATTGATGGCCGCGCCCACGGCCTCCGTCAGCGTGGCTGCACACGCCTGCATGACCGCCTCTTTGTCCGCGAAGACCGCCAGGAGATCTGCTTCCCGGACACCGGCCGCCCCGGCGATCTGCGCCATGGTCAGCGTGTCGTACTCGCCAATGAGCGGAATGGCCGCCCGCACGATGGTCTGGCGGAGCTGTTCGGGATTCGTTTCGGTCATCAGTCCTCCTCTGGGCCCCGTGCCGAGGCTATGAGGGTGCACAACCGCGACAGCGGGTGGCCGGTGCGAAACGCCCTCGCCTCACACCGGCCACCTCACCGGAACGCCGGATTTGATGTATCGGTCTTACCGAAACCGCTTAGGGCCCGGTAGCCAACGTGCAGGCGATCGGCGAAACCACCGTACCCACACCGGTGGCGATGAGCGCGGCCGTGCAGGTGGCGATCCGGGTTGTTACGGCCCCGATGGGGAACGCTGCCGCGGAGCAAATCAGACGCCGCGTATTCGTGACCGTGTAGCCGTAGATCTCGAGGTAGTGGGTGCACTCCCCGGCGCCCCGATTGGTCAGGGCACTTTCGTCCTGGCCCGCGTCGGACGTGCCCGTGGACGACGACACCGCTGCCGGCGCCGGCCCGGCGGGCTCGGACGCCTGGGCGGTAGCGGTCGCTCCGAGGATCACGGCTCCGGTCACCACCGAGATGATCGTGGCCCGGCGCATCAGATTTCTGATCTTGGTCAAGAGCTTCTCCTCTGCGTTGACGTGCACCGATGTGCGCGCCGACCAAGACTCACCCCGAATGTGATGACTTTGGTTGATTCCTTTGACCATAATCAATGCTTTGGACCGCATTGAGATCATGGGGGTCGATGTGCCAAGAGCAGAGCGTGACATCAACGCGTCCGTAGCAGCAGTCGCAGAGTTCGCGCAGGGACTGCGGGATCTTCGCCTACGAGCAGGTAACCCCAGCTACAGGTCACTGGCAGGACGTACCCACTTCGCCTCTTCGACGCTGTCCACTGCGGCATCAGGCAACCGTCTGCCGTCACTTCAAGTGACCCTCGCCTACGTGAAGGCATGCCGAGGGGACGAAGCGGCCTGGCATCGGCGCTGGGTGGAGACATCACGATCGATCATCAACCAGGAGCCCCCGGACCGGAACGAGGTCGCCGCAGCAAACCCGGGGCGCCACACGCGACCTGCACCTGCTGATGGAATGTCCAAGGTGGGACGTGGGGCGTTCACAGTCGCCGCTTCAGTGGTGATCTGCGGGGTCCTGGTCCGGGCGTGGTCCGCCCTCCGTGGCTCCCAAGCCTGACTCCTGTCCGCCACCTGAAGCGATTAAGCGGCCCACGCCCCGGCGGTGTGGCGGCGGGCCGGTCGTGGAGCCGCGCCTTCAGGGGTTGCAGTAGATGCCGGCTTGAGGCGCTTTCGTTCGACGACGCCCGGTTGCCGTCATCACGCTCAGCGGCGGCACGTCCTTCGCGACGACGGCGCCCGCGCGACCACCGAGCCGTGGCCGATCGTGACTCCGGGAGTGACCGCGGCCGCGGCGTCGATCCACACGTCGTTCTCGATGACGATGGTGCAGGGGTGATGAAGTCGTACCGCTCGTCGAGTGCTACGGGTGCCCGGCGGTGCTCAGGGTGACCCAGGACCGATCAGCACGCGGTCGCCGATGGTAATGCCGCCGTAGTCCGGTCACAGTCCCGTAGCGGCTTTGATCGCAGCAGCTGCCAGCGTCGTTCCTACCGCCGTCGCCGCGGCGAGTGCCCATTTTCCGGCCTTCGCCAGATGATCACGCACCGAGTCGCGGTCGCCGGCGGCCGCCGCGATCTGGGCTTGTGCTACTTCTGCGATCGCTACGTCGTGTGCCGGCTCAGTTGCTGTCGTACGCATATTTCCGCGAAGCTTATCCAATTCCTCCGACAAGCGACTCAAGTCTATGGTCGTGATCAGGCGATCCCATTCCTGGCTGGTTTGCTGGATGCCGCTGCCCTGGAAGTTCCCGCCGGACACGTTAGCCGATCCGCCGACGACCGCACCGACGGTAGCGTCGCCACTGATGTGCTGAGAGCTGTCGCTCACCATCATTTTTCCGCTTTCCATATAGAAAATGTTTGTACCACCACTGCCGGCGTCGGCAGAGCGAGCAAGATCCATGACCGAGTATTTCAGGCCTGGGCCGAAGGAATCGAGGACCTCGTGGAGCGTGTCGAGGTCCTCCTTATTCACCAATGAGTCAAGAGCGTTCGCGTACGTCAGTAGACTCTTTTGGGGTACGCCTCCCAACCTGGAACGACGCAACCGGTCGCTCTGTCGTGCTAAATAGTCCTTCAGGGCGTCGTTTCCATGTGGATCCAATCGCTTTTCGATACACGCCGCCAGCACCAGCCGAAGAATCTCTCGCTCCTGGTGTAGACGCCATAGATGTATCCGAAGGCGCCGCACATCGCGCCTTTCTGCCCAGGGCATGTAGTCAACAATCCAGATGGGCACACGCTGGCGCGCCGACGTGAAGGTGGCGGCTGCATGGCGAGCGACCACGGGACCATCGCTGTGTGCAGGCTGGGAATCAATGAAGGGGACCTCGGCCGTACGCTCCACCAATATGAGGGGCCTACCGGGCCGCAGCCACCACTCCAGAGTATCGGATATTTTGGAGGTGGACGTCGTGCAGTGAAGTAGCGCCTTTGCTATGCCCTTCCCAGCCATCATCAAGGGTATGGGATGTTCGGGCCTGTCAAGGATGGTGACAGGGAGTTGGAGCACTGCGCCGGCGACACCCAGTGGGTCCAGCTGCAGATCACTCCCGCGTCGGCGAGGGCTCTTCGGCTGAATGCGGAAACTCACGTCGAGTCGGACCGCTGCGCCAGCCCATTTGGGGTGTCCTGTGACGAATAGTCGGCGCGGCAACGGCCTGAGGGTCACACCCGCAAGAGGGCGGCTTTCCGCGTTGGTCTCAAACCTGATGGCCTTTTGAGCGTCGCAGTAGACCCCTTCACCTAGCCACTCTGCTACGCCACCTCTCGGACGCTCCCGGGCACCCCCGATCGAGCGTACAAAATGCCGAGCCGGGTCAATAAGGGGCCATGGCGGCGCGCTGAGCCGACCCGTTTCGTCAGACACGAACGGACGCAGATCCGCTAGCGGGAACTGGACCGAAACAAACACCAACACCGTCCGACGGCCACATGGCAGGACTTCCTCAACGACGAACGTTGAGGGGTCCCGCCTCACTTGAAGCCCGGCACCCCGAGGCTGAACGCCCCAAAGGCTGCCCGGGCATCTGCCACCACCGGGCGTTATGAGTGCACCGATGGACTCGGTTGGGTCGCGAGGCCAAATCTCGCGTCCCCGCACCGCTAAGGGCTATGCAAGGCAACCCGTCAAGTTTGGTGTGCTCACGACCTCCCAGGCAGAACCTGCTTGTCCAAGTCACCGTCACTTGACGCATCCAAACCTTAACGCTCCGACAAAGGTGCCGCAATACGCTCCTCGTCAACAGGCAAGCTCAGGTGTCGCGGGAGAGGATTCCATGATCTGACTCAGCGGGCGCTGCAGCCTTCATCCGGAGGGCCTGCGTCGCCGGTGGAGGACCGGACAGGTCATCGCTGATCCGCGGGCCCGTCGGTGGAGCCGGCCCGCTGGTGGGCAGTGGTGCGGGCGGCGCCCGCGTGCACCGACCATGCGAGCGGAAGCGCAACCACCACCATTGCCTGGATCACGAACAACGCCGGGACGATGCCCCAGCGGTCCGCCACCAGGCCGGCGCCCACGGCGGCCAGCGCGTACAGGACGCTGCCGAGCAGGGAGCCGAGCGAGCCCATCGTTGCGCGTTCCCGGTGGGTGAACTCCCGTTGCAGCAGCGTCTGTTGGGCGATCGTGGACATGCCGTAGGTCGGGGACCCGAGGAGCAGCGGCGACACCACCGTCGGCCGGATCAGGGCCACGACGTTCAGGACGTTGTCGAAGAGTTCGCCGAACAGCAGGGTGCGGGGCGCGCCCAGCCGGCCGATCACCCAGCCGCTGACCCGGAAGCCGAGGAAGGACACGCCGTGGCCGAGGGTGCGCCACACGCCGAGGGCCCACAACGGCCAGAGCCCCGCCACGAACACGGGCGACAACTGGGCCGCGCTCTCGCCGCTGAAGCGAAGCGCCGATACCAGGGTCATCCGCCGGAGCACCGAGTTGTCGCGGATTCCGCGCAGGGCCGATCCGAGATGCGCCAGCACGTTGGTTTCGAGTGGGCCGTGCGCCCGGGGTTCCCGGACCCACCAGGCGACGAGCACGCAGAGGATCTGCGGCACGACGGACAGGACGACCACCGCTCGGAGCGACCAGGCACCGGCGATCCAGCCACCCAGCGCCGCCGACAACGCGAGCGCGATCTGGAACATCGAGTTCACCCGGCCCGAGTGGCGCGGAAACTCGTCCTCCCGGCCGGCTTCGAGCAGGGTGTCGTACAGGAGGGCGTCGTTGTTGCCGCTCCACAGCGCACTCGCCAGCCCTTCCAGAATCACGGCCGCCACCAGGAGGGCGTAGCCCGGCGCGCCGGCGTACCCGAGATGGGCGGCCACCATGACGACGGCGCCGGCGATGATCGTGCCGCGCCGGCCCAGCCGGTCGGAGAGGACGCCGGTGGGGACCTCGAATGCTGCCGTGGACAGCTTCTTGATCGCCAGGAGGCTGGCGGCGGCGGTGTACGAGCCGGTGACCTGCGCGAAGTAGATGACCTGAATCGGTCCGTACATGCGGAAGTCGCCGAGGAAGTTGAACCAGCTCAGCAGGCGGACGTTGAGGCTGACGATGCGGTCGGCGGGGGTCGGCGTGGTCGACGGCGATGTCGACCGGGCGCGCGGCAGCAGAAAATGACGGCGTTTGGACACAGCGGAACTCCCGGAAGGGCGAAGGACGACGCCAGAAGACGCCGAGGGCCGGTGACACGTGTCACCTCGCCCCGGCGACCGGGAGGTGTGCTGGTTGCGCTACCTGAGCGGCGTCAGACGCCTGCTGCTGCGGTCGCCGAGGGGCGAAGGGAGGCTCCAGCTGACGAGATGGCCATGGGTGCTCCTTCACTTCCTGGACGGCAGTTGATCCGCTAGCCGACGACTCTAGCGCAGCGGAGTCCGGCGTGTCCGTGGTTGCGGCCCGGCGGTCTAGCCTCAGCCGCCCAGGCGCTTGCGCTCGACGGCGCCGGCCGAGGTGACCACGCTCAGCGGTGGTACGTCCGTCGCGACGACGGCACCCGCACCGACCACCGAGCCGTGGCCGATCGTGACTCCGGGGGTGACGGTGGCCGCGGCGCCGATCCACACGTCGTCCTCGATGACGATGGGCGCATGGGTGATGAAGTCGTACCGCTCGTCGGGTTCTACCGGGTGTCCGGCGGTACTCAGCGTCACCCGGGGACCGATCAGGACCCGGTCGCCGACCGTGATGCCGCCGAAGTCGAGGAAGAAGCATCCCTGGTTGATGAAGACCCGCTCGCCGAACGCGGCGCCCAGCCCGTAGTCGCAGTAGAACGGGGGCAGGATGGACAGTGAGTCGGGGACCGGTCCGCCGAAGATCTCGGTGAGCAGGGTCCGGCGCGCGTCCAGGTCGTCGAACGGCAGCATGTTGAGGCGGGCGGTCAGGGTCATGACGACCGGTACGCGCTCCGCGAAGGCCCGGGATTCCGGCGTACGTGTCGGTAGTCGTTGCTCGTTGCGCACAGGCGATGCTGGCACGGCCGGTTGCCGCGCCGGCGGGCGACACCAGCCTGCGGCCCGTCCGCCGGCCCGGGTCCTGGCCTGCCTGGTCCGGGCGGCGTCGGCCGGACCAGGCGAGGCTCAGGTCACCAGGAGGTGAGGTTCAGCTTCGCTTCCGTCACCGGATGGGCGGTGGTGATGGGATAGTCGAAATCCCGCCGCGTCTCGCTGCCCGGTGCGAAGTGCGGACAGATCTCGACCTCGAGCCAGCCGTTGCTCGGGCCGGCCTTGATCCACCAGGCGACGCAGTATCCGTCCGGCGAATTCCACCAGCCGGTGCCCGGCAGGAGATCCTCCAACCACCCGGTGAGCTGGGTACGCCCGTTGCCCAGCGGACACGCGGTGATCTCACCTCGGCCCCACTCGCGTTCCCCGCTGGCCGAGATGCAGGTGGACGAACTCGGCGTGGTGGCGCGGGCGACCGGCGCGGTGGCCAGCACCGACACCGCAATCGCCGCGAGCACCACAGCCGCTCGGAAACTCTTTCTCATGACCCTCCTTCTGCAGGCATCCGAACGGGCGCCGCGCCTGCTCCGGCCGGCCGGCGTCGACCGGCCGGAGCAGGCTCAGCTCACAAGGCGGCGATGTTCAGCCGGAGGGCCGTCACCGGCCGCGCGGTGGTGACGGGGTAATCGAAATCCCGCCGCGTTTCGCCACCCGGCACGATGTGCGGGCAGAAGACCACCCCGTGCGTGCCGTCGTTCGGGCCCGTCTCGAGCCACCAGGCGACGCAGTATCCGTCCGGAGTCACCCAACCGCCGCCCGGCTTGAGGTCCTCCACCCACCCGGTGAGCTGCGTCCGTCCGTTGCCCAGCGGACACGCGGTGATCTCACCTCGGCCCCAGTCGCGTTCCTCGCTGGCCGAGATGCACGCGGCCGGAGCCGGCGTGGCGGCCTGGGCGATCGGCGCGGTGGCCAGGACCGACACCGCAACCCCCGCGACGACCACAGCTGCCCGGAAACTCTTTCTCATGACTTCCTCTTCCTTGTACGTCTTTCGAATCGGTTGCACGGCCGTGCCACGGCGCGACAACAGATCGATACAAAGGCATTCGCATGATGGGGTGAGCTCACCGGTTTGCTGGTTCCGCCATTGATCGGCGGACGGGCTCCTATCACATAATGGATTAGGACGAGCGTTGCGCAACGATTAGGAGCCTAGCAAGAAAGGCCACGCCGCATCGACCCTTTTCGCTGCACTGGAACTGGTTCCTAACCCACAATTCTTGGCGTGGAGCGCCGCGAGCAGGGACTATGTGCCGGGAAAGCCCGGCGTTCGGGCATTATCTTCGGCGGTTCCGCACGCATTACGCCGCCAATGTGCGGGATACCGCAAAGCGTCGTGCGCCGTTCAGCTTCGGCCCGTCAATCGTCAGCGCGATTACCGGTCGACGGAACGTCCGCGCACGTTGATGCGGTACGTCCGCTCCGGCGACCGGTTGCCGGCCCGGTCGATACTGCGCACGATCAGGCTCTGCACGCCGGTCCGGCCCGGCGCCCAGCGCACCGTGGCCGCGCCACCCGGCTGGTCCGCCGCGACCCGGCGCAGCGACCACCGGTCCGGGCCGTACTCGAACGCCGCGACGTCGGGTACGCCGTTGGCGGTGAAGAGGAACGTGCCCCGCTGGTCCACCTGGCCGGTGGGGACCGGGGAGTCCTCGGGGTATTCCGGGGAGGACACGGTGGGCGCCGATCCGGGTGCCGTCCGGTCCACGGTGAAGTGGCAGGGGTCGCTCCACGGCGAGTGGGCGCGGGTGTCGAAGACGCGGGCGTGCCAGGCGTACCTGCCGTCGGGCAGGGTCTGTGTGGGTACGTCGCCGACCCCGCGCAGGTCCGACCCGCTGGAGACGCCGGTGTTCATCGCGATGCGGGTGCCCGGGGTCGCGGTGTTCCAGAACTCGAACTCGGGCGTCAGCAGGTCGTCGGGGTCGCGGTCCGGATCCGTCATGGTCGCGAAGACGCTGAAGTCGGCGTTCACCGCGAAGTCGTCCGAGCACCGGATGTCGGGGTTCCCCACGGCCAGGCCGGTCGGCTGGTCCGGCGGCCGGTTGGTCAGCGTGACCTCGAGCCGCACCTCGTCGTAGAGGCGGCGGCCGTACCGCGGGTCGGTCTCGTGCCGTTGCGGCACCCGCAGCTCGACCCACAGCCTGTCCTGGCCCCGGGCCAGCGCCCGGTCGAGTGCCGTGGTCAGCTCGGCGGTGAGTCCGCTCTCGCAGCCGGGGCCGGTCGCGTTCAGGCGGACCGCGGCGCCGGCGGCCGCGGGCGGATTCGCCCAGGTGTGACCGTCGAACGGCACGACCGGGCGGGCCGACAGGGACCGCTCGACGGAACAGTCGGCGACCGCGTACTCGCTGGCGCGGAGCTGCGCGCCGGAGAGCCGGGCCGCGTTCAGGCCGCCGATCTCGAACGCCACGTAGACGCGGTGGGTGTGCGCGGTGCCGCCCTCGTCGCGCGCCGCGCCCACCGGCAGATCGTCACGATCCGGCCAGTACGTCGTCTCGGTCGGCGTCGCCGCGTCGGTGTAGGCGAGGAACGCCTCGGTCACCGTGTGGTGCGGCTCCGCTGCCGCCGCCGCCCGCGCCGCGAGCGCGACCGTGCCGGTCACCGCCGCGACCACGGTGAAGCCCGCGGTCACCCGCCGTCCCAACCCCCGCAGTGTCAACGGTGATCCTTCCCGGTGTCCGCCGTGTAGGCGCATGCTAGCCAGCCGGCGCCGCGGGCGCCGCCCCGTCCGGGACCACATCGGACAGTGCCCCGTGCCAGAATCCTCGCCTGCGACATACGGGGACGAGGGACGGGGATCGATGGGCACTGCAACATTCGGCGGGCGGGCGGTGCTCGCGCTGGCGGCGCTGACCGCCTTCGTGGGCACGCCGACCGCGGCGTCGGCGGCGGAGAGCACGACGGGTTCGATCACCGGGACGATCACCCGGGACGGCGGCGGGGCGGTCACCGTGAACCTCTTCACCACCGCGGGCGCCAGCGCCGGGCAGGTCGTCTCCGACGACACCGGCCGGTACACCTTCGCCGCGGTCGCGCCGGGCGCGTACAAGGTGCAGTTCGGCCACGGCGAGCGGTTCCAGTGGGCCTACCGGCAGACCGGTTTCAGCCGGGCCACGGAGATCCAGGTCGCCGAGGGTACGGCCACCGTGGTGGACGACACCATGTTCGAACCCGGCGTCGTGGAGATCGTGGCGAGTGACGCCGAGACCGGGTCGCCGGTGGACACGATCTGCGCCGGCCGCTGGGCAGGCGTCCCGACCGACTGCGGTGCCACCGGCGGCGTGCTGCGCCTGACCGGCCTCGGCGACGGGCCGCACCGGCTCTACGTGACCTCGACGGACGGGCTGCACGCGCGCACCGAGGTCGACGTGGAGGTCGCGTTCGGCACGGTCACCCGGGCCGAGGTGAAGCTCCGGCCGACCACCGCGATCCGCACCACCGTGGTGGACCGGGCCACCGGTGAACCGGTCCCGGGCGTCTGCGTCGCCGCGCTGCCGCTGGTCTTCGGCGGCGTCGACGACGACACCTGCGACTGGTCGCGCAACCACACCGACGACAACGGCGAGATCCTGCTCGGCGAGCTGACGCCCGGCGAGTACACGCTGCTGGCCGTGCCGGGGCGGGGGTCGTACGGCATCCAGTGGGTCGGGCCGGACGGCGGTGTGGGCAGCCAGTACCGGGCGCTGCGGATCGCCGCGGAGGCGCGCCGGGTGAGCACCGTCGACCCGATCCGGCTCGATCCGCGGGCCACGATCAGCGGCACGATCACCGACGCGGACAGCGGCGAGCCGTTGCTCTACGCCTGCGCCACCGTGCTGCCGAGCCTGGGCCTGGGCGATCCCGCCCTGGGTGCGTCGTGCACCCAGTGGGAGGGCGAGGGCCGCTACGCCATCGACACGCTCGGACCCTACGACTGGCCGGTGCGGTTCTCGCCGTACCGCAGCGGCCACGCCGTGGTCTGGTCCGGCGGGGCGGCCGACCGGAAGGCGGCCACCCTGGTCCGGGCCGGCGTGGACGAACCGGCGGTGCTCGACGGCCGGCTGCGCGAGGTCGGCGAGGGCATGCGGTTGCACGTCGTGGAGCCGGACGGGCAGCCGTACCGCGGGTGGTTGCGGGCCGAGGCGTACAACGCCCGGACCGGCGACTATGTCGGCGAGTTCGACTCCACCTCGCGCGGCCTGGCCGGGGTGGCCGAGCAGCCGGTACGGATCAAGTACGCGGTCGACGACTTCCGGGACGGCTGGCACGGCGGCACGAACTTCGCCACCGCCACCACCAAGCGGGTCCGGCCCGGGGCACCCACCCGGGTCACGGTCACGCTGCTGCCCGGGAACTGACCGTCAGCCGATCGCCAGGAAGACGTTGTCGACCTGGCCGGCGTACTGGTCGTTGCCCTTGTTGGGGCCCTTGCCGCCGACCCGCAAGGGCTCCGCGTTGGCGATCGACATCGACGCCGGCACCGGCACCGACGCCCGTTCCACACCGTCGACCGTGATGGTGAGGCGCGAGCCGGTGCGGGCGCAGCTCACGTTGTGCCAGGTGCCGTCGGCGATGTCGAGGGCCGGCTCGGCGCGGTAGATCCGGGAGTGGCCGGCGAGCACGCAGCTGGGGTGGCCCTGTCGGTGGTCGACCTGCAGCTTGAACTGGCTGACGCCGCCGACGGAGTAGCCCTTCTGCACCACGTTGGCGCCGTCGGCCAGGTCCTCGCGGGTCATCCGGACCGACGCGCCGTACCGCAGGGGCCGGGTACCGGGGTTGAGGGCGTCGTCGCGGCTGCCCTCCAGGATGGCGCGGGGGCAGTCGCGCTCGCGCGGGAGCGTGCAGCGTTCCGGGAAGTCGACGGCCAGCCCGGCGCCCTCCGGGACCAGGGCGAGGTTGCCGCCGTTCTGGGCCAGCGGCTGCAGCGGGTGGCGGCCGTTGGTGTCGACGATCGGCTTGTCGACGCCGCCGTCGAAGGTGTAGCGGACCGTGATCGGGGCGGCGGCCACCCGGATCTTCGTGGTGGTCTTCGTGGCGGAGGTAGATCCGGCGTTGGGCAGCGGGCCGGCGCTCGGCGGCGGCAGCACCGCGAACGCGGGCTGCCGGCCGTCCGAGGGTGCGGGGTCGTCGGTGGCGACGTGCACGGCGCCGAAGACGCCGGCGCCGAGGGTCAGGGCGGCGACGGCCGCGCCGACGGGAACGATGCGCCGGTTGTCAGACATGGGTCCATTGTCCGGATCAGTGGTGCCGTAGCCGGTTCGCAACCCCGCCAGAAGGCATAAGTCTGAAAAAGCACCCGTAAGCGCTAACCCGATCGGGGACGGGCGGCCACCGGCTCGCCCACGACCGCGTGCAGCACGTCGTCCAGCGTCACCACGCCCAGCGGGCGCCGCCCGTCGCTGACCAGCAGGATGTGGTGGCGGTCGCGGCGCATGGTGAGGAGCAGGTCGGCGAGCGTACGGTCCGGGGGCGCCACCGCCAGCGGACGGATGATCCCCGGCGGGATCGGGCGGCGGCGCTGCTCCCCCTCGTACCCGAGAATGTCCTTGATGTGCACGAAGCCCAGCACGCGCCGGGTCTCGTGGTGCACCACCGGAAACCGCGACCGCCCGGTCCGGGTCGAGATCGCCTCGAGCGCCGCGGGCGTCACGTCGTCGACCACCGTCGTCACGCGGGACCAGGGGCGCAGCGTGTCCGCGGTGGTGCGGTCGTTGAGACCCAGCGCCGCGTGGATGCGGGCGTACTGTTCCGATCCGAGCAGCCCCTCGGTGCGCGCCTGGGTGACCATGCCGGCCAGTTCCTCGGCGGTGAAGACCGTCTTCACCGCGTCGGTGGCCTCGATCTTCCACAGCGACAGCACGTGCCGGGACGCCCATCGCATGGCGCTGAGCACCGGCTTCGTCGCGGTGCAGAACGCCAGCATGAACGGGCCCAGGATCAGGGCGGACTGTTCCGGACCGGCCAGGGTGATGTTCTTCGGCACCATCTCGCCGACCACCGTGTGCAGGAAGACCACCACACCCAGCGCCAGCACGAAGGCCACCGGATGGACCGCGCCGTCGGGCAGGCCGGCGGCCGCGAACGGCACCTCGATCAGGTGCGCCAGCGCCGGCTCGGCGATCGCGCCCAGGCCCAGCGAGCAGATCGTGATGCCGAGCTGCGCTCCGGCGATCATCAGCGGGATCTGGTTCATCGCGGACAGCGCCCAGCGGGCGCGCTGGGAGGTGGCGGCGAGCGGTTCCAGCGCGGTACGCCGGGACGCGATCAACGCGAACTCGCCACCGACGAAGAGCGCGTTGCCGAGCAGCAGCACGGCCGTGACGACCAGCTCAACCATCGGCGGACTCCGGCGCTACGACGCGCACCTGACCGACGCGGTGCCGGTCCACCTCGACCACGGTGAACGTCCAGCCGTCCTCGACCACCGTCTCGCCGACCACCGGGATGTGGCCGAGGCGGGCCAGGACAAACCCGGCCAGCGTTTCGTACGGGCCTTCGGGCAGCTCGAAGCCGGTCTGCTCGTGCAGTTCGTCCTCCCGGAGCAGGCCGTCCACCAGGTACGTCCGCTCGCCGCCCGGCGCGGTGACCGCGTCGGTGCCGGAGTCCAGGACGTCCAGGTCGTACTCGTCGGAGATCTCGCCGACCAGTTCCTCGATCAGGTCCTCGACGGTGACCACGCCGTCCGTGCCGCCGTACTCGTCGACCACGATGGCCAGATCCGCGTCGGCCGCCCGCAACGCCGCCAGTACCTTGTCCAGGCTCAGGCTCTCCGGTACGTACACCGGTTCCCGGGCGATCACGGACACCGGCGTGGCGGCCCGGCGTTCCGGCGGCACGCCCAGCGCGTCCGGCACCCCGGCGACGCCGGTGACCAGGTCGAGCGTGTTCTCGTACACCGGGAACCGGGTGTGTCCGGTGGCCCGGGACATCCGGATCAGGTCGGCGACGCTCGCCGTCGGGGTCAGGCCGACCACGTCGACGCGCGGGGTCATCGCCTTCGCGGCGCGCTTCTCACCGAACCGGATGGTGCGGCGCAGCAGCGTCGCGGTCTCCGCGGGGAGGGCTCCGGCGCGCGCGCTGATCGCGGCGAGCAGACCGAGTTCCTCCGGGGAACGGGCGCTCGCCAACTCCTCCTGCGGCTCGATGCCGAGGCGGCGGACCAGCCAGTTCGCCGAGCCGTTGAGCGCGCCGATCAGCCATTTGAAGGTTCGCGCGAAGGTACGCAGGGGCGCGGCCGTGGCGAGCGCGGCCCGCATCGGACGGGCCAGCGCGGCGTTCTTCGGTACGAGTTCACCGAACAACATCGACACCAGCGTGGCCAGCACCAGCGCCAGCGCGTGCGTGACGGCGTCGGTGGCGTCGCCGGCCAGCGGTTCGACCGCCGGCGTGAACAGCCGGGACAGCGCGGGCTCGGCCAGATAGCCGGTGAGCAGCGCCGTGATGGTGATGCCCAGCTGGGCACCGGAGAGCTGGAAGGACAGCTCGTGCAGCGCGTCCCGGACCGTACCGGCCCGCCGGTCGCCCGCCTCGGCGCGCTTGTCGATCTCCACCCGGTCGACGGTGACCAGCCCGAACTCGGCGACCACGAAGAACGCGTTGCCCGCCGTCAGCAGAACGAACACGGCCAACGGGAGCAGCGCGGTCAGGAACAGGCCGTCCATGATCGGGTCACCTCGGCCCTCATTGTGCCGGAATGGCGCATCCCGCGCGTGCTTCCGCCCGCCGGTTACGGTCGGCGGGTGAACGGCGCCGCTGAGTCAGCGCCGGTGACCGGACGGCGGCGGTTACGCGTCCTGCTTGAGCGACCGCAGCAGGACCGTCGCGACGTCCACGACCTCGACGTTCTCCTGCTCGCCCTTGCCGGTCACGCCGTCGCCGATCATCGTGTAGCAGAACGGGCACCCGACCGCGATGGTCTTGGCGCCGGTCGCCAGCGCCTCCTCGGTGCGCTCCACGTTGATCCGCTTGCCGATCTTCTCCTCCATCCACATGCGGGCGCCGCCGGCGCCGCAGCAGAAGGAGCGCTCCGAGTTCCGCGGCATCTCGACGAGCGTCGCCGCCTCGCCGAGGACCTCGCGGGGAGCGTCGAAGACCCGGTTGTGCCGGCCCAGGTAGCACGGGTCGTGGTACGTCACGTCGCCCTCGATCGGCTGGACCGGCGTGAGCCTGCCGGCCTTGACGAGGTGCGCGAGCAGCTGCGTGTGGTGCACCACCTCGACCTTGAGCCCGAGCTGTTCGTACTCGTTGCCCAGGGTGTTGAAGCAGTGCGGGCAGGTGGCGACGATCTTCTTGACGCCGGCCTCCTGCAGGGTCTCCACGTTCTGCTGGGCCAGCATCTGGAAGATGAACTCGTTGCCGATCCGGCGGGCCGGGTCGCCGGAGCAGGTCTCCCCCTCGCCGAGGATGGCGTAGTCGACGCCGGCCTCGTGCAGCAGCGTGGCCACCGCCCGGGTGGTCTTCTTCGCGCGGTCCTCGAACGCGCCCGCGCAGCCCACCCAGAACAGGTACTCGAAGTCCTTCTCACCGACCCGCGGCACCTCGAAGTCCAGGCCCTTGGTCCAGTCCTCGCGGGTGTTCTGCGGCGCGCCCCAGGGGTTGCCCTTGTTCTCCAGGTTGCGCAGCATGACGCCGGCCTCGGCCGGGAAGCTGGACTCGATCAGCACCTGGTACCGCCGCATGTCGACGATGTGGTCGACGTGCTCGATGTCCACCGGGCACTGCTCGACGCAGGCGCCGCAGGTGGTGCAGGACCAGAGCACGTCCGGGTCGATGACGCCCTGTTCCGCCTCGGTGCCGATCAACGGGCGGTTGCCCTCGGCCAGCGCCAGGACGTCCATGTGCGCCAGCTGCGCCTCGGTGGCCTTCTCCTCGCCGGTGAGGTCCTTGCCGCCGCCGGCCAGCAGATAGGGCGCCTTCGCGTACGCGTGGTCACGCAGGGACAGCACGAGCAGCTTCGGCGACAGCGGCTTGGCGGTGTTCCAGGCCGGGCATTGCGACTGGCAGCGGCCGCACTCCGTACACGTGGAGAAGTCCAGCAGCCCCTTCCAGGTGAACTGCTCGACCTGCGCGACGCCGAACTGGTCCTTCTCGGGGTCCGCCTCCTCGAAGTCGAGCGGCTCGCCGTTGCTCATCATCGGGCGCAGCGCACCCAGGCCGGAGCCGGCCGGCTTCTCCGGCGCCCGCTTGAAGAAGATGTTGGGGAACGCCAGGAACCGGTGCCAGGCCACACCCATCGTCACGGTGAGCGAGATGGTGATCAGCCAGGCCATCGAGATGCAGATCTTGACCAGCGCGGTCCAGGTGGCGCCGTCCGACCAGGCCGGCAGCACCGCGCCGACGGCGTGGCTGACCGGAGTGGCCCAGACCGGGTACTCGAAGTGGTCGGTGGCGACCTTGAAACCCCGGATCAGGAACCCGCAGACGAGTACGGCGACGATGATCGCCTCGACGAAGTACCCCTGCCACATGGTGGAGCCGGTGAACCGGCTGCGCGGCGCGCGCCGGGCCCGCTGCCGGATCACCACCAGCACCAGGATGCCGACCATGCCGAGGACGCCGATCCACTCGGTGACCAGTCCGAACACCGTCCAGTGACCGATCACCGGCAAACCCAGATCAGGATCCACCACCTCGAAGTACGCCTCGAGCACCAGCAGCGAGAGCACCACGAACGCGACCATCACGAACCAGTGGGCGGCGCCGACCACGCTCCACTTGAGCATCCGCGTGTGGCCCGCGGTCTCGACCAGCATGGTCCTGGCCCGGGTGCCCTTGTCGGTGAAGCGCGCGGGGTCGGGCCCGCCGAGGCGGATCACCGCGGTCATCTGGCGCACGGCACGCACGGCCAGGCCGACGGCCACCAGGGTGACGACGGCCGCGAGCGCGGTGGCGATGATCTGAGCGGTGCCCATCTGCGCTGTGCCTCCTGGGATCCGGCGTTGCCCGCGGGCCAATGTTACCCACGAGTAATGGGATGGCGGCGCCGGGATTTCTCACATGGCTTTTTCACGCCGAAGCGCACTCCGGCACCGATGCCGGAGTGCGCTGTCGAGCAAATCGGGCGAAACGACCTTACCCGGTGGGTCCGGAACTCAGCGCCAACGCGCGAGGATCGCCAGCGAGGCGACCATGCAGCCGAACCCGACCGCCAGGTTCCAGTAGCCCCAGGCCGCGACCGGGTACTGCTGCTCCGACAGGTAATACACCACCAGCCAGCCGATGCCGAAGACGATCAGTGACACGGCACTGATCGGCAGCCACACCGGACTTGGCTTCCGGGACGCGGCATTCGCCGCGGGGCGGATGTCCGTCGGCGGGGTGTAGACCTTCTTCTTGCGGACCTGCGACTTCGGCACGGCGCTCTCCTGAGGGCAACAAGTGGCGAACAAACCACCGCTGAGCGGCTCCGGGGACCCCGGTTGCTGCCCGTGGCGAATACTGTTCGACAGCTAGCGTAGTCAAGGCGGCGCGCAGAAGGGCACCCGCCGGGGTAGGAAGATGCTGGACGGGGCATTTGCCCCGACTTGGCGGACGGGTCGGCGAAGGAGGCAACGCGTGGAGTACACCACCGGCGCGCCCTCGTGGCGCCTCGTCCTGCAACGTGCCCTCGGTGGCCTCCGCCCGCGCCGGCCCGGCCAGCGGCAGCGCGGGTGGTCGATCGGTGTGCCGCTGATCGCGCTCGCCGCCGGGCTGCTGTTCACCACCACGGCCACCACCGCCGGGGGTACGGCGCTGCGCGACGACCGCCGTCCGCAACTCGCCCAGCTGATCGCGGACAAACGCGACCGGCTGGCCGATCGGGAGGACCGCGCCGCCGTGCTGCGCGGCGAGGTGGACCAGGACACCGCACGGCTCGCCGAGGTGGACGAGCCGGTCAAACTGGCCCGGCAGCGCGTCGACGGAATGCGCGGCCCGGCCGGCTTCACCGCGCTCAGTGGCCCCGGCCTCACCGTCGTGCTGAACGACTCGTCCCGGCGTGTCGGCGACGGCGGCCCGAACAACCCCCGGAACGACGACCTGGTCGTGCACCAGGGCGACGTACAGGCCGTGGTCAACGCCCTCTGGGCCGGCGGCGCCGAGGCCATGTCAATCATGGATGTCCGTGTCATTTCGACGAGCGCGGTACGCTGTGTCGGCAATACCCTGCTCCTTCACGGCCAGCCCTTCTCGCCGCCGTTCAAGATCACGGCAATCGGCGAACCCACGGCGCTGCATCGGGCGTTGGAGTCCGCGGGAGGTGTCCAGCAGTTCCGCGCTGCGGTCGCCGACTACGGCCTCGGATACCAGGAAACCGTCGAGAGGAACGTGACAGTGCGGGCGTACGACGGCTCGAGTGACCTTCGATCCGCACGGGTTGTCGAGTGATGGTGCCCCCGGAGACCCCGGAGAGCGCGCGCAATTCCGGTCGGCACCGAGCACCCGACGGCGACGCGCAGACCGCCTACATCCCGCGCATCAGCGACGCGTCCCCGGACGGTGTCCCTGGTGGACCGCTGGACCCACCGATCGGCCTGGGCGGCGCGGCGTCCTCTCTCCAATCGCCGCAGCCGGGGTCACCTCGATCGGTCCCGCCCGGGTCGTCTCAGCCGGTCCAGCCGGGGTCCGCTCAGCCGGTCCAGCCTGGGTCCGCTCCGCCGGTCCAGCCTGGGTCCGCTCCGCCGGTCCAGCCGGGGTCCGCTCGGCCGGTCCAGTTCGGGCAGTCTTCGGCCGGGGCGGTCTCGGCTTTTGCGCCGCCGCCGGTGCCGCCGCCGGTCTCGCCGCCTCAGCCTCCGCCGGGTCGTCACGGGTCGTCTCTGCCGGTGGGTTCACCCGGTCGGGTGGGATCTAATCCGTCTGCGGCCTCCTCAGGGCCCGCGTCGGGTGTTTCCCGGCCGGTCTCGCCCTGGGCGGGCGAGATGCGGAGGCCGGGAGGTTCGTCCGGGTCTGCGCGTCCCGACGAGCGGGTGGGGCGCGACCGCCGGGCCGCCCCGGGCGATGCCGGGTCGGAGTTCGACTTCTTCGCGATGGGTGAAGACGCGGTTCAGGCGGGCGGGGCCACGCCGCCTGGCGCGCGCAGCCCTAGGCCGCCTGTCGCGGGTTCCGCCGTGCCGCCTGCCGCGGGTTCCGCCGTGCCGCCGGCCGCGGGTTCCGCAATGCCGCCGGCCGCAGGTGCCGCGGTGCCGCCTACCGCAGGTGCTGCAATGCCACCGGTCGGGGCCGCGGCCGTGCCACCTCATCGGTCTACCCTTCCCCCGCCGGTGGGCCGGGCCGACCATTCAGCGCCGACGGGCCGAGACGAAGCCCGTCCGCCGGTGGGTTGGGCCGACGGCTCGCAGCCCGGCAACCGGGCCGTGAGCCCTCCTGGCCGCCGCGCCGCCATGCCTCCGCTGAACCCCACCGCCCAGCCGCTGAACCCCACCGCCCAGCCGCTGAGCCCCACCGCCCTTCCCCAGCCCGGCAGCGCCGCACCGCACCCAGGCAGCGCCGCGCCACACCCCGGAATGGCCGCACCGCACCCAGGCAGCGCCGCACCACACCCCGGAATGGCCGCACCACACCCCGACAGCCCCGCACCACACCTCGGCAGGGCCGAACCGCACCCCGGGATCGCCGGACCACACTCCGGCACCGGCACGCCGGACCGACCGGGCGCATACCGGCAGAGCTACCCCGGCGTGCCATCTCAGGCCGGCCCAGCCGCGCCACCAGCCGCCCCAGCGGTGACCCGCCCGGCCACGCCGGCCGTCGCGCGCGCCGGCATGGCCCCTTCACCGACGGAACCTCCGTCCGGCCCCGCGACGCCCACCCCGCGAACCAGCGACTGGCAGGTCAACCGCTCCCAGGTCGCGGGCAACGGCCACGTCCACGACGACGCGGCCGGGTCGTTCGGCCCCCGGCAGCCGTTCCCGGAGCGGCCTTCGGCCGGACCGGTGCGTCGGGAACAGCGCGACCTGGCTCACCTTCCGCAGGGCGGGCAGGGCTGGGACCCGGAGCCGGCCCCCGGACCACGTGCCGCCTTCGGCGATCCGAGGAGCCGGACGCAGGCGCCGGATCCGTTCGGCACGGCAGGGCCATCCGCCGCCATCGGCGTGCCACCGACCCGACCCTCGGCACCGGACCCGACGAGCAGGGCCCGGACCACCGGCCGGCCCCCGGAGCCAGACCCGTTCGCCACCGGCCGACCCCCGGGACCAGACCCGTTCGGCACCGGCCGATCCCCGGAACCAGCACCGTTCAGCCCGGGATCGGACCAGTTCAGCCCGGGATCGGACCAGTTCAGCCCGGGATCGGACCAGTTCAGCCCGGGATCGGACCAGTTCAGCCCGGGATCGGACCAGTTCAGCCCGGGATCGGACCAGTTCGGCGAGGCCCGGCCACCCACCGCCCTCGGCGAACCCCCCAGCCGGCCACAGACGCCGGAACCGGGACCGCATCCGGAGCAACGGCCGTGGTCGACACCGCTGCAGGATCCGTCCGCGACCGCCGTGATCCGTACCGCGGATGTGCCGACCGGTCTGCTGCCCACCGTGCGCCCGGCCGACCCACCCGTCACCGCCGGCCCGGATCACGCCGAGCCGGGCAGGGCCGCCGGCAAGAAGGCCGCGGCGGACGGGGAGGACGTGGCCGTCGGGGCCGCCGCGGTCCCGGCCGTCGCCCAGTCCGCGGGCGGGCCACTGCCGGATCTCGACGAGGAAGAGGTCAAGCCGCGGCGTGGCGAGAAGGTCGTCAAGCTGCGTCCGGAACAGACCGACGAGGGCTACAAGAGCGTGTATTCCGAACTGACCCGTCCCACGCTGGGCTCCCGCATCCGGGGAGCGGTCCGCGTCTCCGGCGAGCTGATGATCACCTTTGGGCTCATCGTGCTGCTGTTCGCCGGGTACGAGGTGTTCGGCAACTCGGCGAAGGTGCAGGCCGAGCAGAACAGCCTGGACGATGCGCTCGCCCAGCAGTGGGCGGATCCGACCGTGGCGCCCAGCGCCGCCGGGCCCAAGGCGCCGGCCGCTCCGGGTAAGAACCTGGTGGGCCGGATGTACATCCCGAAGCTGGACAAGCAGTGGGTGGTCGTCAACGGCGTCACGCCCAAGGACATCCGGTACGCGCCCGGGCACTACCCGGACACCGCGCTGCCGGGTCAGGTGGGCAACTTCTCCGTGGCCGGGCACCGGATCCGCAAGATCTTCTGGCGCCTGGACGAGATGAAGGACGGCGACGTGATCGGCGTCGAGACCCGCGACAAGTGGTACGTCTACCGGGTCACCCGGGTGCATGTGGTGCAGCCCAGCGCGGTCGAGGTGGTCGCCGCGGTGCCGAACAAGCCGCGCCAGAAGGCGAAGAAGGCGATGCTCACGCTGACCACCTGCAATCCGAAGTTCAACAACTACGAGCGGCTCGTGGTGCATGCCGAGTTGACCGACACCGCGCCGCGGGACAAGAACGCGCCGGACGGTGGCATGCCGGCCGAGATGAAGGCCTGACCCCGATGTACGCCTGGATCTGGCGCAAGCTCCCGTTCGGCTTCCCCGGCAAGCTGACCGGCTCGATCGTGCTGGCCGGCGCCCTGGGCGCCCTGCTGTGGTTCGTGATCTTCCCGTGGGCCACGCCGCTGTTGCCGTTCGACGACGTGCAGGTGGGCACGGAGACCGGCGTCGAGCAGGGCGGGCCGCCGGGGCAGAACCCGGACGCCGTGCTTCCGGGCGAGGAGAACGCGCCGGACGAGATCCCGTACAGCGTGGAGTCCAACGAACCACACCCCTCCAGCACCCCGGACAGGTGACGCCGTGCGCATCCTGGTGATCGACAACTACGACTCGTTCGTGTTCAACCTAGTCCAGTACCTCGGCCAGCTGGGCGCCGAGTGCGAGGTGCGGCGCAACGACGAGATCACGGTCGGCGACGTCGGCCGCTTCGGCGCGGCGGGGGTCCTGCTTTCACCCGGTCCGGGTACGCCGGAACGGGCCGGCATCATGATGGACGTCATCACCGAGTACGCGGGCCGGCTGCCGATGTTCGGGGTGTGCCTGGGGCATCAGGCGATCGGGGCGGCGTTCGGGGCGACCGTGGCCCGCGCCCCGGAACTGCTGCACGGCAAGACCTCCGAGGTGCACCACCGGGGCGCCGGCGTGCTGGCCGGGCTGCCGGACCCGTTCACCGCGACCCGGTACCACTCGCTCACCGTGCTGCCGGAGACGTTGCCGGACGACATCGAGGTCACCGGTCACACCGAGTCCGGCATCGTGATGGCGATGCGGCACCGCGACCTGCCGATCGAGGGTGTGCAGTTCCACCCCGAGTCGGTGCTCACCGAGGGCGGCCACACCATGCTCGCGAACTGGCTGGCCTCGTGCGGCCTGCCCGAGGCGCTGACACGCGCACCGGAACTGGCCGCCGAGGTGGAGGCCCGCCGCCGCACCGCGTTCGCCACCGCCTGATCGTCCTCTGCGTTGATCCACAGGACCATGTCATGACGGTGCAGTAGACACCAAGAACCATAGGCGCTACACCGGTACGGACGGAGACTGAAGCGCCGCGCACAGCCGGCCCTTCAGCCCCCACGACAACCCTAAATCAACTCATCAAACCCACCGGGAACTACGGGCAGTAAAGTCGAAATTCCCGGAGTATTGATTGGGCGGCACGGTTGTATAGGTGCCACCACAAGCAGTTCCGCTATAGATCCGAATGTTACGCCCGGCAAGGTTCTGATACGACTTAAAAGCTGGGAGGTCGCGTGCGCAATTGGTTTGAGTACCGTTAGTGAAGAGGACCCGGAACGTTCCCGAGTAGTCAAAACCGCTCCAGGTGCACATACCCCCCAAGCCCACCTGTAGTGTGCACTGACTCCGCGCCGCTTGGGCCGGTGAAGCGCCAAGCGCAAGTGTTGTGGCAACCAACGTTAAAGACGCGCCCGCCATAGAAAGAAATCGGAGCTTGGCCACGTAATTCCCCTTCTCGCTGGAAAGCTTCTAGAAAGGGAACTTACCAGATTCCGACTCCTTTCCGATAGAGCGAATTGAATGCTATCGCAGCCTGATGGCATCCGACCGCATCGGAGCTGGCGAACTCAGCCGGGCGGTATGCCGAGGCAAACTTTAGTCGATGAGTGGTAAAGGGTCCATAGATTGCTGACTATTGGCCGAGTCGGGGTTCTGACTGTCCCGTTACCTTTTTGATCGTCCCCAGCCGGGGACTGCTCGGTCGCTCGGTCCGGTATGACTTACTGCCCCTGTCGTACGCATGATCCGGGGGGTGTTGTCGCCGGGCCGAGTGGCGTCGGCGGACCGCTGATAGGGACCCGGCCACCCCTCGGGTAGGTCTCTCCGTAACGTGGCTGCCGGCAGTCCGACGCTCTGACCAGCGGCCGAGCCGATGATGGACCATGGGGAGGCGAGACGTGCACGACGAGTACGGCGTGTTCCTGGGCTTGGACGTCGGCAAGACCGATCACCACGCGATCGCGCTGGATCCGGCGGGCAAGCGGCTGCACGACGCGGCGTTGCCGAACACTGAGGCCGGGCTGCGGAAACTGTTCGACAAGCTCGGCCGGCACGGCCGGATCCTGGCCGTGGTCGACCAGCCCGCCTCGATCGGCGCCCTGCCGGTCGCGGTCGCCCGCGCCTGCGGGCACCAGGTCGGCTACCTGCCCGGCCTGGTCATGCGCCGGCTCGCTGACCTGCACCCTGGCACCGCCAACACCGACGCCCGCGACGCCTACGTGATCGCCGACGCCGCGCGGACCCTGCCGCAGACGCTGCGCCGGGTCGACGCCGGCGACGACACCCTCGCCGAGCTGGAAGTCCTGGTCGGATACGACGACGACCTGGCCGGCGAGGTCACCCGCATCGCCAACCGCATCCGCGGCCTGCTCACCCAGATCCACCCGCCGTTGGAGCGCGTGCTGGGCCCGAAAGGTGCAGCACGCCGCCGTACTGGAGCTGTAGTCGCGATGCGGGGGCCCGGCCGGGCTGCGCAAGGCCGGCCGGTCAAAGCTGGCCGAGCTCGTCAAGCCCCAGGCGCCGCGCATGGGTGCTCGCCTTGTTGAGCAGATCTTCACGGCGTTGGACGCTCAGACCGTGGTCGTTCCCGGCACCACTGCGGCCGAGACCATCCTGCCTCGCTTGGCGGACAGCCTACGTGACCTGCTGAGACAGCGCGAACAGATCGCTGAGCAGGTCGAAGGGATGCTTGATGCTCACCCTCTTTCCCCGATCCTGATCTCGATGCCCGGCGTCGGGGTCAGGACCGCGGCCCGGATCCTGCTCGAAGTCGGCGACATCGCCTCGTTCCCGACCTCCGGTCACCTGGCCGCCTACGCCGGGCTGGCACCGGTCACCCGCCGTTCCGGCACCAGCATCCGAGGTGAGCACCCGCCCAAAGGCGGCAACAAGCAGTTCAAACGCGCGTTCTTCCTGTCCGCGTTCGCAGCGTTGGCCGACCCGGCCAGCAGGGCCTACTACGACCGCAAGAGAGCCGAAGGCAAGAAACACAACGCAGCCCTCATCTGCCTCGCCCGCCGCCGCGTCGACGTCCTGCACGCCATGCTCCGCACCCATACGCCTTACCAGCGTAAACCAGCAGAAAAGCTCGCGTTGGCTGCTTGACAGAAACCATAGGGACACCCCCGCGCCAGCCACGAACTACGTCCGCGCCGGCACCTCCAGCCTCTACGCTGCCCTGAACCTGACCACCGGCAAAGTCATCGGCAGTCTGCATGCCCGGCACCGGGCGATCGAGTTCAAGAAGTTGCTGCAGACCCTCGACCGTGAAGTCCCCGCACGCCTGGACGTGCACGTAGTGCTGGACAACGCCTCCACCCACAAAACCCCAGCCATCAAACGCTGACTCGCCGCGCACCCACGCTTCGTCCTGCACTTCACCCGACCAGCTCGTCGTGACTGAACCTGGTCTAGCCCTGGCTCGGGGAACAGATCACCAAGAAACTACAACGCAGCACCCACCGCTCAGTGCGCGCACCCAGGACACTAGACACGCGGCAACACCACTAAAGCTCAGCCAGCTCCAGGGTAGACGGTTGTATTGGGGGCATCGACCCTGTCTCGCAATCGACTCAAGAGTAGACGCACTGCCCACCAACAGTCTGTCTAGCGACGCCGCCCGACCTAGCGATAAACGCTTTGCCCAGCTAGCCGCCCAGCACGCTGCCGATGCTGCCCTCAGATCCGGCGCCGCCGTCAGGTGGCGTAGTGGTTCCGGTGGGGTCCGGATCGCCGGTGTTGTCGGGATCCGGATCGGGCTCCGCAATCACAGTAATGGTGATCTTCGCTCCGCGCTTCCGCTTCTCGCCCCCTGCCGGGTTCTGGTCTACCACGTTGCCGACAACGCCGTCCTCACGCTGAACCCCCACGACGCTGACGTTGAAGTCGCGTTCACTGAGGATCGCCTTAGCAGCCTCCTCCGTTCGGCCAGAAACGTCAGGCACCTCGACCAGGTTGCCGCGCGACGTCTTCACGGTGATGGTCTCGTCCGGTTCGACCTGCTCACCGGCCTTCTCCACCTCAAGCACCTGGCCGGCCGGCCGGTCGCTGTCCACCGGGTCGACGCTCACCTTCAGGCCGACGGCCTCCAGCGCCTGCCGGGCCGCCTGCTCGGTGCTGCCTTCCAGGTCGGACGGCACGCGCACCAGCTTCGGGCCCCGGCACAGCTGGTACGACACCTGCTGCTCGATCGGGATCTGGGTGTTCGGCGCCGGGCTCTGCTTGGCCACGGTGGGCGGGTCCGGGCAGTCCTCGTCCTCGACCGGCTCGCCGGCGTCGACGTTGGTGAGCTTCAGCTCGCCCAGCCGGTCCCGCGCCTCTTCCGCGGTCAACTCGGTGATCTTGGGCATCGCCACCGTCTGGACCGGCGGCGTCGTGGGCTCTTCGTCACCGCCGCGGGAGAGCGCCAGCCCGACCCCGAGCGCCACCACGGCCAGGACGCCGAGCGCGGCCAGCACGGCGAGCACCCAGGACGACGACTTACGTTCCGGCGGAGGAGGCGGCGGGCCACCGGACACCGGGCGGGTGATCGTGGTGGCGGCCATCGGCTGACGCGACCCCGGCCCGGACATCGCGATGGTCTCGGCCTCGCTCATCACCGGCGTGGCCATGACCGGGCGCCCGGCCACCGCGCGCAGCGCGTCGGCGCGCATCTCCTGCGCACTCTGGTAGCGGTTCAGCGGGTTCTTCGCCAGCGCCTTCAGCACGATGGCGTCGACGTCCGGCGGCACCTCACGGTTGATCGAACTCGGGGAGCGCGGGTCCTCCCGGACGTGCTGGTAGGCCACGCTGACCGGGCTGTCACCGACGAACGGCGGGTGCCCGACGAGCAGCTCGAACAGCACACAGCCGGCGGCGTAGACGTCCGAGCGGGCGTCGACGGACTCGCCGCGCGCCTGCTCCGGGGAGAGGTACTGGGCCGTACCGATGACCGCGCTGGTCTGTGTCATGGTGGTGGCACCGCTGGCCAGCGCCCGCGCGATGCCGAAGTCCATCACCTTGACCTGGCCGTTCTGGGTGATCATCACGTTGCCGGGCTTGATGTCCCGGTGGATGATGCCGTGCCGGTGGCTGAACTCCAGGGCTGCGCAGATGTCCGCGATGATCTCCAGCGCGCGACGTGGCTGGATGCGCTGTTCGGCGGCGAGCACCTCCTTGAGGGTGCGGCCGTTGACGAACTCCATGACGATGAACGGCTGCTTCTCACCGGCCGCCGACACCTCTTCGCCGGTGTCGTACACCGCGACGATGGCCGGGTGGTTGAGCGCCGCGGAGTTCTGCGCCTCGCGGCGGAACCGCTCCTGGAACGTGGCGTCGCGGGCGAGATCGGTCCGCAGCATCTTGATCGCCACGTCGCGGCCGAGTCGAAGGTCGCGCCCCCGGTGCACCTCGGCCATGCCGCCGTAGCCCAGGAGCTCGCCGACCTGGTACCTGCCTCCGAGCAGGCGGGCCTGCGCCGTCATAGCGTCTGTCGTCCTTCGCTCGTCCGGTCCGGGTAGCGCGGTGCGCCAACCTGCTTTCTAAGACGGTACGACGCCGCCGACGTTCCCTCGTCGACCACGCCCGTGGCTCGTGCCGGAGAAGAGCCGAGCGCAGTCGTGTCACTCTGCTTCAACAGGAACGAGATCACACCCGCACACAGCAGGACCAGGAGTGCGAGGACGACCGCGAGGACGATGAGCACCTGCCGGCCGCCGGAACTCTCCGGTTTGCCGGGCACCGGCTGCTGCACCATCGGCTGGGCGCCCATCGGCGGCGCCGACGGGTGCCGGTACGGCTGCTGCTGCTGGGCCGGCGGCACGGACGCCGCGCCGCGGGCCTGTCCGCCGGAGACCGGTCGCGGCACCGGCGGGTACGGCGGCCGGGCCTGACCGGCGGCCGGGTGGCCGGGCGGCCCGGAGGCGGGCGCGGCCGGGTGCGGCCGGTTCATCGTGGGGCCACCGGAGTGCGGCCGGTTCAACTGCGCACCGTTCACCACCGGCTGCTGTACGGACGTGGTCAACGACGACGCCGCCTGCCGGGCCACCCCGGCCATCGCCGCCGCGGTGGGCCAGCGCGACGTCGGGTCCTTGGCCATGGCGCGTTCCACGATGGCCCGGACCGGGGGCGGGATGTCGCCGGGCAGCGGGCGGGCCGCCTCGCGCACGTGCTTCATGGCGATCTCGAGCGGCGTGGCGCCGTCGAACGGCCGGTGTCCGGACAGGCACTGGTACGCCACCACGCCCAGCGCATACACGTCGGAGGCGGGCGTGGCCACCGCACCGGACGCCTGCTCGGGCGAGATGTACGAGGCGGTGCCGAGCACCGAGCCGGCCACGGTGAGCTGCCCGACCATGGCGGAACGGGCGATGCCGAAGTCGGTGAGCACCAGCGTGCCGTTCGGGCGTACCAGAAGATTGCCGGGTTTGACGTCGCGGTGCACGATGCCGTTCGCATGCGCGGCCTGCAGCGCGTCGGCCGCCTGGGCGACCAGCGCCATGGTCCGCGCCGGGGTGAGCCGGCCGACCCGGCTCAGGGTGCGGGACAGCGCGTCGCCCTCGACGTACTCCATGACCAGGAAGGCCAGCTGCTTGTCGCTGCCGTAGTCGTAGACGTCCACCACGCCGGGGTGGTTGATGGTGGCCATGGTGCGCGCCTCGCCGCGGAACCGCTCGGCGAAGCCGGGCTCGTCCAGGAGCGCGGGCAGCAGGATCTTGACCGCGACGGTCCGGCCCAGCACCTCGTCGGTGCCGCGCCACACGTCACCCATGCCGCCGCCGGCGATCCGCTCGTCCAGGCGGTACCGGCCGCCGAGGGTCACTCCAGGGCTGATCATGTCAGTCCCTTCCCCCGCCGGCCGCCGCCTTCAGAATGAGCCCGGCGATCCGGGCGGCCTCGGCGCTGGCGTGGCCGCCGGGGACGTTCTCCAGCATGACGCAGACCGAGGAGACCGGCTCACCCTTGTCGTTGAAGGCGTAGGCGAGGAACCAGCCGTGCGGCTCGGCGCCCTCGGCGTTGTCGGCGGTACCGGTCTTGCCGCCGATCTTCAGGCCCTCGGCCTGCGCAGCGCGGCCGGTGCCGTTCTCCACGACGCTGTCCATCATCTCCCGCAGGTCGCCGGCCACCTGGCTGCTGACCGGCGTCCGCAGCACCTGTGGATCGGCGTTGTAGATCGGCCGGCGCTCCGCGCTGAGCAGCTGCTGCACCAGGTAGGGACGCATCTGCTTGCCGTCGTTGGCGATCGCCGCCGCGATCATCGTGCCCTGCAGCACGGTCATCCGGACGTCCCGCTGGCCGATCGACGACTGGGCCAGCGCGGCCCGGTCGACGCCGCCGTCCGGGTTCGTCATCGGCCCGGTGTCGCTGCTGGCCACGGGGAGCCCGCCACCGCGCAGGTTGCCGACGGTGAGGTCGGTCTGGCCGAAGCCGAAATCCTGGGAGATCTTCTTGACCGCGTCCGCGCCGAGGTCGACGCCGAGCCGGGCGAAGCCGGTGTTGCAGCTCTCGGTGAGCGCCTCCTTCAGGGTTCTCTGGTCCTCCGGGCACACGCCGGGGCTGGAGTTCCGGATCGGGGTGCCGGTGCCGGGTGCGGTGTAGCTCGGACCGGCCTTGATCGAGGTTTCCGGGGTGCGGCCGGCCTGCAGCGCGGCCGCGGCGATCAGCACCTTGTACGTCGAGCCGGGCGGCTTGGTGTCGGCGATACCCCGGTTCAGCAGCGGCTTGTCGCGGTCGTCGTTGAGCTTGTCGAACGCCTTGTCGAACGTGTCCTCGTCGTGGCTGGCCAGCGGGTTCGGGTCGTAGCTGGGCATCGACACCATGGCCTGGATCGCCCCGGTACGCGGATCCATCGCGATCGCGGCGCCCTTTTTGACCCCGCGCTCGTTCTGGGTGAGTTCCTTCCAGGCCACGTCCTGGGCCTTGGTCTTCAGCGAGAGGATGACGTTGCCGCCGCCGGTGTTGTCGCCGGTGAACATGTCGCTGAGCCGGTCCGCGAACAGCTTGTCGCTGGTGCCGGCCAGGAAGTCGTCCTCGCTGCGTTCCAGGCCGGTCTCCGCGTTGTTGACCGGCTTGTAGCCGATCACGTGCGCATACTTCAACTTCTCCGGGTACGTCCGGAGGTACTTGAGGGTGCCGTCGGTGAGCTTGCTCTGGGCCAGCGCCTTGCCGCCCGCCTCCAGGACACCGCGCGGCCGTTCGTACTCGGCGACCTGCACCCGGCGGTTGTAGTCGCTGGTGCGGTAGTCGTCCGCCTTGTACGCCTGTACCCAGTTCAGGTTGGCGAAGAGCAGCCCGAACAGGACGAGAAGGACCACGCCGGCCTTGCGCAGAGGTGCGTTCACGGCTTGATCACCTCCGTCATGGCGCCGTGCAGTTGGGCGGGGGGTTGCTTCGGTCCGGCGCTCCGTTCGGCCGGGCCGCCGGACGCCGGGCGGCGGGCCGCGTCCGAGATTCGCAGCAGCATCGCAATCAGCAGCCAGTTCGCCATCAGGGAGGAACCACCGGCGGACAGGAACGGTGTGGTCTGTCCGGTCAGCGGGATCAGCCCGCTGATACCACCCACGATGACGAAGACCTGCAAGCCCAGGGTGAACGCGAGCCCACCGGCGACCAGTTTGCCGAAGGAGTCGCGCACCCCGATCGCCGCCCGCAGACCCCGCTCGACGATCAACAGGTAGACCACCAGCAGCGTGGTGAGTCCGAACAGACCGATCTCCTCACCCATCCCGGCGAAGATGAAGTCGGTGCGGACCTCGGGCACCAGCAGCGGCGAGCCGGCGCCCGGCCCGGTGCCGAACAGTCCGCCGGTGCCGAGGCCGAGCAGGCTCTGCACGAGCTGGTAGCTGCCGCCGATGCGTTCGTACTGGTCGCTGTCGAACGGGTCGAGCCAGACCTCGGCGCGGTCGTAGAAGTTGGCGAACGGGCCGCCGACCGACGCACCGAGCACGTACGCCAGGTAGACGCCGCCGAAGAAGAGCAGCAGGCCGATGATCAGCCAGCTGGCCCGTTCGGTGGCGACGTACAGCGTCACCACGAACAGGCCGAAGTAGAGCAGCGCGGTGCCCAGGTCCTTCTCGAAGACCAGTACCAGGAGGCTGAGGAGCCAGACCGTGACGACCGGGCCGAGGTCCCGGCCGCGCGGGAAGTCGACGCCGAGGAACCGGCGGCTGGCCAGCGACAGCACCTCACGCTTGCGGACCAGGTAGTACGCGAAGAAGGAGACCAGCGCCAGCTTCGCGAACTCGCCGGGCTGGATCGAGAACGAGCCGATCCGGATCCACAGCTTCGCGCCGTTGACCTCGGAGATGCTACTCGGCAGCACGGCCGGGATCATCACCAGCACGATGCCGATCAGGCCGAGCGTGTAGGCGTACCGGGAGACGCTCTTGTGATCGCGGACCACGACCAGCAGGACCGCGGCGAGGATCAGCGAGGCCAGGGTCCAGGCCAGCTGACGGCCGCCGGTACCGGCGAAGATGCCGGGCACCGGCTCGTCGCGGGCCAGCGCCCGGGCGATGTCCAGCCGGCGAAGGAAGCCGACACCCAGGCCGTTGATCAGCGCGACCGCGGGGATGAGCACCGGATCGGCGTACGGCGCGGTGAACCGCACCACCAGGTGCAGGCAGAAGAACAGCACACTCAGCAGCGCGGCCGGTACCCAGAACGACGGCGAGATGCTGTCGAGCTGGTTGGCCTCGACCGTGGCCCCGTAGATGGCGACCAGCACCATCGCGAACCCGAGCAGTCCCAGCTCGGCGTTGCGTCGGGTCTTCACCCCGGGGATACGCGACATCTCACCCGTGGTGGCGGGTGTGGGAGTCGGTACGGCGGGCGCGGTCAAGAAGGGGTCCCCAGACTTCGGTCGGGCGGGACGCTCAGTCGACGTTCCGGCACCCGACCGGCTCGCTGAGCGGCGGGGCGGGGTCGGAGGGCAGAGCGTCCGGCGAGATGGCAGGCGCGGTAGCCGGTGCCGAGGAGGCGGTCCGACCGGGAGGTGTCGAGGTACGTCCGGCCAGGGACGGCACGGACGTCGGCGCGACCGTCGGCGCCGGTACGGACGGCGGCGTGCCGGACGGCAGGCAGATCGGCTTGAGGTTCGGGTTGGACGGGACGTCGCTGGTCAGTTCGGCGAGCCGGCGCTGCGCATCCGGCCGGCTGTCCGCCTGGATGCCCTGCTTGACCCGGTCCTGCGCGACCGAGGTGAGGTCGTCCAGGCGGGCCGGGCTGGTCTCGTTGATGCTGGACAGGTCCAGTCCGGCGATCTGACCGGGTACGCCCTGGAAGACGGCCAGTTGCCCGGACTCGGTGGCACCGACGTAGTACTGGCCCTGGGTGTACCGCCAGCCGGTGTACAGGCCGCCGCCGAGCACCCCGAGCAGCAGGAGCACCAGCAGGCTGGTCCGGATCGGGTGCCGCTTCGGCTCCGGCTCGTCGCGCTCGTACGCCGGGGAGTCCGGCTGGGCCGGGCGCGGCGTCTGCAGGGCGGCCGCGCGGGCGGCGGCGCTGGAGCTGTCCGCGACGGTGGAGTTGCCGCGGTCCCGGGCGGCCGCGCCACCCACGATCGGCGCCTGCTCGACGATGTCCGCGTCGGTCGCGTCCGCGATCACCACGGTGATGTTGTCCGGGCCGCCGCCACGCAGCGCAAGCTGGACCAGCCGCTCCACACAGGCTCTCGGGTCGACGATGTCGCGCATGCTCTCGCCGATGGTCTCGGCGCTCACCACGCCGGACAGGCCGTCGCTGCAGAGCAGGTAACGGTCGCCCTTGAGCACCTGGCGGACCGAGTACTCGGGGTCGATGTCCCGGCCGTCCAGCGCGCGGGTGAGCAACGACCGCTGCGGGTGGCTGCTCGCCTCCTCGGGACTGATCCGGCCCTCGTCGACCAGCATCTGTACGTACGTGTCGTCCTTGGTGATCTGGGCGAACTCGCCGTTGCGCAGCAGGTAGGCGCGGGAGTCCCCGATGTGCACCATGCCGATCTTGCTGCCCGAGAAGAGCACCGCGGTCAACGTCGTACCCATGCCCTCCAGGCTCGGGTTCGCGTCGACCGTGTCGCGCAGCTGCTGGTTCGCCTGGCCGACGGCGTGCCTCAGCGCGTCGACCAGCGCATCGCCGGGGACGTCCTCGTCGAGCGGCGCCATGGCCGCGATGACGATGTTGCTGGCGACGTCACCGGCTGCCATGCCGCCCATACCGTCGGCGACAGCAAGGAGCCGCGGTCCGGCGTAGACGGAGTCCTGGTTTCCGTCTCGGATCAGACCGCGGTCGCTCTGGGCCGCATAGCGCAGGGTCAGGGTCATGGCCGTAACTCAAGAGACGTGCGGCCGATGCGAATCGGCACGCCGAGGGGGACGGGAGTGGGTCCGGAGACCTTACCCCGATCAAGGTAGGTCCCGTTCGTCGAGCCGAGGTCCTCCACGAACCACTGGCCGTCCCGGGGAACGAGCCGGGCATGCCGGGCCGAGGCGTAGTCGTCCGTTATGACGAGCGTGGAGTCCTCCGCCCGACCGATCGTGATGTGTGCCTCACCGAGCGTGATCCGGGTGCCGGCCAGCTGACCAGCGGTCACGACCAGTTGTCGCGCCGCCTTACCGCGCTTCGCCTTCGCCGGGCGACCCGGCATCACCGCGCCGCCCACCCCACGGGGTGCCGCGACGAGACTCTTGGACCGGGTCCCGGCGAAGAGGTCCCGGCGGATCACGCCGACCACCGTGAACACGAAAATCCACAGGAGGACGAGGAACCCGAACCGGGCGACGGTCAGGACAAATTCGGGCAAGGTGGCTAACCGTCCACTCGGAACGTGAGCGTGGTGGTGCCCAACTGGATCATGTCGCCCGGGTTCAGCGCCACGGCCGACACCCGCTGGCCGTTGACCATGGTGCCGTTGGTGGACCCGAGATCGGTCAGCACCACCTGGCTGCCGTCGTAGTCCAGGCGGGCGTGCCGGCGCGAGATGCCCACGTCGGGCAGGCGCAGGTTGGCCTGATCGCCGCGGCCGATCACCGTCGATCCCATCTGCAACGGGTACGTCCGCCCGTCGCCGGAGACCAGGCCGACGTTCCGGCCGTTCACCCCGTGCGGCGGGTAGCCGCCACCCGGCTGCTGGTCGTACGGCGAGTACTGCGGGCCGGCGTCGTACGCCGGCTGCTGCACCGGGGCGACCTCGCCGCCGGTGTAGACCTCCGCGGTCACCCGGAACATGCCGGTGTCGAGCCCGTCACCGCGCTCGATCTCGACGATCACGTCGCCGTACACGGTCCACGCCTGCTCGCCGATGAACTCCGCCTGCGACTGGGCCAGCTCCTGGGCCAGCGCGGCGGCATACGGCGCCAGCCTGCTGTGGTCGTACGGCGACAGGTCGATGACGTAACGGTTCGGCACCAGGGTGCGACCACCAGCGAGGATAGCCTTGTGTGCCTCAGCCTCCCGCTGCATGGCATTCAGAATCTCCACCGGGTGCACGACACCCTTGAACACCTTCGCGAAGGCCCCCTCGACCAGGCCTTCCAACCGCTTCTCAAAGCGCTGCAGCACGCTCACCGGCTCCTCCTCGGGTTCCGAGGACATGATGGTATCCGGCCGCCGCTTGCGCATCTCTGCGAAGAGCCGCCGGCACTTCTGACCCTCGTATAGCCGCCTGCGGCGCCGTGTTAGTCTTCTCGGCGTCGCGAGGCGTTCTATGCTCGCGATGTGACTGTGACAGCGTAGTCTGTCGCAGCCAGTGAGTAGCCACGGGGATGTGGCGGAATGGCAGACGCGCACGGTTCAGGTCCGTGTGTCCGAAAGGACGTGGGGGTTCAACTCCCCCCATCCCCACGAGTCGACGGCGGCCTGTGTTCGCGGAAAGCGCGAACCCAGGTCGCCTCGTCATGTTGGCTCCGGGGGCCGAGCCCCCGGAAGCCCCACGTTGCGGTGGTTGCGGTCACCCCGCGGTGGTTGCGGTCACCCCGCCACCCGCGGTGGTTGCGGTCACCCCGCCACCCGCGTGGTTGCGGTCCACCCGCCACCCGCGTGGTTGCGGTCAACCCGCAACCCGTGGTGTTGGGGTCGGCCCGCGGTGGGTGGGCGGCTGGGTCTGCTCCATCGGGTGAAACCGTCTGCGTGACCGGGGTCGCGTTATGCTCGCGGCTGATTTCGTCGCCTAGGACCCTGGAGTGTCGTACGTGGCTGTCGCGCTGGTAACCGGATCCGGTGGACTGATCGGCTCCGAGGCGGTCCGGCACTTCGCCGGCCTCGGTCTCGATGTGGTCGGCATCGACAACGACATGCGGCAGGAGTTCTTCGGGCCCGAGGCGTCCACCGCCTGGAACGTCCGGCAGCTCACCGAGGACCTCGGCGACACGTACACGCACCACGGCATCGACCTGCGGGACCGGGACGCCCTCGGCAAGATCTTCGCGAACTACGGCCGGGACGTGGCGGTGGTCATCCACACCGCGGCGCAGCCGTCGCACGACTGGGCGGTGCGGGACCCGTTCACCGACTTCGACGTGAACGCGGTCGGCACCCTCAACGTCCTGCAGAACGTGCGGGAACACTGCATCGAGGCGCCGGTCATCCACTGCTCCACCAACAAGGTGTACGGCGACCGGCCGAACTCGCTGCCGTACGTCGAGCTTCCGACCCGCTGGGAGCTGGAACCGGCCCACCCCTACTTCAACGGCATCACCGAGGACATGTCGATCGACCAGTGCCTGCACTCGGTGTTCGGCGCGTCGAAGGTGGCCGCGGACATCATGGTCCAGGAGTACGGCCGCTACTTCGACATGAAGACGGCGGTGTTCCGCGGCGGCACCCTGACCGGCCCGGCGCACTCCGCCACCGAGTTGCACGGCTACCTCGGCTACGTGATGCGCTGCAACATGGAGCGCCGCACCTACAAGATCTTCGGGTACCAGGGGAAGATGGTGCGTGACTCGATCCACAGCCACGACGTGCTGACCGCGTTCGAGGCGTTCTTCCGCAACCCGCGCTCGGCGGCGGTCTACAACCTCGGCGGCGGGCGGTTCTCGAACAGCTCACACCTGGAGGCGTTCGCCATCGCCCAGGAGATCAGCGGCCAAGAGATGATCACCGAGTACGTCGACCAGAACCGGGTCGGCGACCACAAGTGGTGGATCGGCTCGAACGCCGCCTTCCAGGCCGACTACCCCGACTGGAAGCAGGTCTACGACGTGCCGATGATCCTCCGGGAGATCTACCAGGCCAACGTCGAGCGGTGGGTACCGCAGGCATGATCTCGCAGGGCAAGCGCAACGTCCTCGGCGTCCTGGTGGACGCGGTGGACTACGAGGCCGCCACCGCGCAGATCCTCGCGGCGGCCCGCGAGCGGCGGCCGTACGCGGTCACCGCCCTCGCGGTGCACGGGGTGATGACCGGCGTCCAGGACCCGGCACACAACGCCCGGCTCAACTCGTTCGACCTGGTCACCCCGGACGGCCAGCCGGTACGCGGCGCGCTCAACCTGCTGCACCGGGCGGCGCTGGCGGATCGCGTCTACGGCCCGGAACTGACCCTGCGGGTGCTGCGCGCGGCGGCCGCCGAGGGCCTCCCCGTCTACCTGTACGGCTCCACCCAGCCGACGCTGGACAAACTGGTGCCCGCGCTGGAGACCATGTTCCCGGCGCTGAAGCTGGCCGGCGTGGAGGCGTCCAAGTTCCGCACCGCGCAGCCCGGCGAGGCGGCCGAGATCGCCGAACGGATCAAGTCGTCCGGTGCGCGGATCGTGCTGGTCGGCCTGGGCTGCCCCCGCCAGGAGATCTTCACCTACGCGATGCGCCCGCTGCTCGACATGCCGCTGCTGGCGGTGGGTGCCGCCTTCGACTATCACGCCGGCCTGCTGCGGAACCCGCCGGCCTGGATGCAGAAGTACGCGCTGGAATGGCTGTGGCGGCTCGGCCTGGAGCCGAAGCGGCTGTGGCGGCGGTACGTCCTGCTCAACCCCGCCTATCTGGCCAGACTGGCGGCGCAGAAGTCGGGCGCGTGGAAGGCGACCCCGGCGGAGCCGGCGCACGTACCCCTGGATGCCTTTCCGGTCTGACCGGATCGCGCCGGTTCGACCTGGCGCCGGGGCCCCGTCGCCGGGACCCCGGCCGACCTCCCCAGGTCGAGTCCGTGACTAGACAATAGGATGCGCGTCACCACAGCAACAGGGTGAATGTCCCCTTCGCCCGGCGGTGTGAAAACGATCCGCACCTATTGCCTGACTGTGCGTGACGTCCCAACCCCTACGGGGCGGGATTCCGGTGATAACCCGGTTTTGCGAGTTGCGCGATCGGTGAACGCTGTTCAATGTGAACACCGCTGCAGACCTCATCCTCATCGGCGCGCTCGCCGCGATCTGGCTCACCGCCGGCTTGCTGGCGGACGGCCTGCCGGTCGCCCGGACAGCCGCCGAGCTGCGCCGGCGTGCCGGCCTCCTGTCCTACCTGGTCGGTGGCGGCGCAGCGGTGTTCGTGGCCGTCCCGGTCGTGGCCGGCGCGCTCACCGGCACCTCGGCCGCACCGATGGCGGCGCTGCTCCCGGCCGTACCCGCGCTGGTCGTGCTGACCGCCACCCGGCGCCGCCTCACCCAGGTCCGCCTCGGCGCGGGCGCGTTCGCCACCGCGCCGCTGACCCCGGTACCGCCCGGCCTGCGCGCGGCCGCCGCGCACCCGCTGATCGGCGCGCCGCTGCAGATCACCGGACTGGCCGCACTGGTCGGCCTGCCGATCGCCGGACGGGTGGTCACGGTGCCCGGTGCCGACCTGGCCGGCATCGCGATCACGCTGGTCGGCCTGGGCGTGCTGGCGATCGGCATCCGGCACGCGCTGCGGCACAGCCGGCTGAGCCTGCGGGTGGTCGCCCCGCTCGCCCGGGCCCCGCGGAGCCTGAGCAAGGCCGGCTGACCGCCCTCAGTTCTTGCGCTTGGCCTCCTGCACGTAGAGCAGCTCCAGGATCGACCGGGCCGCCTCGAACCAGCGGTCCAGCCAGTCCGACGGCGGCATGGTGCCGCGGGCCGGCAGTTCCAGCAGCAGCCCGCGCAGCAGCGGGTGGTCGGCCATCGAGGTGGACGTGCCGGTGTCCGCCCAGCTGCTCGGCGAGAAGACCGGCTCGGTGAGTCCCTGCAGGTCGAGCGATGGCAGTTTGGCGGCGCGGTCCAGCGGGCCGGTCGGCTCGAGGCTGCCGGACAGCGGCGACAGACCCGGCGACCGGGTGGGCAGCGGCGAGCTGTCTCGACGGGAGATCAGATCCGCGTCGCTGTTGTCGGAAGTCATGGCCTCCCGCCGGTTCTGCCGGTACGCGCTCACGCCCCCACTGAACCGGTCCTGCGCGGAGGAGGACCCGTTGCTGAGGTTTTCGGAACCAATCGTCATCTGTCTCGCCTTGCCTCGCTGAAGTGTTCGTCCCCGCCCGGTCCGCGCGGTCCCGGTCCGCGCCTAGAGCTTTCAACGAGGCGATCGCCCGCGGGCGACGGCAAAAAGGGGCGAAATGCGTAACATTCGTACGCGCAACCGGCCGCGAGTGCGTCCTTAGAGGTCGAACTCGCCGTCCTTGGCGCCGCCGACGAACGCGTCCCATTCCGCCGGCGTGAAGATCAGCACCGGACCGTCCGGGCGCTCCGAATCCCGTACCGCGATGGCGTCCTCGACGAACGCCACCTCGACGCAGTTGTCCTGGCCCGGGTCGCTGCGCGTGCTCTTGGTCCACTGGGCGTTGCTCAGGTCGATCCGGTACCCCTTGGTCACGACTTCCACCATGGCTCCTTCGGTCATCCACCCGGCCGACGGCGACTGCCGCTCGTGCGACCGGAACGATGGATCATCCTGAATCAATAACGACGGCCGCGCCAAGAGGGACGTGCCTCCGGTACGCCATTCCGCCGAAGTGTCGCTCAATCGAGGGTCATCCACACCTATTTGCCGCAGAACTACGTCTGGCTCGTGGCCGCATACGCTGCGTACCCGGAAAGCCATTCGATGAACACCGATGACCTTTCGGTTGTGCAGATTCGACCGAAAAGGTATGACGCCGTGAATGTCCTAAATAATCCCTTAGCGAGTTAAAGGTGATCTTGCCGATAGATGCACCACGCCCCGCAACCGGCCACGATGGACGGTCTGCCGCGGAGCGGGCAGTCGCCCTCCAACCAGGCCGAACGATCCGGCGTACGACAGATCATCAAAAAGACCAGTTTCTTCATCGACGCCTTCGTCGTTCTTCCGTTGACGGTGATCAACCAGTCACGGACGGCTGACATGCAACTTGCATCGATGGCGCTACTGGTGCAACCTTTCCGTATGGCCCACGTCACTTAATGTTCTTGAGCGACTGAGCCAACCTGACGCAACACACCAAAAGCGACGCCACATCGCGGGGGGCGCCGTTCCGCCGCGCGTCCACGTTGGAGTGGCGCCGGCGAAGGGGTCGGCATGAAGACGTTCGCCGAGACCTTCCCGATGATTGGCACCATCGGAAGGTTACAAAGGTGTACGAGCCGGGCAGACTGGTGCATCAACGACGGCCATGCCCACAAGTTCAGCCGACACGAGTTCCAGGACAGGAGATGACGTGCTTCCTCGGTCCGGTGATGTCATTCACGTGACGAAGGCGGCGAGCGTCCAGTTCACGGCGCCGATGCTCTTCCGCGTCATCCGGGTCCACGACTGGCCGACGTACGAGGGTTGGATCTGGCTGGACGGCTACGAACTCAACTCGACCGGCGACGCCGTGGAGCGACGATCCATCTTCGTGCAGGTCAGCGGCCTTCGCCAGATCGGCAAGGCGCCCGACCCGCGCACCCGTAACAACCGGCCGCACGGCCTCAAGACCGGCGGCATGCAGGTGCGGGCGCTCCGCGCCAACCGCTGAGTCCGTCGCTCAGTTCTCGCCGGACTCGTCCGACTCGTCCGACCCACCCGGCGGCGTGGTGGTGGGAGTCGTGGTCGGCGGCGTGGCCGTCGTGGTCCGCTCCGCCGCGATCACCAGCGTGACCAGGGTGTCCGGCGGCACCTCCTGGCCCTCCGTCGGATCGCTGTCGATCACGGTGCCGGGCGCCGCGTCACTCGGCCGGACGATTTCCCGGAACGACAGCCCGCGGCGTTCCAGGGCCTGCTGAGCCTCCGCCCGGGACAGTCCGATCAGCGCCGGCACGGTCACCTCGGTGGGTCCGGTCGGCTCGGTGGTGGTGGGCGTGGTCGTCGGCGGCGTGGTGGTGGGTTCGGTCGTGGTCGGCACCAGCGGCACCGCAGGCGCCGACGCCGGCGCGGGTGACGCCGGGTCGTCGTCGCCCATGTTCTGCGCGATCAGATAAAAGCCCCAGATGATCGCGCCGAGCAGGACCAACGCCACGAACCCCACCAGAATCGGCATCCACCACTTCCCGGTCGGCTCCGCCGGCGACACCGTGCTCCAGTCCGCCGCGGTGTCGTCGAGAGGGGCCGGCCCGGGCGGGCGCACCTCGGCCCGCCCGGCCCACACCGGGTCGGCCGCCCCGCCATCCGCCGCCGGCATGACCGCGGTGGCGTCGCGCGGCGGCGACACCGGCGTGGCCACCGTGGCATCGTCGGCCGGCGGCACCGGTGTGACCACCGTCGCATCGTCGGCCGGCGGCACCGGCGTGACCACCGTCGCATCGTCGGCCGGCGGTACCCATCGGGTCTCGTCCCCGGCCGGCTCGCCCGGTTGAGGGTCACCGTTCGGGTGATTCGGCGCGGTCGGTTGCGGCTCGTTGTCGAACGGGGAGAACTGCCGCGTGTCGTCCGGCTCGGCTCCGCCCCGGGCCGGATCGCGACGCTGCTCGTGCTCGTCGGACATCGCCGATCCTCTCGCTCGCGCTCGCCGGTCAACGTATCCAATCTTGACGGAGCCGTGGGATCCCCGCCCGGCGGCCCACGTCCGGGCGCATGCCCCTCACGCTGCGTCCATCGGCTCGCCGGTGTCGTCGGGGAGGGCTACAGTGCCCGCCATGGCCGGGAAGGAATGGACCACGTCGTTGGGCGCCGCCGCCGCCGTGGCCGCGGGCGCGGGTGCGGCCCAGCTCGGCCTCGGCTACGGCCTGGGCGTCGTGGTGTGGCCCGAGATCCCGGGCGCCGACGACAGCGTCTGGCTGGGCAGCCTGAGCTGGGCGACGTGGACGGCGGCCAGTTCGACGGTGATCGGCGCGGTCGTCGCCGGCCGGCTCCGCGACACCCGGACCGGCCGGCCGGGCGGATTGTGGCGGTTCGCCGTCGCCGCCGCCGCGGCGATCGGCGCGCTCCTGACGGTCGCGCTGATCGCGTTGCCGGCCCGCGGAGCAGCGGTACGCGCCGACGCCGCGACACCCCAGGCCATGGCCGCCGGGTACGCCCTGGCCGGCATCGCACTCGGCCTGGTGGTGGCGTACTGGGCGGTGGTGTCCCGTCCGGTCGCCGCGAACCTGGTGGCGACCGCGGTCTGGTTGTGGCTGCTCGCCGCGGCCGCGATCGCGGTGGACCTGTTCGCCGGCCGACCCTCCGCCACCTACCTGAACAGCTGGCAGTTCGCCGAGCTGGACGGCAATCTGCGGTACGGCACGATCTACTGGCCGAGCGCCCTCCTGACGCTGCTGGTGGCGCTGCTGCTCGGCGCGGTGGCCGCCTGGCCGGCCGCCCGGCGCGGCGAACTCGGACTCGGCACCGCGGTGTCCGGCGCGGTCGGCCCGCTGCTGGTGGCCGCCGCGTTCCTCACGCTGGCGCCGCAGCTCACCCGGGCGATGGGACAGTTGGAGTCGGCCTACCTGATCGCGCCCTACGGGGTGCTGGCCGGCCTGGCCGGGTCGGCGCTGGCGGTCGCGGCCGGGCGGCGGGCGGAACGCCGCCGGGGCGGGCGGGTCCGGCGCGGGGGCGGCGATCCGGCGCCCGCGGACGATCTGGGTGGAGACGGTGCCGGAGCGGCCGATGAGCCGACCGAGGAGATCGGCCCGGGGGCGGGCGACACGCGTTCCGGCAACGCCGGCGCAACGGCGGCGGCCCGCCCGGACGAACCCACACCAACAACCCGAACCACCAGCGCCCGATCCCACGAACCCACACCAACAACCCGAACCACCAGCGCCCGATCCCACGAACCCACACCAACAACCCGAACCACCGGCGCCCGATCCGACGAAACCAGGCCGGCGCCCCGGACCGCGGGCGCAACCGCGGTCCGACCCGACCGGGACACGCCGTCGACCCGGGCCGCAGGTTTGACCGCGAGCGGACCGGACCGGCCGAACTCTCCGTCGCGGAACACCAGCGCAACCGCAGCTCGACCGGACCAGTTCACCCCCACGCCGCGGACAGCCGGCTCCGCGGACCGACCAGATCAGCCCATCAGTCGTGAACGCGATGCGGCTCGGCCGAGCGAAGCGGCGGGCCCCGGCGCGGCACGGCCGAGCGAAGCGGCAGGCCCCGGCGCAGCTCGGCCGAGCCAAGCGGCGGCGCCGGGCGCGGCACGGCCAGGTAATGCAGCGCGACCGGGCGACGCGGCACAGCCGGGCAGTGCGGCGGGTGCAGGCAGTGCGGCGCGTGCAGGCAGTGCGGCGGGCGCAGGCGGTGCGGCGGGCGCAGGCGGTGCGGCGGGCGCAGGCGGTGCGGCGGGCGCAGGCGGTGCGGCGGGCGCGAGCGGTGCGGCGGGCGCAGGCGGTGCGGCGGGTGCAGGCAGCGCGGCGGGCGCAGGCAGCGCGGCGGGCGCAGGCAGCGCGGCGAGGCAGGGAACGGACGCGGCATCGGAGACGTCCAGCAGCAGAGGCGCGCGAACGCCGAGGGCACGCCGGACGCCCGCACCCGTGGCACCCGTGGAACCGCCGGCACAACCGGCCCCCGCGCGACGCTCCACGGTCAGTGCCCCGCCCGCGAAGCCGCCGGTGGCCGAGATCAATCCACCGCGCGCAGCCGACCCGCCGCCCCCACCCGCCCCGCGCAGGCGCACAAAATCGCCCGAACCGGACGCCGGCTAATCATCACCAGGCGGCGACGCCCGGCACACGTGGGGAAATCCGGCTCGGAGCGCACCGAAACTCCCCACGCGTCACGAGGCGACCGCTGGTGTGTGCACCTCTGGCGCGGAGCTGACCACAGATCTCCACAAGCGAGGGTCAGCCGACCGGCCAGGAGTGCACCGGGGCGTTGCTACGCTGGAGTTCGCTGTAGCGCAGCAACATGTCGTGCAGGGCGCCGCCCCGGTCCCGCCCGCGCCCGTGCTCGGCCGCCCCGACCATCTCGGTCTGCCAGGTCGCGCCGTTGCGGCGGAGCCGGCAACGCTCCTCGATGATTCCCAGCAGCCGGTCCCGCTGCGCGGCGTCGACGCCGAACTTCGCCAGGCCGGCATGGGCCTTCGCGAGCAGGATGTCCCGCACCAGGTCGGTGACCGGCACCTCGCCGGTCTGGGGCCAGTACACGATCGCCTCGATGCCCTGCCGCGCGCAGGCGTGGAAGTTGTCCTCCGCCGCGGCGAACGGCAACTGGGACCAGATCGGGCGGTCCTCCTCGGCGAGCTGCCGGACCAGCCCGAAGTAGAACGCGGCGTTCGCCAGCATGTCGGCGACGGTGGGCCCGGCCGGCAGTACGCGGTTCTCCACGCGCAGGTGCGGACGGCCGTTCATGACGTCGTACACCGGCCGGTTCCAGCGGTATACGGTGCCGTTGTGCAGGCGTAACTCGCCGAGGCGCGGTACCCCGCCGGCGTGCAGCACGGCGATCGGATCTTCGTCGTCGAGGACCGGGAGCAGCGGCGGAAAATAGCGGACGTTCTCCTCGAACAGGTCGAACACCGAGGTGATCCACCGTTCGCCGAACCAGACGCGCGGGCGTACCCCCTGGGTCTTGAGCTCGTCCGGACGGGTGTCCGTGGCCTGTTCGAAGAGCGCGATCCGGGTCTCCGCCCAGAGCCGGCGGCCGAGCAGGTACGGCGAGTTCGCCCCGAGCGCGACCTGGATCCCGGCCACGGCCTGGGAGGCGTTCCAGTGCGCGGCGAACCGGTCCGGCGGCACCTGCATGTGGAACTGCACGCTGGTGCACGCGGCCTCGGGGGCGATCGAGTCGTTCGCGGTCTGCAACCGTTCGACGCCGCGGATGTCCACCTGGAATTGTTCGCCGCGGGCGCCGACGAGCTGGTCGTTGAGCGCCCGGTACCGCTCGTTGGCGGACAGGTTGGCCAGGACCAGGTGCTCGCGGGTGAGCGTCGGCAGGCTGCCGATCAGCACGATGGTGCTGTCCGACTTGCCGGCCCGGTCCTCGGCCCGCGCCAGGCTGGCCAGGATGTCGTACTCGTAGTCGGCGAATCCGGCACCGGCGATGAGCCGCGGCCGGGCGTTGAGTTCGAGGTTGAACTGCCCGAGTTCGGTCTGGAAGGTGGGGTCGGCGAGGTTGGCCAGGATCTCGGCGTTCCGCATGGCGGGCTCGGCGTCCGCGTCCATCAGGTTGAGCTCGATCTCCAGCCCGGTCATCCGGCTTTCCGTGTCGAACGTGGCGTCGTCGAGCATCAGGGCGAGCACGTCGAGGCAGCGGCGTACCTTCTGCCGGTAGAACGTGCGGTCCTGCGCGGAGAACACGACCTCGGCGAGGTCCTTGCCCATCAATCCTCCCGGCGGATACGGCCGCGCAACGATCACCGCTCCGTGACCGGGCGCACGCGCTCGGTCCACCTTGCCATCCTTGGGGGCACCGCGCTACCGGTCCGGCGGACCCGGCAAAGGCCCCGTCCGGACCGGACGGGGCCTTACTGCTAAATCGATGATGATCAGGCCTGACGGATGGCCTCGCCCTCGATCTCGATCTTGACCTTCTTGCTGACCATGACGCCACCGGTCTCCAGCGCCTGGTTCCAGGTGAGGCCCCAGTCCTCGCGGTCGATCTCGGTGGTGGCGCTGAAGCCGAAGAGGTCGAAGCCGTACGGACTGCGGCCGGCGCCCTCGAATTCGACCAGCAGCTCGACCGGACGGGTGACGTCCTTGATGGTCAGCTCGCCGGCGAGGACGAGCTCGTTGCCCTCGAACGAGGTGACGCCGGTGCTGCGGAACTCCATGGTCGGGTACTTCTCGGCCTCGAAGAAGTCACCGCTGCGCAGGTGGGTGTCGCGGTCGGCCTGGCCGGTGTGCACGCTCGCGGTCTGGATGGTGGCGGTGACGGAGGACTGCAGCGGATCCTCGCCCACGGTGATCGTGGCTTCGGCCTCGGCGAACTGTCCGCGGACCTTGGACACCATCAGATGCTTCACCACGAACCCGACGCGCTTGTGCGCGGCGTCGAGCAGGTAGGTGCCGGCGGCGGGGATCTGCAGGCCCTGGTACTCGCGGGTGGCGGCGATGGAGTCGGTCATGACGGTTCCTCTCAAGAAGCGGTGCTGGAATGTTGTCTGACGTAGCAATTATACGCAGCGCAATATTCCGCTTGTCAAGTGACCGCTGCTACCATGGTGGAGTGCGTACCGACCTGAACGACCCGCGCTTCACCGCCGCCGGCCTCTTCGCCGAGGCGTTCACCGGGCTGCAGCAACGCTTCAACGCCCAGTTCGACGAGCACCGCCTCTCCGCCGTCGAGTTCGAGGTGCTGATGCGGCTGGCCCGCTCGCCGGGGCGCCGGCTCCGGATGACCGACCTGGCCGGCCAGACCACGCTGTCCACCAGCGGAGTGACCCGGGTCGTCGACCGCATGGACCGCAACGGCCTGGTCCGGCGCGAGGCGTGCCCGAGCGACCGGCGCAGCTCGTACGCGGTGATCACCGAGGCCGGCCTGACCCGGCTGGACGAGGTGCTGCCCGGACACCTCGAGCTTGTGCAGCAGTGGTTCGTCGGCCAGCTCACCCCCGCGCAGCTCGCCGACATGCTGGAGTCGCTGCGGCTGATCCGCGACGCGGTCAACCCGTGCGCCACCGCCGGCAGCGGTACGGATGAGTCAGAAAACGCGGCGTAACAGAACCGGCAGAAGTACCGGCAGAAACACCCGGATCGCTTAGCCCGAAAGCACTCGTACCCCCCTAAACCACCCATCCCACGTCGCTAAAGTGATCACGCAGGGGGACGCGGCGCGACCGAGGCGATGTGCACGGTTACGGGGGAGCCATCGTTCTCGCCGTGTAACACCGGTGGGGCGTTGCGGCGACCGGCGCGTGGGGGGCACGCACGCCGGTCGTCCACGCCACTACCGGCCGAGCAGCGCCCGCTCCCGCGGCAGCAGCACGATTCCGCCCGCCTCGCAGAACTCGTCCAGGCGCCGCAGCGCGTCCTGCCGGACGTCCCGGTCCGGCGCACTGATCACCAGTCCGACCAGCGCCGCGACCACGTCGCGGGGATCGAGGCCGCCCGCGTACGCCTCGGCGGCCCGGGCGAAGCTCTCGGCGGCCTGCTTCGGCTCCCCGCGCCGGAGCGCCACCGCACCCGCCACCATCGCGGCCGGTCCGTCCGGCGGAACGTCCGCTTCCGAGGAGGGCCGCAGCTCGTCGAGCACCTCGGCCGCCTCCGCCACCCGGCCCGTCTCGGCCAGCGCGAGACCCACGATGGCCAGCACCCGGCGCCGGTGGTTCGGATCACCGAGACCTTCCAGTTCGGCGATCGCCCGGCGGCCCAGCAGGATCGCCTTCTCCGGATGACCGTCCAGCCGCTCCACGTCGGCCAGGTTCGCCACCGCCAGTGCCCGCAACCGGTGTTCCCCGCTGCGCGCGGCGTGCCGGTCCACCGCGGCGAGCCGGCTGCGCGCGGCGGCCAGATTGCCCTCCCGGATCTCGTGCCAGGTCAGGTTGTTCTCGGCCACCGCCATGTCCCGGACCCGGCCGCTGTCGCGGGCCAGTGCCAGCGCCGCCTCGCCGTGGCGGCGGGCCTCGTCGTACCGGCCGGTGCTCATCCACAACCCGGCCAGTTGCGTGTGCGCGGTGAGCTGTCCGTCCACGGTGCCCAGTCGGCGGAAGTCGGACAGCGCGGTGGTCACCGAGGCGATCTCCTCCGCACCGGCGCCGTGCTCCCGGGCCAGCTGGGCCAGGCCCACCTTGGCCCAGGCCCGCCGCAACGGATCGGCGTCGGCGGTACGCGGATCGTCCAGCAACCGCCGCAGCCACTGCCGCCCGGTGACGTCCCGCCCGCGGAACCGCCACCAGCGGGGCAACGCGGTCGCGACGCGCAGCGCGGTGTGCGGGTCCTCGGTGGCCGCGAAGGTCAGGGCCGCGCCCAGGTCACCCGCCACCACGTCCAGCCGGGCCGCCGCCTCCGCGAGGTTCGCGCCGGCCAGGTCCGGGGCGATCTGCTCGGCCAGGTCCGCCAGCACCAGGGCGTGCCGGCGCCGCCCGGCGGTGAGTTCCCCCTCGGCGGCGGCGCGTTCGGTGGCGTAGTCGCGGACCACGTCGAGCAGGCGGAACCGGAACGCCCGGTTTCCCCGCACGTTGAGCAGGCCCAGTTCGAGCAGCCGGTCCAGCAGAAGCACCACGTCGGCGTCGTCGCCGATCATCTGCTCGGCCAGCGCCAGCGACCAGCGGAACCGGAACATGGCGAGCCGGCGCAGGCCGTACTGCTCGGGCGGGGAGAGCAGGCGGTAGCTGGCGGCCACCGCGTCCCGGAGCGAGACCATCGCGTCGCCGGGCCGGCCGGTGAGATCCAGGACCCGGTTGCCGTACCGGTCGAGGATCTCCGGGACGGTGAGCACCCGGCCCCGGGCGGCGGCCAGTTCGATGGCGAGCGGCATCCCGCCGAGCCGGCGCACCAGGGTGGCCGAGGCGGTCAGTTCCTCGGGCTCGGGCGGCGTGCGGCGGACCCGGGCGAGGCGGTCCAGGAACAGCTCCACCGCGGGGTACCGGACCACGTCGGCCGGCCGGGTGGGCGCGTCCGCCGGTGGAACCACCAGCGGCGCCAGCGGCCAGACCCGTTCCGCCGGCAGGCCGACCGGATGCCGGCCGGTGGCCAGGAACCGCAGCGTAGGAATGCGCTCCAGCAGCCGGGACAGCACCTCGGCCACCGCCTCCGGGGACCGCTCGACCGCGTCGACCAGCAGCATCCCCGAGGTGCCGGCGAACCGTGACGGCAGGTCGTCGGCGCGCCCCAGGCCGAACACCGCGGCGACCGTACCGAGGATCTCCCCCGCCGTGAAACCCTCGGTGACCACGATGCCGGCCACGCCGCCGGGATGGGCCGCCGCGATGCGGTGGCTGAGCACCAGGGCCAGGGCGGTCTTTCCGACGCCGGCCAGACCCACCAGCGTCACGCCGCGCGGGCCGGCCGGCAGCGGCGTGGTGAGCAGCGCGACCAGTTCGTCGGCGTCGGCGTCGCGGCCGATCAGGTCGGTGGCCGGCGGCAGCGGCAGGTACCGCGGGGGCGTCGTCGCCGCGGCAGCCGGCCGGGCCGGAGTGGACGGCTGCCCGCGGGCCGCGGCGAGGAACGCGTTCCGGTCCGCCCCGGTGAGGGCGAGCGCGTCGGCGAGCAGCCCGGCGGTGGTGCGTTGCGGCCGGGCGACCCGGCCGCGTTCCAGATCGCGGACCGTCCGGACGCCGACGTGCGCGAGCGCGGCGAGTTCGTCCTGGGTGAGGTTGGCGCGCAACCGGTGGTGGCGCAGCACGGCGTCGAATCCCGGACCGCTGCGGTCCGCCCGGTGATCAGACGTCATTGCATGAAGCTAAGCAACCAGGCCGACGAACGCCCAGCTCAGAGACCCGACTGTCGGGCATCGGACGGAGCGTGCCGAAAGCTACAGACCCAGGCCGCGGGAGATCAGCATGCGCTGGACCTCCGAAGTGCCCTCCCCGACCTCGAGGATCTTGGCGTCCCGGTAGAAGCGGCCGACCGCGGACTCGTTCATGAAGCCGTAGCCGCCGTGCACCTGGGTGGCGTACCGGGCGTTGTCCATCGCCGCGTTGCTGGCGTGCAGTTTGGCGACCGCGGCGTACCGCTTGAAGTCCTCGCCGGCGAGCATCCGGGCGGCCGCGTCGTAGTAACCCAGCCGCGCGGTGTGCGCCCGCACCTCCATGTCCGCGATCATGAACTGGACGGCCTGGTAGTTGCCGATCGGCCGGCCGAACGCGGTGCGTTCCCGGGCGTACTTCACCGATTCGTCCACGCAGCCCTGGGCCAGGCCGGTGGCGAGCGCGGCGATGGCGATCCGGCCCTCGTCCAGGATCCGGAGGAACTGCGCGTTGCCCCGGCCGCGCTCGCCGAGCAGGTTGTCGGCCGGGACGCGGACGTCGTCGAACGCCAGCTCGTGGGTGTCCGACGCGCACCAGCCCACCTTGGAGTAGCCGGGCGCCACGCTGAAGCCGGGGGTGCCGGACGGCACGATGATGGTGGACAACTCCTTGGAGCCGTCCGGGTTGCGGCCGGTCACCGCCATGACCGTGACCAGGCAGGTGAGGTCGGTACCGGAGTTGGTGATGAACGCCTTGGACCCGTTGATCACCCACTCCCCGGTCGATTCGTCGAGGACCGCACGGGTGGTGATGCCGCCCGCGTCCGAGCCGGTGCCCGGTTCGGTGAGCCCGAACGCCGCCAGTGCCTCGCCGCTGGTCAGCCGGGGCAGCCACTCGGCCTTCTGGGCCGGTGTACCGAAGCGGTAGATCGGCATCGCACCCAGCGAGACGGCCGCCTCCAGCGTGATGGCGACGCTCGAGTCCACCCGGGCCAGTTGCTCCAGGGCCAGGCAGAGCGCGAAGTAGTCGCCGCCCATGCCGCCGTGCTCCTCGGCGAAGGGCAGGCCGAACAGGCCCATCTTGCCCATCTGCCGGATCAGGTCGTACGGGAAGGTCTTGTGCTCGTAGTGCTCGGCGATGACCGGCGCGACCTGTTCGCGGGCGAAGTCCCGCACGCTGGTACGCAGCGCCTCCTGCTCCTCGCTGAGCCGGAAGTCGACCATGACGGTCCTTTCTAGACAGGGGTGACGCCGTGCCGGCGCCGGGAGAAGGTGCGGTCCTTGCCCTTGGCGGCGGCGTACCGGCGGATCAGCTCGCCGCGCAGGTCGGCCGGCTCCACCACCGCGTCGATGACCAGCTCGGACGCCAGCCGCATGAGGTCGATGTCGCGTTCGTACTCGGCGCGCCGGGCCTCGACGAACGCGGCCCGCTCGGCCTCGTCCGCGATGGCGGCGATCTTGTTGGCGTAGACCGCGTTCACCGCGGCCTCCGCGCCCATCACCGCGATCTTCGCGGTGGGCAGGGCGAGCGTGGCGTCCGGGTCGAAGCCGGGACCGGCCATCGCGTACAGCCCGGCGCCGTACGCCTTGCGGACGACCACGCAGATCTTCGGCACGGTGGCCTCGGAGATCGCGCTGATCATCTTGGCGCCGTGCCGGATGATGCCCTGCTTCTCCACCGCCGTGCCGACCATGAACCCGGGCACGTCGGAGAGGAACAGCAAGGGCACGTTGAAGGCGTCGCAGAGCTGCACGAACCGGCTCGCCTTGTCCGCCGAGTCGACGAACAGCACGCCGCCCTTGAACATCGAGTTGTTGCCGACGACGCCGACCACCTCGCCGTTCAACCGGCCGAAGCCGATGGTCAGCTCCTTGGCCCAGAGCGCCTGGATCTCCAGGAACGAGCCGACGTCGAGGATGCCCTTGACATAGCGGCGCATGTCGAACGCCTGGCGCTCGCTCGCCGGGACCAGCGCGGCGAGGTCCACCTCGGGCGGCTCGGCGGCCGCGGCCACCGGCGGTGCGCCCTGCCAGTTGGCCGGCAGGTAGGCCAGGTAGTCGCGGACCACGTCCAGCGCGTCCTGTTCGGACTTGCAGAGGAAGTGCCCGACGCCGGACTCCGCGCAGTGCACCCGGGCACCGCCCATCGCCTCGAGCGTGGTCTTCTCGCCGGTGACCATCTCGACCATGCGGTCGGAGCCGAGATACATGCTCGCGTTGCCGTCGACCATGGCGACCACGTCGCAGAACGCCGGGATGTAGGCCCCGCCCGCCGCGCTCGGCCCGAACAGCGCGCAGACCTGCGGGATCGAGCCGGACGCCCGGACCTGGGTGTGGAAGATCTTGCCGGCACCCCGCCGGCCGGGGAAGAGGTCGACCTGGTCGGTGATGCGCGCGCCCGCGGAGTCGACCAGATAGATCATGGGTACGCCGTTCGCATACGCCCGCTCGATGATCCGGATGATCTTCTCGACCGTGCGGGCGCCCCACGAACCCGCCTTGACCGTGGAGTCGTTCGCCATGATGCACACGTCCCGCCCGCCGATCCGGGCGTTGCCGGTGATCACGCCGTCCGCCGGCAGCCCGTCGGCCAGGTTGTTCGCATACAGCCCGTCCTCGACGAACGAGCCCTCGTCGGCCAGCAGAGCGATCCGCTCGCGGGCGAACAGCTTGCCCTTCGCGGCGTTGGCGGCGTGGTATCGCTCGGCCCCGCCGGCCAGCACGCGCTTGTGCACCGCGGCCAGCGCCTCGCCGTCCACCGTCACGTCGTCTCCCCGCGTCGTCGCGCCTGAACGATCGTTAGGGTAGCGCATCGGCGCACCGCCCGACCAGCGGTCCGGAAAACGCGGACGGGAGCCGCCGCCGATGGCGGAGACTCCCGTCCGTTTCCTTACTCCCGGCGCTGTGGAGGAGCGCCGGTGGTGCCCGACGCCGGATGGCGTCGGCGCGGGTCACGCCCGGGACGGCGCAGCCCGCGAACCCGCGTTCCCCAGGTCAGCGCAGGGTGCGGAGCACGTCCAGGCCACCCGCGTTCAGGCCACCCGGGTTCAGGCCACCGGCGTCCGTCAGGTTCCGGGTGACACCGTCGAGCGGGGTCGCCTCGGTCGCCGTCCGGGTGCGGACCCGGTCGCCGTAGCCGGGCGCGTCGCCCTCGTCGTCGGTGCCGCCCTGGCCGGAGTCGACCTCGGTGTCGTCACCGGTACCCGGCTGGTGCGGGTTCTCGGCGCCGTCGCCGGTCGCCCCGCCGGTCGCGCAGGCCGCCGAGGCGTTGGCCTCGCCCAGGACGCTCAGCGCGTTGCCGCAGACGTTGACCGGCACCTGCACCGGCGCGGCGATCTGAGTGCCGTTCCCGGCCCCGTTGGTGTCGGTGGAGTGCTGACCGACCGTGCCGGCGTGGCCGGACTCGCCGGCCGTCGCGGCGGCCGCGTTGCCCTCGCCCGCCACGCCGATCGCGTTGCCGGCGACGGTCAGCGGGATGCTGACCGGCGCGTACGCCTGGGTGCCGTTCAGCGCACCGTTGTGGTCGTTCGAGTGCTGGGCCGCGCCGCCGCTCTCCGCGCCGCCGTGGGCGCTGACGCAGACCGCCTGCGCGTTGGCCTCGCCGAGCAGGCTGATCGCGTTGCCGCAGAGGTTGATCGGGGCGTCGACCGGCGCGTACAGCTGGGTGCCGTTCAGCGCACCGTTGTGGTCGTTCGAGTGCTGGCCGTCGCCGCCGCCGGTCTCGGTGCGCGCGCTCTCGGTGTGCGGCCGGCCGTTCAGCCCCGCGCCGGCCGCGTTGGCCTCACCGAGCAGCGCGACCGCGTTGCCGACCACGTTCACCGGCACGTCGATCGGCAGGTACGCCTGGGTCCCGTTCAGCGCACCGTTGTGGTCCGACGAGTACTGGTGCGCGCCCTGGCCACTCCCGCCCAGCCAGTTGGCACCGGAGCCGGCCGCGTTGGCCTCGCCGGCCACCCCGATCGCGTTGCCCACCGCGTTCACCGGGATGCTGATCGGCGCGATGATCTGAGCGCCGTTGGCCAGCCCGTTGTTGTCGGACGAGTGCTGCGACGCGTCGGCCTGCGCGACGGCCGGAGCGAACAGCAGGGCGCCGGCGGCCAGTACACCGACGCTGAGAGTCTTGCGAACCCAAGTCTTCATGAGGATGGAAAAGCCTTTCAGAAATGTCAGCAGAATTGAGTACGGCTGTGCGGTTGGGCTTTCCGGAACGCGGCGCATCAGGGCGCAGCGGAGCCTGGCGTGATTTCGCGTGACCGGACTCCGCTTGTCGACGTGCGCCCACAGCGGTGCGTCATGGATGAGGCCGTACGGGATTCGCCGCTTGTGCGCAAACGGGTGGAGGAATCCGGCCTGATCCGCCTGTTCAGGCGTGCCGGTGCCGAACGCCGGCGGCCGCCACTGGTCGGGTGAGACGGTCGGTGCCTCCGCGCCGTGCCGCCGGGGACCAGCCTCGGTCCGGGTCCGGTCGGTGACGGTGATGCGGCCCGGCTGGACGATCCGGGACCAGCGGCCGGGCGGCCGCCTGTGGGACCCGGTGCCGCGTCGGTGCCGGGGGAGCGCCGACCCGCGGACCCGGTGACGGGAACGCCGTGCGCGGCATGCGCTCGACCGTCCATCCCGTCATTGGTCCAACCCTTCGTCGTCGACTCCGACCCGGTGACCAATCGCCGTCGAAAGGACTAGGCGATATCGGCCACTCGGTACTGGTAACGAAGCGACTCAGTCAGGGTCACGCCGACGAATGGGAAAGAATATTCGGCAGAGCAATTACTAAATGATCAAACAAGTCGGGTACGCGGCCCGGCGCGCAATACTCCGGACGGCAACATCCGCCCCAGCAGCTTCTCCGCCAGCTCCGCCACCTCGATCAGCGCATCGAGGTCGATACCGGTGTCGATGCCCATGTCGTGCAGCATGTGCACGACCTCCTCGGTGGCCACGTTGCCGGAGGCGCCCGGCGCGTACGGGCAGCCACCGATGCCGCCCACGCTGGCGTCGAACTCGGTCACCCCGAGGTCCAGCGCGGTGATGATGTTGGCCAGGCCGGTGCCCCGGGTGTCGTGGAAGTGCAACAGGTCCGGGCGTACCTCGGCGAGCAGGTCACGGACCCGGCGCGGGGTCGCCATGCCGGTGGTGTCGCCGAACGCGATCCGGTCCGCGCCGTCCGCGCGGACCCGTTCCACGATGGACGCCACCCGCGCCGGGGCCACGTCCCCCTCGAACGGGCAGCCGAAGCTGGTCGCCACGATCACCTCGACGGTGGCGCCGGCCTGGTGGATCAGCGAGATCAGACCGGTGATGTCGTCCAGCGACTCGTCCGTCGACCGGTTCAGGTTGCGCCGGTTGTGCGTGTCGCTGGCCGACACCACGACCTCGATCTCGGTGAACCCGGCGGCGATCGCCCGTTGGGCACCGCGGGTGTTCGGGATCAGGGCCGAGTAGCGCACCCGCGGGTTGCGAGTGATCCCGGCCCAGACGTCGTCCGCGTCGGCCATCTGCGGGATGGCCCTCGGGTGGACGAACGAGACGGCCTCGATCCGCCGGACGCCGGTGCCACTCAGCGCGTCGATGAGACGCACCTTCGCATCCGTCGGGATCGGCTCCTCGTTCTGCAGGCCGTCCCGCGGCGCCACCTCGCGGATCGAGACCATCGACCTCACCTCATCCGCGCGACGATGCCCGTGTCGTAGTCGCCGCCGAGGAACTCCGGGTTCTCCAGCAGCTCGGCGAAGAACGGCAGGTTGTTCTTGGGACCGACGATCTCGAACCCGGCCACCGCGGCACGGGCCTTGGCGATCGCGTCGGCGCGGTCGCTGCCGTGCACGATCAGCTTCGCCATCAGCGAGTCGTAGAACGGCGTGACCGTGGTGTCCGGGGCGTAGCCGGAGTCGACCCGTACCCCGTCGCCGGACGGCTCCACCCAGGTGGCCACCTTGCCGGGGCCGGGCAGGAACCGCTTCGGGTCCTCCGCGTTGACCCGCAGCTCGATGGCGTGACCGGTGGTGGTGAGGGCGTCCGGGTCGAACGTCGGCGCCTCTCCGGACGCGATCCGCAGCTGCTCCTCGACCAGGTCGAGGCCGTGGATCAGCTCGGTGATCGGGTGCTCGACCTGCAGCCGGGTGTTCATCTCCAGGAAGAAGAATTCCCCGGTCGAGGGATCGAGCAGGCATTCGACGGTGCCCGCGTTGCGGTACCGCACCGCCTCGCCGGCCTTGACCGCGGCGGCCAGGAAGCGCTGCCGCAGTTCCGGCGAGACCGCCGGGGACGGTGCCTCCTCCACCAGCTTCTGGTTGCGCCGCTGCACCGAGCACTCCCGCTCGCTCAGCGCCACCACCCGGCCGTCGGCCAGGCCGAGGATCTGCACCTCGACGTGGCGTACCCGGGGGAAGTAGCGCTCGATCAGCACCGAGCCGTCGCCGAACATCCGCTCGGCGAACGCGCGGACCTTGTCGTACTCGGTGCGGAGCGCGTCGGGGTCGGCGGCGACCGCCATGCCCATGCCGCCGCCACCGGCCGCGGCCTTGACCATCACCGGGAAGCCGATGTCCTCGGCGGCGGCCAGGGCCGCCTCGACCGTCGCGGCCGGGTCCTGCGTGCCGGGCGCGACCGGCACGCCCGCCGCGGCCATCAGGTTGCGCGCGTTGATCTTGTCACCCATGGCGGTGATCGCCTCGGCCGACGGGCCCACCCAGATCAGGCCGTTGGCCTCGACGGCGCGGGCAAACTCGGCGTTCTCGCTGAGGAAGCCGTAGCCCGGGTGCACGGCCTGCGCGCCGGTGGACTTGGCCGCGGCCAGGATCGCCTCGGTGTTGCGGTAACTCTGCGCCGGGTTGGCCGGGCCGACGCACACCGCCTCGTCGGCCTCGGTGACGAACGGCATGCCGGCGTCCGCCTCCGAGTACACGGCGATCGACCGGATCCCGAGGCGCTTGGTGGTGCGGACGATCCGGCGGGCGATCTCGCCCCGGTTGGCGATGAGCAGCGAGTCGATCATGGGCACCTTTCTACTATCTGCCTTCGAGGGCGAATGCCGCGGCATCCCGCAAAAGGGCGGCGCGCCGCCGGCGGTCGACCTCGCCGCCGAGGAACGGCGTGGAGTTCATCAGGCCGAAGGCGGCGTGCGCGAGCACCCGTGCCTCGGCCGGTTCGAGTTTCGGACGCAGCGTGGCCAGCACACCCACCCACTCCTCCACGTACAACCGCTGGAGGCGGCGGATCTGCCGGCGCGGCTCCTCCGGCAGCCGGTCGAGTTCGTGCAGGTGCAGCGCGATGACCGCCGGATTCTCCAGGGCGAACTCGACGTGGAAGTCGATCAGGTCGGCAAGCGCGGCGCGGGCGTCACCGGAGTGCCGGGCGACGCGTTCCCGACCGCCGTGCAGCAGGCCCTCGCTGACCGGGATCAGCGCCGCGACCAGCATCGCCTCCTTGCCGGCGAAGTGGTGGTACAGCGCCGGGCCGGTCACGCCCGCGGCGGAGCCGATGTCGTCCATCGAAACGCCGTGGTAACCCCGGGAGGCGAAGAGACCGACCGCGATCTCCAGAATCTCGTCCCGGCGCGACCGACGGCGCGGCGCGGGGGGTCCGGTCCGATGCTGCTGCTCTACCGTCACGAAAAGACTCTAACCTGCTGTCAAGCCGGGCACTTAACGTACGTTCAGTCGACCTTGACGGCCCGCGGCGGGGTCAGCCCAGCCCGCCCGGCTCGGTGCCGCGGACGATCGGGGCCCGGACCAGGTTGCCCCATTCCGTCCACGAACCGTCATAGTTCCGCACCTGGGGGTAACCGAGCAGGTGATGCAGCACGAACCAGGTGTGGCTGGAACGCTCGCCGATCCGGCAGTACGCGATCACGTCGTCGGACGGGTCCAGGCCCAGCTCGTCGCGGTAGATCCGGGTCAGGTCATCGGCCGGCCTGAACGTGCCGTCCTCGTTGGCCGCGGACTTCCACGGCTTGCTGACCGCGCCCGGGATGTGCCCGCCGCGCAACGCGCCCTCCTGCGGGTACGCCGCCATGTGGGTGAGTTCGCCGGTGTACTCCTGCGGCGAGCGCACGTCGACCAGCGGCCGGCCACTCGAGATGTGCCCCATCACCTGATCGCGGAACGCCCGGATGCCAGCGTCGTGGCGCTCCGGCACCGGGTACGACGCGGGCGGGCGGACCGTCTTCTCCCGGGTGAGGTCGCGCCCCTCGGCCGCCCACTTCTGCCGGCCGCCGTCCAGCAGCCGCACGTCGGCGTGGCCGAACAGGCTGAAGACCCAGAGTGCGTACGCCGCCCACCAGTTGAAGTTGTCGCCGTAGAACACCACGGTGTCGTCCCGCCCGATGCCCTTCGCCTCGCACATCGCGGCGAACGCGGCCGGGTCCAGGTAGTCGCGGGTGAGCTGGTCGTTGAGTTCGAGGTGCCAGTCGACCTTCACCGCGCCCGGGATGTGGCCGGTGTCGTAGAGCAGCACGTCCTCGTCCGACTCGACCACGACGAGGCCGGGGGTGTCCAGGTTGGCGGCCAGCCACTCGGTGGTGACCAGCTTCTCGGGGTGCGCGTACGCCTGCAGGGCCGGCGCCGGGTCATTCGCTACAGACATCTGTTCAACCTAACTCCGTGGCCGCGGCTCGGCGCGGCTTCCGTCGTGGACCGGGGACAGCGCCGGGCGCTTCGCGGTGACCAGATCGCCGGACGAGGCGCCCGCCAGCCGGCGCCGGAGCCAGGGTGCCAGATAGCGCCCGGCCCAGCGCAGGTCCGCGCCGCGGGCCAGCAGCCACGGCGTCGGCGCCGGCGCCGGCGGCACCAGCAGCCAGTCCTCCTCGACACCCACGCCGAGCGCGGTGAGCACGTGCGCGGCCACCCGGCGGTGGCCGGCCGGGGACAGGTGCAGGCGGTCCTCGCTCCACATGGTGCGGTGCCGGAAGGTGCGGTCGGCGAACAGATCGACGAGGTACGCGCCGTGCGTGTCGGCGACCCGCCGGACCGCGTCGCTGAGCGCCGCCGCCCGCGGGCCGATGATGCGGTGCCCGGGCAGGTGTCCGCTCACGTCGGCGAAGCAGAACATGATCACGTCGGCGCCGGACTTCCGGAGCCGGCCGATCACCGGGTCGAGGCGGTCCGCCAGTCCCGCGGCGTCCACCCGGCGGCGCAGCACGTCGTTGCCGCCGGCCGCGAAGCTCACCAGGTCGGGCCGCATCGCCACGGTGGCGTCCAGTTGTTCGTCCAGCACCTGGCCCAGCAGGCGCCCGCGGATCGCCAGGTTGGCGTACCCGAAGTCGGGGCCGGCGTCGACCGCGAGCCGCGCCGCGACCAGGTCGGCCCAGCCCCGGTAGGTGCCGTCGGGGTACGGATCGTCCATCCCCTCGGTGAAGCTGTCGCCCATCGCCACGAAACTGCGCCACGCCACGGCCACTCCCTGAACGCTCGATGACCCGACAACCTCTGAGCTAAGCACCGGTGCGGACCGAGCGGGACGTGACGCTGGCTACACCGGATAACCGGGTGCTTACCGTCGTACCCGGTCCCTACCCTTGCCTCATGCTTCTGCGGATGTCACGGCTGCTGCTCCGGACCCTGCGCGAGGACCCGGCCGACGCGGAGGTGCCGAGCCATCGGTTACTGCTGCGCGCCGGCTATGTCCGCCGCGCCGCGCCGGGCGGCCACACCTGGCTGCCGCTGGGCAAGCTGGTACTGGACAACGTGATCCGCATCGTGCGTGACGAGATGGTCGCGGCCGGGGCGCAGGAGGTGTCGTTCCCGGCGCTGCTGCCCCGCGAGCCGTACGACGTGAGTGGCCGCTGGACGGAGTACGGCGACGACATCTTCACGCTCACCGACCGGCGCGGCGGGGAGTTCCTGCTGGCCCCCACGCACGAGGAGATGGCCGCCCTGCTGGTGCAGGACCTGACCACCTCGTACCGCGACTTTCCGCTGGCGGTGTTCCAGGTCCAGACGAAGTTCCGGGACGAGGCCCGCCCGCGCGCCGGCCTGCTGCGCGGGCGCGAGTTCCTGATGAAGGACGCGTACTCGTTCGATCTCGACGACGCCGGCCTGGCCGAGGTGTATGCGATCATGCGCGCGGCGTACCAGCGGATCTTCGCCCGGCTCGGGCTGACACACGCCGTGGTGACCGCGGTGTCCGGCGCCATGGGCGGGTCCGCGTCGGAGGAGTTCCTGGCCACGTCGGACGTCGGTGAGGACACCTACGTCGGATGCACGACGTGCGACTACGCGGCCAACACCGAGGCCGTGGTGACGCCGATGCCGGCCGTGCCGGAGCCGGCCACCGGCGCGCTGACCGTGCACGACACCCCGGACACCCCGACCATCGCCGCCCTGGTCGACCACGCCAACGCGCACGCCCTGGGCGGCCGGACCGACTGGACCGCCCGGGACACGCTGAAGAACGTCGTGGTGACGGTCCACCATCCGGGTCGCGAGGAGGAGTTGCTGCTCATCGGCGTGCCCGGCGACCGGGACGTGGACCTCAAGCGCCTGGACGCCGCGCTGGCGCCGGGCACCGCGACGCTGTTCGACGACTTCGCCTCCCGGCCCGACCTGGTCAAGGGGTACATCGGACCGCAGGGCCGGTCGGTCCGCTATCTGGCCGACCCGCGCGTGGCACCGGGCACCGCGTGGCTGACCGGCGCGAACCAGCCCGGGCGGCACGCCACGTCGGTGGTCGCCGGCCGCGACTTCACCCCGGACGGCACCATCGAGGCGGCCGAGGTGCGCGCCGGCGATCCATGTCCGGCATGCGACACCGGCGAGCTGACCATCCGGCGCGGCATCGAGATCGGGCACATCTTCCAGCTCGGCCGCCGCTACACCGAGGCGTTCAAGGTGGACGTGCTGGGCGCCGACGGCAAACCGGTGCGCCCGACGATGGGCTGCTACGGCATCGGCCTGTCCCGGGCGGTGGCCGCGATCGCCGAGCAGCACCACGACGAGCGCGGCCTGATCTGGCCGGCCGAGGTGGCCCCGGCGGACGTGCACATCGTCGCGGCGGGCCGGGACGGCCAGGTGGAGGCCGCGCTCGCGCTCGCCGCCGATCTGGTCGCCGCCGGGCTGCGGATCCTGGTGGACGACCGGCCGAACGTCTCGGCCGGGGTGAAGTTCACCGACGCCGAACTGATCGGCATCCCGCGGACCGTCGTGGTCGGACGCCGCCTGGCCGACGGGTACGCGGAGGTCCGGGACCGCCGCACCGGCGAACGCGCCGAGGTCGGTCTCGCCGCGGTGGCCGGCCGGATGACCCGGGTGTAGCGATGCGGCCCCTCGGGTACGGCAGCTCCGGATCGGGTGTTCGACGCGGCGGGAGGAAGACCATGGCCAGGACGGTGGTCGCCGACGTGATGACCCGGCAGGTGGTCTACCTGCCCGGCGAGACCACACTCGACGAGGCCGCGCAGGCGATGCGGGACAGGTCCATCGGCGACGTGGTGGTGACCCACGGCCCGACCATGTCCGGACTGGTCACCGACCGCGACATCGTGGTCCGGGCCGTCGCGGAGGGCCTGCCGCCGGACACCACGACGCTGGAGTCGATCGCCTCGCGGGAGCTGATCATGGTGGAACAGTCGGCCACGGTGGAGGAGGCGGTACGCGCGATGCGGGACCGTGGTGTGCGCCGGCTGCTGGTCTGCGACGCCGACCGGCAGGTGGTCGGCATCCTGTCGATGAGTGACCTGGCCCTCGTGCCGACTTCTGCCTCGGCGTGAGGTCACGCGCGTAGGGTCGTCAACCGTGACCGACATGCCCGCGAAGCTGGCCGAGATCGTCGACGAGTTCGCCTCGGCGCCACGGGAGCTGGTGCTCGAGATGCTGCTGGAGTTCTCCGACACGGTGCCCGCCCTGCCCGCCGAGATGGCCGGGCACCAGGGCATGGAGCAGGTGCCCGAGTGCCAGACCGCGTTCTTCCTGAAAACCCGGGTTCTCCCGGACCGGACCGTGCAGACGTGGTTCGACTGCCCGCCGGAGGCACCGACCACCCGGGCCTTCGCCGGCATCCTGGCCGAGGGCCTGGCGGGCGCCACCGCGGAGGAGGTGCTGGCGGTGCCGGACGACCTCTATGCCCGGATGGGCCTGGCCCAGGCGATCAGCCCGCTGCGCATCCGCGGCGGCTCGGCCATCCTGACCCGGCTGAAGCGCCAGGTACGCGAGCAAACGGAGTGAGCATGGACATTCAGGTGTGGTCTGACGTCGTCTGCCCGTGGTGCTACCTCGGCCGGGCGCGACTAGAGAAGGCGCTGGCCGGGCACGACGGTGAGGCGCGGGTGATCTACCGGGCGTTCCAACTGGACCCGGCGCCGGTTCCGGAGCCGGTCCCCACCAAGACCGCGATGACCGCCAAGTTCGGTGGTCCGGAGCGGGCCGAGCAGATGTTCGCCCACGTCGCCGCGATCGCCGCCGCCGAGGGGCTGGTGCTGAACTTCGACCGGGCCATCGCGGCCAACACGTTCGACGCGCACCGGCTGATCGCCTGGGGCCTCGCCCACCAACGCCAGCGGGAGATGCTGGACGCGCTGCAACGGGCGCACTTCACCGACGGAATCGACATCGGCTCGCCGGCGGCGCTGGTCGCGGTGGCGGAATCGATCGGCCTGGACGGTCCGGCCGCGGCGGCCTACCTCGCCGACGACGGCGGTGCGGACGTGGTGCGCGCGGACCTGGCGGTGGCCCGCGAACTCGGCATCACCAGCGTGCCGACGTTCGTGATCGACGGCCGGTACGCGGTCCAGGGCGCCCAGGAGCCGGACACGCTGCGCACGGCCTTCGCCGAGATCGCCCGCCGGGAAGCGGTCGACGCGGGTCGATGAGGTTTCACGTGGAACGGGCCTAACCGGCCTCGCGGGCCAGTCCCTCGATGACCAGCGCGCCGGGCAGCGCGCCCAGCGCCGGCCCGGCGATAGCGATCTTGCTGTGCCGCACGCCGGAACCGATCACCACGTGGGGCATCGCGACGACCCGCGCGTCCACCAGCACCGGCCAGTCCTTGGGCAGGCCGATCGGGGTGATGCCGCCGTACTCCATGCCGGTGAGGCGGACCGCGTCGTCCGTCGGGGCGAAGCTGGCCTTGCGGGCGTCCAGTTGCTTGCGGACCACGCCGTTCACGTCGGCGCGGGTGGTGGCCAGCACGATGCAGGCCGCGTACCGGGTCACCTCGCCGCGCCGCCCCGCCACGATCACGCAGTTGGCCGACTCGCGCAGGGACACCCCGTACGCCTCGCAGAACGCCGCGGTGTCGGCCAGGTCCGGCTCGATCGGCGCGACCATCACCTGGTCACCGTCGACCGGCGCGTCGACCGGCCACACCTCCAGCGCCGCGGCGACCGGCGCGGCCAACAGGTCGAGCCGCGACATGGCCGGTTCCAGCTTCAGGCTTCCCATCACGCCCGACATCCTCGCTCAATACCGGGCCGCCAGGTAGTCCCGCCACGTCCGGGTACCCGTCGGCGGTACCGCGGTGGTGAGCGCCCCGGCACGTACCTCCCGTCCCAGCCTGCCCGGGATGCGGATCGGCCACACCGGCCGGCGGGAACCCCGGGCCCGCTGCCAGGCTCCGGCCATCTCGCCCAGCCGCAGCGTCTCCGGCCCGGCCACCTCGACCACGTCGCCGGTCGGCCCCTCCGCCAGCACCGCCGCGATCCGGTCCGCCACGTCCTCCACCGCCACCGGCTGGAACACCAGGTTGCGGTCGATCAGCAACGGCCCGGCCTTGCCGGAGAAGGTCAGCACGGTGTCGATCAGCGACGGGAACTGCGCCGCCCGCAGCAGCGTGTACGGCACCCCGGACGCACGGACCACCGCCTCGGTCTCCACCTTCAGCCGGTAGTACGGCAGCGGCACCCGGTCGATGCCGATGATCGAGATGAACACGACGTGCCGCACGCCCGCGTTCCCCGCCGCCGCCAGGAGCCGGCGGGTGCCCTCGACATCCGTCTCCCGGGTCCGGCGCGGAGCGGACGCCAGGTGCACGACCGTGTCCACCCCGCGTACCGCCTCGTCCAGGCCCGCACCGGTCAGCAGGTCCGCGGTGACCCAGCCCGGCCGGGTACGGCGGCTCGCCGGCCGTACCTCATGTCCCTCCTTGACCAGCCGCGGCAGCACCGCGGACCCCAGCGTTCCACTCGCTCCGGTGATCAGCACCGTCTCCGTTGTCGTCATGTGTCCAGGACGAACGACGCATGCACGACGTGACGTGCCGCGCGTCACGCCCGATCCTCAGGCGCCGCCGGATTCTGCCGAGTGTCAGAGATTGTGGAGGAGCGACGTGCGGCGCGGATCGGCACGCTCGGCGGCCTGGCGCTGCTGGCCGGCGCAACCGCGCTGATCGCGGCGTCCAGCGGCGCGCACTCCGCGTTCGCCACCTGCCTGTTGTCCCTGCTCGCCGTCGGCATGGCACACGCCCTGCTGGACGAGATCCGCCGCCAGGCGCGCCGCCGTTCGGCCGGCGGGTGGGCCGTGCCGGACACGGTCAACACGGTGCTGCTCGGCGCCTGGTCGGCTGGTGCGCTGGCCGGGACCGTCCTGGTCGCCGCGCCCACGGCGGTTCGGCTGGTCGGGCTGACGCTCTCCGGCGGGTACGCCTTGAGCGGCGCCTACTTCGTCGTCGAGCGGCGCCGGTCGGTGCGTTCCGCGGCCGCGGTGGCGGTCTGGCCGAGCACCGACCTCCCCGGCACCGAACTACCGGGCACCGACCTCCCCGGCGCCGACCTACTGGGCACCAACCCACCCGGCACCAAACTCCCCGGGGCCAGCTCACCGGGCACCAAACTCCCCGGGACCAGCTCACCGGGCACCAACCCACCTGGCACCATTCCACCGGGCAGCGGCCTCCCCGGCACCAGCCCGCCGGGCGCCGTCGAGCCCAGGAACACCGATGTCATGCCGGACGGGTCCGGCATGTCCAGCAGATAGGCCGGGAGCGACACGAACGGCACCCTTCGGCCGTGGCCGTGGCCGTGGCCGCGACCGGGGTCGGGCCGCTGGGCTGGGCTGGGGCTGGGCTGGGCTGGGCTGGGGCCAGGGCCGGGCTGGGGCCAGGGCCGGGGCCGTAGCGGAGGCCGGGGCAGGCGGAGGCCGAAGGTCAGGCCAGGTGGGTGTCCAACTCGTCGAGATCCGCGACGAACCAGATCTGCTGACCCCGGTTGGACTCGGTGACCAGATCGCGCAGCGCCGTGCTGTCCGCGACATAGGCGGAGATGTCGCCGACGATCGCCAGCCGGATCCGGTAGTTGACGAACTTCTGCATGATCTCCCCGGCAAGCCCGCTGCGCAGCCGGAAGAACCGCTCGTCGAGTCGCCCGGCGGGCAGGGCCACCACGTCCGCGCGGGAGAACGCCGCACCGATCAGGTCCAGCGCGTCCTGCGTCCCGGCGACCGGCGGGCCGTCCGCGCCGCAGAGCAGGACCGGTACGCCCCGGCGCTCGATCACCTGGTCAGTCGTCGGGGCCGTCGGGTCGGTCGGCGTCATGTCCGTTCTCCGTTCCGAGGAAGGTGTCGATGAGTTGCAGGACGTCGGCCGTGGCGGCGGTACCGCCCAGGACGATGACCTTGAGGCGGCCGCGGTCGTCGTCGTACACCGTGCGGACGCGCACCGGCGCGAGCTGGGCGCCGGCTATCAGGAACGTGCTGAGGCGGTCGGCCAGGCTCGCGGTGATGCCGTCGATCTCCACCACCGCCGACACCTCGACGTGCCGCCGGACCGGCTCGACCGGCCGGCCGGTGAACGTGTCCAGGTCGGCCGGGGCGATGCGGTACTGCTTGCCGATGCGTACCGCCCGGAGGCGGCCGTCCCGGATGTAGCCGCGCACGGTGCGCACGTGCAGCCCGAGCCGGTCCGCCACCTGCTCCACCGAGAACCAGCCCTGCTCCATACTTCCCTATCCTGCCCTACTTGAGGAAGGATAGGGAATCATGACGCACAAGCGCTACGTATCGTCCGACGAAGATAGCGCCCGGTTCCGGGACGGTGACATCGTGATCAGCACCCGGTCGAAGAGCGGCACCACCTGGATGCAGATGATCTGCGCCTTGCTGATCTTCCAGACGCCACGCCTGCCGGCGCCGCTGCCCACCCTGTCGCCGTGGCTGGACTGGCTGGTCGAGCCGCGTGACGAGGTGATCGCCCGGCTCGCGGCGCAACCGCACCGGCGCTTCGTCAAGACGCACACCCCGCTGGACGGTGTCCCGATCGATCCGCGCGCCACCTACATCGTGGTGGCCCGGCACCCGTTGGACCTGGCGGTGTCGCTGTTCCACCAGGGTGCGAACCTGGACCGCCAGCGGCTGGCGGCACTGACCGGCACACCGGCCGGGGTCGAGCGCCCGGCTCCGCCCGTACTCGATGCCCTGCTCAGCTGGATCGACCACGACCCGGCGCCGGCCGACGAGCTGGACTCACTGCCCGGCGTGATGTGGCATCTGTCCGACGCGTGGCGGCGGCGGCACGAGCCGAACGTGCTGCTCGTGCACTACGCCGACCTGTCCGCGGATCTGGACGGGGAGATGCGCCGGATCGCCGCGCGGCTCGGCGTCCCGGTGCCGGCGGAGACCTGGCCGGAGCTGGTGGACGCGGCCGGGTTCAGCCAGATGCGGGCCCGGGCCGGAGAGCTGGCGCCGGATCCGGCCGGGGTGCTCAAGGACCGGAACGCGTTCTTCCGCTCGGGCCGCTCCGGGGCGGGACGGGACCTGCTCAGCGACGAACAGTACGCGCACTACCTCGACCGGACCGCCGCGCTGGGCCCGCCGGACCTGCGGGACTGGCTGCACCGCTGAGCCGGCTCAGACCGCCTTGAGCACCTGCTCCACGGTCTCGCGCCGCACCGGCCGGGCGTGGTCGCGGCGGCTGTCCGCGTAGGCCCGCACCACGGCCCGCCGTTCCGCCTCGCTCAGCACGCCGGCGAACGGGGAGTTCCGGCGCAGCTCCACCGCGGACCGGGCCGGGGAGGTGAGCGCCTCCAGCACGGACTCGGCGCCGTCGTCCAGCACCGCGTCCCACCGGTCCAGCCACTCCCAGTCCGGGCCGTCCGGGTGCAGCCGGCGCAGCCGCCGCAGGTTCGCCCGGGCGGCGCCGAGCACCCCGGGCGGGTCCGCGACGACCTTGCCGGCGATCGCCCGGTGCAGCCACAGGGCCACCGTCTGGTCCCGGGTCAGCAGCGGCTGGAGCAGCGCCTCCACGTCGGCGCGGCGCAGTCTGCGCTGGCCGCCGACCCGGACGTACGGCAGCAGTCCGCGCAGGCACAGGTCCACCACGCGCGCCCGGGACACCCGCAGCAGGACGGCCGCCTGCCCGGTGGTCACCAGCTCGCCCACGGATATCGCCACACGTGGATATTGACCCGGCGGCCCGCGCATTGCAACAACCGAATGGCTATTGACTCTTTCATGCGTGGGGTCCGGCGGTGACCGGTCCGAGGGTCAGCTCGGCGGTACCCTCGCCGATCAGACCGATCCGGTGCACCTCGCCGGCCAGCGACGCGCGCTGGGCGGCGGTCAGCCGGACGAACGGTTCGACGGTCACCGCGATCCGGCGGCCGGACCGCCGCTGGTGCCACACCCCGCGCACCACGCCGTCGATCAGCACGGTGGGCACGTTGCCGGCCTGGCCGCCGGCGAGCGCCCGGTCCGCCGCCCGGTCCGGGAAGAGGCCGGCCCGGGGATGACAACCGATGACGTACGCGTCGAAGTACGGCAACAGACGCAGCCCCGCCTGACCCTCGGCGGTGCCGGTGTCGCCGGCGTTCACCCAGGCCGGCGTGCCGTCGAAGTCGACCTGCTCGATCGCCCCCTGCCCGGCGAACACCTCGGCGGCCCAGCCGGGCGGCGCGCCGAGCCAGCGCCCGAACTGGGCGGGCGTGGCCGGCCCGTACCCGTGCAGGAACCGCCGGACCAGCTCGGTGACCGCGGTCCCGGACGGCGCCGGCGCGAAGCCGGGCAGCCATCGCCGCGGGTCGGTGTAGGTCGCCCGGCGGCCCCGGTCCGGCCCGAAGCAGAGCGCACCCCGGTTCATCGCCACCGACTCGATCTGCCGCCAGCGCGGCCACCGGTCCTGGAACGCCTCCATCACCCGGTCCCCGGCCCACGAACCGACCCGCGCCACGATCGCCGCGGTCAACTCGTCCACGGTGAGCGCCGCGTCCGCCCCGCCCACCGCGTCGGCGATCGCCGCGACCACCGAGTCGGTCTGGGCGGCGTCCATCCGGACGTCCGGCGGCAACGGGCCCGCCGCGGACGGCACCGAGGACAGCGCGCCGGTCCACATCGGAAGGTCGGCCGCGGCGAGCAGGTGCACCGTGCCGCGCGGCCCGCGCGTCTTCACCAGCGTCCGGTGCTCCCACAGGGCGGCCCGCACCCCGGCCCGGGTGCCGTCCGACTGCCGCACCCCGATCGACAGTTCGGCGGCGGACATGACCTGGGCGTGCACGCCGAGCAGGGCGGCGGCGACCTCGGCCGGCGCCACGCCCGGCCGCGGCTCCACCAGGTGGGACCGGACCCGCCGGCGCGCCGACACGTCCGCCCACCGCAACCGCATCCCCCGACCCTAGACGCGCGTGCCGGTCAGGTGGCCCAGGGCGGCCGCGCGACGGGGTCCGGGGTCCGCGCGCCGCACGGCCGCCGGACGCCTCCGAGGTGCCAGGGCGACGGCGTTGGCGCTGATCACGATCGCGATCCCGGCCCATTCGTGCAGGTCCAGCGCCTGCCCGAGCAGCAGCAGACCGGCACCCGCGGCGAGCACCGGGTGCACGCTCATGAACAGCCCGAACAACGGCGGCGGCACCCGCCGCAGCACGATCAGATCCGCCGCGTACGGCAACACCGAACTGCACAATCCCGCGCCCACCGCGTACGCCACGCCCGCACCGTCCCACCGTCCGTGGGCCAGCAGCACCGCGGCGACCGGCAGGTACAGCACCGCGGACACCGACGTGGCCACCGCCGGCGCCTGCAGGCCCGGCATGCGGGTGCCGAGAAGCCGATTGAGCAGGATGTACGCCGCCCAGCAGGCGGCCGCCACCAACCCCAGACCGACGCCCAGGTAGTCACTGGACGGCCCGGGCGACACCAGCACGTACACCCCGGCGCAGGCCGCCGCCGCACAGACCAGATCCCGCCGGGTACGCGAGCCGAGCAGCGCCACCGCGAGCGGCCCGAGCACCTCCAGCGTGACGGCGAGCCCCAGCCCGATCCGGTCGACCGCGGTGTACAGGCTCAGGTTCATCACCGCGAACACGACCCCGAGCAGCAACGACGGCCACCACTGCGACCACGTCATCCGGCGCAGCGGCGGACGGGCCACCGGCAGCAGCACGGCGGCCGCGACGAACTGGCGTACCGCGACCACCCCCGCCGGGCCGAGAGTCGGGAACGCCAGCGCGCCCACCGCGGCGCCCATCTGATTGGAGGCGGCGCTGCCCAGCATCGTGGCCACGCCCCCGAGAACCTTGCCCATGCCGCCAGCGTCGGCCTCCCCGGCCGGCGACGGAAATGTCCCGCCCGCGACATCTATACGCTGGACGTATGGATGTGCAGGTGCGCCAGCTCCGGACGCTGCTCGCGGTGGTGGACGCCGGCACGTTCACCGACGCGGCGGCGGTGCTCGGCGTCACCCAGGCATCGGTGTCCCGCTCGGTGGCCGCCCTGGAGACGACGCTCGGCGTGCGCGTCCTGGAACGCTCCACCCGGCACGTGGCGGTCACGGCCGTCGGCGCCAAGGTGGTCGACCAGGCACGCCGGGTGCTGGCCGAGGTCGGCCACCTGCAGCAGATCGTGGACAGCGCACACACCGAGATCCGGGTCGGCTACGCCTGGGCGGCGCTGGGCCGGCACACCCGGCGCCTGCAGAAGACGTGGGCACGCAGCCGTCCCGACGTACCCCTGCTGTTCGTGCACGCGAACGACCCCACCGCCGGACTGAGCGACGGCCGCGCGGACGTCGCGGTCATCCGCCGGCCGCTGGCCGATCCCCGGTTCCGGACCGCACCGGTGGGCCGGGAGGCCCGGTACGCCGCGGTGGCCACCGACCACACCCTGGCCCGCCGCAGGTCGCTGCGCCTGGCCGACCTGGCCCGCTACACGGTAGCGATCGACACCCGCACCGGCACCACCACGCCGGACCTGTGGCCGGCCGGCACCGCGCCCACGTCGACCCGCGCCACCAGCAGCATGGAGGACTGGCTGACCCAGATCGCCCTGGGCCAGGTCGTCGGCATCACGTCCGAAGCCACCGCCCACCAGAACCCGCGGCCCGGGGTGGCCTACCGGGCGGTGCGCGACGCCCCGCCGATCGAGGTGTCGATCGCCTGGTGGGCGGACAATCCCCCGGCCCGCCTGGACGAACTGCTGGCGCTCGCGCGGGACGTCTTCCGCGGCCCGTCCGGTGCGGCCGCCGAGGTCCCCCGCCGTCCCTAAGGCCGGACCGGCCGGTACCGGACCGTCAGCTCGGCCGTGGGGTCGCCGGCACCGACCCTGTGCAGGTAGTGCGGCCGGCCGCCGGGAAGATCCAGCAGCCGGATCCCGTCGCCGAGCAGCACCGGCGCGATGTGCAGATCGATCTCGTCGATCAGGCCCCGCTCGAGAAGCTGCCCACCGATCGTCGGCGACAGCACCTCCACGTTCCCGCCGCCGGCCGCGGCCAACGCGATCCGTACCGCCTCGGCCACGTCACAGTCGAGGAACGTGACACCGGCCGCGGGCGCGGCGTCCTCCGGGTGATGGGTGAGCACGAAGATGGGCCCGGTCCAGGCTCCGCCGTAGACGGTGCCCGGATCCGGGAACTGGTCCCAGCCGCGCCGGCCGCCCAGAATCGCGCCGGTGGTCTTGACGTACTCGTCGACCAGGCCCGGCTGGGGCGAGACGCCGGTCATCATCCAGTCCATCTCGTGGTTCGGCCCCGCCACGAACCCGTCCAGGGACATGGTGAAATGCCAGAGCACCTTGCCGTTCGCGGTCTGCGGTTCGATGTCGTCCACTGCGGTCTCCTTCGCCGGCTGAATGCCTCGTCCCCCGTTGAGACGGCATCCACGGCGGAACCTCATCAGTCCCCCGGTCTCCTCACCGGGCGTACCGCAGCTGGTGGGTCAGTACCCCGCCCATCGGTGCGTCCCGGGTGACCCCGTCCGCCGACCAGCCGGCCTTCTCGTAGAACCGGCGGGCCCGCTGGTTGCCCTCCAGCACCCACAACACCGCGCGCGGGCCCAGGTGCGGCAGCGCGTCGTCCATCAGCGCCCGGCCCACGCCGGTTCCGACGTGCCCGGGCAGCACGTGGATGGCGTACAGCTCGCCGACGCCCTCCTCCGGGCTCGGCCCCAGATAGCTGAAGCCCACGATCTCGGTGCCGGAGACGGCGACGGTCATCCGGTGGGTGTCCGCCTCCCACCGCCGGCGCTCGGCCCACCACTCGCCGAGCGCCTCCTCCGAGCCGAAGGTCAACGCCTCCGGATCGACCAGGCCGACGTAGGCCGCGGCCCGGGACCGGTGATGCAGGGCGCCGACGGCCGGCATGTCGAGATCCTTGGCGGTACGCAGACGGACGGTCATCCACGCGACGTTATCCGGCCCGGCGCGGGTCCGGGGAGCGGGCCTTCGTCGAGTCTCTCGACCCAGCCAGACGGGACCGGACCGGAGCACCGGCAAGCTCCACGACTCGCCGGTCCGCCCATCGACGGTAGTATCTCCCGGCTTTGATCCAACGGGGGAGGAAGACCCGCATGCGACGAAAGACTTCGGCCGGCGTCCTGATGGCGCTGGCTCTCCTCATACCCGCGGCACCGGCGGCGGCACAGGCCGAGGCGCCCGGGTTCGACGCGGCCTGCCAGACAGTCGAGCGCAAGCTCTACAAGGACATCCGCAAGCTGGTCACCATCGACCTGGCCACCGCCACCGATGTGGAGATCCGGGTCGTTGCCAACCAGATCCTGGCCGCGACGAAGGCCAACTCGTTGCCCGTCCTGCCTCGCGCGATGCAAAAGCGGCTGGACGGCACCGCCGATGAACTGCGAGCCTTCCTGAAGAAGGGCATGCTCAACGCCTGGACGGCGGATCTGCGGATCTCGGTCGGCCGAACGTTGCCCGACGCCGGCGCCAACGTCGAGGCGGCCGCGCAGAAGGTGCTCGACGACGGCAGCATCGACGCTGCCCTGGCCTACCTGAACGGGGGTCTGCACACCGCGCGTGCGCTCGACTGCGCGACCAAGCCGACGCCGACGCGCCCCACGTCGAGCCCCACGCCCGGCGCCACGACGACCGTTCCGCCCGTCCCCCCTGCTCCGGTTCCCGTTCCCACCTCCCCCGACAACACGGAAGCCCCGGGTGCCGAGGGTGGCGAGGGTGGAGGGCTGCCCCTGACCGGCGCCGACACCGGGACGGTGGCCGGTCTCGGCGGTGTGCTCCTGCTCCTCGGTGTCGCCGGGTACCTGATCGGTCGCCGCCGCCGTTCCCGCTTCGTGGCATAGGCGCCTTGATCGCGCCCAGCTCTGCGCTGGGCGCGATCAGCGGCGGGGCCTGCTTTCTTAATGATCTTGGTACGGGGACGACATCGCCGCCTGCGTCGCGGATACCGTGCTCCACATGCGCGTTGCCGGTTGGCTGGACGACACTCGGATCTCCTACGACACCGTGGCAGTCAGCTACGCCGCGATGCTTCGCGACGCACTCGCCGGCGAACCGTTCCAACGGGGCATCCTGGCGCTCTTCGCCGAACTGGTGCGCGCACAGGGCAACGGGGCTGTCGCCGACATCGGCTGCGGTCCGGGCCGGCTCACCGGCTACCTGCACAGCATCGGCCTGGACGCATTCGGCGTCGACCTGTCGCCCGCCATGATCGACATTGCCCGGCAGGACCATCCTGGCCTGCGGTTCGAGGTCGGCACCATGACCGATCTCGACCTGGCCGACAATTCCCTGACCGGCCTGCTCGCCTGGTTCTCCCTGATCCATGTGCCCGACGACGAGGTGCCCGCCGTCCTCGCCGAGTTCTTCCGCGTGCTGCGGCCCGGCGGGGCCCTCCTGGTCGGCTTCCACGCCGGCGAAGGCAGCAGGCTCAAGACCGAGGGCTACGGCGGCCACCCGATGAAGGTCTACGTGCACCGACGCTCGCCGGCCCGAATCGCGGACTGGCTGAGCGCCGCCGGCTTCAAGGTCGAGGCCGAGATGGAGCATCACCCAGCCCCGGACATCAGGGGCGGCTTTGTCTTCGCCTCCCGGTGAGGCGCTGGTCGTTGCCTTTCGGCTGGCACAACGATCGGCACCGTCACACCCAGCGCCTGAATCACGGACGACGAAGCCAGAAGACATCCTTGAATATCTGCCGGGTCATGTGCCGATCTCGAACTTCCCAGGACAGGCCGGAGCGTACAAAAGGTGCACCCGATCGGTGCAGCAGCGCCAGCGCCGTCATGATCGACGCCCCGAGCAAGACCCATATCAGGAGGAACAACGGCCCTGGAGCGGCATTTCGGAGGGGTCCTAGCCAGACGAGCACCGCAAACGGGATGAAATTGAACCGCGTCAGCCAAATCGACGCACGGTAGCTCCCACTGCTGCGGATCTTTCCAAGCTCCCCTTCGGAGATCACTCCTACAAGGTAAGCCACCACCGCGCGTGCGGCTGCACGCCGATCAGCAGCGCCCGACGCCGACCCACCATCGACGTCTGCGAGGCACCGCCAGCCCGAAAGTCCCGCCATCCCGAAGTGGGTGCCGCTTGGCGCCGAGCACGGACCGCGCTGCCTGGACGTCGGCAACGAGGAACTGCACGTAGTTCAGCAGCTCCGCTACTCGCCGCGCGACTACGGCGGCTTCTACCTCAGTGAGCCGAAGAGTGGCTCGTCCGGCACGGTTGACCTGGATCCGAAGGAGGTGCAGCGAGCGCTACGGCACGCGACCCTGCAGATCACCTTGGAGACCTACGTCCACTTTTTATGTTCGCCCTGGTCGCGGGCTGGTTCTGTGGAGCCCAGGGGACTTGAACCCCTAACCCCCGCCTTGCAAAGGCGGTGCTCTGCCAGTTGAGCTAGGGCCCCGCTGGCCGGACCGTTATCGGAGGTCCGGAGCGGTGGTGGCCTCGTGCCAGAGGGCGCGCTCGTCGCTGGAGGCCTTGACTCGCCGGACGACCAGCGCGGCCGCGCCGACCACCCCGGCGACGATCAGGAGCTTCTTCAGCATGGCTGTCCCCTTACGGTCTGCGACTGCCGGGTGGGAGAGGGTGGGGCTAGCTGGAATCGAACCAGCGACCTCAGAGTTATCAGCTCTGCGCTCTAACCGACTGAGCTATAGCCCCGTGCGACAACGAAGATTACCGTACCCGGGCTCGCTCTCCCAAACGGGGGCGGCCACCGCGCGAACGCGGTGGCCGCAACCGTTGCCGGGTGGCTCAGTCGCGCTCGGCGAGCGTCAGTTCGACGCCGCCGACGAGGTCGGCACAGACGTTGTAGATGAACGCACCGAGCGTGGCCAGGGCGGTGAACAGCACCACGTTCACGGCGCCGATCAGCATCGACGTGCCGATCACGCCCCACGCGGTGATGCGGAAGCCGCCGCTGCTCGCGTCGGTGCCGCCGCTCGTCTTGACCAGGTCGCCGAGGCTCTTGTTGATCTCGCTCCACACGCCCATGGTGTCCAGCGCCAGGTAGAGCACCGCGGTGGCGACCACGACGACGATGAACAGCACGATGGAGACCGCGAAGGAGAACTTCATCACGGACCAGGGGTCGATCCGCTTGAGGTTCAGCCGGGCACGGCGCGGGCCGCGTGCGGCGGCGGACGACACCGTGGAGCGGGCCGAGCGGACCGCCTCGGTCACCCGGGCCGCGCCGACCGCGGCGGAGCCGGTGACGCCGCCGGGGCGCTTGCCGCCCTCGGCGGGACCGCCGGGACGCTGCGGCGCCGTGGCGGGCTTCGCCGGCGGCGGCGTGACAGTGGTGCGGCCGGCGGCGCCTCCCGGCGTACCGCCCTTGCCCTTGGTGACAATCGGCACCGTCGCGGACCCTTTCGCTACGCCGGGTGCTGGTGGCCGTTTCGCCTCGGACGGACCGTCGTTGCCGTCGGCGCCTGGTTCACCCGGAGGAGGCGCCATTCCCGGCGCCCGGGTGAACTTCGGCGACGACCCAGCGTCGGCGGGGACTGCCGCGCGCCCCGCGGGCTCGCGTCCGGCCGCGTTGGCGCCGTCCTTCGGCTCCTCGTCGACCGGAGTTGTCGAGGTCCCGGAGCCCCCCGACTTCGCCTGTGTCTCCGTCATCAACTAGTCCTGTTCGTCAGGCTCGTCGGCATTGCGAGCAAGCGCCACGATGGTTACACCTTCTGGGAGGTCCATCAGCTTGACCCCCATTGTGTTCCGATCCCGCGTGCGCCGTACAGGCTTCACGGGAGTCCGGATCACTCCACCATTGCTGGTGATGGCAAATAGTTCGTCGTCCGGGCTGATTACTACCGCACCGACGAGGCCGCCGCGACGCTCCGTGATCTTCGCCGTGAGCACGCCCTTGCCGCCTCGTCCCTGCACCGGGTACTCCTCGATCGGGGTCCGCTTGGCATACCCGCCGTTGGTGGCGACCAAAACGTCCATACCCTCGCGGACCACCTCCATGGCCAGGAGTTGATCATTGTCGCCGAAGCGCATGCCGATGACACCGGAGGTCGCCCGTCCCATCGGCCGCAGCGCCTCGTCGGTCGCGTTGAACCGGATGGCCTGGGCGTTCTTCGACACCAGGAGCAGGTCGTCCTCCGGCGCGGCCAGTGCGGCGCCCACCAATTCGTCATCCTCCCGCAGGTTGATGGCGATGATGCCACCGCTGCGGTTGGAGTCAAACTCGTCGAGGCGGGTCTTCTTCACGAGCCCATTCTTAGTGGCGAGCACAAGGTAGGGCGCGACCTGGTAGTCCGGAATCTGGATAACCTGCGCAATATGCTCGTCCGGCTGGAAGGCCAGCAGGTTCGCGACGTGCTGGCCCTTGGCCACGCGGTTCGCCTCGGGCAGCTCGTACGTCTTGGCCCGGTAGACCCGCCCCTTGTTCGTGAAGAACAGGATCCACGCGTGCGTGGAGATCACGAAGAAGTGGCTGACGATGTCGTCCTGGCGCAGGGATGCGCCGCTCACGCCCTTCCCGCCGCGCCGCTGGGACCGGTACATGTCGACCTTGGTGCGCTTCGCATAACCAGTTCGTGTGATGGTCACCACAACGTCTTCCCGAGCGATGAGGTCCTCCATGGAGACCTCACCATCAAACGGGACAATCTTCGTCTTACGGTCGTCGCCGTACTTGGCCACGATCTCGGCCAGTTCCTCGGACACGATGGCGCGCTGCCGCTCCGGCTTCGCCAGGATGTCCTTGAGGTCGGCGATCTCGATCTCGATCTTGGCCAACTCGTCGATGATCTTCTGCCGCTCGAGCGCCGCCAGCCGGCGCAGCTGCATGTCGAGGATCGCCTGCGACTGCACCTCGTCGATGTCGAGCAGCTGGATCAGGCCCTGCCGGGCGTCGTCGACCGTCGGCGAGCGCCGGATCAGCGCGATGACCTCGTCGAGCGCGTCGAGCGCCTTCACCAGACCGCGCAGGATGTGGGCGCGCTCCTCGGCCTTGCGCAGGCGGTACGCGGTCCGCCGGCGGATGACCTCGATCTGGTGGTCGACGTAGTACTTGATGAACTGCGCCAGGTTCAGCGTGCGCGGAACGCCGTCCACCAGCGCCAGCATGTTCGCGCCGAACGTGTCCTGCAGCTGGGTGTGCTTGTACAGGTTGTTCAGCACGACCTTCGCGACTGCGTCGCGCTTCAACACCAGGATCAACCGCAGGCCGGTACGCCCGGAGGACTCGTCCCGGATGTCCGCGATGCCGGTGAGCTTGCCCTCCTTGACGAGCTCGGCGACCCGCTCGGCCAGATTGTCCGGGTTGACCTGGTACGGCAACTCGGTCATCACCAGGCAGGGGCGGCCGCGCGCGTCCTCCTCGACCTCCACCACGGCGCGCATCCGGATCGAGCCGCGGCCGGTGCGGTAGGCGTCCTGGATGGCCTGCTGACCGACGATCAGGCCGCGGGTCGGGAAGTCGGGTCCCTTGACGATTTCGAGGAGCGCCTCGAGCATCGTCTCCTCGTCGGCCTCCGGGTTGTCCAGCCGCCACTGCACGGCTCCGGCGATCTCCCGCAGGTTGTGCGGCGGGATCTTGGTGGCCATCCCGACCGCGATGCCCTCGGAGCCGTTGACCAGCAGGTTCGGGAACCGCGCCGGCAGGATCGTGGGCTCCTTGGCCCGGCCGTCGTAGTTGTCCTGCATGTCGACGGTGTCCTCGTCGATGTCGCGCAGCATCTCCATGGCCAGCGGCGCGAGCTTCGACTCGGTGTTGTGGCTGACGAAGCCGTTGGTGACGAACGCGTGGTCGTCCGTCTCCACCCGGAGGCTGTAGACCGGCTGCACCCCGGCGTCCGAGACGTTCGTGACCATCGCGTACGAGAACGCGGTGAGCGGCACCGACTGCGGCAGCACCCGGGCCGGGTCGTCGAGGTCGGCCAGCCCGGTCGCGCGCAGCGGCGACGGCAGCATCCAGGACCCGTCCGCCCGCGCGATCAGGTCACCCCGGCGCACCTCGGACAGCAGCAGCCAGCGCAGTACCGGCGCGCCGGCGGCACCCGGCACGACGCACAGCACCGGGTGGTTGTGCGTACCGACGAGCTCGGTGCTGTCCCCGGTGCGCACCCGCAGCGTCGGGTGGGAGCCGGAGTGGAAGAACGCGTTGGCCCGGACCGGGTCGCCGACCAGGCCGCTCACCTTGAGGTCGATCGGCGTCTCCGACGACGGTGCGGCGTCCGGCACCAGCGAGTCGATCCGGACCTCGCCGCCGTCGGCCAGGCGCACCAGGGTGTCGCCGGCGACGCAGTACCGCATGGCGGCCGGCGGGTCGTTGCCCGGCGAACCGAAGTTGCCGTTGCCGTCGATCAGCGGGTAGCGCAGCGACCAGGGCTGCGCCATGCGGACCAGGGCGTCGTAGATCGAGGAGTCACCGTGCGGGTGGTAGTTGCCCATCACCTCGCCGACCACCCGCGCGCACTTGACGTAGCCACGGTCCGGACGGAACCCGGAGTCGTACATCGCGTAGAGGATCTTGCGGTGCACCGGCTTGAGGCCGTCTCGCACGTCGGGCAGCGCACGGCCCACGATCACGCTCATCGCGTAGTCGAGGTACGAGCGCTGCATCTCGACCTCGAGGCCGACCGGTTCGACCCGGTCGGTGATCGCGGCGGCAGCGGGAATCGCGCCCTGCGGCTCGTCTGCCGGGGTCTCGGGAGTGTCCGTCACAGTTAACCCTTACTGAATGTGAATCCCGACATCAAGGCCGGAACCACGCTTTTCGCTGTGGATAACGTTGTGGAAAGCCGCTGAAGCTGTGCATAACCCTGGGTGAGCGGTCCGCATACGCGGCCGCTCACCCGCCGGTCAGATGTCCAGGAAACGGACGTCCTTGGCGTTGCGCTGGATGAAGGAACGGCGCGCCTCGACGTCCTCGCCCATGAGCACGCTGAACAGCTCGTCGGCCACCGCGGCGTCGTCGAGCGTCACCTGGCGCAGCGTGCGCGTACCCGGGTTCATCGTGGTGTCCCACAGCTCGGTGTAGTTCATCTCGCCGAGACCCTTGAACCGCTGGATGTCGTCCGGCTTGGCGTTCGGCTTCTTCTGCTGCCGCAGCGCGATCAGGCCGTCCCGCTCCCGGTCGGAGTAGGCGTACTGCGCGTCGTCGCCCTTCTTGTTCCACTTGATCTTGTAAAGCGGCGGAGCCGCCAGGTAGACGTGGCCCACCTCGACCAGTGGCCGCATGAAGCGGAACAGCAGCGTGAGCAGCAGCGTCTGGATGTGCTGGCCGTCGACGTCGGCGTCGGCCATCAGGATGACCTTGTGGTAGCGCAGCTTGGCGATGTCGAACTCGTCGTGGATGCCGGTGCCCAGCGCCGTGATCAGCGCCTGGACCTCGTTGTTCTTCAGCACCCGGTCGATCCGGGCCTTCTCCACGTTGAGGATCTTGCCGCGGATCGGCAGGATCGCCTGCGTCACGTTGTTCCGGCCCTGCTTGGCCGAGCCGCCGGCCGAGTCGCCCTCGACGATGAACACCTCGGAGACCCGCGGGTCGGTCGACTGGCAGTCGGCCAGCTTGCCCGGCATCGAGCCGGATTCCAGCAGCGACTTGCGGCGGGCCAGCTTGCGGGCCTGCTGCGCGGCGATGCGCGCCCGGGCCGCCATGGACGCCTTCGTGATGATCGTCTTGGCTTCGGCCGGGTTGCGCTCGAACCAGTCCACCAGCCACTCGTTGGCGGCCTTCTGCACGAAGCTCTTCATGTCCGTGTTGCCGAGCTTCGTCTTGGTCTGACCCTCGAACTGCGGATTCGCCAGCTTCACCGAGATGATCGCGGCGAGTCCCTCGCGGATGTCCTCGCCGGAGAGCTTCTCGTCGCCCTTGAGGAACTTCTTCTCCGCGCCGTAGCGGTTGACGATGCTGGTCAGCGCCGCGCGGAAGCCTTCCTCGTGGGTGCCGCCCTCATGCGTGTTGATCGTGTTGGCGAACGTGTACACCGACTCGCCGTACGACTCGTTCCACTGCATGGCGATCTCCAGGGCCATGCCCTCGTCGGTCGCCTCGGCCTCGAACTCGATCACCGACTTGTGGATCGGCGTCTTGGTGTTGTTCAGGTGCCGCACGAAGTCGGCGATGCCGTTCTCGTACATGAAGGTGACCTCGCGGGCCTTGCCGTCCTCCTCGTAGGCGGGACGGCGGTCCACCAGGTTGATCGTCAGGCCCTTGTTGAGGAAGGCCATCTCCTGCAGCCGGCGGTAGATCGTCTGGAAGTCGAACTCGACCGTCTCGAAGATCGTCGGGTCCGGCCAGAACTCCACCGTCGAACCGGTGTGGTCGGTCGGCTCGCCCTTCTCCAGCGGCCCGGGCTTCGACGCGGTGTACTTCTGCCGGTAGACGTTGCCGGACTTGTGGATCTCCACCGCCATCCGGGTGGAGAGCGCGTTCACCACCGAGACGCCCACGCCGTGCAGACCACCGGAGACCGAGTACGCCTTGCCGTCGAACTTGCCGCCCGCGTGCAGCACGGTCAGCGCCACCTCGACGCCCGGCTTCTTCAGCTTGGGGTGCAGGTCGACCGGGAAGCCGCGGCCGTTGTCGGTGACCGAGACACCGCCGTCGGGCAACAGGACCACGTCGATCGTGTCGCAGTATCCGGCCATCGCCTCGTCGACGGCGTTGTCCACGACCTCCTGGACCAGGTGGTGCAGTCCCCGCTCGCCGGTCGAACCGATGTACATACCGGGACGCTTACGGACCGCCTCGAGGCCTTCGAGGACGGTGATGGACCCGGCACCGTACTCCTGCTTGTTCTCTGCCACCCTCGGCCACTTTCTCGCGCCCGGCCCGCGAGGGCCGGACCCGGGGTCGGCGGGAAGTCCGGCGGCCGTCCGGTGGGCGCAGGGCACACTCGACAACCCGCAGGGAGGAAGCGGACCACCGGTGAAACCGAGCGCGCCGGTCGCCGCGGGGCACCCGCGGATCGTGATCGGCTGGAAAACCGCGTAGCGTTACGGGAGTCGGCGTCCGGATTTAGGGCCGACGCTGCGTTCCCGACCGCCGGGCGGTTTCCCGGTCTTTGTCGATTCTACTCCGCCGATGCGAGTTGGCGGGGGTCCGGCACCCCTTGCGGGTGCCTCAGATTGCCGTAGCGCCGTTCAGCCCGCCTCCTACGACTCCCCCTACACGGACCGGAGGCGGCGCGCAATGGCGAATGATCCGGCTGTTGCCGGTCAGGCGCGCCTGCCGCACCCTTCGGCCACGCGCTGCGACACTGCCTGTCGACCGCGGGCGGCGGTGTCGTAACCTCGCCCGCGCGGGCCGGTTCGTCGCCGACCGGCCGCAGCGGGCACGTCGAGGAGAGGTGGGCCCATGGCGCTGGACAAAGGGCTGGAGAACGTCGCCGTGCACTGGCCCCGGACCAACCAGTACTACGACCCGGTCGCACCCGCCGACTTCGTCGACTTCGGCACCATCGCGGACGAACCGGGCATAGCCGCACCAACCGGAGCGTTGGCGCTGCACATCGCCAAGACCGGGACGGTGCGCGCGACCGCGTACACCGAACTGGTTGATCTGTTGCTGGGTCTGGACGGCGTGCTGTACGCCACGGACGCCGCCGCCGAGGACGAGGATCCGGTGATCGACCCGGACGGCTGCGCCTGGATCGCCGGCGGCCTGGAACGGTTCGTCGAGGGCCACAAGCCGTACGGCGACCTGGTCACGTTCGACACGGTGGCGGCCGTGCTGCGCGCCGCGGTGGCCTCCGGGCGGCTCGCCGAGCAGCAGTTGCGGTGGCTCGACCAGCGGCTCGCGGCCCTGCGCGACGATGCCGGGAACGCGCCGCACTGGACGTTCGCGCGCACCGAACTCGCCGTGCTGGCCGGGTTCTACCGCCGCTGTGCGGACCGCGGCTTCGCGGTCTTCGCGGACTACTGAGCGGTCACCGGGGCGGCACCGACGGCGCCGCCCCGGTCAGCCGTAGGTGTCGCGCGGCCCGCGGCCCTGCACCCGGCGCGGTCCACGGTTCCAGGACGGCGCCGCCGGGCCGTGGATGTTCAGCCTGGTCACCACGTTGTGGCCGACCTCGGAGGCGATCTTCCGGAGCAGCGTCGCCGCCAGCATCCGCAGCTGGGTGGCCCAGGCGGTGGACTCCGCCTCCACGGTGAGCACGCCGGCGTCCAGCTTGACCGGGCGGCTGTGCTTGGCGATGTCCGCGCCGACGACCTTCTCCCAGGCGCCGAAGACGGTGGCCTCGGCGGCGGGCTTCTCCCAGCCGCGGGCCTTCATCAGCCGGCCCAGGACAGCACCGAAGAGCTGCGGGTCGCGGGGGTCCGGACCGGGGCCGGAATAGCCGCGCAGACGCCGTCCCTCGCCGTCGGCCCCGGTGCGCCGTCGGGGGGTACGGGCCGCGCCACGCCGGTTGGCGAGGGCGGCGTCGAGCACGGCGCGGGCGAGTTCCGGGCCGGCCGGTCCGTCCGCGCCCGGCTCGCCCCCGGTTCCCGGCGCAGCACCCGCGCCGGGCTCGCCGTCTGCTCCTGGCGCACCACTGGCGCCGGGCCGGCCGCCAGTTCCTGCCGGACCGCTGGCGCCGGGCCGGCTGTCTGCTCCCGGCGCACCGCTCGCGCCGGGCCGGGCGCCTGCTCCCGGCGCACCGCTCGCGCCAGGCCGGGCGCCTCCCGGCGCTCCAGCGGCGCCGGGCCGGCCGTCCGGGCCGGATCTGTCCTTGGGCTCAGGCACGGGTCACCGTCCCGGTTCCGACGTCGAAGCGGGTGCCCCGGAGCGCGTCCGGCACGTCCTCCGGCACCGCGCACGTCACCAGCAGCTGGGCCGCATCCGCGACCAGGGCGGCCAGGCGTTCCCGGCGTCCGGAGTCGAGTTCCGCGAACACGTCGTCCAGCACCAGCACCGGCTCGATCCCCTCGGCGCGCAGCAGGTCGTACGCCGCCAGCCGGAGGGCCAGCGCGAACGACCAGGATTCGCCGTGGCTCGCGTACCCCTTGGCGGGCAGGTCGCCCAGCATCAGGTTCAGATCGTCGCGGTGCGGGCCGACCAGGGTGGTCCCCCGCTCGATCTCGGCCGTGCGGCGCTCCGCCAGCGCGGCGAGCAGCGCCTCCTCCAGGACGGTGCGGTCCGCGGTCAGGGACTCGCCGAGCCGGGAGGCGTACCCGATGGTGGCCGCGGACCGCCCGGCCGCCACCGCGTCGTACGACTTGGTCAGGTGCGGGCCCAGGGCGGCGGTCAGCTCCAGCCGGCCGGCCAGCAGTTCCGCACCGTGCTGGGCCAGGTGGGTGTCCCACACCGCCAGGGTGGACAGGTCCTGACCACGGGTGCCACCGACCTTGCGGGTCAGGTACGCGGTCCGCAACAGGGCGTTGCGCTGCTTCACCACGCGGTCGTAGTCGGCGCGTACCCCGGCGTACCGCGGGAGCCGGGCCACCAGCAGGTCGTCCAGGTAGCGGCGGCGCTCGGACGGGTCGCCACGGACCAGTTCCAGGTCCTCGGGGGCGAACAGCACCATGCGGAGCGCGCCGAGCACCTCCCGCGGGCGGCGCACCGGCGAACGGTTGAGCCGGGCACGGTTCGCCTTGCCGGGGACGATCTCCATCTCGACGAGCAGCTCGCGTCCATCGTGGACGACGGCGCAGCGGATCACCGCGGACGTCGCCCCGGCCCGGACCAGGGGTGCGTCGGTGGCCACCCGATGGCTGTCCAGTGTGGCGACGTACCCGAGGGCTTCGACGAGGTTTGTCTTGCCCATCCCGTTCTGGCCGACCAGCACGCTGACGCCGGGGTCGAGATCAACCGCCACCCGTTCGTACGAACGGAAATCGGTCAACTCGACCCGGCGCACATACATGTCAGCTGACGACGGCGTGGCCACCGAACTGCTGACGCAGCGCGGCGACCGCCTTCATGGCCGGCGAGTCGGGCTGCCGGGACTCGAAGCGGGCGAACAGCGAGGACGCGATGACGTGCAGCGGTACGCCGAGCCGGACGGCCTCGTCGACCGTCCAGCGGCCCTCGCCGGTGTCCTCGGCGTAGCCCTTGAGCTTGCCGAGTTCCGGGTCGCCGTCTAGGGCGCGGTCGAGCAGGTCCAGCAGCCAGGACTTGACCACGCTGCCCTCGCGCCAGCTCTTGATCGAGCCCGGCACGTTGTCCACGTACTCGGAGGCCTCGAGCAGCTCCCAGCCCTCGGCCAGGGCCTGCATCATGCCGTACTCGATGCCGTTGTGGACCATCTTCGTGTAGTGGCCGGCACCGACCGGGCCGGCGTGCACGAAGCCGTAGGGGCCCGCCGGCTTGAGCGCTTCGAAGATCGGCATGGCCATCTCGACGTGCTTGGCGTCGCCGCCGACCATCAGCGCGTAGCCGTTCTTGTGGCCCCACACGCCGCCGGAGACGCCGCAGTCCATGTACCCGATGCCCTTGGTGGCCAGCCGCTCGGCCCGCGGCCGATCGTCGGTGAACTTGGAATTGCCACCGTCGATGATCAGATCGCCCGGAGACATCAGGTCGGCCAGCTGGTCGATGGTGCCCTCGGTGATGGCTCCGGCCGGCACCATGGTCCACACGACGCGCGGCGCGGCCAGCTTCTCGACCATCTCGGCAAGGCCGGTGACATCGGAGATGTCCGGGTTCCGGTCATAGCCGACGACTTCGTGCCCGGCACCGCGGATGCGCTCCCGCATGTTGCCGCCCATCCGGCCGAGACCGATAAGGCCGAGCTGCATGATGTTCCCCCTCAGTGTTGCGGTTCGACAGCCCCAGTATCAGCGGGTTACCCGGATCGGCATGATCAGATAGCGGTATCCGGGCACGATTTCCCCGTCCTCGGTGGCCGGAGAGATCACTGCGGGCTTGAACGCATCGACGAAGGACAACACCGCGTTGGGGGCGTTCAGGTTCTGCAGGCCGTCGATGAGGTACTGCGGGTTGAAGCCGATGGTCAGCGGCTCGCCGGTGAACGCGGCCTCCATGGCCTCGCTGGCCCGGGCCTCCTCGGTGCCACCGGCCTCGACCACCAGGCCGTCCTCGCCGAAGCTGAGCAGCACCGGCGTGGTGCGCTCGGCGACCAGGGCGACCCGGCGGACGACCTCGACCAGCGCGGCGACGGTCACCCGCGCCTCGGCGTTGTGGCTGGCCGGGAAGAGTGACCGCACCGGCGGGTAGTTGGCGCCGTCCAGCAGGCGGCTGGTGGTGCGGCGGGTACCCCCGGCGAAGCCGATCATGCCCTCGCCCGCGGCGCCCTGGGCCAGCGCGATGGTCACCGCGCCACCGATCGGGCCGAGCGCCTTGGCGGTGTCGTTCAGGGTCTTCGCCGGGACCAGCGCGTTCAAGCTGATCTCCGGGTCGTCCGGGTTCCACTCCATCTCACGCATGGCGAGGCGGTAACGGTCGGTCGCCAGCATGGCCAGCACCGAACCGTTCAGCTCCAGCCGGACGCCGGTCATCATCGGCAGCGTCTCGTCCCGGCCGGCGGCCACGGCCACCTGGGCCACCGCGGCGGCGAAGGCGGACGCGTCCACGGTGCCGGTGCTGGACGGCATCTCCGGCAGGGTCGGGTAGTCCTCGACCGGCATCGTCGGGAGGGTGAAGCGGGCGCTGCCGCAGACCAGCTCGAGATGCGCACCGACGGCGGCGATGTCCACCGGCTTGGCCGGGAGCGCCTTGGTGATCTCGGCGAGCAGGCGACCGGAGACCAGCGCGGCGCCGTCCGCGTCCGCCTGCACCTCCACGCTCACCTGGCTGGAGACCTCGTAGTCGAAGCCGGAGACGTGCAGGCGACCGTCGGTCACCCGCAGCATGACACCGGCGAGGACCGGCACCGACGGACGGCTGGGCAGGCTCTTGGCCGTCCACGCCACCGCGTCGGCGAGTGCGTCTCGCTCCACCCGGAACTTCATGCTGCCCCTCCGCAACGCTTCCTCTATAGGGCGTCTCTGCCCTGACGAACTCTATGGCGCGTGTCCAGACGGTGATGCCCCGCCCCCGGTGCTGGGGTTCGGAAGCGGTGGCGCGTCGAGCCGAAGCGGCTGTCCACACCTTCCCCAACGCTGATGATTGGTTTTTGTTCTCTTAGAAGAGATAACTCGTCATAACCATCGGTCCTGTGCACAGTGTGGAGAACCCCTGTCTGGGCTGGTCAGCGGGTTATCCACCGGTGGTTTGCCTGTGGGTAACCCGGGTACAAACCCCGGCTCGCGTCCACAGTCGCCGACGCGGAGCCGGTTGTCCACCGTTGTCCACCGGCTATCCACCGGCTATCCACCGACTTTGTCCCCCGCCCTGGGGATAACGCCGGGACGCTACCGACTCGTCGTCCCCAGAACCTTCAACAGGTAATCCACACTCCTCCACAGGCGGTGGACAAAGATGTGACGCTCTGTGCTTGTCCACATCGATATCCCCAGGACTCGTCCACATCTGTGGGTAGCCGCTGGAGGTGTTATCCACTGCTGGGGACAACTGCCTGGGGACGAACGGTGGATAACGTTGGCACGCTGGGGCTGGGGACAATCTGCACGTCCGTGGCTTGGCGGAGCCATGGCCTCACGTTCCGCGGCGGGCCCTTGATCGGCCGACGCCGATCGGGCGTGCGAGGTGGCTTTGGCGAGGTGGCCTTAGCGAGGCGAGCGCGGCTGGCGGGCACGGCGGGCGGGCACGGCGGGCGGGCAGGGCAGGCGGGCAGGGCAGGCGGGCAGGGCAGGCGGGCAGGGCAGGCGGGCAGGGCAGGCGGGCAGGGCAGGCGGGCAGGGCAGGCGGGCAGGGCAGGCGGGCAGGGCAGGCGGGCAGGGCGGAGCTAGGCGGCTTTTTCAAGGCGGGCGTGCGAGGAGGCCATGCCGGGCTCGTAGTGCCGGGCCATCCGGGCCTGCCGTGCCTCAGCCACAACCAGATCATCGACACGGTGCAGCGCCGTGCCGAGCCCGCCGTGCCGAGCCCGCCGAGGCGGCGGTGCGAGGCAGGGGTGCGAGGCTGCGGAGCGGAGAATGTTCCGCCGGCGTCCGACCGGTGATTCGCCGATGGAGTGGGCGCACCGTCGCTGGATGGCACGGCGCGGCTTTCAGGCGAAGGTTGGGCGAGCCATGTTCAAGCGGTGACATCGCCCGTGGGTGCGCGTTCGGCTGGGGTGCGGAGCGTGCCGGTTGTCCACACACCGCTTGGTGGGGTGCGGTGCGTGTTGGGCTGGGGTGCGGAGCGTGCCGGTTGTCCACACACGGTGTGGTGGGGTGCGGTGCGTGTTGGGCTGCGGTGCGGAGCGTGCCGGTTGTCCACACACGGTGTGGTGGGGTGCGGTGCGTGTTGGGCTGCGGTGCGGAGCGTGCCGGTTGTCCACACACGGTGTGGTGGGGTGCGGTGCGTGTTGAGCTGCGGTGCGGAGCATGCCCGTAATTCACACGGGCCCGGCGGGGTGCGGCGCACGGGCGGAATGGGAGATGCGAGCGGGCGCTCGGTTTACCCAGCGGGTCGGCGCGAGTCGACTGGATGACCTATTCCGACGGGGTGGGCGGCGGCCGGGCATGACCCCCCAGGGCACCGACCCGACCCGGTTGGCGAGCACGCCGGCTCGTGCCGAACCTGGCCGGCGCCGGAGTCGGGGACCCAGCAGACCGGCGTGACGGGCGGGACCGGCAGCGGCTAGGAGCCCGGGAGCGGCCGATGAGCCCGAGCGCAAGCCAGGGCGGTGCGGACGGGCCGCCTCCTCGCTTATCCACAATGGCGGCGCGCGGGCATCGCCCGGACTCCGGGACCGGGCCGGCCCGGCGGGGCTCGGGGAGGTGCCGGGTACGTCGGGAGGGGCGTGCCGAGGGTGGCCGGGCCGGTGGCGGAAGTCCTGCCCGGCTGCGGGGACGGCCGGGTGGGATCTCCTGGCCGGGCCGAGAGGTGGGGACTTCTCGGAGTCCCCGTACCTCTGGGGTCAGGTGTTTTGTTTGATCCGGTTGGTGAGTTCGGCGATCTGGTTGTAAAGGGACCGCCGCTCCGCCATGTGCTGGCGGATCTTGCGGTCGGCGTGCATCACCGTGGTGTGGTCGCGGCCACCGAAGGCCTGGCCGATCCGGGGTAGCGAGAGGTCGGTCAGTTCGCGGCAGAGGTACATGGCGACCTGGCGGGCGTTTACCAGGACCCGGGACCGGGAGTGGCCGCGCAGGTCCTCGAGGGAGACACCGAAATAGTCGGCGGTCGACACCATGATCTGGTCGGCGGTGATTTCCGGGCCGGCGCCGTCCGGCATGAAGTCGCGCAGGACCTCCTCGGCCAGCGACAACTGCACCGCCGAGCGGGTCAGGCTGGCGAATGCGGTGACGCGGATGAGCGCGCCTTCGAGTTCGCGGATGGAATTGGAGACCCGGGACGCGATGAATTCGAGCACGTCGTCGGGGGCGAACATGCGTTCCTGCGCGGCCTTCTTCTGCAGGATGGCGATGCGGGTTTCCAGGTCGGGGGGCTGGATGTCGGCGAGCAGGCCCCACTCGAACCGGGTGCGCATCCGGTCTTCGAGCGTGGCCAGCTGGCGCGGCGAGCGGTCCGAGCTGATCACGATCTGCTTGTTCGCGTTGTGCAGCGTGTTGAAGGTGTGGAAGAACTCCTCCTGGGTCCGCTCGCGATTTTCCAGGAACTGGATGTCGTCGATCAGCAGGATGTCGACGTCGCGGTAGCGCCGTTGGAAAGCCTGGGTCTTGTCGTCACGCAACGAGTTGATGAAGTCGTTGGTGAATTCCTCGGTGGACACGTAACGGACCGACCGGGCGTGCCCGAGCGTGGTGGCGTAATGACCGATTGCGTGCAGCAGGTGTGTCTTGCCCAGCCCGGAACTGCCGTAGATGAAGAGCGGGTTGTAGGCCTTCGCCGGCGATTCGGCGACGGCCACGCTGGCGGCGTGCGCGAACCGGTTCGAGGAGCCGATGACGAACGTCTCGAACATGTATTTCGGGTTGAGCCGGTTGCCGTCGTTGCCGCCCGGCCGCCGGTCGTCGCGACCCGAGCCGCGCATGTCCATCGGCGCCCGGCCGGGACCGTTGTCGCCGGCCCGGGACATGTGCAGCGTGTCGTCGCGCCGGTCCGGCATCGGCGACCGTTCGGCGTGCATGGACCGCTCGCCGAGCAGGGGGCGTTCGTCGGTGCGCTGGTTGTCGCGCCGTTGCGCCGGCTCGGTGGCCATCCGGCGGCTGGACTCGTTCGGTTCCTTCTGCTCCGGGCCGGCCGGCGGCTGGACCGGGAGTTGCTGCGGCGCGGCCAGCGTCGACGCCTGCGGCGCGGCGGGCGGGCCCTGCGACACCGGCGCCGCGAACAGCGCGTCCTGGCCGTCGCGGGCGGCGGGAACACCACGGGGGTACGGCGCGGACGGCGCGGAGTGCTGGGCCGAACCCGTCGGCGCCCGGTCGTAGTCGTCCGGGTAGCCGGGCTGGGCGTACGAGGGGGGCTGCGCGTAACGATCGGGACCGTAGCCGGACGAGGACTCCGCGTAGTGGCTCTGCGGTGCCTGCGGTTCCGGGGGCGGGCTGCCGTACACCGTGCCGGGGCGACCGGAACCGTCCTCCGGTGGGCGTACCGTCACGGCGACCTGGATCGGCCGGCCCAGCCGGCGTGACAGCGCGTCGGTGATCGCCGGCCGCAGCTTGGACTCGATCACGTCGCGGGTGAACAGGTCCGGCACGGACAGCAGCGCGGTGTCCTCCACGATCGCGCGCAGGCGGGTGAGTCGCAGGTACGCACGCTGCTGGGGCGACACGATCTCGTCAGCCAGCTCGTCCGTCGCCGCGCTCCACACCTCGCCAAGGTCGACCGTATCGGCCACCGCCGCGCCACCCCCATCGCCACCGGTGTCCGATGGCCGTTGTCCGGCTTCCGCCCTTGCCTGCCCGTTGCTCCTGCAGGCAACGACCGGGTCCCCCCAACTCAGCATGTGTAGCTGCTGAACGTGCATGGCGCCACCGGCTGTCCACAGGTTATCCACAACCTGTGGGCCGACCGGCAGTCGCTCCCCGGCCGGATGGTCGGCGGACTTCCCGGAGCCTGTACTGGCGCGGGACATCAGGCTCACCGTGCCGAACGATTGACTGGGGCGTCCGGTATTGCCCCGGTATGCGAACGACGCTGGAGACCAGCAAACGGGCACGCTAACAGCGCGGTAGGCGCGGCTTCAACCGGCGTCCCATCTGCGGGGTGCCACCGGGCAGCAAAACCTTCCCGACCCGGGTACGCAGACCTGCACCAACACCGTCGAGATGCCAGTTTGCCGGCGTGCCACGAGTCGGTGATGGTTGACCACCCCACCGGGCGTCCGTAGGGTCGGGCGGTTGCTCCGCGCCGCTCTGATAAAGTGGCCCTTGGCAGCCCCTGCCCCCGATCCGCAGTTGGAAGACGGAGTTTTGACGTGAGCAAGCGCACCTACCAGCCGAACAACCGCCGTCGTGCGAAGACCCACGGCTTCCGGCTGCGCATGCGCACCCGTGCCGGTCGCGCGATCCTCGCCTCCCGCCGCGGCAAGGGTCGCGACAAGCTGTCGGCCTGAGCCGACGCTGGTCGGTCCCCGGAATGCCCAGGTAATCGTGCTGGCCGCGGCGCATCGACTGCGGCGTAGCAACGACTTCGCCGCAGCAGTCCGCGGTGGCCGACGGGTCGGCCGGGGCACCGTGGTCGTACACCTGCTTCTCGACGAGCCGGCGTCTGCCGGGAGTTCCGACTCCCCGGCGCGCGCCGGCTTCGTCGTGTCGAAGGCCGTGGGCAACGCGGTGGTCCGCAACCGGGTCCGGCGGCGCCTGCGCCATCTGGTCCGGGACCGCCTCGACGCGCTGCCGCCGGGCACGAGTCTGGTGGTCCGCGCGCTTCCGGCGGCCGCTCCGGCCACGTCGGACACGCTCGGTGCCGACCTGGACGCCGCGCTGGCCGCGGCCCGCTCCCCCCGGCGGCGGCGATGACACCGGTCGCCCGACTGCTTACCGCGCCGATCGTCGCGTACCGTCGGTACCTGAGCCCGGCGCTGCCGGCTCGCTGTCGGTTCTACCCCTCGTGCAGCGCGTACGCCCTCCAGGCCCTGGCGCGGCACGGCGCGCTCCGGGGTAGCGCCCTGGCGATCTGGCGGCTGCTGCGCTGCCACCCTTTCCACCCTGGCGGGTTCGACCCGGTGCCTGACCCGATCCGTCACCGTCCTGCCGATGTGACTGGAGCCTGAATGAGTCTCGACTGGATCTACTACGCGATTTCGTGGATCCTCCTCCGCTGGCACACCCTGTGGGACTACATCGGCATCCCGGACGGCCGCATTCTCGGCACGAACTGGGCGTGGATCCTCGCCATCGTGTTCCTGGTGGTGACGGTCCGGGTGGTGCTGTTCCCGGTCTTCGTCAAGCAGATCAAGTCGCAACGTGCCATGCAGGCTCTTCAGCCCAAGGTCAAGGAGCTGCAGGAGAAGCACAAGGGCGACCGGGAGACGCTCCAGAAAGAAATGATGGAGCTGTACCGGAAGGAGAAGGCGAACCCGTTGATGGGTTGCCTTCCGATGTTCCTGCAGATCCCGGTCTTCCTCGGTCTCTTCCACGTGCTGCGCCGGCTCGACCCGGACAAGCTGAACAAGGACATCTACGGCTGGACGGCCGAGCAGTTCGACAGCGCCTCGCAGGCCCGGCTCTTCACCGCCCCGATCGCCAGCAAGTTCAACTCCAGCACGTCCGAACTCGCCGCGCTCGGCGTCAGCAACGGCACCATGGTCAAGGTCATCGCCGGCGTCCTGGTCCTGGTCATGATGACCACCACCTACCTGACCAGCCGTCAGATGATCCTCAAGACCGGCTGGGCCGAGGACCCGCAGCAGAAGATGATCCAGCGCCTGATGCTCTACGGCATCCCGCTGTCGCTGCTGGTGTCCGGCGCGCTGTTCCCGATCGGCGTGGTCATCTACTGGGTGACGAACAACCTGTTCACCCTGGGCCAGCAGCAGTGGGTCCTGCGGAAGTTCCCGCCGCCGCCGATGGCCGGTGCGAAGGCCGGTTCGGCGCGCCCCGCCGGTGGCTCCGGCGCGGCCAAGGGCAACGTCAAGGGTGGCGCCAAGGGCCCCGTGCAGCCGGCCAAGAGCGGCGGCCTGTTCGGTCGCAAGAACAACGCCGCGCCCGAGCCGCAGAGCCCCGTGGTGGACGCCAAGGCGCGTGCGCCGAAGCCGGGCGCCAAGCCGGTCAACCCCAAGAAGGGCGCGAGGCCCGCGAACAAACCGCGGAGCTGAGACACACCGAGACCTCTCCGCGCCGGCGTACGGACAACCGCCGGTGTGGAACAGCGGACCGAACGGGTCCGGCCGATCAAAACGGAGATGAACGTGACCGACACCAGCACTCCCGATTCCTCGGTTTCCGCCGACCCCTCCAGCGCCGAGGGTGCCGAGGAGACCAAGAAGTCGGAGAACGTTGCTTCCGACGGTGACCTGTTCCGCCAGAGCGAGATCGCTGCCGACTATGTCGAGGGTCTGTTGGACATCCTCGACTACGACGGCGACATCGACGAGCTGGTGTCGGCGGGCCGCCCGATGGTGGAGGTGGTCGGTGGCCGCCTCCAGCCGTTGGTCGGTCAGCGCGGCGCCACGCTGGAGGCGCTGCAGGAGCTGACGAGGCTGGCGATCTTCCGCGCCACCGGCTCCCCGAGCCGGCTGCTGCTCGACATCGGCGGCTACCGCGCCTCGCGGCGCAAGGAGCTGGCCGCGGTGGCCCGCAACGCCGTCGAGAAGGTCAAGGAACACGGCGATGCGGTACGCCTGGAGCCGATGTCGGCGTTCGAGCGCAAATGCGTTCACGACGTCGTCAACGCCATCCCGGGCGTGCAGAGCGAGTCCGAGGGCGTCGAGCCGAACCGCCGCATTGTGGTTCAGCCGGCCGACTGACGATGACCGACCCACGCTCCGGCGCGGGTGACCTCGGCCCGGGCGCCTCGACGCCCGGGCCGTCGTCATTCCCGGCGCCGCCCGGTGAATATCTCGAAGCTGCTCACCAGGTCTTCGGTGATCGCCTGTCCACCGCGGAGGCCTATGCCCGGCTTCTCATGACCGATGGCGTCGTCCGCGGCCTGATCGGTCCTCGGGAGGCCCCGCGCATCTGGGAAAGGCACCTCATCAACTGCGGTGTTATGTCCGAGATGATCCCTATCGGCGCTTCTGTGGTCGACGTGGGCTCTGGTGCAGGTTTGCCCGGTATCGTGCTGGCAGTGGCTCGGCCTGATCTCACCATCACGCTGGTCGAGCCACTAGCACGACGTACCGCCTTCCTGTCCGAGGCGGTGACAGCGCTCGACCTCGACACGACCGTCACGGTCGTCCGGGGACGAGCGGAAGACCTCGCCGGCGGACCCCCCGTCGCCGCCGATGTCGTCACCGCCCGGGCGGTTGCGCCACTGGACCGGCTTGCCGGTTGGTGCTTGCCACTCGCCGCCCTGGGCGGCCGGCTGCTGGCCCTCAAGGGCTCGTCGGCCGCGGACGAGGTGGCCGAGCACCGTGACGCGATCGCCCGGCTTGGCGGTTCGGATCCGTCCGTCACGCTCTGCGGGACCGGGCTGATCGAGCCGCCGACGACGGTCGTGGAGATCGTGCGGGAGCGGAACGTCGTGGCACCACGGCCGAGGCCGTCCAAGCGGGCGGCCGGTTCGGACCGTTCCGCCGGTGGCTCCGGTGGGCGCGGTTCCGGGCGAAGGAGATCGCGGAGGGGATAGATGGCCAAGCGGGGCGGACGTCAACGATCAGCGAAATCACCACGTCCACCCGCCCGGTCACCGGGCAAGGCGCCGGCGGCCACCGGCTGGCCCGCGCAGGCGAGTCCGGAGTACGCGGCTTCGCTCCGGCTCGTACCCGGGTTCATGGTTTTCGAGCCGACCGCGCCTCAACCCGAAAAGCCGACAGATGTGGGCCTTGCTGGGCCGATGCCCTTGGCCCTAGCCTGTTCAAGCCCGACCCCTTCTTCCTCGGCCGACGAGGTTTCGCCTCCGGGCGGAGACCGTGCGGCCGTTGCCATGACGCCACACCCCAACGCACAGCGATCCAACGCACAGCGATCACAGGCTCCACGATCCGGTGCACGACGGTCCGGTGCACGAGAGTCCGGTGCACGACGACCGTCGGTCGGGGCGCCCCATCAGACGGACACCCGTGGCACGCACCGCCCGACGGCCGTAGGCTGGCCGCGCGTCGATAGTGTGGACCGGACGGCGGACGCACCCGACGACTCGCCGCCTCCTGACTCACCGCCTGCATCGTCCGTCGATGACGTGGTGAGTGCTCGCGGTGCCGACCCATTCCAAGCAGGCAGGGACAAGACGGTGCATGAGTACGGCAGAGGCCTCGACGGTGGCCGTGGTGTTTCACGTGAAACCGATCCATTCGCCGAACCCGATCGGCGTGCAGGCCTGCCGGGTCATCCGACCGGCTCCCATGGATACGCGGCCGGTCCCGGCGCGGGCGTACCGGACGGTCCGGCTGGTCCAGCAATGGGCTTCGACAGTGAGGAGCACGGCGTGCCACAGCCGCGTGCGGGTCATGGACACGGGAGTGCTCAGGCGAACGGCGGCCAGGTGTACGGCCGTCCGGCGGTCAATCCGTCCAACGATGGCGCCGGAGGCCCGCTGACCGGCGAAGAGGCCGTCCAGGTCGAGCCACGCCGGACCGCGCCGGCCCCCCGCACCGAGCCGTCGGTGGCGCCGGTGTCCGGCTCTGCGCCGGTTCCGCTGGTGCCGCCCTCGCCGGTGCCACCGCCTACGGGTGACGGCAGCGCTCCAGACGAGCATGTTTCACGTGAAACGCCGGGCCGGGATGAGGACGATCCGCCCCTGGCCATGGAAGCGTTGCGTGCTGTGCAGATCCTCAATCCCAGCGGCGAGATCATCATGCCGCGACCCGACCATCCGAGGGTTCTCTGCGTCGCTAACCAGAAGGGCGGCGTGGGTAAGACCACCACCACCGTGAACCTGGCCGTAGCGCTCGCGCTGCACGGCAACCGGGTCCTGGTGGTGGACCTGGATCCCCAGGGCAACGCTTCCACCGGGCTGAACGTCCCGCACCACGCGGGCGTGCCCGACGTCTACGACTGCCTCATCGACAATGTGCCCCTGGCCGAGGTGGCCCAGCCGGTCGAGGGCATTCCGAACCTCTTCTGCGTACCCGCGACCATCGACCTGGCCGGTGCGGAGATCGAGCTGGTCTCGGTCGTGGCGCGTGAGTCGCGACTGGCCCGCGCCATCGCGGCACACCCGGAGAAGTTCGACTACGTCTTCATCGACTGCCCGCCCTCGCTCGGCCTGCTGACGGTCAACGCGCTGTGCGCCGCGCAAGAGGTGCTCATCCCGATCCAGTGCGAGTACTACGCGCTGGAGGGCCTGAACCAGCTGATCAACAACATCAACCTGGTCCGTCAGCACCTCAACCCGACGCTGGACGTCTCCACGATCCTCCTGACCATGTACGACCGCCGTACCCGGCTGGCCGACGCGGTGGAACAGGACGTGCGGAACCACTTCGGGGAGAAGGTCCTCCAGGCGGTGATTCCGCGCAACGTCCGAGTGTCGGAGGCTCCGAGCTACGGCCAGTCCGTGATGACCTACGATCCGGGTTCGCGGGGGGCTACCAGCTACTTCGAGGCCGCTCTGGAGATCGCGATGCGTGGGGTCAGTAACGGAGGCGCGGCATGAAGAATCGTCCACGGGGTGGTCTCGGCCGAGGCCTGGGCGCGTTGATCCCGACCGCACCGGCAGCCGCCGTGGCCACCGAGGAACCACCGGCGCCGGAGGCCCCGCCGGCACCCGTCGCTCCGCCGGCGCCAGCCCAGGCGGGCACTCCGGAAGCACCGGCTGCTGCCGCTGCTCCTCCCCCGCCGCCGCCCGCTGCCGAGCCCGACGAGGCGCTGCCCGCGATCGAGCCCGAGAACGAGTTGGCCCCGGTCCCGGGTGCGCGGTTCGCCGAACTGCCGGTCACCGCGATCCACCCCAACCCGAAGCAGCCGCGACACGTCTTCGACGAAGAGGCGCTCGAGGAGCTGAAGACGTCCATCCAAGAGGTGGGCTTCCTCCAGCCGATCGTGGTGCGCGACAGCGGCGACGGCAAGTACGAACTGGTCATGGGCGAGCGGCGCTGGCGTGCCGCGCAGGCCGTGGGCAAGGAAACGATCCCGGCCATCGTGCGCGACACGCGCGACGACGCCATGCTGCGGGACGCCCTGCTCGAGAACATTCACCGCGCCAACCTCAACCCGCTGGAAGAGGCGGCCGCCTATCAGCAGCTGCTCGACGAATTCGGCGCCACCCATGAGGAGTTGGCTCGCCGGATCGGCCGCAGCCGGCCGCAGATCTCCAACACCATCCGCTTGCTGAACCTGCCGGCGCCGGTGCAGCGCCGGGTGGCGGCCGGCGTTCTGTCCGCGGGGCATGCGCGGGCGCTCCTCGGCCTGGACGACAACGACGCCCAGGAACAGCTCGCGCTGCGCATCGTGGCAGAGGGACTGTCGGTCCGGGCCACCGAGGAACTGGTGTCGCTGGCCATCGCGGACGGACCCGCCAAGAAGGCGGCTCCCGCCCGGCGGGCCAGAGTGCACGCGCCTGCGTTGAACGACCTTGCCGATCGGCTCTCGGATCGGTTCGACACCCGGGTGAAGGTCGACATCGGCCGGAACAAGGGCAAGATCACCATAGAGTTCGCGACGGTGGATGACCTGGAGCGGATCGTTGGGATGATCGGGGTGGAAGAGGAAGGCGCGGGGGGCGCGGCTGAGGACGAGTGATCCCGGTGTGCGTGCCTGGGCTTGGCCGGGTGGGTGCGCTGCTGAGGATCGGTGGACGACGGCACGTGATTCTGGCGGATCGCGTGCCTTCTTCATGTCCGGGTTGTGGTGGGTGGGCGGCGTGAGGGCGTGGGCCGGGCGTGGGCCGGGCGTGGGCCGGGCGTGGGCTTGTTCGGCTGGGTTGAGGGCTCTTGTGGGTCGTAGTTGCGGGCCTGTGGGGTGTAGTTGCAAGGTCAAGTAATTCTGTCAGAGCCGTTCTGCTGCGATTTTGATCTTTGTGGGATTTCGGTTCTGGGGTCTTTTAAAGGCTCCTGATGGTCGTTTCCGGCGGGCCGTTTTGGCTGGGGCGTTGAGATGAGCGGGATTCGTCTTGTCGGGTGGTCTGGGGATGATGGCTTGTTGTTGATTCGATGGTTCTTGTTATAGGGGGAACTCGTATTCCGCTTGTGTTGGGGGGTGTTCTCACCGGGGGGTGCGAGGTGAGGCGTCGGATCCGGTCTCGGTTGGAGTATGGAGATCCGGGGACGAGGTAGGCGTGTTCGTCTGGGGTCTGAACCTTGGGATGCGGGCCAGCTCGATGTTGTGAGGGCTTGGCGGGGGTGGGTGGCCGGCCGGCTCATGTCGCTGGCTTGGTGTCTTAGGACTCGGGGCGCGTGGTGCGTGGCTCGTCGGTTCGGGGCGTTCTGTTGGTTCTCTTGGGCCGCGGTGGTTCGCGCAGCGTCGGTGGCTGGGCCGACGAGTGTGCCCTGGCGCTGCGGCGGCGACGAGTTTGCGCCTAGGCCGTGTTATGAGCGGGGTTGGGTTGGGCTACTGGCTGCTGCTGGTGGTGATTGGAGGCGAAGAGCAGCGGTGAACTTGCTTTCGCCCTGGCTGTTTGGGCCGCTGTGTGGGGCTGCTGCTGATTGCTCGGCGGGCCGGTGGTGGCTGGTGTCGGGTGTCGCCAAGGACCTGCTTCTGCTTCTTGGTGACCAGACGAGCGGGTCTTGCTGGTTGGCCTGGCATGGCTAGGCGACCGCGTTGGTTGGGACGGTTCTAGTCGTCGCTAGGGAGCGCGGCCGGTTTCAGCTCCGATGGGCGGACCGGTCGTGCTTACTGAGGACTCGGCAGATCGGTGGCTCGCCGGTTGTTCCGTGCAGGCGGTCCATGGCGGCCTTGATCAGCGATGTCGAGCGGGCGAGGTCTCAGTCTCTGAGTCGTGAGAGGTGTGCCTGTGGTTCGAAGAATGGGTGTGGTTCATCTACTCCCCTATTCATTGGCTTCGGACTTACTTGACGACTCTTTTTGGTTAAGGCGCACGGTTTCCGTGGAGGTCGGGGCTTGAGCCACTGCGTTGTGAAGGATGCGATCGTTTCACGTGAAACGGGCTGTCCTTGCGAATGGCCCTGGGCGGACCAACAATCCTCGGAGCCGGGAGCCGGGAGCCGGGAGCCGGGAGCCGGGAGCCGGGAGCCGGGAGCCGGGAGCCGGGAGCCGGGAGCCGGGAGCCGGGAGCCGGGAGCCGGGAGCCGGGAGCCGGGAGCCGGGAGCCGGGAGCCGGGAGCCGGGAGCCGGGAGCCGGGGTTCCACGTGAAACGGCTGTCTGATTAGACGCTTGGCGGTTTGGGAGATCGGAGTTCCACGTGAAACACGGGCGCCTGACCGCTCGCCTTGGGCCACCGGGGTCGGCTGGCATGAGTCTGATGGGTGGGCGTGGGAATCACGACAGCCACCCGCTGGGCGGGATGCCCAAGGCTCGGGCGGCGTGCGCAACGCCGGGACGGCATCTCCCACGACCGGGGCTCTGAATCGAGACGGAGGGTCGTAGGGGCGATCACGAGATTCATGGCGGCGCCCAGTAAGCGTCAGCCAACCGGGGCTTCGGTCGTTTGACATCTCACTCCGGGGAAGATCCTGGAAGGCGAGCAAATGACGGGCTACCGCTGACGACCCTGTGGTGCTTCCCTGTTCGGAGCCGGAGCCGGAGCCGGAGCCGGAGCCGGAGCCGGAGCCGGAGCCGGCGCCGAAGCCGAAGCGCCTCCGCCCTCGTCGGAGCGCACGAACGATCTCTAGTCGATCAAGGGCACCCGCGCAGGAGGCGCTCTTGGCGCCGTCGGCGCCATGCGTCGACGCCGGATGACATCTCGTCTATCGCGGACGCGCTCAGCAGGGCCTCTGCTGGTGCGTGCTGATAGCCGCTGGGTGTGGCGAACCGGGACGCGGTGGACCTCGGTTTCCCGTGAAACACACGGCCGGCGGAAGCGCATGCTGATGTGGAGTGTGTCGGCCCCTCGCAGCGGTAACGGCGCCCGCCGGACGGCTTGGTGCCGTGGCCTCGTTTCCCGTGAAACAGCGAACCCGATGAGGATCAGTCGCCACGCGCGCCAAGGCTTCCGTCATCCGTTCGTTGCCTAACAAGCTCGGTCTAGGTCTCGCACGGTGTGCTGCCGCCCCACACCTTCGCACGCCAGTGAGCCACACGGGTTCCCTTGGCCGCCTCGGTCAATGGGGACTCGGTCACCCACGCGCGATCGCGCCTACTAGGGGCGGAGTGTGCGGGACTGACCCTGACTCTCGGTTCGGACTCGACGCAGTCAATGAGGACGCACATGGCGATCGCTGCCGGCCAGGCCGCGCCGGAGCCGGCGCACCGATGGGACGGGGCGGGCCACAAAGTCGTCATCCTTGCGGAGCGGTCGGAGGACCGTCTCTGGGTAGGACGTTTCGGAGCGGATGCTTCCTGACGAAGCGGATGGCCCACTGCGACGGCGCACCGGGTGGGAGGACGGGTCGCGAGCGAGCCGAACGCGGCTCAGCGAGCTGGCGGGTCAGCTGGCCCGTGTAGATCTCACGACCGGCGCGCGAGCTCGCAACGGTAGAGGCGATCCGGTGCGGCCAACGAGGCCGGGGAGCACAGTACAACCGCCGCTGTTGCCATCACGGTCCTGTTAATCCGCAACGGCGAACCCATGCCGTCAGTTCACCGCGCCGGCACCTACCCAAGGGCTGGTGTCGTCGTCGGTCAGCTCTGCGCGATAGCGACGCCGACCCCACCCGCAGGGAAGCCCCGCTGTCGCAAGGCTTCGGGGGTCGAGATGGAGCATGGCTACGAGCGCCTGAAAGACAATGACCACTCGACTGGCCGCAAGTAGCCGGCAAATCGTGGGCATCGCTCTGATGAAGGAAGCCGCGACCACGGACCGCGCCGAGCCGTTTCACGTGAAACCTGGGCCTGATCGCTGGGGCCGCTCTCGCCCCCGCCTTCTGTGTCGCCCTGGCCGGTCGCCTTCCCGGCGGGACGATGCCGCCGGCTGATCCGGTGGAGGCTGGGCCGGGCAGTAGGTCGACAGGCGACGTCAAGCCGGTCCTAGGGCGGAGCGCGACGGCGGTCTGCGAGGGCAGCGACGAAATGACGACGGCGGGCGGTGATGAAGCTGGCCCGCAGGTTCCGCGTTGCGAGGGACAACTGCGGGAACTATGAGGAACCGACCTCCGTCCTTCGGGGGAATACCCGTGCCGATCCCAGCGCCAGCTGCCTCGGGGCGAGCAGCCGTACACCCGCACACAACGCCAGCGCCAGTACCACCAGGCCGAGTCTGCGGTGACGAACGAGGCTGCGCCCACGGATCTAGCGCGCCGTTCGGTGGCGGGGGTCACCGCGGCGTGTGATCATTCTGCGTGTCGCAGCGCCGAGTGCGCGCCTAACGCCGGACGCGACGGCATCAATCCTGGGCCAACACCAGCGAGCCATCACCCGCACACGACGCCCGATCCAGACCGAATGAACTCGGCCGCGTGCCCGCTCCGCGAATGACGGAGCCGCCACGAACGAGGGAATCTGGCTCGGCGCGACCCTCTCCCGGAGAGCGTCGGCCCGCCGGTTTGGTGATCGAGAAGTGTCGACCAGGGCGCGACGCGGAAGGGCCGTACTACGCCTCCGAGCGAAGCGGCTTGCATAGGAGATGGGCAGTATCCACAAGCTGTGCGTAAGGCTGTTGAGAAACCAGCGTGCCGCGTTTCACGTGAAACGACGCCGATGGCTGCAGCGTTGTCCACGTCTGTATCCACAGGGTGCGCAAGCGTTCTACGTCGTGTTTCACGTGAAACTGGCGTGCCTGTGGATAACTTCTGTGGATAACTTTCGGCGGGGTGGTGCGCTGGCCCACGGTGATGTGGATCGACCCGGGGGGCCTGGCTGAACGGCTGAGCCGGCGTTGGCGGCTCCGCCGAAAATTGACCCGGGACAGTGCCTGGTGACCTGCACTAAGGTCAGCGACGTGTCCGAGAACCCTGCCCCACTGCCCGACTTCACTCGCTGGCCCTCGTTCCCTTTCGAGGGAGATCTGCGGGTCAAGAAGATCGCCGCCCCCGTCGAAGTCGAGCCTCCCCGCAGCGGTGAGGACGCTGCCGACTGCGTCGCCTGCAACACGCCCGACGACGCATACATCTGGGTCAGTGAGCGTTGGCGCGTTCGGGCGATGGACCGTCCGACGGGACTGCCTATGGTCCTCATCCTGGAATGCCGCTCGCACCTCGACCTCGGGGATCTGCCGAATCTGCTCGCGGCCGAACTCGGAGTGATGACTGTTCGGCTGGAGCGCGCCATTCGCTCGCTCGACGGTGTAGCGCGGGTTCATGTGAACCGCTGGGGCGACGGTTCGGCGCACCTGCACATGTGGTTCCTGGCGCGGCCTTACGGACAGCTCCAGTTGCGGGGCACGTTCCTCTCCCTGTGGGACGACATCCTTCCCCGCATTCCCGAGCAGCGCTGGCGGGAGAACCTGGCGCACGTGGCCGCATGGCTGGCTGAGTTCGGTGGCCGCGCGCTCGCCGAGCCGCCGCACATCCAGTGGCAGTCGCCCTCGACGTTCAGCGTGCCAGCCACGGCCGGCGGCAGCGGGACCGGCGCCGACGCGCACGGCGGTGCGGACGTGTCCTCCTCGGAGTCGGAGGCTCACGGAGGTGGCCTCGGTACGGCACCTGGCCGGGACGCGGGCGCGAACGACTCGGGTAGCGGTGCGGACATGACCACGACGAGCGGCCGGGCCGCGGCTGCGGGTGGCGGCATTTCCGGGCCTGAGGGTGACGATGCGGGTGACCCGGCGGGCCATGGCGCCGACCCGGTCTGGGCAAGTACCCCAGGCGCCGACCCGGTCCCGGCAAGCCCTCCGGGCGCCGACGCGAGTTGGATGGGAAGCCCGGGTGAGGCTGCCAAGGGCGGTGCCAACGTAAGTGAGACGAGAGGCCCGGGCGAGGGCACCGAGGGTAGTGCCGATGTGAGCGGGACGAGGGGCCGGGGTGAGGGCACCGGGGCTGGTGCCGATGTGAGCGGGACGAAGAGCCCGGGCGAGGCCGCCGGGGCTGGTGCCGATGTGAGCGAGACGAAGGGCTCGGGCGAAGCCACGGATGGCGGCGTCGACCCCGACCCCCATCGGCAGGCGGGACCGGGGCCTGACACGGCTGCGGAAGGCGGCTCGGGTCTCTCTCGCGGGGCGGGCGCGATCCCCATGCCGCGGGAGATCGACCACGACTCCCCCGCCCCGGCCTATACCGCCAACGACGAGACCGGTCGGTAGACAGACGGCGGCGCCGCCCCGGAAGGACCGAGGCGGCGCCGAATAAGACTCACCGGGAGTCAGTGCGTTCGCGCTACCGCCCGCTCCACCAGCGTCGCCAGCATCGCGCCGAAGTCCAGGCCGGCCGCCTCCACCGCGAGCGGCAGCAGCGACGTCTCGGTCATCCCGGGTGCCACGTTGACGCCGAGGACGTGCGGCTCGTCGGCGGAATCCACGATCAGGTCGACGCGCGAGAGGTCCCGCAGACCCAGCGCCTTGTGGGCGGCGAGTGCCGTCTCCGACACCCGGGACGCGACCTCGGCGGTCAGCCGGGCGGGGGTGTGCCAGGTGGTCAGGCCTGCGGTGTAGCGGGCCGCGTAGTCGTACACGCCGTTGCGGGGGACGATCTCCACCAACGGGAGTGCCTGGGGGCCGTCGCCCAGGTCGACGATCGAGGCGGCGATGCTGGTGCCGGTCACGTACCGCTCGACCAGTGCGGTGGAGTCGTACCCGAAACAGCCGACCATCGCGGCGGGCAGGGCCGCCTCGTCCTTGACCACGGCGGCGCCCAGGCCGGAACCGCCCTGGGCCGGCTTCACCATCAGGGGCAGGCCGAGCCGGGACGTGATGCGGTCGAGCACCGCCACCGCGCCCAGCTCGGAGAAGCGGTCGTGGGGCAGAGCCACCCAGTCGGGGGTGGGAATGCCGGCCTCGCGGAGCATCGACTTCGCCGACGGCTTGTCCCAGGCCAGCCGGGAGACGCGGGCGTCGCAACCGACGTACGGCACGTCGCACAGGTCGAGCACCCCGCGCAGCGAGCCGTCCTCGCCGGTGGCGCCGTGCAGCGCGATCAGCACCGCGCTCGGCGGATCCTCGCGCAGCGTCGGCAGCAGCGAGACGTCCGCGTCGCGCATCTCCGCGGACAGGCCGGCGGCGCGGAGCGCGTGCAGCACCCGGCGGCCGGACCGCAGCGACACCTCGCGTTCGTACGACAGGCCGCCGGCCAGTACCAGCACGTGCGCATCCGTACCCATGGCTTTGATCATGCCAAGTCCGGACCAGGCGCATCGGCACCGGCCGCGCCACGACGGCGTTGCCGGGTCTGGCCGGTGGGGCCGAACACGGCGCGCAGCGCCAGCTCCTCCCCCATCACGCCGGCCAGCCGGCGTACGCCCTCGCGAAGCCGGTCGGGCGCCGAGAACGAGAAGTTGAGCCGCATGTTGCCGGTGCCGGTGCTGTCCGCGTAGAACCCGGTGCCGGGCACGTACGCCACCCGGGCCGCGATGGCGCGCGGCATCATGGCCTTGGAGTCGAGCCCGTCCGGCAACGTGGCCCACACGAACAGCCCGCCCTCCGGCTCGGTCCAGGTGGTGCCGGACGGCATCAGGTCCCGCATGGCGTCCAGCAGCGCGTCCCGGCGTTCCCGGTACACCTCGCGGTACGTCTTGATCTGTTCCTGCCAGGGCATGGTGGCGAGGTACTGGGCGACCGCGGCCTGGGCGAACGCGCTCGGGCACAGGATGTTCGCCTCGGTGGCCATGACCAGCTTCTCGCGTACCGCATGGGGTGCCAGCACCCAGCCCACCCGCAGGCCGGGCGCGAAGGTCTTGGAGAACGTGCTGACGTAGAAGACGCCTTCGCGGCGTCGCGCCCGCAGCGGCCGCGGGGCGTCCCCGGCGAAGCTGAGCATGCTGTACGGGTCGTCCTCCACCACCAGCAGCCCGGCGCGCTCGCAGATGTCGAGGACCTCCTCGCGGCGGGCGTCGGTGAGCGTGACGCCGGCCGGGTTCTGGTAGGTCGGGATGGTGTAGAGGAACTTGGCCCGCCGGCCGGAGCGGGCCACCTCGTCGATCGCCTCGGACAGGGCTGCCGGGATCATCCCGTCGGCGTCCATGGCCACGTGCTGCACCTGTGCCTGGGCGGCCTGGAAGACGCCGAGTGCGCCGACGTACGTCGGCCCCTCGGCGAGTACCACGTCGCCCGGGTCCAGGAACAGCCGTGCGATCAGGTCGAGCGCCTGCTGCCCGCCGACCGTCACGACCACGTCGTCCGGGGACGCGTCGATGCCGGACAGCGACATCACCTCGCAGATCCGTTCGCGCAGGTCGACGGTGCCCTGCCCGATGCCGTACTGGAGGCTCGTGGTGCCGTGCTCGGCGGCGAGCCGGGACAGCATGTCGCCGACCGCGTCCAGCGGCAGCGCCGCGATGTACGGCGATCCGCCGGCGAGCGACACCACCTCGGGCCGGCTCGCCACGGCGAACAGGGCGCGGATCTCGGAGGTCGTCATCCCCCGGACTCGCCGCGCGTAGCGGTCGGTGTAGTCATCCTGAGTCGTGCCGGTCATCCGGCTCACCCCTCATCACCTCGGCAACAGTGCGCCTCATGCTAGTCATCGACCAGGACCACGGCCTGGGGATAAATCTCCCGTTCAAGGAATAAGCGGCGTAGGATCCGTCCGGGGGCGCGGACGGCACGTGAATAGGACCGTGCTTCGTGTCCGCAGCACAAAGTCGCTGACGATGGGGTTCGCCGATGTCGCGTCGCCTGGTCAACCTGACCCTCGACACGCTGGAAGATCTGCCCCGGCCCTGCCGCCAGTGCGTCTTCTGGGAGCTGGATCCGGTCAGCGCGGACCGCGCCTGCGCCGCCGGTGACACCGGCCTCGAGAAGGAGGCGTGGGTGTCGCAGACGCTGCTGGAGTGGGGCTCGTGCGGCAAGCTGGCGTATGTCGACGGCATGCCCGCCGGCTTCGTGATGTACGCGCCGCCGGCCTACGTGCCGCGATCCATGGCGTTCCCGACCAGCCCGGTGTCGGCCGACGCCGCGCTGCTGATGACCGCGCACGTGGTGGCCGCGTTCGCCGGTGGCGGGCTGGGCCGGATGCTGGTGCAGGGCGTCGCGCGGGATCTCACCAAGCGGGGCGTGAAGGCGATCGAGGCGTTCGGTGACGCGAAGTTCGGCGAGGCGGACGAGGCGCAGGACGGCTGCGTCGCGCCGGTCGACTTCTTCCTGTCGGTGGGCTTCAAGACGGTACGCCCGCACCCGCGCTACCCGCGGCTGCGGCTGGAACTGCGGACCGCGCTGTCCTGGAAGTCCGACGTCGAGTACGCGCTGGAGAAGCTGCTCGGCTCGATGAGCCCGGACACACTGCTGCGCCCGGTGCGCCCGGCGACCGCGACCCGTTCCGGGCCGTCCTGAGTCAGGACCCCTGGGCCAGCACGAGACGCAGCTGGCGGACGTCGATCGAGCCGGTCGGCACGTCGTGTTCCACCGGGAAGTACATCCGCTGGACGGCGGCCAGGATGGCCTCCACGATCTGCTCGCGCATCTGCGGGTTGACGAGCCGGTCCCGGTCGGCCGGCGAGGTGAGGTAGCCGAGGTCCACCCGTACCGCGGGCATCCGGGTCAGGCGGAGCAGTTCCCAGGTCTTCGCGTGGGCCCGGCAGTCACCCATGCCGGTGCGGACCACGATCTCGCGCTGCACCAGGTTGGCCAGCCGCTCCCCCACGGTCGAGGTGAGCCCACTGCCGGTGCCGTAGTGGTAGGTCGCCACGCCCTCGGCCGCCTCGTTCTCCTGACCGTCCAGGTGCAGCGAGATGAGCAGGTCGGCGTTGAGGCTGTTGGCCAGCGCGGCACGCTCGGCGCCGCTCATCGCCCGGGCCGGGGACGGGCCCCGGGTCAGGTGCACCCGCATGCCGGCCGCGGCCAGGCGGCCTTCCAGCCGGGCGGCCATGTCGAAGACGAGGTCCGCCTCGGTCCACCGCAGCGGGCCGTCCGGCACCACCACGCCGAGGTCGTCCGGGCCGCCGTGGCCCGGGTCGATGACGATGTTCTTGCCGACCAGGTTGGGGCCGGACTGGCGGAACGCCTCGGCCTCGCGCAGCCACTGCGGCCGCCCGCCGACCACCTTGCGGCCCAGCCGGCGCAGCGCCTTCATGGTCTGCGGGCCGCAGGAACCGTCCGGCGACAGGCCCACCTCGCGCTGGAACTGCGCCACCGCGCGGGCGGTGCGGGCGCCGTAGATGCCGTCCGCGCGGCCGGTGTCGAATCCCATCTCCAGCATCCGCTCCTGCAGGGCCCGCACGTCCTCGCCGACCAGGGCGGACGGGATGGAGTGGAACAGCGTGCGGGCGCCGAGCCGCCACCGGGCGCCGTCCAGCGCCTGCCAGGTCTCGTCGCCCACCAGGCCGTCGATGCCGATGCCGCGGCTCTGCTGGAACGCGCGTACCGCGTTTTCGGTCTCGGCGTCGAAATCGCCCTCCGCCGACGAGAGCAGATCGAGCGACACCAGGATTGATCGGATCTCCTTGACGGCCGGTCCGGTCTCTCCACGTCGGATCGCACGCACGCAGGACTCCCTTGATAGGCGGGGGAAGGGCGACCTCCGGAGCGTACTCCCCGGAGCCGCCCGCGGCCGGGCATCGATGGGTGGCTCGTGCGTCGCGTCACCCCGCGGCCGGAACGAGCGACGCCCCGCGTCCACCCGGACGCGGGGCGTGTCGAGAAGCTTCGGTCAGAGTGCCGATTCGATCAAGTTGATCAGTGCGCCCTTGGGCTTGGCACCGGCCACCGAGTTGACCGCCTGGCCGCCCTTGAACATGGTCAGCGTCGGCACCGACATCACCCGGTACGCGCGGGCGGTCTCCGGGTTCTCGTCGATGTTGACCTTGACGATCTGGACCTTGTCGCCCATCTCGTTGGCGATCTCCGCAAGCAGGGGCTCGACCTTGCGGCACGGTGCGCACCACTCCGCCCAGAAGTCCACCAGTACCGGCTTGTCGGACTGCAGTACGTCGGTGACGAAGGTGGCGTCGGTGACCGCCTTGGTTGCTCCCACTTTGGATCCTCCTGGTCTACAGCTCTACGAACGAGGCGATGAAGCGCTCGGCGTCCAGCGCCGCGGCGCAGCCGGTGCCGGCGGCCGTGATGGCCTGACGGTACGTGTGGTCGACGAGGTCGCCGGCCGCGAACACACCCGGGATGTTGGTCCGGGTGCTGGGGTGGTCGACCTGGACGTACCCCTCGTCGTTCATGTCGATCTGACCCTTGAACAGCTCGCTGCGCGGGTCGTGGCCGATCGCGATGAAGACGCCGGTGACGTCGAGCACCTTGGTCTCGCCGGTCTGCAGATTGCGGACCCGGGCGCCGACCACCTTGCCGTCGTCGCCGAGGATCTCCTCGACCGCGGAGTTCCACTCGACCTTGATCTTCGGGTTGTCCAGCGCCCGCTTCTGCATGACCTTGCTGGCCCGGAACACCTCGCGCCGGTGCACGATCGTCACCGACTCGGCGAAGCGGGTGAGGAAGGTGGCCTCCTCCATCGCGGAGTCGCCGCCGCCCACCACGATGATGTGCTGGTTGCGGAAGAAGAATCCGTCACAGGTGGCACAGGACGACACCCCGTGGCCGAGGAGTTCCTGCTCGCCGGGCACGCCGAGCGGACGCCAGGCGGAACCGGTGGAGAGGATGACGGCGCGGGCGAAGTACTCGGTCTCGCCGACGTACACCGTCTTGAGGCCCTCGGCGCCCGGCTCGGTGGGCCGCTCGCCCAGCTCGACCCGGGTGACGTCGTCGGTGATGAACTCGGCACCGAACCGCTCGGCCTGCTTGCGCATGTTGTCCATGAGTTCGGGACCCATGATGCCGTCGGGGTGACCCGGGAAGTTCTCCACCTCGGTGGTGGTCATCAGGGCGCCGCCGGACTGCACGCCCTCGATGACGAGCGGCTTGAGGTTGGCCCGGGCGGCGTACAACGCCGCGGTGTAGCCGGACGGTCCCGAGCCGATGATGATCAGGTTTCGGACCTCGTCCACTGCCGACTCCTCAGATTCTTCGTACGGACACGCCGGTGGTTCCGCACCCTAGAACGTCAGGATGGGAACGCGCCATTCCCGCATGTCACCGCACCGTGGCCGGGGTCACGGCGGAGGAGGCGGGGTGCCGCTCAGCCTACCCTTACCCGGCCCAGCCGGTCCGCTCCGGCGCCGACTGTGCCGCACGCCGCACCGCTCGCCCAGGACCAGTTGGCCCCGCCGGCGGAGAACTGCACGACCACGGCCGGCCGGCCCTGGTAGCGGGCGTAGTCGACGAGCTGGACCACGATCGGGCCGCTGCCCTGTTCGGAGGCGATCGCCTCGAGGCAGGCGAGCAACGCGTCCCGGGAACGGAGCCGCTGCAGCTCGGGAAAGCCCGGATCCGGTGCCATCGCGTTCCGCGACTCCGGCTTCTCCGAGGTGCGCTTGCGGAGATCGTCGGACGCGTCCGGCTGGGCCATCGTCCCGCCCGCCGGTGCCGGTGCCGGCGCGGAGAGCGCCGTCGCGCCGTAGTCGGCACCGCTCGCCCGGATGTTCTCGTCGGTCAGGCCGGAGACCAGCCCGGCCGCCTCGGCGGCGATCATCGGCGCGCCGAGGTCCGCGCTGCCGCCGGCGGACGTTTCCGCGTTCGAACCCGGCCGGTCGGCGAGGTAGTCGACGCCGACGCCGGCGAAGGCCAGCACGCCGGCCGCGGCCGCGATCGGTGCGGCCCAGCGCAGCCGCCGCCGGGCCGGGGAACGCCGCGGGCGCCCGCGGTGCACGGTGCCTCCGGGTACGGCAACCGGGGACGGCTCACCACGGACCGGGGTCAGGTGCGGCTCGCCGCTTCCGGCCGTCGGGTGCGTCTCGCCACGGACCGGGATCAGGTGCGGCTCGGCGGAGGCCATCAGCGCCGGAGGGATCGTGTCCGGCTCGGCGATCGGTGAACTCAGCGTCGCCGGGGAACGCAGCGCCGCGTCCAGCCGGGCCACCACGTCGGCCGGCATCGGCTCCGGGGCGGACCCGAGGTCACGGAGGTCGGTCGCGGCCGCCGTCATGCCCGGCACCAGCATCCGGTACGCCTCGCGCCACGCCGGGTCGTCCGCCACCAGCCGGGCCACCCGGTCCGCGTCGTCGCCGTCGAGGGCCCCGCCGACGTAGTCGGCCAGCAGGTCGATGTCGATCCCGCTGAAGTCGTCCGAGATCATCAACGTTCCCTCCCCTCCCGCGTCGGCTCTCGGGTCGCAGGCGTGCCCGACCTCGATGGGACGGTCCCGGCGGCCGTGCGGTTCCCGGTGGTGAGGTGACCGTCGTCTCCCCGCCGCAGGTGTCCGAGCGCCAGCGCCATCCGGGCCCGTCCCCGGGCGCACCGGCTCTTGATCGTGCCTTCGGCGACCCCGAGAATCTCGGCGGCCTCGGCCACCGGGTAGCCCTGCACGTCGACCAGCACCAGCGCGGCCCGCTGGTCGGCCGGGAGCTCGGCCAGCGCGGCCCGCACCACCAGGGCGGTGTCGTGGTCCTGGACCGGTGCGGCCGGTTCCGGGCCGGTGGGCGGGCCGTCCCCGTGGTGGCCGCCGTCGGGCAGCGGCACGGTCGGGTGGGCCTGGCGGCGGCGGATCCGGTCCAGGCAGGCGTTCACCACGATGCGGTGCAGCCAGGTGGTGACCAGGGAGTCGCCCCGGAAGCGGGCGGCTGCCCGGTGCGCCGACAGCAGCGCGTCCTGCACCGCGTCGGCGGCCTCCTCGCGGTCGCCCATGGTGCGCAGGGCCACCGCCCAGAGCCGGTCGCGGTGCCGGCGCACCAGTTCGGCGAACGCGTCTGGATCGCCGTCGACGTGGGCGCGCAGCAGCTCGGCGTCGTCCGGCGCGTCCCGGTCGGCGCCGGTCCTGCCGTCGTGGGCGTCGCCGGAAGTCACGCCAGCAATCTAGTCCAGACGGCGGGCGGCGGGGGGCACCGGCTCAGGAGCCGTACACCTCGATGTTGGTGACCGTGGCCCGGAAGCGGCTGCCGTTCTCTTCCTGCGGCAGGTCGGTGAGGAACACCAGGAGGTACTGGTATTTCTGGTCGGGCTCGAAGACCGAGAAGACTTCCTTCGTCCCGGTGGTCTTGCCCTCGGCCTCGCCCAGCCGCTTGTAGTCCTTCATGATCTTGGCGTCGCCGGTGCCGCTGTTGCCCGGGTCGCTGGTCCCGGACCGGATCTCCATGGCCACGCCCGGGGTGGACGTCTCGACCCGGACATCGCTGATGTTCCGCGGGGTGCCCAGGTTGATCAGGATGCCCATGCCGTCCTTCAGGTTGCCGAAGTTCGACTGGTTGAACCCCTGGGTGTCCCACCCGGTGTCCTTGTCGTCGTCAACCGTGAGCTTCGCCTCGGCGGCGTCCTTGCGGTCGCCGGGCGGCGGGTCGACCAGGCGCACCATGTCCTCGGTGAGCTTGATCTTCTGCGGTGCCGGTGCCTCGGGCGCGCCGCTGGCATTGGGATCGCCGGCCGGCACGCCGTCGGCCGAGGTGCCGGCCTGGGTGGTCCGCTGCGGACCGGGCTGGCCGGAGTCGCTGATCGCCTGGATGCCGAAGATCAGGCCGATGACCGCGATGACGGCGAGGGCGCCGACGCCGATGGCGATCTTGCGAGTGCTGCGCACCGGCTCGGTGGACGTGCCCTGCGCGAACCGCAGCGGGCCGACGTCCTCGTACTCGTCCTCGGGGGCGTCCAGCCGGGCCAGCTCGGCGGCGAGTGCATCGGCCGCCGGGGCGGCGACCCGCTTGTCCAGCAGGTCCATCGTCAGGTCGTCGAGGTACGCCGGGACGCCGGCGCGGATCTGCCGGGGTGCGGCGATGCTGCCGGTGGCGTCGCGGTTGGCGTCCGGCAGCGAGGACGGGCGGACCTCGTTGTGCGGCCAGCGCCCGGTCAGGGCGTAATACAGAATGCCGCCGACCGCGCGCACGTCGGTCTCGATGCTGTCCGCCGAGTCGGCCCGCGCGTCGGCCAGCACCACCCGGCCGTCGTCACCGATCAGCGTGGTGCCGGGGTGCACGTTGCCGTGCACCATGCCGGTGGCGTGCACGGCGGCCAGCGCGTCCGCGATGGAGTGGGCGATCGCGGTGGCCCGGGCCGGGTCCAGCGGGCCCTCCTGGGACACCAGCTCGCGCAGTGCCTCGCCGTCCACCCACTCGCGGACGACGTACGCCCGCTCGCCCTCGTCGATCGCGTCGTAGACGCCGACCAGATTGGAGTGGATCACCCGGCTGGCGGCCACCGCGGCCTGCAGCATCTCGGTGGCCGAGTCGCCGCCGGGGTGCCGCAGCACGACGGCCACCGGGCGCCGGAGAACGACGTCGACACCGCGCCAGACCTGCCGGCCGGCACTGTCGTTGTTGACGTGTTCCTCGATCTGATAACGCTCGGCCAGGATTTCACCGACGGTGGGTGCACCGAAGGTCGTGACCGGCCCGGCCTCATCGGCCGTGGTCTCCTGGCCTTCGCCGACCTGGGTCACCCGTCCTCCCTCGGTGGTGCACACGTGTCCAGAGCGACCTTACCCGCCCGGTGCCACCGTCCCACAGGTCATCCCCCTGGCGCGGCTGACTCCGAAAGCCGACACGCGAGCACTTTTCGTCCGTTCGGCGCGCCAGATTTGCCTGATCAGCGCCGTCATACCCCCGGTGTCCACAGGGCTCAGCGGCCCAGCTTGCGCCGGATCATTCCGATCACCTGGTGGACTTCGCGGACCCGGAGCACGATCGCCGCGGCGAGGTAACTCACCATGATCACCAGTCCGCCGACCGCCAGTTGCAGCAGCGCCTCCGGTCGCTCCGGCTCGCCGCCGCCGGGCAGCAGCCGCACCACCAGCAGCCCGAGCGCGGCCGCCACCGCCGCGGCGGCGAGCACCTTGGCGAGCGCGGCCAGCACCGAGCCCAGGTTCAGCCGGCCGATCCGCCGGCGGAGCACGGCGAGCGAGATCAGCGCGGAGAGCGTGTACGACAGCGCGTTCCCGGCGGTCATCCCGGCGGCCACCGAGGACTCCGCGAGCACCTGGAACAGCACCAGGTACGCGGTGATCCGGACGGCGGTCACCGGCAGGTTGATCAGTGCCACCGTCTTGGTGCCCTGCAGGGAGTAGAAGGCATAGGTGCACAGGTAGCTGATCGACAGCGGCAGCAGGCCGAACGCCGCGACCAGCAGCACCCCGCCGGTGGCGTGGGCCAGCTCGGCGGAGTAGGCACCGCCCTGGAACAAGGTGACCGCCACCGGCTTGGCGAGCACGCCGTAGACCACCGCGATCGGCGCCAGCGCGGTCGCGGTGAGCCGGATGCCGCGGCTCAGGTCGGCGCTGACGTCGGCCAGCCGGCCGTCGGCGGCGGCCGCGCTCATCTTCGGCAGCAGCGCGGTCATCACCGACACGCCGATGATGCCGTGCGCCATCATCATCAGCAGGGTGACGTTGTTGAACGCGAGCACGCCGGCGTTGTCGCCGCCGGAGACCCGGTTCAGCAGGTTCACCACCACGAACACGGCGAGCTGCTGGACCACGACGAAGCAGAGCATCCAGCCGGCCAGCCGGCCGATCTCGCCCAGCCCGAGCCCGCGCGGGTCCCAGCGCCACTTCCAGGCGAAGCCCACCCGGCGCAGCGCGGGCAGCAGGCCGGCGGTCTGGACCACCATGCCGAGCAGCGTGCCGCCGCCGATCAGCGCGATCCGGCCGGGCGTCATGTCGGCCGGCGACAGGCCCTTGGCGGTGCCGAAGACGCCGATGAACGTGCAGCAGGCGGCGATCACCACGATGTTGTTCAGGATCGGCGCCCACATCGGCGCGGCGAAGTGGCCGTTCACGTTCAGCACCGCGCCGATCAGCGCGGAGACGCCGGTGAAAAAGATGATCGGCAGCATCAGGTACGCGAAGCCGGTGATCAGCTTGCGGTAGTCCTGGTCGGTGCCGGAGCCGGACTGGATCGCGGTGAGCACCGGCGCGGCCACCACCACCAGCAGAGCCGCGATGCCGAGGCAGGACACCGCGAAGGTCAACAGCTTCTGGGCGTACTCCCGGCCGTTGTCCGTCGACGCCTTGCGCCGCCGCACCAGCAGCGGGATCAGCACGCTGGAGAGGATGCCGCCGAGCAGCAGTTCGTAGATCTGGTTCGGCAGGAACAGGGCGCTGGCGTAGGCGTCGCCGATGCCCGCGCCGAGGGTCATGCCGATCAGCGCGTTGCGGACGAAGCCGACGATCCGGCTGACCAGGCTGCCGGCCGCCATGATCGCGCTCTGCCCGGTGGTGCTGCGACCCGGCTCCTCCGGCGGCAGCGCCTGGTCCTCGGCGGCGGCCGCGCCGGACACCGCGGTGTCCGTCGAGATCAGCACCGCATCGTCCGCCGCAGGCGGATCACCGTCACGCGCGGCGTGCGCACTGCGGTACAGGCCGCCGGTCACGCGCTCTCCCCTCGGGTCGTCCGCTGGCCACCACGATAGAGGGACAGCTCATACGTGATGGCGCAGGAGGGTGCCCGGTTCCGCGCCGGCCAGCGTCTCCACCATCCAGCAGGCCTCGATGGCCACGATCGGCTCGCTGAGCGCGTCGAGCACGGTCGGGTGGTCGCAACCGGCCTCGGTCAGCGCGCCGAGCAACTCGGGCAGCGGTCGCAGGTCACCGGTCGCCGCGATCTGCGCCGCCAACGGGCGGGTGCCGGGGTACCAGCGCTCCTCGGCCAGGCGAGACAGGCGGGCGGCGGCCCGGCGTACCAGATGGTCCAGCCCTTCCCGCGGGAAGCGGGAGCCGCCGCGGACCTCGAGGACCACCGGGGCCGGGACGGTCAGGGCCGCGATCGCGGCCTCGTCCAGCACCTGCGGTGACTCCTCCGGCGGGCGGGGCCACCAGCGGGGATCCGCGAACAGCGGCAGCGGGGTCTGCTCCGGGCCGGCATCCACCGGCGGCGGCACCTCGCGGCGCAGCGACCGGTAGGCCGCCTCCCGGACCGCGGCCACCGCGGACACGTCGTCGTCCGGCGTCACCGGTGCGAACGGGGCGAGCAGCGCCACCACCAGACCGGGATGCGGCAGCGTCGGATCCTCCAGCGCGATCACCCGGGCGCACAGGTCCAGCTCCCACCAGCGCAGCGCGGCCGGGTGCGGGCGGCCCGGCGCGGACCAGCCCAGCTGCACCGGTTCGCTGGTCGCCGGCTCGCGCAGGCCCAGGGTCCGCTCGCCGGTCTGCAGGTCGAGGTCGAGCACCAGGCCGTAGCCGCCCGCCACGGGGAGCGGGATGCGCAGCTCGCGACGGTCGTCCGGGGCGCCGTCCGGTATTCCCTCGCCGGTCCAGAACACGGGGTCCCCGCTGACCCGGTGCAGCGCCTCGGAAACTCGCACGGCATCCATCCTGCCCGCTGCGCCCGCCCCACCCACCACTCAGGGGCCGAACAAACACTCGATAAGCTGGTCGTCCCATGTCTTCGCCTGCCGCCGCCCTCTCCTCCGCCCAGCGCAACGCCGTTGCCGAGCTGCTGCGGGTCTCGCCCGTCGCCGACGAGCTGGGCCGGCGCTTCGCCGCCGCCGGCCACGAGCTGCATCTGGTCGGCGGCTCGGTCCGCGACGCGTTGCTCGGCCGGCTCGGCGACGATCTGGACTTCTGCACCGATGCCCACCCGGACCGGACGCTGGAGCTGGTCCGCGGCTGGGCCGACGCGATCTGGGAGACCGGACGCGACTTCGGGACCATCGGGCTGCAGAAGAACGGTCTCCGGCTGGAGATCACCACGTACCGCGCCGAGGCGTACGACGGGGTCAGCCGGAACCCGACCGTCGAGTACGGCACCAGCCTGCTGGACGACCTGCGCCGCCGGGACTTCACCATCAACGCGATGGCGGTGTCGCTGCCCGGGCATCAGTTCACCGATCCGTACGGTGGGCTCACCGACCTGGCCGCCCAGGTGATCCGCACGCCGGACACGCCGGCCTCGTCGTTCTCCGATGATCCACTTCGGATGCTGCGCGCCGCCCGGTTCGCCGCAAAGCTCCGGTTCACTGTGGACGACTCGGTCATTTCGGTCATGACGTCCATGGCGGCCGATCTGGACCGGATCACCGCGGAACGCATCCGCGACGAGTTCACCAAGCTGCTCAGCGGCGCCGACCCGGTCACCGGCCTGCGGCTGCTGGTCGACACCGGGCTCGCCGACCGGTTCCTGCCCGAACTGTCCGGCCTGAAGCTCGAGATCGACGAGCACGCCCAGCACAAGGACGTGTACGAACACACGCTGATCGTGGTCGCCAACGCGGTCCGGCTGGAGGGCGGCGACGGCCCCGACTTCGTCCTGCGCATGGCGGCGCTGATGCACGACATCGGCAAGCCGGCCACCAAGGCGGTCGGGCGCGACGGCCGGGTCAGCTTCCACCACCACGAGGTGGTCGGCGCGCGGCTGACCAAGCAGCGGATGAAGGCGATGAAGTACCCCAAGGACGTCATCGCCGACGTGGTCGAGCTGGTCGCGCTGCACCTGCGCTTCTACGGCTACGGCCGCGGCGAGTGGACCGACTCGGCGGTGCGCCGCTACGTCACCGACGCCGGCCCGCTCCTCCCCCGGCTGCACAAGCTGACCCGCTCCGACTGCACCACCCGCAACCGGCGCAAGGCCGCCGCGCTCTCCGCGGACTACGACGCGCTGGAGGAGCGGATCGCCCGGCTGGCCGCCGAGGAGGACCTGGCACGGGTACGGCCGGACCTGGACGGCAACGCGATCATGGAGCTGCTCGGGGTACCGCCGGGACCGATCGTCGGCCAGGCCTGGCGGCATCTCAAGGAGTTGCGGCTGGACCGGGGACCGCTGTCCCGGGACGACGCCGAGGCCGAGCTGATGCGGTGGGCCCGCGAGCGCGGCCACATCTGATCTCCGGTGTATCCGGGGTTCTGTCGTGCCGGGTTCTGTCATACCGGGCGGGCACAATTGATGGGTGCCTCTGGTGGTGGACTCTCCGATCGGCCCGCTCGGCGTCACGCTCGACGGTGAGACGGTGGTCGGCGTGCGCTTCGGCGCCGCCACCGCCGGCACCCCGGCGCGACATCGCGTGGCCGACGAGCTGGCCGCCTATTTCGGTGGCGCGCTGACCTCCTTCACCGTCCCGGTGGAACTGCGCGGCGGCTCGGCGTTCGAACGGGCCGTCTGGGGTGAGATCGCCAAGATTCCCTACGGCGAGATGCAGACGTACGGCGCGATCGCCGCCGCGCTCGGCGATCCGGGAGCGGCGCGGGCGGTCGGCACGGCCTGCAACCGCAATCCGGTGCCGGTGCTCGTGCCCTGCCACCGGGTGGTCGGCGCGGGCGGCAAGATGGTCGGCTTCGGCGGCGGGATCGACCGGAAACGACGGCTGCTGGAGCTGGAGGCGCGGGTCGCGTTGGAGCAGGCCTGGGGGTGACGTCGGATCAGGTCTTGTGCGGGAGTGGGTTGGCGTTTCGGGTCGGTCGTCTGGCGGTCGGGGTGGTGCGGTGGCCGGCCGGCTGACCGGTCGGCGGGGTCATGGTGTGCATTCGCCGCCGGGGCCGGGTGGGGCGATCGCGATCTCCGGGGGGTCGGAGCGGGCGGTGCCGACGATGCAGGCGGCGCCGGTGGAGGCCGCGCCAGTCGGGACGTCGCCAGTCGGGACGTCGCCAGTCGGGACGTCGCCGGTGGAGGCGGCGCCGGTGGAGGCGGCGAAGCGCAGGTCTGGGTGGACGACTGCGTTCTTTAGGCGCGCCGCGGTGAGGGCTGCCCGGACGTGCTCGGGCGTGAGCGTGCGGTGGGCGGCGCGGCGCAGGGACAGCTCCTGGCGCAGCATGGTGATGCAGTCGGCGGCCCGGGCCGCGGCGCCCGGTGGCACGTTGCCGCGCTGGGGTATCGCTGAGCGTTGCGCCTCCAGCGCGCGCCGGGCGCGCTCGGCGGCCGGTTCCGTGTGGGTCGGCGGGTTCGGCCGGACGGCCGGGCCGGGGGCGGTGGCTGGGCCGGGAGTGGCTGGGCCGGTTGCGGTGGCTGGGCCGGTTGTGGCTGGGCCGGTTGCGGTGGCTGGGCCGGTTGTGGTGGTGGGGCCGGTTGTGGTGGCCGGGTCCGCGCCGGTGCCCGGGCGGGTTTGGCCCCTCTGGCGGGTCGAGACTGGCGGGCGGGCCACCGGCGGAACGGTGCCGCACGTCGAGCCGGCCGGCCGGATCATCCCGGCGCGGAGCGTGGCTTGGCCCGGTGCCGCCGGTGCTGCCGAGGCGACGATGGTGACCGATGTCTCCGGCGTACCGGCTGGGGTGTTGCCTGGGCGGGCACATCCGGCCGTCGCGCCGGCCAGCGCGAGAATGACGAAGCTCGCGGCCGGCAGGCCACGTCGGACCGGACCGCGACGACGGACCGGATCGCGACGGCGGACCGGATCGCGACGGCGGGCCGGATCGCGACGGCGGGCCGGCAAGCCACTACGGGCCGCGGCGTAAGGGAGGGCCGTAACGAAACGAAGGGCCGGACCGCGAGCGGTCCGACCCAACGAGTGCGTCACGACGTGAGCCTAGCTCTCGACCTCGCCCCGGATGAAGGCCTCGACCGCCTCTTTGGCGTCGTGGTCGTTGTACTGCACCGGCGGGGACTTCATGAAGTAGGAGCTGGCCGACAGGATCGGGCCGCCGACGCCGCGGTCCTTGGCGATCTTCGCGGCCCGGACGGCGTCGATGATCACGCCGGCCGAGTTCGGGGAGTCCCAGACCTCGAGCTTGAGTTCGGCCATCAGCGGGGTGTCGCCGAAGCTGCGGCCCTCCAGGCGGATGTACGCCCACTTGCGGTCGTCCAGCCACGGCACGTGGTCGGACGGGCCGATGTGGACGTCGCTCTTCACCATCTCGTGCGGGATCTGGCTGGTCACCGACTGGGTCTTGGAGATCTTCTTGGAGACCAGGCGGTTGCGCTCCAGCATGTTCATGAAGTCCATGTTGCCGCCGAAGTTGAGCTGGTAGGTGCGCAGCAGCTCGACGCCGCGGTCTTCGAACAGCTTGGCCAGTGCGCGGTGCACGATGGTGGCGCCGACCTGGCTCTTGATGTCGTCGCCGACGATCGGCAGGCCGGCGTCGGAGAACTTCTTCGCCCACACCGGGTCGGAGGCGATGAAGACCGGCAGGGCGTTCACGAACGCGCAGCCGGCGTCGATCGCGGCCTGGGCGTAGAACTTGTCGGCCTGCTCGGAACCCACCGGCAGGTACGACACCACGACGTCGACCTGGGCGTCGCGCAGCGCCTGCACCACGTCGACCGGCTCGGCGCCGGACTCCTCGATGATCTCCCGGTAGTACGTGCCGAGGCCGTCGAACGTCGGTCCACGCTGGACGCTCACGCCGGTCGGCGGCACGTCGCAGAGCGTGATCGTGTTGTTCTCGCTGGCGACGATCGCTTCGGACAGGTCCATGCCGACCTTCTTGGCGTCCACATCGAACGCCGCGACGAACGTCACGTCACTGACGTGGTAGTCGCCGAAGGTGACGTGCATGAGACCCGGGACGCGGTCGTTGGGGTCGGCGTTGCGGTAATACTCGACGCCCTGCACGAGGGACGAGGCGCAGTTACCTACACCGACGATGGCGACGCGGACGGAGCCCATCGCGTTTGCCTCCTTGTTCATCACGGCCGGTCCTGGTGCGGACGCGGGGGTTCTGGGGGTGTCTCCCCGGCTGATGCCGCCGGGGGGCGGCCGGAACGCTCGTTGGTGATGAGCTCCTCCAGCCAGCGGACTTCGCGCTCGCAGGCGTCGAGTCCGTGGCGCTGCAGCTCGAGGGTGTACGCGTCGAGCCGGTCCGAGGCCCGGGCGAGTACTTCACGCAGGCCCTCCCGACGCTCTTCGATGCGGCGGCGGCGGCCCTCGAGGATCCGCAGTCGCGTGGCCCGGTCGGTCCGGGAGAAGAAGGCGAAGTGCACGCCGAAGCCGGCGTCGTCGTACGTCTCGGGGCCGACCTGGGCCAGCAGTTCCGCGAAACGTTCCTTGCCTTCCGCTGTGATCTTGTAGACAACGCGACCCCGCTTGCTCGTCAGCGGCGGGATGGTGTCGCTGTCGGCGGTATCGGCGGTGCCGATCCAGCCGGCCGTCTGCAGCCGCTTGAGCGTGGGGTACAGCGTCCCGTAGCTGATCGCGGCGCGGATCGTGCCGAGCTTGGTGGCGAGTTCCTTGCGGAGCTCGTACCCGTGCATCGGGGCCTCCTGCAGGAGGCCGAGGATGGCGAGTTCCAGCATTCGCCCTCCTCCGGTTGCGGCCCGATGTATCGGCCCGATACATCGCAACCGTAGATTGGAGGCGGACAGACCGCAAGACCATCATGGTTGTGCACTCGCCGCGCCACGCTGAGTGATGACTGTCGCCGTAGCCGTGGGGACCGCGTACTCTCTTCGTCGTGCGTACCCAGCGGCAGATCGTCGACTACTCGCTTCAGAAGCGAGCAGTGCTGCGTGACGTGCGCAACGGGCGGGTCGGGACCCTCGAGGTCTGTGATGCGTCTCCATACTTGAAAAACGCAGCAAGGTTCCACGGCGAGCCGACCGACGAGCGGTGTCCGATCTGCCGCCGGGACAATCTCACGCTGGTGCACTACATCTATGGCGACGAACTGAAGCAGTCGGCCGGACAGGCTCGCAAGCTCGCGGAGCTGACCGTCCTGGCCATGACGCTGCGTGAGTTCCAGGTGTTCGTCGTCGAGGTGTGCCCCTCGTGCGCGTGGAACCACCTGACCGAGCAGTACCTGCTCGGACGGGACGCCCTGACCACCGACGAACTGATCCGGGACGAAGCCATGGCCTCGTCCTCCTCCGGCCGCCACCGCGAGACCGGGTCGTCACAACGATGGGAGGGCCGTCGATGACCGTGCCCACCGTCGCTAACGTGGACACGACCCCGACCGATACGGGCATCCAGCACCGCAATCGGTCATTCTTGACATCCGACAGGGCGGCTGCGGTAGTGCAGCCCACAACGTCCGCTCGTGGCGCAGTCCAGGGAGGCCCCTCCAGGGCGTCCCTGACGTGCCACCGCGACCGGTAGGTGTGACCGAATGAACTCGTACGGCGATCCGCAGTCTGCACGCGCCCGGGCCCGAGTGCCCGGGCCGTCCGCTGCTTCCACGCCTGACGACGACCAGTCCGGCCCCCGCTATGCCGCCGAGGGCCGCCCTGCACCCGACGCCTACCGCCGGTCGGGCGGCGGCTCCGCTCCGCGCGGCGCCGCGTCGGTCGGCTCGGCCTCGGTGGGCTCCGGCGGGCGCGCGTCGGTCGGCTCGGCCTCCGCGGGACGGGCCTCCGTCGGTGCCGCCTCGGTGGGTGCCGCGCGCGTCGGTGGCCGCGCCTCGGTCGGTGAGGGCACCGGTACGCACGGTGGCCGCGCGGCCGTGGCCCGGGCGTCCGTCCGTCCCACGCCCTCCTACGACGAACTGGGCGACCCGACGCCGGTCTCGCCGGCCGGTGGCGGCGGGAAGGACAAGTCGAAGGCGGCCAAGCGGCGTCGCCGGGCGAACATCCTCACCGCCATGGCCGCGGTCGTGGTCATCCTGCTCGGCGCCGGCGTGGTCGCCGGCACCTGGTTCTTCGACGGCGTGGAGTTCAACGAGCCGACCGCCGAGGGTCAGGTCACCCAGCTGGTGGCGAGCGACGGCAAGAAGACGATCGCGACGCTCGGCGAGCAGAACCGGTCGGTGGTGCCGTACCAGAGCATCAACCCGATCATCGGCCAGGCGGTGATCGCCGCCGAGGACAAGAACTTCTACGACCACAACGGCATCGACATGAAGGGCATCGCCCGCGCCGCGTGGAACAACTTCACCGGCGGCAGCAAGCAGGGCGCCTCGACGATCACCCAGCAGTACGCGCGCCACGCCGCGGAACTGAAGGAGATCAGCTACAACCGCAAGCTCCGCGAGGCGGTCATCGCGCGGAAGATGGAAGACAAGTACGAGAAGCCGGAGATCCTCGGGCGCTACCTGAACTCGGTGTACTTCGGCCGGGGTGCGTACGGCATCGAGGCCGCGGTGAAGGCGTACTTCGGCACCAACCGGTCGGCGACGGTCCAGCCCGGTCAGAAGGGCGCGGTCACCGCCGCCGAGGCCGCCGTGCTCGCGTCGGTCATCCGGCAGCCGGAGCCGAGCAACACCACCAAGGGGTACGACCCGCAGAACGACCTCGAGGCGGCGAAGCAGCGCTGGGGCTACACGCTCAGCAACATGATCGAGAAGGGCTGGCTGACCGAGGCGACCAAGCCCACGACGTACCCGAAGGTCCGGGAATTCAACCCGTCGGCCTGCCGCACCACCTGCGGCAACGACAAGCCCACCGGCAAGATCGTGAAGTACGTCAAGCAGGAACTGCTGGCGATGGGGATCAAGCAGGAGGAGCTCAACAAGGGCGGCCTCAAGATCACCACCACGATCGACGCCGACGTGCAGAAGGCGGCCGAGACGGCGGCCGCCCGGACCAGCAAAGAGTCGCCGCTGAGCAAGCTGTCCAGCACCTACAAGTCCGCGCTGGTCGCGGTCGACCCGGAGAACGGCCGGGTGCTGGCCTACTACGGCGGTCCCGAGGGCGACGGGGTGGGCTGGGACTACGCCGGCCCGAACTACACCAAGAGCGGCTCGTTCATGGGCGGCGGCCGGCCGCCCGGCTCGTCGGCCAAGATCTACACCCTGCTCGCCGGTGTGAGCGCCGGGTACGGCTTCAACACGACCTGGGACGCCAAGAAGCTGAAGGCCAACGGCGAGAAGATCAACAACTCGGGCCGGACCAGTTTCGCGTGTGACGAGCGACGGTGTGAACTCGACAAGGCCACCGTGGAGTCCTACAACTTCCCGTTCTACTGGCTCGCCGACATGCTCGGGCCGGACAAGGTGCTCGAGGCGTACCACAAGGCCGGCGTGCAGTACGTCGCCAGCCCGACCAAGATCGGTTCGCGGATCGATCTGGGCAAGGCCAGCGAGAAGCAGCTGCGGCAGTACGGCCAGGAAGTCGCCATCGGGCAGTACGCGATCACGGTGCTCGACCACGCGAACGGCGTGGCAACGCTGGCCGCCGACGGCACCTACAACAAGGCCCACTTCGTGCGCAAGGTCGAGAAGCGGGACGACAAGACCGGCAAGTTCAAGCCGTTCCACAACGAGAAGCTCAAGCCGAAGACGGCGTTCGACAAGAACGTCATCGCGGCGATCGATCACGTGCTGCAGAAGGTCCCCGGGGCCAACAGCAAGAACCTCGACGGTGGCCGTCCCGCCATCGCCAAGACCGGCACCTGGGAGTACCAGGACGGCAAGACCGGTGAGAACGGCGACGCCTGGATGGTCGGCGCCACCCGGCAGATCGCGGCCGCGGTCTGGATCGGTCGGGAGAAGGCGCAGAAGAACGGCCAGATGAAGCTGTTGCCGATCAAGCAGGCCAACGGCGACGGCATGAACGGCGGTTCCACGCCGGGCGAGGTCTGGAAGATGTTCATGGACCTGGCCCACAAGAACATGGAGTCGAAGGAGTTCCTGCCCAACGTCGACGTCGGCGACCCGAACAAGAAGGGCAACGGCCTCGAGCCGGAGCCGGAGGTTGAGACGCCACCGGACGTCTGCAACATCCCCGGCTTCTGTGGGGACGGGAACGGCAACAACAACAACGGCGGGGGCAACGGTGGCCCCGGCAACGGCGGTCCCGGCAACGGCGGTCCCGGCAACGGCGGTCCCGGCAACGGCAACGGCAACGGGGATCAGGACGACGGCCAGGGCGACACGCCTCCCGATCCGAACCAGGGCGGCGATCAGGAAACGCTCCCCGGGTTCCCACCCAATAACACCGACGGTACGGGGGGCACCGGCACCGGTGGTGGTCAGAACACCCCCGACCAGGACGACTGATTGATTCGGCGCACGCATCCGATCCGGGTGCGTGCGCCGATCTCTGTCCGGCGCGTCCGATGCGGCATGATTCCAAGACATGAGTGCCCAGTCGTCCCCGGACACGGACAACCCCCGCCCCGACCAGGAGGATTCCCCGGCCGCCTCGGACGGTTTCGTCCGCGGCCTCTCCGAGGCGATCGGCGGCCCGCTCGGCTCGCACGCGGTGCGGCCCGGCGCCCGGTCCGGTGCGTTCTGGACCGCGACCCGCATCATCCTGGCGCTGTGCTGCCTGACCCTGGCGTTGCACTGGGTGCAGAAGTCACCCTGCATGGACGGCGACTGGCAGAAGAACATCCAGTACACCCGGCTGTGTTACACCGACGTGCTGGCGCTGTACTACGCCGAGGGCCTGAACGAGGGCAAGGTGCCGTACGCCGACCACCCGGTGGAATACCCGGTGGTCACCGGCTACTTCATGGGCGCGCTCGGGCTGCCGGTGCACGCTCTCGGTGAGCGGTACCCGTCGATCAACCAGGGCATGTGGTTCTACGACGTCAACGCGCTGGTGCTGTCCGCGCTGGCCGTCGCCACGGTCGGCGTCATCCTCGCGCTGCGCCGCCGCCGCCCCTGGGACGCCGCGATCATGGCGGTCTCCCCCATCATGTTCGTCACCGCCACCGTGAACTGGGACTTCCTGGCCATCGCGCTGGCCGCGTTCGGCCTCTACGCCTGGGTGAGACGCCGGCCGGTACTGGCCGGCGTGCTGCTCGGGCTCGGCGGCGCGGCGAAGCTGTGGCCGCTGTTCATCCTGGGCCCGCTGCTCGTGCTCGGGCTCCGCTCGCGCCGGCTCCGCGAGTGCGGGTACGCGTTCGGCGCGGCGCTGGTCGCCTGGCTGGTGGCCAACGCGCCGGTGTTCCTGCTGTACCGGGAGAGCTGGAACCGGTTCTTCGAGCTGAACACCACCCGCCCGATCGACTGGGGCACGTTCTGGTACATCGGGCGGTTCGTCGACGGCAAGTGGAACAGCGGCGCGCCCGGCGACCGCGGCCCGTTCCAGTGGCTGAGCGAGAACATCCCGGTGCTCAACTACCTCTCGTACGCGCTGTTCTTCCTGGCGTGCGCCGCCATCGGGGCGCTCTGCCTGCTCGCACCGCGCCGCCCCCGCCTGGCCCAGGTGGCGTTCCTGGTCGTCGCCGCGTTCCTGCTCTTCAGCAAGGTCTGGTCCCAGCAGTACGTGCTGTGGCTGCTCCCGCTGATCGTGCTGGCCCGCCCGCGCTGGGGTGCGATCATCGCGTGGACCGTCGCCGAGATCGGTTACTTCGCCGCGTTCTACGCGGAGCTGCTCGGGGCGGGCGGGAAACCGGTGATCCCGGAGGGCACGTTCGTGCTGGCGTCCACGGCCCGGCTGGTCACCGTGGCGGTGCTCTGTGGCCTGGTGATCCGGGAGATCTGGCGCCCGCAGCTGGACCCGGTGCGGAAGACCTACGCCGACGACCCGGACGGCGGGGTGCTGGACGACGCCCCGGACGCGGCGTGGGTGACGTCGCTGCGGCGCCGGCTGCGCCTCGCGAAGCCACCGGCGGTGGCGGCCGACCCGGCGCCGACGGCGGACGCGACGGCCGGCTAGGTTCCCGCGGCCGGCCCGCCCGGGGGCTCGGTTCAGTTCAGTCGGAAGACGACGCCGTCGTCCAGGTCCTCCCGGCGGATGCCGAGCGCGTCCACCGGGACGTCCCCGGCCCGTTCCCACGGTGTGCCCGCCACCTGCGACCGCACCAGCAGCACGGTGGAGATCCCCAGCGAGCGCAGGTACTGCACGCTCGCCGCGTCCGGGAACGACGCCACGTTCTGCCGCAATGTGGCCTGCCGCTCGGCCGCGAAGCCTCCGCTGCCGTTGGCCATGGGCTGGAACCGCGAGGTCGACCACAGCATCACGGACCGGTCCTGCAGATCGGAGGTGGGCAGCACCAGCATCGGCCCGGTCACCGTGCGCATCACCACGGGCTGCTCCGGCATCACCGGATGCGCGGTGGCGTTCCAGCTCTCCACCAGGACCAGCATCAGCGGTACGAACGTGGCCAGCCGCAGCCACGGCCCGGGCCACGGCGGTATCCGTTGCGCCGACAGGTGCTCGGCCCGCCGGACGAACTCGGCGACCGCACCGGCCGCGAGGATCGCCAGCAGCAGCGTCACCCACAGCATCAGGCGCCCCGGGATGCGGACCCCGAACGACTGCGGCAGGTGCCCGAACAGGGGCAGGTAGGTCCAGCGCCCGTCGAAGAACGTGGTCCCCAGCGTGAGGATGGTGGCACCGGCCAGGCCGAGCAGCAGCAGCAGGCGCTGCCACCATTTCCAGATCGAGAACACGAGACCGACCAGGGCGAGCGCGTACAGCACGAAGCCCGGCAGCAGCGTCATCTCGGCGGGCCAGGCCAGCGACGCCCGCGGCACCGCGTGCGCTGCGCCCCAGATCCGCGACTCCGCCGGCGCGATCAGCAGACTCTGCAACGGCGGCGAGAAGAACCGGATCTCCGCGGTGCCGGGCACGTCGGCCGCGCGCAGGTACGGCAGCGCGATCAGGGCGCCGACGCCGGCCACGATGAGCAGGCCGAGCAGGTCCGTCACCAGCAGGCGCCACCCCAGCACGGGTCGCTGCGCCGGCTTGCGCCAGTGCCGGATCGGCGCCGCGACCAGCACCACCAGCACGATCCCGGCCAGCACGTACGCGAACGGCAGGCCCAGCGAGAACCCGAGGCTGATCTGCCACGCGGTGACCAGCCACCCCATCGCAGCCCAACCGGCGTGGCGGCGCCCGGGGCGCAGGCCGCTCCGGATGGACCAGCCGTGCCCGCGGGCCAGCATCGCCAGGGCCAGCGGGATGCCTCCGGCAGAGACGATGTCGAGGTGACCTTCCTGGGCGAGCCGCCACGGCGCGTAGGCGAAGGCGGCGGCCGCCACCGAGGCCCCGGTGCGACCGGCGCCGAGTTGCCGTACCAGCGCGTAGCCGCCGACGAACAGCAGCGCGTGGGCCAGCACGAAGATGATGTTGTAGCGCAGCACCGCAGCGAACGGGCCGTCGCCGAGCATGCCGGCCGGCGCGTACCCGAGCAGGCTGTTGCCGAACGCCAGGCTGTACCGCTCCGGGAAGAACGCGTGGGACTGCCACAGCTGGGCCGGCTCGGTCAGCAGGATGTGCCCGGTCCAGGACACCAGCCACGCCTGCCGGGCCGGGTCCCAGATGTCCTGCGGCACGGTATGCATGGGATAGCGCAGGGTCGGCCAGGTGAGCACCACGGCGAGCAGCAGCCCGGCATAGGTGACCAGGGCGTACTCGTGCACGAAGAACCGGCGCACGGCGCGCAGGGCCCGCCGGAGGCGGCCGGGTGGGCGTTCGGACTCGGATGCGAACGCGGTCCACGGGTCGGGCGGGGCGCCGGGCGGCCGGGTGGTGGGGATCTTCTTGCGCCGGCGGCGGCCACGGGCCGGCCCGGTGGTCTCTTGTGGATCTTGTGAACCCGCGGCGGCTGCTGTGCTGCTCTCCGACTTGGCATCGGATGGCGGGGGGCCGAATGACTTGGGGTCGGAGGGCTTGGCGTCAAACGGCTTAGGGTCGGAGGGCTTGGCGTCAAACGGCTTAGGGTCGGAGGGCTTGGCTTCGGACGGCTTGGGGTCAGTCGGCTTGGGGCCGAATGGCTTGGGGCCAGATGGCTTGGGGTCAGATGGCTGGGCGTTGGACGGCTTGAGGTCCGACGGTTTGGTGGTGGGCGGTTTGGTGACGGGCGGGCCGTCGGCGGACGGTGGCGTCTGGAGCGCTGCCGGTTTTGCCCTCCTCCGCCACCAGCGGCGGTCCCGCCTGGGTCCGGCCAGGCCTGCCGGCTCGGCCCCGGTGGCCGCGCCAGCCGGGCCACCTTCCGGATCGGGCCGCGGCGGACCGGCGGACCGCATGGCCGGCGCGCCCGTTGCCTGCGCCGGCGGCATGCCCGCTGGTTGCGCCGGCGGCGTGTCCGGGGTGCGTGCGGGCGGCGTGCCTACCGCTTGTGCTGGCGGCGTGTCCGGGGTGCGTGCGGGCGGCGTGCCTACCGCTTGTGCTGGCGGCGTGTCCGGGGTGCGTGCCGGCGGCGTGCCCGCCGGTGGTGCCGGCGGCAGCGTGGGGTCGGCGCCGGCCCGCGGCTGTTCCGTCGTCATGCCGTACCCCCGTACCGCCGCGTCAGCTGCCTGCCCTCTCCCGGAGGAGGGCGATGTCGGCGGCCTGGCCCTCGGCACCACCCGGTGTCTCGACGATGACCGGTGCGCCGGCCGAGCGGATCGCGGCCACCACCAACTCCGGGTCGATCTTCCCACTGCCGAGGTTGTCGTGCCGGTCACGGCCGGAGTCGAAGGCGTCCTTCGAGTCGTTGGCGTGGATCAGGTCGATCCGGCCGGTGATCGCCTTGACCCGGTCGACGATGCCGGTCAGGTCCTCGCCGCCGGCATGGGCGTGGCAGGTGTCCAGACAGAACCCGGCGCCGAAGTCGCCGACCGCCTCCCAGAGCCGGGCCAGGTGATCGAACCGGCGGGCCATCGCGTTGTCGCCGCCCGCGGTGTTCTCGATCAGCACCGGGAGCGGCAGGCCGCCGTCGGACTCCGCGTACTGGAAGGCCTTTCGCCAGTTGTCGAATCCGACCGTCAGGTCGGCGCCCTCCCCCACGTGGCCGCCGTGCACGATCAGGCCCTTCGCGCCCAGCTCGGCGGCCGCCTTGGCGTGCGCCATCAGCAATTTCCGGCTCGGGATGCGAATCCGGTTGTTGAGCGTCGCGACGTTGATGATGTACGGCGCGTGGATGTAGACGTCCACCGTGGAGGCCCGCAGCGCATCGGCGTCGGCGCGGGGCTTGGGCGTCTTGTACCCCTGGGGATCGGTCAGGAAGAACTGCACGGCGTCGGCGCCGCGGGCGGCCGCCGCCTCGAGGGGCTCGGCAGGGTCGACATGGGCTCCGATGCGCATGGGACGAGCCTACGACGCGGGTGCGACGGTTTCCGCCCGCGTCACCGGCGTCCGCTTCGTCTCGTTAGCTCCATTGATCACGCTTGACTATGTGGCCGGTTGTCGGCCCGAGCTGGGAGATGGGTACATGTCGCGGCAGGTCCGACATCGGGTGATGGCGCTGGTTCTGGGAGGGCTCCTCCTGGGCACTCCGTTGCTGGCGAACGGAACGGCGAGCGCCGAGCAGGTCGAGGGCGGCCGGCAGGTGGTCTTCGGCGGTGGCGGAGTGCTCGGCCTGTCCTGCCGGTCCAACCCGGACACCGGCGCCCTGACCGTGCCCGCCGAGTCCACCGTGCGGGTGGTCAACCGCACCGGGCACAGCGCCCGGCTGCAGCTGGGCGGCACCCCGAAGGGCACCCTGCCGGACGACGGTGCGACCGAAGTGCGGTTCCGCCGGGGCACCACCGCGGTGCTGCTCAGCCCACGGTGCGCGTTCGGCGACGAATCCACCCCGGTGCTGGTCACCGCCACGCCGTCGGCGCCGCCCACCGGCATGCCGAACCCCATACCGACCCCGGACGACTCGGCGGCGCCGTCCACCCCGGTCGGGTCGGGGTCGCCGTCGGTGCCGGTCGACGACGGCTCCACGCTGCCGGACACGGTCGCTCCGCCCACCCGCCCGCAGCGGCCGGGAGCGACCCGGCCCGGTCTGCCACGGCCACGGCCGCCTCATCAGCGGCCGAGGCAGTCGGTGACCATCACGGTGCAGGCCATGCCGCAGGGTGGGTCGCAGCCGCGGGTCAAAGCCAGGACCAGCCAGGGTACGGTCACCGCGGCGCCGACGTTCGCCGGGATGCCGCCCGGTGACCACAAGACCGTGGTCACCGGCGTACCCACCCTGGATGTCTCGTCGGCCGCCGGGCCGGCGCCCGCCGCACCCACCTCGCCGCCGCCCACCGTGGCCGTGGCCGAGCCGGTGGCCGCGATGGAGCCGATGTCTAAGAACGGCCAGATCGGCCTGTTGGCGCTGATCGCGGCGGTGTGTGTGGCCGGGGTGTCCGTCGGGGCAATTCGGGCATTCGTGTCACAACGTGCATCTCGGGCAACAATCGCGTAGACTCATCACCGCAAGCTCCGCGGGGCGGCCGCGTCCAACCTCATCGGTGTGGTCGTTCCTCCCCAGGTCCCACCCAACGAATGCGGACCGGACGCCCCGCGGCTTCGAAAAAGGACCCCGTCTCCCGGGCGGGGTCCTTTTTCGCGTGAGCCGGACCTGCGGGTATGCTTGCCCGGTTCGCAGTGCGACCGCCGTGGGCTCTGACCCACGGTTTTCTCTTGCGATCGACACAAGACCTCCTGCCACGGAGAGACCGTGGCCGCTCAGCCCACAGGAGGTGAGAACGTCTTGCGTCATTACGAACTCATGGTGATCCTCGACCCCAGTCTCGAGGAGCGCACCGTTGCACCGTCGCTCGACACGTACCTGAACGTGATCCGGACCGCGGGCGGCTCGGTGGAGAAGCTCGACGTGTGGGGCCGGCGCCGGCTCTCGTACGAGATCAACAAGAAGGCCGAAGGCATCTACGCCGTCGTGGACCTGCAGGCCACTCCGGAGGCCGTGGCCGAGCTGGACCGTCAGCTCCGCCTCAACGAGTCCATCCTGCGTACCAAGGTCATCCGGCCGGAGACCCGCTGACGCTCGTTTTTGTCAGGGGGCTCTGGCAGCCTCCTTGCAGACCAGCGAAAGCGGCGAGGAGAAGATCATGGCAGGAGAAACCACCATCACGGTCGTCGGCAACTTGACCGACGACCCTGAGCTGCGCTTCACCCCTTCGGGTGCGGCGGTCGCCAAGTTCCGCATCGCTTCCACGCCGCGGACCTTGGACCGGCAGTCGGGCGAGTGGAAAGACGGCGAGCCACTCTTCCTCGCGTGCAACATCTGGCGTGACGCCGCCGAGCACGTCGCCGAGTCGCTGCAGCGTGGCGCTCGGGTGATCGTGCAGGGTCGGCTGCGCCAGCGGTCCTACGAGACCCGCGAGGGCGAGAAGCGCACCGTCTACGAACTCGAGGTCGACGAGATCGGCCCGTCGCTGCGCTACGCCACGGCGAAGGTGCAGAAGATGTCCCGGTCCGGCGGCGGCGGGGGTGGCTTCGGCGCCTCCGGCGGTGGTGGTGGCCGGCAGTCCGGTGGCACCGGCGGGGGCGGCGGCGGAGGCAACTCCTTCGACGACCCGTGGGCCACGGCCGCGCCTGCCACGCCCTCCCGCGCCGGCGGTGCCGGTGGCGGTGGCGGCGGAGGCAACTTCGACGACGAGCCCCCCTTCTAGTCTTCACATTCAGGAGTAAGAGCAATGGCCAAGGCTGCGGCACTGCGCAAGCCGAAGAAGAAGGTGAACCCGCTCGACAAGGACGGGATCACCTACATCGACTACAAGGACACCGCGCTGCTGCGGAAGTTCATCAGCGACCGGGGCAAGATCCGCGCCCGGCGGGTCACCGGCGTGACCTCGCAGCAGCAGCGGCAGATCGCCCGCGCGGTCAAGAACGCCCGCGAGATGGCGCTTCTGCCGTACACGGCCACGGCGCGCTGAGGGGAGGCACCGATATGAAGATCATCCTCACTCAGGAGGTGTCGGGCCTCGGCACCCCCGGCGACATCGTCGAGGTCAAGAACGGCTACGGCCGCAACTACCTGCTGCCGCAGGGCTTCGCGATCCAGTGGAGCAAGGGCGCCGAGAAGCAGGTCACGGTCATCAAGCGGGCCCGCTCGGCCCGCGAGATCCGCGACCTGGGCCAGGCCAACGAGGTCAAGCAGCAGCTCTCCGGCCTCAAGGTGACGCTGTCGGCGCGCTCCGGCACCGGCGGCCGCCTGTTCGGCTCGATCACCCCGGCCGAGATCACCGATGCGGTCAAGGCCGCGGGTGGTCCGGCGCTGGACCGCCGGCGGCTCGAGCTGGCCGGTCCGATCAAGACGACCGGCACGTACAACGTCCAGGTCAAGCTGCACCCGGAGGTGACCGCCACGTTCCCGGTGAACGTGGTGGCCGCCAAGTAGTCTCCGCACCACCTCGAAGCGCGTCGGTCTCCGGACCGGCGCGCTTCGTCGTTCCCGGAGCCGGAGCTCGGCGGGTCAGCTCAGCTCAGCGAGTTGCCGGTGATCGCCGACGACAGCACGGTGGCCAGGCCGCCGCCCACGACCGCCGCCGCGAGACCCACGCTCGCCGCCTTCCAGGTGCCGCTGGCCCACCGCAGCCCGACCGCCACCACCACGCTGAGCAGCAACGACAGGCCGAACTCGGGGGCCGCGCCGCCGAGCGTGTCCAGGGCGCGGGCCTGCTGGCTGCCGTTCAGCACGAGCATGTAGAGCACGACGAGGACGACCGGGACGCCGTACCACATGACGGTGTAGCCCACCGCGGCCAACGGGCCGCCGGTGTCCTCCTCGAGGTCGTCGTCATCGTCCGGCTCGAGCAGGTTGCTCGGCCGGCCGGGTGCGTCGGTCAGGTTGGTGCCGACCGGCCGGCGCTCGTACGCGCCGCCGGGCGCGGGGCTCTGGTAGCCGGTCGGCTGCCGCGGCGGCCACTGGCCCTCCGGCGGCTCCGCCGTCCGGCCGGCGTCCGGGTTCCCGACCAGCAGCTCCTGACGGGACCCGTTGACCGGTCGGTCGGCCGGCGGCTCCGCGACCGGTGCCGACGTCGGCACCGCGGCACTGCCGGACGGCCGGAACGGCACGAACTCCTGGGTACCGAACCGCCGCGACTCGCCGTCGGCCAGGTCACTGCTCTCCGCGGCGAGCTCACGGCGCCAGTCGTCGGTCCCGGCGGTGCGGTACCGGGCGGTGCCCCGCGCGGGCGGGCCGGCGTCCGGGCGCCGCCACGTCTCCGGGTCGACCGGCGGACGCACCTCGGTGACCGCGTCACCCGGCGCCGGACCGTCACGCAGATCACGGCGCCAGTCGTCGGACCCGGCCGGGCCGGACCAGGCCGACCGCGGCGGCTCGATCTCGCGCGGTTCGGCGTCCCAGCGTCCGGGCCGCTGGTCGTCTCCGGACCAGGCCGGCCGCGGCGGCTCGATCTCGCGCGGTTCGGCGTCCCAGCGTCCGGGCCGCTGGTCGTCCCCGGACCATCCGGCCGCGCGCGGCGTACCGCGGCGGTCGTCCTCGTCCTCGGCCCAGCGCCCGCGGCGCGGCGGATCGTCCCGGCCGGGACCCTCGATGGCCAGCGGACCGCCGCCTGGCCCCTCGTCGGCCCACCGGTTGCGGCGCGCATCCTCCTCGGCCGGCCAGTTGCCCCGGACGCTGCCGGCTTCGGAATCCCGGCGCCAGGCCGCTTCGTCCTCCGGCGCGGCCCGCCGCCGCCCGCCGCGCGTCTCGGTGTCGTCGCGGCGCCGCCCGTTACGGGGGTCCGCGTCGTCCCGCCGCCGGTTCGGGTTCGTCGGGCGGGTGAAGCCGGTGCCGGTGTCGGTGCGCCAGCTCCCGGTGTCGGTCTCCGGCTGCTGCCAGGCCATCGGGATGACGCCGGTGTCCGAGGCGGTCTGCGCCCACGGATCGGCCGGTGGTTCGATCTCGCGGCGCCGCGCCCGCCGGCCGGTTGCCTCGCCCGGGGCGTCCGACGCCTCGCGCTCGTCGCGCAGCCAGCCCGGCGCTTCCCGGTCGCCGGCCCAGCCCGCGGCGGGCGAGGACTGCCGCCAGCTGTCGGTCTGCGGCTCGTCGCCGCGGCTCCAGCTGCCGGAGTCCGGCTCGGCACGCCAGCCATCGGTCCGGGTACGCCAGTCGCCACCGGAACGCGGGGCCCGGTCCGCCCGGCGTCCGTCGTCCTCCCGGGGGGCGTCCCGCCAATTCGGCGCCTCGGTCCGGGCGCCGCCGTCGTCGAACATCTGGATGCTGCCGGTGTCGGTGTGCCCGGCCCAGTTGTCCGTGTCGGAACGGGTCGACCAGCCCGTACCCCCGCTGGTCCGGCTGCCCGGCTCCGCGGCCCGGCGGCGGCCGACCTGGCGGGTCCCCTCCCCCGGGCCGGTGGCCGTGTCGCGGCGCCAGCGCGCGCGGTCGTCCTCACGGACCAGGTGCCGGCCGTCGTCCGGTTCGGTGAACGCCTGCCATCCGGGCCGCTCCGTGCGCCGGGGGCCGGTCTCCGGTGGTGCCGGCTCGGAGCGTGACCGGGTCGGGTCGACGAGCTGCTGCCAGGACGACTCCGGACGGTCCGGCACGGCGCCGGTCGTCCACGGGCTCGGGGCCGCCGCGGTTCCGCCGGGGGTCGGGCCGTCCGCCGGTGCGGTGAACTGCTGCCAGGCCGGTCGGCCGTCGGAGGCGCCACCGCGGGTGCCGTTGCCGGTCTCCCACGGGGGTGCCGGGGTGCCGTTGCCGGCCTGCCACGGAGGTGCGGGGGTGCCGTTGCCGGCCTGCCACGGAGGTGCCGGGGTGCCGTTGCCGGTCTCCCACGGCCGTCCGGTGGTGCCGGTTTCCGTCTCCCATGGTCTCGCCTGAGTGCTGTTGCCCGGTTCCCACGGGGGTGCGGTGGTCTCGCTCCGCGGCGGCGCGGTGCCGTTGCCGTTGCCGTTCTCCCAGGGCCGGGCCGCGGTGCCGCCGCCGGTCTCCCACGGGGGTGCCGCGGTCCCGTTCCTGGACTCCCAGGGAGCGGTGCCGTTGGTGGCCTCCCAGGGTGGGGTGCCGTTGGTGGCTTCCCAGGGTGGGGTGCCGTTGGTCGCCTCCCACGGCGGGGTGCCGTCGGTGAACCGCTGCCAGGTCGCGCCGCCGGTGGCACCGCCCTGGCCGGCCGTGCCGTCGGCCGGCTGCCACGCTGGGCCGCTCTCCCGGATCTCGCCGGGCAGCGCGTCCGTGCCCGCCTCGGAGCCCGGCGTGGGCCAGGCGGTGCCCGAGATGGCCAGCTGCTGGCGGGCCGGCGGGTCGCTCGGCGGAAGCAGATTTTCCGCGCCGGCTCCGGTGTGCCACGCCTCGGTGGTGGACCGCCAGCCGTGCGTACCGGACGCCGACCGCCATTCCGTGGTCTGCCGCCAGCGGGCGGTCTGCTCGGTGGCGCGCCACTCGGCGGTCTCGGTGCGCCAGCCCACGCCCTCGGCGGGGAAGTTCGGGCGGCCGGTGGGCTCCACCGACGACCAACGGCTGACCTCGACCTGTCCGTCGCCGTTCGCGGGACGCTGCGCCCAGGCCTCGGCGCGCTCGGCCCACTCGACGGCCTCGGGGATCGGCTGCAGGCTGCCGGTGTCGGCTACGGAGCCGGTGCCCCAAGAGCCGGACTTTTCGGGACTTTCCGGGCTAGAAGTGGCAGACCAATCTTCGGGCGCGCGGTTATCGCGCGGCAGGCGGGACCCGTAGTCCCACTCCCGTTGGTCCACCAGAAAAGCGTGACCGCTGCACGACCGAACCGCAACGCCCTGAAGCGACGGCTTCGTCACCCCGCAGACTTTTTCTTGTCCGCCACGCCGAACTTTCTTTCCTCCACACCGTGGGGACGGCGAAAGCGCAGGTCGGACCCGCGACGGTCCGTGCGTCCCCAGGCGTTGTACACAGGCTGTGCACAGGGCTGCCCACAGGCTCACCCGGGCCTGTCCACAGGTTGTCCCGAGGCTCGTCCACCGCCCCGCTAGGTGTTTGACGTGGCACTTCGTATGGTTGGCCAGCCTCCCACCCGACCCGTGCACCCGCCGCGCCTGATCACGACCGCACACCCGTTTGCAACGTGCCAGATTCCGGGCGTGTCACCCGTAGGTCTGGCGGTGGGCGCCCGAAGATGTCGTACCCAGGTTGTTTGATCACGTCAGCACGGAACGGCGAGTGGAGGGAGTCCCGGGTGTCAATCACCGACGACGCACGGGCGGAGTCCCGGCCACCGCCCCCACCCGGTGCCGGACGCCCGCCGGGCGGCGGACCGCCCGGCGGCGGATCGCCACACGACAACCAGTTCGACAAGGCGCCGCCACAGGACATCGCCGCCGAGCAGAGCGTCCTGGGCGGCATGCTGCTGTCCAAGGACGCGATCGCCGACGTCGTGGAGATCTTGAAGTCTCACGACTTCTACCGGCCCGTCCACGCGACCGTCTTCGACACCATCCTCGATCTGTACGGCCGCGGCGAACCCGCCGACGGCGTCACGGTCGCGGCCGCCCTCTCCGACTCCGGCGACCTGCAACGCATCGGCGGCGTGCCCTACCTGCACACGCTCATCGAGAGCGTGCCCACCGCCGCCAACGCCTCCTACTACGCGCGGATCGTGTCCGAGCGCGCCGTGCTGCGCCGGCTCGTGGAGGCGGGCACCAAGATCGTCCAACTGGGGTACGGCACCGGCGGCCACGGCGGCCGCGACGTGGACGACATCGTCGACCTGGCCCAGCAGGCGGTCTACGACGTCACCGAGCGGCGCGTCAACGAGGACTTCGCGGTGCTCGCCGACATGCTCCAGCCCACCCTCGACGAGATCGAAGCGGTCGGCGCCACGCAGGGCATGATGACCGGCGTACCGACCGGATTCTCCGATCTGGACCGGTTGCTCAACGGCCTCCACCCTGGACAGTTGATCATTGTGGCCGGCCGCCCCGGTCTCGGAAAGTCGACGGCCAGTATGGACTTCGCCCGAAACGCCGCTATCCGAGCTAACTGCGCCAGCGCCATCTTCTCCCTCGAAATGAGCAAGATCGAAATTGTCATGCGCCTGCTGTCCGCGGAAGCACGCGTGCCGCTGCACATCCTGCGCTCCGGGCAACTGTCCGACGACGACTGGACCAAACTCGCCCGCCGCATGGGTGAAATCAGCGAGGCGCCGATCTTCGTCGACGACACACCGAGCATGAACCTGATGGAGATTCGAGCCAAGGCCCGCCGCCTCAAACAACGCCACGACCTCAAGCTCATCGTCGTCGACTACCTCCAGCTGATGACATCGCCGAAACGCACCGAAAGCCGCCAGCAGGAAGTCGCCGACCTGTCCCGAGGCCTCAAACTGCTGGCCAAGGAAGTCGAGTGCCCGGTGATCGCGGTGAGCCAGCTGAACCGCGGCCCCGAACAGCGCACCGACAAGCGACCCCAACTGTCCGACCTGCGCGAATCCGGCTCCATCGAACAGGACGCTGACGTGGTCATCCTGCTCCACCGCGACGACTACTACGACAAGGAGTCCCCGCGCGCCGGCGAAGCGGACTTCATCGTGGCCAAGCATCGAAACGGTCCCACCGACACGGTGACGGTGGCGGCGCAGTTGCATCTTTCGCGCTTCGTCGACATGGCCATCGTCTAGCTGCACCGATGCCCCATCCGAAGCATCGACCGGTGGCACGCTTACGGTCGTGGTGGCCTAGCCCAAGCGCACGAGACCTACGTAACCCGTTGTTCAGAGCTTCGGTGTGGTAGACGTGCCGTTACAGCCGTGTCAAACCACAGTAGGACGTTCCTCTATGGCCCACTCACCTGCTGGCTCGTCCGAGGCCCGATAGAGCGGCGAGTACGCGATTAAGCGGATGAAAGTCCCGTTCACCCGCAGCGAAATTTGGAAGAGGTCGCGCCGCCCACGGCGGATAAGAGCCTGAGATCCCGGCGCGAAATGCCATGCGGATGCCGCTAGGCGGGCCAAGAGCCGCTCGAAAGCCGAGTCGAGGTCGTCGTCTCCTATCGCGACGGCCAGTTCGACGGTAAAGCCGTACAACTCTTCCTGAAGCCTCACGGAGCCGGCGGAGTACCGGGTGGGTCCTGTGCGAGACTCCACGTACGTGCGCTTACCAGGAAGCGCGGTGTTCAAGTCGCGTTCCAGTTCCACCTGCAACGCCTCATGAGCCTGAATCATCTCCGCGTGCATGGCCTGCCAGGAATGCGGCACGTCGAACGTCGACGGTTGGGCGCGGGCCGGAAGCGGTACACCGTCGATGAAGTGTCGCCTGTAGAACTCGTCCCATGTCGGTAGCGCAGCGACCGCGTGCGCGCCCGGTCCAGAGCGAACCTCGATCCCAAAGAGAACGCCGGTACGCGCCATCACCGCTTCCGCGGTCTCGACAGCGACTAGGGCACTGGCTGAATTCTGGTAAGCACTAGCATTGATCCAGAATGCGGGCCGCATGTCGTCGAAAGCCTCGCCTATCTCGAAAACGTAGACGTTGCGTTCGGCGTCGGGTTCACCCACGGTCGACCCCCTGCCGTGTTTCGAGCTGGTCCAATGCCGCAGCCTCCCGCATCGCGAACTTCACCAGCAGTTGCTCGGCCTCGGTCAGCCCGACGTACGATTTGAAGATTGTATTGTGCTCCAAGTCAGCCGCGACAGATGCCCGATGTGTGGTCAGCTGTAGCTCGTACGTATACGGCTGTCCATCAACTTCGATGCCTACGACGAGCGGAACGACGCGGTAGTCCGGCGCGGTGGCCTTCGGCTCGGCGTACATGTTCTCCACCTCAAGGATCCGGCCGCCGTCGCCCACGCCGAGTATGCGCTTCACCACACCAAGCGCCTGCTCAAGCGATTGCATGTCCTTGACCGTCAGGCGCCCACCTACGGCGTCAATCACATCGCCGGCGCGGTAGTTGGGACGGGGTCGGCCACGCGCGCCGGAAACCATGCGCTGCACCTTGTTCAGGATTTCTGGAGCCCGCTTCGCGCGCGCCGACTGCTGCACTTCACCGCAGAGTTCGGCAGCTGCGCGAGCCAGCAAGTCCAGCTCTACCAGCACGGCAGGTAGCACTCTGCGGTTGAGCCGCTGGGCGTATTCCTCAAGTCGCGCCAGGTTCGCCACGGAGGTGTCTGGCCCGGCGTTGCGGGATGGATCACTGAGCTTCCCCGCCTCGACGTAGGTCTGCTTCCGGGAGCGACCAGCGGCATCGACATTGATACCAGGCTCTACGGGATCGAAGAGAGCGCCGGCCCCCGGATTCGCCTCCAGGAACGCTTGGAGCACACCGCCGTAAGGCCCGACCGCCCGGATTTGCGCTAGCTCGACGAGTAGTTCCACCGTGCGCGTCCGCTGACTTGGGTTCAAGAGTGTGGAAGTGACGTTCAGCGCGTGGTTGTTAGTGACGTGGTCGACGAGGAGCCGCACGATGATGTCAGCGAACTCCGCGGAGTGTGGAGCGACGTCCGTGAGGACGGATTGTTGCGCCGACGCCAACTCGGCCAGGTCGGCGGACTTGACGCCGGGTGCTACGCCTGGGGTGGGCCGTACGTCCAGCCGTTCCGGGCGCCCTCCTCGTACATCGCCAGAATTGTCTCCTCGCTCGGCAGTTCCGTCTGCAGGTGCTCCCGCGCCAGGCGTACCGCCGTCGCCTGATCGACCTCCGTCGACGGGTCCGGGTACGTGTCGTCGAACAGCGGGCGTGCCGCCAGTCCCGGAGCGTACATCCACTCCTTCCGGGCTGCGTGCCACATCACCGCTTGGAGCGGTTCCCGGAGCGGCGCCGTGTAGGCGATCAGGCTCGTGGTCTCGTTCGAGCCCTTCGCCTTGAAGGCGCGGTACGCCACTCTGGGGAGGCTCATGCGGAACGCCCAGCCTTTCGTATCCCGGTATGTCGGATGGTGTGAGGCCGAAGGACTGCAGGGTATCGCTGAACGGTGTGTTGTTGCGGTGCAGGTTGTCGCGATACTGGGCCCAGGGATACGCGCCCTTGCCGAGCGCCCATCTAGGGAACGACGTGTCAACGGAGACAAGTCCCGGAATTTCGCCTAGGTCAGTTGGCTGGCGGCCAGACATACCGTATCGCTTGTTGAGAGCCAGAATTCGCAGGAAAGCCTCGATGCGGGTTTCCGCAGATGCGGTCTCCAGACGCACATCCTCATACAGGGAGTGCGTGAGTTTGCCGACGGCGCGGGAGGCGGTTGTGGGGAACTGCAGCTCCAGCCGGTATCCCTGAGGGTCGATGAGAGTGACATTCAGGCCGTTGTGACGGCCGCGTCCATCGCCCCAGAAACTGAGCACCTGTTCGACCGAGTAGCCGCGCTCCCTGAACAGGGAGAGCGCATTCCGGACGGTGTGACCGTACTGCTTCTCCCCTGTCTCTATCGTGAACCTCACGCGATCATTCACGTCTTCGATGAAGCGATCCAGCGACATTGCGCCGGTGGCCTGGCGTTCGAGGAACTTGCGGGCCAATGATGGCAGGCTCTTGACTCGGTACTGTTCGTCCTCGACCCGCGGCTGGATCTCCCCCTCTGGGTGATCCAGCAGTGCCGCGACCTCATGCATGTCGCGCGAAACCCGGGCCGCCACCGTTTCCGCCTCGGTGTGGGCCTGTTCGAGGGCGGTCCGGTCGGCGGATGTGAGGGACTGGAGCAGTCGCTCCTCTTCCCGCTGAGCCGGCGTCTTCTCCGGTGGCTCGGGCTCGGCTCCGGTCGGCTCCAGCGCGGTGCGGCTCCACAGGCCGGCCTCGTGGTATGGGATCGACGACCATTCTCCGCGACCGTCCACCACCATCGCGTCCATCGACACCACGTTTCCGTCGGCGGGCGTGCCCTGGTGGCGGTACAGCGGCAGGTTTTCCGAGATGCGCCTGGTCTGCGGGTCCAGGAACAGGATGGTGCCGTGGTGGTTGACGGCCGCCCAGGCGTGGGCGCTGCCGCCTTCGGAGTCGGTGACGATGAACGCGAACGCGCCGTGTCCGATGTTGTGCAGGTGGTTGCTGAGGTTGGTCAGGGCGGTGTCGACGGCCTGCTGGGCCTGGTGCGGGTCCAGCCCGCCGACGTACGGGCACATGCCCTGGAACTCGCCTCGGACGGTGTCCTGGATGCGGGTCAGCCCGCCTTCCTCGGCGCCGAGTGGGCGGGTGGGGTCGCCGTGGGCGTACGAGTCGAAGGTGCGCGGCGCGGACACGCGGGGGCGGCCGTGCACGTACGTGTCGAAGAGTGCCAGCACGCCGTCCACGCAGTTGATGCCGCGGGTCGGGTCGGCCTCGGGGCCGCCGTCGTTGGCGAGACCGAACCACCGGCCCACGCGCGGGTCGGCCAGGCGTTGCACGCGGCCGTCGGGTTCGCGCGGCATGGCGTTTTCCAGATCGGACTGGTGGACGGCGAGGGGCGGGCGCAGGCCGCCGCGGATTCCGTACCGGCGGCTGCGGTCGACCGGTGGCGGGAAGTCGTCGCCGGTCAGCGCGGAACTGTCGTCGGTCTCGACGGCCCCGCCCGCCAGGTGGCCGACGTCGTCGTTGATTCGTGCCCAGGCCGGGCCCTCGACGCGCACCAGATCGGGGACGACCTCGCCGGACCGCACCTGGGCGGCGCGGTCGGCGAGTTCCTCGGCTTCGGTGCTGGCTTCGCGCGCGCTGGCCCGGTATCGGTCGGCGCGCAGCGTCAGGCCGTCGCGCTGGGCCGCGTTCGCCTGATCACCCAGGTGTACGGCGTTGGCGCGGCAGATGTCGGCGTTGGTGGCGAGGTACTCGGCGTACTCGTCGCGTCTGTTCTCCTCATGGGTCCGGCGCGCGTGTGCGGCGTAGCCGAAGTACGCGGCCCGCGCACCGGCGTGGTTCGCCGCGGGCGGTGGCGGAGCGGGGGACCGGTCGTCGGCGGTGCCGGGTGTGAAGGCGTTGAACGGTTCCGCGGAGGCCAGTTCCGCCACGATCGAGGCCGCCTGCACGTCGGGCACCGTGGGTGTGTCCTGGTAGGCGGCCGAAACGTACACCGGTGTGGGCCGCGGCGGCAGCGGAGGCAAGGTCTTGTGCTCGACGTGCCAGGCGCCGTCGTTCCGGCCCGGGAACGTCAGCGGCACGCCCTGACCGTTGACCACCAGCGCGTCGACCTGCACCACGTTGTGCGGGTCGGGCACGCCGCGGTGTCCGTACAGTGTGGGGATTGTTCCCGGGCCGGCCACCGCGCCGGACTGCGGGTCGACGAAGAGGATCTCCCCACCCTGGTTGACCGCGGCCCAGGCGTGCGCGGTTCCGCCCTCCCAGGCGTTCACGATGAACGCGAACGATCCGGGGCCGCCGGCGGTCAACTGCGCCGCGATGTCCGTGAACGCCCGGTCCACCCGCTGCTGGGCGACCGCGGGTGGTTCCCCGGCGACGTTGTCGCACAGCGACTGGAACCGGCCTGACGTGACCAGTTCGGCGCGCTCGGTGCCGACCCGTTCGCCACCCTGCACGTACGCGGTCTCGCCGTGCAGGTAGCCGTCGAACGTGCGGGGGGCGGACACCCGTGGCCGGCCGTGCACGTACGTCTCGTAGAACGACAGCACGCAGTCCTGGCAGTTGATCCCGCGCGTCGGATCGGCCTGCGGTCCGCCGTCGTTGACCAGCCGGAAGTACGGTGCCCGGGGGTCCGCCATCCGCACCGGTGCGCCGTTTCCGTCGCGGGGGACGGCCCGTTCCAGGTCCAGCTGGTGCAGCGCGAGCGGCGGTCGCAGGCCCCGCGGTTCGCCGTACCGCCGGGTCCGGTCGACCGCCGGTGGATGGTCGTTGCCGGTCAGCACGGAACGGTCGCCGGTCGCCACCGGTCCCGCCGCCAGCGGTCCGACGTCCACATTGACCCGGTGCCAGTCCTGTGGCTGTGCGTCGACCGCCACCGGATCCATCGGCACGGTTTCGCCGGCGATGCCGTCGGCCCGGGCCGCGGTGGCCTGGGCGTTGCGCGCGAGCAGGTTCGCCGTCTCCTCGTGGAACGCGGCACCATGCCGGTCGAACCGCAGGAACCGCGCCATCCGCGCCGCCCGCCGCGCGTCCCGGGCCTGCCGTTCCAGGACCGCGGCGCGGTCCCGAAGTTCGGTGGCCGCAGCCGCACGCCGATTCGCCCCGTACGCGGCGCGCTGCTCGGCGATGTTCCGGAGATAGCGGCGCTCGGCGTCCGCTTCGGCCGGGTTCGATCGGTCCGGCCCGGCCACCATGCCCGGCGGCAGAGCGGCCATCAACCCGAGGTCCGCCGGCGCATCCCGCGGGGCAGGCACATTCCCGGGTACGCCGGACGTGAAGTCCCCGCTGCCGAAGGCCGGCGAGGTGGTGAGTCCCGCGCCGGGTCCGCCGCCGGGCCGACCGACCACGTCGGCCTCGATCGGACGTGGCTCGCCGAACCAGGCGATCTCGGTACCGGAGTCCGAGTCGGTGTCTGATCTGGCCGCAGGTGGCGCAGCTGGGAGATCTGCGCTGCTCGTGGCGATCACCGGGGTGGGCCGGGGCGGTGGCGCGGTGGTGGGCTGAGATGGCGGCGGTGTGGTGGTGGGTTGGGGCGGTGGCGCGGTGGTGGGCTGAGATGGCGGCGCGGTGGTGGGCAGCGGCGCGGTGGGCGGGGGCGCGGTTGTGCCGGTCGGTGGACGAGTCGGGGAAGTGGCCGGCGATGACGCGGCGTCCCGGGGTGAAGGACTCGTGGTCGGGGAGGGCACGCCGTGGGGGGGGGGGCCCGGGGGGGGGGGGGGGGGGGGGGGGGGCCCCCCCCCCCCCCCGCCGCCCGCCGGGATCGGACCTGTTGCGGGTGTCGCGGCGGGCGAAGCGGCGCCGAGCGGCCCCATGACGGGCCCGCTCGCCGTCGGCGCTGCACTGCTCGACGTCACACCGCCGGACGGACCCGCGGACGGCGGAACCGGTCCGGGTGCGTCGGACGGCGGTGCGAGCGCCGACAGGTTCAGATCACCCCGCGTGCCGGACGACGTCGTCGGATCGAGGGCGTTGGGGGGAGCGGCCGCCGAGGGGGAGGCGGTGGACGGATCCGGCGGCGAGAGCACCGACATGGACCCGGAAGCACCGGACGGCCCCGCGGAGACCACCCCGGACGAGGCAGACCCGGACGGCAGAGGCGCAGAAGAGGAGGACCCGGACGAGGGCGGGACGGAGCCAGGCGAGGAGTCCGCGCCCGAAGGAGTGGAGGCGGTCGGGACCGCGCCCGAAGGAGTGGAGGCGGTAGGGACCGCGCCGGAGAGGGTGGAGGCGGTGAGATCCGCGGCGGAGGGAGCGGAGGCGGAGGAGGTAGGGCCGAAGGCGGTGGGGCCGGAGGCAGCGGCGGTGGGGCCGGAGGCGGAAGGACCGGAAGCCGTAGCAGACGAGACCGAAGGGGATGCACCGAAAGGAGAAACGTCCGACGTGGACGGCCCAGCGGCGCGTGTCGAGGCCCCCTCGGAAGGCGCCGACGACGAATCAACCGCTCCGGTCGCACCCAGGGTGGGAACCTGCAACCCGCCCAGCGCATCCCCCACCCCGGCCCTGGCCGACTGCACCGCCGACCCGGCCGCCCCCGAGGTCGCCGACTTGGCCAGCCCTTCGAGGTCGAGCTGGCCGGTGACCGCCGCCCCGCCGAGTTCGCCCAGCACCTCTCCGCCCGCCCCGCGCAGCAGGTCGCCGGGTCCGCTGCCGTGCGTGCCGCGGCCGAGCTGCGCGCCGGTCGACGCGGCGCCACCGGCGAAGCCCGCGGCCGTGGACATGCCGAGTTCGTTCCAGTCGAGGCCGTCCCGGCGTCCGGTGGAGTTCTGGTAGAGCTGGATGCCGGCGTTGGTGGCGAATTCCTCGCGGGCTTCGTCGAGACCCTCCCGCAGCGCGTCCCGGCCGAGGTTTCGCAGGCCGGCCTTGGTGGTGAGCTGCTTGGCGGCGCGCTCGCCGGCCTCCTTCAGCGACTGTTTCATCGCCTTCTTGCTGAGCTGGGCGATGAGCTTCCGGAAGATCTGCTGGATGGCGATGCGGGTGGCGGCGATCAGTCCGGCGGCGGCGGGGGACGCGGCGCCCAGCGTCAGGGCGACGGCGACCGCCATGCCGATCAGCTCGATGACGAAGATGCCGAGTTCGATCCAGGCTTCAATCTTGGCGCCCTCGATGTCGCAGCCGCACTCCTCGACGAGTCTGCCGAGTTCGTGGCTGATCGACAGGAGGGCGTTCAGCGGGGCGTTCTCGTCGTCGGACACCTTCGCCCAGGCGGCCATGAAGGCTTCCACGGTGACGCCGGCGCCGCCGTACCCGGAGATGATCTGGTCGGCCGCCTGGTTGGCCTCGTCGCGCGGGCCGGCCAGCGCCTGGGCCAGGGCGTACCAGCGGTCGGCGACGTCCCAGGTCTCCGCTTCGTTGCCGTCCGGCCACTGGAAGCCGACGACCCACTCGAGCGCCTCGTACGCCCAGCCGGGCAGGTCCCAGGGGCAGTAGTCGAGCGGGTGCGGGATCGGGCTGGGCAGAACCGTCACGGGCGGTCCCGGTACGTCCGGGCCACCCGCGTCCCGGACTCGTGGTCGGCGCCCTGGTTGTCGGCGACGCTGGCCTCGGCCGCCTCGCCAAGGCCCTGCACGTACTCGCTGACCTGCCGCCAGGCCTGGAACACCTGCTGTTCGATCGTGCGGTAGTTGTTCTCGAAGGACTGTCCGATGTCGTCCCTGCCCCACGGCCGCCGCTGGGACGCCTCGGCCAGCTCGTGGCCGGCGCCGCCGAGCAGGGCCTGGTAGTCCTGGCCGGCGGCGGCCAGCTGGTGGGCGCCGGTCCGGACGACCGGGGGATCGAGGTAGAGCCGGCCGTCACTCATCGCGCTCGCCGCCGGCGGTGCGCATGATGTCGTCGGAGCGGCGCAGCAGCGAGCCGAAGTCCTGGTCGCGGACGAACCGCAGGGCGCCGGAGTCGGGTGGCAGGTAGGCCGCCATGAGGTCCTGGACCTGCTCGGTGGTGCGCGCGGTGGCCTGCTGCACGGTGGCCACGATGGCGCGGCCGAGCTGTTCCGGGTCGAGGTCGCGGTAGACCCGGCGGTCCAGGGTCAGGTCGAGGAGCTGGCCGCGGGCGCCGACCGTGGCGCGCACCAGCCCGTCCGGCGACTCCGCGCTGACCTGCAGATCGGCCAGCCGCTGCTGGATGTCGTCCATGCCGGACCGGAGTCGTTGGTACTGCCCGAAGACGTCGTCGAAGCGCGCCCGCAGTGCCTGGTTGGCCTCGCGGTCAGCCCTGTCCGCCACCGTGATTCCTCCCTGCCGCCGCCGATCGGGGTGCAGACATTACCGGGCCGCGCGGCTTCGCGTTGTCCGGTAGTTTCACCCCGCGAGAACGTCAGGAGGTGCTCGATGATCACGCGCACGGAGGCCGAGGAGATCGCCGCGGGGTGGGCGCGCCGGGAGTCGGAGCGCCGGGGGTACGCGTGCACGCCGATGGTCTCCGAGTTCGATCTGGGCTTCGTGGTGTGGACGATGCAGCCGCCGACCGTGCTGCCGATCCCGGGTGACGGGGCGCGCACGGTGATCGACCGGGAGACCGGTGCGGTCGCCACCTATCCGGGCGTGCCGGCCGACGTGGTGGCCGACCTGTACCGGGCGCACCGGCCCGCTCTGGCCGCGCAGCGCCGCACCGCCGATCCCGAGGTGGAGCTGCGCCGCAACGCGCGCCGCCGGCCCAGCCCGACCAGCGCCGCGCACCTCACTGTGGACGGTCGGCTGCTGGTGGCCCGCGGCGCCAAGGGCGATCAGGAGATCCGGCACCATCCGCTGGTGCTCCGGCAGCTCGGCACGGTCGACCCGCGCCGCCTGGTGCGCGGTGCCGAGCGGCACGCCGAGCTGCTCGTGCTCTCCGACGCGCTGTACGAGGCGGATCGGGTGCGGGCGGCGGCCGGTGCGGCGCCGATCACGCTGGACGAGGCGCGCGCCTGGTTGCGTACCGCGGGATTCGAGTCCTTCTTCGTCCGCGAGAGCGGCGACCCGCTGGCCGGGGAGCGGTCCCGGCCGTGCGAGACGTGCCTGGTGGCGCTGGTCGACTTCGCGTTGCTGCCGTGGTCCGACCTGGCGTTCGCGGAGGAGTGGCCGGCGGGGCACTCGGACCGGGTCGCGCAGAGCGGGCGGTTCCCGGCCGAGGTGGCCGGTCAGCTGGCGGACGCGGGATGGACGCCGATGCACCGCGAGTCGGCCGAGGTGCTGGCGGATCTGGCGATCAACGACGTGGTCCGGGTGGCCGGCCTCCGGCACCGGCACCGGCCGTTCCCGGCGGTCCGGGAGGTGCTGACGGATTTCCCGGCGCTCAGCTCGGGGCGCCGCGGCGCGGGGGCGCGGCGGGCGATCCGGCAGTTCACCATCGCGCCGCTGGAGGCCGCGCACACCGCCGACGGGCTGGCCGAACTGGCCGAGGTGGTGGGCGCGCCGCTGTTTCCGCTGGGCGTGGAGGCGCGGGGTGACGCGATCCTGGCGATCGACGACCGCGGCCGGGTGTTCGCGCTGGACCAGGGCGGGGAGTGGTTCCTCGGCGAGGGCATCGACGCGGTGCTGACCGGCCTGCTCACCGGGGACGGCCCGGCGGAGCGGATCCGCGACGACGGCACCTGGTAGGCACGCCGGCGCCGCCCCGCGACCACGACCGCGGGGCAGCGCGCGGGGCGTGACCTAGTCGAAGAGCTCGTTCAGGAAGCTCTTCTTCTTACGCTTGTTGTGGTAGTGGCCGTGGTGGCCGTATCCGCCCTGCCCGTAGGCCGGGGCACCCTGCTGGTAGCCGGGCTGCGGCTGGCCGTACCCGGGCTGCGGCGGGTAGCCGGGCGGCTGCTGAGGATAGCCACCGGGGGCGGGCGGCGCCGGGGGCGGCGGTGCGTAACCGCCGGGCGGCGGGCCGGCCGGCTGCTGTGGCCGGGGCGGGGCGCCCGGGGCCTGCTGGTTGTTCCAATTGGTCTCGGCCTCGAAGAGTTTTTCCAGCTCACCGCGGTCGAGGAAGATCCCGCGGCACTCGGTGCACTGATCCACGGTGACGCCGCTGCGCTCGTACACCCGCATGTCGCCGTGACACTTCGGACAGGTCATCTGCATCTCACAAACGGTACAAGGCCGCGTCCCGTCGCGGGGCTGTTGTACCTGTGGGATTCCTGAGTGCCGCCGCCCAGACCAGCAGCGCGATCGGGTACAGCAGGTACCCGAACCGGGTGGTCGGCATCAGCAGGATCGCGGCGAGCAGACCGTACCCGCAGAACAGTGCGGCCGTGGTGGCCGTGCGCGGCGGGCGCCGCAGCAGCAGCACGGCGATCGCCGCACCGGCCGCGACCAGCAGCCCGGCCGCGAGGTAACGCCCGCCGGGCAGCGCGGACGCGATCAGGTAGCCGGGGAACGGGGACTGCGCCGGGCTGGTCACCAGGCCGAGTCCGAGCGGGAACCGGATCACGTTCTCCACGAACGCGTCGGAGTCCACCGCGAACGCCGGCACCAGCGCCAGCACCGGGAGGCCGAGCGCACCGGGCAGGAACCGGCGGCCGTGCCGGGTGGCGACGGCCAGCACGGCCAGCACGATCAGCACCGGCAGGGCGAACAGTTTGAGGGCCGCGGCCGCGCCGATCGCGAGGCCGGCGGCGCCGAACCGGTCGGCCGCGCAGCAGGCGAGGGCGAGCAGGGCGAGGGCCAGCACCGGCAGGTCGTCGCCGCCGGTGGCCAGCGTGAGGGCACAGATCGGGAGTACGGTCGCCGCCTGGATGCCGCGGACCGGTGCCGGCCGGCCGGTGCCGCGGAGCACCTGCCACGCACCGAGCAGCGCGGCGACGGTGGCGACCGCGAACCAGACCCGCGCGTCCGTCCACCAGCCGTCGCCGGCCCAGGCACGGGGGAGTCCGAAGATCGCCATGCCCGGCTGGTACGGGCTGTATCCGAGCAGTTGTTCCCCGGGCGGCAGGGCGGCGATCGCGTCCGGTGCCAGGTAGGGGGTGCCGGTGGCGGCGAGCCGCTCACCCATGTGCTCGACGACCAGCACCTCCTCCTGTGCCCGGTCGGTCCGCCCACCGGCCCGCTGCACCGCCTGCACGACCAGCGGCAGCAGCGCGACCCCGGCGAACGTGACCCAGGTGAGCAGCATCCGGCCGGCCGGCCGGCGCAGCACGAGCTGCCCGGCCACCACCGCGCCCGCGGCCAGGTACGCCCACGCCGCGACCGCACCCCAGGCGCGGTGCGGGAGCAGTGTGGAGGTCAACGCGGTGAGCAGTGCGAACCCGGCGGCGAGCGCGTAGAGGCCGGCGTCGGCGGCCAGCCCTCCGGCGGCCCGGTCCGCGCGTGTGAGCAGGGTGCCGGGGGCGATGGTCACGCCGGCAAGTGTGGCAGAGCCGATCTGCCCCGGCCGCCGGGACGGCGCTTCGGCATGCGGACGACGGAACCGGCGGTGTGCAGCGGGTCGGCCAGCACCCCGGGCCGGCCGGCGGAGCCGCGCTGCAGGGCGGCGAGCATCCGGCCGGCGCGCATCGGGCGGGCGAACAGGTGGCCCTGGCCGGCGATGCAGCCCAGCTCCCACAGCGCGTGCCGTTGCGGTTCGCTCTCCACGCCCTCAGCGACCACGGTGAGCCGCAGGCTGCGGGCCAGGTCCACGGTGGACCGGATGACCGCCGCCGCCTCGGACGAGGTCTCCACCGCCTTGACGAACTCGCGGTCGATCTTCAACTGGTGCACCGGGATCCGGGACAGCACCGACAGCGACGAGACGCCGGTGCCGAAGTCGTCCAGAGCCAGCCGCACGCCGGCGCCGCGCAGCTCCCGCAGGGCCCGCTCGACCACTTCCAGCTGGCTGATCGTCAGGGTCTCGGTCAGCTCCAGCACCAGCCGGTCGGGCGGCACGGCGTGGCTGGCGAGGCGGGCCAGGACGGCGGGCGGGAACCCGGGATCGAGCAGGCTGCGGGGCGACACGTTGACCGCGACCGGCAGGTCGAAGCCGGCCTCCCGCCAGGTGCCGAACGCGGACAGCGACTGCTCCAGGACGGCGTCGGCGAACGCGGGCAGCTGCCCGGAGCGTTCCACGGTCTCCAGGAACTGCAGCGGCGTGAGGTCGCCGTGTTCCGGGTGGTGCCAGCGGGCCAGCGCCTCGGCGGACACCACCTCGCCGGTGCCGAGGTCGACGATCGGCTGGAAGTCGACGACGAACTCGTGTTCCCGGACGGCCCGGTGCAGCTCGCCGCCGAGCATGAGCCGGCCGACGTCCGCGGTGTCCCGGGCGTGTACGTAGTTGACGATCCGCTGATTCGAGCGTTTCGCCTGGTACATCGCCACGTCGGCGCGCCGCAGCAGCTCGGTGACGCCGCCGGTGCCGGGCACCAGGGCGATGCCGCCGGACGCCTCGACGGTGAGCCGCATCCCGTCCACCTCGATGCTGCGGCTCAGCGCGGCCAGCAGCGTGTCGGCGCGGTGCGCGGCCACCGCGGGCGTGGGCAGGCCGCTCAGCAGCACCGCGAACTCGTCGCCGCCGAGCCGGGCCACCAGGTCCCCGGGGCGGGCGGCCTCGCGCAGCCGTTCCGCCACCGCACACAGCACCCGGTCCCCGGAGTTGTGCCCGAGCGTGTCGTTGACCTCCTTGAAGTGGTTGAGGTCGATCAGCAGCAGCGCGAACATGCCCTCGTCGATCCGGGACTCGAACGCCTCGGCGGCGCGCTCCAACAGCTGGCGGCGGTTGGCGAGCCCGGTGAGCGGGTCGTGGGTGGCGGCGTGGGCGTGCTCGGCGGAGATCCGCTGCAACTCCGCGTACGCCAGGGCGTTGCCGATCGCGGTGGACAGCCCGGACGCGAACGCCTGCAGCTTGTACGTCTCCGGCTTGGTCAGGCGCACCGCACCGCCGGACCGCAGCCGCAGTACCCCGATCGGCGCCTCGCCGTCCTGCCCGGCCAGCTCGGCCGGAATCATCGGACCGGGAAGGTCCTCCGCCTCCGCGGGGTCGCCGTCGTACGTCACCGCGCTGCGCGTCCCGCGGACCAGCCGGTCGCCGTCCGGCCGGTAGAGCTGGACCTCGGCCTGCTCGACGGAGAAGAGCTGGGGTGCGCGGGTCACCGCCGAGTGCAGCACCGCGGCCAGGTCGACGTCGTTGAGTTCCTCGGTGGCGTTGGCGAGCTGCTGCCAGGACCGGCGTTCCTCCTTGCTGCGGGAGTGACCGGTCTGCCAGAGATGGATGCAGAGCACCAGCGGCGGGACGACGAGCAGCAGGCTCTCGTCGGCCATCAGGATGGCGGGCACCAGGATGGCCACGGCGTAGCGGGCGATCATCGAGACGATCCGGAGCTCGATGTTGACCCGGACCATGGAGCGCAGCCGCATGCGGTTGGCCAGCGCCACCACCGGGACGCTCAGGCTTTCGTCGACGATCCACATCGCCACCACCGCGAGCGCCACCGTGGCGGCGTGCAGTCTGGGCTCGTCCGGGTAGCCGATCCCGGCGATCAGGTAGATCGCGGCGGCGGTCGCGGCGACCAGGGTCTCCTTGGCGACGCTGAAGACCGAGCGCTGGAGCGGCTTCTGCTCGATGACGCGGGCTCCGGCGATGGCCACCGCGGTGCACAGCACCACCCAGGCGGCCGGGACCACGGTGAGGCCGATGAGCACGGCCACCTCGGTCCAGGAAATGCCGAACTGACTGCTCTGCACGCGGATCGACACCGAGGTGCGGCTCGCCAGGGCGATGCCGAGCACCAGGCCGACCAGCATGCCGGGGTGCGGCACCGGGTGCTCGGACAGCAGCAGCGCGCCGGCCGACCAGGCGATGGCGCCGCAGCCCATAACGACGACGAGACCGATCAGCAGCCGGAGCTGCTTACCGGTCACGTCGTCGTTGGAACTTTGATCGCGGGTCAACCCGTTCCTCTCAACCGCGGCAGGTCGGCCTGGCCGTGGCGGACCCTCCACCAGCGTAGTTGGGGTCCAGGTCGGGTGCATCTACCTCAGCCCCACTCGATTCCGCGCATGGCGTTACTCCTAACCCCCTGTCGGTCGAGGTGCCGTTCGCGCGGCCCTCGTCCGATCGCTGAACCTGTCGTGTCGCGACGGACAGAACGTATGACACGAAGAGAGAAGTTGGTAGTGGTTTGTGTCCCTATGCGCAGAACGCGAGAACCCTCCGCGATCTAGTTACCGCGCGCTTATGGACGGAAACACAGAGCAATGTAATTACTGTGCGGGACGGTTTGTTCGCGATGCGGACAGTGGCGTTTCGATGACCGACATGATTGACAATCAATATCCACTCAGTTGTAGTTATCGAGAGACTCTCCGTGCCCCTGATCAGGGGATAGATCTTCGGACATTGTCGTACGGAAATTGTGCTGTGCGCGTCGCCGTAGCGCTAACTCACAAACTTGAAATGTTTCTATAAGCTCCCGTTATGCCCGACGAATCCCTGCTTACCCACGTGGATCAGACCGGCGCCGCGCGCATGGTGGACGTGTCCCGGAAGGAGGTGACCGTCCGCCGCGCCGTCGCCGCCGGGCGGCTGGTCACCACCGCGGAGGTGGTCGCCCTGCTCCGCGGTGACGGAGTGCCCAAGGGCGATGCACTCGCGGTAGCCCGGCTGGCCGGGATCATGGGTGCGAAACGGACCTCGGAACTCGTGCCGCTCTGCCACCCCATCGGGTTGCACGGGGTAACCGTGGACCTGGCCGTCACGGACCGCGGCGTCGACATCACTGCCACCGCGCGGACCGCCGACCGCACCGGCGTCGAGATGGAGGCGCTCACCGCGGTGGCGACCGCCGGCCTCGCGCTGATCGACATGGTCAAGGCGGTCGACCCCGCGGCGAGCATCGAGGCGGTGCGGGTCCTGCGCAAGGAGGGCGGCAAGACCGGCGAGTGGGTACGCCCCGAGGACCGGCCGTGAGGGCCCGGGTGATCGTGGCGTCGAACCGGGCCGCGGCCGGCGTGTACGCGGACACCAGCGGCCCGTTGCTGGTGTCCGGCCTGCGCGACCTCGGCTGCGAGGTGGACGACGCGCCGGTCGTGGTGCCCGACGGCGAACCGGTCGCCGAGGCGCTGCGCGCGGCCGTCGCGGACCGGGTGGACGTGGTGCTCACCAGCGGCGGCACCGGCGTCACGCCGACCGACCGCACCCCCGAGGCCACGCGCGGACTGCTCGACTTCGAGATCCCGGGCATCGCCGAGGCGATCCGGGCGTACAGCCGGGACCGGGTGCCCGCCGCGGCGCTGTCCCGGGGGCTGGCGGGCGTGGCCGGCCGTACCCTCGTGGTGAACCTGCCCGGCTCGACCGGCGGGGCGCGCGACGGTCTCGCCGTGCTCGGCCCGATCCTGCGGCACACCGTCGAGCAACTCCGCGGCGGCGACCACCCGGCGGCTGGATAGGCTCGGCGGGTGAGCGCGGACAGCACCCCGGTGGACTGGGAAGAGGCACGGGCCCTGGCCTATGCGGCGGGACGGTCGGCCGCCGGCCCGGCCGAGGCGGTGCCGTTGCCCGACGCGGACGGACGTACCCTCGCCGAACCGTTGCTGTCCCTCACCGACCTGCCGGCGTTCCCGACCGCCAGTATCGACGGGTGGGCGGTGCGCGGCACCGGGCCCTGGCGGCCGGTGGGCCGCGTGCTGGCCGGCGGCACCGCCCCCGTGCTGGACCACGACGGCACCTGCATGGAGATCGCCACCGGCGCGATGGTGCCGGCCGGTGCCGAGGCGCTGATCCGGATCGAGGACTCCACCCGCGACGACGCCGGGCTGGTGAGCGGCACGCCCCGCGCCGCCCCCGAGTGGCGCCTGCCCGGCGAGGAGGCCACCAAGGGCGAGGAACTGCTGCCGGCCGGCACCGCCGTCGACCCGGCGGTCATCGGCGTCGCCGCCACCTGCGGCTACGAGACGCTGACCGTCAGCGCCCAGCCGCGCGCCGCCCTGCTGGTGTTCGGCGACGAACTGCTCACCCGCGGCACGCCGGGCGACGGCCGGGTCCGGGACTCGCTCGGCCCGCAGGTGCCCGGCTGGCTGCGGCGGTACGGCGCGGTGATCGACCCCGGCGCGGTGCTCGGTCCGGTCCAGGACACTCTGGACGCGCACGTCGACGCGCTCCGGTCCGCGCTGGCCACGGCCGATCTGGTCTGCACCACCGGGGGCACCATGCACGGCCCGGTCGACCATCTGCACCCGGCGCTGGCCGCGCTCGGCGCCGAGTACGTGGTGAACACGGTCGCGGTCCGGCCCGGCTTTCCGATGCTGCTGGCCCGGCTGACCGGCGACGACGGGCGTACCCGCTTCCTGGCCGGCCTGCCCGGCAACCCGCAGTCCGCGGTCATCGCACTGATCAGCCTGGTGGCGCCGCTGCTGGCCGGCCTGCACGGCCGGGCGCTGCCGGCGCTGCCGCACGTCCGGGTCACCCGGGCGGTGCCGGGCCGGGGCAGCCAGACCCACCTGGCGCTGGCCGCGCTCGACCACGATGGACGGTCCGCCACGCCGGTCGGGCACGTCGGCTCCGCGATGCTCCGCGGCCTGGCCAACGCGCACGGCTTCGTGGTGGTCCGCCCGGACACCCAGGCGGCGGCCGGTGACACCGTGCCGTTCCTGCCGCTGCCGCTGCTGAAGGGGGAACGGCCGTGAGTGTGACGCTGGTGTGGGTCGGTGACGCGCCGCTGGACCTGGCCGCACACGAGGCCGCGGTGGCCGGCCCGCGCGCCGGCGCCGTGGTGTCCTTCCAGGGCGTGGTCCGCGACCACGACCACGGTCGCGGCGTCACGCTGCTGGAGTACGAGGGCCATCCCAGCGCCGAGGCGGTGCTCCGGGAGGTCGCCGCGGAGATCGCGGCCGACCCCGACGTGTACGCGGTGGCGGTCTCGCACCGGATCGGCACGCTGGCGATCGGCGACGTGGCCCTCGTCGCGGCGGTCAGCACGGCCCACCGGGCGGCGGCGTTCGCGGCCTGCGGGCGGCTGGTCGACGAGGCCAAGGCGCGGCTGCCGATCTGGAAGCGGCAGGTCTTCACGGACGGCGCCGAGGAATGGGTGAACTGCCCCTAGCTAGGGCGTGGGTCGCCGGGCCGGCGGTATCCGGCGCGTCACCGGCCGGCGCCGTAGCCAGCGGTTCACCGGGAACGCCGGAGCCACCCCCGGCCGCCAGGGCAGCGCGTTGATCAGCACGATCAGCGCCAGCGCGTACGCGTTCCCGCCGAGCAGCCCGGCCAGCCCGCCCACCTCGTCGGCCATCCACAGCGGAGCGACCACGAACAGCAGGACGACCAGCACCGCCGCCGAGGCGTACCCGGCTCCGGGGTGGCGGCTGCCGAACCCGCGCAGCGACCGTCGCGCCTGCACCCGCTGCCGAGCCGCGGCGTCCGCCAGGATCAGGATCGCCGGCAGCACCCACACCAGCTCGTGCGTCGGGGTGACCGGTCCGACGATCGCGCCGGTCAACCCGATCAGCGTGAACGCGGTGATCTCGTCGCCGTCGGCGTGCGCCGACCGGGCCCGGATCATGCCCACCGCAACCAGCAGCAGCGAGAACGACAGCCACAGCAGCACCGGGGTGGTCGCCGAGTCGTACAGGCGGGCCAGCACCCCGGCCAGCGACTGGTTCTCCACCCGGTCCACGCCACCGGTGCGGTCCAGCCGCCACAGCACCTCGCCGAACCACGCGGCCGTCTCCCGCGGCGCGACCAGCAACGCACCACCGGCCAGCGTGACCGCGGTGCCGGTCGCGGTGAGCGCGGCCCGCCACTGCCGGGTCACGGCGAAGTAGACGATGAACAGCGCCGGACCGACCGACAGCACGGTGGCCAGCCCGACGCCGGCGCCGGCCCAGGCACCGGTGGCCCAGCCCTTGCGCAGCAGCAGACCCACCGACCGGCGGTGTGCCGGCGCGGACGCCGGCCGGCCGGGCCACCACGCCGCCCGGCTCCGGGCCCAGGCGCCCCGCCGCAGGGCGACCACGTCCGCGGTGATCAGGCCGAACAGCACCAGGTCGAGGTGGCCCAGCCCGAGCGCCGCCCGGACCGGTTCGACGGCCAGCGCGGTCAGGGTCGCGACGAGCACCACCGGGCCGCGGCTCCGGCCGTACCGGCGGGCGACCGGGCCGACCAGCGCGATCAGGGCCAGCGCCAGCGCGGCCACGCCGACCAGTGCGAGCAGCCACCCGGCCACGGTCAGCGGCAGGACCGCGAGCGGCGTCAGCGCCCCGGCGGCGACCGGGGTCAGCGCCGCGCCGAGATGCGAGCCGGGCGCCCGGTAGGAGTACAGCCCGTCGCCGTCGAGCCAGCTGCGGAGGGCGTCGGTGTTCAGCTGCAGGCCGGCGAAGTCGTACCGGATCGCGTACCCGGCGGTCGCGACGGTCGCGACCGCCACCACCAGTCCGGCCATCATGGACCGTCGCGCGGTCAATCGGCCGCGCGCTCGTTCCATCACCGCCGGCATGCACGACCCCCGCGTCGCTCTCGTGTTCCGGGCACGGTTCTTCCCGTCGAGAGCTTAGAAGGCTCCGGCCACCCGTGTGGCCCCCGGACGTTCAACGCCGGGGGCGCGGGAAGGTCACCCCGGCAGCTTGCGACCGGCCGCGGCGGACATCGCGGCGATCTTCGCCTCCCGGCGTGCCGTGCGCACCGCGCGGCGGACCTCACGCTGGGAACGGCCGACCGCGTGCGTGGTGCGGTACTTCAGGCCGGGCTTGCCCTGGGTGTCGGCCACGGCCAGCAGCAGCCCGCCGAGCAGGCCGAGATTCTTCAGGAAGTGGACCTGGTGGCCGGACCGCTCCTCCTTCGGCATGCTCCAGAACGAGTGGCCGGCCAGCGTGGTGGGCACCAGGTTGACGGCCAGCACGGCGGCCGCCGGACGGGTCAGATGACCGGTCGCCAGCAGCAGGCCGGCCAGCACGTCCACGCCCGCCTTGACCCGCACCAGGTCGCGCGGCTCGGCGGGCAGGCGTGGGTCCGTTCGCTCGATCAGCGGACCGACCCGGTCGGTGACCCGCCTGGCGGTGTCCACCTTCGAGTCCGGATTGACGAGAATCTTCGCTCCGCTGACGACGAAGATCGAGGCGAGCATGGCGCGAGCGGCACTCCGTACGGGCTTCATAACGCTCGTTATACCCGCGTTGTGCCGGATCTGCGCGACATCCTGCGGATGGCCCGGTGGCGTAGGGTGCCGGTGCATGACCGAGCTGCGGGCGGAACGCCCCGACGACCTCCCCGGCATCCGCGCCGTGCTGGCGGCCGCGTTCGAGACCACCGCGGAGGCGGACCTGGTGGACGCGCTGCGCGCCGGCGACGCCTGGCTGCCGGAGCTGTCCGTGGTGGCCGTCGAGGACCACACGGTGATCGCGCACGCGCTGCTCAGCCGCATCGTGGTGGCCGGCCCGGACGGCGACGTGCCGGCACTGGCGCTGGGCCCGGTGGCGGTGCTGCCGGAGCGGCAGAAGCAGGGGCACGGCAGTGCGGTGATCCGCGACGCGCTGCTGCGGGCCGCCGGGGAGAGCCTGGTCGTGGTGCTCGGCGACCCGGCGTACTACGGCCGGTTCGGGTTCGGGCCGGGGGCGGCGCACGGGATCACCGGACCGTGGTCGTCGTTCGGCGACGCCTGGCAGGTGCTGCCGCTGCGCGGCCCGGTCGTACCCGGTGAGGTGCTCTACCCGCCGCCGCCCTGGAGTGCCGTCTAGTCAGGGTTGGGTACGCAGGTAGCGGCCGAAGTGCGGGACGGTGAACGCGACCGTCCCCCGCTCGCCGGAGTAGATCAGCCCCTTCTTGATCAACGCGTCCCGGGCCGGGGACAGGCTGGCCGGCTTGCGGCCCAGCGACGCCGCGATGTCGGAGGTGGGCACGGCGGCGTCCATGTCGTCCGCGGCGTCCCCGGCGAGCGTCGCCATCGTGCGCATGTACTCCCGCTCGGCCGGCGTGGCCCGCTCGAACCGGGAACCGAAGAAGCCCACGGCGAGTTCGGCCTCCGCCTCCGGGGCGGCGACCCGGACGTCGGCGTCGGTGACCGGCGACTGCGGCGCGTGGTCCCAGGTCGCCTTCCCGTACGCCTGGACGAAGTAGGGATAGCCGCCGGACTTCTCGTAGAGCAGGTCGAGCGCCTTCGGTTCGTACTCCACGTCCTCCCGGGCGGCGGGTGCGCACAGCGCCAGGTCGGCGGCGATCCGGTCCAGCCGGTCGATCCGCTGGTACCGGAACAGCCGCTCGGAGTACGACTTCGCCGCGGACAACACCGCCGGCAGGTGCGGCAGGCCGGCCCCGACGACGATCAGCGGCGCGCCGATCTGGGACAGCTCGTGGCAGGCGGCGCAGAGCGCGGACACGTCGGCCGGACCCAGGTCCTGCATCTCGTCGATGAACAGCGCGATGCCGGTGCCCACGTCGGTGGCGAGCGACGCCGCGTCGGTGAACAGCTCGACCAGGTCGATCTCGATGTCGCCGGAGTCGGCCCGGCCGCGGGCCGGCGGCACGTCGATGCCGGGCGCCCAGCGATCCCGCAGCTTCGCGTTGGCGTCGTTGGCTCGCAGCGCGAACGCCTTCAGCACGCCGAGCACCTCGTCCACCCGCTCCGGATCGCGGTGGTGCGGGGTCAGCTCGCGGATCGCCATGTGCAGTGCCGCGGAGACCGGGCGGCGCAGCGACTGGTCGGGCCGGGCCTCGATCTTGCCGGTGCCCCAGAGCCGCCCGATGGCCGCCGACCGCAGCGTGTTGAGCAGCACGGTCTTGCCCACCCCGCGCAGACCGGTGAGCACCAGGCTGCGCTCCGGACGGCCGCGGGCGACCCGCTCCAGCACCACGTCGAAGGCGTCCAGCTCACGGCCGCGCCCGGCCAGCTCGGGTGGGCGCTGGCCGGCGCCGGGAGCGTACGGGTTCCGCACCGGATCCACGGATAGCACCGTATCGGGCTCTCTAGCTGATGCGCTAGAGATGGCTATCGAGTCGCGTCTACGATTCTCTAGCTCATTTGCTAGAGAAGGCTAGAGCGTCCTACCGTTCCCGGAGGCAGAGCACGAAGTCGAGGCTGTCCAGCTCGCTGTCGTAGAAGAACCACTTCGTGTAGTTGCGCACCTTGCCGCACTTGCTCTCCGCGTCCGCCTCCCCGGTGGTGCGCCCGTCCACCCGCTTGAGCACCTCGAACGTCCCGCTCGCGCACGGCACGATCTTCATCTCCGGAACGCTCTCGGTGCCCTCGTTGCGGACACACTGCCCCTTGGCCACGAACCGGGCGTCCGAGCTGCTGCGCGGCTGCGGATCGGCGGCCTCCTCGGTGGCCGGTGGGACGGACGGCGCCACCGGACCCGGCCCGGTGCTGCGCAGCGGATCCTTGGGCCGGGTGAGCAGCCACGCGGTGGTGCCGAGGCCGCCGCAGATCAACAGGATCAGCACGACCACCAACGCCACCATCGGCGTGTTCCGGCGGCGCTGCGGCGCGACCGGCTGCCCCCAGACCGGCGGTGCGGTGTTGTGCATCGGCGCGGCGTACGGCGAGGGATAGCCCGTCGACGTCGACATGGCGGGCGGGACCGACGGAGGCTGCCCACCCCAGGCCGCCGACTCCGGCGCCGACGCGGTCGACTGCTCCCCCCACGGATCGGCGGGCGCGGTGTACGGCTCTTCGGAACCCCCACCGGACCACGGCTGCGACGGCGGGCCGGGATACGGGCCGTTTGCAGTCATCAGGGAGTCCTCCAGGAAGATTCGCTGTACGACACGGTAGCGTGCGGCCCCGCCGACCTCCCTCCCGGAATCGCGCGGATCAGTGGAGCAAGGACGGCATTTCGCCGCCAGTGTCGGTAACGCGACCCGAACCCGCGAGTTTTCCCCAGGGCCGCGAAAACGCGCCGTGCCGCGCGTACCGGTCCCGCTACGTTCCCCGCATGCTTCTCGCGACCGGCGTCGGTGCCGCGCTGTTCGGCGCGGCCGCGGCCGCGTGGGTTTTTCCAGGGGTACGCCCCGGTGCGGCGTCCCGTCGGTACTGGCACACGTGGCGGGCCGTCCCGGTCGGGGCCGCCGCGGCAGGGGGTCTCGGTGCCGTCGCCGGGCCGTCGCCGCTGCTGCCGGTGCTGATGACCGCGGTCGTGCTCGGCCTCCGCCTCGCCGAGGCCGACCTGCGCTCGTTGCGGCTGCCCGACCCCCTGGTCGGCGCGCTGGCCGCGGTCGTCGTGGTGCCGGTCGTCCTGCCGGGCGGCGGCACCGGCTGGTGGCGGGCCTGCCTGGCGGCGGCGCTGGCCGGGCTCGGGCACCTCGGGCTGGCGCTGCTGCCCGGCGACGGACTCGGCCTGGGCGACGTGAAGCTGGCCACGGTGCTGGCGTTCCTGCTCGGCTGGTTCGGGTGGCCGACCCTGGTCGCCGGCCTGGTGCTGCCACACCTGATCAACGGGCCGGTCGCGATCTGGCTGCTGCTCCGCCGCCGGGCCGGGCGCCGTACCCCGTTGCCGTTCGGGCCGGCCCTGCTGGCGGGCGCCGCCCTGGCCGTTCCGCTGACCGTCCGATGACCGCCTCGCGAGGCGCGCTGCCCAGGGCGGACAGCCGGGTTGGGCGAAGGCTGATCCGTCCTGTTTCCCGCGGCTACTAGTTACCTGTGTCCGCGGGTTCCTGTGTCCGCGGGGTTGCCTGTGGTCCGCCGGATCTAGCGGAGTGTTCAGATCTCTTGGAGGCGGAGGCGATTCTTGGAGCGAAATGGCCCCCGGGAGGGCGCGCCGCCTCCAAGATCTGCCCTCCCCTCCAACATCTTCAGTATCGCTGCTCGATTGTCGAGCGCGCCGTTGTCGCTCGTTGGGTTCGGGTGGCGCCGCGTGTGGCGTTCCGGCGCATAGCGCGCCACAACTTTGCACGCGGTGCTCGGGTGACAGGGGCGTGTGGGGATGCGGCGAGTAGCGCGCCTCTGCTCCGCACGTGGTGCTCGGGTGGCTGGGGCGTGTGGGGTTGCGGCGAGTGGCGCGCCTCTGCTCCGCACGTGGTGCTCGGGTGGCTGGGGCGTGTGGGGTTGCGGCGAGTGGCGCGCCTCTACTTCACACGCGGTGCTCGGGTGGCTGGGGCGTGTGGGGTTGCGGCGAGTAGCGCGCCTCTACTTCACACGCGACTCGGCGCGCTGGGCAGGGTGCGGCTGGGCTGGGCTGGGGTGGGCCGGGTGGGGTGAGGTGTGGCTGGGGGGCGGGGTGGCCGTCGACGCTTGTGGACCGTCCTCCGGGCGCCCGCCTGCCCGAGCCGGCGTGGCGTCTAGAGGAGGCGCAGCTGACGGTCCTTGGGGCGGGCCGGAACGGCGTCGCCCATGCGCTCGAACAGGCCGGCGTCGATCGCGTCCAGGAACGGCGTCGGGCCCTGCTCGCGTTCGCTGCCGTGGCGGAACCGGCGCGCCGCGTGCGACACGTACAACCGGTCCTGCGCCCGGGTTAGCCCGACGAAGAACAACCGGCGTTCCTCGGCGACCTCGTCGTCCGTCGGCGTGCCGCCCGGCCAGCGCAGCGGCAGCAGGCCGTCCTCGCAGCCGACCAGGAACACGACCGGGAACTCGAGACCCTTCGCGGCGTGCAGGGTGAGCAGGTTGACCGCCTCGGCCCGCGGGTCCAGCGCGTCCACCTCGGCGCCGGTGGCGATCTCCTGCAGGAACCGGGACGGGTCGTCGCCGATCCGGTGGGCCAGCGGCATCAGCAGCTCGGCGGCGGCCCAGATGTCGTCCGGGGCCAGTTGTTCCGCGTCCAGCGTCGGCGCCGCGTACCGCTGGGCCAGCACCTGCGCGGTCAGCTTGACCCGCGCGGGGAGCGATCCGCCCAGGCCGTCCGCGTGCCGGAGCTCGCGAGCGATCACCTGCACGCCGGCCCGGTCCCGGAGTCGATTGTGTGAGCGCTTCTGCACCGGCACGCCGGCCCGCGACAGCGCCTCCATGATCGGGCCGGACTGGGCGTCGGCGCGGTACAGCACCGCGATGTCCGAGAAGGACAGCGTGCCCGGCGCGACCGCGCGGGAGTCCACCCGGCCGGAGTCCAGCGACCGGTGCGACAGTCCGCCGACCAGTTCGTCCACGGTACGGACCACGAAGTCGGCCTCGTCCGCGACGCTCGCCGCGAAGTACCGGCCCACCAGCGGCGACTCCGGGTCCAGCCGGGCCGGGTCCAGGCGCCGCCCGCGCACCAGCGAGGTCGGCGCGATGGCCTGCACGGCGGCGGCCAGGATCGGCGCGGACGAGCGGTAGTTGCGGGTCAGGCGGACCAGGCGGGCGTCGGTGAAGTCGGTGTTGAAGCGCAGGAAGTACCGGACGTCGGCGCCGCGGAACGAATAGATGGCCTGGTCCGGGTCGCCGATCGCGCAGAGGTTGCCGTCCGCGGGGCTGAGCAGCCGCAGCAGTTCGTACTGCTGCTCGTCGACGTCCTGATACTCGTCCACGAAGATCCACTGCCAGCGCTTGCGGTACCGCTCGACCAGCGCCGGGTCGTCGCCGAGCAGGGTCACCGGCAAGGTGATCAGGTCGTCCAGGTCGACCAGGTCCTGCTGGCGGAGCAGCTTCGCGTACGCCGCATCGTCGTCCCCGGCCTGCTCCCGCGCCTGCGCCCGCTCGGTGTCGTCGGCGATCCGGAACGCCGCCGGCAGACCGGCCGCCTTGGCGTTCTCCCGCAGGATGGTCAGGCCGACCGAGTGGAACGTGCCGACCGTGATGTCCTCGGCCACGTCACCGAGCAGATGGTCGAGCCGTTCGCGCAGCTCCTCGGCGGCGCGCCGGGTGAACGTGATGGCCAGGCAGCGCTCCGGGAAGACCCCCAGCTCGGCACAGAGGTACGCGATCCGGTGGGTGAGCGTCCGGGTCTTGCCGGTGCCCGGGCCGGCCACGATCAGCAACGGTCCGCCCGGCGCCGAGGCGGCCACCCGCTGCATCGCGTCCAGCCGGTCCAGCAGGCCGGTGCCGACCTCTTCCATCCCGGCCAGCATCGGCTCGAACGGCTCGTGCGGCGACGGCGGCGGCGCGATCGGCGGTGGCGGCGCCACCGGTTTGGGCGCCGGTTTCTTCTTCGCGGACTCGCGCGCCGGTGCGGTGGGCACCGGGGCCCGCCCGACCGCCGGGGCGGTGCGCTGCTGCGGCACGTCGAACAGCGTCTCAGCCTGCGGGGCGGCGGCGCGGTTCCGCAGTTCACCCGGCTCGAACAGGGTGATCACGCCGTACTCGCCGTCGTACCCGGGAATCCGCCGGACCGCGCCCCGCCGCAGCCGGGTGACGGCCTCGCGCAGCTGCTCGCCGCCGGCCCGGCCGATGTCGTCGACCGGCACTCTGCGCAGGATGTCGAGTTCCGCGCCGAGCGTCGCGACGACGTGGTTGAGCTGGGCCTCGACGGTCTTCGACTTGGCGCCCACGCCGTTGATCTCGCCGAGGATCTCGTGCAGCTGGATCAGGTGCTCGACCGCCGGGGCGCGCCGTCCCTCGCCGCCGGGCCGGTCGGCCAGATCCTCGACCCGGCTCAGCACGCCGACGGTCAGCGGCTTGCCGCACTCGGGGCAGCGTCCGGCGTTCTCCCGGGTCTGCGCGGGGGACCAGTTCACTCCGCAGGCGCGGTGGCCGTCCGCGTGGTACTTGCCCTCTTCCGGGAAGAACTCGAGCGTGCCGGCCAGGCCCCGCCCGTCCTTCACCGCGAAGTAGTCCGGGGTGCCGGTGAACAACGTCGCCTCGCGGGCCAGCGCGGCCGGCGAATGCGCGTCCGAATTGGACACCAGGCGGTACCGGTCCAGGCTGGAGACCCGCCAGTTCATCTCCGGGTCGGAGGACAGGCCCGTCTCCACCGCGGTGATGTGGTCCGCCAGGTCCGCGTAGCAGTCGGCGATCGCGTCGAAACCGGACTTGGAGCCGAGCGCGGAGAACCACGGCGTCCAGATGTGTGCCGGGACCAGGTACCCGTCGGGGCTGGCCTCGAGCACGATCTCCAGCAGGTCCCGGGAGTCCAGGCCGAGGATCGGGCGGCCGTCCGCGGTCAGGTTGCCGATCCGGCCCAGCGCGGTGTTGAACCGGGCGGCCGCCTCGAAGTCGGGCAGGTAGATCAGGTGGTGCACCTTGCGGGTGCGGTCGTCGCGCTTGTAGATCGTGGAGATCTCCACGCTGAGCATGAACCGGGCCGGCTCGCCGGCCTGCAGAATCGGCGGCAACTTGCGGGCGACGTCGCGTTCCGCTTCTCCGCTGAGCCGGAACAGGCCGGGCTCGGCGGCCGGGTGCAGGCTCTCCCGGAGGTGGTCGAACCACGCCGGGTGGGTGAAGTCGCCGGTACCGAGCAGCGCGATGCCCTTGCGACGCGCCCACCAGGCGAGATTGGGCAGCGTCAGGTCGCGGCTGCAGGCACGCGAGTACCGGGAGTGGATGTGCAGGTCCGCGACGTATGCGTCCGCGGCGACCGAGGACCCTGCGTTGTCCGAGGGCACGCGCTGCATCCTGTCATGTCGGCCGGTCCGCCTTCACGCCGCCACGCTCAAGCCGGATTAACGGATCTTGATGGCTGTAGAGCCGGGCCTCTTTCCGGTCAAGGGCGGTGGCGGGGCGGTTGGACGGGATCAGGGTGTGCGGAGTTCGATGAGGCTGACCTGCGGTGGGGCGCCGACGCGCACGGGCGGTCCCCAGAAACCGGCGCCGTTCGTCACGTACACCGGTACGCCGTCCACCTTGCCGAAGCCGGACACCACCGGTTGCTCCAGCCGGACCAGCAGGTTGAACGGCATCATCTGGCCGCCGTGGGTGTGCCCGGACACCTGCAGGTCCACGCCGTACCGGGCGGCGTCCCGGGCGACCACCGGCTGGTGGGCCATGAGGACGACCGGCCGGGCCGGGTCCCGGTCGCCGAGCGCGCGCTCGAAGTCCGGTGCGTCATCGAACTCGGCGCCACCCGGGTCGTTGACGCCGGCCAGGTCGAACGTGCCGCCGCGGGTGGTGATCTGCAGCCGCTCGTTGCGCAGCGGGCGCACGCCCAGCCGGGCCACCTCGTCGACCCACTGCTGGAAGCCGGAGTAGTACTCGTGGTTGCCGGTGACGAAGTACGCACCCTGCCGCGCCCGGATGTCCGCCAGCGGCGCGGCGAGCCGGCCCAGCTCTTCCACCGTGCCGTCGACCATGTCACCGACGATGCACACCACGTCGGCGTCGACCGAGTTGATCAGGTCCACGATCCGCCGCGCGTGGTCGGGGCCGGTCAGCGGGCCGAGGTGGATGTCGGACACGACGGCGAGCCGGGTGCCGTCCATCGCCCGTGGCAACTTCGCCAGCGGGATCTGCACCCGGTCGAGCTGCGGGCCGCCGAGCGCGGTCCGCACGCCGTAGCCGGTGATCCCGGCGGCGGTGAGACCCGCGAAGATCGCGGCACCACGGGCCAGCAGCAGGCGCCGCTCGATGCCGGTCCGGTTCTCGTCACCCGAACGGGTGTCGCCGCCGGCGGCCGTGGCCGATTCGGCCGCTCGGTCAGTGGTCGCGCCTGATTCGGCCGCGTGGGTGGTCGCGCCTGATTCGGCCGCATCCGGTGTGGCATGGCTCGGGTCGCCGGCCGCCGCGGTCGTGGCATGGCTCGGGTCGCCGGCCGTCGCGGTCGTGGCGTGGCTCGGGTCGCCGGCCGCTGTCGTCGTGGCGGTTCCGCCGGTGTTCTCCGGTGCGCCGGGCGCCGGGATCGCCGTCGAGCGGGCTCCGGACACCGGCAGGCCGGTTTCGGAGGAGCGGCCCCGGACCCAGGTCAGCGACACGATGAGGCGCGGGATCTCCAGCACGGCGAGGATCACCAGCAGGTAGAACATCAGGGCGATCCAGAGGTACCCCGGCCAGCCCAGCCAGGTGGCGTGGCCGGTGCGGGTGCCGATCAGGGTGGCCGGTACCAGGATGGCCAGCAGGACCATGAGGATGCCGCCGGCCCTCCGCGCCCGGCCGGGGGGCAGCGGATCACGGACGAGGCGTTTCCACAGGTACCAGTGGATGGCGAACAGCACCGCCAGCGCCACCGCGAAGAATACGAACACCGTTTCCCCCGTCTGTGCTCATCCGCCGGCGAACGGCGGCAGCACGTCCACGGTAGCCCCGGGTGGCAGGGTCGCCCCGCGATCGTGGCAGGTCAGGCCGTCCACCAGGAAGCTGGCCGCCTTGAGTACGACGGCGAGCCGTTCGCCGTGCCGGTCGGTCAGCACACCGACCAGGTCGTCGAGCGAGGCCGCGGTGACCGCCTCGGTGGAGACCCCCGCGGCGGCGCGTGCGCCGGCGAAGTAGCGCACCGTCAGGGCCGTCGTCACGATCAGCCGCCGATGGCCGACATGGGTCGCGCCGGCTGCAGGAAGGACGGATTGTCGATGCCGTGGCCGGGCTTCTTGCCCCACATCGCGACCCGCCAGGCGGTGGCGATGTCGTCGTCCGACCGGCCGCCGCGGAGCAGGCCGCGCAGGTCGGACTCGTCGGTGGCGAAGAGGCAGTTGCGCACCTGGCCGTCGGCGGTCAGCCGGGTGCGGTCGCAGTCGCCGCAGAACGGCCTGGTCACGCTGCCGATGACGCCCACCCGGGCGGGCCTGCCGTCGATGCCGACGTGGCCGGGGACCAGCCAGGTCTCGGCCGGCGCGGTTCCACGTGAAACCGAATCGGGAGTCAGGTCGAACTCGGCCAGGGACTGCAGGATGTCACCGGCGGTGACCATGGTGTGCCGGTCCCAGCGGTGCTGCGCGTCGAGGGGCATCTGCTCGATGAAGCGGAGTTCGTACCCGTGTTGCAGCGCGAAGCGCAGCAGCGCCGGCGCCTCGTCGTCGTTGACGCCCTGCATGAGGACGGTATTGATCTTGACGGGCGTGAGTCCGGCGGCGGCCGCGGCGCGCAGCCCGGCCAGGACGTCCGCGTGGCGGTCGCGGCGGGTCAGGGTCGCGAAGCGCACCGGGTCGACGGTGTCCAGCGAGACGTTGACCCGGTCCAGCCCGGCGTCCCGCAGCGGTGCGGCGAGACGGTCGAGCCCGATGCCGTTCGTGGTGATCGACAGTCGCGGCCTCGGGCGCAGCGCGGCGGCGGACTGGACGATGCCGAGCAGCCCGCGGCGGAGCAGGGGCTCGCCGCCGGTGAAGCGGACCTCGGTCACGCCGAGCTGTTCGACCGCGATGCGGATGAGCCGGTTCACCTCGTCGTCGGTCAGCTGCTGCTCGCGCGGCAGCCAGGCGAGGCCCTCCTCCGGCATGCAGTAGGTGCAGCGGAGGTTGCACCGGTCGGTGAGCGAGACGCGCAGGTCGGTCGCCACCCGCCCGTAGCGGTCGGCGAGCGTACTGCCGGCCGGTAGGTCGTCGGCCACCGGCGCTCCGGGCGCGACGATCTGCGGAGCACCGATCGGCCCAGGAAGCTCGCTCATCGGCCAAATCTAGCCCGTGCCGCGGCGGTTCCGCCGTAGCGGTGTCCACCCTGTGGACCGGGACAGCGCTAACAGTCGGTCAACCGGGCCGGATCGCGTCCGCGGCGGTCCGGACCGCGCCCGAGTAGGCGGCCCCGAAGGACGCCGTGTGCACCAGCAGGAGGTGCAGTTGGTGCAGCGGCACGCGCTGCCGCCAGCCGTCCGCCAACGGGTACGCCTCCTGGTACGCCGCGAGGATCCGGTCCAGGTGCGGCGCCCCGCCGAACAGGGCCAGCGCCGCCAGGTCGGTCTCCCGGTGTCCGCCGTGTGCCGCCGGGTCGATCAGCCGAGCGCGTCCGTCGGCCGCCCACAGGACGTTGCCCGACCACAGGTCACCGTGGGTACGGGCGGGCGGTTCGCTTCCGCCGTACCGCTCAATGGTGTTGATGATCCGCTCGACGGCCGCGACGTCGTCCACGGAGAGCGCGCCGCGATCGGCCGAGCTGCGCAGGTACGGCAGGAGCCGGCGCTCGGCGAACCAGGCCCCCCAGGGTCCGGCCGACGGCGTGTTGTCCAGCGGCAGCGGGCCGATGAACCCGGGCCGGTCCGCGCCGAAGGTGTCCGCCCCGGCGCGATGCGTCCCGGCCAGGTCCCGGCCGAGCCGTTCCGCCGCCTCGGGAGACGGTTCGCCCGGCTCGATCCACTCCATCGCCAGCATGTCCGGGAGTGCCACCAGCACCTCGGGGACCGGTACCGACCCGGCGTCGGCGAGCCAGCGCAGGCCGGCCGCCTCGGTGGCGAAGAAGCCCTCCGGCGCGGTCCCGGACGGCCACGTCTTGGCGAAGACCGAGCTGCCGTCGTCCAGGGTCAGGCGCGACGCGGTGCACACGTGGCCGCCGGACACCGGGGTCTCGCGGAGCCGCTGATGGGTGAGAAATGTCGGGAGGTGCTGCGGGTGCGCGCGCAGGTACGCCAGATCCACGGCCTTATCTTCCACTTCGGGTTACGGGCCCCGGAAATCGGAGTCAAAATGTCGGCATGAGCCCTGTCACGGTGCGTTCGTACCGGCCCAGCGATCACAACGCGTGCCGTCGCCTCTACGCGGAGCTGACCCTGCAGCACCACGACATGTACGGCGACGGTGTCACGGACGACGACGGCGCCGCGTTCGAGGAGTACCTCACGCGCCTCGACCTGAGCGGCCTCTGGGTGGCCGACCACGCGGACGACGGCGTGATCGGACTGGTCGGCCTGATCATGCGGGACCGGGCCGGCGAGGTGGATCCGGTCGTGGTCACCGCCACGCACCGGCACAAGGGCGTGGGCCGCAAGCTGCTGCGGCACGTCGCCACCGAGGCCAAGAAGCGCAGCATGCAGTCGCTCACCATCTCCCCGGCGTCGCGCAACGTGGACGCCATCCGGAGCCTGCACGCGGCCGGCTACGACGTGGTCTCCTCGATCAAGCTGACCATGGACCTGGGCCGGCACGAGCACGCCTGGCAGCCGGACGGACTCGAACTGCACGAACTGCAGTTCCGCTCCTGACCTGCGCCGGGGCGATCCGCCCTGTGGATGACCGGCGTGTCGTCCACAGGCCGGCAAACCGGCACGCCGCGCCCGGCCGGCACCCGCCACGCTGCCTGGCATGACATCCGAGCACACCCTCAAGGTCAGTTCCCCGGCCGAACTCATCACCGCCGTGCCCTATCTGCTCGGCTTCCATCCGGCGGACAGCGTCGTCGTGGTCGCGGTGCACGAGAAGACCGTGATGTTCGCGGCGCGCCACGACCTGCCGGCGCCGGGCGCGCCCGCGTCCGAGACCCAGGCCGATGCGGACTACCTGGCCGCGGTGGTGGCCCGGCAGAACGTCGACCAGACCCGGATCATCGGGTACGGGCCACCGGTCCGGGTCACGCCCGCCGTGCTCCGGCTCGCCGAGGCGCTCCGGCGGCTGGGCGTTCCGGTGGACGACGTGCTCCGGGTCGCCGACGGCCGGTACTGGTCGTACCAGTGCGAAGACCCGCGGTGCTGCCCGCCGGAGGGCACGCCGTACGCCCCCGAGCAGAGCGTGGTGGCCGCCCAGGCGACCTTTGCCGGCGCGGTGGCGCTACCCGACCGGGAGGCGCTGGTGGCGCAGGTCGCTGCCGTGACCGGCGCGGAACGGGAGGCGATGACCGCGGCCACCGCGCGAGCGCAGGCACGGCTCGCCGACCTGGTCGAGCCGCGGCCGCGCGGCGGTGGGTTCGCCCGGCTGGTCCGCCGCGCCGGGCGTGCGGCGGTGCGCGAGGCGGAACGCCGGTACCGGTCCGGCCGCCGGCTCACCGCGGACGAGGCCGCCTGGCTCGGGGTGCTGCTGGTCGACGTGCAGGTGCGCGACTACGCCTGGGAGCGGATCGGCGTGGAACAGTGGCGGGTCGGCCTCTGGACGGACGTGCTGCGCCGGGTGGAGTCCGCGTACGTGCCGGCGCCGGCGTGCCTGCTCGGGTACGCGGCGTGGCGTCTCGGGCAGGGCGCGCTGGCCCGGGTGGCGGTCGAGCGGGCGCTGGATGTCGACGAGGACTACCGGATGGCGATGCTGCTGCAGCAGGTGCTCGGGCTCGGCGTGTCACCGGCCATGGCGGCCAACGGGCCGGCGGCGGACCGGCTCGAGCTGGGCGGCGGGCCGGAACCCGGCTGGGATGTCCCGCCCGGGTTCGGTCGAGCTGGGCCGGCGCGGTTCGGTCCGGATGGCCGGGGCCGGTCTGGTTCCGATGGCCGGGGTGGGTCTGGTTCCGATGGCCGGGGTAGGTCTGGTTCCGATGGTCGGGGTGGCTCTGGTTCCGATGGCCGGGGTGGGTCTGGCCTCGATGGTCGGGGTCGGTCTGGTCCCGACGGCCCGGGCCGGTCTGGTCCCGACGGCCGGGCGCGGTCTGGTTCGGGTGACGTGCGGCCCGGGGCCGGCGGGGGCGATCTGGTGCTGCCGTTCCGTCCGGCGGCGGTGCGGCGGGACCTGCGGGCTCAGCGGCGCACCCGCAGGCCCCGCCGTGGGTCGGTGTGAGTCGTGGGAACTCGGGCGGCCTGGTGTGAGTCGGGGGGTGCTCGGGCGCTGTGGGCCGGTTGAGTCGCGGTGACTCGGGCGCCGCGGGCGCCGCCGCCGGACGGCGGAGACGCGGCCGACGGCGGCTCCAGCTAGCGGGGCCGGTCGGTCTCCTGGCGGACCGTGTCGGGGGCGGAGGAGGGCGCCCGCAGCGTGCTCGGAGCCGCCGGGGTCGGTTGGTCGGCGGTCTGGTGCAGGCCGGGGACCCGGTCCTCGATGACGAACGTGGCGCGGGTGTGCGCGGGCGCGTCCGGCCGGGTCACGTACGGCACCACCCGGAAGTCGGCGGTGAACGCGCCCGCGGTGATCCGGGTGCGGACGTAGCCGCGCTGGTTGTTGTAGAAGCGCAGGTGCGGGTTCCAGGGCGCCCAGCTGTGCGCGCCGGTGGGCACGTCCGTGCCGTCGCCGCCGGAGGTGATCGAGGAGCAGACCAGTTCGGTGCCGACCGTGCGGGAGGTGGGATCGGCGTAGTCCAGCTTGAGATCGTCGGCCCAGTGCGCGTGCACGTCGCCGGTCAGCACGACCGGGTTGCGGACGCCGGCGGCGAGCCAGCCGCGGGTGATCCGGTCGCGGGAAGCGGCGTACCCGTCCCAGGAGTCCATGCTGACCACCGTGGCCGGCCCCGAGTTGTTGTCCCGCTGTCCGAAGAACACCTGCTGGCCGAGCACATCCCAGCGGGCGTCCGACCTGCGGAAGCCGTTGAGCAGCCACCTCTCCTGCTCGGCGCCGGTGATCGAGCGGGCCGGGTCGGCGGCCTCCGGGCAGTCCCGGTACCCGTCGCCGCAGCCCTGATCGCTGCGGTACTGCCGGGTGCCGAGCAGGTGGAACGTGGCCAGCCGGCCCCAGTGCAGCCGCCGGTACAGCTGCATGTCGATGCCGCGGGGCACCGACCGGCGGCGCAGCGGCATGTTCTCGTAGTACGCCTGGAACGCGGCGGCGCGCCGGGCCGGGAAGTCCGGGTCGGGCTCCTCGGGCACCTCGCCGGCCCAGTTGTTCTCGACCTCGTGGTCGTCGAACACCACGGCCCACGGCGCCACGGCGTGCGCCGCCTGCAGGTCCGGGTCGGTCTTGTACTGCGCGTGCCGCTGCCGGTAGTTCGCCAGCGTGCGGGTCTCCGGGCCCTGGTGGTCGCGCGGGTTGCCGGCCGGGATGGTGTACGTGCCCGGGGCGTACTCGTACTGGTAGTCGCCCAGGTGCAGGATCAGGTCCGGTTCGTCCTCGGCCAGCCGGCGGTACGCGGTGAAGTAGCCGTGCTCGTACTGCGAACAGGACGCGAACGACATGGCCAGCGTGCCGCCGACGGCCCACGGCGCCGGGGCGGTGCGGGTCCGGCCGACCGGCGAGGCGTACCGCTCGGCCCGGAACCGGTAGAAGTACTCCCGTCCGGGGAGCAACCCGTGCAGTTCGACGTGCACCGAGTGCCCCCGGGCCGGGTCCGCGACCACGGTGCCGCGGCGTACCACGTGCCGGAAGCGCTGGTCCGCCGCCAACTCCCAGCGGACCGGCACGTTGCGGGCCGGCATTCCGCCGAGGCCGTCCTCAGCCAGCGGGGCCGGGGCGAGCCGCGTCCACAGCACGAAGCCGTCGGGCTCCGGGTCGCCGGACGCGACGCCGAGCGTGAAGGGGTCGCTGCGGAGCGGGCCCCGGTAGGGCGCCGCCACCGCGGCCAGCGGCCACGTGGTGATCGCGCCGGCGGCACCGGCGGCGGCGCCACCGAGCAGGAGGGTACGTCGCGAAACAGACATGCCCGCAGCGTCGCGAGCATGGATGAACGCCGATCGGTGTGCGGCTTACCGGCGGGGGAAGTTCTCCACGGTGACGCGTTGCGGGTGGGTGTACACGTTCATCGACGCCCCGCGCAGGAAGCCGACCAGGGTCAGTCCCGCCTCGTCGGCCAGTTCCGCGGACAGCGTGCTCGGTGCGGACACCGCGGCGAGCAGCGGGATTCCGGCCATCCACGCCTTCTGGGTGAGCTCGAAACTGGCCCGCCCGGACACCAGCAGGACATGTCCGGTCAGCGGCAGCCGGCCCTCCCGCAGCGCCCAGCCGATCACCTTGTCCACGGCGTTGTGCCGCCCGACATCCTCGCGCAGCGCCAGCAGTTCGCCGTCCGGCGTGAACAGCCCGGCCGCGTGCAGGCCGCCGGTCCGGTCGAACGTCCGCTGCGCCGCCCGCAGCCGGTCCGGCAGCGCGGCGAGGACGTGCGCGGACACCCGCAGCGGATCCCCGGACACGTCGAACCGCGAGCGGGTGCGGACCGCGTCGATGCTGGCCTTCCCGCACACGCCGCAGGAGCTCGTGGTGTAGAAGTTCCGGCTCGGGTCGGTGACCGGCGGCGGCACGTGCCCGCCGAGCACGACGTCCACCACGTTGTACGTGTTCGGGGCGTCGGTGCCGGCGCACAGCTGCGCGGTCACCACGTCCCCGGCGGCGCCGATGATGCCCTCGGTGAGCAGGAAGCCCATCGCGAGGTCGAGATCCTGCCCGGGGGTGCGCATGGTCACCGCCAACGGGGTGCGCCGCAGGCGGATCTCCAGCGGTTCCTCGGCGGCCAGGTCGTCGGGGCGGCGGCGTGGTTCCGCCGATCCGTCCAGGTCGATCTTCACCACCGGCCGCCGGTGCATCGTCCGTGCCATCGTGCGAGCGTATGCCCGCCCGGGCCGGAGTGCCCGGCCCTACCGGCCGCCCGCCCCGGAGTGCCCGGCCCTACCGGCCGCCCGCCCCGGAGTGCCCGGCCCTACCGGCCGCCGGGGCCGACTCGGCCGGCCCAACCGGCGCTGCCCGGTGTCCGAGTAGTCGGTTGTGTGGCTTTGGGGGTGGCGGGGGAAGGGAGGATCTCGGCAGTGTGAGGTGGGAAGGGTGAGGCGGGCGGTCACGCGGAGGTCGTCGGCGGGATACGGTACGTACGTGGGGGGATTTGCGGCGGTGGTGCTGGCCGGCGGTGCGGCGCGTCGGATGGGTGGTGCGGACAAACCGACGCTGCCGGTGGCGGGTCAGCCGATGTTGACCCGGGTACTGGCCGCGGTCCACGACGCCGAGCCGCGCGTGGTGGTCGGCCGGGTGCCGCCCGACCTGCCGGTCCACGTGCATTCGACCCGTGAGGATCCGCCGGGCGGCGGCCCGGTCGCGGCCACCTCGGCCGGTCTGGCGCTGGTGCCCGCGCACGTCACGTTCACCGCATTGCTCGCCGCGGACCTGCCCTTTCTCACCGGCGAGGCGATCGACGTGCTGCGCCTGACCGTGGAGTCGGCGCCGATGCAGGGCGCGGTCTACCGCGACTCGGAGGGACGCCGGCAGCTGCTCTGCGGGGTGTGGCGGACGACCGCGCTCCGGGAGGCGGTGGACCGGCTGGCCGCGGAACGTGGTGATCTGCACGGCGCCTCGGTGCGGGATCTGATGGAGTATCTGCGGGTGGCGGAGGTGTCCTGGCGACGGCCGGGTCCGCCGCCGTGGTTCGACTGCGACACCGATGACGACCTGCGTACCGCGGAGGAGTGGGCGCGGTGACGGGCGGCACGGAATCTGAGGGAGCGGACCGGATGAACGAGTTGGACGCCTGGATCGCCGCCGCCGCCGCGGAGTTCGGTGTGGACCCGGGTGAGGTCGAGCCGAAGCTGGCGCTGGACGTGGCCCGGGACGTGGCGCACCAGGTGTTGCGTCCGGGTGCGCCGGTCACCACGTACCTGATGGGGATCGCCGTGGGCCGCGGGTCCGATCCGGCCGACGCCGCGGCCCGCCTCAGCGCCCTCGCCCTGGCCTGGCCGAAGACAGCGCCGCCCGCCGACCCGAAGTAGCCGTTGCCCAGGGAGAGGCGCTGAAGACGGCACTGTCCGGGAGGAAAGCGCGCGACGCGGAGTGAGAACCACTCGATAGGGTGGCGGACATGACGGCGGACACGACGGGCGAGCAGCCCGAGGGCATTCTGCTCGACGAGCCCACGAACTCTGACCTACGGGTGAAGGTCACCGAGGCGTGGCGGGAGTTCGCCGGGGCGTTGGCGCGGTTGGTGCCGGAGCTCTCGCCGGGCGCGCACGTCGACGTGACGCTCGACCCGACCGCCTCAGGCACCGGCACCGCGGTCTATTCGGTGAGCATGCGGCTGCTCGACGACGGCGTCGTGGAGGCGCTGGCGGTGGGCAACGCCGAGCTGCCCGAGGGCTACCGGATGGACCGTGCCGCGGTGGCCGACCTGGTCGCGCTGGGCTGGTCGCCGCCGGGCGTGCTGCCCGACTCGGGCGATTCCTTCGGCCTGCGCACCACGGTGGATCAGGCCGGCCGCCTGGCCACGATCGTGTCCCGCACGCTGCGCGACGTGTACGGTGCGCCGCATCCGGCGTTCCTGGTCTATCTGGTGCACGACATCGACGACGAGCCGATCGACACGGTCCCGCTGGGCACCGCCCGGCACGAGCCCAGCCTCGAGGCCGGGCTGAACCTGGACGACCTGGAGGGCGCCGCCGCGCTGGCCACGGCCGCCGAGGAGGCCATTCCGCTGGCCGAGCGGGTCCGGACCGTGGTCGCCACCATGTCGAAGACCACGGTCGACCAGCTGCAGGAGGACGCGGACGGCGACATCGGCATCCGGGCCGGCTCGGCGATGGTGTTCGTCCGGGTGCGCGACAACCCGCCGCTGGTCGACGTCTTCTCGCCCATCCTCACCGAGGTGGAGCCGACCGAGCAGCTGTACGTGAAGCTGTCCGAACTCACCAACCGCATGCCGATCGGCCGGCTGTACTGCGCCCAGGACACGGTGTGGGCGTCCGTCCCGGTGTTCGGCCGCAACTTCCAGGCCGCGCATCTGATGCTCGCGGTGCAGGTGATGACCGGTCTCGCCGACGAGCTGGACGACCGGCTGCACGGCGAGTTCGGCGGCAAGCGGTTCTTCGGCGAGAGCGACAAGCCGATCAGCAAGGACCCGACCGACCACCGCACCGGGATGTACATCTAGCCGGTCAGTTTGTCGGAATCCAGCCGATCTGCTCCAGGGTGGACAGCCGGGACGCCTGCAGGCCGGACTCGCTGACCGTCCAGAGCACGTCGCCGATGACGAGTGAGCGGCGGATGCCGGGCGTCCAGGCGCGCTCCGCGGCGCCCGGGACGGCCGGCTGCGCCAGGGTGCCGGCCTCCTCGACGCCGCGGTCGGTGATCCGCAGGGCGAGGGCCGCGTTCGCCGGGGCGGACATCCTGGCGTCGTACCGGTTGATCGGCACCACCAGCAGGTTGGTGGCCGGCCACCAGAGCAGGGCGTGCGGGTCGTACTCGGCCTCGGAGTGGCCACCGCTCACCTGGTGTTGCGCCAGCCGGCGCGGTGCGGCCGGGTCCGACACGTCGAACAGCGACACCTGGGTGCCCTGCGTGACGCCGCGGGTGTCCGCCTCCTGGCCGATGCCGATGAGCCGGCCGTCGCCCGCGGGCTGCAGGTGCGCGGAGTACCCGGTGATCTTCAGTTCGCCGGTGACCCGGGGCCGGGCCGGGTCGCTCAGGTCGACGCTGTACAGCGGGTCGGTCTGCCGGAACGTCACCACGTACCCGCGTGGTCCGATGAACCGGACCGAGTAGATCCGTTCGCCCTTGCCCAGGCCGTCGGCGACACCGACCTGGGTCAGCCGGTCGCCGCGGGTGGCCAGCACCCGTACCGCGGACGTGCGCTTGCGGTCGTCGGTGGTGGCGACGCGCAGGTGGCCGTCCCATTCGCTCAGCGCGTACTGGTTGACCAGCCATCCGGGCACCGTGCCGGCGGCGGTGTAGACCGGCCGGCCGCCGCCGGTCAGGTCGAAGCGGTAGATCTCGGTCTCCTGCGGCACGCTGCGGTTGTCCCGGCCGCGCCACATGTTGAGCCGCCAGCGCTGGTCGTTGGCGACGTACAGGCTGGTCGGGGTGCCGTAGACGGTGTCGCCGTCGGCCACCACGGTGACCGGGTCGCCGCTGGCCAGCGCGGGTGCGCGCAGGTCGAAGGTGTGCAGGGTGAGCAGGGCGGCGGCGGAGAACCGGGCGGGCCGGTTGACCTGCCCGCAGCCCACCCGCCCGCGGTGCGTGGTGTGTTCGTCGGTGTACGTCCACTCGGGCAGCCAGGCGTCGGCCGGTGCGTCGTCGATGGCGGTGCGGTTCGCCTTGACCCGGTCGTCCTGGTCGTCGACCTTCGGCATATCCGGGAAGGTGATCCGCGGCGCGCTGCTCAGCACCACGCGGACCGTGTCGCCGGTCTGCCGGGCGTCCACGAGCACCCCGTCGGTCCGGAAGCGGCTGAGCACCTGCGGCGTGCCGGCCAGGTTCACCAGGATCAGTTCCGGGCCGCCGTCGAAGGCGACCCGGTTCGGCTGCATCGTTCCGTAGCCGCCGGACCGCAGCACCAGCGCCCGGTCGCCGGCGAGCAGCAGGTTCGCTGGGCCGTACTGGTCCCCGCCCAGGTCCAGCTTTCCGGTCTGCCGACGGCTCGCCGCGTCCACCACGCGCAGCACGCCGCGGTCGACCGTGACGATCCGCCGCCCGTCCGTCTTCACCAGGTCTGGTTCGTCCACGCCCTGCTCGTGCACGTTGGTGCCGGAGAACGCGGGGGCCGGGGCCTTCGCGGCGGGCGCCGCGCCGCCGGCGGCGGCACGCACACCGCCCGCGTCCGCCGTGAGCATCTCGGGGCCGCCCGCGCCGGGGAATCCGTACGGGCCGACCGCGGCCTTGCCGGCCGTCCGCAGGTCGCGGGTGAGCTGGTCGCAGGAGTCGAACGCGACCAGGCGCAGGGCACCCGGCGGCCGGCCCGTGGAACCGGGCCCGGGCTCGGGCTTGGCGGTGCATCCGACCACGGCGAAGGTGATCGCGGCGGCGCTCAACAGCATTCGGCGGGACATGCGGGGTAGGACGCGGCCGGTGGCGTTCCGGTTCCCGGGCCTGCCGGGTTCGCCGGACGCGACGCGCGGGACGGCGGGGTCAGTCCGGGGCGGGCACCGGGGTCGGCGTCTCCACCAGCCGGGACAGCACCACCATGCTGCGGGTGCTGGTCACGAACGGTTCGGCGCGGAGGCGTTCGAGCGCCTGCTCCAGGTGACCGATGTCGGCCGCCCGCAGGTGCACCAGCGCATCCGCCTGGCCGGAGACGGTGTACGCGCCGACCACCTCGGGATGCCGCCGGGTCGCCACGGTGATCTGGGCGGGGGTGGTGCGCCCGGTGCAGAACAGCTCGACGAAGGCCTCGGTGGTCCAGCCGACCGCGGCCGGGTCGATGACGGTGGTGAATCCCTTGATGACCCCGCTGGACCGCAGCCGGTCGACCCGCCGCTTGACGGCCGGCGCGGACAGCGAGACCTTGGCGCCGATCTCGGCGTACGACGCGCGGGCATCGGCGACCAGTGACGCAATGATTCGCTGGTCAACGGCATCCATCTGCAACGAATCACCTATTCGGCGCAAGGTCGACGGCTGTTTCAAACGTCTCCACCCTACCTATCGTTTACCTCATGAGCCAGACGGAGCGGATGCCGCGAACCCGGACATATCTCATGTGCCCGCCGCGGCACTTCGCGGTGGAGTACGCCATCAACCCCTGGATGGACACCACCGTGCCGGTCGACGCCGCGCTGGCGCTCAAGCAGTGGCAACTGCTCCGGGACACGCTCATCGACCTCGGTCACACGGTGCACGAGCTTCCGGCGGAGCCCGGCCTGCCGGACATGGTCTACGCCGCGAACGGCGCGTTCTCGGTGGACGGCACCGCGTACGGCGCCCGGTTCCGCCACCCGCAGCGCGCCGCGGAGGCCGCGCACCACCGGTCGTTCTACGCGGCCGGCCCGTGGCGGTTCGTGGCGCCGGCCCACGTCAACGAGGGCGAGGGCGACTTCGCCTACCTGCCCGGCGCGTACGGCGGGCTGATCCTGGCCGGCCACGGCTTCCGCACCCAGCCGGCCGCCCACACCGAGGCGCAGGAGGTGCTGGGCCGCCCGGTGGTCTCGCTGCACCTGGTCGACCCGGCGTTCTACCACCTGGACACCGCGCTCGCCGCGCTCGACGACCGGCACATCGCCTACTACCCCGATGCCTTCTCCGCGTCGTCGCAGCGGATCCTCGCCCAGCTCTTCCCGGACGCGGTCCGGGCCGACCGCACCGACGCCGAGGCGTTCGGGCTGAACCTGGTCGGTGACGGCCGCCACATCGTGCTCAACCACGAGGCCACCGGCATGGCGGAGAAGGTCCGGGCCGCGGGTTATGTCCCGGTCCCGGTGGAACTTTCCGAGCTGAAGCGCGGCGGCGGCAGCGTCAAGTGCGCGGTGGCCGAGCTACGCCCCTGACCGCCGCTCGTCGCGGTGCGGGAAGATGGATCGCATGACCGACGACACCCACAGCGCAGAGAAGAACGACGACGGTTCCGTCATCGTCGTGGGCCCGGACGGCCGGCCCATGGGCACGGTCGAATCCGACGGCAGTCTCAAGCCGGAGGAACCGGGCAACCTGATCGAGCAGCCCGCGAAGGTCATGCGGATCGGCAGCATGATCAAACAGCTGCTGGAGGAGGTGCGCGCGGCGCCGCTGGACGAGGCGAGCCGCACCCGCCTGCGCGAGATCCACCAGCGCTCGATCACCGAACTCGAGGACGGGCTCGCCCCGGAGCTGCGCGACGAGCTGGAGCGGCTCTCGCTGCCGTTCGAGGGGGAGACCCCGCCCAGCGAGGCGGAACTGCGGATCGCCCAGGCGCAGCTGGTCGGATGGCTGGAGGGCCTGTTCCACGGGATCCAGGCCGCGCTGGTCGCCCAGCAGATGGCGGCCCGGCTCCAGCTCGAACAGATGCGTGGCGGCGGTGCCGGCCGGCCGGCGCTCCCGGTGGGACCGAACGGCCTGATCCCCGGCATGCCCGGCGCCGCCCCGGGCGGCCCCGACGGCCGCACCGGTCAGTACCTATAGATCGAAAAGCCGTTCCAGGTACGCCGCCACGCCGTCCTCGTCGTTCGTCGACGTCACCTCGTCGGCGACCTCCCGGACGGCGGGGTGGGCGTTGCCCATCGCCACCGAGCGGCCGGCCCAGCTGAGCAGCGGCACGTCGTTCGGCATGTCGCCGAAGGCCACCACGTCCTCGGCGGTGAGACCCTCCCGCTCGCAGAGCCAGGCCAGTCCGGCCGCCTTGGTGACGCCGGCCGCGGAGATCTCCACCAGCGCCGACGACGACGAGTGGGTGGCCTCGGCGACGTCGCCGAGCGTCCGGCTGACCAGGGCGAAGAAGTCGTCCGGGGGATGCGTGGCGGAACGGGCGAGCAGCTTCACCGCGGGTGCCGAGGTGAGGTCCTCGGGCGTGGTGAGCACCCGTACCGACTGGTGTTCACCGTCCCAGCGCATCGGCCAGGCCTCCTCGTACCAGAAGGACCGGCCGTCCTCGACCTCGACCGCCAGCGCGATGTCCGGCACCGCCTCGCGCAGCTTCTTCGTCACGTCGAGCAGCAGGTCGACGTCGAGCGGCGCGGCCCGCAGCACCTCGTCGGTGTCCGGGTCGTAGACCACCGCGCCGTTGGCGCACACCGCCGGCAGCGGTTCGGCCATCTGGTCGTAGAGCTGGCGTAGCCAGCGCACCGGCCGGCCGGTCACCAGCACGGTGGGTACGCCGCGGTGGTACAGCCGGTCCAGCACGTCGGAGGTGCGCGGGCTGAGCGTGCCGTCGGTACGGATCAGGGTGCCGTCGATGTCCGAGGCGACGAGGCGGAAGGGCGATGACATCACCTCGACAGTAACTGGTCCAGATAGACCGCCACCCCGTCCTCGTCGTTGGTCGTGGTGACCTCGTCGGCGGCCGCGTGGACCAGCGGGTGCGCGTTGGCCACGGCCACCCGGCTCCACCCGGCCCAGGCGAACATCGGCAGGTCGTTCGGCATGTCCCCGAATACCAGCACGTCCGCGGGGTCGACCCCGACGGCCTGCGCGACCACGGCCAGGCCGGTGCCCTTGTCGACGTGCGGAGGGCAGATCTCGATGTAGTTCAGGCCCGCCTGAGTGACCGATGCCACGTGCGGCGGGATGATCCGCTCGGCCGCCGCGAGCAGGTCGTCGACGTCGGTGCCGGCCGCCCGGGCGAACGCCTTGATCACGTCGGCGGACACACACTCGGCCCGGGTCCGCGGCTCCAGCACCACCGGGTACCGCCAGGTCGGGTCGTAGTCGCCCCACAGCGGCGCGTCGTCGTGCTCCAGCGCCTCGACCATGACGGACAGCGGGCCGACCTCGGCCTCCAGCGCGGTCAGCACCTGGGCCAGCGCCGCGCCGGACAGCCGCTCGGTCCGCAGCGGCACCGGGTCGGCCTGGTCGATGACCCAGCCGCCCTGGGCCAGCACGAGGAAGTCGGCCACCCGGATGTCGTTGCGGGTGAGTTCGGTGAGCCGCGGTCCGCGGCCGGTGGCGCCGACGATGCGGATGCCGGCCGCGCGGACCCGGTCCAGCACCGCATGGGTGTACGCGGACACGGTGTCGTCACTGCGCACCAGGGTGCCGTCGAGGTCGGTGGCGATGAGCTTCGGCAGACCGGGTCGGGTCATGGGTACCTCCGCGTGTGGGGTACCCCCGCCGAAGGGCGGAAGGAAAACGTTACACCGGCCCGGCTACCTGCGGCTATGGCTTTAGGTAGCGGGCCGGTTGAGTTTCGGTTACCTGACGGGTTCGAGAATGTCCCGGCCGCCCAGGTACGGCTGGAGCGCCTTCGGCACCCGCACCGAACCGTCCGGCTGCTGGTGGTTCTCCAGGATCGGGATCAGCCACCGGGTGGTGGCCAGCGTGCCGTTCAGCGTCGCCGCCGCCTGCGGCCGGCCGTCGGCGTCGCGGTACCGGATGTTCAGGCGCCGGGCCTGGAACGTGGTGCAGTTCGACGTCGACGTCACCTCGCGGTACCGCTGCTGCGACGGCACCCACGCCTCGCAGTCGTACTTGCGGGTCGCGCTCGAGCCCAGGTCGCCGGCCGCCACGTCGATCACCCGGTAGGGCACCTCGACCTTGGCCAGCATCTCCTCCTCCATGGCGAGCAGGCGCAGGTGCTCGGCCTGCGCGTCCTCCGGCCGGCAGAACGAGAACATCTCCACCTTGTCGAACTGGTGCACACGCAGGATGCCGCGGACGTCCTTGCCGTGCGAGCCGGCCTCCCGCCGGTAACAGGACGACCAGCCGGCGTAGCGGCGCGGCCCGTCGAGTTCCAGGATCTCGTTCGAGTGGTACGCCGCCAGCGGCACCTCCGACGTACCCACGAGGTAGAGGTCGTCGGCCTCGAGCCGGTAGACCTCGCCGGCGTGCGCACCGAGGAAACCGGTGCCCTCCATCGCCTCCGGGCGGACCAGCGACGGCGTGATCGACGGCGTGAAGCCGTGCTCGACCGCCTGCTGGATCGCGATCTGCAGCAGGCCCAGCTGGAGCAGCGCGCCCACGCCGGTGAGGAAGTAGAACCGCGAACCCGACACCTTCGCGCCGCGCTCGGTGTCGATCGCGCCCAGCGCCTCGCCCAGCTCCAGGTGGTCCTTCGGCTGCGGGAGGTCCGGCACGTCGCCGACCTCGCGCAGCACCACGAAATCGTCCTCGCCGCCCGGCGGGACGCCGTCCTCGACCACGTTGGGCACGGCCAACTGCGCCCGGCGCAGTGCCTGGTCGGCCTCGGTGGCGGCCGCCTCGGCCGCCTTCACCTCGACGGCGAGCTCCTTGGTACGGGCCAGCAGCGCGGCCCGCTCGTCGCCGGAGGCCCTGGCCACCTGCTTGCCCAGCGACTTCTGCTCGGCGCGCACGGACTCGAACCGCTGCGTGACCGCCCGCCGTTCCTCGTCGGCGCGCAGCAGCTCGTCCACGACCGACGTGGACTCGCCACGCAGTCGCTGGCTGGCACGGATCAGGTCGGGGTCCTCGCGGAGCAGGCGCAGGTCAATCACGATTGTCGAGCCTACCGGCGGACCGGCCGGTCGTTCATCCCGATATACCTCCGCTGGGTTTGTCCCGTTCGGTGGCCTTGTCGCGGTCGTCGGACAGCGACATGAACGGCGTCACCGGCGACACGGTCAGGTCGAACGGCTCATCCACCGGCGGTTCCTCCTCCGTGGCGGTACGCGGGCGCCGCCAGGACCACACCGCCTCCGGCTCGGGCACCGTCGCGTCCGCCGTCGCGTCCGGTGCCGCCACGGCCAGATGCCGGCCCGCCAGATACAGCGCGAGCACCGTGGCGGCCACCCCGAACACCGCACACCACAGGCCCCGCCCGTACCGCAGCACCACGTCCTCGGCGTCCAGATCGATCAGATAGACGCGGGCGATGGAACGGCTCACCTCGTCCAGGTCGGAGGCCATGGCGGCGACCACGGCGAGCAGGACCCCGCCGGCGGTGAGTCCGATCAGCCGGGCGTACGGGCGCGGGGCGGCCGGGCCGAACAGCAGCAGCACCACCGCACCGGCCAGCACGAACAGCCCGGCCAGGTAACCGGCGCCGAGCGCGCCGAGGTCGGCGATCGAGGCGGCGACCTGGCGGTTGCCGGCGTCCGTACCGCCGAACGGGGTGGTGTCCACGGACGTGATCTGCCACTCCGAGACCAGCGACGCGAACAGCGCCACGGCGCCCACCGCGGCGGCCAGCGGCACCACCCGGCGGTCCGCGGCCAGGCTGCCGGCCAGTCCGGCCAGGTGCCATCGTCGGCCCCGCCCGGGCTCGCCGGACTCGGAACCGGAGTCGGGGCCGAACTCCACGACCGCCTCGGCCGGCGTCGGTGGGTCGCCGGTGGGCTGCAGGTCGGACGCCATGCGATCCATCATGTCTTGCCCCGCGCCCGCCGACCAGCGGGTGCGGTTGGGCAAGGGCCGCCAACCGGCCACGCGCCATGGACTAGTTTCGGTGGTATGCCAATTCGTACTGCTTCAGCCCGCTGGGAAGGGAACCTCACCGAGGGTTCCGGCACGGTCAAGACCGGCAAGGGCGGGCTCCAGGGGAACTATTCGTTCAAGTCGCGCTTCGAGGAGGGCGAAGGCACCAACCCCGAGGAGCTGATCGGGGCGGCGCACGCCGGCTGCTTCTCGATGGCGTTCTCCAAGGGTCTGGCCGACGCCGGCTTCACCCCCACGTCCGTGGAGACCACCGCCAAGGTGCACCTCGACAAGACCGACGGTGGCTTCGGCGTCACCCGGATCGAGCTCGAGACGGTCGGTAACGTCCCGAACATCGACGAGGGCACGTTCCAGAAGATCGCCGAGGGCGCCAAGGAGAACTGCCCGATCTCCCGCCTGCTCTCCCCCGGCGCGCAGATCAGCCTCAGCGCGTCGCTCGCCTGATTCTCCACGCTGCTCCGTCGACCCGCACGGGTCGACGGAGCACAATGGTCGGGTGCCGGTCGAGATGAGTCGTGAGCGTTTCGAGGAACTCGTCGGCGAGGCGCTCGACGAGGTCCCGGTCGAACTGCTCAACGTGATGAACAACGTCGTCGTCCTGGTCGAGGACCGCCCGCCGGACGGCAGCGACGATCTCCTCGGCCTGTACGAGGGCTATGCGCTCACCGAACGCGGCTGGGACTACGCCGGCGTGCTGCCCGACCGGATCACCATCTACCGGCTGCCCACGCTCAAGGTGTGCGACTCCGAGACCGACGTCATCGACGAGGTGGCGATCACCGTGGTCCACGAAATCGCCCACCATTTCGGGATAGACGATCACCGCCTGCACGAGCTGGGCTGGGGCTGACCCCCTTGTGAGCAGCCCTTACTCTGGGACTCCAAGTGCTTACAGGAGGACACGCTCATGCGCAGCGAACTTTTCTCGGCCGACAACCTCGAGAAGGAGTCGGCTCAGCCCGGCCTCCGGCTGCAGAATTCCAAGTTGCTCAAGGCCGAGCTGAACGGCGAGTTCATGGCGCGGGTCGGCTCGATGGTGGCGTACCAGGGACAGGTCAAGTTCGAGGCGCTCGGCTCCGGAGGCCTCGGCAAGTTCCTCAAGCAGAAGCTCACCGGCGAGGGCGTCCCGCTGATGCGGGTCAGCGGCCAGGGTGACGTGTTCCTGGCCGAGAACGCCGCCGACATCCACATCATCGACCTCGAGCAGGGCGACGCGCTCTCCATCAACGGCGCCAACGTGCTCGCGTTCGACTCCACCCTCAACTACGACATCAAGATGGTCCAGGGCGCCGGCATGCTGTCCAACGCCGGCCTGTTCAACTGCGTGTTCAGCGGGTACGGCCGGATCGCCGTGACCACCAAGGGCACCCCGGTGGTGCTCAGCGTCGACCAGCCCACGTTCGTGGACCCGCAGGCGGCGATCTGCTGGTCGGCGAACCTGCAGACCGGCTACCACCAGGCCGAGCAGATGGGCCTCGGCACGCTGCTGGGCCGGACCACCGGCGAGCGGTTCACGATGAGCTTCGCCGGGCAGGGCTTCGTCGTGGTCCAGCCGTCCGAGGAACCCCCGGGCGGGCTGGCCGGTGTGGCGCAGGGCCAGCAGCAGCAGGGCGGAGTCCTGGGCAACCTGTTCAGCTGAGTGCCGCCGCTCCGCGGCGGTCAGGCGGAGTGGCCGGCGCGGATGCGGGTCAGCCAGGCCGTGGAGTCGGCGAAGTCGGCGTTCGAGAGCCCCGGTGGGGACGGCACCGGGGCCTCGGCGGCCGCCGTGGACCAGCGGTGCCGGGCGTAACTGCCCAGGAAGCGCACCTCGGCACAGATCCGGCGCAGCCCCTGCAGCGCCTCGCCCAGCCGGGGCTCGGCGACGTGACCCGTGCAGTCCAGGAAGAACACGTACGTCCCGAGCTGCTCGCCGGTCGGCCGGGACTCGATCCGGCTCAGGTTGATGCCGCGTACCGCCAGCTCGGTCAGCACCGCGAGCAGTGCACCGACCTGGTCGTGGCGGATCGACACCGCCAGCGAGGTCACGTCGTCGCCGGTCGGCGCGGCCGGCGGCGCCGGCCGGGACAGCAACGCGAAGCGGGTCACCGCGTCGGCGCGATCCGCGATCTTGTCGGCGAGCACGGTCAGACCATTGCGGGGTACGCCGATCGGCGCGCAGATCGCCGCATCGCACTCGCCGCTCGCGGCGCTGATCGCGGCGGTCGCGTTGGACAACACGTCCACCACCACCGCGTCCGGCATGTTCGCCAGCAGCCAGTTGCGGCACTGCGCGGACGCCTGCGGATGCGCCGCCACCGTACGCAGCTGGGCGAGCGGGATGAGTCGCGCCGCGGCCAGCTGGAACTCCACCGGCAGCACCACCTCGCGGGTGATCACCAGCGGGCTTCCGGTGGCCAGCTCGTCCAGCGTCACCGGGACGGCGCCGCCGACCGAGTTCTCCAACGGCACCAGCGCGGCGTCGGCGTCTCCGGTACGGACCGCCTCGAGCGCCTCGGGGACGCTGCGGGCGGGCGTACGGATGCCGTGCTCGGCCGCGGAGATGGTGCGCAGGGCCTGCTCGGTGAACGTGCCCTCGGGCCCGAGGTACACGAAGCGGGTCGGCGGTGTTCCGGGCATGACCCCAGCCTAGAGGCCGGCCGGGATCAGAATCCGCACGCCCGTACCCGGATCCCGGCCGGGGCGTCGTCCTCCACCCGGTCCGTGCACACGTCCGTGCCGATCACCACCAGGGTCAGCGCGGCCGGCCGGCCGGTCGTGACCACCAGCAGTGGTTCGTCGCCCTCGGGGTCCTGCACGGTGCTGCCCACCACGGTGAACTGCCACGATCCCGCGCAGAACGGTCCCTCCTTGACCACCGGCTGCTTGTCGGTGGGGATGGTCGGGTTGTCCTTGATCACGGCGAGCACCTGCGCCCGGCTCGGGCCGGCGGTGCAGCGCGGGGCGGCCGGCGGCAGGCTGCGGCTCGGCGTCGTGGTGGGGCTGGTGGTGGGCAGCGTGGCGGTCGGGTAGGTCGGCCCGAATCCGGTCGGGTACGGCTGGGTCGGGTACGGCTGGGTGGTCAGGCCGCCGGTGGGGAGCGTGCCGGCCGGCATGGTGGGTGGCAGGCCGCCGGACGGGTACGGGGCTCCGGAGGGCGGTACGGGGGCGCTGCGGGGCGGCTCGGGCGGCGCGGTGGCCAGCGGCTGCGGCGGCTCCCCGCACCCGGCGAGCATGCCCAGCAGACCTAGCGCGAGCGGCAGCCCGAGTCTCACCGGCCGGCCGAGTCTGACGAGCTGGCCGAGTCTCACCAGCTGGCCGAGTCTCACCAGCTGGCTGAGCCCCACCGGCAGGCCGGGGCACAACCGGTGGGCGGCGTGCCGACGGAACCGCACGGCGGCGCGGTGGGGCGGCCGCGGGGCGGCGGCAAGGAGGAGTGACCGCTCGGCGGCGCGGTCAGGCGTGCGGGACACGCGCCCATGGTAGGGCCGGATCGACGTTCGTGAAGAGGCCGGATCTCAGCCGGCGGCGATCCGGTGTCCGGCGGCGCTGAGCGTGCCCAGCGCCTCGGCCAACCGGACCGTGGGGACCAGCAGGTAGTCGGTGTCGTACGTCGAGAAGGTCACGATGTTGACCCGGGCCTGGGCGAGCGGCCCGAGCAGGGACGCGAGCACGCCGGTCAATGCCAGGTCCAGCGGGCCGACCACCCGCAGGCAGCGCCACGGGGTCTCCACCACGGCGTCGGACGGCACCCGGTCGCTCGGGCAGATGATGGACAGCTCGTCCGGCGCCCACGTCACGGAGATGACGCTCTTGTCGTCCGGTCCGCCGCTCAGCGAGGCGGGCAGCGGCGAACCGGCCGGCAGTCGGCACACCGCGTATTCCTCAGGCAACAGATCGAGATCGAGCATGAGGAGAGCGTACGGTTCGGATCGCGCGGGCCCAATGGCCGCGCGGTGAAATGATCGCCACACGCCTCGCGGCGGGTCAGCGCACCGGTGCGAAGAACGACAGCGACGCGACGACCTGGTTGGCCGCGATGAGCGGGGTGGCGATGGCGTCCACGGTCAGGTGCTCGTTGCCGTCGTCCAGCTGGACCCGCATCAGGCCGCGGGCCAGGCGCTCGCTGCGGATCGCGAGCAGCGGCGGAATCTTCTCCACCTCGGGCTCGTCCAGCTCGCCGCCGCCGGCGGTGAAGTCGATGAGCCGGAGCGCACCGTCGCCGAGCAGCGGCTGGCCGACCGCGTCCGCCGGCTTGCCCAGCCCCAGCAGCTCGCTGCAGGACGGCGAGAGGGCGAGGATCGTGGTGGCCACGTCGATGATCAGGCACGGCTCGACCGAGGTCGCGACCGTTGCCGCCCAGCGTTCGACGTTCGAGAGGAACTCCGACTCGGCTGGTGTACGCGCCTGGGGCACGAACGCTCCCGAGAGTGAGAGTTCGACGTGCGCCACCTGCACCTCCCTGATCCTCCGTGCCGCCGGGTCACGGCCCGGCCGGGGACGAACCCCGGCCGTGTCGCCGTGGTGACCGGTCGGCGGCGAACGGTGCACCGGCAGGAACGTTACCGGCGGGTCGTCCGCTTGTCAGCGGCCGTTTGTCCGCCGGCATACCACCGATAGTCGCCGGCCGGACGGTACGGAGCGTTTGCCCAGGTCGACGGGTTCTCGGCGACCGCCGAAAGTTTACCCGCGGTGGCCGGTGAGATGCGCGCACCGCCGGCGATGAGCAGCCGGTCCAGCTCCCGGTGCGTGGCGACCAGGCAGTCCTTAGGCAGGCCGTGGACGCTGATCACCCCGGACCCGACGAACGCGAGGACCGGACTGACCGGGACGGTCAGCCCGACCGCGGCCGACATGGCCTTGCTGGCCCGGCGGGCGTCGCGGCGGGCCTCGGCCACGAACGCCGGGCGCTTGCCATTGATCTGTACCACGTCACCGGCGATGAGGACGCGGGCCCGCCCGTGGTCGGCGACGGTGACGGCGTACACGCCGCCGGGGCCGATGGCGAGGAATCCGGCGCGCTCGTCGCTCGGGTCGGGCTCGTAGTACCCGTGCAGCGTGTCGGTGCGGGGCCAGTCCACGATGTGCCAGGCGGGACCCAGACGGTCCAGCCGGGTCAGCGCACGTGCTCCGGCCGCCTCCAGCCGGCGGGCGTCACGCTCGGCGCGGCGGCGACGTGCCCACTCGACCGGACTCGGGCGGGGTGCCTCGAGCGGTGCGGGTGGGGCTGATTGACGGCGGTCGACCGGGGCCAACGCCTTGGACGGTGTGACAGGCAGGGCGGGACGTGCGGGGAAGACAGTCATCGTGACCTCCGGCAAAAGGTCCGTCGGGCTCTCTGGCCACTACCGTAAGTGTTTGACCCCATACGGAAGCAAGATGCAAAGGGGGAAAGAAAGTGGAATGACTGGGGATGAATGCCGCATTCACGCACGGCCTCTTCTTGCGTATGGCGCACTCGTCCCTCGATCCCCCCGGAACTCGGTTACGTCACCGCCCAAGTTAGCCTCACCTTAGCCGTCGCGCAGCACTGATCCTTGATCTCGGCCCAAAGTCACATCACGGCGGCTCTGCGCGATGAATCGCCGCATCGACCGGATTGCCCTAGTCTCGATCCGTGACGCACTACGTCGACAGCGAAGTCAGCCGCCTCACCACGGTCATGCTGCACCGGCCCGGGCCGGAACTGGCGCGGCTCACCCCGCGCAACAACGACTCGCTGCTGTTCGACGGCATCCCCTGGGTGGGCCGCGCGCAGGAGGAACACGACGCGTTCGCGGCCGCCCTGCGCGAGCGCGGCGTCGAGGTGCTCTATCTCGGACAGTTGCTGGCCGAGACGCTGGCGGTGTCCGAGGCGCGCACCGAGGTGATCGCCGGGGTGCTGGACGACCGGCGGCTCGGTGACACGTTGCGCGGCCGGGTCGCCGGGTACCTGGCCGACCAGGACCCGCCCCGCCTGGCCGACGTCCTGATGGCCGGCCTGGCCCACGAGGAGATGAAGCCCGGGCCCGGTGGGCTGGTCTACCAGATGATGGATCCGCACGACTTCGTCATCGACCCGCTGCCCAACCTGCTGTTCACCCGCGACTCGTCGGTGTGGATCGGGGACCGGGTCGCGGTCACCAGCCTGGCCATGCCGGCCCGGGCCCGGGAGACCACGCTGACCGAGGCGATCTACCGCTACCACCCGCGCTTCGCCGGCACCGACCTGCTCTACCAGCCGGGACTGGAACATGTGGAGGGCGGCGACGTCCTGCTGCTGGCGCCCGGCGTACTCGCCGTCGGGGTGGGCGAACGCACCACTCCGGCCGGTGCCGAACGCCTGGCTTTGCGGGTCTTCGCGGCCGGTCTGGCGCACACCATCCTGGCCGTGCCGATCGCCCAGGAGCGGGCCACCATGCACCTCGACACGGTCTGCACGATGGTCGACGTCGACGCCGTGGTGATGTACCCGATCGTGGCCGACACGCTGCGGGCCTGGACCGTGACCCGGGGCGCGGACGGCGAACCGGTGGTCGCCCCGCCGCGGCCGTTCCTCGAGGCCGCCGCGGAGGCGATGGGCATCGACCGGCTGCGGATCATCGACACCGGACTCGACCCGGTCACCGCGGAACGCGAGCAGTGGGACGACGGCAACAACACGCTGGCGATCTCGCCCCGGCTGTGTGTCGCCTACGAGCGCAACGTGGAGACGAACGCCCAGCTGGAACGGGCCGGCATCGAGGTGATCCGGATCAGCGGCTCGGAACTCGGCTCCGGCCGCGGCGGGCCCCGCTGCATGAGCTGCCCGATCGAGCGGGTGCCCCTTACCGACGACCGATGACGTGCGACACGATCAGCTCGGGGACCTCGACGGTGGCGGCGTCCGGATCGGCCTTGTCCGGGAAGTCGAAGACGCCGATCTCCAGCTGCACCGGGTAGTCCGGGGCCTGCCCGATCCGGCGCACCACGGTCCCGTCCACGGTGAACTCCAGCGAGCCGGGTCGCCAGTCCACGCCGTACGTGTGGAACTCGGCGATGTCCAGATCCAGCGGGACCGTGGACCACTCCTCGGTCAGCGCCGGGTCCCGGAACCGGTGCAGGCCGATCCCGACGTCCACCGAGCCGTCCCGCACCGCGTCGCCGAACACCTCCATCACGCAGATCTCGCCGGAACGGTGCGGCCGGTCCTCGATGCCGGACATCCAGAACGCCACCATGGACCTTGGCGACACCACGCCGCGCATCCGGGCCTCGATGTGGCCGTACCGCGGGGTGTAGCCCCAGAACGTCGGCTGCTCCTCGCGGACCACCTGGTCCGGCAGGAACGGCTGACCGCCGATCGTGCTGCCCACCGGGCCGGAGAAGTTCGCGGTCTGCACGCAGGACACCCGCAACGGCGTGGGGTGGATGCCCTCCGCCCACAGGCCCTGCGACGGCGGGATGCTCAGGCGCAGCTCACCGCCGGTCACCGTGTACGTCGCCGCCGACTGGGCCCGGGAACTCCAATGTGGCAGGTAGTACGGGACCCAGACGGCCGGGTCCAGGTCATCGGCGGTGAACTGCTCCTCGAACATCAGCGCAGGGTGAGCTGCCGGCCGACCAGGCCCTGCTTGGCGCGGCGGGCGGCGGAGTCCAGCGGCCCGGTGTCGGCGAGCGTGTCGGCGTACCGCTTGGCGAAGTCGGCCAGCGGGCCCTCCCAGTCCGCGGCCTCCGGGTCGCGGGGCACGTCCCACACCGGCACCAGCAGGCCGTGCGCCCGGAACATGCCGGCGAACTTGGTGCCCTCGCCGAGCAGCAGGTCACCGGCGGCGGAGAGCCGGGCCAGCGCGTCCAGCGCGGCGTCCTCCGGCTCGGCCAGCACCCAGCGCACGTGCGACTTCTCCGGAACCCGGCACCAGTACGCCGCCGGCGCCGCGGCCAGCCGGCCGGTCGGGTAGATCGAGGCGTTGGCCCGCTCCAGCGACGCCTTCACGTTCACGTCGTCGGCCTGCTCGGCGTCGAGCCAGTACTCGAAGCCCTCGTGCATGGTGATGTCGAGCGGCCCGTCGACCAGGATGTCCTGCAGGCGGGGACCCACACCGGGCAGCGCGGGCACCGCCACGGTGTCGCCCGGCTCGGTGCGCAGCGCGCTCAGGATCGCGACGGCGAGGTCGCGGGACACGTCGCCGGACTGAACGTGCCGTTGCAGCCCGATGAACACCCGGCCGTCCTGGCGGGTCATCGCGGGCCAGGCCATCGGCAGCACGGTGGAGAGCGTGACCGGGCGGTCGCCGTACTCCTCGATGATCTCGGGTTTGAGGGTCAGCGGCGCGGACGCGGCCGGGACCAGCTCGCGGAGCGCGATCCACTCCGGCTCGTCCGCCAGACCCTCGAAGGGCCGGGCGACGAAGATGTCACGAACCTTCTGACGCTTCGGCGCGGTCTGCGGGCCTTTCCGACGCTTGCTCATGGCGAACCAGAGTAGGCGCTGACGGCCCGGAGGGAAGGACCAGGGCCGGTCAGCCGCGAGGGAGCCGAACCTCGGCGACCGTGCCGCCGCCCTCGCGCGGCCGCAGCGACACCCAGCCGTGCTGGCGTTCCACGATCCGGCGCACCAGGTAGAGACCCAGCCCGGCACCGGGGTGGTGGCGGCGGTCGCCGGACTCGCCCTGCCAGTAGCGTTCGAACGCCTTCTCGACGTGGTCCGGCTTGACCCCGACGCCGCGGTCGGAGACCCGGAACGTGACCGTCTGGTCGTCGGCCGACGCGCACAGCTCCACCGGGGTGTCCGGCGGTGAGTACTTGTCCGCGTTGGTGGCCAGCTCGGTCAGGATGGTGGCCAGCGAGTCGCGGTCGCCGAACGCCTTCGGCAGTTCCGCCGGGAGTTCGTCCAGCACCAGCCGGCCGCGCAGGTCGGCGGGCAGCTCCTCGACCGCCGAGCGGAGCGCCTCGACCAGGTCGAACGGGCCGGCCGCCGAGCCGCCGATCTCGCCGTCCTCGCTGGTGGCGGAGAGCAGCCGGTCGACCAGGCGGGCCAGTTCGCCGGCCCGGGCACCGATGATCCGGACCGCTTCCTGCCGCCCCTGCTCACCCAGCGAGTCCCAGTGGTTGGTCAGCGTGTCCGCATATCCCTTGATCACGGTGACCGGGGTACGCAGTTCGTGGCTGGTCACCGCGACCCACAGGTCCCGGGCCTCCTGGCGGCGGTGCACCTCGGCGACCTCCGGCAGGTGGCCGTGGATGGGCAGGCCGGTGCGGTAGCCGTAGAGCCGGCCCACGTAGGCGGCCAGCAGTTCCAGCACCGCGTGGTGCTCGGGCCCCGGCTCGCCGTCCGCGGCGTCCAGGTAGACGTGCAGGGAGCCCACGATGGTGTCGCCCACCTCGCACCGCGCGCCCAGCGTGCGCCGCCGGTCACCGCCGTCGACGTGGCTGGCGAACTCGTCGTTGAGCGAGTCCAGCGGCAGCAGCAGCGTGCGGCTGCCCCGCAGACGGGTGTCGTCGCGGTCCACCCGCCGGCCCAGCGCGCCGGCCCAGACCCCGCTGGCCGCGATGATCCGGCCGTGGCCCGGGCTGTACTCGGCGAAACCGGCGCCCGGACCGCCCAGCACGTCCTGCGCCAGGCGGACGATCTGGTTCAGTACGGGCAGTCCCGCCTCGCCGGCGTTGATCCGGTCGAGGACCGCGATCTGCCCCCGGGTGAGGGCGGCGTAGTCGGGGCGATCCGGCATGTCTGCGAGTCTGCCTCGCTTCCGGGATTTTGTGCAGAGCGGTCAGCTTGGATCTTGCCGAGAATCGCCCAACCGTGTCCGACGTCACAGTCAGGCGGGCACCAGATCAGGTCATGCCGACCCGATCCAGCACGAATCGGGGCCGGTCCGTGATCACGCCGTCGACCCGCTGCGCCAGGATCAACTCCAGGTCGGCCTCGGCGTTGACGGTCCACACGTACGTCTGGTGGCCGGCCGCGCGCAGCGCCGGGATCAGGCCGGGCCGGGCCCGGACCAGCCCGATGCCCGGGCCGGCGATCCGGGCGCCGAACGGCAACCGGCCGCGGCCCACGCCGGGCGGCAGGATCTCCAGCAGATACACCGTGGGTACGGCCGGAGCCAGCAGCCGGATCCGGCGCAGCGCGAGCGCGGCGAACGACATGACCGTCACGCGCACCGGATCGTCCGGGGCGGGCTCGTCCAGCCGATGCTTGCGCAGCAGCTCGACCAGGCGGCGCTCGACGTCGGCGCCGTACCGGGTGGGGTGCTTGGTCTCGATCAGCAGCCGCACCCGGCGGCCGGAGTCGCGCACCGCGTCGAGCAGCCGGTCCAGCGTGAGCAGCCGGGTCAGGTCGGGGTCCGGCGGATCGTCGGTCGGCAGGTACTCGCCCGGCGACGCCACCCCGGCGGCCGGATGCCAGGAACCGAAGTCCAGCGCGTCCAGCTCGGCGAGGGTCTTCCGGCTGACCCGGCCGCGGCCGTTGCTGGTGCGGTTGAGCCGGCGGTCGTGCACGCAGACCAGATGACCGTCCCGGGTCAGCCGGACGTCGCACTCCAGGCCGTCGGCACCCTCGTCCAGCGCCTTCAGGTAGGCCGCGAGGGTGTGCTCGGGCAGCGCGTCGGCTCCGCCGCGGTGGGCGAAGACCAGCGGACGGTACGGGGTCACAGGACGCGGGCCGGCTGACCGTCTTCGCTGATCACTTCCCGCCCCGCGCCGGCCCACGACTGCATGCCGCCGTCGAGGTTGCGGACGTTCTCCCAGCCGTTGCCGAGCAGGTACGACACCACCTGGCTGGACCGCCCGCCGACCCGGCACACCACCACCACGTCGGTGTCGGTGGGGATCTCGGCGATCCGCGCCGGTACCTCCATCATCGGCATGTGGTGGGCACCCGGCGCATGGCCGGCCGTCCACTCGTCGGTCTCGCGCACATCGAGCAGATAGGCGTCGGGCTCGACCTGCGACGCGGTCACCTGGGGCACCTGTGGTCCGAACACGGAAACAAGCCTAGAGGCTCACTTCTCCTTCGCCACGACACCCGGGTTGTTGATGATGAAGTCGGCAAGATTGTCCTTGCGGATCGCCTGGAACATGTCCTGCGTGACCTCGTTGAACTGCTCCCGGCCCCGGCCGTTGCCGGAGAACGTGCCGTTGTTGGTGCGCAGCAGCACCATGTCGTTCGCCGCCACGCCCTTGAGCGTGAAGATGAAGTCGGCGACCGGTACCCCGCCGGTGTCCAGCACGAACGCCTTGCCGGCCGCCTTGATCAGGCCGTTCACCTTGAGCGGGTTGGTCATCACGCCGCTGCTGCTGGCCTTCTTGGCCATCGCCTTGAGCAGCTGCTGCTGGTGCCGCTGGCGGTCGTAGTCGCCGTTCTTCAGGCCGTACCGCTGGCGGGCGAAGTCGAGGGCCCGCCAGCCGGGCATGGTCTTGCAGCCGACCTTGTGGACCACCGGCTCCATCCGCTTGCCGGTCTTGCGGGCCTCGCCGATGTACATCTGCTGGTCGCCGTCGACGATGACCATGTGCTTGGACGTCACCTGCTGGTCGACGCACATCCGGACGCCGCCCAGCGAGTCGATCACGCCGCGGAAGCCGTTGAAGTCGATGATCGCGGCGCCGTCGAAGCTCAGTCCGGTCGCGTTCTTCAGCGTCTGCGCCATGAGCTGGGCGCCGCCGGCCCAGCCGCCGCCGTTCTGCGCACCGTGGTAGAACGCCTCGGTGGCCTTCGCCGTGCCGCCCGGGTACTTGCTCTTGGCGAACGGCGGCACCTGCACCTCGGTGTCCCGCGGGATCGACACCAGATAGGCCTGGTCGTGGCTGGCCGGGATGTGCAGCACGATGATGGTGTCCGCGTGCAGGTCGTCGACGGCCCAGCGCTTGCGGGCGTCCACGCCCATCAGCAGCAGATCGATCGAACCCTTGAGGCTGTTACCGCCCTCGGCGGCCGACTTCTTGGTGCCGCCGAGCAGGTTGTCCTGGGAGACCGCGCTGGTGGCGTTGCTGATGAACCACTTGCTGCCGACGATGCCGGCGCCGCTGGCCATCATCAGCACCGCGCCGAGCACGACGGTGAGCCGGGCCCAGAGCGGGTCCCGCCGCTTGCGCTTGGTGGCGGGTGGGGCCGGTGGCGGGGTGGTGACGGTGCGACCGCGTGTCCGCGAGGCGTCCCGATCCAGCGACGGAGCACGTCGAGGGGTCTGGACGGTCATGCACGTCTCCAAGCGGTCGGGGCCGAAGCGGCCCTACTGTACGGTCAACTTTCCGTCGGCGGGAGTCCCCCGGCGTTTCCGGACGGTGACAAGACCACTATTCGGCCGTCGTGGGCACAGAATGAGACGGCGGACCGGCGTTCCCGCCGATCCGCCACCATTCCGTCACACCGGGTCAGTTGCCCGCGGGCGCCGACGGCTTCTTGTCGGCCGCCATCCACTCGGCCATCTTGTCCTCGGCCATCGCCTCGTACATCGCGATCGCCTTCTCCCGGTCGGACACCACGACCGACTGCCCGTCGATGGTCTGGCTGCCCTTGTTGGGGCTGGTGATGAACGTGAGGTTCTCGCCGCGCAGGTTGCGGAACTGCACCGCCATGTCGGTCAACGAGAAGTCGTTGTCGACGGTGACCGCGGCGGTGACCGCCTTGAGGAAGTCGTTCAGCTTGGCCGCGTTGGTCAGCGTGCCGGTGCTCGTCGCCTTGTCCATCAGCGCCTTGAGGAAGTCCTGCTGGTGCTGCATCCGGGCGAAGTCGCCCTGCGGGAACTGCTTGCGCTGACGGATCCAGTCCAGGGCCTGGGCACCGTTCATGTGCATGGTGCCCTTCTTGAACGTGCGGTACGGCTTGTGGATCGACTTCACGGTCTTCTCGACCTTCAGGTCGACGCCGCCGAGCGCGTCGGTGACCTCCTTGAAGCCGCCGAAGTCGATCGCCATGACGTGGTCCAGGCGGACGTCGGTCATGCACTCGACGGTACGCACGGCGCGCGGCAGGCCACCGAACGCGAACGCGGCATTGATCTTGTTCCGGCTGCCGCTGTCGCAGGCGGCGTCGCTGCTCTCCGGGATTCGCACGTACAGGTCCCGGGGGAGCGACACCAGCTGGGCCGAGCCGTGGTCGGCCGGGATGTGCATGATGATCAGGGTGTCCGCGCGCCACTTGCTGCCGCTGTCCTTGGGCGCGTCCGGGTCCCGTGAGTCCGTGCCGACCAGCAGGATGTTCAGGGCGCCGTCCACGGTCTTGGCCGGGCGCCCGCCGGTGATCTCGGCGAACGCGTCGGTGCGCTTGAGGTCGCCGTTGAGGTTCGACGCGTAGCCGTACAGCGAGATGCCGGCGATCAGGCCGATGAGGATGACCGCGGCACCGGCCACCAGCGCGATGCGCCGCCAGTTCGGCTTGCGCCGCCCCCGGTACGGCCGGCCCGGCCCACCGCCGTGACCCGGCCCGCGCGGCGGCGGCCCACCGGGACCACCCGGTGACACCTCGCGCGGCGGCCAGTCGTCGAGGCCCTGCCGCTCGCGGTAACCACCCGGGACTCCGGCCCGGCCGGCCGGACGCCCGGGCACCCCGGCCCGTCCGCCGGAACCGGGCACCGGGGCCCGTCCGCCGGGGCCGGACACCGAAGCCCGTCCGCCGGAGCCCGACACGGGGGCCCGGTGGAACGAAGAACTCCCGTAAGGAGACGCGGTCGCAGACATGTTCTCAGGTTACGTACCCGGATCCCGGCATACCGCGCATCGACACCGGCTCGGCACGAAGGGAGGAGACATTACCGTCGGTGAAACGTTCACTACCCGGGCGAATTCGTCACTTTGCGAAGAATTCGATGGTCCGGCGTAGTCCGTCCTCCGGGTCCACCTGGGGTTCGTAGCCCAGCCGGGTGCGCGCCAGGGTCAGGTCGGGGCGCCGCTTCTCCGGGTCGTCCGCGGGCCGCGGCACCAACTGGATCTCCGAGTTGCTGCCGGCCAGGCGGACGATGGTCCGGGCCAGCTCCAGCATGGTCATCTCGTGTTCGGTGCCACAGTTGATCGGCCCGGTCTCGGTCGAGTCGAGCAGCAGCAGGATGCCGCGCACCAGGTCGTCCACGTACGTGATGGAGCGGGTCTGCGCCCCCTCGCCGTGCACCGTGATCGGCGTACCGCGCAGCGCCTGGTCGATGAACGTGGGGATGGCCCGCCCGTCGTCCGCGCGCATCCGCGGCCCGTACGTGTTGAAGATCCGCACGATCGCGGTGTCCGCACCGTGGAACCGGTGGTACGCCATGGTGGCGGCCTCGGCGAAGCGCTTGGACTCGTCGTACACGCTGCGCACGCCGATCGGGTTGACGTTGCCCCAGTACGACTCCGGCTGCGGGTGCACGGCCGGATCGCCGTACGCCTCCGAGGTGGACGCCATCAGGAAGCGGGCGGCGTCGGCCACGGCCCGGTCCAGCAGGGCGATGGTGCCCACCGAATTGACCTTGAGGATCTCCATCGGCAGCTTCGCGAAGTCCGGCGGGCTGGCCGGGGAGGCCATGTGCAGGATCGCGTCGAACCGGCCGGGCAGATCCGGCAGCCCCTCGACCAGGTCCGCCTCGACCAGCGTGAAGCGCGGCTCGTCGGCGAGGTGGGCGATGTTCTCCCGGGAACCGGTGACGAAGTTGTCCACCACCACGACCTCGCAGCCGCGTGCCAGCAGCGCGTCGGCGACGTGTGACGGCACGAAGCCGGCCCCACCGCTGAGAAGGATCCGATGCCCTGCGCCGTACCGCTGCGTCACTGCCATCCCGTCACTGTAAGCGAAAGGGGCCGGGCTTTCGCCCGGCCCCCACATGACGAACTACGTCAGTGCGCGCCGTGTCCGGTCAAGGAACGGACCTCGAGCTCGGCGTACTTCGCGGCGTCGTCCTCCTTCGAGATCACCGTGCCGATCCAGCCGCAGAGGAAGCCGACCGGGATCGAGATGAGGCCGGGGTTGGACAGCGGGAAGAAGTGCCAGTCGCTGTCCGGGAACATGGCCGTGGGCGAGCCCGAGACCACCGGCGAGAAGAACACCAGGCCCACGGCGGTGATCAGACCGCCGTAGATGGACCACAGCGCGCCGGAGGTGTTGAACCGCTTCCAGAACAGGCTGTAGAGGATGGCCGGCAGGTTCGCCGACGCCGCCACCGCGAACGCGAGCGCCACCAGGAACGCCACGTTCAGGCTCTGCGCGAAGATCGACAGCGCGATCGCGATCGCGCCGATGACCAGCGCGGCGATCCGGGCGACCCGGACCTCGTCGCGCTCGGAGGCCTGCCCGCGCTTGATGACGCTGGCGTAGAAGTCGTGCGCGAGGCTCGACGAGGACGCCAGGGTCAGGCCGGCCACCACGGCCAGGATGGTGGCGAACGCGACCGCCGCGATCACCGCCAGCATGATCGCGCCGCCGGTCTCACCGCCGAGGTACCGGTTGCCGAGTTCCTGGGCGAGCTGCGGCGCCGCGGTGTTGCCGGCCTTGTCCTGCGCGGTGATGTCCTTGCTGCCCACCAGGGCCGCCGCGCCGAAGCCGAGGGCCAGGGTGAACAGGTAGAACGTACCGATGATGCCGATCGCCCAGAGCACGCTCTTGCGGGCGGTGCGCGCGGTCGGCACGGTGTAGAAGCGGGTCAGGATGTGCGGCAGGCCGGCCGTGCCGAGCACCAGGGCGATGCCCAGGGACAGCAGGTCCATCTTGCTGTAGAAGGTCTTCAGCGCGTCGCCCTGCGTCTCGACGCCGTACCGCAGGCCGGGTTCGAGGAACGCGGCGCCCTTGCCGGACTGCTCGGCGGCGTCGCCGAGCAGCGTGGACAGGTTGAACTTGTACGCCGCCAGCACCATCAGCGTCATGATCAGCGCGCCGCCCATGAGCAGGAACGCCTTCACGATCTGGACGTACGTGGTGCCCTTCATGCCGCCCACGGTCACGTAGGTGATCATGAGCGCGCCGACCAGGATGATCGTTGCGATCTTGGCGGTGTCCGCGTCCATGCCGAGGAACGTGGTGCCCGGCGCGATGCCGAGCAGCAGCGCCACCAGCGCGCCGGCGCCGACCATCTGGGCGATCAGGTAGAAGACCGACACCACGATGGTGGAGACGCTGGCCGCGGTGCGGACCGGGCGCTGACGCATCCGGAACGCCAGCACGTCGGCCATCGTGTACCGGCCCGAGTTACGCAGGAACTCGGCCACCAGCAGCAGTGCCACCAGCCAGGCGACCAGGAAGCCGATCGAGTACAGGAAGCCGTCGTAGCCGTACAGCGCGATGATGCCGGCGATGCCCAGGAAGGACGCGGCCGACATGTAGTCGCCGCCGATCGCCATGCCGTTCTGGAAGCCGGAGAAGGACCGGCCGCCGGCGTAGAAGTCGGTGGCGGTCTTGGTCTGGCGGCTGGCCCAGATCGTGATGGCCAGGGTGATCGCCACGAAGACCAGGAACAGCGTGATGGTCAGGGTCCGGGAGGTCGAGGTCGACGCGTCCGCGGCCAGGAGGAATCCGTGCGGTTCCATTACTTGGCGTCCTCCTTGAGCTCGGCCCCGATCTTGTCGGCGAGCGGGTCGACCTTGCTCGCGGCGAACCGCGCGTAGTACCAGGCGATCAGGAACGTCGTCACGAACTGGAGGAGACCCAGCACCAGGGCGACGTTGATGTTGCCGACGATCTTGGCGCCCATGAAGTCACGGGCATATGCGGAGAGCAGGACGTACAGCGCGTACCAGAGGAAGAACGCGACGGTCATGGGGAAGATGAAGCCGCGCAGCGTCTTGCGTAGCCGCGCGAACTCTTCGGAATTCTGGACGGCAAGGTACTTCTCGGTGGAAGTCGAGTTAGGCACATCTGTCGTCAACGGGTTCACCACCTTCGTAGGGGCAGACGTTCCAGCCCGGTCGGCGGGCTTTCCGGCACCGTACGAAGGAGTGAAGCGGGTCACTGACCGCCGGTCGGCGGCTGCGCCGAATGGGCGTCTGACTGCGCCGAGCGGAGATCAGTTACCGATGCATCCGTTGATAGCGACCCCGAAAGTGGATCAGCGGGGCCGGCCCGGCGTCCAGGTGGATGGCCTCCAGAGTGGCCTCCAGCAGCATTGACCAGGCGTACGGCCGGTCCGCGTCGAGCCGGCAGCCGGCCCAGGTGCCGGCGTCCGCGGGCACCGGGCCGTACTCCGTCTCGGTCCACCCGCCGCCGGCGAACAGTCCGCCCGGGGCCGGCATCAGGCCCGCGAAACGGTCGGCGAGCTGCCGGTCGTCCTCACGCAGCGGAGTGACCGCGAAACGCCGGGTGCTCAGCACGGCGTCGTAGAAGTCGCTCTCCGCGTCGACCAGCCCGAGAACCCGGCCCGGGTCGCCGTCCGCGACCAGCATCGACGAGACGGTGAGCCCGGCCGGCCCGGGCGTGGTCCACAGCGTCACGGCGGTGGCGAGCCGGCCGCGCAGCCGGCGTACCGGCGACCGGTCCTGCTCCGGGGTGGCGAACGGGTCACTCGTGTGGATCTGCGCGCCCGGCTCGATCGGATTCACCGCACCATTCTGTCCGCCGGCGCCCGGCCGGTCAGCGGTTGGGGGTGACCGCGGCCAGCACCTCCGGCATCCGGCGGTCCAGCAGGTCGCCGCCGAGCCGGGAACCGATCAGGTACGCCAGCGCCGCGTACCCGATGCCCACCGGCAGGCCGATCCACCGCCACACGTCCTCCACCAGGTACGCGGCGAGCTGCAGCGGTGCGGTCGCGGCCAGCGTCGCGAACAGGGCGGCGAAGGTGAGCAGGCCCTTGGCCAGGCCGCCGCCGGAGGACACCGCGAACGGGTTCTGCGTGTCCGGCAGCGCGAACGCGGCGCGTACCGAGACGGGTAGCACCACGGCCAGGCCGACGCCGTACGACGCGATCAGCGTGCCGAACAGCGTCGGAATGGTGGCCGGGCGCCCGGCCGCCAGCCCCACCACGACCGCGATGACGGTCAGCAGCGGCAGCACGAACAGGGAGAATCCGGCGGTACGGGACCACAGCTCGACCCGGCCCGGCACGCCCGCCGCCACGTTCGCGGCGTAGGCGCTGCCCTCGTAGCCGAACTGGTTCGCCAGGCTGATCGCGGCCAGCGCGCCGACGAACGGCAGGAATCCGCCGGCGCCGCCGCCGGTCACGGTCAGCATCACCGGCAGGAACACGCCCACCACGGCGAACGTGATCAGGCTGGCCCGGCGCCGCGACTCCCGCCACCAGTACCGCGCCTCCCGGGCGGTCAGCGCGCCGAACCGGGTGCGCGGCAGCCAGGCCAGGAGCAGCTGGTCGACCGGCGGGCGCACCGAGGGCGCCGCCGCGGACGCCCGGGTGCCGCCGGCCGTGCCGACCATGGCCCGCTCCACCGTCGCCGACCACCACCACACCAGCAGGCCGAGAGCGACCACCACGATCAGCAGCTTCACCGGTACCGCCCAGACCCGCCCGGCGGCCACCTCCGAACCCAGCGAGTACGGCGCGCCGAGCGGCGTCCACCCGACCACCCCGGCCACCCGCTCGACCCGGTCCCAGTCGGCGTTCTGCGCGCTCGCCAGCACCAGGAACTGCAGCGGCCCGAGCAGCGCGGCGACCACGGCGAGCAGCACGGTCGCGGTGTCCCGGGCCCGGCGGGACCGCAGCGCGGTGGCGAAGGCGCTGGTCACCGCGCGGCTCACCGCGGCGCACAGCAGCACGCCGAGCAGCACGCCGGCGACCTGGACGACGGCCGCCCCGGCGCCGCCCAGCACGGCGGCGGCGTACACCGTGCCGGCGGTGGCGCCCAGCGTGGCGACCGCCGGCACCCCGGCCAGGGAGGCCGCCAGCAGACCGCCGATCAGTGCCCGCCGGCGCAGCGGCAGCAGCGCGAACCGGGCCGGATCCAGCGACTCGTCCACGCCGAAGAACACCAGCGGGAAGAACAGCCAGCCCAGCACCACGCCGGCGCCGCCGAGCGTGGCGAGCAGTCCGGCGGCGCGTTCCTCGCCGAGCAGGCCGGGCAGGGCGAAGAGGGTGTACCCGCTGACCGCGAGGCCGGCCGCCATCAGGACGCCGACCACGAACAGCACGACCCGCCAGGTCTGCCCGCGCAGGCCGTTGACGGTGAGCCGGATGCGGAGCCGGACGAACGTGGCCGGCCCCGGGCTCACAGCCACGCGAGTTCCGACCCGGTGGCCGTACGCCCGCCGACCACCTGCACGAAGACGTCCTCCAGCGACCGGTCACCGCGGACCGTGCCGAGCGTCCCGTTGAGCCGGATGGCGCCCGCCGCCAGGATCGCCACGTGGCTGCAGAGCCGCTCCACCACCTCCATCACGTGGCTGGAGAACACCACGGTGCCGCCGCCCGCGACGTAGCGCTGCAGGATGTCCCGGATGAGCGCCGCCGACACCGGATCGACCGCCTCGAACGGCTCGTCCAGGACCAGCAGGCGCGGCCCGTGCAGCAGCGCGCAGGCCAGCCCGATCTTCTTCTTCATGCCGGCCGAGTAGTCCACCACCAGGGTGCGGTTGTCCACGCCGAGTTCCAGCACGTCCAGCAGTTCCCGGGCGCGCTGGTCCACCACGGCGGCGTCCATGCCGCGCAGCAGCCCGTGGTACGCCAGCAGCTCCGCGCCGCTGAGCCGGTCGAACAGGCGCACACCGTCGGGCAGCACCCCGAACCGGCGTTTCGCCTCGGCGGGGTCGGTCCACACGTCGTACCCGAGGATCCGGGCCTGGCCGGCGTCCGGCCGCAACAGGCCGACGGCCATGGACAACGTGGTGGTCTTGCCCGCGCCGTTCGGGCCGAGCAGGCCGTAGAACGAACCGGCCGGCACGTCCAGGTCGAGGCCGGCCACCGCGAGCTTGGTGTCGAACCGCTTGACCAGCCCCCGCAGCGACATCGCGGGTTCGGTCTCCGCCGGGGCGGGTGGTCGTGGTTCCGGCACCGTCATCGTCCGAACCTAACCGCCGTGACCGGCCCGGACCAGCCCTGCCCGGCGGGGGGCCGGTCGGGCAGAGGGTCTGGTCCGGGCCGCGAACGGGTGAGCCCCCGTGTCAGCCCACCCGCTCGATCACGGCCCGGCGGATCAGGAACTTGCCGGGCTCCCGGACCTGCTCGAACGCGGCGTCGTTGAGCAGGACGCAGCTGCCGGAGGTGGTCTGCACCCGCACCGTGATGCTCTTGTCGTTGTCCAGGTTCGTGACCTTGAGCGTGGTGCCGATCGGGAACGTCCCGCTGGACGCGAACGGCGCGCCCGCCTCACCCGAGAGCGTGACGGTGGAGCCCTTGCAGACCACCTCGCCGTCGCCGTCGCCGTTCTGTTCCGGGGCCGGTTCCTCGGCCGGCGGTGCGGCCGGCGCCGCCTCGACGGCACCGGTGCAGCCGGCCGTCGCCCGGCGCTGGTTGATCAGGTCCACCACGGCCTGCCGGTTCGCGATCCGGGCGTCGGAGAGCGCGTCCGGGTTGGCCCGCTGGTCGGCGATGAAGGACAGGTTGTTGCCCAGCGCGGTGTCCAGGCCGGCGCAGTTCTCGCCCGCACTGCTCAGCCCGGTGCCGACCGCCAGCGCGCCGCCGGCCAGCGCGGCGACCGCCACCCCGAGGATCAGCTTGCGGGTCCGGCCGTTCGTCCGCCGATACATCCATCGCTCCTTCGCGTCGGTCACGGCCTGCTGTACGGGCCGACCGGCAAGGAGGGTTCAGTTCACAAGGTTTAAAAATCAGAGACGGAGTGATTCCGGCGCGTGCAGGCGCAGCATCGTCGCGCCGATGTCCGGCGGCACCCGCCGGCCGGTGGCCAGCGAGCCGACCACCATCACCAGGAACGCCAGCGGGACCGTCCAGGCGGCCGGCTGATTGACCAGTTGCGCCGGCCAGCCGGTCAGCGGCGGACCCAGGACGGTGAGCAGCACCGCGCCCATCGCGGCGCCGCCGCCGGCCAGGATGCCCGCCGCCGCGCCCCAGTCGGTGAGCCGGCGCCACCAGATGCCGAGCACCAGCAACGGGCAGAAGCTGGACGCCGCCACCGCGAACGCCAGCCCCACCACCCGGGACACGTCCATGTTGGACACATAGACCGAGAGCAGCATCGGTACGCTCGCGGACAGCACCGTGGCGAGGCGGAAGTCGCGCACCGAGCCGCCACGGTCGGCGTGCAGGATGTCCGTGAACACCACGCCCGCCACGCTGGTCAGCAACCCGGACGAGGTGGACAGGAACGCGGCCAGCGCGCCCGCGGTGACCAGCGCGCCGAGCAGTTGCCCCAGATGCCCGCCGCCCAGCGCCGCCTCCGGCAACAGCAGGACCACGGCGTCGGTGCGGCCGGTCATCAGCAACTGCGGGGTGTAGATCCGGCCCAGCACGCCGTACAGCGTGGGCAGCAGATAGAACAGCCCGACCAGGCCGAGCACCACGAGCGTGGTGCGCCGCGCCGAGGCGCCGTCCGGGTTCGTGTAGAACCGCACCAGCACGTGCGGCAACCCCATGGTGCCCAGGAACGTGGCGAGGATCAGCGAGTACGTCGCGAACAGGCTGCCGTCCCCGCCGCCGGGCAGCAGCCACTCCGCGCCGAACGTGGCGTCCACCGTGCTGACCTGCGGCACCGGATCGCCCGCCGCGAACGACAACTCGTCACCCGCGGACACCTGCCGGGTGCTGCCGTCCGGCCCGGTCAGCGTGGCGTCCTGCTGGACCACCACGGTGGTCGAGGCGGAGAACGCCGGTCCGGCCGGCGGCGTCACCTCGGGCCGGTCGTCGGCCTGCCACTGCAGGACCAGGAAGATCACGGGTACGGCCAGCGCGGTCAGCTTGAGCCAGTACTGGAACGCCTGCACGAACGTGATCGCGCGCATGCCGCCGAGCGCCACGTTCGCGGTCACCACCACGCCGACCAGCAGCGCGCCCCACACGTACGACCCGCCGGTGACCGTGGTGAAGGTCAGCCCGGCGCCCTGCAGTTGCGGCACCAGGTAGAGGCAACCGATGAAGATCACGAAGACCGTGGCGAGCCGGCGCAGGAACGGCGACCGCAGCCGGACCTGGCAGAAGTCGGGCAGCGTGAAGGCACCCGAGCGGCGCAGCGGTGCCGCCACGAACAGCAGCAGGGCCAGGTACCCGGCGGCGAACCCGACCGGATACCAGAGCACGTCGACGCCGTACCGCAGCACCAGGCCGGCGACGCCGAGGAAGGACGCGGCGGACAGGTACTCGCCGCTGATCGCCGCCGCGTTCCACGACGGACTCACCGAACGGGACGCCACCAGGAAGTCCGAGGTGGTGCGCGCGAACCGCAGGCCGTACGCGCCGATGCCGACCGTGACCAGGACGACCACGACCAGTCCCGGCACCACGTACGGGTTCATTCGCGCCGCCGGATGACGGCGGTGAAGTCCTGCTCGTTGCGTTCGGCCCAGCGCACGTACGCCCAGCCCACGCCGAACAGGAACGGGAACGACAGCACGCCGAGCAGCATCCACGGCAGATTCACGCCGAGCAGCTTCGCCCCGCCCACCTCGGGCGCCACCGCGAACAGCAGCGGCAACGCCCCGAGCCCGGTCAGCACCACCAGCGACAGCCGCAGCGCCAGCGCCAGCTGAGCCCGGACCAGTCCCTTGACCAGCGCCTCCCCGACCGGGGTCTGCTCGGCAAGGTCGGCTCGGGCCGGGTCACGCGGCGGACGCCGGGTCACCTCGCTCAGCACCACCCGGACCCGCCGGCCGGCACCCTCGTCGCCGCTGTTCATGACCGGAGTCTGGTGCCCCGGCGGACAATGTCAAGTGTCGGCGGTCAGTTGCGCACCGCTGTCACCGTGCCGGCGGCAGCCGTCCGGCGACCCGAGCCGGAACGACTACCCCAGCGGGTACGTGCCGGCCCTGCGGGACGCCCCGACTGCGCCTTGACGACTGCCCGTTCCGCCGCGCATCCAGGATCCGTCCCACGCCGCGGCGGCCTGGTCGCGTGCAGTCGTGTGAAGTTGTGGCACCCACCGCACCCCAGTTCCACCCGCGCCGCCGGCTCCGCCTTGCCGTGGGGAAAGGCGGCACCCACCGCACCCGAACTCCCCACGCGCCGGGCTCATCCCGTCGTCCGGCTCCGCGATCCGACTTTCCCGCCGCTCGCGACCGGGAGTCTGGTGCCCGGCGAGCGAGGTCACGTAGGGGGTCAGTCGGCGTAATGGGTCGGGCACTCTCGGTGGCGTACCGGCGGTTCTGCCGCCAACAGTTTCCCGGCGCGCTCGCGTCCGTAGCTCCAGCCGCGCCAGTCGCCGGGATCACCGCGCATCGCCTCGTGGATCTCGATCAGCGTGCAGTCCCGCCGGACCCGGTTCAGCCCGGCCAGCCGGTTCAGTGCGGGCACCGCGTCCGGGGACAGGTTGCTCAGGTACCGAACGTCGATCTGTCCGGTCTGCCGGTACCGGGTGACGTTGCGCTCGGCGATCATGCCGTCCGGGTTGGCGGCGGCGAGTCCCAGCAGGGCCAGGACCGCGGCGGCCACCGCGGCGCGCGGCAACCAGCCGGCCCGCAACCGGATGCCGGCCAGCAGGATCATCAGGAACACCGCGCCGAGCCAGAACTCGGCGGCGGCGACCATCACCCGGAGCCGGGTCAGCCCGTAGGTGTCGGCGTACACGTCCATCCGGTGCAGCGCGGACGCCACCACGACCAGCGTGAGCACCGCCAGGGTGCCGAGGACCGCGCGGATCAGCACCCGGTCCGCCCGGGTCCGCCGGGGCGCCCAGCGGGCCGCGCCGGCCAGCACCAGGAGGGTGAGGCCGGTGATCACCAGGAGCTGCCAGAAGCCGCCGCGGGCGTACGCCGCGTAGGTCAGCCCGTCGGTGTGCCGCACGTGCCGCGACCCTCCGAACAGGACCGCCAGTTGCACCGCCACGAACAGGCCGAACAGCAGAACCAGCAGGGTCAGCGGAACCGCCCACTCGAGCCGGGCGACGCGGCGGTGACCGGCACCGTCCAGGCCGGACAGATCCGGCGGCGCGGCGCGCAGGTACGCGCCACCGGTCAGGAGCACGCCGGTCACCACGAACACGAAGACCCACCGGGTCACGGTGGCCGCGTCCACGTCCGGTACCGCCGTGGCCAGCAGGTCCGCGAACGTGGCGTCGGCCGAGGCGAACAGCGTGCCGAAGACCACCAGCAGCGCCGCCGAGACGGCGACCGTGGCGGCGATCCGGAGACCGTCGACGCCGCCGGCCGGGCGCCGGGTGCGGGCCAGACCCCGGACCACCCAGGGCGCCCCGCGCAGCGCGGCGGCCGGCGCCATCAGCGTGGCCAGCAGCATGGCCCGCAGGGAACGGCCGCCGGCCACCGCCAGCGTCCCGGTGAACCCGGCGGTCAGCAGGCACAGCACGAACAGCCAGCCGGCCGAGCGCAACGTCCCGGCCGCCAGCAGGGTCACGGTCGCGGCGGACCAGCCGAAGCGGGCCGGGCCCAGCCGGGCCGCCGGATGCACCACCGGCGGCGGTGGCAGCATGCTGGGCGGCCGGCGCGGCCGGACCCGGCCCAGGACCAGCGCCACGGTGCCGGCCACCGCGGCCAGCAGCCAGCCCACGCCGGGCCGGTCCATCGGGACGCTGACCGCGGCGATCGCGGCGGCCAGCGCGATCGCGGCCGCCGTGGCGGGCGAGGCGGGGCGGGCCGGGCCCAGCCAGCGGCGTCCCCACACCGCGTCGTCCGGCCACGGGCCGTGCAGCGGTGCGGCCGGCCCGGGCGGGTACGTTTCCGGCCGGGACGCCCCCGCGGGCCGCGCCGGAGCGGCCACGGCACCGCCCCGCACCGAGGACACCGCAGCAACGGCGGCCGCACCCGGCGCAGGCATGCCGGCGGCGGCGGCCGGTCCTGGCGTGGGCGTGGACGTGGCGGCGGCTGGTCCTGGCGTGGGCGTGGCGGCGGCTGGTCCTGGCGTGGGCGTGGGCGTGGCGGCGGCCGGTCCCGGCTTTGGCGTGGCGGTGGCTGGTCCTGGCGTGGGCGTGGCGGTTGCGGCGGTCGGGCCGGGAGCCGGCGGGGTCGGGCGGGCCGGATCTCCGGAGGCGGGCGGGTCGGTCTCGGACATGGCGGTCCCCCGTGTCAGGCAGGCTGCAGTGGCAGCGTGACGTGAATGTGGCACCCGCGACGGCCGGCCCGGTCGGCGACCGCGATCGTGCCGCGGTGCAGTTGGACCACCCAGTGCGCGATGGCCAGTCCCAGCCCGGTGCCGCCGTCCGCGGCGCGCTCGCCGCGGGTGAAGCGTTCGAAGACCCGGTCCCGATCGGCGTCGGGGATGCCGTCGCCCTCGTCGGCCACCGCGATCCGCACGTGGTCGTCGTGGCGCTCGGCGCGGATCCGGACCGTTCCGCCGGGCGGGCTGTGCCGGGCCGCGTTGTCCAGCAGGTTCGCGAAGACCTGGTGCAGGCGCTCCCGGTCGCCGGTGATGCGCAGCCGCGGGGCGGCCACGTCGAACCGGACGTCGTGCCCGGCACCGTCGGCGTTGATCCGGGCCTCGCGGACCACGTCGTCGAGGAACTCGCGCACGTCGATCGGGGTCCGGGCCAGCGGCACGACGCCGGCGTCCAGGCGGGACAGGTCGAGCAGTTCGGCGACCAGGCGGCCGAGGCGTTCGGTCTGGGACAGCGCGGTGCGCATGGTCTCCGGCTCGGCGCTGGACACGCCGTCGACGATGTTCTCCAGCAGGCCGCGCAGCGCGGTGATCGGCGTCCGCAGCTCGTGCGACACGTTCGCGATCAGCTCGCGGCGCTGCCGGTCGGCGGCGGCCAGGTCGCCGGCCATCTGGTTGAACGCGGTGGCGAGTTCGCCGACCTCGTCGCGGGAGGTGGCGCGGACCCGGCGGCTGTAGTCGCCGCGGGCCATCGCCTTGGCGGCCACCGTCATCTCGCGCAGCGGCACGGTCGCACCGTGCGCCATGACCTGCAGCGTCACCAGGCCCAGCGCCACCGCGATGGCGAACCAGGACAGCCGTACCGGAATCCAGTCCAGGCTCCACCAGAAGATCAGCAGGCCCACCCCGCCGGCCAGCCCGAGAGCCAGGGAGAGCTTCGCCTTGATCGAGCGCATCGGGTCCAGCGGCCGGGGCAGCCAGCCGAGCACCTGGGTCAGCGGTCGCACCGGGCCACCTCCAGGGCGTACCCGACGCCGTGGACCGTGCGGATCAGCTCCGCGCCGAGCTTGCGGCGCAGTGCCTTGACGTGGCTGTCCACGGTGCGGGTGCCGGAGGCGTCGGCCCAGCCCCACACGTCGGCCAGGAGGCGTTCCCGGGGCAGCACGGTCCGCGGCCGCCGGGCCAGGTGGACCAGCAGGTCGAACTCGGTCGGGGTGAGGTGGGCCTCGCGGCCGGCCCGGTGCACCCGGCGCTCGGAGAGGTTGATCTCCAGGTCGTCCAGGCGCAGCGTCTCCGCGGCCGGGGCGGTACGGGTCGCCCGGCGCAGCAGAGCGTGCAGGCGGGCGGTCAGTTCCCGCATGGAGAACGGCTTGGTCAGGTAGTCGTCGGCGCCGACGGCCAGGCCGACCAGCAGGTCGGTCTCGTCGTCGCGGGCGGTGAGCATGAGGACCGGCACCGGCTGCTCGGCGTGCACCCGCCGGCAGACCTCCAGGCCGTCGAAGCCGGGGAGCATCACGTCGAGCACCATGGCGTCCGGCCGGATCCGGCGGGCGGCCTCCACCGCGCCGGGGCCGTCGGCGGCCAGGTGCACCTCGAAACCCTCGGCCCGTAGCCGCGCGGCGACCGCCTCGGCGATGGTCCGCTCGTCCTCGACCACCAGGATCCGGCGCTGTGCTGTCGTGTCCACGCTTCGCCTCCGCTCGCCCGCATCATGCTGCGCGGGTGCAAGGCCGGCGCGTCCCCGTGGCGCGCCGGCCTGCAGCGACGAACTTAGGGACCGGTTATGCGGGAGCGGCGCGCGCTTTGTGAAGATCCTGTGGAGGATCCGGAAACCGGCCCGGTTGCCTGTGGATAACTATGTGGAAAAGCTGGGGAAGCTGTGGACAACGCTGTGGATTCAGCGGGTCCAGTCGTGCTTGGCGGCCCGGATCAGCTTGTCCTTGAGTTCCCGGGTGTGCCGTCGGCTCACCGGCAGCTCGGTGCCGTCGACGGCCACCACGTACCCCGACTGGGTCAGCCGCAGCTCCGCGATCAGCCGCAGCTGCACCAGGTAGGACCGGTGGATGCGGACGAAACCGGCGTCCGCCCAGCGCTCCGCGAGCGTGGCCAGCGACACCCGCACCAGGTGCGACGCGTCCGCGGTGTGCAGCCGCGCATAGTCACCCTGCGCCTCCACCCAGCGCACCGAGGAGCGCGGCAGCATCCGGGTGGTGCCGGCCAGCTCCACCGGGATGGTCGGCTCGTCCGTCCGGCCCGGCGCCGGCGCCGGCGCCGCCCGCAGTCCGGCCACCCGGCGCAGCGACTCGCCCAGCCGTTCGGCCCGCACCGGCTTGCGGACGTAGTCGGTCACGCCCAGGTCGAACGCGTCCACCGCACCGTCGTCGTACGCGGTCACGAACACGATGGCCGGCGGGTGCGCGAACCGCCGCAGGATCCGGGCCAGCTCCATGCCGTCCAGGCCGGGCATCCGGATGTCCAGGAAGACCGCGTCCACCTCGGTGTCGCGCAGCACCCGCAGCGCCTCGGTGGCGTCGCCGGCCCGGTGCACGTGGGTCACCCGGTCATCCGCGTTCAGCAGGTACGCCAGCTCGTCCAGCGCCGGGGGCTCGTCGTCGACGGCAAGTACGACCAGCGTCATGCCCGTACCCCGGGATGGAACTTCGGCACCCGCATGCTCACTTTCGTCCCTTCGCCCGGCGCGGTCTCCACCACCAGCCCGAAGTGGTCGCCGAACACCGACCGCAACCGCTCGTCGACGTTGGAGAGGCCGACGTGCTGCTCGGCGTCGTCACCCCGCCCGGTGACGGCCTCGGCGACCCCGGCCGCGAGCGCCGCCGGATCCATCCCGACACCGTCGTCCTCGACCGTGATGTGGCACTCGGCCCCGGCGTCGCGGGCTTCGATGCTCACCATACCGACGCCCGGCTTACGCGACAGGCCGTGCCGGACCGCGTTCTCGACCAGCGGCTGCAGGCACAGGAACGGCAGCCCGACCGGCAGCACCTCGGGGGCGATCTGCAGCCGGACCTGCAGCCGGTCGCCGAACCGGGCCCGCTCGATGGTGAGGTACCGGTCGATCGACCGCAGCTCCTCGGCGAGCGTGGTGAACTCGCCGTGCGCCCGGAACGAGTACCGGGTGAACTCGGCGAACTCCAGGATCAGCTCCCGGGCCCGCTCCGGGTCGGTCCGGACGAACGAGGCGATCGCGGTCAGCGCGTTGTAGATGAAGTGCGGACTGATCTGCGCGCGCAGGGCCCGCACCTCGGCCCGCGCCAGCCGTTCCCGGGACGAGTCCAGCTCGGCCAGGGCGAGCTGGGACCCGGCCCAGCGGGCCGTCTCCAGGGTGGCCTGCACCAGCCCGGGTGCCGGCTGGTCGTCCGCCAACGCCACCAGCGCGGCGGTCGCCCGCCCGTGCGGCCCGGCGAGCGGCGTCACCACCGCGCCGCGGACCACGCAGTCCATCTGGTCGCAGGGCAGCTCCCCGGTACTCACCACGATCGAGCGGTTGCCGTCGACGGCCCGTTGCGCGGCCGCGGTGAGCTGCGCGCTGTGGTGGCTGCCGCGGCCGTCGAACGCCAGGCACTGCTCCGCGTCCGCGATGGTCAGCCCGACCGCGCCGACCAGGGTGCGCAGGTGCCGGACAGCCTTCGCGGCGGACGCCGGAGTGAGGCCGCCGCGTAGCGGCTCGGCCGCGAGCCCGGCGGTGTGCAGGACGTCGTACGTGGCTCGTTGCATCGCCGTGGCGATCCCGCGGCGTGCGCGCAGCCGGATGACCGCGACGACCGCGCCGGCCAGTGCCGCGATCAGCGCGAGCACCGCCAGCACGGTCGGCAGATCAGCCTTCACGCGGGCATCGTGTCATGCCCGGTACGTCAGCCCTGCGGGGTGGGCACCACGATCAGCTCGGCGACGTTCATCCGGGCCGGGGCGGCCACCGCCCAGGTGACGGCCTCGGCGATGTCGGCGCCGCGCAGCGTCTCGATCGACTGCCGCCAGCCGGCCAGCCACTCCTTCTGCCCGGTGTCCCGCATGCCGGCGCCGAGTTCGGTGCTGACCACGCCCGGCTCGATGTTCTTCACCCGGACGCCGCGCGGCCCGAGTTCGGCACGCAGATTCCGGGTCAGGTGGGCGACGGCCGCCTTGGTGGCGTCGTACACCGCGTAGTTCGGGAAGACCTGGTGCCCGCCGACCGAGCCGACGTGCACCAGGTCCGCGGGCCGGCCCGCGGCGGCCGCGGCCAGCAGATCGGCGACGAAGGCCCGGCCGGTGTGGATGAGGCCGGTGAGGTTCGTGCCGATCATCTCCTGCCACTCGGCCGGGTCGGCGGACTCGAACGGCGCGCCCAGCATCACCCCGGCACTCGCCACCACCAGGTCGACCGGTCCGAACTCGCGGTGGATCCGGTCGGCCGCCCGCCGGAGCGCATCCGGGTCGCCGACGTCCACCGCGACCGGCAGCGCCGGACCGGCGATGTCGTCTGCCAGCGTCTGCAGGCGGTCCTGGCGGCGGCCCAGCAGCGCCACGGCGGCGCCCTCGGCGGCGAACCGGCGCGCGGTGGCCTCGCCGATGCCGCTGGTGGCCCCGGTGATCACGGCGACGCGGTTCTGCAGTGTCTCGGTCATGCCCCCAGGCTGGCGCGCGGCGGCCCGGCGAAGAAGGCCGCACCGTGCCTGGGAGCGGTACGGCTAGTAAGCGCCCTTACGCTTGAGCACGACCCAGATGGTGCGCCAGAGGATGCCCAGGTCGTAGGTGAGCGACCAGTTGTCGACGTAGTACAGGTCGAGCCGGACCGCCTCGTCCCAGGACAGGTCGGAACGGCCGGACACCTGCCACAGGCCGGTGATGCCGGGACGCACCAGCAGGCGGCGCCGGACGTCGCCCAGGTAGTCGCCGTCGTCGGCGGGCAGCGGACGCGGGCCGACCAGCGACATCTCGCCCTTCAGCACGTTGATCAGCTGAGGCAGCTCGTCCAGTGAGCTGGCCCGCAGCCGGCGGCCGAACGGGAAGATCCGCGGGTCCTCCTTCATCTTGAACAACATGCCGTCGGACTCGTTGAGCTCCAGCTCCTTGAGGCTGGCCTTGCGCTCCTCGGCGTCGACGTACATGGTCCGGAACTTCCACACCCGGAACGTGCGGCCCTCGTGCCCGACCCGGGGCTGCCGGAAGAACACCGGGCCGGGGTCGGAGAGGCGGATGCTGAGCGCGATCATCAGCAGCAACGGGCTCAGCAGCAGCAGACCACCGAACGCGGCCACCCGGTCCAGCAGGTTCTTCACCAGCCAGCTCGGGCCGGAGAGCGTGGGCTCCTCGACGTGCAGCAGCGGCAGGCCCTCGATCGGCCGGATGTGCACCCGGGGACCGGCGATGTCGGTGAGCTGCGGCGCCACCACCAGGTCCACGCCGGTGCCCTCGAGCTGCCAGGCCAGCCGGCGCAGCTCACCCGGTTCCGCGCTGGCCGAGCCGCACACCGCGATGGTGTCCGCGCCGACCTCACGGACCAGCGACATCACGTCCCGGCCGGCGTACACCGGGACCGGGGTCTCGATGCCGCGGGCCGCCGCGTACCCGTCGGTGATGTGGATCGCCACCGGGATCAGCCCGGCGGCCGGGCTGCGGGTGACCGCGGTGTAGACCTCGAGCGCCTCCGGCAGCGTGCCCACCAGCACCATCCGGTGCGCGCCGTGGCCGGTGCGCCGCCGGGCCAGGTGCAGCACCTGACGGGCGAAGTAGCGGCAGAGCAGGATGAAGATCAGTGCGCTGACCGAGACCAGGGCCACGGTGCCGCGGGAGAGCGGGGTCTTGGTGGCGAAGGCGAGCAGCGACACGCCGGCCACGACCACCACGGAGGCGCGGACGACCCGCTTGAACTCCTCGCTGCCCAGGCCCAGGTAGCGGCGGTCGTAACTGCCGTTGCCCCAGAGGATGATCACCCAGGCCAGCGGCAGCCCGAAGTACGCCGTGGCCCGGAAGATCTCCAGCCGGTCACCGAAACCCGAGTTCGCCTGCTCCAGCAGCGAGACCGCGAACCAACTGGCCAGCACCGCGGAGACGAAGTCAAGAACGATCAGGATCGCGGTGTACGGCCGGTGCCACCGGGACACCCGCCGGTGCGACCGGGTCCACGCCGAGCGGGGCACACCGTTGCTCGGCGGTGGCTCCTGCCACTCGAAGCTGTCATACGGCATGCTGCTCCGGCCGTTTCCGGTCGCCCGCACATTCTGCGAATGCGGCGCGGCAGAGTGGAGGCTCGTGGTCACCTCGCCTACGTCCTCCCGCATCACGTACCGCCCACCGACATTCGGGGCCCGGACGCCGCATCGCGACCCGGCCTGCCGGCGGTCGGCAGACAACCCCGGAGAACATTACGCACCGCCACGAGCTTCTCGGTTCCGGTGAGTCCCACCGGTCCCCTCTGCGCCGCGGACGAAGCATGGGACCGAGCCACTATACCGATGGATCGGGCTGGGAGAAGCGGACGTCGGGCCCGCATTCCTGCGTCGTGTTCCCCGTGCCCGAGCGCACACGGACGGTGACCAAATCGCCGCTAACGGATCAACTTGGACAGGCGCCGGTCGGCCAGCGGTTTGCCGCCGGTCTGGCAGGTGGGGCAGTACTGCAGGCTTTTGTCCGCGAACGACACCTCACGCACCGTGTCACCGCACACCGGGCAGGGCAGTCCGGTGCGGGCGTGCACCCGGAGGCCGGCCCGCTTCTCCCCCTTCAGCTCGGCCGCCCGCTGACCCACCGACCGGGCCACCGCATCCGATTCGACCTGGCGGGTCGCCTCGTACAGCGTGGTGATCTGCTCGTCGGTGAGCCGGTGGGTGAGTGCGAAGGGTGACATCTTCGCCACGTGCAGGATCTCGTCCGAGTAGGCGTTGCCGATCCCGGCCAGCACCTCCTGATCGGTCAGCACGCCCTTGACCTGGCCCCTACGGCTGCGGATCCGCTCGGCGAACCGGTCGCGGTCCACCGCCAGCGCGTCCGGGCCGAGCCGCGCCACGCCGGGCACCTCGGCCGGGTCCCGCACCAGGTAGGCGGCCAGCGACTTCTGGGTGCCGGCCTCGGTCAGGTCGAAGCCGGAGCCGTCGTCGAGGCGGACCCGGACCGCGATCGGGCCGCTGCCCGGCTTGAGCGGGGCCGCGGACTTGAACGCGTCGCGGTAGTGCAGCCACCCGGCGCGGGCCAGGTGAACCACCAGATGCAGGTCGTCGCCGAGATGCACGTCGAGGAACTTGCCGTGCCGCCCGGCGCCGCTGAGCGTCCGCCCGGCCACCGCGCTCGGCGGCGGGTCGAACGTCTTCAGCGCGCTGAACGAGGCCACCTCGAAGCGCTCGACGGTGCGGCCGACGGCACGCTCGCGCAGGTAGGCCGCGAGCGCCTCGACCTCGGGAAGTTCCGGCACACCCCTAACGGTAGCGTTTCCGGGCGTGAAGGTCGTCGTTGCGCACAACCGGTATCGGGAGGCGATCCCGTCCGGCGAGAACGTCATCGTCGACGCCGAGATCGCCCAGTTGACCGCGGCCGGTGTCGAGGTGCTGCCGTTCCAGCGCAGCTCCGACTCGATCGCCGAGCTGCCCGCGGCCCAGAAGGCACTGCTGCCGATCTCCCCGATCTACGGGCGGCCCGCCCAGGCGGACCTGGCCGCGCTGCTCCGCGAACACCGGCCGGACGTGCTGCACCTGCACAATCCGTACCCGCTGCTCTCGCCCTGGGTGGTGAAGACCGCGCACGCCCACGGCGTGCCGGTCGTGCAGACCGTGCACAACTACCGGCAGGTCTGCTCGCCCGGGCTGTACTTCCGGGACGGCCACAACTGCTACGACTGCCGCGGCAAGGCGTTCGGATGGCCCGCGGTGGCGCACAAGTGCTACCGCGGATCGCGGGCGCAGAGCGCGCTGATGGCCACCACGCTCGCCGTGCACCGGCCCACCTGGCGGTCGGTGGACCGGTTCATCGCGCTCACCGACCGGATCGCCGCCCACCTGGCCGACTACGGCATCGCCGAGGACCGGATCGTGGTCAAGCCCAACGGGCTGCCGGACCCGGGTACGCCGCCGCCGCTCGGCGACGGTTTCCTGTACGCCGCCCGGCTGTCCCCGGAGAAGGGCCTCGGCCTGCTGCTGGACGCCTGGCGGCGGCACCCGGACGGCGCCCTCGGCCCGCTGCGGATCGCCGGGGACGGCGAGTTGCGCGGGCTCGCCGAGCAGGCCGCCGCCGAGCGGTCGGACGTCACGTACCTGGGCTCTCTCGACGCCGCCGGCATGGTCGCGGCCCGGCGCCAGGCGTCCGTGGTGGTCGCGGTGCCGACCTGGGACGACGTGCTGCCGACCGTGATCCTGGAGGCGATGGCCACCGGCCGGGCGGTGCTCGGCACGGAGGTGGGCGGTATTCCGTACCTGCTGGGTGTGGCGGAGGCCGGCCCGGCCGCGGGCTGGGCGGTCCGTCCGGACCCGGAGTCGCTGGCCGCCGCGCTGCCGGTCGCCCGGGCCGGCGCCGCGACGGTGGCCCCCGCGGCCCGCGACCGCTACCTGCGGGTCTTCCACCCGGATGTGGTGACCCGCCGGCTCATCGACGTCTATACCGATCTCACAGCGGATTCCCACCGGGAGCACAGGTAGATCTTGATCTAATTGGGGAAAGCTGGGGGCCGTGACGGACAGCCCTGTCGATACCCCGACCCCACAGCCCCCACGAACTTCACGCCGCAATCTGCTGCTCGGCGCGGGTGGCGCCGCGGTGTTCGCGCTGGCCGGCGGCGCCGCCGGCTTCGCACTCGGCGACTCCGCCGAGACGCCCCCGGAAACCCCGGAAACCCCGCAGGCCGCGCCGCCGAAGTTCCGCTCCCGCCCCGATCTGCGCACCATGCCGGACGTCACCATCACGGTGCCGGCCAACGGGACCACCCCCGGCGCCATCTTCCTGACCCCGGCGTCCGGTGCCGGCCTCTGGGGCCCGCTGATCGTCGACGAGAAGGGTTCGCCGGTCTGGTTCAAGAAGGTGCCCGACCCGGCCACCGTGGCCATCGACTTCAAGGTCCAGCAGTACCGCAACAAACCGGTGCTGACCTGGTGGGAAGGCACCATCGGCGGGACCGGCGGGCAGGGCGTCGGCCAGGGCGAGTTCGTCATCGCGGACCAGAACTACCGGGAGATCACCCGGGTCCGCGCGGCCGGCACCGAGCAGGCCGACCAGCACGACTTCGTCATCACGCCACGCGGCACCGCGCTGTTCTGGGTGTACGACCCGGTACCGTACGACCTCACCCCGATGGGCGGTCCCGCCGACGGCGTCCTGCACGACGGCGTGATCCAGGAGATCGACATCGCCACCGGCCGCCGGGTCTTCGAGTGGTGCGCCCGCGACCACGTCAAGCTGGACGAGTCGTACGCCCCGATGCCCCAGGGCGAGGCCGCGCACCTGCCGTACGACTACTTCCACGCCAACTCGGTCGGCCTCGACGCCGACGGGCACCTGCTGATCTCGGCCCGGCACACCTGGTGCTGCTACAAGGTCAACAAGGAGACCGGCAAGGTGATGTGGCGCCTGGGCGGCAAGAAGTCCGACTTCCCGCTGACCGGCAACGCCACGTTCTCCTGGCAGCACGACTTCCGGCGCCTGCGCAACGGCGGGTACAGCCTGTTCGACAACGGCGCCGGCATCACCAAGGAGCGCGACTACTCGCGCGGGCTGATCCTGAAGCTCGACGAGGGCGCCCGCACCGCCACGTTCGTGTCCGAGTTCGTGCACCCCGACCGGCTGTCGGCGCCCACCCAGGCCAGTTTCCGCGAACTGTCGGACGGCGGCTTCTTCGTCGGCTGGGGCCAGATGCCGCACTTCACCGAGCACAATCCGGACGGGACGGTGCGGCTGGCCGGACACCTGCCGAAGGACAACCAGTCGTACCGGGCGTACAAGGCGGACTGGGCGGGCGTGCCGCTGGACCAGCCGGCGCTGGGGTTGCGGGTCGAGGGCGGCAACGTGGTGGTCAGCGCGAGCTGGAACGGCGCCACGAAGGTGACCAAGTGGCGGGCCCGGGCGGGCGGGCAGCCGCGCGCCCTGAACCAGGCCGCGGTGGAGGCGAACCGCACCGGCTTCGAGACCACCCTGACCATCCCCGGAATGGCCGAGTACGTGGTGGTGGACGCCCTGGACGCCACCGGCAAGGTCCTGGGCACCTCCTCCGCCATCCCGGTCCGCGTCTGACCCTTCCTCGCGCGCGCCGATCTTGGAGTTGTGGTGCCGGAGTTGTCGGTTCCGGTGGCTTTCGCGCCTCCACAACTTCAAGATCGGCGGACGCGTTGTACGGGTGCCGATTCCGCTCGCGGCACGGGGACGCCGCGGTGCTCGCGCCTGGGTTCCGTGGAGAGTTCGGGTGCGGACGATGCCGTGGCTGCACACGTTAGGTGCGTGCTGAGGGCGTGTGGGGAGTTGAGGTGCGGACGGAGCCGCGGCTGAACACGCCTGCTGCTGGCTGCGGGGGTGTGGGGAGTTGAGGTGCGGACGGAGCCGCGGCTGGACACGCCTGCTGCTGGCTGCGGGGGTGTGGGGAGTTGGGGTGCGGACGGAGCCGCGGCTGGACACGCCTGTTGCTGGCTGCGGGGTGTGGGGAGTTGGGGTGCGGACGGAGCCGCGGCTGGACACGCCTGTTGCTGGCTGCGGGGGTGTGGGGAGTTGAGGTGCGGACGGAGCCGCAGCTGAACACGCCTGTTGCGGGCAGGCGTGTGGAGGGCGCTCATGGGTGCCCGGAGACCTGAGGGACCCGCCCGACCGACGGTTGGACTGCGGACGTGGCGCGAGCCCGATCGCCCCTACCCCCTCAAAGCCCACCCTCCGTCGATCTTGGACTTGTGGTGCCCGTTTCGTCGGTGTGATGCGGCTTTTGTCCCCACCGAAGGTCCAAGATCGACGCCACTGGGCGGGCAGGGGCGGGGTGGGAGGGGTCAGCGGCGGAGGGACTCGCGGCCGGCGAAGGCGATGCTTGCGGCCAGGAAGGCGCCGTTGATCAGGGTGAACAGGCCGACCAGCCAGATGGTCAGCTGCGGGGCCACGGTCAGGACCAGGCCGGCCAGGAAGATCACCGCGCCGTAGTCGCGGACCAGCTTGACCACGCGCACCGGCATGGACCGGTTGGTCACCATGCTGGCCGCGTTCGGGCCGGACTGCATCACGGACGTGATCAGGTTGACCATCCAGGTCCCGGCGAACGCCGCCAACAGCCACGCCGGTGTTTCCGGCACCTGTGCCTCGGCGGTGGCCGCCAGCGCCGACACCAGCGCGATCTGGGCCGCCACGTCGCACAGCACGTCGATGCGGGCGCCGGCCGGGCTGCTCTGTCCGGTGACCCGGGCCAGCTGGCCGTCGGCGCAGTCCAGGGCGTACGCGATCTGCCAGCCGACCAGCGCGAGCAGACCGATCGGCCAGGCCCAGAAGCGGTCGTCCGCGACCGGCTCGGCGGTCGCCACGACGATGAACGAGACCAGGCAGCCGAGGCCCAGGTTCGCCACCGTCAGGACGGTGGGTGCCAGCCGGTGCTTGTACGCGAACACCGCGATCCGGGCGCCGAGCCGCTGGCTGACCGCCTCGCTGAACAGGCCGCCGCCGCGGTTGACCTGGTAGTACTCGTCGGCACTGGGTGCCGGGGGGCCGGCGGGCGGCCCGCCACCGGGCTCAGCGTGCGGCGACGGCGTCGACATATTCGGCCAGCCTTCCGCGGATCTCGTCCGGCTTCATGTCGAGGTGTTCCAGGATGGTGTAGCGGTCCGGCCGGGTACGCGGCGCGAACGTGACGATCTCGACGAACTGGTCGGCGTCGAGGCCGACGTCGGCGGGGGTGCGAGGCAGTTGGTGCCGGGCCAGGCAGTCGGCCATCTGGGCGAAGCGCTGCTCGTCGCCGCGGAGGAACGTGCAGAACAACGCGCCCAGCCCGGCCAGCTCGCCGTGTGACGCGGTGCCCGGGAAGAGCGAGTCGGTGGCGTGCATGAGTTCGTGGCAGCCGCCGCTCGACGGACGGCTGCTGCCGCACACCGCCATGGCGAGTCCACTGGAGATCAGCGCCTCGGCGAGCACGGTGACGAAGCCGTCGTCGGTCATGTCGCCGGGGTGGTTGATCATGGCTTCGGCGCCCATCCGGGACAGGGACGCGGCCAGGCCGTCCACCGGTTCGCCACGCACCTCGCGAGCCAGTTCCCAGTCGGCGAGCGCGCTGAGGTTGCTGATCACGTCGCCGATGCCGCCGCGGTTGACCCGTTCCGGGCCGTTCTCCACGAAGTCCAGGTCGACGATGACGCCGATCGGGATGTGTACGCCGTAGGAACCCTTGATGCCGTCGTTGATCAGGCTGGCGACCGGGGAGGCGACGCCGTCGTTGGCGAGGCTGGTGGCCACCGAGACCATCGGCATCGCCCAGCGGGTGGCGGCGTACTTGGCGATGTCCACCGTGGTGCCGCCGCCGATCCCGACGACCGCGTCGTAGCTGCGGGAGCGCAGCTTCGCGGAGAGTTCCAGGGCGGCGTCCAGGGTGCCGCCGGAGGTGGTGTAGACGTCGGCGGAGCCGAGCGAGGGCCGGATCAGTTCGGCGATCCGCTCGCCCAGGCCGGGGCCGACCACCACCGCCACGTCGCCACCGGCCGAGATCCGCCCGTCGGCCAGGATCCGCCCCAGGTCGGCGACCGCGCCGCGCCGGACGTCGATGTGCAGCGGCGTCTGCACACTGCGGGCTAGTAGTGGCATGCGATTTCCCGGGCCCGGGTCAGGTCGTCGTGGTTGTCCACCTCGACCCACGGGACGTCGCCGATGGTGGCCGCGCGGATCTCGCCACCGCGGTTGGCGTACTCCTGGTAGCCGTCCTCGTAGTAGAGGTTGGGGTCGCGCTCGAACGTGGTCTTGAGCGCGTCGGCCAGGTCGGCGGCGGCCGACGCCTCGATCACGGTGGCCCCGATGTACTCGCCGAACGCCTCGGCCGGGTCCATCAGTTTCGTAATCTTCACCAGGCGGCCATCCGCCGAGAAGACGGTCTTCATCTCCTCGTCAGCCAGCTTCTTGACGCTGTCCACGGCGAGCAGGATGCCGGGACCGCGCTGGGCGAGGAGGGTGTGTTCGACGCCGACCGGGTGCACGGTGTCGCCGTTGACCAGCAGTGCGCCCTGGGCGAAGTGGTCCCGGGCGAGCCAGAGCGAGTAGGCGTTGTTCCACTCCTCGGCCTTGTCGTTGTGCACCAGCGTGATCTTCACGCCGTACTTCTGCTCGAACGCGTCCTTGCGCTCTTCGACCGCGTTGGCGCAGTAGCCGACCACGATGGTCACGTCGGTCAGCCCGGCGGCGGCCAGGTTCCGCAGCGAGATGTCCATGATCGTGGTGTCACCGTCCACCGGGACCAGCGCTTTGGGCAGCGTGTCGGTGTACGGGCGCAGCCTGCGGCCGGCGCCGGCGGCGAGGACCAGACCGATCATGTGGCGGTTCCTTCCGGGTGAATTCCGAGGGGGTGCCAGCCGAGGATAGCGGTGTCGCTACAGCCCGACGGTACGCAGCGTCACGAATGCCTCCCGCGCGACGCGTTTCAGCAGGCCGCCGTCCACCGGCGCGTTCAGGTCCAGGAGGTCCAGCTCGGTCTCGGCGAGCCAGCGGAACTCGGTGTGTTTGCCGGCTTCCAGTCGGGGCCGCTCCAGGTCGCCGTCCACCCGGACCAGGAAGTCGGTCTCCCGCCGCGGCAGGCCGTCGTCGCCGGTGTACTCGTACTCGCCGACCACGGCCAGGACCGTGGACACCTGCCAGCCGGTCTCCTCGTACACCTCGCGGCGCATCGCCTCGTCGGGGGTTTCGCCCGGTTCCAGGTGTCCGCCGACGATGTCCCAGGTGTTCGGGAAAAGCTTGCGCTGCGGGGACCGGAACTGGAAGAAAATGCGGCTCTGCTGGTCCACGACGAAAGCACCGGCAACGTGAAGGGGCACGGGAAAAATCCTATCGAGGCGGCTCGTAAGCTTGCCCCATGACCGCTGAGCAGCTGATCTCGTTCGCCCGTGGCGCCCCCTCTCTGGACATCGTCGACGTGGCCGGCCTGAAGGCCGCCGCCGCGCGTGCCTTCGACACCGATCCGGCCGGGATGACGGCCTACGGGACGTCCGTCGGCTACCAGCCGCTGCGTAAGTGGATCGCGGACAAGCACGGCGTCGCGCCGGAGCAGGTCATCGTCACGAACGGCTCGTTGCAGGCGGACGCGTTCCTGTTCAACCACCTGGTGTCGGCCGGTGACGACGTCGTGGTGGAGAAGCCGACGTACGACCGGACGCTGCTGAACCTGCAGAACCTGGGCGGCAAGGTGCACCAGGTGACGATCCAGCCGGACGGGATCGACGTCGCGGAGCTGCGTGGCCTGCTCGAGTCGGGTCTGCGCCCCAAGCTGGCACACATCATCCCGAACTACCAGAACCCGGCCGGTGTCACTCTCTCGCTGGAGAAGCGGCGCGAACTGCTCGCCCTGGCCGCCCAGTACGGCTTCGTGATCTTCGAGGACGACCCGTACGTCGACATCCGGTTCCGCGGCGAGGCGCTGCCCTCGATGCTCTCCATGGACACCGACAACGTGGTGGTGCACGCGTCCAGCTTCACCAAGACGGTCTGCCCCGGCGTCCGCGTCGGCTACCTGGTCGGGCCGGCTGCGCTGATCGACGCGATCGCGAAGAAGGCCACCAACCTCTACATCTCGCCCGGCATGGTGTCCGAGGCGATCGTGCACCAGTTCTGCGTCTCCGGGGACATCGACCGCTCCATCGCCACGGTGAGCGCGGCGCTGGGCGAGCGGGCCCGGGTCCTCGCCGAGGCGATCCGCAAGCACCTGCCCGGTGCGGTGTTCACCGAGCCGGACGGCGGGTACTTCCTCTGGGTTGACCTGCCCGACGACGTCGACGTGGACCGGCTCTTCCCGGCGGCCATGAAGAAGGGCGTCGCCATCGTCAAGGGCAGTGACTTCCTGCTGGACGGCGGCCGGCACTCGGTCCGGCTGGCGTTCTCGGCGGTCACCGTGGACCAGATCGAGGAGGGCGTGCGGCGCCTGGCCACCGCGATCGAGGAGGTACGCGGGTAACCTCGGGCCGCTTCCGACGACCCACCGGCGGGTCGACCGTACCGAGAGGGGTCCACGGCCATGAGTGAGAACGGGATCAACCGCTCGTTGTCGCGGGCCTGGACCGCTCCGGTGCGGGCGATGAACCGCATCCTGGGAGCCGCCGACGGCCCGGCCGACCAGCGGCGCGACGGGGACCGGCTCAGCGCGGTGGTGGACTGCGGCGTGTACGTCGACGGCAAGCGCGAACCGGGCGACTTCACCCCGGAGACGGCGTTCCGGGAGGCGTGCGCGCGGGACAACGCGTTCGTCTGGCTGGGGCTGCACGAGCCCTCGCTGGACGAGATGACCGCCGTGGCCCGCACGTACGGCCTGCACGAACTTGCCGTCGAGGACGCGGTGAAGGCGGAGCAGCGACCGAAGCTGGAGCAGTTCGGCAGCGTCGACTTCCTGGTGCTGCGGACCGCCCGGTACGTGCCGCACCGGGAACTCACCGAGACGTCGCAGGTGGTCGAGACCGGCCAGGTGATGCTGTTCATCGGGGCGCGGTTCGTGATCACGGTCCGGCACGGTGACGCCTCCCGGCTGGCGCAGGTGCGCGCCGACCTGGAGGCGGGCCGCGCCACCCTGCTGGAGCAGGGCCCGTGGGCGGTCGCCTACGCGGTCACCGACCGGGTGGTCGACCACTACGTCGAGGTGGCCGACCAGGTCGAGGCGGATCTCGACATCATCGAGCAGGGCGCGTTCTCCCGCGACTCGGGCACCTCGGTGCAGCAGATCTACCAGATGAAGCGGGAGATCGTGGAGTTCCGCCGCGCCGTGGTGCCGCTGCAACGCCCGCTCGCCACGCTGACCGCCGCGCACAACACCGTGGTCTCCAAGGAGATCCGCCGATACTTCCGGGACGTGCAGGACCACCTGACCCGGACCGTGGAGCAGGTCTCGTCGTACGACGATCTGCTGAACTCGATCCTGCAGGCCCGGCTCGCGCAGGTGACGGTGGACCAGAACAACGACATGCGCAAGATCGCCGCGTGGGCCGGTATCTCCGCGGTCTGGACCGCGCTGGCCGGCGTGTACGGGATGAACTTCGCGCACATGCCGGAGACCCAGTGGCAGTACGGCTACCCGGTCGTGGTCACCCTCATGCTGGGCATCTCGGTGCTGTTGTACCGGGCGTTCCGGCGCAACGGCTGGCTCTGACCGGCGCCCCCCACGCACCCGGACCGACCCCTAAAGTGGCCGGGTGCCGTCGCGTCAGGACCAGCTCCACTCGTACCAGTACTCGCTGCAGCGGGTGGTGGCGGCGCTGGTCACGCACGAGCCCGACCCGTACCGTTCGCCGTTGCGCCGGGCCGGCACCACGGCACTGGTCAGCCTCGTCATCGCGGCCCTGGCGGTCGGCGCCGCCGCGGTCTACGGCCTGCTCACCGGCCACAGCAACGTCAACCTGCAGGACGAGTCCGCGGTGTTCCTGGAGAAGGGCACCGGCGCCCGGTACGTCTTCCTGAAGTCCGACGGCAAGCTGCACCCGGTGCTCAACTACACGTCCGGTCTACTCGTCACGAGCGGGTCGGAACCCAGGGTGGTCAGCGCCTCGCGGGACCACCTGGCCAAGGTGCCGCTGGGTGACCCGCTGGGCATCCCGGACGCACCGGACTCGCTGCCCGCCGCCGGCAGCCTGCTGACCGGCCGCTGGTCGGTGTGCTCGCAGCCGCCGGACCCGGCCGCGTCCGACTCCGGCCCGCGCAGCACGCTGCTGGTCGGCCACCGGATCGCGGACGGCCGGGTCGCCGCTGCGCCCGGCCCCGGCCAGGCGCCGGCCGGGCTGCTGGTCCAGGACCCGGCCGAGCGGATCTTCCTGGTGTACGCGAACAAGCGCTTCCTGTTCCCGGAGGGCCGGGCCACCGCCACGCTGCGCGCCCTGGGCTGGGCCGACCGGCAGCCGTGGCCGGTCGCGGCGGCGTGGGCGAACTCGGTGCCGCTGGGCCCGGACCTCGTCCCGCCGCCGGTGCCGGACGCCGGCGACGACTCCGGCGTGCGGGACTGGCGGGTGGGTCAGCTGGTGACCGACGGCAAGCAGTGGGGTGTCGTGCTGTCCGACGGCCTGGCGCCGATCACCGCGGTGCAGGCGCTGCTGCTGCAGACCGAGCCGGACGCGTACCCGCCGGTCGAACTCGGCAGTGCCTTCAACACCTTGCCGGCCTCCCGGCGGCAGCTGGTCGACGCCGGCGGCCTGCCGCCGGCCGTGCCGGAGCTGATCACCCCGGCCGCGCGGGTCTGCATGACCCTCCCGCTGGATCAGGCCGGAGACGGGGTACGGATCGACCCGACCGTTCCGGCCGGTGTGCCGGTCCGCGGTGCCCCGGCCGTGCCCGGCGGGGTGCAGGCCGACCTGGTGCACGTGGAGCGGGGCAGGGGCGCGCTGGTGGCGGCCGCCGCGTCGGCGACCGCGCCGCCGGACAGCGGCACCGTGAGCATTGTCACGGACACCGGTCGGCGGTACCCGCTGGCCGCCCGGGACCTGCTCGGCCGGTTGGGGTACGCCGGGAAGGCGCCGGTGCAGGTGCCCGCCCAGCTGGTGGCGTTGCTGCCGCAGGGCCCGCCGCTGGATCCCGCGCGGGCCCGCAGATCGGCCACCGCCGACCGCTGACCAGGTAGCCCGACGGGCGGGTCACCGATGACGGTGCCCGCCCGACGTGCGGCAGTCGGTGCCCGGGGTCAGCTCTTGGTGGTGCCGTTCGGGTTCTGGCCGCCGGCCATCCGGGCGACCTTCGCCGAGTGCTGCGTCGAGGACGTCTGGTCCGTGGTGTCGGTCACCACGGTGGTGGCGTCCGACCCGGTGCCGCGGGGAGTGAACGCGGCCGAGTCCGCCGGCTCGAACGCGGCGTCGTCCACGCTGCCGGCCGTGGTGGCGGTCACCGGGCGGCTGGGCTCGTACTCGTCCCACTGGGCCGCCTGGCGGCGACGCAGCGCGTACGCGGCGCCGGCGCCCAGCGCGCCACCGATCAGAGCCAGACCGATCAGACGCGAGCCACGGCGGCTCGACGACTTGCGGTTCAGTGCCTTCGCGGCGTGCTTCTCGAGCTTCTTGGCGCTCTTCCGGTTGTCCTTGGCGGCCTTCTTGCCGACCTTGACCACCTTCTCGTTCGACTGCCGTGCGCTCTCCGTCGCGGCAGCCACCAGCGGCGTCAACGTCGCCAGAGCACTGTCCCAGCTGCTCGTGGCGGCGCCCTTCGCCTTGGTGGCGGCCGGCTGCACCCGGTCCCGCGCCGCGGAGAACTTCGGGCCGACAGTCGAGCTGGTCTCCTGCGCGGCGATCGCAGCGGCGCGCTTGAAGTGATCAACGCTCTGGCCGAGCTCGCTCTTCATGTTCGTGCTGCGGCGCTTCCGTCGCATGGTTTCAAACACCAGTGCCCACCTCCTGTGGCTCTCTCCACGTCATGTTGCCTTCTCAGGTACCCCCGCGCTGCCGGATTCAGACACATGGGGGAGGATCCGAACTGCCAAAGAACTGTCCAGCGTCGGCCCGCGGTGCGGATCGACGACCGCGACACAGACAGGAGTACCCGTGGCCGAGACGCTTTACGCCACTCTGCACACCAACCACGGCCCGATCCGGCTGCAGTTGTTCCCGGACCACGCGCCGGCGACCGTGCGCAACTTCGTGGAGCTCGCCGAGGGCACCAAGGACTACATCGACCCGCGCACCGGCCAGAAGGGCAGCGGGCCGTACTACGACGGCACCATCTCGCACCGGGTCATCGCCGGCTTCATGGTCCAGATGGGCGACCCGACCGGCACCGGCCGCGGCGGCCCGGGCTTCCAGTTCGGCGACGAGTTCCACCCCGAGCTGCAGTTCGACCGCCCGTACCTGCTGGCCATGGCGAACGCCGGGCCGGGCACGAACGGCTCGCAGTTCTTCATCACGGTGGGCCCGACCCCGCACCTCAACCGCCGGCACACCATCTTCGGTACGGTCGCCGACGAGCAGTCCGCGAAGGTCGTGGACTCGATCGCGGGCACGCCGACCGGTCCGGGTGACCGTCCCCGCGAGGACGTGGTGATCGAGCGGGTGGAGATCGAGCGCGCCGGCTAGTTACCCCGTGCGGGTATCTTTGTGACATGAGTGAGTCTCCGGTGACGGCTCCGGTCTGCTACCGACACCCCGCCAAGGAGACGTACGTCCGGTGCACCCGGTGCGAGCGTCCGATCTGCCCGGACTGCATGAACGCGGCGTCGGTCGGCCACCAGTGCCCGGAGTGCGTCGCCGAGGGACGCCGCACCCAACGGTCGGCCCGCACCGCCTTCGGCGGGAGCGTGGCCGGCCGTGACGGTGTGGTCACCCGAACGCTGATCGGCATCAACGTGCTCGCGATGGTCATCTCCGTCGCGACCGGCGGGATGACCGCGGTGGCCGGCGGCGGGTGGGGCGGCCTGCTCGGGCAGAGCACGCCGCTCACCGACTGGGGTTCGGTCATCGGGTACGCCACCTACGGCCCGTTCGACAGCGAGTTGCACGGCGTCGCGGCCGGCGAGTGGTACCGCCTGGTCACCGCGATGTTCCTGCACTACGGCGTGCTGCACCTGCTGATGAACATGTACGCGCTGTGGATCCTGGGCCGCGAGCTGGAGGCGGTGCTGGGCCGGCTGCGGTTCGCCGCCCTCTACGTCCTCGCCGGGCTGGGCGGCAACGTGGCGGCGTACCTCTTCTCCGCCCCGAACGCCGCCACCGCCGGCGCCTCCACCGCGGTCTTCGGCCTGATGGCCGCCACGTTCGTGGTCCTCAGACGGCTGAACATGAGCGTCGCGCCGATCCTGCCGATCATCATGATCAATGTGCTGTTCACGTTCGTGGTGGCCAACATCTCCGTTGCGGGTCACCTCGGCGGCCTGGTGACCGGTGCGCTGGTCGCCGCGATCCTGGCGTACGCCCCGCGCGAGCGCCGCAACCTGATCCAGGGCGTCGGCTGCGGCGCGGTCGCCGCGCTCCTGCTGCTGGCCGCGATATTGCGTACCGTCGACCTGCTCGGTTGACTAGGGTCGGCGCCGTGAGTCCGTTCCCGGGCGTTCTGCCCCCGCCGCGCTCCTGACCGGAGCGCCCGCGCCCTGACCCGCCCTACGCGGTGGGTGGCTGCTGTCTGCGCTCCGACAGCCGTCCCTGACCTGGACTCATTCCCGGAGCGCAGTCATGTCGTACCGCCATGTCCACCTGTCCTCGATCACCGTGGCCGCCGTGTTGTGGGGCACCACCGGGGTCGCCGTCGCCGTGGTGCGCGACCGCACCGGGCTGGCCCCGGCCACCATCGGCTTCTACCGGCTCGCCGTCGCGGCCACGGTCCTCCTGGCGTTCACCGCCGCCGCGCGGGCGGTGCTGCGCCGGGGCGTGCGGACCGAGGCACTGCGGGCGTCGCCCGGGCGGGTGCTCGCCACCGGCGTCCTGCTCGGCGGCTACCAGGCGCTCTACTTCGCCGCCGTGACGTACGCCGGGGTCGGTGTCGCCACCGTCGTCAGCCTCGGCCTGGCACCCCTGGTCACCACGGCCTGGGAGGCGTTCCGGTCCCGGGTCCGCCCGGGACCGCGGATCACCGTGACCGTGACCGCGGCCGTGGCCGGACTCCTGCTGATCACGGTCGAGCCCGGAGCGCACGCGCCGCAACCGGCGCTGGGCCTGCTCGCCGCGGTCGGCGCAGGCCTCGGCTACGCGGTGTCCGCCCTGCTCAGCCGGGAGCTGTCCCAACGCGGCGACCCGCTCACCCTGACCACCGCGACCTCCGCGGTGGGTGCCGTGGCGCTGGCGCCGGTGGCCGTGGCCGGCGGTGTCACGTTCGACGTGCGGGCGGACACCGTGGCCCTGCTGCTCTTCCTCGGCGTGGTGACGACCGCGGTCGCGTACGCGCTGTTCTACGCCGGCCTGCGCACCGTGCCGGGCAGCGTGGCGGCGGTGGTGACACTGCTGGAGCCGTTGACCGCGGCGCTGCTCGCGGTGGCGCTGCTGGGCGAGCCGCTGCCCGGTCTCACCGTCGCGGGCGGACTGCTGCTGCTGGCCTCGGTCGCCGCGCTCTACGTCAGGCCGGTGCCGGGCCGGGTTCGTCCTTCTCGTACTGGGCGCGCAGTTCCTCGAGCACCTGCAGCACGTCCCGCGGATCCGCGCCCAGATCGTGCACGCTGAACAGGTAGAGCGCGTCCTCCGCGTCGATCTCCAGGAACTCCGAGGACACGCCGAGGCGGTCGCGGCGGTCCAGGCGTACCCGCTCGATGTCGGACCAGCCGTGCCGGCGCCGTCCGGCGAAGCCCACCACCACGGTGACGCCGTCGGCGTCCGCGGCGAGCCGCACCGGTGCGACCAGGTCGCGCAGCGCCCAGACGGCCAGGCCGGCCGACGCGGTCAGCGCGATCGCCCACTGGACCGGGTCGCGCCGGATGAACGCGAACGCCAGCACCACGATCGCCACCGCACCGAGCAGTTTCGTGACCGGGAGGACCGGCTTGATCCGCCAGGGCTCGGGAGTCATGGTCCCACTATGGCAGTCCGGCGTACCGTCGAACCATGCGTGATGCGGTGATCGTGGGCGCCGTCCGGACCCCGGTGGGACGGCGCAACGGCGGGTTGTCGGAGGTCCATCCGGTCGATCTCTCGGCCCATGTGTTGCGCGAGTTGGCCGGACGGACCGGCTTCGATCCGCACGACGTCGAGGACGTGGTGTGGGGCTGCGTGTCGCAGGTCGGCGAGCAGTCCTGGAACGTCGGCCGCAACGCGGTGCTGGCGGCCGGCTGGCCGGAGTCGGTGCCCGGCACCACGGTGGACCGGCAGTGCGGGTCCAGCCAGCAGGCGGTGCACTTCGCGGCCGCCGCCGTGCTCTCCGGCCAGGCCGACCTGGTGGTGGCCGGCGGGGTCGAGTCGATGAGCCGGGTGCCGATGGGTTCCAGCGCCATGGACCGCGATCCGTACGGCGCCGCGGTCCGCTCCCGTTACGGCGTCGACCGTTTCGAGCAGGGCGTCGGCGCGGAGATGATGGCCGAGCGGTGGGGGTTCTCCCGGGCCCGGCTGGACGAGTACGCCCTGTCCAGTCACGCCGCCGCGGCGCGGGCCCAGGACGCCGGCGAGTTCACCGCGGAGATCGCGCCCCTGGCCGGGTGCACCGCCGACGAGGGCATCCGGCGGGACACCAGCCTGGCGAAACTGGGCACCCTGAAGACGCCGTTCAAGCCGGACGGCGTGGTGACCGCCGGTTCGGCGTCGCAGATCTCGGACGGCGCCGCGGCGCTCGCGGTGACCACGTCGCGGTGGGCGGCCGCGCACGGGCTGCGCCCGCTGGCGCGCGTGCACACCGCGGTGGTCGCGGCCGGCGACCCGGTCATCATGCTCACCGCGCCCCTCCCGGCCACCGCGAAGGCGCTGGCCAAGGCGGGTCTCAAGCTGGACGACATCGGGGTGTACGAGGTGAACGAGGCGTTCGCCCCGGTGCCGCTGGCGTGGCTGGCGGAGACCGGTGCCGACCCGGCCCGGCTCAACCCGCGCGGCGGGGCGATCGCGCTCGGGCACCCGCTCGGTGCCTCCGGTGCCCGGCTGATGACCACGATGGTGCACCACATGCGACAGCACGGACTGCGCTACGGGCTGCAGACGATGTGCGAGGGCGGCGGAATGGCCAACGCCACAATCGTCGAGCTCCTGTAATAAGTCATTCATCTCGGCGTGGCCGCTGCTTCACCGCGGCGTGGCCGTTAAACGGCACATGGACGTCTTCTCCCGCACGTTCCTCGCCGCCGCGGCGGAAGCCGGGGTCGCGATCCCCACCGTGAGCCGGCACCTGCCGGTCTTCCGGCGCTGCGTCGACCCGGACGACAGCGCCGTTCTCCTGGCCCGCTGCCTGCGGCCGAACTCCGCGATGGCGGGCGAGTTCGTGCTGCTGCTCACCAACCGGCGGCTCGTCGTGATCCGGGAGAGCCGGCTGCTCCACCGGCTGAGCCTGCACCTCAACGTGAACCTGCGGCGGCTGAGCAACGTGACGTGGACGACCGAACGGCACCAGCCCGCGGTCGAGCTGGCCGCGACCGCGGTGGACGGAGTCCGGGAGCGCTTCTGGATGAACCTGGGCGACGTCGACCGGGTACGCCAGGTGGAGTCCCTCTCCCAGCGCCTGTTCGGCCGGCTGTCCGCGCCGGAACCCCGCCCGGCGGCCGTGGCCGCGTGACCGGCCCCCCGGTACGCCGCCGATAGGATCGTCCCGGGACGGTCAGCACGGGTGACGGCTCGAGGGGGCCCATGGCGTTTTCGGCGACCACCGCCCTCGACCGCGTCCGCCAGGCCACGGTGCACGTCACCTGTGCCCGGAGCACCGGGACCGGCTTCTTCATCGACCGCCACATCATCCTGACGTGTGCGCACGTGGTCGCGGGCGCCGGGCGGCGGGACCGCGACGCCGAGGGGCGCATCCGGGTCCGCATCCGGGTCAACGAGCAGGACGTGCCCGGCGTGGTGCTGGACCGGTTCCCGCGCGGCGGCGCGGCCCGGGGCGCGTACCCCTTCCCCGATCTGGCGTTCATCGGCCTGGACGCGAACATCGACCACCCGGTCGCCGAGACCCGGTCGCTGCTGCTGCAGCACAGGCAGAACCAGGACGCCGAACTCATCGCGTACGGCTTCAACCGCACCGGTCCGGTCGGCAGCGCGGCGGTGGACGTCGTCCGGATGGCGGTCCAGGGACCGAGCGGGCCGTACGTGAAGGCGAGTGTCGAGACCGGTGTGGTGTCCGGCATGAGCGGGGCGCCGATCGTGGACCGGTCCACCGGGCTGGTGTGCGGGATGCTCAAGTTCTACGACTTCGAGCAGGAGGCCGCCTGGCTCATCGACGCGCTCGACTTCGAGAAGCGCCTGGACCACATCCGTTCCCTCATCGGGCGGTTCCAGCCCCGGAAACCCACGCTCTACCTGCCGGAACCGGGCAGCCCGCTGCACCGGATGCTGCTCGCCCAGCGACGGGTGGCCGAGGAACTGCCGTACCGGGTCGTCGAGGGCGAGGTGCCGCTCTCCGACGTCTACGTCAAGCAGCGCGCCGAGGCGTGGCGGGCGGAACGCAGCCGGGCCCTGGTGCGCGGCGTGGCGGCGCCGGTCGAGCCCTCGGTCATCCCGGCCACCGAGATGCTGAACCGGCATCGCAACGCGCTCGTGGTCAGCGGACCGGGCGGCGGCAAGTCGACGTTGCTGCAGCACCTGGTCGCCGAGTCGGCGTCCTGGTGGCTGCAGCCGGAACAGCCCGGAGAGGGCGAGGAGCCGCCGATCGGCCCGGTGGTGGCGATCCGGTGCGCGGCCACCCGGCTGCTGACCGGACGGGGCTGGTTCGACTCGGTCGCCGAGGCGGTGAACGCGGACCTGCACGGTTTCCTCGCCACGTCGGTGACCGCCTCGCTGTTCGAGCGACAGCCGACGCCGGGCGTCGACTGGCTGATCCTGATCGACGGCCTGGACGAGGTCTTCGACGCGGACAAGCGGGCGCGGCTGATCAAGATTCTGGCCCAGCACATCGCCACGTACGGCACGCAGGCCCGGTTCGTGGTGTCCAGCCGGGTGCTGAGTGCGACGGAGTTCTCGAACCTGCGTGCGCTCGCCGCGGGCGTCGACCAGGTCCACCGACTCGGCGAGTACAACCTGCGCCCGTTCGACCGGGTGACCGTGGAGCGGTTCGCGGACCGCTGGTACCGGCTGCGCGACCCGGCCTTCGCGGAGCAGCGCCGGGACAGCTTCCTGCACCAGGTCGACCGCCACCGGATGATGCCGATGGTGCGGATACCCCTGCTGTGCACGATCGCCGCCGACGTGCACCAGCACCATCCGGACGAGGATCTCCCCAAGGGACGGACCGGCCTCTACCGGCGGTTCGTCGACACCCTCCTGAAGGGACGGCAGACGTTCCCGGACGTCCGCACCAAGCTCCGGCACCAGCTGCAGGACCTGGGTGCCGATGCGGAGGAGTTCGGTGAGCGGCTGTTCAGCCTCCGCCGCCGGTGCGTGACCCACCTGGCCGTCCAGCGGCTGGCGCACGACCGGCAGCCGAGCATCGGGGCGGTACGCGCCTGGCTGGCCGCCGAGGGGGTGGGCGTCCCGGACGACGTCACCGACCAGCACCTCACGGATGCGTTGCTGAGCACCGGTCTCATCGTGCACCGGGGCGACGGCCTCGAGTTCACCCACCAGAGCATCGCGGAGTACCTGTACGGCCTGGAACGGGCGAGGGACCTCGACGGCGAATGGTGGCTCGCGCAGGTCCGGGCGCACGGGGCGACCAGCACCGCGCTGTTCACGATCGGTGCCTATGCCGACGCCGGGAACGACGCGGTGCCGGTGGTGCGTGCCCTGGCCCACCCCGGCCCCGATCGTCAGTACCCGGAACTGGCCGAGCTCGCCGCCGTGCTCGCGGACGGCTCCGCCGAGGCGCCGGACGGCCGGGAACTGGCCGACCTCACGATGGAGGCGGTGGAGAACGCCGCCGCGGAGCCGACCCAGACCCTGCGCGCGGTGGGCCAGGCCGCCCGGGCCGTGCTGCACCGGGCACCGGACACCACCCGGCTGGTCGGCCTCATCACCAACCCGGCGACCCCGGAACCCAAACGGATCGAGATCGCCACGGTGCTGCTCGCCGACGGCGACCCGGCGACCCGGCAGCACGGGTTGCGGGTGCTCTCCCAGCTCGCCTACGGCGGCGGGCGGCCGCCCGAGGACCGGCTGCCCGCCCTGCGCGCCCTGGCCGAGACCGGGGACGACCGCGAGCGGCGGAGTGCCCTGCAGCACCTCACCGCGATCAGCCGGAGCGGGTCCGAGCCGCATCTCCGCGTCGCCACGATGGCCATCCTCGTGCACGTCGGTGAACCCGCGGACGCGCTGGTGGCCATGGCCGGGCGCCTGGTCGACCCGAGCCTGGAGGGCGCCCGCCTGCAGACCATGACCAGCGAGGTGATCGCGCTCGAGGACCTGACCGCGGAATGGCTCGCGACGGAGGCGGTACGGCCGAACTCGGAACCCACCCGCAGCCGGCGACCCGCGATCGCCGGTGTCTGGTCGGCGCCCCGCACCCTCACGGCGGTGGAGCGCAGGGAGAAGAACCGGGCGGCGTACTCGCTGGTCGGACGCGCTGTCGTGCTGGCCGGCCTGGTACGCGCGGACCGCCTCGAGGCCGCGATGTCGGCCCTGATGCACGACCGGTCGATCAGCTGGGCCGTGCGGCAGGATGCGGCCCGTTCGCTGGACGCGGCCGGGCTGAGCCACGTCGGGTCCGATCTACTGCTCAACGACACGGAGCGGCCGGCCACGCTCCGGTTGATGGCCTGGTACGTCAAACGCCGGGTCCGCGACCCCACCGGCGCCGACGCCATGCTCCGGGCGCTGGTCCGCAATGCACGGGTCGAACCGGCCGCCCGGTTGTGTGCCCTCGGCACGCTGGCGACCCGGGGCCCGTCGGGCGCGACGTTCCTGGCGAACGTCGCCAAGGACCCGTCCGTGGAAGCCACGTTCCGGATCGAGGCCGCCGCGGCGCTCGGCCGGCAGACCGGTGCGATGGACCGGGCGAGGACGCTGCTCGGCGACCTGGCCGGGGACGACGGCCTCGGGCGGCGGGCGCGGTACCTGGCGATGGCGGCGCGTGCCTGCCTGGTGCTGGCTCCGATCACCGACTATCTGACCCATGGGGACCGGCTGACCCACACGATCGAGGAGCGCCTGTGGGAGCCGCTGCAGCGCGCCTGGGCGGACCTCATGACGAAGGTCGGCCGAACACCAGATCCGTTCCGATGACCTGGAGGTCGCCGCCCAGGGCGGTGACCGCGCTGAGCGGACTGCGGCACCACAGGGAGGCCGGCGCCCGCTCGCACGTGACCTCGTGCCCGGCCCAGAGCAGCCCGGCGAGGAGCGCCCAGATCACCAGCCGGTGCGTCTGCCGCAGGGTGTACACGCCGGCGGCGAGCCGGGGCACCGTGGCCCGGGTCCGGCGGACGGTCCCGCCGGCCAGGTCGCCCACCGTGAAGAACAGCATCGGCGGCCGTACCCGCAGCGGCCGGAACGGCAGCGTCAGGGTGGCCTGCACCACCAGCAGCGCTATGCACATCGCCGTCACCAGCCCGGACGCGAACCGGAGGCCGATCTCGGCGACCAGCCACGGCACGAACCGGCGGACGAGCCACCGGACCGTGTAGTAGGCGATCAGCAGGGCCGTCGCGAACCAGGCGTAGCGTCGCCAGTCGTCGGCGGTGCGGGAGGAGATCCAGTCGACGGCCCATCCCGCCGCGTCGTCAACCATCGATGCCCGCCATGGCCGGTGGTTCCTCGCCGAGCGACACGACGGTGCCCCGGATCGACGACACCTCCAGGCCGTCCGCGCGCACCCACGTCGGTAGCGCCTCGGATCGCAGGGCCCGGTCGAGCTGTGTGCCGTCCTGCCAGGCCACCTTGCCGACCGCGGCGTCGATCGCGGCGCCGAGGTGGTGCGGCAGCACGGCCATCACGTCGACCAGGTGGGACTCGACGACGAACCGCGGGTCCACGATCCGCCAGCAGAAGGACACGAGCAGGCTGACCGTGGTGCCGGTGGAGGTGCTGGTCACGTCGTGATGCATCTGGCTGTCGTGGGGCGCCGCGTCCACCACGTACAACCGGCTCGGCCGGATCAGCCACAGCTCGCCGAGCGTGAAGCCGCCGGCCGGCCAGAAGAACCGGTCACCGCGGCTCAGGTAGACGTGCACCGCGCCCGGCACCCGGGCCGGCCGGCGCCAGGGGAAGCGCGGCAGTTCCTCGATGTGCAGGATCGGGTTGTTCTCGTCTCCCGGGAGCAGCATGGCCGGCGCTGCTCAGAACCGGCCCGCCAGATAGTCCGACACGGAACGCCCGCCGTATGCGACGTCGCGCCCGGTGCCGCCGTCCGACGGTGGTTTGGCGCCGTTCACCGCGGCCGAGAACAGCAGCGGGAACGCCGCCCCCATCACCGCCACCTGCAACGCCGACTGCTCCTGATCCCATCCGAAGAGGACCGCGCCGCCGCCGAGCAGCACCTGGAAGAGGGCGGCCACCAGCTCCCAGCCGCGCGGCGGTTTCCCGGCCCGGATCGCCGGGAGTGCGCGGATCACCTCCGCCAACAGCGCACCGACGATGCCGATCAGCATGGTGGGCACGAAGCCGTGGATCATCCGACCTCCTCGGGGTGCGCTGCCAAGGCAGAGCATACGGGGGAGGCCGGGCTCCGGCGGTCCGCGGAACGGTGCCCGGCGGCCGGACGACCGGCCTAGCGTCCATCGAGGAATGCGCCGATCGACCGGCGCAGGCCGGCCGGGTCCAGGCCGTGGGTGCGTGCGTGATCCGCGATGCTGCCGTAGTGCCGGACCTCGGTCCGTCCCACGCCGAGGTGCAGCGCCCGGTGGGGCACGTCGGCGAGCGCCTCCGCGACCGGCCGGCTCGACGTGCCGGACAGGTACGGCTCCACCACGATCACGTCCCGGTTGACCAGGGCCCGCAGCCCGTCCGCGTCGAACGGCCGTGGCGTCGCCGTGTACCCGACCGTGACGTCCATCCCGGCGACCGCGTCGAGCACCGGATCGAGCATCGGACCGACCGCCAGCACCACCGGCGCGCCCGCCCAGCCGCGGCGGAGCACCTGCAGCCTGGTCCCGGTCCCGTACGCCCGCTGGTTCTGCTGGGCGGAAAGTCGTACGTACACCCGGTCGTCGGTGCGGGCCGCGGCGCGCAGCAGCGGCGGGACCTCGTCCGGGTGACCGGGCACGTGCACGGTCCAGCCGTCCAACGTGTCCAGCAGCGCCACGTCGCCCGGCGAGTGATGGGTGTAGCCGACGTTCGACCCGTCGTACGAGCCCCCGATGCTGACCAGCACCGCGCCCGCGTCCTGGTGCCCCAGGTCCAGCTTGATCTGTTCGTAGGTCCGGTCGATCACGAACGGCGCGTACGAGTGCACGAACGGCCGCAGCCCGGTGAGCGCGAGCCCGCCGGCCACCCCGGTCATCAGCTGTTCCCGGATGCCGACGTTCAGCACCCGGTCGGGATGCCGGCGCATGGCCGGGGCCAACGCGTCGGCGGAGATGTCGGCGAGCACCACGGCGGTCCGCGGGTCCTCGTCCAGCAGCGCGGTGGTGGTGGCGACGAACGTCTCCCTCATCGGCCCTTCCTTTCCACGGTGGCGATCACGACGTTGGGCCGGTCCGGATGCCGGGCGGCCAGGGCGTGGGCGAGGGCGTCGTGGTCCCGGCCGTCCACGATGGAGGCCGGCCAGCCGAGGAACCGGGCCGCGATGCCACCCGGCCAGCCGTGCGTGGCGGACTGGTTGTCGATCACGATCGCGGTGAGCGGCAGCCGGACCGCGGCGGCGTACGCGATCGCCTCGTGATTGGCGCCCTCGTCGAGTTCCGCGTCGCCGAGCAGGACGAACGTCCGGGTGTCCAGGAAGCCCTGGGCGCGCAGCCCCAGTGCGGTGCCGACGGCCAGCCCGAGGCCGTGTCCGAGCGAGCCGGTGCCCACCTCCACCCCGGGGATCAGGGTCCGGTCCGGGTGATGGCCGAGGCGGCTGTGCCGCCCGCCGAGATCGTCCAGCCAGTCCTCGCCGATGAAACCTTTGGCCGCCAGGACGGCGTAGTAGGCGGCCGGCCCGTGCCCCTTGGAGAGCAGGAACCGGTCGCGGTCCGGCGCGTCCGCGGTGTCCGGGGTGATGCGCAGGATCCGGTCGTAGAGCACCCAGAGCACATCCAATGTGGAGTTGGCGCTGGGCGCGTGCTTCTCGTCGCCGGTGAGCCGGGTCAGCAACGACCCGAGCACGTCGGTGTTGGCAGTCGTCGCGGTCATGTGGCTAGCCTGCAAGTTAAAGCTCACTTCAACTCAAGGGGTGCCATGGAGACGCTCGCCATAGGTGATTTCGCGGCCCGCAGCGGCGTCGCGCCGTCCGCCCTGCGCTACTACGAGAAGGAGGGGCTGATCCGGTCCACCCGGACGACCGGGAACCAGCGCCGGTACCACCGGTCGGAGCTGCGCCGGGTGGCGTTCATCCGGATCGCCCAGCAGGTCGGTGTCTCGCTGGACGAGATCCGCGAGGCGCTGGCCTCCCTGCCGGAGAACCGCACCCCCACCAAGGCGGACTGGTCCCGGCTCTCCGCCCGCTGGCGTCGCCGCCTGGACGAGCGCATCACCCTGATGGAACGGCTGCGGGACCAGCTCACCGGCTGCATCGGCTGCGGCTGCCTGTCGATGCAGCGCTGCAAGCTGATCAACCCGAGCGACCGGATGGCCGAGTTCGGCCCCGGTCCGCGCACGCTGCTGGCCCCGATGGAGTGACCGGCTCCGGTCAGGGCAGGAGCAGGATCTTGCCGAGGTGGTCGCTCGCCTCCATCCGGCGGTGCGCCGCCGCCGCGTCCGGCATCGGCATCGTGGTGTCGATGACCGGACGGATCGCGCCCGCGTCGACCAGCGGCCACACCCGCTCGCGGACGCCGCGGACGATCCGGGCCTTGTCCGCGGCCGGCCGGGCCCGCAACGTGGTCGCCGAGATCGACCCGCGTTTGGCCATCAACGCGTTGAGGTCGACCTCGCCTCGGCGCCCGCCCTGCAGGCCGATCACCGCGATCCGCCCGTCCGGCGCGAGCACGTCGACGTTGCGGGCCAGGTACTTCGCGCCGATGATGTCGAGCATCACGTCGGCCCCGCGGCCGTCGGTCACCTCGCGGGTCCGGGCGACGAAGTCCTCCTCGGTGTAGTCGATCGCCACGCTCGCACCCAGCGCCAGCAGGGCGTCGTGCTTGGCCGCGCGCGCCGTCACCAGCACGGTCGCCCCCAGCGCCGTGCCGAGCTGGATCGCGAACGTGCCGATCCCGCCGCCGCCACCGTGCACCAGCAGCGTCTGCCCGCGGCGCAACCGGGCGATGTCCACCACGTTCGACCAGACCGTGCACGCCACCTCGGGCAGCGCCGCCGACTCCTGCACCGACATGCCCTGTGGCACCGGCAGCAGCTGCCCGGCCGGCACCGCCACCTGCTCGGCGTAGCCGCCGCCGGCCAGCAGCGCACAGACCCGCTCGCCCACCCGGTGCCCGTCCACCCCGGGGCCGACGGCGGTGATCACACCGGAGCACTCCAGCCCCGGATACGCCGGCGCGCCGGACGGCGGCGGGTAGGCGCCCCGGCGCTGCATCAGGTCGGCCCGGTTGACCGCCGCTGCGGTCACCTCGATCACCACCTCGCCTCGGTCCGGCGCGGGATCCGGCACCTCCGCCCAGCGCAGCACGTCGGGGTCGCCGGGCCGTTCGATCACGATCGCGTGCATGACCTCAGTCTGTCGGTTCCCCGGCGTGCGCGCCGACCGGATCACCGGCCCTGTGCACAACGTCGCGCCGGGGCACGGCCGGGTGCACGGGTCTGGCAAACTGGGCTCTGCGGCACGGGAGGGCTCGCCTAGTGGCCGATGGCGCCGGTCTTGAAAACCGGTGAGGCGTTCCGCGTCTCCGTGGGTTCGAATCCCACGCCCTCCGCCCGGCAGAACCCCCGTTGACCAGCAGAACCATCGGTCAGCGGGGGCACTTCGTGCGCAGCTCCGCAGCAGGCCCCGCGGACGTGGCGGCGAGCCTGGTGGATGCGGGATGACCGCCCCTGGACGCTGCGGCTGACGATCGTACGCAGTCGTGCCGGTCCTGATCGCTAGTCGGTGCAGCGCTGGTTCTCGGAGCTCAGTGCCAGGTAGCTGACCTTGCCGTCCTCGATGTCGATCTGGTACCCCGCGTTGCTGTTGCCCGGTACCCGCACGGCGCCCTCCCCGGAGGCGCTGTCCCCCAGGATGAATTCCCAGTCCGGGTAGGCGCGGCGGACCGCGCTCACCGAACTGCCGAGCCGGATGCCCTCCGGCGTACGGACGGTGCCGTACAGGGCGATGTAGGAGACACCGCGGCTGGGGTCGATGAAGACCGTCGCGCGGCTCGTGCCCCGCACCTTCGAGACGCCGCAGCGGGCCAGGTAGTCGGCGACCTCGTACCCCTCGAGCAGGCCGGTGGCCTCCGCCTGCTTGCGGGTCATGCCCAGCTTGAGCGGGCCGAGGCCGGCCGGCCCGAGTGTCCGCGGCGGGCTGGTCGTGCGCACCGGTCGCGTGGTGGCCGTCGGCGGGGACGACGTCGGCCGCGATGCCGGTGCACTCGTCACCGCCGCCGTCCCGGCCGGCGCCGAGGCGGCCGGGCTCGGGGCGGCCAGGCTCGGAGAGGCCGACGCGGCGGGTTGCCCGCCGGCCGGCACGGCGTCCCCCGCCACCTGCTCGACGCCCGCACTGCATCCGGTCATCAGTACCGCGCTGATGACCGCCCCGGTGATGGTGATCGCTCGCATTGCCTGTCCCTTCGTCGCTTGTGGATCTGTCTACGCCGGTGCGGTGCCGGCTACGTCAGCTCACCCGGCCGCAGGGCGAGTCGCCCGCGAACGGATGCTCGATGGCGCGGCGGGTAACGGGTCCGTAGATTCCGTCGGCGGTGACGCCGGCCGACGACTGGGCCCGCCTCAGGGCCGTCTCCGTCGTGGTGCAGGTCGGCCGCGCGGCGGAGGCCGGGCCGGCGGAGAGCGAAACCGTAGCCGGACCACGGCTGCCGCCAGCAGGACCAGTACCACGGCGGTACGGCGCTGACGAACAGAGAGCGTAAACATGGGAATCCGTTCCGTGAGAGACGTGGGGCCCTGTCATCTGGTCCGATGCCGCACCCGGGGCCGCCGTTCTCGTACGCGGATAACGAGCCGATAACGCCCAGCGGTGCCGGCGGTGTCGAGAACGCGTCGCCGGCTCCGACCTCCGGGTGGATGCGTCACCGTGCGGGCGCAGTGACAGGGCGGAGCCGACATGACGAAATACCTGCTCACGGTGGGCTTCGGCGGCAGCGTGACGGATGTCGGAATGACCGGATGGACGCCCGCGGAGATCCGGGCGCACCTCGATTACCACGCTGCCGTCAACGACCAGCTCCGGGCGAGCGGCGAGCTGCTGGAGACGCTGGCGCTGACCGGTCCGGAACGGGCCAAGGTGGTGACCGCCGGGGCGGGCACCGAGCCGACGGTCAGGGACGGACCGTTCGCCGGGTCCACCGAGATGCTGGCCGGTTACCAGCTGGTCGACGTGGAGTCCGAGGAGCGGGCCCTGGAGATAGCCGCGCAGGTCTCCCGGGTGCCGGGTCCGGGCGGCGTGCCGTTGCAGCAGCCGGTCGGGGTGCGCCGGGTGATGGACGCCGCGGACGTCGAGATGCTCATTCCGGACGCCTGAGCCGGGCGTCCGTCTCGGCCGGCCGGCGCAGCCGGATCACGGTGAGGTGCGGATGGGCGGCGATCAACCGGCCGGTCTCCGCCCGGCGCCGGCGGTGGTCGCGCAGCGCGGACCGGAGCGGATGGTCGCGGCTGAACCACTCGCGGTACGCCTCGACGTTGCCGTTGAAGATCCGCTCGCGGCGCAGGGTCCGGCGCGCCGAGCGCCGGAACAGCCGGGGGAGGACGGTCCGGAGCGGATAGTCGAGCCAGACCACGGTGTCCGCGCGGGCCCACAGCAGGGCGCGTACCCGCCGGTCGCCCCAGGAGTCGAGGACCCACGCGGGCCGGGCGGCGATCCGGGCGACCTCGTCGGGGTACGCCGGATCGGGCTGCCAGCCGGGCCGGAACATCAGCTGGTCCAGTTCGTGGAACGGCAGCCCGTGTGCCGCGGCGATCCGGCGTGCCGTCGTGGTCTTGCCGGCTCCGCTGTTGCCGATCACGAGCACCCGGTGCACCGCCGGACCGTAGCACCGCGCGATTCACCGCAGCGTCTCCCGGGCGCGGAGCAGGAACGCCCGCTCGGCCGGGTTACGGGTGCGGTCCGCGGCCGCCGCGTAGGCGTCGGCGGCCTCCACCGGGCGGTCCAGCCGGCGCAGCAGGTCGGCGCGTACCGCGTGGGTCAGGTGGTACCCGTCCAGGTCGAGCCGGTCGACCAGGGCCAGCGCCGCGGCCGGACCGGCGACCTCGGCGACCGCCACCGCCCGGTGCAGCGCCACGACCGGGCTCGGCGTGAGCGCGCCGAGCTGGTCGTACAGCGACAGGATCGCCTGCCAGTCGGTGGCCGCGGCGCTCGGCGCGGCGCTGTGCACCGCGTTGATCGAGGCCTGCAGCTGGTACGGGCCCGGCTGGTTGCGCCGCACCAGCCGGCGGACCAGGTCCTGCCCCTCGGCGATCAGCGCCCGGTCCCAGCGGCTGCGGTCCTGCTCGGCGAGGCGGACCAGCGCGCCGTCCGGCGTGGTCCGGGCCGGCCGGCGGGCGTCGATCAGCACCATCAGCGCCAGCAACCCGAGGACCTCGGGCTCGTCCGGCATCAGCGCGGCGAGCAGGCGCGCCAGCCGGATCGCCTCGGCGCTCAGATCGTCGCGGACCAGGCCGGTGCCGGACGTGGCCGCGTACCCCTCGTTGAAGATCAGGTAGAGCACGGCCAGGACCGGCCGCAGCCGGTCCGGGAGATCGGCCTCGCCGGGTATCCGGTACGGGATGCCGGCATCCCGGATCTTCTTCTTGGCGCGCACGATCCGCTGCGCCATCGTGGCCTCCGGCACCAGGAAGGCCCGGGCGATCTCCGGGGTGCCCAGGCCGCCGAGCAGACGCAGGGTGAGCGCGACCTGGGCGGGCTGGGCGAGCGCGGGGTGGCAGCAGGTGAAGACCAGGCGCAGGCGGTCGTCCGGCACGGGTCCCTCCTCGTCCGGGGCGTCCGGGGCGGCCAGCAGCGCGGCCTGTGCCTCCCGGGTGTCGCGGCCGGCCTCGCGGCGCAGCCGGTCGATGGCGCGGTTGCGGGCCGTGGTGATGATCCAGCCGGCCGGGCTGGGCGGCAGACCGGCGACCGGCCAGTGCCGGGCGGCGGCGGTGAACGCGTCCTGCACCGCCTCCTCGGCGTCGTCGAGGTCGCCGAGGAGACGGGTGAGGACCGCGACCGCGCGCCCGTACTCGGCGCGGAACACCCGCTCCAGGTCGGCCGGCGCGGCCGGGGTCCGCCCGGTCATCCGGCGAAGGGCCGGACCTCGATGGGCAGCCCGGTCGCCTCGACGATCCGGCGGCCGTAGGCCAGCGCCGCGTCGAGGTCCTCCAGCCGCAGCACCCAGAGGCCCCCGACGAACTCCTTCCCCTCGGTGTACGGGCCGTCGGTGACCAGCACGTCCGGGCCGTGCGGCCGGAGCACGGTGGAGGCGTCCGGCTGGTGCAGCCCGCCGGTGAAGACCAGCGCTCCGGCGTCGGTCAGGTCCTTCCCGATGGCGGCCAGCTTCTGCATGATCGGGCCGAGCGTCTCCGGCTCCGGTGCCGCACCGACGGGCTGCTGGATGGCGAGTAGGTAGGTCTTCATGGCACTCCTTCGTCGTGTGTCCTTCCTACCCTCCACACGAACGCGACCGCCTTCGATCGACACCTGCGCCGAGATTTCTTTTGAAGAATCGCCGGGTTAATTATCCGAATCCACCCCATCGGCACGGTAATCATGTGTTGGCATGGTCGACGGAATTACCGAAGTCGTCCGGGTTCCCATTGCCGTCCCTCAAAGGCCGGCGCTGGCAGTAAATGGGATTCGCGTGAGTGCCCCGGACCTAACACGGAGGCCGAACTGTCTCGTCCGTCCCCTCGTCGCGTCCTGACCGCGGGTGCACTCGCACTCGCCGTCATCGCGCCGAACGTCGATTCGTCCGAACGTCAGTCGGAAGCCGGCACGGCAATGCCGTCGAGCAGTCCCGCGGAGGCGCGGACGCCGCAATTCGAGCCCGTGACGGCGTGGTCCGAGCGCGTTTCCCGGGTATCGCGCTCCGGCGCTCGTGGCCCGTACACGGTGCGGCCCGCCGGGGTGCGGCCGGCCGCCGCGGCGGTCAAGCAGGCCGCCCGGCAGGCGGCCGGACGGCAGCGGGCGACGATCGCCGCGGTACGCCGGGCAGCCCAGCAGCGCCGCGCCGAGCAGCGTGCCGCCGAACGCCGTGCGCAGGCCCGTCAGCTGGCCGAACGCCGTGCCGAACAGCGCACCGAGCGCCGGGCCGAGCGCCGGGCCGAGCGCCGGGCCGAGCGCCGGGCCGAGCGCCGGGCGGAGGTGCGCCGGTCGGTCCAGCGGGGTGAGCGCGGCGAGCGCAACAGCCGTACCGTGGTCCGCCGGACGCAGGTCCGCAAGTCGACCAAGCGGTACCGCACGCGGGGGTCGTCCGCCGGGGTGTCCGGCCGCATGGCGGCCGTGGTGAGCTTCGCGCGGTCGCAACTCGGAAAGCGTTATGCGCCCGGCGGCGACGGACCGAATGCGTTCGACTGCTCCGGATTCACCAAGCGTGCCTACGCCCAGATCGGCCTTCGGCTGCCACATTCCTCGGGCGCACAGGCGGCTCGGGCGCGGGCTATTCCACGCTCCGCGGCACGCCCCGGCGACCTGGTCGTCGGACGGGGTCACGTGGGTGTGTACATGGGCCGCGGAATGATGATCGACGCGGGTAACCGGCGCACCGGAGTGGTCTACCGGAGGCTCTACGCGGGGCTGCACATCGAGCGGTTCTAAATCGCGTGACCGCGGGCCGGACGGCGGACCAGAATCATCGGCGTGATCGCCGACCACTGGCCGTTGTTCGGCCTGCGCCTGCTGACCCCGCGCCTGGAACTCCGGGTTCCGGACCACGACGACCTCGGTGCGCTGGCGGATCTCGCCGCCGCCGGCATCCACGACCCGCAGCGGCAGCCGTTCGTCGCCGCCTGGACCGACGGCCCGCCGGAGCAGGTGGCCCGGAGCGTCCTGCAGTGGCAGTGGCACCAGTGGTCCCGCTGGTCGCCGGAGGGCTGGGAGCTGGCGTTCGTGGTCGTCGCGGACGGGCGGGTGATCGGCACCCAGTCGGTGGGCGGCAACCGGTTCGCCGCGCTGCGGGAGGTCGGCACCGGCTCGTGGCTGGGGCGGGGAGATCAGGGCCGGGGGTACGGCACCGAGATGCGCGCCGCCGTCCTGGAGCTGGCCTTCGACGGGCTGGGCGCGGTGTACGCGACCTCGGAGGCGTTCGCCGACAACGAGGCGTCGTACCGGGTGTCGCGCAAGCTGGGCTACGCCGACAACGGGGTGGAGCGCCACCTGGTGCGGGACCGGCCCGCACTCGGCCGGCGACTGCGACTGGACCGGGCGGCGTGGCTGGCGCACCGGACCGTGCCGGTGACCGTCACCGGGCTGGCCCCGTGCCTGCCGATGTTCGGTCTGCCGGCCTGAGCCCGCCTGCCGATGTTCGGTCTGCCGGCCTGAGCCGGCCGCGGCGAACGGCGTCCCGGCCCACACAGCAGTCGGCACCCGACCACTAGGCGGGTGCCGACTTGCTGGCCACCGCCGGAACGGCGGCCCGATCGCAACCAGGCGCGGGGATCTCCTGCCACGCACACCCGGTCGGATGTCTGACACCACTATTGCCCGCGTCACGCCTGGTCATGCACACCGGATGTGCGTTTTTCCGGTAGAGCGGTCCGCCCGCCGCAACCAGATGGTAAGAGGTAGGACATCTCGCCCGGTTACGGTCGGTCGTTTCGGGGAATCCAGCTGAGGTTCTCAGCGACCTGCCGGAAGGACACACAGCATGAGTCTCGATCGCCCCGTTGCTCCGGATCCGTACGATCTCCTGCCGTCCGTGCCGTCCTTCACGGTGACCAGCAGCGACGTGACCGACGGCCAGCCGTTCGACGACCTGTACGCGCATCCCAGCGTGGGCGGCAAGAACCTCTCGCCGCAGTTGGCCTGGTCCGGCTTCCCGGCGGAGACCCGCGGCTTCGTGGTGACCTGCTTCGATCCCGACGCGCCGACCGGCAGCGGCTTCTGGCACTGGTCCCTGGTCAACCTGCCGGTGTCGGTCACCGAGCTGGAGCGCGGCGTCGACCCGCTGCCGGAGGGCGCGTTCTGCGTCCGCAACGACTACGGCGACCTCTGCTACGGCGGTGCCGCCCCGCCGCCCGGCGACCGGCCGCACCGGTACGTCTTCGCGGTGCACGCGCTCGACGTCGACCGCCTGGAGGTGCCCGAGCAGGCGTCGCCGGCGTACGTCGGCTTCAACCTGACCTTCCACACCCTGGCCCGGGCCACCATCCGGCCGACCTTCCAGGTGCGTGGCTGACCGCTGCCGGACACGACAAAGCCCGCCGGGTACGTACCTCGGCGGGCTTTTCGTCCGGATCGGTCAGCGCGGGGTGCGCGCCACTACGAAGACCGACTGGCCGAACGGCGGCTTGACGATGCTCTCCGCGGCCTTGGTGACCGGAAGCACCAGCGAGTCGTACACCTTGACCATCGGCCCCTCCTTGGGGGCCAGCTTGAAGATGCTCGTCGCGCCGTAGTAACCGATCAGGCCCAGCGCGTTCGCGTAGTGCAGCTTCTCGATCTCGAGGCCGGCCTCGGTCATCGCGGCCCGCATCGTCTTCTTGGTGTAGCGACGGATGTGGCCGGTGGCGATGTCGACCTGGCTCATGGCGAACATGAACGCCGGGACGATCAGGATGATCCGTCCACCGGGGCGGACCAGCTCGGCCATGCTGCGCAGCGCGCCGACGTGGTCCTCGATGTGCTCCAGCACGTTGTACGACACCGCGGCGCTGTACTCGCCGGCGGCCTCGGTCGTGGGCAGCAGCATCTGCCGGACGTCGATGTTCGCGTGGTCGGCGAGGCGCTCCTTGAGCAGCACCAGCCGGTCCGGGTCGGCTTCGGTCGCGGTGAAGCGCGGGAGGTGCTCGGCCCACTCCAGCGCGTAGTCGCCGAGGCCACTGCCGATCTCGATGGGATTGTCCCCCAGGTACGGGAGAGCGAGCTCGACGAACCATCGACGGTGGTTCACGGCCGTGGCGAGGCCCTCGAGCACTTCGGACTGGATCCGCTGGTCTCCAGTGATGTCTGCCATAAGTAAGGTTCCCTCGTCTTGCCTGATCCGAGCTGACAGCGGGACCGGAAGAGTTAACCATCCGCCGCTCGCAACCGAAAGTTGAGGCGGGGACGTCCGCTCTTTGTTTGCCTGATTGAGACATTGCTCCGGGAGGCCCGGCCCCGTTAGCCCGTGGGCACCGGTTGTGAAAGGTAGCCGAATATGCACTCGTACATATCGGCTCGATCACGCATCGGCCGCCCGTCACAACAACGTTACCAACCTCCGTTAGGCTCGCCGACGCTATGACGATTACCGGTATTGACTCGACAGGCCAGTCGGCCGGTGGGAACGCCGCGCGCCGGCAGGGCGGCACCCACACCGATGACCTGGACGCGGAGCTGCTGGCCCTCGAGACGGACGTGGCTGCCGCGCCGATCTCGGTCATACCCGCTGCTGAGCCCGAGGCCGAGCCGGTCGAGCGCCGGGGGTTCTGGCGCTCTCTCACCTGGCGGGATGCGCTCGCCATTCTGAGTTTCATTGCGGTAGCGGTGATGGTTACCGCACCGTTGTGGACCAATCTTGATCATGAGTTGCGGGACGATCCTCAAGATCAAGCTTTCTTCGAGTGGATGTTGGCGCACGGTGCGCGGGTGGTTACGGATGGCGTTTATCCGTTCTTCTCCGATCGCATGAATTACCCCGATGGGGTGAACATGATGGCCAACACCTCGGTGTTGGCCGTTTCACTCCCGATGACGCCGGTCACTCTGATGTTCGGCCCACATGTGGCGTTCAACGTATTTCTTACGTTGGCATTGGCAGTCACCGGCATCTCGTGGTACCTGGTGCTCTCCCGCCAGTTCGTCGCCTCCCGGCTGGCCGCCTGGGTGGGCGCGCTGTTCTGCACCTTCGCGCCGAGCATGATCTCGCACGCCGGCGGCCACCCGAACATCGTCTCCCAGTTCCTCGTCCCGCTGATCATCTGGCGGTGCCTGGCGCTCCGGGTGCCGGGCCGGGCGGTGCGCAACGGCCTGATCCTGGCCGGGCTGCTGGTCTGGCAGGCGTTCATCAACCTCGAGATCCTGTTCATGACCGCGGTCGGGCTGGGCGTGTTCTGCGCGGTCATGGCGGTCGCCCGGCGCCGCCGCCACCCCGGCGAGATCGTCACGTTCCTGCGCGGCCTCGGCGTCACCGGCGCCGTCACGCTCGCCGTCCTGGCGTACCCGCTGTCGGTGCAGTTCTTCGGCCCGCAGTCGTACCACGGCCTGCCGCACTTCGTCCGCGGCTTCGGCGCCGACCTGGGCTCCTTCACCGCGTACGCGAGCCGTTCGGTGGCCGGCGACAGCCTCACCGCCGCGCGCCTGTCGCAGAACCCGGCCGAGGAGAACGCGTTCTTCGGCTGGGGCCTGGTGATCCTGTTCTTCGGCCTGGTCGTCTGGATGCGCCGGCGCGCCGCGGTCCTCGCGATGACCGGCGTGGCGCTGCTGTTCGCCGCCATGTCCCTGGGCCCGCGGATCTTCCTGAACGGCATCAACACCGGCGTGCCCGGCCCGTGGGCCCTGCTGCACAGCGTGCCGGTGCTGAACTCGGCCGTGCCGACCCGGTGGGCCCTGGCCATCGCCCCGGTCGTCGGCATCGTGCTGGCCCTCGGCTGTCAGCGCGCCGTCGACCTGGTCCGCCAGCAGCCGTCCGCCCGCAGCCCGGTCCAGGTCGCCATGATCACCGCGGTCGCGATGGCCCTGGTGCCGCTGATCCCGACGCCCCTGCAGACCGTCCCGATGTCCCCGGTACCGGAGTTCGTCACGACCGGCCAGTGGCGCCAGTTCGTCGACGACAACCACACCGTGGTCACCCTGCCGCTGCCCGACTCCAGCTACCCCGACCCGCTGCGCTGGACCGCGTACACCGGCCACGACATGCGGATCGCCGGCGCGTACGCCCTGCTGCCCACGCAGAACCCGCTGGACCCGGAGGACCGCACCGCGCTGTTCTCCCCGCCGTGGCGACCCACCAGCGGCCTGATGGCGTCCATCCGCCAGGGCAACCCGATCCCCGAGATCACCGACACCCGGCGCGAGATGACCCTCGCCGACCTCCGCTACTGGAAGGCCGGCGTCATCGTCCTCACCCCGCAGATGCGTGACATCGAGATGCTGCGGGCGATGACCGACCTGCTCGGCTTCGAGCCGACCTGGACCGGCGGCGCCTGGCTCTGGGACGTACGCGCGCTGGTCGACGACCCCAACGCCGTCCTCACCGGCCCCGACATCGGCTGACCTCGCCCGCTCCGCTCCGCTCCGCCCCGCCCCGCCCCGGCACCGGTTCCGCTGGTTCGCCAGATCGGCGGCGGGTCTGGGGCGGAGTCCAGTCCGCGTGGTGGACGGGACTCGGCGCATCACCCAGCCTCCTTTCGGCTCGGGGCGTGTGGAGCAGTGGCTCGCTGCGCACCGCAACTCCACGCGCCCTCGTCACTCAGCCGGTGCGTGCTGAATTGCGGCGCGCTGCGCGCCCGGGAACGACACACGGAGTCACCCCCCCAGCCCGGCGTGCGGAGTTGTGGCGCGCTCGGTACTGCGGAAAGTCATGCCACGCGACCTGTTGCGCCTGCGACACGTTGCCGCGCGCCGGACTTCGATGATCGGTAGCAGTCAGATGTCCGAGCACTACCGTTTGTGACCCGCCGCACCTCCAAGATCTGCCCAAGCCCTCCAAGATTCATGGCGATGACGACGGCCCACTGCCCGTGACGCCACCGGCTTTCGGATTACCAGAGCCGACCACGTCCACCCGCGAGCCGCTCGGCCCGCCATGAGCCACGCGCATCGCCCATCGCGTTGCTCGCCTCGTCGGTCGTCGCCTCGTCGCTCGTCGCGTCGCACCCGTCACCCGCCGCCCGGCCTGTTGCGCCGCGTCGCGCCCGTCACCCGCCGCCCGGCCTGTTGCGCCGCGTCGCGCCCGTCACCCGCCGCCCGGCCTGTTGCGCCGCGTCGCGCCCGTCACCCGCCGCCCGGCCTGTTGCGCCGCGTGTCGCCCGTCGCCCCGCCGCGTCCCCCACCCCCTCTGCCACGACTCGACCTCCCCCATCGGGCCCACCCCGGAGGAAGCGATCTTGGACTTGTGGTGGGGACAAAGAGCCCATCGCGCTGCCAAATCGGGCACCACAAGTCCAAGATCGAGGGGACTGCCAGCGGCGTGCGGGCTAGCGGCAGGGCCAGCTGCGTGCGAGGGCTAGCGGCAGGCGGCCCAGCGGCAGGCGGCCCAGCGGCAGGCGGGCGATCGGCGTGCGGAGGCTAGCGGCAGGCGGCCAAGCAGCAGGCGGGCCTGTGGCGGGCGGGCCTGTGGTGGGCGGGCTGTGGTGGGCGGGCCTGTGGTGGGCGGGCCTGTGGTGGGCGGGCCTGCGGCAGGCGGGGCCTGCGGCGGAAGTGCCTGCGGCGTGATGGCCTGTGGCTGGATGCCTAGGGCGGGAGCGCCCGCGGCGGGAGGGGACGCCGAGCGGCCGCGCGTCAGCCCAGGCGACGACCGACCGCCAGACCTACTTAATGCAGCAACCCGCGCAGACCTTAGGCGACGGCAGGGTGAAGGCAAGACAGCAGGTCTTGCGCTGCACATCGAGCTTGCCGTTACGCCCCGGCACCAGCTCGATCAGGTCTTCCACCCCGAGCGCCCCGAGCAGCGTCCCGATCGTCTCCGCGGACGAGCCGGGCAGCACGTCCGCCGACCGCAGCACCGCGTAGGCCACGCCGGACGACACGGAGCCGAGCAGCGTACGGGGGCCGATCCGGACCCGGCCGTGGATGGCTTCCAGCAGCGGGGTCAGGTGCTCGTCCAGCAGAGAGGTGCGGAAGGCGGCCAGGAGTGCTGCCTCGTCGGGCATCACGCGTACCTGCGGCAGGCCGCTGAGGGCGAGCGGGTCGGAGGCGAGCACCGCGACCGGGATGTCGTGCCGGAGGCCCAGGGTGACCAGCGGGCGGGAGTCCCGGAAGTGCATCAGCACGTCGTCGGCGCGCAGCAGCGGGACCCGGCGGGCCGAGGCCCAGCCCAGCACGGCGGGCAGGGCCAGCCAGTACGTGTACGCCTTCCAGGCCAGCGCCGCGGCGGCGTGTGGCTGGGCGTTCCACCGCTGGCGTGCGGAGCCGAGCAGGGTCTCCAGCTGGGCGCCGGCCAGCTGGGTGGTGGGCATCCAGTCGGTGGCGTCCGGTACGAGCAGGTCCGGCGCGAGCCCGGGCAACTGGGTGCTGGTGCCGAACATGGCCCGTAGCGTCGCCGTGACCGGAGCGAGCGGCTGTTCTGCGGACGAGGGGTCGGCGAGCGGAGACCGGTCCAGGGCCGCGGTCACCGGGGGGCGCCGTTCAGCAGCGGCTGCGCCGCCGAGCGCGTCATTCGCTGGTGCACCGCTGTCACCTCGCCGTGGAGTCGGGCCGTGGAGTCGGGCCGTGGGGTCGTCTGCCGGGGTTAGTACCCGCCGGATCGCCGAGCACTCACCGTACCTTGTTAAGGCTAACCTAACCGCGCCACCCCAGCGGTCCCTTGACCGCCTCCATCAGGTGTTCTTCGTGCCAACACCCGGTGCGAGGGTGACCTGACGCACCGTTGCGGCGTTGCCGGTTTCGTCAAGGTATCTGTCGGCAACGCGCTACTAGCCCCTTGCGGACACCGGGAGACAGCGACACTGAAATCCCGTCGCGAAGGGGACATTCGTGATGACCACCTCGCCCGTCGAACGGGCTGCCGACCAGTTCGTGACGGCTCTTGCGCAGTGGCGCCTCGAACGGGGGATGACGAAGAAGCAGCTCGCCGCACGCATGGGCTTCGATCCCTCCTACGTGAGTCACGTCGAGGGTCGCCGCCACAAGCCGACCGAGGACTTCGCCCGGCGGGCCGAGGCGGTGCTGGCCGCCGGTGGCGCCATCTGGCAGAAATTCCAGGAGTACGACGAACTGCGGCACGCCCGCGCCACCCCGGTGCACCGGGATCCGCCGGTGCCGGCGCAGTGGATGCCACCCGGCACGGGTCTCATCGTGGAGCGCGAACACGCCGCGCTGACGTACATCGACGGGGGCTACCGCTGCCGGGTCCGGCGGGCGCTCTACAACGCGGGCAACGAGCCGGTCACCCGGTACCTGATGAAGATCGCGGTGGACCGGTACCCGCACGACCCGGCCGGCTCCAACCGGCACCACCGGGAACACCCGCTCACCTGGGACGAACTCGACATCGAGGCGGTCGCCGGCGAGGGCGAGGCGGTCGAGCCCATGCATTGGCGGCTCAAGCTGGACCGGGACGCGGCCAAGGAGGTCTGGCTGCTGTTCGCCAACGACCACGGCCAGTTTCCGCTCTACCCGGGAGAACGCACCACCATCGAGTACGCCTACACGGTCGGCGCGGAGAAGTGGGGTCAGTGGTTCCAGCGGGCGGTGCGGCTGCCCACCCGGCACCTGACCGTCCGCCTGGACTTCCCGGTGGAGTTCGAACCGCAGGTGTGGGGCCTGGAGACCTCGCTGGCCGCGGAAGTGCCGGTGCGCACGCCGCTGGAACGGCACAACGAGAACGACCGGGCGATCTTCGAGTGGTCCACCGGCGCGCCGCTGCTGAACGCGCGGTACCGGCTGGAGTGGCGGTTCCGGGGGGCGGGCGCTCCGACGTACGAGGAGACCGCGCCGCCGGCCACCGAGCCGCTGAACGGCCACACCTTCTCCGTACCCGAACAGCGGGCCTCCCACCGGATGCGGGGGATCGGCATCGTGCAGCGCGGGTCTGATCTGTTGCGCCAGCGGGCGCGGCATTTCCAGCTGCCGCGCGAGGAACGGTCCGCCCGGGACGCGGTGACCAGCCTGCTCACCACGCTGGAGCGGCTGGAGGCGCTGCACGAGTTCAGCAAGGGCGTCGGGCTGGCCGCGCCACAGATCGGCCTGGCGGCGGCCGCCGCGGTCGTACAACCGCCGGAACGCGACGCCGAACCGGTGGTGCTGCTCAACCCGCGGCTGATCGGCGAGTCCGACGACACCGACGAGCAGTACGAGGGGTGCCTGTCCTTCTTCGACTACCGCGGCCTGGTGGTGCGGCCGCTGTGGATCGAGGTGGAGCACGCCCGGTACGACGGCACCCGGGTGATCACGTCGTTCGAGCAGGCCATGGCGCGCCTGGTCAGCCACGAGATCGACCACCTCGAGGGCCGGCTGTACGTGGACCGGATGGCCGCCGACGCCACGCTGGTACCGATGTCGGAATACCAGCAGTCCGGCCAGCCGTGGGCCTACTGAGCGCCCTCAGATGTCGCTGAAGCTGTCGTACTTGATGCGGATCGACGGCACCTGCATCTCGGCCAGGGTCTTCAGGGTGGACTTCACCATCGGGCCGGAGCCGGACACGAAGAAGTCGTGCTCGTTCCACGGGCCGTAGCGCGCCACCACGTCGGAGATGTTGCCCTGCTCGCCGGGGAACGTCGGGTCCTCGCTGCAGGCCGGCACCACCGACAGCCACGGGTAGCGGGCCGCGAGCCGGTTGAGGTCGGCCAGGTCGTACAGCTCGTCGCGGTTGCGGGCGCCGAAGAAGACGTGCACCCACCGGGTCCGGTTGTACCGGGTGAGTTCCTCCAGCAGCGACTTGATCGGCGCCAGCCCGGTGCCGCCGGCCACGAAGACGGCGTCCCGGGTGGACCGCCGGTCCAGGTTCATCGAGCCCATCGGCGCGGCCAGTTTGATCATGTCGCCGACCTCCATCCGGCGGACCAGCGAGCTGGAGACCCAGCCGGCGCCGATCGCGCGGACGTGGAACTCCAGCGAGTGGTCCCGGCGCGGTGCGTTGGCCGGCGAGTAGGTGCGCCACAGCCGCGGCTGGATCCGGGGGAACTCCAGGCTGACGTACTGCCCGGCGCGGAACTCCAGCGGCTGCATCGGCCGCACGGTGAACACCGCGATGTCGGTGGCGCGGCGCTCGTGCGCGACGATCTCGCCGTACCAGTACGGCGGGTTGGTGTCCGCCTCCGCGCCGGCCAGCATCTTCGCCGCGATCACCGCGTACGCGTCGGCCCACGCCTGGTCGTACTCGACGCCCCACTGCTCGCCGGCGAACGTCCGCATCGCCTCGATCAGCGCGCCGCCGACCACCTCGTAGTGTTCCGGTTCCACGTGGAACTTCCGGTGGTCACGGCCCAGCGCCCGGAGATAGTCGTCGAACTTCTCCGGGTCGCCGAGCGTCTGCACCGCGGTCACGATCGCGTTCAGCAGGCGGGCCCGTTGCACGTCCATGTGGACCGGGAACAGGTCCCGCAGGTCCGGATGGGAGAGGAAGATGCGGGCGTAGAAGTAGCTCGCGACCTTGTCCTGGTTCTCCTCGACGAGACTCCAGCTCTCCTTGAGCAAACGCGCGAGGTCTCCCATGCGATAAGCGTGCTCATTCATCTCATCAGGCCATCGCACGGACAGTGCGATGCATCACGCCTTCTCGCCGGTCCCCGGCGAGTCGCCTGCCCCAATTGGTGCGAATGTGCTTAGCCCTATGGTGGTGCGGTGACCCTTGATCGTCCGGTGACCCGCACCGCCCTCGGCGTCGAGGTCGTCATCGTCCTGCTGCTGTCACTCGGCCAGTCCGCCGTCTACGCACTCGTGTCGATCATCGCGAAGCTCACCGCCGGACCGCTGTCGTCCCAGACCGCCACGCTGAACCCGTCGAGGTCCCCACGGCCGTACCTCGACCTCACGTACCAACTGCTCGGGATCTTCTTCGCGCTCGTCCCGGTGCTGCTCGCGCTGTATCTGCTCGGCTCCGCACGTACCTCATTGGGTCTGTCCTTCGACCGGCCCGCGTTCGACGCGGGCTGGGGTGCGACGCTGGCCGCGGCCATCGGCATCCCCGGCCTGCTGCTCGTGTACGTGGCCGCGACGCTCGGCCTGAACGCCCAGATCGTGCCGGCCGCCCTGCAACCCGTCTGGTGGGCCGTGCCGGTCCTCATCCTCGCCGCCGTGCAGAACGCCGTCCTGGAAGAGGTCATCGTGGTCGGCTACCTGATGACCCGGCTCCGCCAGCTCGGCCTCAGCACCGTGGCGATCGTGGCGTGCTCCGCCGTGCTGCGCGGCTCGTACCACCTCTACCAGGGCTTCGGCGCCTTCATCGGCAACGCCGTGATGGGCGTGGTGTTCGCCCTGTTCTTCCTCCGCACCAAGCGCGTGATGCCGCTGATCGTGGCGCACACCCTGCTCGACGTGGCCGCGTTCGTGGGCTACACGCTGCTGCCGAAGGACTGGCTGTCCTGGCTCTGAGTGCTCAACCCCGCCGACTCTGCGCCCGGTAGAACGCGGTCGCCTTGCCGCCCATCGTCCGAGCCCCGTTCCGGCTGGTCATGACGGCCGCCAGCAGCGCCGTCCCGGGCAGCACCCGGTTCACCGCCCGGACCGCCATCCACGCCCCCGCCTGCACCGCGACCATCCGCCCCAGCCGCCAGACCGCGTCGGTCAGCGTAGCGTCGTCCTCATACGCCGGCTGCCGCGCCGCCGCGAGAGCCGCCTCGGCGTCCTCCCGGCTCGGGTGCACGTTCGCCAGCACCAGCAGATCCGCGGCGCGGCGCTCGTCGGTAGGGTCGATGCCGTAGGCGGCCGCGACATGCAGAATGAGTTCCGCGTACGTCAGCGCGTTCGACGCCAGCAGCGCCATCGGGGCGTACGTGCCCGCCACCGCGGCGAACAACCCACCCACGCTGCCGAACCGGACGAACTGCCGCTGGGCGAGCCGGGCCAGCGACTCGGCCGACGCATTCGGGTACGACTCCCGAGTCCGCAGCGCCCACTCCTGCGCGCGGGGACCGATCGTCTGCACGGCGGCCAGCGCGAGGAGTTCCGGGCTGTGCCCCGGGTCGGCGACCAGCTTCGCCCAGGCGTCGGTACGCACCGCAGCGGTGAACCGCGGAACCGCGACGTCGGTGTCGGTCCTGGCGGCGGCCGGTTCGGCGGGCTGCTGCTGCATTGCTGCGGCCTTGCGTGCGGGCTTCCTCGGCGGGGCGGCCTTCACCGGTGTGGCTTGCTGCTGCGGGGGCGGGTCGACCGGCGCGGTGGTCTCGCTCGGAAAGGGCTGGGCCGGTGCACCGGCGATTTCCTTGTCGCGTTCCTTGTCACGGGGCGGGGTCGCCTTGACCGGGCCGGGCGCTGACCCGGCGGCGGCCACGGACCTGGAAGCGGGACCGGGCGCTGGTTCGGCCGGCTTTGCTGGGGCGGGTGCTGGTTCCGCCGGCCCTGCCGGGGTGGGTGCTGGCGCCGCCGGTCCTGTCGCGGTGGGATCTGGGGTCGGTTCGGTCGGGCTCCCGGCGGCGGGGGTGGGTGTCGGTTCCGCTGGTCTTGCCGGGGTGGGGGTCGGGGTCGGTTCGGTCGGCTTCGCGGAGGTGGAGCCCGGTTTCGGGGCTGTTCGCTTCGCGGTGGTGCGGCCGGGTGTCGCCTTGGCTGGTGCTTCCACGCGCGGGCTGGCCTTCCGGGGGGTGGTCTTGGCGGGCTGGACCTGATCGCTCGCGGCGGACTTTGCGGGTGCGGTCTTGGCCGGGGTGGCTTTCGCGGGTGCGGTCTTGGCCGGGGTGGCTTTCGCGGGTGCGGCCTTCGCCGGGGTGGCTTTCGCGGGTGTGGCTTTCGCCGGTGTTGCCTTGGTGGGCGCGGTCTTCGCGGGTGTGGCCGGCGGCGGGCCGGCGGGTGCTGCCTTGGGCGGGGCGGAGGAGCTGCCGGGTGCTGCTTCGGCCGGGGCGGGGTTTGCCGGTGCGGCCTGGACCGGGGTGGCGTTGCTGGAAGCGGTGCCGCGAGGCGCGGCGTCAGGCGGAGTCGCCTTGGCCGGGGCGGCCTTCTGCGCACCCTGGGCCTTACGGGGCGTGGACTTGCGGCCGCGCCTAGCCTGGTCCGGCGGACCCTGGTCGGCCGGTGTTGCGGTTGGGGCGTCGGACCGCGTACCCGATGGGGATTTGCGGGGTGGAGTGCGGTCCGTCGACGGCGGCTGGAAAGTCACCGGCGGAGGCGCCTTGGCGGCGCGCCGAGGGGCGCGCTCGGCCGGCTTGCTCGGCGGCGAGGCCTGCTCCGGGGTGCTGAACGCGGCCCGGGGGGTGCGCGGGCGCGGCTTGTCCGAGCCGGCCGGCGTGGGCGGGTTCTCCTCCATGCCGTGGGAGCCTAGTCGGCCGGGCAGCGTTTCTCCTGTTGGAAAGCGGTGTTGACGGTCGATTTGTCGCACTAGCTGCGCGCCGACACCGCCCATATCTGCCCGGCGTGGCGGGATGGTGGCCGCTTTGCCCGGCGCCAGAGCCGTCCGGTATCCTCGACGAGCGGTGGTCCGTGAGGCTGCCGGGGGAGACTTCGCCTAGTCCGGTCTATGGCGCCGCACTGCTAATGCGGTTGGGGTTTATCGCCCCTCCCGGGTTCGAATCCCGGAGTCTCCGCGTGTCAAGCCGGTGTGTATGCTGGCTGAGCACTGAGCGCCCGTAGCTCAATGGATAGAGCATCTGACTACGGATCAGAAGGTTAGGGGTTCGAGTCCCTTCGGGCGCGCAAGCGATCAAGGCCGTGACCTGCGGAAACAAGGGTCACGGCCTTCTCTCTTCCCATTTCCGGCCCCGAAAATCCCGCCTGGTGGGAGCGTGGTGATCGGATGGTGATCGCGTGTCGCTGGCGTGTTCCGTCCATAGTGGATTCGTGCGTTGAGCAGGGACTTTGGTCTCGCGAAGCAGGGCCGGACCCGCGGTCTCGCCGGTTACTGTGCATTACACCTACGAGGTGTCTGGCGTTCCGATGAGGGCTAATGGGGCGGTGCAGGACTGTGCCCTGGTGCGGTGGCCGGCACGGGGCGAGCCGTCGGCGGGGTGCCGGGCAGTGTCGGGTCGCCATGATCCGGGGGTGTCCGGTGGCGATGGCGAGCGCGTGGCTCCGGATGCGAGGGAGGCGGTGTCACCGCAGTGTGGTGATGGCTGCGGCCGGCGGCGGGCAGCCTGTCAGCCGTGCGGGACATCCGAGGCTGTCCTGGGACAGCCGGCGGCGACGACAGATGGGTTGCCGTCGGATCATGCTCGGGGTGTCGTGATCGTGCAGGGAGTCCTGCCGCGCCGGTTCCGCTACGACCATGTGGTCCGCGCGAGTACCGCCGGCGGGCCGGATGGATCTTCACAGGGTCAGGAGGGAGGGCTGCTCACAGCTGCGGCGTCGCACCGTGCAGGGCGGTTGGAAGTCCTGCCGCAACGCGAGCGGAAAGCCCAACGCGCGGACCGTGCGAGCGCACCCCGGCCTGGTCAGCTCCCTTGTAGCCCTGCCGCCTCGGAAGTGCCGACTTCCGGCCGCGCTCGCGTCACCGAACACACCCGAAAGAAATGAGACCCTGCTTACTGATCTGCCGAGAACAGTGCGTTGGACCGATGATGAGGTGCTCGATCGAATGTTGAGGCTGAGGGTGACCCATGCTTACGACCCCGCCGTAATGTTGCACAACGTCGAAGTGTTGAAACGGCAACGTGACGAGGCTCTAGGATTCGCGCAGCGTTGACGCTCGATCTTAGCCGACGAGAGGTCCACCGATGACTAATCGCTTCAATGACCGGTAAACGACTGTCAGATCGCCCACGTGTTGTGTAGCTCGATTGAATCTAGCCGCCGAGCGACATCCTGCGAAAATCGCCTGCGTCAGGCCAGCCCCTATCAATCCCTCGGAGAATGGCCTCTGTAGCAAGCTGGCGAGCATCGGTGGACAGTGCCGCAATCTCTGCTGAAGAAAGCTGCTGCTTTTTTCCGCCCGGCCGAGGGCCGTGAACAAACCTTGAGCGCGCCCCGTAAACCTTGTTAAGTCGAACGCTGATGTCCTCTCGTTCTTCATAGCTCGATCCCAGCAAGTAAGCACCGTTAGTGCGAAATCTGTGGGCCATTTCACCGTCGCCTTGCTCGCGAAGGAGGATGCTCTCGAGTGAGACAACGAAGTCGACTAAGGCGTCGCTGCTGTTGTTACGCCCTACTCCGAGCTGGAACCTCCGCAAAGCAAAGCCCCCAGCATCCTGCGCCTCGGCCATATTTCTAATCGTCGCGCTGGCAGCAAGCTTATCGATTGAATTAAGATGCGCGGCGGTGATTGCCTTTTCGCTCTCAGATCGTACTAATTCGGGCAACCCGACAGGAGGACCCGCGCGTCGCATACCGAGCAGTAGCCAGCTCGGCGTGGATTCGACGGTTGCATGAAACGTCGTTCCAATATTGTAGCCATGCAAGGCAAAGGAGAGGAGTATGGGCTCCAGCCCGCCCCCTTCAGATAGCCGGTGTTCCTCAACGGTGTGCGTACTCTCGACTTCGAGCACATGGCGCTCGGTCCCACCACGCCAGCGGCGGAAAATGCCAGAGCCGGACGAGGAGTTGTCCAGAGAGTGCCCCAGCTCTTCGGATGTCATCGGACGCACTGTGACCAGCCCTCGCGATACCCGCTTGTCGTTCGTAAGGCCAGAGACTGGGAGTCGCGTAACAGTTGGAACAAATCCCGATTTGAGGTGATCAACGAGGGCCCTCGCCGCAAGGCGCCTCCACTTCAGGGTGCCTCTACTTAAAGAGGGACCAGATTCCAGCATTTCCCTCGCGCAGCTATAAAGCAGATCCAGAACGTGAATTGCCCGAATCTCATCTGAGCGCAGATCGACTCCACTCTCTTTAATGAGCTTCTTTGCGCTCTCGGGGGACCAGAGCTTTGCGGTAGGGAGCCACTCTCGTTCAGGGTTCGCATATATATCGGCCAGCTCGTCGGCGAGCTCTACGGCTTGACGGTCCTGAATGGGTCCTGCAACTTCACACAATGCGGGCGCAATCTCTCGAAAGCTAGAGAACTGCCGCTCTTCCTGCTCCACGCCGACCCCATTTCCGCTCTCGCTACGAACGGCCACCGGGATGCTGCGTAGGGAGAACGGGGATAGTCGTCCCTGCCTGGCAGCTTTCACAAACCGTGCTTGAACGGAGCCCAGCCAAGCAGTTATCTGCTCTTCCACTGCACCGCTTCTCTCGCGCTCTATCTGCATCCGAAACTGACCGTAAGCATAGCAGCGCAGAGAGCGTATTCCAAACTTGGCGTTTGCGAGAACGTTTCGGGAATTCGCTCGCCGGAGCGGATTCGAAAGGCGGCAGGATCGATCGAGCGATGATCAATACCGCCGCGATCCGAGTGCTACGTACGCTGCGTTCTAATGGGCTAGCGCCGATTGATCCACTGGACCGTCCAGACATCGCATTAGGCCTTTATGCCCTCGCATCAAACGATCGGAACGCCGATTGAGGGTAAGTCAGTGAAGCGCAAGTCGGATCGTCTCCTGATATTTCGGCTCTGTTGATTCTGGGCACTCGGATAAATTGGGTACCAGGCTTACAGCGCCAGCGCAGCCGCAGTCCATTGCCGACCATCACGGCTCTGCGACGTTCGCTTGAGTGTCCGCATCTGCCGCGAGTCGTGCGCGCAGACCAAGGTCGTCGTCGTCACCGGAGACGGGGCCAGTGCTCGAGCGGCATGTCAGCGGGCCGCCAGAGGTGACGCCCTCAGGTTCAGAGCCACCCAGGCAAGAGCGGCGGGCGCAACTATGAACGGCAGGGAAACCACCACTGCGAGGAAGACGAGAGCCGGTTCCGGCGGCGATTCCGCGCTAATCGCGAAGCTGCAAAAGTGCATGACACTTGGGTCGGGCGGGGTGTAATTCGCCTGGTACCAGTCACTCAGCAAACCATCCACGGCGAAGATGGTCGGAAGCCCGGTCAGCAGTGCCGTTACGGCGAGCAACCGCCCACCCGGTCGAGATTCCCCGCCGCGAGCCGCGGCAACGACCGTCAGCGCGACCGCCGCAAGAAGGGCCAGAACAGCCGGTGCGGCCACCGCCAGCACCCGTACGTCATCGATCGCGGCAACGAGCGGAGAAAGCCCGAACACAGCCAGCACGGCCAACACGGAAACAGCGACCGCCTGGCGCGGCCGAGGCAACCGAGCCGCCGACCGCGGCAGAGCCCGGATGCCATAGCAAGCCACCACCAGAGCGAGGAAACGCAGGGCCTCGGTCAGTTGAGCGAAACGCAGCTTCGTACGCCAAGACTGGTGTCCACGCCGGTCGGGCACCCGTTCGCACCCAGAGGCGCAAGAGCCGGCTCAGGCGCCAATTCCCCGAGCAGCTGGGCCATGGCCACGGCCGCCCACAGCAGCAGAAAAACACCCAACGACCAACGCATTCTCGGCGCCCAGATGCCGGCCGTCACCACGTACCCGGCCGCCGCCAGCATCGCGACAGCCCTCGCCGTCAGCTGCACGCCGCTGGCATCGAACACGTCCGCTGCGAGCGAGACGGTGACAGCGGCACCCACGACTATCGCCGCGACCGGGAAGGGACGCACACGACAGATCATCCCGGCGCGGAGCCCAGCCCACGCATCTTATCGTCGGACCCGCGCAGCGACCGGCGAATAATCTTGCGCGCGGAGCGGAAACATCAGGCAGATAGGTGGACGGCGTGCCGTCGCGCCACCGCACTGACCAACACGCGGACATGCCGAGGAGAGCGTGCGGACTACCAGACTGGGCTATGACGGTTGATCACCGTTGCTCGTACCATTCGTCGCCCTCGGAAGTCAGAATCTGCCCCAGGTAGTCCGCGAGGCTGTCAGCAACCTTGCGCCGGGTGTCCGTTTCGTGTTCCCACACCATCACGCCAGCTCGCAGATCATCCGCCACGAAGGCGAACTGGTCGCCGCCCCCGTTGTCGCCGAAGAACAGCAGGCCGTCGAATGACTGGTACAGCTCGGCGAACGAGGGGTCTGTTCTGAACTGTGCGTTGTCTTCGGCGATACGCTGCGCTGTCCACACGACGTCTAACGCCCACTCGCCAAGTACGCCATCCGTTTCCAACAGCAGCGCCCGCAGGTCGGCGGGGACCGAATCGCCTAGCCTCCGCTCAATGTCATTGATTGCCTCTGTGCTTGCTAGCGGGGCAAACTCGGCCTCCGGATAGGCCGTGGCGGCCAGTTCGACCCACACGATCGTCACCTCTCAAAGCAGCCGTTCGCATCCGCGAAAGGTTTCCCGGGCAGCAGCCCTGGATCCTCTCATGCCGCAAAGCGGCGCACGGTCGGCGACGTAGTAGGTGTCCTGCTGACGCGCCGGCAGGTAGGTTTGGCCGTCGTGACTGACCTGAAGGCGTTCCGCCGCGCCTGCTACGAGGCCGCACGACGAAGCGGCGGCGAGCTGACGGAGTTCCGGATCAGCGACAAGCCGACGCCGAACTTCCACCAGGCGATCATCGCCTACCCGGGCCGAGACGTCGCGGCGGTCAGCGTCCGCGACACCCCGCTTCTAGCGCTGGCCGTTCCCCGCATCATCGACCCCACGCCAGCACGTAAAGCGGATCCATTAACCTTCGTCAACGTCCCCGACCTGGCCGCCGTACTGACACTCGCTCCGGGGTTTCGTCTGCTGGCCACCACGGAGTTGGACGGCCCGGTCGACGTGGCGGAATGGCCACAGATCAACCGACACGACATGCGCTACTGGCAACCGCAGACGCTGGGCGAGGCCCTATTCAACTACTGGGACTGACCCAAGATCACGCATCCTCTTCTGCCGCAATGCGTGGTCGCTGAGCTCGACGATGCTGCCGGCCGGGTGACCGATCACACCGGTCGCATGCGAGGTCTGAGCCGTTCGCTGCTACCCGTGTCTCGGTAGCCCCTGAATGAAATCTCTAGCTTCCTGGACAACCTTCGCCTCCGCGTCGAGAACCCGGGTCGCGTAATCGGCGTCCCAAACCGCCCAGGCCTCGGTCGTGTCCTGGCATTGCACGATGCTGGAGATCAATTGTCGCAGCGGCTCGGAGTCGGTGTACGGGATAGCCGACCAGCCGTAGCAGTAGATGTAATCCCCACCCGTGCGAACATCCACATCGCCCTCGACGATCAGCTGCGCCCACCACCGCACCAATGCCCAAGCTCGAGGTACTGGCAAGGCAGGCAGGTTGTCCGGGATCAGTCCCAGCTCAGCCACTACCCGAACGAACAGCTCCTGCGCGTCTGGCTCTTCCACGCGGGTCAATCCCGCCAGACGGGGCAGGGAAGGAGTGTCGATTCCCGCGAGTAGGGCGTCGAGCCCGAGCTGGATGAGTCTGTCAGAACCGACGTGGCGCCCCACCAGCTGACTGATCGCCACCTTGCGCAGCGTCGCGATCGCGGCTTCGGTGTCCATGGCGTCCAGAAGTATCTCCCGCCGTGAGTGCACGGCGCATGTACTTTCGCCATGACCGTGCACGACGGTCATTTCGGCCGTGCTCTTGTGTAGCGGTGCGCTGTGCTCGACGCGTATTCATTTGCCGCCGATAATGCTCGGTGGGCGGAGGTGGTCGCTACGCTTCGTCGAGCGACAGCGTGAATGCTGGACCTGGTCGGCGCGGCTGCCAGCCGGTGCGCAGTGCGTGGCGGTGGTCGGAGATTGGTCGCGGCCGGCTTGGTCACCTCGATCGTCAGATCGGCCCGGGCCACGCGGCGGTCGGCACCGGGACCCCCGCTGCCACGTCACCTGCCGCGGCGGTTACCCGGCCGGGCGCACCGACGCGTAGTGGGCGAGGAAGTCGGCACGGCGATCGGCACCGCCCGGGACGCGGTGCATGTACAAGCCGACGCTGCCCGAATCGGCCCAGAAGCAGACGGTCAGCGTCTCGCGGGGATCGCTGCGGTGCGAGTCACTCAGATTTTCCGTGGCGGCACCGCACCGGACCGCGACCCCGCCGGGTGCGTCGTCGAGCGGCCGGACGTCGGACATGGCCGGGAACGGCATCGCGGCGATCAGCCGCTCCACGGTCCCGTGTGGATCGGCCACCGTGCCGGCGACCGCCCGGACATGAATGACCGGCGTGCCCTTAGAAAAGCTGATCTTCGCCGGATCGGTTTCCATGTAGGCCTCGGCGTAGTCCGCGGTGGGATCCGCGACCAAAGGCCGCAGCACCTTCAACTGCGCCTCCCGGTTCTCGGTCCAGTGCGGGTCGCCGGCTCGGGGGACGTCACCGAGCGCGGCCGGTGTCGCGAACCGGGCCGGCGCCGAGGGGCCTGCCGGCTCCCCGGCCGGCTTCGCACCGGCGCATCCGGCGAGCAGCAGCGTGGTGGCCACGAGGCCGGCCCGGACCGGGCGGGTATCGATCACGTGGACACCGTAGGTGGTCGTCCGAGTCGTTCGCTCAGGACCCCCACCGCGGGCTCAGCGGCAGCCCGGCGGCGACCAGCACCACCCCGGCCCACGCCGCCGGCCCTGGGCAGCGGCCCGCCCGGCAAGAGGAACCGCTGTAATGCCGTGGTGTCGGAACTTGCAGACGCGAAATCCGGCAACGATCTTGCGGTGCCAAATTTTGACGTTCAACCGGTGTCCGAAGCTATGGACACAACCACAGCGCGGATTTCGCAACGCAACGCAGCGTGACGTCGACGCGCCTGAATGTGTGTTGAGTCCGACTTGCGTTTACCAGTTGTGTTCCTCCCTTGTGGAGGATCTTTTGGCCTCCCTACGATCCGGGGGCCTTCGCTCGAGGGCCTACGGGGGAGGGCCGGGGATGGCTTCCGAGTTCGGTTCGTCGTGTCTGTTCGAGGGTGCCTGGCCGTGGATCCGCCGCGGTATCGGCATGGTGCTGCTGGTCTTCCTCGTCTCATCGGTGCCGTTCGCTTCGGTGGCTCAGGCTGATCCCGGGGTGTCGCTGAAAACCGAGCGGGAACGTTCGGTCGAGGTGAGCGCGGTGAAGCCGCGGCCGGTTTCACCGTCGCAGTCGGCCGAGCAGGTGTGGGAGCCCGAGCCGGTGCGCTGGCCGGCGCCGGGCACGGCGTCGGTGGTGCTCGCGGGGAGCGGCCGGACGGCGGTGGCCGGTCAGCCGGTCAAGATCGGCCGGGCCGGAGCCGTGGCCATGAGGTCGGCGGCGGCGCCGGCCGAGGTGAGGTCGCAGGTTCTGAGCCGCGCGGCCTCTGAGGCGGTTGGGGTTCCCGGGCTGATGGTGCGACTCGCCCGCGTGGACGACGTCGCTGCGGCGGCGCCGCTGACGGTGGAAATCGACTATTCGTCGTTCCGACACGCCTACGGCGGGGACTGGGCGCGCCGGCTGCAGCTGGTGGAACTGCCCGCGTGTGCGGCGCAGACACCGCAGGCCGCGGCGTGTCAGACGGCGAAGCCGGTGGAGGCGAGCAATGACCTGAACCGGTCGGTGCTGGTGGCGGACGTGTCCGTGGCGCCGTCGGCGGAGTCCGCGGCGGTGGACGGCACCGTGCTGGCGGTGACGGCGGCCGCTGTCAGCGCCGATACCGGGACGTTCGAGAAGTCGAATCTGGCGGATTCCGCGTCGTGGGTGGCCGGTATGTCGTCGGGAAATTTCGCCTGGTCGTATGACATGCCGGCGCCGCCGTCGCCGGGTGGGCTGGAACCGGAGGTGGCGCTGGGGTACTCCTCGGGCATGGTCGACGGGCGGACCAATGCGGAGAACACCCAGCCGTCGGGGATCGGTGAGGGCTGGGATTACGACCCCGGCTACATCGAACGTTCGTACCGGGCGTGTAAGGACGACGTGGCCGGTGCGACGCCGGCGCAGTACACCAACGCGACCGGCGATCTGTGTTTCCGCGACCAGAACGCGGTGTTGATGTTGGACGGTAAGTCCACCGAGCTGGTCCTCGACGACGCGAGCGGCCGGTGGCGGCTGGCCGACGACGACGGGTCCCGCATCGAGTTGGTCACCACCGGCACGGTCACGGGTCTGCACAACAACGAGCACTGGAAGCTGACCACGACCGACGGCACGCAGTACTGGTTCGGTAAGACCCGGCTGCCCGGCTGGGTGAGCGGGAACGCGGTCACCGAGTCGGTGTGGGGTGCGCCGGTGTTCGCGAACCGTACCGGTGAGCCGTGTTACCGGACCGGCGGGTTCGCCGGGTCGTACTGCTCGATGGCGTGGCGGTGGAACCTCGACTATGTCGTGGACCCGGACGGCAACTCGATGTCGTACTGGTATCAGAAGGAGAAGAGCAACACCAAGCTCGCCGGCACGACCGCGGTGAAGGAGTACGAGAAGAGCGGCTTCCTCAAGCGTATCGAGTACGGCACTCGCGCCGGCACGGAGTTGAGCACCCCGGCGCCGATGAAGGTCGTGTTCACCGAGGCCGACCGGTGCCTGAGTAACTGCTGGAACGGCAGCACCCCGGTGCAGGCGAACTGGCCCGACGCGCCGCTGGATCTGCAGTGCAACGCCGCCCCGTGCAACAACAACCCGACACCGTCGTTCTTCACCACCCGGCGCCTGAGCAAGGTCGCCACGTTCGTGCGGGTCGGTAGCACGGACCAGCCGGTGGACGAGTGGACGCTGACCCACACGTTCCCCGCCACCGGGGAGAGCAGCGTCGACCCGGCGCTGTGGCTGGACTCGGTCACCCACACCGGACGGGCCGGCGGCACCAAGGCGCTGCCGAAGACGGTGTTCGGTGGCACCCGGTACGCCAACCGCACCGACTACAACACCTCCCGCGCGGTGCCGCAGACCAACAAGTACCGCCTGACGAAGATCACCACTCAGACCGGTGGGCAGATCAACGTCACCTATGAGGGCTCGGACTGTACGGTGAACGGGCAGGCCGAGCCGGACGTCAACAGCAAGCGGTGTTTCCCGCAGTACTACGCCCCACCGGACGCCGAGGCCGGTTGGTCGTGGTGGAACAAGTACCGCGTCCGGCAGGTCACCGAACAGGACCTGGTCGGTGGATCACCGACCGTGGTGCACAGCTACGAGTACGCCACCACCGGCAACAACACCTCGGTGTTGTGGCACCACAACGACGCCGCAAGGTGGTCGCTACCCATGCCGAAACGCAGCTGGTCCGACTGGCGCGGCTACCCGACCGTGAAGGTGTACTCCGGCGCCGAGGGTCGCACCCGCACCCGCACCGACTACCGGTACTTCCGGGGCCTGCACGGCGACAGCACCGACGCCGGCGAGACCGCCCGCAACGTCACGGTCAGCGACTCCCACAACGCCGGGTTCCCCGACCACAACAACCTCGCCGGGCAGCTACTCGAACGCGTCTCCTACGACAGCGACGACACCACGGCGCTGCACAAGGTCCGCTTCCAGCCGTGGCGCAGCCGCACCGCGCAACGCGTCGAGGTCCCCGAGCACTCCCAGCCCGCCCTCACCGAGGCGTGGATGTCCGACACCTTCATCGAGGAGAGCTTCGACTACCTCGAGATCGAAGAGACGTGGCGCGAAAGCGAGGTCGAGTACACCTTCGACCCCACCTACGGGCAGGTCACCAAGGAGACCGACCGCGGCCTGATCACCACCGGCGACGACGACGTGTGCACCACCACCAGCTACGCCCGCAACACCACCGCCTGGCTGATCGACTACCCGGCCGAGGAGATCACCACCAACTGCGCCGCCACCCCCGGCCCCGACGACGTCCTGGCCGGCGAACAGAGCTACTACGACGGCTCGGACACCCTCGGCGCCGCACCTAGCCGCGGCCTGGAAACGCGCACCAAGGAACTGGACTCCTACACCGGCACCAGCCCGATGTGGGTCACCACCGGCACCACCGGCTACGACGCCCACGGCCGCGTCCGCACCGAAACCGACGCCCTGGACCGCACCACCGAAACCGCCTACACGCCGCCGACCGGCGGCCCGGTCACCACCGTCGTCGAGACCAACCCCGCCGGGCACCGCACGACCACGGCGCTGAACGTCCGCGGTGACGCCACCTCCGAGACCGACCACGACGGCAAGACCACCACCGTCCAGTACGACCCGCTCGGCCGCCTGACCAAGCTCTGGCTCCCCGGCCGGGCCACCAGCCAGACCCCGAACACCGAGTACCTGTACGAGGTAGGCGGCACCGCCGCGCCCAGCTACACCGAGACCCGCGAACTCGGCCCGAACGGCAACCAGATCAGCTCCTTCGAGATCTACGACGGCCTGGACCGGCTACGGCAGCAGCAGAGCACCGCGCCGGACGGCAAACGCGTCATCGCCGACACCCGCTACGACTCCCGCGACCTGCCCGTCACCGTCTCCGAGCTGTACAACAACGCGTCGGCGCCCACCGGCACACTGGTCACGTTCGCCGACGCCGACGTGCCGTCACAGACCCGCACCAATTACGACGCCCTCGAACGCCCCTTCGCCGAAATACTCTGGTCGCGGGGCACTGAGAAGTGGGCCACCATCACCACTTACGGCGGCGACCGGATCCACACCACCCCACCGGCCGGAGACACTCCCACCACCGTCATCACCGACGTCGACGGGCGGGTGACCGCCCTGCGGCAGTACAAACGTGCCACCGGCGACGACCACGACGAGACCACCTACCAGTACGACCGCCTCGGGCGGCTCACCACCATCACCGACGCGGCGAACAACACCTGGACCCGCGGCTACGACCGCCGCGGCCGGCTGCGCACCCAGTCCGACCCGGACACCGGCACCACCCGGCTGGAGTACGACCACGCCGACCAGCTCACCCTGAGCACCGACGGCCGCGGCGAGAAACTCGCCACCGTCTACGACGCCCTCGGCCGCATCCGCGAACTGCACGACGACACCCCCGAGGGCAACCTGCGCACGTCCTTCACCTACGACACACTGCGCACCGGCCTGCCCACCTCCGCCACCCGCCGGCACGACGGCCAGCAGTACACCACCGCCGTCACCGGCTACACCGATCTGGACGACCCGACCGGGGTGTCCGTCACCATCCCCGACACCGCCGCCCACGGCGGCCTCGCCGGCACCTACACCACCAGCTACGGCTACAAGCCCGACGGTTCCCTCGCCACCGTCGGCTATCCCGCCGCCGGTGGGCTGCCCGCCGAAACCGTCACCCACACCTACGGCGACAGCGGGTACCTCAGCGGCGCGGCCGGCCTCGACACCTACCTGTCCGGCATCGCCTACCGCTGGAGCGGCGAGGTCAAGCAACAGCACCTCGGCGCCGGCGGCAAACGCGTCCGGCTCTCCACCGACATCGACGACGCCACCGGCCGGCTCACCAAGAGCCAGGTCCACACCGAGCACCCCGGCGCCGCCGACACCTGGGACGAACAACTCACCGAGCTGTACCGCCACGACCCCGCCGGCAACGTCCTCGCCATCAACGAGGTCACCGAGACCCCGGCCAGCAGCGTCGTCTCCCAGCAGTGCTTCCAGTACGACTACCTGCGCCGCCTCACCGAGGCGTGGACCACCACCGCCGCGAACTGCCCCAGCACACCCGCCCAGGACAACGGCGGCCCGCAACCGTACTGGCACTCCTACACCTACGACACCACCGGCAACCGGCTCACCGACACCCGCCGTCAGCCCGGCGGCGACACCGCCCGCGACTACACCACCCCCACCGCCGGCACCCCCCGCCCCCACACCCTCACCAAAGTCACCACCCGCGGCGGGGCCACCACCGACTACACCTACGACAACGCCGGTAACCTCGCCACCCGCACCGCGCCCGGCCTCAACGAGACCTACGAATTCGACCCCGAAGGCGAACTCGCCAAACTGACCACCAACGGCGCTGCCCACACCTACATCCACGACGCCCTCGGTGAACGCCTCATCGCCGACGACCCCGCCGCCGTCACCGCCTACCTCGGCACCACCGAACTACGCCGCAACAAGACCACCGGCGAAGTCGACGCCACCCGCTACTACCCCAACGCCGTACGCACCACCACCAGCGGCCTCACCTGGACCACCGACGACTACAGCGGCACCGCGCAACTCGCCGTCGACGCCACCACCCTGGCCACCACCCGCCGCCGCAGCACCCCCTTCGGTGAAACCCGCGGCACACCGCCGGCCTGGCCCGACCGTAAGGGCTTCGTCGGCGGCACCAACGACGCCACCGGTTACACCCACCTCGGCGCCCGCCTCTACGACTCCACCACCGGCCGGTTCATCACCCCCGACCCCCTGCTCACCCCCGGCGACCCGCAACAACTGCACGGCTACGCCTACGCCAACAACAGCCCCATCACCTACCACGACCCGGACGGCCTCCGCGCCAAACAGCCCTCCCACGGAGGAGCCGGCGGGTTCGGCAACAACCAGACAGGCGGAGGCAGCAACGCCGGCAACAGCGCCGGCCGGCCCGGCCCACGAAGCCAGCCGAAACCCGCACCCAAGCCGAAACGGCACCAGGGCAGACACTCACGCTCCGACCGCAAAGCTGAACGCGACAACATCTGGCACCACAAACGACAAGCCAACAAACGACGTGCAGAAAGCAAGCCCCGATCCAAGGCGCACCGACCGAAAACCAGTAAGCACAAGCCCACCCCCAAGTCTAGGCACCACCTGAAAGGGAAGAACAGCGGCAAAGGGAAAAAGCCAGGTAAGAGCGCGGGCGGCGGGAAGGGTAAAGGCGGCGGGCGCGGTAAAGGCAATAGGCCGTCCACCGGTCGCGGCAAACCCCCGTTCGAGCGACCTCGACACCCAAACCTGCCGAGAGAGACCGGAAAAAAGAAGGACGAGGCTGAGAAGAAGGCCAGCGACATACTCGACTCCGGGACGCCCGACGACGGGATCGGCTCCGTTCGAGACTTCGCCGATTCTTTGGCGGCGGGGGCAAGGGCACCCGGCACGGTCGTCGAACCCCGCAAGCAATTCCCCCAACTCAACCGGGCCGGCGACGACGACATCGACCCCGGCAGTACCTTCAGCCTCATAGCCGCACTAGTGTGGACGGCTATCCGTGCTCTCCGAAACAAGGGCAGGTAACACCGTGACGTCCCAGGACTTCGGCGGTCCCGAACTCGCGGCAGTGCGGTCAGCGGAGGCGAGGATGCTCAGCGCCGAGCTACGCGGCGACGAGCGCGAATGGCACCGCATCCGTGACGCCGAACTCTCGGGCGACTGGTGGTACGAGGTCATGCCGGTCTCGTTCATCCTGGCTGCCCGCCGCAGGTTCGGGGAGCATGACCGCCGAACCGTGACGCACTTCGTCCGGCGCTTCCTGACGGCGTTCCCCGGGGCCGAGGCATTCACGCACCGCGACGCTGAGGCCGTTATTCGCGGCGCGCTCGGCGAAGACTGGCTACTCACGGCCGTTGACGGCGAGCGTGCCGGTCCGGTCATGTACGCCGCGCTCTTCGCCCTGATAGACGACCTGCGACTCACCGATGAGCAGGCCGACGAACTCCTCGCCGACGCCGAGCGAGAGATCGCCGCGGCATACCGCAGCGTCCAGACCCCACCACCAGGCCCCGCCGACGCACCAGCGCTAACGTTCGGCATGCACCGACGCACCCGGCAGCAGCTCCTGCCGGACGAAGGCCTACTGCCGAGCCGGCTCGCGGCACTCCGCGAACCTCGCGGGTATCACGGCGATAAGGCCCGAAAGCACGGACGACGCGGGCGCAGCCCACAGCCGTCGACCTTGGCAGGTCGACGGCTACGCGCCGTACTCCTGCGCGACCCCGAAGAACGCGCCCGCGTCGACGAAGTCTCCGACACCGACCTGCTTCGCCTTTACCAGGCGGCGTTCGCCACTGCCCTGCCCATCTATCTGCACCCCGATCCCGACGTCCGCGAGATCGCCGCGCTGGCCAAACTCACCCGCGACGTCTTCTACCAAGAACTCGACCTCATGAAGACGGAATTCCTCGCGCGAGCGGCACTCGGCGAGGTCGTACCCCTCGAAGGTATCTCCAACAAGGACCGGTACCTGTCCTGGACGCTGGCACTGACCACCATCGCTGACTGGTGGAACTCCGACACGACGGCAGTGGACACCGTCATCACCGACGCGGAAAAGGCCGTAGCCGAAGCTGGTTACAACCTCGCCACCGCCAACTGACCGCGTGGCTCGATGCTGCAGTTGCGGGCTCGCCGCCAGCCGGGGTTTCTAAGGGTGACGGCTTGACCGGGCCGACGGCTAGGAATGGTGCCTGCTGGCGGGTAGGCCGTGAAATCACCGAGCCGGGTCCGCAGCGTGTCCTTGGGATTCGAAGGCGAGCGCACCGTACGAGATGACCCGAGCAGATCGAGCGTGTCGCGGCGGATCGCTGTTGCGCGTCGCCCGGTAGATGGGGCCACCCGCCGTTGATAGTGCTCCGATTCGGACGTCTGGCTCATCACCGGCACTCCGTGGGATCGATCGCGCGCGGTATGACCCATGGGGCTAAACACGGATACGTCAAGCTCTTCGCGGCGGCGATCCGGACCATCCTTCGATGATGTCGGTCCCGCAGTCGCCGCCGACATCCACCAGGATTTCCGCGCCGTCGTCCTTGCCGCCGCGGTTCGATGGCGCCGTCGCCGTCGCCGTCACCGTCGACTGGGTCTCCGGTAACCCTCTGCGCCTCCCGCCCCTCGGGCTCGTAGCCGGCCGAGCCTCACCGAGTGCGCGCTGCGGGACCGGGCCGAACTGCGGCGCCGCCGGCACCATAACCCCGATTATGGTGCTCGAGGCCTCTCGGTCAGCACCCCGGCCGCCGGACGACGGTTGGCACTCGGACCGACCGAACTCAGGTGTCCAGAAATCACTCAACTAGCCGAGATGATTGCGCTCGATTGCGGCACCGAACTTAACGGCTGGGTAGGGGGTGCGGTCGGTAAACTGACGCTTAACTGCTCGGCAGTGAGGTAATCTTAGCCGCCTCGAATCATGCCGAGTAGGAGGTCTGCGATGCCAAGCATGCTTTACTATCCCCTCGCCGCCGCACCGACCCCTGTAATTCAGCGAGCAGTGCTCTACTGGGATGGGCTGCGCACCGTTGTCGCCCCAGGGTGGGAGTCGCGGCTAGAGCCCGAGATGTTGGCAATGAGGGACCGAGAATTCTATACGCCGATCCAACCGTATGACCATTTCAACGACGTGCTGGCGGAAGGTGTGATCAGCTCGGAACTGGAACACGCGGTCCGGGAGATAGGTGAAGCAGCCCTGATCCCACAACAGCCGCCAGCCCTCGACTCCAAAACCATGCTTCATACCGGGAAATTGGAGGATAGCGTGGTGGAGATGTTGATATCGCGGGGATACGCTGCCCGGCACCCGGACTCGCCTTGGCGACTCTACGGCTCACCGCAACTGATGCACCTCCTAATTAGCATCATTGCGGCTCAGGTTGCGGCAGATAATAACCGGAGGCATGGTAGCGAAGGGCCCGACGGGCTACACCCTCATACGGACATCGCAGCCGCCTTTCGGATGAACGCGGATCCGGTTGCAGGACGCGAAATCTCTCACGGCTGGAGGGTCGACATCGGGCCGCTCCTGCCAGTCCCGGGTCCGGGGGTCGAAATAAGTAGTCTGTGGGAGTTTCGCCAGCGCCACGATCAGGCACGGTCGGAGATGATGAATGCAATCATGGAATTCCTCGGGACTCTCCAAGGCCTCTACCCGCAGGACGCTTACACACGCGTTGAGCGCCGGCTGAACCACGCCAGAGAGCAAATCGCCCGGTACGGCAAAGAATCCGGTGTCCCCTTGTCGCTTCGCAAAGGAGCGCTGGTGACGGTAGCAGTTGCGGCCGAGTATGCAGGCGAGCTTCTCGATGTTCCCGGCTTCGGTGTCGGTGTAGCAACACTTGCCGTCGTCAGTGGCCTAGCAGTGAACGTGGCCAGCGCACCGATTCGTCAACCTGGTCATATCGAGCACGACTACCGCTACCTCCACCTTACTGAATCAGAGATGGGAAGGTCCGGCTTTCCCCTCTAGCTCGACACGGTTAAGCCTCTGCCAACGCAGTGGCACGTGTTTTCTATAACCTCTACTCGTACTGATCTGGCCGCCGAGTCCCACCCGACCGGACAGCAACGCCTTGCGGCGCCCCATCGCGAGCCGATCGAGCCCGGCGGATATCGGTGTTACCGCAGGGCGGAGATTTCAGAGGGCGGTTTGTGAGGTTTCCGTAGTTCGTCATCGCTCGATGTCGTGACCTTTGAGCTGCGCCGATGCCCTGCTGGCAGGTGTGCGGGTTGAGCTGGTCATGGGCGAGCGGAAGGCGTATCCGAGTGACCTCACCGACGAGCAGTGGGCAGTGGTGGGCCCGTTCCTGGACGCGTGGAAAGCGAAGCATCCGTCGGTGTCGGGGCACCAGGGCCGCTACTCGTTGCGGGAGATCCTGAACTCGATCTTCTATCAGAACCGGACCGGTTGTCAGTGGGCGTATCTGCCGCATGACCTGCCGCCGAAATCCGCGACGTACTACTACTTCGCGTTGTGGCGCGACGACGGCACCGACCAGGCGATCCATGACCTGCTGCGCTGCCAGGCCGGGGAGAAGGTAGGCCGCCGGGAGGACCGGTCCGCGATCATCTTGGACACACAGTCGATCCGGGCCGCCAACCATGTTCCGGCCGTGACGAGAGGATCTTGGGTAGGAGCCGGTCGGTGCCGAAGCGTTCCGGGTGAGCTGCGCGGGCCGCGGCGAGGGTGTCCTCGCGGCCGGCTCGGACCGTGTGGTGGCGCCCGTGGTGAACCTCGGCGGGGGTGTGCAGGCCGATTCCGGAATGCGGTGGCAGTTGTTGTACCAGGTCACGAAGCCGGTCATGAACACCCGCGCGTCCGTGAGGGACGCGAACCTGTCCGGGAAGACCGGCGCGTACTTCAACGTCTTGAACCAGGCCTCGCTGTACGGATTGTCGTTGGACACCTTCGGCCTCGAGTGCGACCGGGTCACGGTCAGGTCCTCGAGCAGGTCCGCCACCGATTTCGAGGTCATCGACGTGCCCCGGTCGCCGTGGACCACATGCGGGATGCCGTGGACATCGAACACCTCCCGCATCATCGACGCCGCGAGCGGGCCGGACTCACGGGCGTGCACCCGGACGCCGAGGATGTAGCGGGAGTAGACGTCGATCATCACGTAGGCGTCGAAGTAGGAGCCCTTCACCGGGCCGGCCAGCTTCGTGATGTCCCAGCTGAACACCTGCCGCGGCCCGGTAGCGACCAACTCCGGACGAGCACGCGCCGGATGCCGGGCCAGCCGGCGACGTTCACGGATCTGCCGGTGCTCCCGCAGGATCCGATACATCGTCGCGATCGAGCCGACGTAGACGCCCTGGTCGAGCAGAGCGGCGTAGACCTGTGCCGGAGCAGCGTCGACGAACTACGGGCTGTCCAGCAGCTGCAGTACCCGGTCGCGTTCGGCCGGGGTGAGCGCGTTCGCCGGCACCGAACGCGGCGAAGGTGACGGGCTCGGCCGGCGGCGGTCCCGATCGGCGCTGGACCGACAGATGCCGGTCATCACGGCCGCAGCCCGGGTCGTGGTCCCCGCGCCGGTCAACGCCTGGAAGGCGTCCATCAGCGCTTGCCGAGCCCGAAGACGTCCGAACCGTCCGGCTCGCTCCGGGAGATGTCCTCCAAGAGCTCTTGCGCTTTTCCCATGATCGTCAGTGCCGTCTCCGTGCGCGCCAGCTTCGCCTGCGCCAGCTGCAGTTCCCGCCGCAACCGGGCGATCTCGGCCTACTCCACGCTGGACCGCCCGACCGTCTCACCAGCCGGTTTGCCCTGCAACAGCCCCGCGTCCCGGGACCGGCGCCACTCCGACATCAACGACGAGTACAAACCCTCCCGCCGCAGGAACGCCCCGCCCTCACCGGCCGCGACGGCCTGCTCGTAGCCGGCCAGCAGTTCCAGCTTCTGCCCCGGCGTGAAGGACCGGCGTGAAGGACCGGCGTGTCCTCGGCCCGTCCGCACGCGGACCCTTCTTGCGACTCATGACCCCATCCTGGACGGCCACGACGTCAACAGCAGTATTCAACGATTCTCGATCCTGAACTCGCCCTGTCCGGCGGAGTTGCTATGAGCCGCTGGCCTCAACTTACCCTGACAGACAGGGCTGACCAACACGCGGATATGCCGAGAATAAGTGCGTCCGGTCTGCCTCTCGCCCGTGACCCCGGATGGGACGGGAGTCCTTTGGCTTTCCCCTCGGGCTTCGCACCCCTGCCGTCACCAGCAACGCACGCCAAGGGCGGGGCCAGGCATCGAGCACGCGCCCGGAACTACGCTGCCGACGTCATGTCGGCCCTCCTAACTGCGAGTCCACTCGCAAAGTGCGACCTCGTGTCGCAACGGCAGAAACAGTGCACGTGCGCGGTTGGCGCTATCCGACGCTGGATGCGCGGTGCGTAACCGTCGCCCACGTACCGTCGTGAGCGTCCGATGACGACCCGGGTCAGGGGATGAGGACGACCTTGCCGATGTTCTTGCCGCTTTCGAGCAGCGACAGTGCCTCCGCCGCGTCGGCGAGCGGCAGACTGGTGATGCGGGGTCCGGTCAGCTTGCCTTCGGCGAGCCAGGTCAGTAGTCGCCCGGCCGCTGCGAACGCGGCCTGGGGGCGCTGGGTCAGCCAGTGCGTGACGTTGAACCCGGTGAGCGTCTGTGCCGGTGCGGGGTTGAAGAGCACCCTGGCCAGGGCCGCGGGGTCGATGGTGTCGTCGTAACCGGCGAGGCTGCCGTAGGAGATCAGTCGGCCGAACGGGGCCAGGATCGAGATCGTCTCACCCAGGTGCCGCGGTCCGACGGCCTCGAGTGCCACGTCGACGCCCTTGCCGCCGGTGATCTGCTGGACCGCCAGCGGCCAGCCGTCCCCGCGGTAGTCCACCGCGTGGTCGGCGCCCAACTCGAGGGCGATCCGTCGCTTCTCCTCGGTGCCCGCTCCGGCAATGACGGTGGCGCCGAGCACTTTGGCGATCTGTACGGCGAAGCCGCCCAGGCCGCCCGCCGCCGCCGGCACAAATACCGTCTCCCCTTCGGTCAGCTTGGCCGCTTCGATCAGCATGACGGCGGCGGCCACACCGACCACGGTGAGACCGGCCGCTCGCTGCGCGCTCAGGCCCGGCGGGATCGGGAACAGGCCGGTCGCCTTCGCCGTCGTGAGCTCGGCCCAACCGCCGTCTGCCAGGACTCCGGAGAGCCCGAAGACGCGGTCGCCCACCGCGACTGTCTCCACACCGCCGCCGAGCGCGGTGACGGTGCCCGCCACCTCGGCACCCGGGACGAACGGTAGCGGTGTCGGGATGTCGAACGGCATTCCCTTGCGTCGCATGAGGTCCATGAAGTTGACGCCGGCCGCTTCCACGCGAATCAGTACGTCGCCCGCGGCGGGACGCGGAACCGGCAGGTCGACCTGCTCGAGAACGTCAGGACCGCCGGTGGCGCTCATCTGGATCGCCTTCATGAGATAGCCTCTCCGTAGTTATGTGTCTAGCCACAGTATTTGTTGTCTAGCCACATAACTCAACGTGGTGGTCATCACACGGCAAGATCAACTAAGCGATCGAGGAGGGCTCGTGCCCGAAGACCTGTCGAGGCTGCTGACGGACAAGCCGAGCCTGTTGCGACCGGCGCCGCTGACGTTGAGCCTGCTCGCTTTGTCGCGAACCCTGCACGGCCTGGTCGCCGAGCAGCTTCTGACGCTCGACCTCTATCCCGGGCAGGAGCTGATCCTCATGCGGCTCTTCGACCGGGACGACCAGATCCAGACGACGCTGCAACAGTCGATCGGGCTGGACCACTCCACCCTGTCCCGCAGCATCCGGCGCATGGAGGATGCCGGGCTGGTGAGCCGGCGTCCGGACGAACGCGACAAGCGAGCGATGATTGTTTCGCTCACCCCGGCCGGCCGGACGCTGCAACCCCGCCTCGCCGAAATCTGGGAGCAACTCGAGGCCCTGACCGTCTCGACGCTCGGCCAAGACGGCGAAGACGGCCTGCTGGCAGCCCTGGAAACCCTGGAACGCGCGCTGGCCAAGGCGCGCCGCAAGAGCTCCTGAAGCGCAGACACCCTCGGCCGGCGGTGGAGAAGCCGCCGGCTACCGACGTGACCGCCGCCGGCCTCCCCGCACCGGTCATTTCATGTAGCGGTCGAACCATTCGAGCATGGGAGCGGGATCCTTCTGAAAGTAGGTGTAGCCGTCCCAGCGTCGGGTGGTGCCGTCGATCCAGAGGAGCTCCTTCTCGGTGGGTAGGTTGTCGTACATGGACTGCACGTCGTCCGGCCGGGTGTAGACGTCGTCGCGAACCTGGTACAGGAACGTCGGAACGGTCACGTTCTTCGCCCACGGCACCGGGGAGAGTTCGCTCAGCCGGAAGCTGGTAATCAGCCGGATCCGCTCGTCCAGGTCGTCCAGGTAGCGCTGCGGAATGCCGAAGCGTTCCAGTGCGCGCCCGAGGGACACGCCGGGGGAGAGTGGCTGCGGGGCGACCATGCAGCGCACGCCGTCGAAGACGTCGGGCCGCCGGGTCATCGCGAACATGGTCGAGTTGGCGCCGACGCAGCGGCTGAACAGGCCGATCGTCAGGTCCTTGGTGTCGGCGCGACCGCGTACGTAGTCCAGTGAGCCGATGACGTCCCGGGATTCGAACCGTCCGACGGTGAAGAGGCCGCCGTTGGCCTCGCCGCTCTGACCGAAGTTGCGCAGGTCGTAGGCGAGGACGTGGTAGCCGGCGTCGTGCAGGATCCGATAGTCGGGCACGAAGTTGACCTCGAAGTCGTTGCCCGCGGCACCGCCGAGAGACTTCCACGGTTCCAGGTGGGAGGGGAGCCCGGCGCGGTTGAACCAGCGCGGGTGGTTGGCGATGACGATCTTGTCGGATCCGGCGGCGGGGATGAACCAGCCTTCCAGCGGCGTGCCGTCCTCCGAGGGAAAGGTGACGTCCTCGTACTCGAGAGCGACCTCGTCGGGGCGATGAAAAATCGGGGCTCGCGTCCAGGTGCGGAAGCTCTCGGCCAGGGTCTGCAGGGTCTTCGCGATCTGTTCTTCCGGGGGTGAGGTCGGGTCGGTCATGCTGCGGCACTCCTTCGCGGTATCGCTGATGTCGCTTCGTCTGACATCACCGATGTAAGCACGGATCGAGAATCGTGGCAACACTGATGTCGCGCGAGACGACATCAGTGATGTGATAGCGTTCATCCGTGCCGTCGTCCGATGCCTCCCGTGATCGCATCCGCCGGGCTGCCGTCGATCTGCTGGCAGCGGGCGGTCGCGATGCCGTGTCCACCAGAGCCGTCAGCGCGGCGGCCAACGTTCAACCGGCGGCCATCTACCGCGCCTTCGGGGACATGCAGGGCCTGCTCGACGTCGTGGCCGAAGAGACGTTCGCCCGCTATCTCGAGCAGAAACAGGTACTGCCCGACGGCGGCGATCCGGTCAGCGCCCTGCGTTCGGGTTGGGATCTCCATGTTCGGTTCGGCATCGAGAACCCGGCGGTCTACGTTTTGATCTTCAGTTACCGAGAGAATCGCCCGGACCGGCAGAACACGGCTGCCGCGACGGCATTGTCGGTCCTGCGGCGGCTCATGGTCCACGTCGCCCAGGCCGGCCTGCTCGTGGTGCCGGTCGAGCAGGCAGTGTCCACCATCCACGCGGCCGGTATGGGCGCAGTGCTCCACGCGCTCTCGCTACCGCAGGCCGATCGGGACAACTTCGACTCATCGGTGCTGCGCGACGCGGTGCTCGACCGCATCCTCAGCACCAAGGCGAATCCCGCCGCCGGTGATCTCCGCGCGAACGCCGTCGCGCTGGCCACCACCCTCGCCGCCCCGGATCGGGACGTGCCCGGCGGTCTCACCCCCGGCGAACGGCTACTGCTGCGCGAGCTGCTGAATCGCATGGCGTCTCACTAGCGGCTCCGGGAGCTTGTCCCCCGAGCGAGGGACGGCCGACTGTCCACTCCGTGGGGACGTTTTCCCCCAGTGATCTCTCTAGCGTCATCGGCATGAGGAAATCACCTATGGCAGTCATCATCGCGGCGACGGTGGCCGGAACCGCCATGGTCGGCGTCGGGGTCGCCCAGGCCAGGACCGGCGACCTGCCGGCGCCGGTCGAGTTCCGGTCGAGCCTGACCGCGACCCTGCAGGCCGACGCCGACGCACTGCGGAAATACGGAGCGCCGGGCGTGCTGGTCGAATTGGATACGCCGCGCGGCGACGTGCGGGTGCGCAGCGGGTACGGCAACGTCGCCAAGCGCACTCCGGTGCCGTGGGACGCGAAGTTCCGGATCGGTAGCTACACCAAGACGTTCGTGGCGGCGACCGTGCTGCAGCTCGTCGGCGAACGAAAGTTGTCGCTGGACGACAAGGTCGAGCGGTTCCTGCCCGGCCTGATCCGGAGCAAGGGCAACGACGGGCGGAAGATCACCGTGCGGCAGCTTCTGCAGCACACCAGCGGCCTGCCGGAGTACTTCATGGGCGTGACCGACTCGGACACCGCCGAGGGCTTCCTGAACACCCGGTTCCGCACCTACACCGACGTCGACCTCGTCAACCTGTCCATGAAGTTCCCGTCCGGGTTCGCGCCGGGTAGCAAGTGGGACTACTCCAACACCAACTACGTCGTGGCCGGGATGGTCATCGAGAAGGTCACCGGTCGCAGCTGGCAGCAGGAGGTGCGGAGGCGGATCGTCAAGCCGCTGCACCTGCACGACACGTCCCTGCCCGGCACCAAGCCGACGATCCCGCTCCCGCACGCGGTGGGCTACCAGCGGTTCCCCGGAACGGCCGGCAACCCGGATCCCCGTTACGGCCTCGACGCGACGGTGGTGAACCCCTCCATGGCCGACGCTGCCGGTGAGATGATCAGCACCACGGACGACGCCAACAAGTTCATGCGGGCACTGATGAGCGGCAAGGTACTCAAGCGTGCCCAGCTCGCCGAGATGCTGCGCACCGTGGAGACCAGCGACGCCGTGCGGGCCAGGTACCCCGGCGCCCGGTACGGCCTGGGCATCCTGTGGGGGACGAACTCGTGCGGCGGCTTCTGGGCCCACGGCGGCGACATCCCCGGCTTCATGACCCGCAACGGCGTCACCCCGGACGGCTCGCGCAGCGTCACGGTGTCGATCAACACCGACTCGCTCAACCCGGACGCCGGAGTGCAACTGCCCACCGTGGACGTGGCCACCGAACTGCTCGACCACGCCCTCTGCAACGCCCGCTAAGCCCGTCGTCAGTGGGGCCGCGCCTTCCCGTTCGCGGGGGCGCGGCCCCACCGCTCGATGTCGGCAAGGCACGATCCCTCGATCCGACGATGGGCCGACGGGAGGGCAGCGCTACTTTGAGCTGGGCATACCCCTCTTGAGCCACTCCGCGCCGCGGTGACCGGCAGGCGCATGCCAGATGAAAAGTCACACCGATACCTGCGGTGGACGGCCGCGAGCGAGCGATCCAACCGGTCACCTCGACCAAGCCTGGCCGGCTGCGGTCGTACGACCAGCAAATAGGTAGCCGCTTTCCGTGCGGGTTGGCCTGGCGATCGGTGGTTCATGATCGGAGGCGAGGGACTATTTCCAGCTGTGCCAATGCCATCCGGCCGAGTCAGGCCGGTCTTTTGCAGCTCGACCACGCGTACAACCGTCGGCGGACTGCCTTGACACCATCAGCGCGCATCGCGCCCGTGGCGGACCTGTCCGTCGAGTTCCACGGCTCGAGCAATGCCGTGAGGAACTGGCCGGCCAGGGATACAACTCCCTGTTCGGACAGGGCGCGGTGCTCGGCCGCCGCGGTGGCGTGGAGAGAGCCGGAGCGGGTCCCGGTCGGTCTGGCCGCGCAGGTACTGGTGGGCGACGGTGTAGACGTCCGCCGGGACCCACCCGTACGCATTGATCAGCGGTTTGTACCTCGGCTGCCCGGCCAGCCACGACCAAAGGCCGCCCGCTCGCCCTGCTCGGAATCACCTGATGACTTTTGCCTGGGCGCTGCCCAGCCACCCCGGCTCGAGCCCCCGCGATTACCTCGGCGCGCTGCCAGGGCCGCCGCGTCAGACTCCGCGGAGGGTGGTCGTGGTCTGGCCGGTACGTTCCCGCAGCAGCACCCGCAAAGTGTTCGGGTGCTCGTAGCCCACCCGGCGGGCGATCGTCTCCAGCGACAGTTCGGTGGTCCGCAGCAGGTGGGTGGCCTGCTCGACCCGCAGGTCCTGCACGAAGCGGATCGGTGAGGTGCCGACCGTGCGTTGCACGCTGCGCTGGAGGGTGCGGTTGCTGACCCCGATCGCGTCGGCCGCGTCGGGGATGCTGATCGGGCCGGTCAGGCGTTCCCTGACCCAGCGTTCGAAGGCTGCCACCACCGGATCGTTCTGGGCCAGGGCGCTGGGGATGATGTACGCGGACTGCGACGGGCGGTCGTCGATCACCAGGTAGCGGGCCACCAGGTCGGCCAGCATCGGGCTGAGGTCGCGCACGATCGCCAGGGCCAGGTCGACGTGGCCGAACGCCGCCCCGGCGGTGGTGACCCGGTCCGAGGTGATGAGCATCCGGTCCTGGTCGACCCGGATCTTCGGGTGGCGCGCCCGCAGGATCGGCGCCAGCCACCACGTGGTGGTCGCCTCCAGGCCGTCGAGGATGCCGGTCGCGGCCAGCAGGAAGGTGCCGGTGCACGCCGAGGCGACGGCCGTGCCCCGGTCGCGTTGCCGGGCGATCGCCTCGCGTACGGGCCGGGTCCGCTCGCCGGCGACCTGGTCGAGCAGGGCCGAGGGGCGTCGCTCGGCCAGTGCCGGGACGATGAGGAGGTCCGCCGCGTCGGCGTCGGCGACGGGCGATGCCGTCACGAGATGCCCCGCGCCGGTGCGCACGTGTGGCTGGAAGCCGACCGTTGTTACGTCCCACCGCGGCGCGTCGGGCAGATCCACCCCCATCGAGGCGGCTTCCTCGCCCATCGCGTTGGCAGCGTCCAGCACGTCGAGGACCGCCGACAGCCCCGAGTCGAACACCCCGTCGTACACGAGAACGGCGATCCTCATGTCGGAAACGCTATCAGGGATGGCGCTTCCGCCACTGACGCCCTCGATCGGGGCGCCATAGGTTCATGTCAGCCGGAACGAGCCGGCAGTTCCCCGACAGGGAGAGACACCATGAAGATCGGTCTGCTGGCGTACATCGAGGCCAAGCCGGAGCACGCCGACGAGGTCGAGGCGATGCTGCGCGGCGCGGTGGAGCTGGCCGAGGACGAGCCCGGCACCGTGACCTGGTACTCGTTCCGGCAGAACGCGACGACGTTCGGGGTGTTCGACACCTTCGACGACGAGCAGGGCCGGCAGAGCCACCTGGAGGGCAAGATCGCCGCCGCGCTGATGGGCTCCGCGGAGACCATGCTGAGTTCGGCCCCGGTCATCACCAAGGTCGACCTTCTGGGCGCCAAGACCACCTGACGGGGCACGGCCCCCGACTGGGCGCGACGGCCCCGCTCGACCCTTCGGAGCGGGCCGTCATGCTCGCCGCGACGGGCGGCGAACAGGACGCCCGTCGGGCCGCCACCGTACCCGGAGAAGCGGTTGGTGAATGCGCTGACTGCGGCGGTCCGGCGTAGGTGCGTTCAGAGCAGGGATGGCAGGCATAGCTTCGGCGGCAAATGCGCCGAATCGGATCCGACTACGGACTTTCGTCTCGCGAAAGCAGGGCCGGACCCGCGGTCGCCCCGGCTACTGTGCGTTACGTCTGCGCGGTGTTCGGTGTCCCGGTGAGGGCTACTACGGGGCCGTGCAGGTCTGTGCCCTGGTGCGGTGGCCGGCACGGGGCGAGCCGTCTGCGGATGCCGCGCAGGGTCGCGTCGCCATGACCCGGGAGTGTCCGGTGGCGGCGGCGGGCGCCGTGGATCCGGAGGCGAGGGGATGTCGGTGTCGACCGCAGTGTGGTGATGGCTGCGGCCGGCGGCGGGCAGCCTGTCAGTCGTGCGGGACATCCGGTTCACGAGGCCGTCCCGGGACAGCCGGCGGCGATGACCGATGGGTAGCCGACGGATCATGCTCGGGGTGTCGTGATCGTGCAGGCAGTCCTGCCGCGCCGGTTCCGCTACGACCACGTGGCCCGCCTCAGTGCCGCCGGCCGACCGGATGGATCTTCACAGGGTCAGGAGAGGGCTGCTCACAGCACTGGCGTCGGACCGGTTGGAAGTCCTGCCGCAACGCGAGCGGAAAGCCCAACGCGCGGACCGTGCGAGCGCACCCCCGGCCTAATCCGCTCCCTTGTAGCACTGCCGCCTCCGCAGTGCCGGCGTCCGGCCGCGCCCCGCGTCACCGAACACAGCCGAAAGAACAAGACCCTGCTTACTGATCTGCCGAGGAGAGCGTGCGGACTACCAGACTGGGCTATGACGGTTGATCACCGTTGCTCGTACCATTCGTCGCTCTCGGAAGTCAGAATCTGCCCGAGGTAGTCCGCGAGGCTGTCAGCGACCTTGCGCCGGGTGTCCGTTTCGTGTTCCCACACCATCACACCAGCTCGTAGATCATCCGCAACGAAGGCGAACTGGTCGCCGCCCCCGTTGTCGCCGAAGAACAGCAGGCCGTCGAATGGCTGGTACAGCTCGGCGAACGAGGGGTCTGTTCTGAACTGTGCGTTGTCTTCGGCGATACGCTGCGCTGTCCACACGACGTCTAACGCCCACTCGCCAAGTACGCCATCCGTTTCCAACAGCAGCGCCCGCAGGTCGGCGGGGACCGAATCGCCTAGCCTCCGCTCAATGTCATTGATTGCCTCTGTGCTTGCCGGCGGGGCAAACTCGGCCTCCGGATAGGCCGTGGCGGCCAGTTCGACCCACACGATCGTCACCTCTCAAAGCAGCCGTTTGCATCCGCGAAAGGCTTCCCGGGCAGCAGCCCTGGATCCTCTCATGGCCGCTGACCGCGCGGCTACGGTCCAGCGGCTCAGCCTCCGGGTCTGGCCTCTGCCCAGTGCCTTATGTGCCGAACGACGACCTCACGCACCTGCCGGCGGAGGTCTGTGTAGCTCATGTCGCCCATGCCCTCAGCTTCGAATACCGCATCTGTGAAGCTGTCGACGTCCCTCGGAGGTGACTGATCCAGCCGTTGGATCTCGTCAGGCGGTAGGCAAAAGCCAAGGCGTACACACAACTCGTTAAGTAGTTGCCGGACATCCGAATCCTGATCATCTCGGTGATCCACGCGAACAGCATGTCAGCACACAACTCGATCCTGTGGTCACTTTGACACCTCGACAGCGGTGTCCGCTTCCGCCGCCGAGAGTGCTCGCGGGCGTTGGGTACGACGCGGCGGTGTACGGATCGTCAGAGTCCGCTCTGTCGTGGCCGCTGCGTGGTCTGTCCGGAGTTGAAGACGCGGCGCAGGCCGCGGCGCAGTGTGGCCGTGTGCTCCCGGGCTCAGGTCGAGTGGGAACGTTGTGTCGGGTGGCATCTCGAGGGCCAGGGCGGCGCTGTCGGTGAGCCGTAGCCGTAACGACGTATCGCGTAATTCGCATTCCAGGACGCCGCCGTAGGTAGTTGCCTGTCCGGGGTAGGTCAGCAGAGCGTAGGAGTCCATGTTGAGGTCGAGGTCTTGGTCGTCAGGGTCTTGTTCCGCCTCGATCAGCATCAGGCTCCACGCTTGCGGGGTGGTGTTCTCCCGTAGACCGATGATGAACGGGTCGGATTCGTCAGCGTGGACGTCGGTGAGGGTCTGCCCTGGCACGGTCTTCACAGCAGTCCCGAGGACGCGGCGAGCGCTCCGACGATCGCGTTCGTGTTATCGACCGTGTGCAGTTGGAAGATTTCACACATGGCCGCCGGCCCGTCCACCACCATCTCGTAGGGTCCCGGGTGCGCCGCCACGAACTCGGCCAGGGCCGCTCCGATCGTGTCGCACTGCGTGCGTGTCTCGACGAGGATCGTGGCGGGTAGCCCGCCTGGTTTCCACCCTTGGCCGGCCACGAACTCGGCCAGCAACGCCGTCAGGTCCGGATCAGCGTTTCTCAGCTCGACGGTGATCGCTGGCAACGGGGTGACTCCCACACTGTTCGACTCGAGCGGCGTGTCAGCGGGCCGCGGGAGGAGATTGTGTTCGGTGGAGCGGCCCAGGCAAGGGCGGCGGGCGCCACGATAAGCAGCACGGAACCCGCCGCGTCGAGGAAGACGAGAACCGGTGTGGGCGGCCACCCTGGAAGGCGGTCCCGGACGCTGCCCGCGACGACGACCGCGGGCACGGCCGCCGCGAGATCCGCACGTGCAAGATCCTGACAGTCCCCACTGGCATCGACTTCCCGCACGCCGCCCAGGCCCTGCAGGTCCGACACCGCCGCCGACGCCTCGACCAGCCGAAACGCTTCACCACCGACACCGTCTACGCCATCACCGATCTACAGGTCCAGCAGGCCAAACCGGCCCAGCTCGCCGCGTGGATCCGCGGGCACTGGTCCATCGAGAACAAATCCACTGGGTTCGCGACGTTACCTACGACGAGGACCGTTCCCAGATGCGTACCGGCACCGGACAGCAGGTCATGGCCGCCCTGCGCAACGCCGCCATCGGCGCCCTACGCCTCGCCGGCGCCACCAACATCGCCGCCGCCAACCGCCATCACGCCCGCGACAGCATCCGCGCACTCGCCCTGCTCGGCATCAACTGACGACTTTGCCGGGGCCTGGCAGCGTGCCGACCAACTCAGCCCCAGCGACCTCCTACGCACCCCCAACGGTGAACACGGCCATGTAGACGACATCAACAAGCTTTCTCCCCGGCGCGGTGCTGCATACAACCTCACCATCGACGAAATTCACACGTACTATGCGCTGACCGGCGACATGCCCGTCCTTGTTCACAACTCGTGTCCGGTGGCCGCTCGCCTCACAAGTAGCGCTGATGCTCCGAAAGTCAACAGCCACACGGTCCACAAGGACAGGAATGGCCGCTTCCGGATCGATGTCGAGAACCAAACTCCAGGTCGGCTTGGGGCAAACATTCACCTACAACCTATGGGGCGTGGCGCCTCGGGCAAGTATTTCTACCATCAGGACACGGGTAAGTGGATTTCCGAGAAGGAGGAGTGCTTCTCCGAGACTAGCGAGCCAAGTCCCCCAAGGCGCCATCAATAGGGCCTACCATTATCTAGGAAATACACGACCGTGAAAATGAATGCGCACATGTCAGAAGTGTTGAAGCCCGGTTCTGGGAAACTAGAAACCGATTTCCCATCCGATCTGAAGGAGGTGGCGCAGGGTGGATGGGTAGTTGGACCTCGAGGGACAATTCTTCTCAAATCTCTGTGGGGTACCGGATGGCGTACCGAAATTGATCCACAGGAGGTCGGCTCTTACGAATATGAGGTGAATGATGTTTACGGTTCATTGTCCGACCTCGTGGTTGACAGTGCAACATATCTGAATAGGGCGGCCGTGCGAGGAATCTCGTTCGCCGTTCAAATGCTCACGAGTGCCCGTCGGATCCCCGATGCCGAAAGCCTCATCTCAGTGGTCGGCGTTTCGGTGAATCAACAAGATGAAGACTTCTTGCTACAAGGGGTAACCGTTCGATTGGTGAGCCCTCCGAACAGACCGAGGCCGGCCATAGCCAGGCCCGGCCCAGCCGCCCGCCATCCCCCATGCGCCGCCGAAACGGCAGCGACCGTGGAGCCCGTGAGAAGCAGCACGGCGAACGCCCCGAACAGGCAGCAAGTCAGCACCTTGAGGGCCGGGTCCCAGCCCAGCACTCCGACGAACCTCGAACCGGAGTCGGCCGGGAAGAGCCGACCTCTCAGCACCGGCCGCCATGCGCTTCTGGTATTCAGCTTCGCGGCTGATCGCCGGATGACGTCACCGGCTCCGGAGGCCGAATTTCCGGACAGCCATCGGCAGGCCACCTCGACAGGCATCCGGGAGGAAAGAACGATGCGTTCGCCACGCCACGCAGCGAGCAGGTCCGTCACCCAGCTGCGCATGACGACAGTATGCAATGGGAAACCGACATTTCGTGACAGCCGCAGCGGTCTACCTGACCGAGCCGGTTCCTCGTGGAAACGGGACCGCGCTCTCATGCCGCCGTGGCGGCGTACGTACCTGATGAGGTTCTTAGGTCAGGACAGATATGACAGTGGGCGCCAAACCGGCGTTTGCCTCAAGTCCGCGGCCGCAGCGCCGAACGAGGTGTCGTGGGCAGCACTTCGCGCTGGACGCTGATCGCGGCGATCTCATCGTGTCTGTCGCCCTGACCGTCGCGTTCGTCCTCGGCGTCCTCACGGCTACCCTCCACCGACCGGCGAACGTCGACACCACGGCCCGCACTACTGCCGCGAGTTCGAATGTCCACGACTGGGCGCCGCGAGCAACATCGACTGGGACTCCACCTACCACGACGCCCACCTCGCGGACGCTACCTACCATCGCGCCGAGCACGACCCCGCCGGCGTCGGTCCGCGCCGGCAGTGTCCTTCCGCCCAACGGCAGCGTGATGCTGCACGGCGACTCCGGCGAGGACATGAAATTGACCGTCGTCCGCGTCGACAACGCGGCGCCGGCCAGAGACCCGAACAACCCGAGCGCCCCGGAACTCCCACTCAGGCTCGGCTACCGTCTGGTCGCGATCCACGTGCTCGTCAAGAACACGGGCGGAGTCCCCTTCCTGGGCGATATCGAGAAGCACACCTGGCTCGTCGACAAGGCAGGCCACACCTACCCGCGTAATGAGGAAATGACCGACGGGCGTCAGCTACACCCTGCCTCCACCCTCCACCCGGAGTCGTGGAACGGCCGCGTCGTCGTCTTCGAAATCAAAGGTGATATTGAGATCACCCGGTTCCGGCTAAGCCTCCACCCGGGCTCAGCCACACAAACTCAGGACTGGCGACTCACCTGACATAAATTGCCGGAGCCGTCCTCATCTGCCGCTGTAAGCGCGCCGACCGGCCGGCGGCTGTCACTTTTCGGGGCATGTGTCGTCACCAGCGCACGCGATTAGCCGGAATCGGATCGTCGTCGTCGACGTCGTCAGTCGCCGTCGTCCTGGGTCAGTGGCCGCCATGAGCGCACCTTGGCCGCACCGGCGCGCACCTTCACCCAGTTGACATCGCGACGCACGATCAAACGTTGCGCGAGCCAGCCACTGCGCTGCTCGTGCTCTGCTCGCAGCTGCCGCACATCCAGATCGACACCGGGCGGCGGCCCGCTGTGTTCCAGCTCGGAGACCCGATCGCCCATCGCCCTGATGAATCGACGATCGAAGTCTTCGACCGCTGCGAAGAATTCCGTCGCCGGCATAGTGGCATCCAACCGGTTCGGCCCCTCGAACGTACCGCGCCTCGCCGACTCAATCTGCTGGCGAAGCGTCACCAAGTCCGCGCCGCCGACGGCATGCCGCCAGCAGCGAAGGTCCGGGGCATCCGTCAGATAGCCGAGATCCAAGGCGTAGTCGCTCTGGATCTCAAAGGCAGCGTCCACGTCGTCACCGACGTCGTCTTCATCCGGGAACCCGCGGGGCAGAAAGGTCCCATCGACAAACGGGACCAAGTCCTCAGGCACAGGCTCTTGCAGCGCCCAACGCAGCCCGATGACGTCCTCCCACAGGCGGGCGACGTAGTAATCGGGATGCCTCCGCTCGAGATTCC
>NZ_JAIWNC010000057.1 GCF_020216025.1 Jidongwangia harbinensis | reverse complement strand
CCATTCCGGCGATCGTGCCGGCGTTGTGCATCTTCTCCCGGGCCTCCGGGTCGTTCGGCCCGTCCGCGACCGCCCGCCCGAGGTAGCCGAAGATCATCCGGATGGCCTGCAGGGCGAGGCCGTCGGTTAAGTCGTTGGCGTACACCGACACGTAGGACTCGACGGCGTGGGTCAGGGCGTCGAATCCACTGTCCGCGGTGATCGCCGGCGGCAGGTCGGTGGCGAGCACCGGGTCGACGATCGCGACGCTGGGCGTGAGGGCGTAGTCCGCCAGGGGGTACTTCTTGCCGGTCGCGCCGTCGGTGATCACCGCGAACGGGGTGACCTCCGCCCCGGTGCCGGAGGTGGTCGGGATGCACACCAGCCGGGCCCGCTCACCCAGGGTGGGGAAGGTGAAGGCGCGCTTGCGTACGTCGAAGAACTTCTCCCGCATGTCGGAGAAGACCACCTCGGGGTGCTCGTAGCGCAGCCACATCACCTTCGCCGCGTCCATCGCCGACCCACCGCCGAGCGCGACGATGGTGTCCGGCCTGAACGAGCGCATCAGTTCCGCGCCGCGGTCGACGGTCGCCAGGCTGGGTTCGGGTTCGACGTCGTCGATGATCTGCAGGGCCACCCGTTCCGGCCGCCGCTGCAGCACGGTGATGATCCGGTCCACGTAGCCGAGCCGGGTCATGGTGTGGTCGGTGACGACGGTGACCCGCTGGACGTCGGGCATGTCGGTCAGGTAACGGATGGAGTTCGGCTCGAAGTAGATCTTCGGTGGCACCTTGAACCACTGGAGGTTGTTGCTGCGCCGGCCGATCCGCTTGATGTTGATCAGGTCGACCGCGGTGACGTTGTCGGACACCGAGTTGTGCCCGTAGCTGCCGCAGCCGAGCGTGAGCGACGGCAGGAAGGCGTTGTACATGTCGCCGATGCCACCCTGGGAGGCCGGCGCGTTCCAGATGATCCGGACCGCCTTGACGTGCCGCCCGTACGCCTCGGCGACCGTCTCGTCCTCGGTGTGGATGACCGCGCTGTGGCCCAGGCCGTTGAACTCCACCATCCGCGCGGCGTAGTCGAACCCCTGCTGCGTCGAGTCGGCCCGCAGCACGGCCAGCACCGGGCACAACTTCTCCCGGGTCAGCGGCTCGGCCGGCCCCACACCGTCCACCTCGGCGAGGATGATCGAGGTTCCCGGCGGCACGGTGAACCCGGCCCGCTCGGCGATCCACTCGGCGCTCTGCCCCACCACCTCCGCGTTGAGCCGGCCCTCGGCGCAGTCCGCGCGGCCCGCCGACGTACCGAAGATGAGGTTTTCGAGCTTCGCCTTGTCCTCCGCGGTGGCCCGGTAGGCGTGCAGCCGGGCGAACTCGTCGAGCGCCGCGGAATAGATCCCGGCGTCGATGACCACGGCCTGCTCGGACGCGCACACCATCCCGTTGTCGAACGACTTGGACAGCACGACGTCATGCACGGCCCGCGCCAGCTTCGCCTTGCGGTGCAGGTACGCCGGCACGTTGCCGGCACCCACGCCCAACGCCGGCTTACCGGCCGAGTACGCCGCGCGCACCATGGCGTTGCCGCCGGTGGCCAGGATGACCGACACGCCGGGATGCCGCATCAGGGCACCGGTGGCCGGCACGGACGGGCTTTCGATCCACTGCACGCAGTGCTCCGGCGCCCCCGCGGCGACCGCCGCGTCACGGACGATCCGCGCCGCCTCCGCGCTGCACCGCTGCGCCGCCGGGTGGAACGCGAAGATCACCGGGTTCCGGGTCTTCAGGGCGAGCAACGCCTTGAAGACGGTGGTGGACGTCGGGTTGGTGACCGGGGTGACCGCACACACCACGCCGACCGGTTCGGCGATCTCGACGATGCCGTTGATCTCGTCCCGGGAGATGACCCCCACGGTCTTGAGCCCGGCCATGTGATGCGGGACGTGCTCACACGCGAAGATGTTCTTCACGGCCTTGTCCTCGAACAGGCCACGGCCGGTCTCCTCGACCGCCAGCCGCGCCAACTCGGTGTGCCGGCTCAACGCGGCCACCGACGCCTTGGCCACGATCGTGTCGATCTGCTCCTGGGTGAACCTGTCGTACGCGGCCAGCGCCTCGAGGCCCTGGTCCACCAGGGCGGCGATCGTGCTGTCGACCTCGTCCAGGGGCTCGACGGGCGTTCCGGTCACGATGGCGGTGTCGGCCATGACAGCATCCTCCAGGTCGGGAACGGACGCGCACCGCCCGCTCACTCCCACTCTTGCGGCCCGGGCCGCGCGGCACCTGACCGCAAGGACCCGAACCGACGGGCCTTTGGTCCCGCGCACCGGGGTGGCCTCACAACGTGGAGAAGGCGTAGCCAGAATGAAGTACGCCGACAGCAGGGTGCCGATCGACGCAATCCAGATGGTGGCCAGGTGCTGCTTCTCCTTGCCGGTGCGCACTCACGAGGTCTGCAGGCCGGCGACGAGCGCGGGCAGGCCGATGGTGATCGGCCGGCCGGACATGGCCATCAGGTGAACGATCGCCCGCCGGCCTTGCCCGCCGGCAGATGGCTCAGTGAAGATTGATTCAATGAATGCTGAGGAGATCACGCTGAGGGAACGGGCGCGGATCCACGCCGCGCTCGGCGACCCGGCACGTCTGGCAATCGTGGACGCGCTCAGCCTCGGCGACGCGTCGCCCGGTGAGGTCGCCCGGGATCTCGGCATGCCGTCCAACCTCGTCGCCCATCACGTCAACGTCCTCGCCGAGGCCGGCCTGTTGGAACGCACCCGGTCCGAGGCCGACCGGCGCCGCACCTACCTGCGACTGCGCCCCGGCACCCTCGCGCTACTCACGCCGCCCCGGCTGCCGGAGGCCGAGCGGGTGGTGTTCGTCTGCACCCACAACTCGGCCCGCTCACAGCTGGCCGCCGCCCTGTGGGCGGATCGCACCCACCGGCCCGCCGCGTCGGCCGGCACCCATCCGGCGCCGCGCGTGCACCCGCGGGCGGTACGGATCGCCCGCCGCCACGGACTGCGGCTGGACCCGACCGGCACCGCGCACATCAGCGACGTGGTCCAGGACGACGATCTGGTCATCGCGGTCTGCGACAGCGCCCACGAAGACCCGGCCTCCACCGTCCGGCCACGGCTGCACTGGTCGGTGCCCGATCCGGTACGCGCCGGCACCGATGCGGCGTTCGAAGCCGCCTACACCGACCTCGCCGGGCGCATCGACCGTCTCGCGGCCCATCCGTGACCACCCCGAACGCCGCGTCCGCCGCTCCCCGACCGGCCCGTCCCCGCCTGACCCGCTCACCATCACGTGGAGAACCCGTACCCATGAACCCTGTTGCGACCTGGCGGCGACTGCTCGCCGAGTTCGTCGGCACCGCCCTGCTGGTCACCGCGGTCGTCGGCTCCGGCGTCATGGCGACCACGCTGTCGCCGGACGACGTCGGCCTGCAACTGCTGCAGAACTCGGTCGCGACCGCGTTCGCGCTCGGTGCCCTGATCCTCACGTTCGGGCCGGTGTCCGGCGCGCACTTCAACCCGGTGGTCTCCGCTGCCGACTGGTTCCTCGGCCGGCGCGACCGGACCGGCCTGACCGCCCGTCAGCTCGGCGGATACGCCGTCGCCCAGACCGCCGGGGCGATCGCCGGGTCGATTCTGGCGAACCTGATGTTCGACCTCGCCGCAATCGACTTCTCCGGCAAGGAACGGGCCGCCGGACATCTGTGGCTGGGTGAGGTCGTCGCCACCGCCGGGCTGATCCTGCTGATCTTCGCCCTGGCCCGGTCCGGCCGGGCCGCGGTCGCACCGGCCGCGGTCGGCGCCTACATCGGCGCCGCCTACTGGTTCACCAGCAGCACCAGCTTCGCCAACCCGGCCGTGACGATCGGCCGCGCGTTCACCGACACCTTCGCCGGGATCGCCCCGGCCTCCGTGCCCGGCTTCGTCGTCGCCCAGATCGTCGGCGTCGCCGTGGGTGTGGGCCTGCTCCTCGCGCTCTACCCGGGCGTGCGGCAGGCGGCCGGCGAGGTGGTCGTCGCCCACCACGACCCCGGTCCCGCCGCACCCACCGGCCGCCGATGAGGACCCGGCCGGCGTTCCGCGGGCTGATCAACCCGGCCCGCACGGCCGGTCGTCACCACCTGCTCGACCTCGACACCCACCGACACCACCAGGAGGCACATCCGATGAGCAAGCCCAGCGTCCTGTTCGTCTGCGTGCACAACGCCGGCCGGTCCCAGATGGCCGCCGGCTGGCTGCGTCACCTCGCCGGCGACACCGTCGAGGTCCGCTCCGCCGGCTCCGCGCCCGGCACGGCCGTCAACCCGGCCGCGGTCGAGGCGATGGCCGAGGTCGGCATCGACCTCACCGACCAGACGCCGAAGAAGCTCGAGTGGGAGACCGCCGAGAGCAGCGACGTCATCATCACCATGGGCTGCGGCGACGCCTGCCCGATCTTCCCCGGCAAACGGTACGAGGACTGGAAGCTCGAAGACCCGGCCGGCAAGGGCGTCGAGTCCGTGCGCCCGATCCGCGACGAGATCCGGACCCGGGTGGAGAAGCTGCTCGCCGATCTCGTGCCCGGGGCCCACGAGGTCTGACCCACGCGGTCGCCGGCACGGTGACCGCGCCGCGTACCCGGCGCCGTGACGCCGCCGACGTTCGGGACCTTCGGCCCTACTGATCACGATCGGCATCGATCGACGCTGATCCGATCGCGCGAAACAGGAAGGCGGAGCATGGCACCGGACCTCAGCATCCCGCGGACGGCGGCGACGGCCGTCCTGTCGCTGGCCGTCAGCGTGACCGCGGTGGCGGGGGCGCTTCCCGCACCGGTGAGCGCCGCCGGGGCGTCGGTGGCCGCCGAACCCGGGCGCATCACCACCGTCGTACGAGACGGCGGCACGGGCGCCGCGGTGGCCGGAGTGACCGTCCACGCGGTCTCCGCGCAGGAGCGTTTCGCCGATCTCTGGGACGCCCGGGCCGCGTCCGATGCCACCGGCACAGTCGTGTTCGAGGGGCTCCTGCCGGGCCGCTACTCGTTCTTCGTGCAGCCCGGCGACCCGGCACACGGCATGCAGTGGCTGGGCGTACGCGGTGGCACCGGTGACCGGGACACCGCCCTGGTCGTGACCGCGCCGGCCGACGGCGTCCGCACCCTCCCCGAGGTGCGGCTGGACCCCGCCGGAGCGATCACCGGCACGCTCACCGAAGCGGTCTCGGGCACACCGGTCACGGCCCAGGTGTCGGTCGCGTCCATGGACCCGTTGTGGCGCGAGACCACCCCGAACGTCGCCGGATCGGGTCGATACACGTTCACCGGGCTGGGGCCGTACCGCTGGAAGCTGTTCTTCTCGCCGGACGGGACGGCCGGGCCGGCCAGCACGGTGGCCGCCCACTGGTCCGGCAACGCCGCCGACCGCCGACGGGCCCACGGCATCCCGGTCGTCGCCGGGCAGACCACCGTCGCCGACCAGTTGTTCCGCACCGGCACGGTGGTCTCCGGCAACGCCGTCGGCGGGACGCCGGACCAGCCGGTGCTGGGCCCGGTGTACGCCTTCCACGCCTCGACCCACGAGATCATGGCCGTCAGCGACGCCCCGGACAGCAACCGGTACGCCGTGCGCCTGCTGCCCGGCCAGCGGGTGAAGCTGTGCATCGCCCGGACCTGGTGCTATCCGGGCGGGGCCGACCTCGACCACGCGGCGGCCATTCCGGTCCCGTCGCGTCCCCTGGTGATCGACTTCCCGGGCCCGGCGCCGAACCGCCCGGAGTGAACGCCGCCTGATCCGCCTCCTGAAGCGGGGCGTCTCCCGCGGACCGGAAGGCGTGCGCCTCACTGTTCCGGGGCGTCGGCGGGTGGAGGTCGGTACTCGTGGACGAGGGTACGGATGTCGTCGACGGGTTCGTCGATGGCGGCCCATTTGGCCCGGGTCCGGACGAGGTAGGAGCGCACGGTCGGGATGGTCACACCCATGCGGCGCGCGGTCGCGGCAAGGGTGCTGCCGGTGCCGTAGAGGTAGAGGGCGCGGGCCTCCTGCGGCGACAGTTCAGGTGGGTCGTCGTTGATGATGCTCATCAACTCGGCGGTGAGGGCCAGGTGTCCCGCGTGCACGCTGCGGATGGCGTCAGCGAGTTTGTCGGCGTCGTCGTCCTTGATGAGGTACCCGCCGGCACCGGCGCGGACGGTGGCACGCACGTGGCGCCGATCCCCGTGCACCGAGAAGACCAGCACCCGGGCACCGCCGCGGCGCAGTACCGCCACGTTGCCGGCCGGCTCGGTGCCGTCCTCGAGGCGCAGGTCGAGCAGGACGACGTCGACGTCGGGCGCGGCGGCGAGGTGCTCGCCCACGGTGGTGGCGGTGTGCACGAGCCGGAGGTCACCGACCCCGGCGAGCAGGGCGCGCAGGCCGGCCGGCACCAGCTTGTCGTTGTCGACGACCGCGACCCGGATCATCCCGGCCACCGCAGGTCGACGCGGGTGCCCTGGCCGGGATGACTGTCCACAGTGGCCGCACCGCCGACCTCGCCCATGCGCGTGGTGATGGACTGCCGGATGCCGTAGCCGGGCGGGGTGAGATCCGGGTCGAAGCCCTTGCCCTGGTCGACCACGGCGACCACCACGATCGGGAGCGGCTGCCGTACGGTCAGGGCGGTCAACCGTACCCGGCTGCTGCCGGCGTGCCGGGCGACGTTCGCCAGCGCCTCACCGGCCGCATGCCGGAACGCCAGTAGGACGTCGGTGGGCAGCGAGTCGGGGAGATTGGCGAAGTGGTACTCCACCCGCAGCCCCAGCGCGGCGCTGTCGTTGCCCTCCTCGATGAGCGCGAGGGACAGGTCGGTCAGGGTGCCGTCGGGGTGATCGGGTGTCGTGCCGCGCAGCACGTTGGCGCTGATCGCGGCCTGACGACGTACCTCCGGATCGGGATGTCCCGCATTCCCCTGGCCGGCGATCGCGGTCAGCAGGCGCAGCGGGCCGTCGTGCAGCGCACGATGCCGGCGTAGATGCTCGTGGAAATGGCGGATCCGCTCCTCGGCCTGGCTGCGCCGTGCGGCGAGGCGCTCCCGGGCGGCGATCACCTGGTCGGTGGCCGCGTCCACCGCGTCGGCCACCGCCCGCAGACGGCGGATGAACAGGCAGCAGCAGGCGGCGGTGACGGCCTGCCATGCGACGATGTTCAGCGTCGACGCCACGTCGACGTACTCGGGTGACGCGAACTGCGCCGTGCCGAACGCCGCCGCCAGCGTCAGGCATCCGGCGGCGGTGGCCCACCACGACGCGGTGGCCAGCGCCACGCGACCGCGGCCGACACCCCGACCGGCTCGAAGTCGGGCACCGCCACCGTGGAGAACGCCTCGTCGTCCAGTGCCCAGGGCAGGGTCGCCACGGCAGCCGCGGTGACCGCGACGTCCCCGGCGAGTACCCGGCGCGGCAGCGCATCGCGCACCACGACGACCGGCAGGAACACCATGCTCCACGCCGCGACCCCGAGGTAGACCACCGTGGCCAGCGGCCGGTTCGTGTACCCGTCGATCCGGGCCAGCGCCACGATACTCAGGACCACCATGGCCAGGCAGCCGAGCCGGGACACCAGGATCACGCCGGTACTGATCGCCCTGATCCGATGGTGCAGGTCGACCGCCCGCGGCAGAGCCACCTCACCGCTCGGCCCAGTGTCCACACCCGCAGCATCGCACGTGGCCGGGGGCCGGTCCATGCCGCATCGGTGCGGCATGGACCGCCCCGGACCCCGGCTCCACACTCGACAACCGAGGCGTCACTCCGAGCGTCGATCCCAGCCGTACGAGGAGAGCCATGAAACGTGCACCGACCGCCGTTCCGCCACCGAACCCGGCCGGCCGGAACGGCGTCCTACGACGCGGCACCATGGCCGCCCTGGCCGCGTTGATCCTGACCGGGGGTGTCGTCGCCGGGGCCGGCCCGGCGTCCGCGGTGACCGAGGCCGCACCGGGCGCGCCCTGTGACAGCTCCGATCTGGGCCGCCGCCAGGGCTGGGCGAACAGCATGGAGATCACGCCTGCCATCACCCACTTCAAGGGCTTCTTCGTGACCGCCGGCTCCACCGGCACCCACGTCGTGCAGATGACCTACCAGCAGCAACTCACCGTGCAGGTAATGAACGACACGTCCGTCTCCACCGGCTTCAACTTCGGTATCCCGTTCCTCACCAAGCTGGAGGTGAGCGCCCGGTTCCAGCTGACCAAGACCACCATGACCACGACCACCGAGCAGCGGACGCTCACCTGGAACTTCACCCAGCCGGGCTACTACGCCGTGTACTCCGGCATGCACAAGGTGTCCGGCCAGATGAGCGCCCTGCAGTGCCACCGCGTACAGAAGGAGGACGGCCGCTGGGTCACCGAGTGGAACCGCCGGGCCACCGGCACCTACACCACCTGGGGGCGCGAACAGGAGGGCGTGGTGCGCTGCGAGGACACCGTACCGGCCAACTCGATCATGCGAACCGCGCAGATCGAGCTGGGATGCGCCGGCCCGGCCGCCCAGCGTGCGGCCCGTGCGGCGCGCGACGCGGACGACGGGAGGCGCGCGACGCCGGCGGCAGTCGGCCCGACGGCCGCGGCGATACCCACCGGGTACGCCTGCGACCCGGGCTACCACTACCTCATCAGCGGCAACGGCATGTACCTGACCCAGGACGACTCGCCCTACATGTTCTGGTGGACCAGCCCGGTCCGTACCTCGTCGCACTGGAGGGTGTGCCACGGGCCGGTCGACGCCACCGGCATGCCACCGTCGGTGCTGATCGGCAGATGGAACGGCGCCTGCGTCGGGGCCGGGGCCGGGGCCACCGCGGTCGAGGGCGCCGCCATCGACTGGAGTTCGTGCGAGGCGGTGCCGCTGCGGCAGAAGCTGTACATCTACCGCGACGTGCCGGGCTCCGACCTGGTGGGAATCCAGCTGGCCTACCGCGGGGGCATGTTCAGCCAGGACGAACTGGTCTCCGGCAGCAGACTTCAGCAGTCCGAAGGCGGGAAGCCGGACGGATCCGGCACCTACCGCCTCGTCCCCGCCTGACACCCCGCAAGCCGCACAACCGGGAGATGCGATGTTCGACAAACTCAGCGCCGCCACGACCCGCTCCGCCTTCTCCGTCGCCACCGTCGTTCTGATGACGGCCGGCGGTCTGCTGACCGGTACACCCGCCCGGGCGGCGGCCTTCACGTGCGCCGGTGAACCGGCCACCATCATCGGGCCACAGCTCGGGAACGTCACCCACGGCACCGAAGGCGACGACGTCATCCTGACGTTCAACGCCCGGGACTACATCAGGGCCGGCGCCGGCAACGACCTCATCTGCTCCGGTCCGGGCAACGACACGATCGACGCCCACGAAGGCGACGACATCATCTACTCCGAGGACGGCAACGACGACATCCGGAGCGGGCCCGGCAGCGACTGGATGTTCGGTGGCAACGGCAACGACCTGTTGCTGGGTCAGGGCAACGACAACAACGCGGCCGACGGCGGACCCGGCACCGACGACTGCTCCTTCGTCCGGATCGCGATCAGCTGCGAGCGGAACTGACGCATCGGCGGCCCGCGGACGGCGGATGCCGGCACGGCCGGAAGTCTGTCCTGCGGTGGATGTCCGGCGGCGGCGCGTTCTGACAAGGTCACGACGTGACGATTGATCGTGAGATCCGGCGGCGCCATCGTGTCCTGACCGTGCTGACCTGCGGCGTACTACTCGGCGTGGTAGACCTCCTGCTCCAGCGCAGCCTGCCGTACCCCTGGGCGAACCTGGCCAATTCCAGCGCGGTCTGGGCCGTCGGCGCGTTCGGCATCGGATGGTGGCTACGCACCGACTGGCGACGCTCCGCCCTCGCCGGGGCCGTGCTGCTGGTCGTCGCCGTGGAGGCGTACTACCTCACGGCTGTCGTCCTGCTGAACGACAATGTGCGGAACCTGTGGTCCCCGACGGCCATGGTGTGGCTGTTTCTGGGGGTGCTCGCCGGTTCCCTGTTCGGGGCGGCCGGCGGCCTGAGCCGATCGGGATCGGACAGGCTGCGAGCGGTCGCCGTGGCCATGCCCGGGGCGGTCCTGTTCGCCGAGGCGGCCATGTTGGTCGACCGCAGTTCGGAACCCGGCCGTGGCGCGCACTACCGAACGGACAGCCTGCAGACCGCCGTGATCGAAGCGGTGCTCGGTGTCACCCTGATCCTGCTCGTCGCCCGGTCCGGCCGGGCCCGCCTGCACGCGTTCGCCGCGGCGGCGGTCCTGGCCGGGGCCGGCTTCGCCGCATACACGATGGCCGGTTACGGCAGCTGATCCACGACCGCCACCTGGGTACGCCGGCCCGACCGACCAGACGTCGTTCGGTCAGGTGCCAGCTGACTCTCGTCGCCTCAGACGCGGTGCCACTTCTGGTTGGCCGTGCCGGCGCACTCCCAGATCTGCAGCACCGCGCCGTTGGCCGGATTCCAGTCCGTGATGTCGAGGCACTTGTTCGCCTGCGGGTTCACCAGGTCGCCGGCGCCGGACAGGACCCACTGCTGGGCCGGGTTGCCGCTGCAGTGGGCGATCTGCACCGGCGCGCCGTTGTCCCGTGATCCCCAGGCCACATCCATGCAGAGATTGCCCCTGGTTCTCAGCGTACCGTCGGCGAAGGTCCACCGTTGGGCGTCCGACTTGGCGCAGTCCCACACCTGCAGCCGCACGCCGTCGGAGAAGTTCGCGCCGGGTACGTCGATGCACTTGCCCTGCCAGTCGCTGACGATCGCGTTGCCCGGCCGCGGCGCCGGATCGGCCGCCCGGGCCCGCTTCCCGGGCGTGCGCACCTGACCCGGTACGGCGACCCGCTCCTGCTGCGGTTCCGGGTTCACCGCCCGCGGCTGCGGCGCCGGCTTCGGATCCACCCGGGCCGGCGGTGCCGGCGGCTGCGTACCGTTGCCGTGGAAGGTGATCGTGAAACCGGAACACTGCTTGCATTGGAACACGGTCTGGTTGTTCGCCACACCGTCGTGCTTGGACCAGCTGTACGCCTTCGGGCACAGCCCGGTGATGGCCCGGCTGTAGTCGGTTTCCGCGTCCCGGTTCGGGTTGACACAGTTCAATGCCTTGCCCGTCTGGTCACGGATCAGGAGGGCATCCGGGCACGCCTGCAGGAACGGCTTGGCGCAGCCGGCCTCGCCGCACTGCTGGGACGCCGGTCGCACCTCCGTGCCGGTCGGCGTGATCGTGATGGGCAGCGACACCGCGTCGACGTAGCTGACGTTGTACCAGGGCGAGCCGTAGGCGTCGGACGCGTCGAAGTTGAACTCGGCCAGGCTGGCCGGCTGTTGCGAGTTGATGACACAGCGGTCCGCGGCGTTGCCGCAGTCGCCGACCGCACAGTGGAACGTGCTGCCGGATTCGCCGGTGCACTGCTGGCGCGCCCAGAACTTGCCGCGCCAGTACCCCGGTCCGGTGTTCTCCGGGATCGAGATGGTCGCGCGCTGCCCGGGTTCGAGCGTCGGCAGGCCGCCGATGGCCGCCGAACCGTCCGCGTTGACGGTGCTGCCGATCCAGATCTTCTCGCCACTGTCGTTGACGAACGTGACCGTGTGGCTCTCCGCCGCACGCGCCGGCGAGTCACCGGTGAAGGCACCCCCGAAGAGGACGACCAACAAACCGGTGACGAGACAGAGCGCCGCCGCCACGATCAGCAGCGGACGGCGCAGGGCAGCGAGGACGGGTGCACCGAGCATGGGGTCATTGTCGAGGCCCGGTGGGTGGCTCCCCACCCGGCCGGACGAAGAGTGCGCGAGCGGACGGGGCATTGTGCCGTCTCGCCCACACCTGTACCCGTCGCGGCCGAATGCCTGGTATCGGGCCCGGCCGGCCGGCTCCTAGGACGGTTTCCGCGACGCCGCGCGTTCGTGGAGCATGCGCATTTCCTGGTCGACCGGCGGAACCGGACCCGTGACCGGGGTGCCGGGGGCGACGACGGCGACCGGCAGGACCGCCACCGGCCCGGCCGCCAGCCCCCATTCGGAACGCCAGCCGGCGAGCTGAGCACTCGACGCGGCGAACACGATCCGGCCGAGGCCGACCCAGGCGTGCGCGGCGGCGCACATCGGGCAGTGCTCGCCGGACGTGTAGACGCTTGCGGCGGCCCGCGCATCGGGCGGCAGGTGCTTCGCCGCCCATTGCGCCAACTCCAGCTCCGGGTGAGCGGTCGGGTCCGCCGAGCTGATCTCCCGGTTGCGGGCCTCCGCGAGCACCGCACCGCCCGCGTCCACCAGCACGGAGCCGAAGGGGTCGTCGCCGGCCTCCACCGCCTCGGCGGCAAGGGCGACACACCGCCGGAGATGCGCCAGATCGCGCGAGGCTGCCGTCATAGTCGGACAGCGTAGCCGTCGCGCGGGAAGGTGGCTCTCCGCATCGGCACGGGCCCCCGCCGACTGACGGCAGCCTCCCGGTGGAACCGGGGTTAGCCGGAGCGCTCGGTTGCCGTGAGCACTCCGGCCAGCAGGTTGGTCTGCCCTCCACAGCGCGAGAGCCGCGCTGGGTAGCGTTCCGGGGTAGGCCGAGTCCATCCCATCGGCCTGCCGGGCTGTCGCAACCTTGCCTGCCGCCACGGTCGCATGCGGATAGGGCTCGCGTGAAGTGGACATCCCCCGATGGAGAAAAAGTCTGATGTTTCTCGTCCGGCGACGGTGGTCAACGCCGCAACGTCTGCGACGGGGACTCGCCGAACGCCTGCCGGTACACGGCCGCGAACCGGCCCACGTGGCCGAATCCCCACCGGTGAGCGACCGCGGCGACCGATTCTCCGTGCGGGTCGCCGTGCAGCAGATCGTCCCTGGCGCGGGTGAGCCGCACCTGGCGCAGGTAGGCCATCGGCGTCATCCCGACGTACTGCCGGAACCCCGCCTGCAGACTGCGCGCGCTGACGCCCACCGTGCCGGCCAGCGTCGTGACGCTGAGCGCCTCCTCGGGGTGCGCCTGCATGATGTCGATCGCGAGCTTGACCGATCGCGGTCGCCACGCTCCGCCCGGGGTCAGCAACTGCTGCCGGTCCGGATGGTCCACGGCACAGAGCAGACCCAGCACCACGGCGTCGTGCAGCCGGACCGCGATCAGCGGATTGTCCAGCAGGGTGGTGCCGCTGACCGCCTCCCGGTGCAGGAAAACGACCAGGCGCGCCCACGAACGCCCCGGCCCCACCGCGGTGTCCATGCCGGCCGCCAGATTGACCTGCTTCGCGGTGGGCCGCTGCAGGTGCGATCGCAACGTGGCTTCCAGGACCGCACTCTCCACCTTCACGCCGAAGGGCTGGGCGCCCTTGCCGTTCCAGTGCATCCGGCCGGGTCCGGACGGCCGGTAGACGGCGGCGGTGTCCCGGCTCACCCGAGTCCGGACGCCTCGATGTTCGACGTCGATGGACCCGTTGGCAGTCAGGGCGATGAAGTACCCGCTCCGTTCCGTGCTGGATGCGGTGACCTCGCCGCGGATGGTCGCCGTGCTGATCGTGACGGCGCCCAGCGTCATCGCGGTGAGCTCGACCGGCAACCGTTGCACGCTGGAGGCCGCCTGCCACCGGTGCGGGTAGAACAGCCGCTGGCTCAGGTCGCGCAACTCCTCGAACCGCCCCACGGAGAATCGGCGCAGTTCACCATGTTGTGGTGGATGATGGTCGAGTGACCCTGGCCCGGACAGTCGTTCGGAGTTCCGCACACTCGCCGGTATACCCCAGAACGGTTACGCCGTCACTAAATGGCCAAGTCGCGTCGATATTCCGACCGGCCGACGGGCGGGGACACCTCCCGGCGGGTCAGAGGCAGGAACCGCGGTCCTCGACGTCGCCGATGATCGCGAAGAGCATCCGCCGGAGGATCTGGACCTCATCGGGATCAAGGCCGGTCAGGGCCGAGGTCTCGACGTTGTCGCAGGCGTCGGCGACCGTCGCGCGCAGGGCCTCGCCGTCCGCGGTGATCACCGGAATGCGCAGGCGGCGGTCCCGCGGGTCGTTGTGCCGTACCACGAGGCCGCTGCGCTCGAGCCGGTCGAGCTGGCTCATCAGGGTGGTCTTGTCCAGTCCCAGGGTCTTGCCGAGCTCGCCCTGGTTGAGACCCGGGCTCTTGTGGAGCGCACTCAGCACGATGTATTCGCGCAGCGTGAGTCCGTGTTTCTCGGCCACCTCACCGGTGGCGGCACGCATGCGCTGGGCCGCACGGTGCAGCAGCCAGGTGATCTCGGAGTCGACGGTGGGGCGCGGGCCGGCGGCCCCGGGCGGTTGCGGGCTCTGCATGCCAGCACGGTACGTCTTCAGCGGGACCTCACGACGTCCGTGGGGTGTCCGCCCGGTCAGGTCGGAGGAGAATGCCCCTCAGCCTCCTTCGCGGGCGGCTCGGGCAGACCGATGGGCCATCCGGCCCGCCGCCGACGCCGCCTGACAGGTTCCTCACAGTCCTCGGCCAGCATGTCGGCATGCGCCCTACACACGTTCGCCACTGGCTCATCGCCGCGCTGTGCGCGACCGGACTGCTCTCCGGCTGCTCGGACGAGCCCTCCTCGTCCGACGCCGGAACGTCCGACCGGGTGGCCACCATCGCCGGCGGGCCGACCGCAAAGCCGTCGCCGTCCCCCGAGACCGGCGCCATGTTGCGCATCGACATGACCGAGGAGGACCGGGACCGCGTCTACGACGCCTATTGGGCATGCCTGGAGTCGCATGGCGTCAAGATGGTGAGCAAGGCGGGGTCCGAGAAGGTGGATATGCCGGACAACGTGCCCGTGCCCAAGGTTCCGGAGCAGGAGAACAAGAAGAACCGCAGCGGGTACGCCGCGTGCAAGGACAAGGAACCGTATCTCGACCCGCTGCTGGACAAGGCCCGCAACCCGAACTACCCCGACCAGACCCGGGCGTGGATGAAGTGCATGAACAACCGGGGCATCGAGGTGAGCGGCAACTGGGACGACGAGTTCTTCTCGTTCGGCAAGCGGGCACCCGGCATCGACAGCAAGAAGTACCTCGAGATCTACCGCGAGTGCGAGATGCAGTCGTACCGGTGGTGATCTCCGGTCGATCGGTGCCCGCCGTGACGGGCCGAGGAGAGCGCGGTTGCTGTACGGCCACTCCCCCGCTCGCGCGGGGGTACCCGATTTGAACGGGATAGAAGGAAGCGCCCGCATGGCCTCGGCCGTCACGGCTACCCGGGGATCAGCTCCCCGAGCCGGTCCAGCGTATAGGCACGCGAACCCTGGGGCAGCCCCTCGGGTGCCTCGATGCCCAGGAAGGTGACCGGCTCGTCCGGCAGCCGGCCGTCCCACCTGGTCACCTCGGTCCGGGCGCGCCAGAGGTCCACCAGGTAGGAGACGGTGAGGTAGCGCCGCTCCAGCAGGGCCCGTACCCGGTCGGCCGTGGTGAAGGTGTTGTCCTCCACCCGGTTGAACGACGGCCAGCCGGAGAGGTACAGGTGCAGCCACACCGCCTGCCACCCGTGCTCGCCCCGGAGGAACACGGCCGGCAGCGCGACCCGCCCCGAGCCGCGCATCTGTGAGCGCGACCGTACGGTCCGCGCGTCGAACGGGGCGCCGCGCTGATCCCGGGTGCGGGTCTGGTAGCCGAACATCGACTCGGCGACCTCGTCGAACGACTCACCGGAGTAGATGTTGACCTGCGGAACGACATAGCGGGCGCCGACCGTCAGCGGCACGTCGATGAACTCGGTCGCGCCGTCCGGCGCCTCGGTGAGGTCGCCGGAGTACGCGGCGCCGTCCTGGCGGTAGTTCGTCCAGGACACCTGGCCGGCGGCGTCGAAGTCGTCGTCGAGCAACAGCACCGAGAGGTCGTAGTCGGTGCGACGGCTCGACTGCCGCCAGTAGGTGAAGAAGCGCAGGAGCTCACCCGGTACCGTCGCCCGCGAGCCTCGCGGCAGGACCCGGAAGCCACCTTCGGCGGCCTTGCCGGACAACGGCAGCGCGACGTCGAGGATCTCCGGGTCCACCAGCAGCGGGAATTCGGGCTGCGGCAGCCGGGTACCGATCTCCGCGTCGAGCAGCGACGACAGCTCGGCCACCAGGTCGGCCGGCAGCGGCGGCCGCCGGTCCGGCCCGACCCACGCGGTGCGCGCACGGCTCGCGTACAAGCGGGCCGATGCGGGCGCCAGCCGGTTGGCGACGTGCTCCCGCAGCGAGCAGAGCACGCGGCCGGACGCCGAGCCCAGCGCCCCGTGGACCGCGGCGACCACGGTGGCCCGCTCCTCCGCCGGTGCCAGCCGCAGGAGCCGGTCCGCGGACCGCAACAGCATGCCCGGCGCGGCCGACAGCACGGACGCGGCCGGACCGACGGCCCCGGCGCGCAGCGCCTCCTCCGCACGGCCGGCCAGGTTCCGTACCCGCCGCTCGCCGCGCGCCACCGCGAACACCTGCTGTGCGTACGGCCATGCGGCGTACTCGTGCGGGTGCAACCGCTCGCCGAGCCGCTTCCACCGCTCCGCGTGACGGGCGACGTCGCCCAGCTTGGCCGGGTTCGCGGCGACGACCTCGTGCAACGCGGCCAGCAGGACGCGCCGCTCCCGGCGCGGGAACGCGCGGAACCGCGTGGCCGCCGCGAGTGAGACGTCGCCGCCGGAGACCTGGCAGGCCAGGCGCAGCACGTCGGTCGTGCTGTCCACCCCGACCAGCGGACGGCCGAGGACGAGCCGGACCCCGTTGAGGACGGCGCGGTTCTCGCGCACCGGGATCTCCGCCGGCTGCGCGCCGTCCATGCAGGCGACCGCGAGTTCGCTGAGGATCGCCAGGTCCGCCTCGCCGTGCGGCGTCGTACTGCCCGCCAGGGCGAGGTAGAGACGCTCCGCCTCCACCTCGGCGGTGTCGCCGAGGCTCAGCAGGGTTACCCGGTCGCCCGCGGCGGCGACCAGATCGTCGTGCGCGGCCAGCAGTTCGTCGTACGTGTGCTGGTAGGTGCCGTACCCCGGCAGGCCGAGCAGGTCGACCCGGCCGGACCCGACCGCGTCCCGCAGTTGCTCCTCGGTGGCCGTGCCGCCGCCGGTGAGCACGGCCGCACGCAGCCGCTCGGTCCAGAACTCCACGGTGTCCGGCACCTCGTCCGGGAAGCCGAGGAAATAGACGTTGTGCTGGACATGGTCGCCGACGAGTTCACGTACCGCGGAGACGACGGTGGCGGCGAGATCCATGGCCGGCTCCGGCGCCAGGGCGCCGACGTGGTCCAGCAGGGCCCGCGACGCCGAGAACCCCGCGTCGAGCAACGCCGCATCCAGCTGCCGGGCGACCGGCGCGCCGTCGCCCGCCGCCCCGGCGCCGGCCGGGACGCGCAGGGTCTTCTGGATGATGAGCTTCTCGTACATGTGGGCCGCCGGGGATTCGAACCCCGAACCCTCCGATCCGTCAGAAGAGAAGGAAGCGCCCCCATGGCCGCGTGGGCGGGGAGCGGACGCGCTGTTCAGTCGGATGCTCTGCCGATTGAGCTAGCGGCCCCGGCGTCGATCATCACACGGCCCGAACCCGCGGTGCCATCGAGTTCCGGACCCGCCCGTGCCGGACCCGCCCGTGCCGGACATCCCGCGGAACGTGCCTGGGCGTTCTCGCGTCAGTGTCGACAAGGGTGACCAGCTGTTGCCAAGCGGTTCCGGTGCGTGGTTCGCTGATGGACGGTGCGGGGGATACAGGCGGCCCCCGGGACGACGGTGGCCGTGGCGCACCGTGCCCGGGACGGAAGCCTGACGGTGTCTTCGTCGTGGCCGTGCAGGCGATGGGATGGGCAGTCCGCTGCGGCGACCGGGTGCGACTCGATGCCGGGGGTGCGGCATGAAGAGCGGTGACAGCGCCAACCGGCCGGAGGCGTCCATGACTCCGGCCGGGCGACCGGGCCACCGCATGACCCGGCAGGTCGTCACGCCGCTGTTCGATCCGTTCCACACCGCGAAGATGTCCCGGCCTCGGACGCTGCGGGCACAGGTCCACCGGCCGAGGCTGAGCGTGCTGCTCGACGCGGCCTTACAGGTCCCGGTCACGCTCGTCTGCGCCGGGGCCGGCTGGGGCAAGACCGTGCTGGTCTCGACGTGGGCGGCGAGCAAGCCGTTTCCCTGCGCGTGGCTCACGGTCGATCGCAGCGGCAACGACGTCCAGTCCTTCTGGTCCTCCGTGATGACCGCGATCCGGCAGATCGACGGCACGGTGCACGGCGATCCGCTCACCGGGCTGACCTCCGTGCCTTCCGACGCCGGCCAACGTGTCCGGGCTTTGGCGCGATGGCTGCGACGGCCGTCCGGGCCGGCGGTCGCGATCATCGACGACTTCCATGAGATCGACGACTCCCAGGTCCTCCGCGAGCTGGGTCAGCTGCTCGACCAGCCGCCGGCGGGGTTCCACGTGATCCTGCTCAGCCGCTCGGATCCCGGTCTGCCCCTGCACCGGTGGCGGCTGACGGGCGCGCTGAGCGAGATCCGGGCCCCGGATCTGGCCTTCACCGCCGACGAGGCCGCCCGGTTGCTGACCCGGCCCCACCTTGATCTGGACAGTGCCGACGTGGCCGCGCTGCTGGAGCGAACCGAGGGATGGCCGGCCGGGTTGCAGATGGCGGCCGCCTTCCTGACCGGTCCGGGCCAGCCGCGGGAGATCGCCGACTTCACCGGCGATGTGCGCTCGGTGGACGAGTACCTGGCGCACGAGGTCCTGGATCGGCAGCCCAGGCGGATCGTGTGGTTCCTGCTGTACACGAGCGTGTGCGAGCACGTCTGCGGCGACCTGGCCGACGCGCTCATCGACGGTAGCGGCGGCCAGCAGATCCTCGAGAAGCTGGAACTGGTCAACGACTTCGTGGTGCGGCTCGGCGCGAAGCCGCACTGGTTCCGGTATCACCACCTGCTCCGGGACGCGCTGCGGCACCACCTCCTGCTCTGGAACCCGCGGATGGTGCCCGAGCTGCACCTGCGGGCGGCGCGCTGGCATGCGGCCCACGGCTCGATCCTCGAGGCACTCGGACACGCGGCCGTGGCCCGGGACTGGGCCTATGTCGGGCGTCTGGTGGTCGCCGAAGCCGCGCCGCTCATCCTCTCGGCGAACCGGGCGGCCCTGGTCAACGTGGTCCGGAGCATTCCGGCGGCCGAGGTGACCTCGACCGCCGAGTTGATGGCGTGCGACGCCCTGCAGCTGTTCGACGCGGGCGACTGGGACGCGTTGTCCGAGCGGCTGGCGCGAGCGCGCCAACTGCTGCCGGACGGCCTGGACCGCGAGCATCGGCCGGTCGAGATCACCCTTGCGGCGCTGGAGATGATGATGTCCCTGGCGCGCGGCCACATGCCGGCGGTCGTCGCTCAGGCCACGCGTCTGCTCGCCAGGCTGGCGCGGATGGAGGTACCCGAGATCCGCGCGGCCGGCCGGTACCGGGTGCTGGCGTTGCACCACAAGGGCGTCGGGCTGCTCTGGCTGGGCCGGACGCGTACCGCGGAGCAGTTCCTGTGGAACGCCTCGACCGCCGCACGCGCGTCGGGCATGGAGCTCGTCGAGATCAGTGCGGTGGGTCATCTCGCCCTGCTGGAGATCATGTTCGGTTCGGTGCAGGAGGCCGTCCGCCTGGCGGGTGAGGTGCGCGACCTCGCCGAGCGCCGGGGGTGGACACACGCACCCCAGTCCGCGGCCGCGCACCTGGCCCTCGCGCAGGCACACATCCTGCGCAGCGAGTTGAGTCCGGCGGACCTTCTCCTCGGGCAGGCTCGGCAGGCCGGTCAGCACGGGCGCGAGACCACGCAGCACCTGATGTGGCTGGGCAGCCGGGCCGTCCTCGCCCTGGCCCGGGACGAGATCGACGACGCCCGGGCGATCCTGTCCGAGGCAGGCCTGTATCACCGGTCCAGGATCCAGGCACCCGTGCTCGAACGGTGGCTGCTGCTCATCGAGTCGCAGGTGGACCTGTCGGCGGGCCGGACCGAGGCGGTCGAGGAACGGTACGCACGACTGACCCGCAAGGCCTCCCTGACCTTCGCCGAGCGGGTCTGCCGGGCCCAGGCCGCCTTCGCGACGCACGATCTGCATCGGGCCGAGCGGCTCCTCGCCGGTCCGCCGGAGCCGCTGCCGGCCACCGTGACCACGGTCGAGGCCCGCCTGTTGGCCGCGCTCATCGCCGATTCCCGGGGACACGGCCTCCGTGCCGTCGACGCACTCGCCGGTGCTCTCGCGCTCGCCGAGCGGGAGGGTCTGCGCCGGCCGTTCGTCAGTGTAGGCGCCGAGCAGGTGGCTCGGCTCGTCGCCCGGCGGAGTCCGGCCACCGAGCGATACGCCGCCTTCGCGGCCGACGTGCGCAAAGACGCGGCAGGGACCGGTGAGGGTACGACCGCGCCGGGCGCCACCGCCGACCTCAGCGCGCGGGAGTTGGAGGTGCTGCGCTACCTCCCGACGATGTTCACCGCTCGCGACATCGCCGGCGAACTCGGTGTGTCGGTCAATACCGTCAAGGCTCATCTCCGATCGATCTACCGCAAGTTGGAGGTGGACCGCCGGCGTGCGGCGGTGGACCGCGCGAGGGAGCGTTCGCTGTTGTGAGCCGCCGCGCCCGGCTCGGCACCGGAATCTGTTCGGTGCTCGAGACCGGTACTACCGGCGGGTCTGCAGCGCCGCTCGGCCTGCGGCCAGCACCCGCGCCGTGCGTGGCCGGTCGTCCAGCGTCTCCTGCAGGTGTTCGAGGACCAGATCGACGGAGGCCGGCGGCACGCGGCGGACCGCCAGCACCTCGGTGAGCCACCCTACAAAGTGGACGAACAACGCCTCGTCGTCGACGTAGACCGCGGTAGCCAGGAAGGCCGCGATATGGCCCAGGTCCTCCACGGTCGCCTCACGTTGCCAGCCGGTGTAGCCGCGCATCGGCCGGAATCGTCGCTCCAGGACGTCCAGGGCACTCTCGACCAGGCCGGGCGTCTGCGTGGTCAGCCGGGCGTACTCCCCGTCGGCCAGGTGGTCGAGCATCGTGCCGGCTGCCCGGCGCGGCGGCCAGTCCGCCAGGACGGCGGCGGCCTCGACGGCGTCCGCGGCCCACGCGTCGGCCCCGAGGCAGTGCGCCCACCGCGCCGTGTCGCCGAATCCCCGGCCGCCACCCAGAACCGGCACACCGGCCTGCCGGGCCGCCAGTATCGATCGGCGGGCGGACGGCAGCCGGACGGACAGCGAGATGCTGAGCAGCACCGCGACCGGTTCATGCTGCTGCAGGTACAGCGCCAGGTGTGCGGCCGGGACACTGGCACCGAGGAAGCTCACCGAATAGCCGCGCAGCCGCAGGGTCTCGGCGAGCAGCCGGGACGGCAGGGTGTGCCACTCGCCGTCCGCGCAGGCGACCACCAGCTTGTCCGGTCGGCGCGCGGGTGGACCGGTTGCGGCGCAGGCGGCGGTCACCCGCTCGCTGATGTAGCTCGCCACGTGTTCGTCGGCCACCGACAGGCGGTTCCGTGCCCACAGCTCACCGATGCTCGCCTGGACCGGCGCGATCAGGCGAAGCAGGACCTCCTCGTGGCTGTCCCCCGTTTCGATGAGACGGTGGACCAGCCGGATGGCGGCCGGCTCGTCGCCGGTCAGGAGATACCCCAGCAGGTTGGAACATGCGGGATGGTCCGTCGTGGTCGTCATGCCGGTCCGCACGATGCCGTGGCGGGCTGCGCCCGCAGGACGAGAAGCGCGATGTCGTCGTGGTCGGCGCCGGTCAGCCAGTCGACGAGGCATTGCTCGATGCGTTCGGCCAGCACGGCGGCCGGCACGCCGGCGTAGTCGGCCAGCAGCGCGGCGAGCCGTTCCTGACCGAACGCCGCGCCGGCCGGGCCGCGGGCCTCGGTCACCCCGTCGGTGTAGATGACGCAGGTCTCGCCCGGGGCGAGCCAGACGACCACCTCGGTGAACTGCCCCGGCAGGTCGGCGCCGAGCATCATGCCGCCGACGTGTACCGCCTCCACCGCGCCGGTCCGCCGGATCACCAGGGGCGGGAGGTGGCCGCCGGCCGCGAGCCGCAGGAGCGCGCCGCCTTCGGGCGCCCTCCGCACCGAGCCCACGACCGCCGTGGTGAACTGGGTCGCCGCCACGCCGCAGGCGTCGAAGGACGCTTCGTTGAGCACGGCGAGGATGTCCAAGGGCTGGCCGGTGATCCGGCGCAGGACTCCCAGCGAAAGCCGCAGCCGGCCGCCGGCCATCGCCGCGTCGACCCCCTTGCCGCAGACGTCGCCGACGGCGCAGAGGGCACCGCCGTCGGGCATCGGCTCGACGTGCACGATGTCGCCGCTGATCTGCATCGCCTCACGGGCCGGCCGGTACACCATCGCCATGTCGAGGCCGGCGACGGACGGCAACGGGGTCGGCCGCAGCGCAGCGCGCAGGGTGTCGGCGACCTGGGCCTGATCCCGGTAGAGCCGGGCCGCCGTCACGGCGCGGCTGACCGGCTCGGCGTACCGGGCGGCAAGGGAGTGATCGGCGGCGTCGAAGACCGGGCGATCCGCTTCCCGGAACAGCAGCAGCACGCCCGGGAAGAGGTGATCGGTCAGCAGCCGGACGGCCACCCCGTGCCCGTCGCGTTTCGTGCCGTCGGGCATCACCCACGGTCCGGAGTCCACCGGCCGTACCCAGGGCCCCTCCGCGTCAGCGAGCGCGGTTCGGATCCAGTCCGGCAGGTCGGCCGGCGCCGTGTCCGCCCATCGGACTGGTATCCGGTCCGGGTCGTCCACCGCCGTGCCGCCGTCCGTCATCCACCATTGCGCCTGACCCGGCCCGGTGGTCAGGATCAGCGCCACCGCATCGGCGAGTACGGGAACCGGCAGCCAGACCGCCGCATGGGCATTGCGTTGCAAGCTGAGCGACTGTCCGAGCATCCGGTACGCGGCCAGCAGGAAGTCCGGCGCGGCCGGCGGTGTCTCGGCGTCGCCGGCGACGTCCGGATCGCCCGTACGGTATCGGGTGACGGGAGCGGAATTCATGGCGTGCGTCCTGTTCTACTCGACGCGCGGCGGCAAGGCGTACGTCAGCACCACGGTCGTGCCGGCGGGCCCGGTGTCGATGCTCACCTGCTCGCACAGGTGACGGGCCAGCCACAGGCCGGACGAGCCGACCCGGCCGGGGCGTGGACGAGGACGCTCGGTCCGGTGCCGACGCGGGATGCCGGGACCGTGGTCGGTGATCCGGAGGACCATCCGGTCCCCCCGGTGCTCGGCCCTGATCGAGCCTCGCCCGCCGCCGTGGTTGACCGCGTTGGCCATGATCTCGGTGGCGGCGAGCAGCAGTCGGTAGCGGTCGAACCCGGACAAGCCGCAGCTCGTTGCGTAGCTGGACAGGCGGCCCCGGATCGCGCCGACGCACTGCCGGTCGAACGGTTCGTCCAGGATGGTAACGGTGGTCCCGGCCGGATCAGACGTGGACCCGGCCACGACGGAAGCCGACCTGTCGCCGCCGTCGAGCGGCCGCAGGCCGAACAGCGCGGTCAGGCCGACCAGGTGCAGATGCTGCAGAATCTCCGGGCTCGCTCCCCGCACGCGGAAGTCGACACCGGACCGGTGCGCCAACCGGCGGGTGAGGATGAGCAGCGCGACCCCCGAGGAGTCCAGCGCCGTGACCTCCGTCAGATCGACCTGCACCTCCCTACAGGGCACGGCCTTCATGGTCCGCTCCACCTGCGACAACACGTCGGCCTGTCGCACCATCAGCACCGTTCCGGCCAGCACGACACGCACCGTGTCACCGGAAACGATGTCGACCTGCGCTGCACGGTCCATGCCGACCGCCTCCTTCAGCAAACCGCAAGGCGCCACGGTTGCACGGCGGGATGCGGCCCGACGGACACCGTGTACGACATCCGCAGGGCCGGCCGACCTCCACCCGGTTCGACGACTCCGTATCTGATCACTCGGCTAGCCTGCGGTGGTGGCAGGAACCGAACTGGACGAGTTGATCGTGGCCGACGGCGTGGCGCTGCGCGCGTGGCTGCTGGAGAACCACACCACTTCTCCTGGCGTGTGGCTCGCTCTGACCAGGAAGGGCGGCTCGGTCACCACGCTGACCTGGCAGCAGGCGGTGGACGAGGTCCTGTGCTTCGGCTGGATCGACGGGCAGGCCCGCAAGCGCGACGACGAGAGTTCCTGGCGGCGGTTCACCCCGCGCCGGCCGCGCAGCGTCTGGTCCCAGCGCAATGTCGCCAACGTGGCCCGGCTGGAGGCGGCCGGCCTGATGCTGCCCGCCGGTCGCGCCGCGGTCGACGCCGCGAAGGCCGACGGGCGGTGGTCGGCCGCCTATGCGCCGTCGTCGGAGGCGGAGGTGCCGGCCGACCTGAGCGCCGCGATCGCCGCCGACCCGGCGGCGCAGGCGATGTTCGACGTGCTCACCAGGTCGAACCGCTTCTCCCTCATCGGCCGGGTCAATGCCGTCAAACGGGCCGAGACGCGCAGCCGGAAGATCGCCGAGTTCGTGGCGATGCTGGCCCGGCACGAGACGATCCACCCACAGCGGGCCAGGCCGGCGGACCCGCCGGCGTCCTGACGGGCCGCCTGCCGGAACGGACCGCCTTCGCGCTCTCGGTGCGTCATCATCCACGGACCGGATCGTTCTGCCGTTCATGAGGAGAAAGTGGGCCCTGGTGCCGGCCTGGTTGGCGGTCGCCCTGCTGGTGGTCTCGCCGGTGCCCGTGCGCGGCTCACCCGAGCAGATGGACCTCGCGGCCACGGCCGCGCGGTTGGACGCGCTGCACGTACGCATTGCCGGCAATCGCGAGGAGCTGCAAGCGTCCGAACTGCTCAACTACCACCGCGTCGAAGGCGGTGTGGCGACCTGCATGCGAGCGGCCGGCATGCCGTACCGGATCCGGCCGTTCCTGAGCCACTACGACGGTTTCACCGACGCCGACCTCGGATTCGGCTCCGGCCGCGGGTCGGTGTTCGACTCGATCACCGACCGGGGCCGGCGAGCCGTCCGCAACGAGCTCGCCGCGGCCCGCTTCGCCCGAGCGGGGCTGCACGATCCTCCGCCGGGGCCGACCCGGCCGGCCGAGGTGGCGGCCCGCAACAGGTGCACCGCGGCGTACCAGCACCGGCCGTACTCCGACATCGATCCGCCGCAGGGCGTGTACCAGCTTTCCGGCTTCCGCGGTCTGCTCGATGTCGTGGCACGCGACCCGGCCGTGATCGCGGCGATGCGGCCGTACCGGGCGTGCATGCGGGACCGGTACGGCCACGACGTCACCGAGCGCACCGACTTCCTCTTCGCGCCGCGGATCTCGTACCGGGACGCGCCCGTCGAGGGTCGCCCGCCCGCCCCGGCGTGGACCCGCGGTGTCAAGCAGATCGAGGCCGCCTTCGACGCCGACGTGGACTGCCGGCTCCCGGCGTACCGGATCGCCATGACGCTCCTGGCACCACGGCTTCGCGTCTGGGAGCGGCAACACCGCACCGAGATCGACGCCGTCCGGGCGGCCTGGAAGCACCGCGTCGCCCGGGCCCGCGACCTGCCGCACACCATTCCCTGAACCGGCTGGACGTCGACCCGGGAAAGGCCGGAACGACTTGCCGGGCACGGCGACGCGGCACCCCGTTCACCGCGCCCGGCCGGTGAGCGGACGTCAGCCGGAGGGCACCGGCGTGGTGGCCCAGTCGCCCGCGAGTCCGAGTCGTCCGGAAGCGAACTCCGCGCGCGCATCGGCCACCCAGTGCCGGATGTCCGCCGCGGTCTGCTCCCTCGTGCGTCCCGTGGTGTCGATGACCCTGACCGCCCACCGGGGATCGGCGCCGGTCCAGCCGATCCACCGGTCCCACCGCATCGGTTCCCAGCCGTCGGTGATCGCCTCCGGCAGATGCCGGGGATCGTGGGCGTGCCCGCGAAGCCACCGCGCCCAGCCGAGGAAGGCCCGTTTCTCGGCCGGACTCCACTTTCCCGGATCGCGCTCGTCGAGCCGGCGCAGGCGCACCTCGTCGTCGACGTCCAGCAGGCAGGCCGCGATGCCGGTGAGCGCGGTCGCGGACGGGCTCGCCAGCACCTCACCCAGGGGCGACTGACCGGTCAGCAGGACGTCGACGCCGTCGCTCTGGTACCGCAGGACGCGCCTGATCCACTCCTCCGTGCTGCGATGGCGCCATTGCCGGTCCGCGCCGCTCGGGACTCCGATCTCGTCGAAGTCGTGGACGACCAGCCCGTCGATCGACGCACATGCGCGGGCGGCCGTCGTCTTTCCGGAGCAACTCGAACCGGCGATCGTCAGCAGCATCCGTGCAGTCTCGCGCTCGGCTCGCCCGGCGGCGAGCCGATTACGGCCACGGCGACCGGACCGCGCCGCCGCACCGGCCGTTTCGTGAGATCAGCCGGCGTTGGTTCATGATGCTCAGGTGAGTGACCTGACGATCCGGCCCCTGACCATCCGCGCCCGGCGGTCGGAGGATCTCGACCAGTGCGTGGAAGTGCTCCGGGAGGTACGCCTGGCCGACGGCTATCCGATGAAGTGGCCGTCGGATCCCCGGGCCTGGCTGGACCGCCCGCAGCTCGACCAGGCCTGGGTGGCCCAGAGCTCACCCGGCGTGATCGACGGGCATGTCGCCGTCCAGAACGGCCGGGAGGTCACCCGCTTGTTCGTGGCGCCCGCGGCCCGGCGCCTGCGGGTCGCCAGTGCTCTGCTGGACCACGTCAGCGTGTGGGCCGGCGGCCGGCTGATCCTCCACGTCATCGACCGGCCGGACTCCCCGGCGGCCGCGTTCTCCGAGGCCACGGGATGGCGGTACACGCACACCACGACTGCCGGCTGGAGCGGTCCGCGCGGTGAGGCGGTGCGGCTGCGGCACTACGTGCGATAGGGCGACCGCGACGCCGGGCCCGCGTGGACCGCATGCCGGTGCGGTGGAGAACGGCGACGCGGCCGGCTCGCCGTGCGCAAGGTATCGATCATGGTTAATCTCTTCTCATGGTTCGTCGAATGCTCGCGGTCGGTGTCTTCGCCGCCGCCGTACTGATCTCCGGTACGACCGCCGCGCGGGCCGCGGACACCCAGGTGTTCCGCGGCGAGGGGCACAGCGGCTTCGGACCGGAGATCGCCTATCACTACGCGCGCGCGGACGCCCTGGCCCAGGCCCGGGACGCCGGCTTCGGGAACGCCGACTGTCACGAGATCAACGTCGTCGACTCCTGGCCGCTCATCGTCTATGTCGACCTGGAGTGCACGCGCTGACCGGCGCCGGCGTCAGGACGCCCGGTCGGGCGGGACGAGGACCGGGACCGGTGCCGGGCCGATCGGGCGCGGTGCCTGCGGGAACAACCGCCGGCCGAACGCCGCATTCCGCAACAGGCGGCCCAGGGCCCACCCGATCGGCACCGCCAGAAGGACGGTGACCGCGTCCGTGTCGGCGCCGTGGATCGGAGGATTGCCGGCCAGGGCGGTGAACAGCCGGCCGACCGGCAGGGCGATGGCCATGACCACGAGCGGGAACAGCATCAGCGGAACGGTGACCGCGCCGACGACGAACGCGAACGGGTAGCGCAGCCATTGCCGGGCGGCCCGCGGCCGGGGGCCGGCGAGGACGACGACGGTGAGCAGCAGCACCGCGGCGAAGAGCAGGATGGCGTAGAGGCGGACGTCGCTCGGCTGCGGGTAGCGAAGCCGCAACAGCGACGGGACCGCCGCCGCGGCAACGCCGGCCGCCAGGCCCGCGACGGCGCGGGTCCGGCTGACGGACCCGGCCGCACCCACCGCCGCGGCGACCGCCACCGCGGCGAGCAGCGAGCCGACGATCGCGCTGCCGAGGTTGAGTTGCGGCTCCACGTCGGTCGGCGACTCGGTGGCCGTGGCCAGGAACGACATGACGCCCGCGACCGTGGCGACGGTGAGCAGCACCTGAGGACGGGGCACGGCGGCCACCGCACCGGCGGCGGCGCAGGCGGCGATCGCGGCCACGGCGGCGGTGATCGCGAGCGCGACGGTCCCGGAGGCCGGGTCGATCCGGTCGAGCTGGATGTCGATCGCGAGCCAGGCGGCGCCCCCGAGCAGCACGCCGCGGGTCGCCCGGCGGTCGCCGCGGACGTACACGACAAGCAGCAGGACCACCGCGACGAGCGCACCCCAGCGCAGCTCCCGGGCCCAGTAGGTGTTGTTCTCGCCGGTGGCGTCGGCGACATGGGCCGGCTCGCTCAGTGGCTGCCACACCGTCACGCCCACCGCCCACACCGCCGCCGCGACCGCGGCGAGGGCGGACAGCAGGACGCGCTGCGGGGTCAGGTGCCGCCAGGCCGGCACACCGCGCACCGGGTACGAGGCCCGCGACCCGGGCTGCGGTGCCACCGCTGCCACGGGTGCCGACCAGCGCCGGACCGCCGTCCGGGCGAACACCACCGCGCACACCGTCCAGGGCAGCACGAAGCACGCCACCTCGGCCAGGCGGGCGACCTGATCGGCCGGAACCCCGGACCCGCCCCCGACCGGCAGCGGGACGCCGGACAGCACCGCGACCAGCGGGACACCGGCCCAGGTCAGCACTCGGGTCCGGGTGCGCCGGCCGGTGGCGGCCGCCCGGACGGTGACCGCCACCAGCGCCAGGCTCACCATCGTCCACAGCGCCGTCACCAGCAGGACCAGGGAGGGCACCGGCTCGGTGCGCACGGCGAGGAAGAAGGGGAGCAGCACGGTGAACGGCACCACCGCGGTGGCGGCGAGGCCGAGGCTGCCGGCCGGGCCGGGCTCCCGCGCCGCGCGCGCACCGGCCCACCGGCCGGCCACGACGGCATAGCCCGTCATCAGGGCGGCCGTCACGGCCGACATCAGCGTCCTGACCAGCAGCCAGGCGGTGTCGTCGGGGTAGGCGCCGTAGTCGATCAGATTGCCGATCGCCATCGCCACGGTGATCGCGATGCCGAGCCCGAAACCGCCGGCGACCAGGAGCCGCGATGCCGACCGCAGCGTCAGGCCCGCGCGCATCCACTCCCACCCGCCGCGCGGCGCGCCGTTCTCGTCGGACGACAGCGGCGTGACCGCCAGGCTGACCGCGAAGGTCACGCGGCGCCAGCCGGTGCCGCCCTGCCGCTCCAGGGCACCGAGTTCGGCCGCCCACTCCCGGGCGACGTCATCGCGGAGGTCGGCGGGCCAGCGCCGGGCCGCCGCACGCAGGCAGGCGCCGGTCAGGTGGGTCAGGAGGCCCATGTCGGCCTCCCCGGCACGGCGGGGCCGGTCACCGCGAACCGCTGCCGGTACGCGGCCAGCTCGGTGCGGGCCGTCGTGGCACCGTCCGGCGTCAGCAGGTACCAGCGCCGCGCCGGGCGGCCGGCCGCCGCCGGGTCGATGTCCTCCCAGTGTCCGGCCAGCCAGCCGGCTCGCTGCAGGCGCATGAGGATCGGGTAGACGGTGCCGCTCGGGTAGCCGGTCGCCTGCATGATGTCGAGGCCGTACCGCTCGGTGCCGGGCTCGGCCAGGAACGCCTGCAGGACCCCCGCCACGGCGGCGGTCATTCGTAGTGGTGACGCCATGAGGACATACGCTACATAGCCCTAGCAACTTTTCCTACATAGGGGTCCAGCTGGCCCGGGGCGGCTGCGGCGGTGGGGTCAGCGGTCGCCGGCCAGCACCATCGGGGTCAAGGTCTCGCCGGCCCGCACCGCGGCGTCCAACCGCCGGTGTCCGCGTACGGCGACGAAGTGCGGCGCCTGGTGGCGCACCACGATCTCGCCGTCGTCACCGGCCTCCGCGCCCGGGCGCACGCGGTCCGGATCGAGGTGGCACACCGGCGCCGGACGGGCGGCGGGCGTCTCGAGCGTGTCGACGATCCGCGCGACGACCTCCGCCGGGCTCGCCCTGGTGGTGTCGCAGACCAGGTCGTAGTTGCGCAGATCGGCCTTGTCGACGCCGTACCGCGCCAGGAACCGCTGCCGTTCGCTGTCGCTGCGCCTGGCGAGGTCGCCGCCGGCCTCCTCGACGCTGCGATAGTTCTCCACCGCGTCACCCGGCCGGGCGAGCACCCGTCGCGCCGCCACGACCGGATCGACGACGAGGTGCACCTTGACCGCGTCGGTGAAGAAGTGCCAGGCGAGTCTGCTGTCCACCACCAGGCGTTCGGCCGAGGCCGCGATGTCGTGCTGAAGCTGATCGATGTAGTGGTCGACCTTGTCGTCCAGCTCCGAGTGCAGGTTGAACTGAAGTGCGGTCATGCCGTGCTCCGCCGCCATCCGGCGGTAGAGATCACCGATGCTGACCCGGCGTACCCCGAGGCGCTCCGCGAGCAGCACCGACACGGTCGTCTTCCCGCTGCCGAGATCACCGTTGAGGACGACCGTCCGGGGTCGGTTCATCGCCCCACGATAGCGGGGTACCCGCCTTTAGGAACCTGTTAGCTTTGCCGCCGCCATGATCGTCGGCACCTATAGTCGTCGCGTGTGCGCGTATCTGCTGGTCGCCGAGGATGACCCGGGCCAGGCCGAGGGGCTGCGGAGATACCTCGCCGCCGAGGGACACCACACGGTCGTGGTGCACGACGGCAGGGCCGCGCTCGACGAGGTCCGGCGCCGTCCACCGGACCTGCTCGTTCTCGACGTGATGATGCCGGGCCTGGACGGGCTGAGCCTGACCCGGATTCTGCGGGAGAAATCCGACGTCCCCATCCTGATGTTGACGGCCCGCTCCGGCGAGGACGACATGCTGGCCGGATTCGCCGGAGGGGCCGACGACTATCTGACGAAGCCGTACAGTCCGCGGGAACTGCTGGCGCGGACCCGGGCACTGCTGCGCCGCGGCGCCGGCCGGGACAGCACCGAAGCCGGTCTGCTGCAGCTCGGCGGGCTCAGCGTCGACGTGTCCCGCCATGAGGTGCGGGTCGACGGGCGTCAGGTGGAATGCACGCGCGGAGAGTTCGCCCTTCTCGCCGCGATGGCCGAGGAGCCCGAACGGGTCTTCACCCGCGCCCAACTCCTCAAGCACACCAACGGCGTGGAACGCGACTCGGTGGAGCGCAGCATCGACGTCCACGTACTCAACCTGCGCCGCAAGATCGAACCCGACCCTCGCCGGCCGTCCCGGCTGGTCACCGTCTACGGCGTCGGATACAAACTCACTGCCGGGACCGCCTGATGGACGCACCGCGCGTGCCGGTGCACCGGAGCCTGACCTTCCGGCTGCTGGTCGCGTCCCTGACCATCGCCGTCGCCGCCGTCCTGGCCACCTCGTGGATCGCTGCGCAGTTCACGTCGCGGACCATCGAACAGCAGATCGGCCGGTCGCTGAGCGACGACAAGCGCGTCTACGACGACATGCTGGGGTACGCCGCGACCCACCGCGACTGGTCCGGCGTGCGGCCGCTGGTCATCGCTCGCGCGTCACAGCTGAACCGCCGGATCACCCTGATGACCGCGGACCGGCAGGTGATCGCGGACTCGATGACCGGCCCGTCGCTGGCGACCGCCCGTCCGTCGGCCACCGTCGACCCGCTCTGGGTGGATCTCGGGCTCACCGGGCGTACCGATCGCATCGACACCCGGCTCCTGGGCCCGTTCGAGCTGCCACCGGCCGAGCAGCGACGGATCCGCGACCAGGTGACCCAGTCGCTGGCGTGCCTGCGCAGCTACGGCACCGAGGGACAGGTCGTCGTCGGGCCACACGGCCGCCCCCGGCTGGCCATCACCATGCTGGGCAAGGAGCCGTACTCGTGTCTGCTCATCCCCGACCCGACCCGGACCGAGAAGCGTCTGCTGGCGGCGCTGCGAAAGCTCGTCGCCGCCTGCGCCGGCGAACGGAATCCGGACCGGGTGCGGCTCGCGCCCGACCTCACCGTCACGGTCCCCGACCCGGTCACCGGTCTGTCCATCATGGACCGCACGGCGCGCGCCGCCGGCTGCCTCGATCAGGCGCGGCGTACCCAGCTCGAGCCGTACGCCGCCCCACCCGCCCTGCTGTTCGTCACCGACCCGGCCGGTCCCACCGCCCGGCGGGTCCTCCCGCTGTCCCGCGACGGAGTGCTGCGCACCGGGGCCGCCACCGCCGGGGTGCTGCTGCTCGTCGGCCTGCTCACCATCACCGTGGGCCGCCGCCTGACCCGCCCGCTAAGTGCGCTCACCGAGGCCGCCCGGCGTCCGGACGACCGCCTCCGGGTACCGGTCGGCGGGCGCGACGAGATCGGCTACCTCGCGACTGCACTGAACGACCTGGCCGAGCGCCGCGAACGGTCCGAGCACCTGCGCCAGGCCATGGTCAACGACGTGGCGCACGAGCTGCGCAATCCGCTGACCAACATCCGCACCTGGCTGTCCGCGGTCCGCGACGGTCTGGCCACCGTCGACGAACCGCTACTCACCCTGTTGCAGAACGAGACCGCACAACTGCAACACATCGTCGACGACCTGCGTGACCTCGCCGCCGCCGACGCGGGCACGCTGCGCATGCATCCCGAAGCGCTCTTCCTCGGCGACGCCGTCGGCCAGGTCGTCGACGCTCACCGGCCGAACGCCGCGGCGGCCCGGGTACGGCTGATCACCGAGCACGCGGGCGACCCCGAGGTGATCGCCGACCCGGTTCGCCTGCGCCAGCTGATCGGCAACCTGCTGGCCAACGCGATCCGGCACACGCCGCCCGGCGGCACCGTGACGGTCCGGACCGCGATGGCGGCCGGATCGCTCACGATCGCGGTCGCCGACACCGGCGTCGGCATCGCACCCGGCGATCTGCCGAAGGTCTTCGACCGGTTCTGGCGGGCCGACGGTTCGCGCAGCCGGAGCACCGGCGGAAGCGGGCTGGGCCTGCCGATCGCCCGGCAGATCGCCGAGGCGCACGGCGGCACGATCACCGTCGGCAGCACACCCGACACGGGAACGACCTTCACCGTGGTCCTCCCCCACCGCCCGGTCGACGAATACGCCGAGCGGCAGGAACACCTAGCAGGCTCCTAACATCCGTATGTTTCAGTGCCCGCCATGTCTAGCAGAGCGCGGCTGAGCCGCTTCGCGATCGTGATCACCGGACTCGCCGTCCTTCTCGCCGGCTGCTCCGGCGGAAACTCCGAAACGCCTCCGGTGGCCACGCTGCAGTCGCAGCCGCCGCCGGTGACCGCGTCGCCGCAGAGCGCCGGCCAGCGGCCGGTGTTCGCCTTCGATGCCACCCCGGACGACAAGAAGGCCATGACCAAGCCCTGGGAGGACTGCATGGTCCAGAACGCCGGCCCGGCCTACCGGAACAGCGGGCAGCACCTGATCGAGAAGGGCGGGATCGCGGCCGAAGATCCGAAGGGCAGGGCCGCCCTGAAGGTGTGCCTGCCCAAGCAGCCCGAGGCGTTCGACGAGCACCAGCGACGCACCAACCTGGCGGAGTACCGGGACAACCAGCGCCAGTGGTACCAGTGCGCCAAGGCGGCGGGCTACCAGCTGACCCCGGCCGACCCGGAAACCGGCCAGTTCGGCCTCACCGAGGTCGGACCCAACGGTGACGCCGGCTCACCGGCGTTCCAGGAGTGCAGGCGAGAAGCGTTCACGGGCTGAGCCGGCCCGATCCAGGGAGAATCACCTTCGAGGTGACCGAACGCACGAAAGCGGGCGCGTCGCCGGTCGGGCCACAGTATCCGGCCGGCGGCCGGCTAATCGCGCCAGACGACGCGCAGGTCCCACTCGTAGAGGACGGCTGCCGCGGGGTAGTCGCTCGTCCACGTCACGACCGTGCTCCCATCGGGATCTCGGTCATAACCGGTGACCCTGCCGCGCCCGTTGCGTTCCTGGATGAAGACCTTGTGTGCGCTGCCGTGGACGATGAATCGTACGGCAAAGTTTCCGATCTGGAACTGCCGGACGTCGTATCGGAATACGTCGAGCCCGATGCAGCGCAGCGGGTTCCAGAGCCCTCCCGGCACGCCGTAGGACACGATCCACCGCAGCGGACGCGCCGATACCGGCGCGTCGAACAGCACCACTCCCCGACCGGGGACCGTGGTGTGTTGCCAGTGCGCGCGAACCGCCTCGGTATCGAACGACAGCTCGGGGACGACCGGCGCGGGGCGGGCGTCCGGCTCCACATAGGGCGAGACCAGAGTGAGCGCGCGCCCGTTGATCGCATGGTGCGGTCTGGTCAGGCGGGTCTCTTCGACGCGATCACCGGCCGCGTTCTCGCCGACCCATACGGTCAGCTCCAGGTCTTCGTCGAACTCTTCGTCATGGGCCGCCCGATCCGCTGCGGCACGGTCGACCGGCGACAGGTCGGCCGGCATCACCGGGGACACGGCACGGCGATGCCGGGCCCATGCGGGGTCCCGGTCGACCGGGGCGTCGCGGCCACCTCTGCGAAGCAGCAGCGGGATGGCCAGGAGGAGCAGGGCGAAGATCAGCGCACTCGACGCCCAGCCGGCACCCGCGTTGTAGGCGATGGCGCTGCTGAGGATCGCGATGACGGCCGCCGAACCCCACGTCCTGAGCGGCGCGACCGCGGCCAGGATGTCGAGCAGGTGATGTGCCGGGCCGGCGCGCCCGCTCATGGCGCGTCCGCCGACTTCAGTTCCAGATACCACCGGATGGGATCGATGGCCGTGGCCGGCGGACCGAGAAGCGCGGAGATGTCTCTGATGTCGATCCGGTACGTACTGCCGTGCGCGTCGGTTGCGGCCCGGCGGAAGCTGGCACCCCTGGGCAGATCGAATGCCTCGAGTGTGCCGAGGGTCGCGGGGACGCGGAAGACGAACGTGACGGCCCGCACCACGCTGCGCCGTCCCTTGGTCTCCCCGGGCCCGACCGGTGGCGGTACCCATTCGAACCGCTGACCGCCCGCTTGACGGAGCTTGTCCCAATAGCCGGGGCAGCGGTACCGCACCTCCCAGAGCACGCGCTCGTGGGGTGGAGTGAACGTGATGAGGGCGCGTGGCGCCGCCGCGGTCGTCAGTTCGACGGCCGTCACCCGCTCGTGGCCGACCTCGCGTGCGCGGGTGAGATGTACGAGGACTTCGCGGAACTGGAACGCCTGGTCCCGTCCCCGGCTGAATCCCTCGAATGCGTACCAGTGCACGACATTGCCGTGATGCGCGGCGGTGACGTGCTCCTCCGCGACCTGATCGTCGACCGATCGGTCGCCGATATCAAAGATGATTTTCACGTCGTCGCTGTACGGCGGCGCCGGCCCGAACGCCGCCTCCAGAGTGCTTCGAATGTTCTGCAGCTCCAGTTCGTGGATCTCCAACCGGTCCGTGAGCATATAGATCCGCTCCAAGAGTTCGGCGTGTTCTATCGCCATGACACCCGCCGGGTTGCCCTTGTGCAGGGCCTTCCCCGCCTGAAATGCGAGAGTCACCGAAGCTCCAACGGCATAGCTGACATCATGGTGGAGTCTGCGAAGACCGTCGCCACCCGAATATGTCGGAAACCCTACAGCGTGAGAAGACGATCAATATTCGGCAGGCCATCGGCTCTCGAATCGCGCTATTTCTCGACGGCGGCGGCCGCCAGGCGCTGGAACTCCTCGCGGGCGCCGTTGAACAGGAAGTCGACGGTCTGGGTCAGCGCGATCGCGGTCAGGTCCCGGTGCGGGTCGTTGAACCAGGTGGTGCCGTACCCGCCGTCCCAGCCGTAGCGGCCCGGACCGGAGACCTCGTCCGGGGTGACGCTGACCGCCATGCCGTAGCCCCAGCCGTGCCCGGCGAGCGGGAAGGGGCCCGCATCGGCGATCTGCTGCGCGGTGAGGTGGTTCGTGGTCAGCCGCCGGACCGACTCCGCCGACAGCAGGCGCCGGCCACCGTGGACGCCGCCGGTCAGCAGGAACCGGCCGAACGCGAAGTAGTCGTCGACCGTCGAGGCCAGGCCCGCGGCGCCGGACGGGAACGCCGGCGGCCGAGACCACTCGGCGGGGGTGGACCGGGGTTGCAGCTCCAGCTGCCCGGTCTGCGGGTTGGCCGCGTACAGGCCGGGCAGGCGCGCCGCCTCGGCCCGGGGCAGCCAGAAACCGGTGTGCCGCATGCCGAGCGGACCGAACAGCCGCCGGCGCAGGAACTCCGCGAGCGGCCGGCCGGCGGCCCGCTCGAGCAGCACACCGAGCACCAGCGAACCGGTGTTGTACTGCCAGCGCTGCCCGGGCTGGTACATCAACGGCAGGGTGGCGAACCGCCGGATCCACTCGTCCGGGGTGTGCGGCGTACGCGGGTCCGGCTCCGCCAGGGTGAGCTGCAGCCGATCGGCGGCGGTGATGACCGGGTACGGCGGCTGGAAACTCGGCTCGAAGATCAGGCCGTGACCCATCCGGAAGGTCAGCAGGTCCTCCACCGTGATCGGCCGTACCGCCGGGAGGGTCTGCTCGAGCGGACCGTCGACGCGGGCGAGTACCCGCCGGCCGGCGAGTTCCGGCAGGAGCCGGTCGATCGGCTCGTCCAGTGCCAGCCGGCCATCCTCCACCAGCATCATCGTGGCCGCCGCGATCACCGGCTTGGTCAACGAGGCCAGCCGGAACGGCGTACCCCGATCGATCGCCCGGCCCCCGCCGAGCGACGTCGTGCCGATCGTCTCGACGTGCACCCGTCCACGATGCGCGACCAGGTACACGACGCCGACCAGGTCACCGCGTCCGACCCGGGCCGCCATCGCCGCGCGCAGCTCGGCGAGCCCTGCCCGCCACGACCCACCGGCCGAGGCTCCCGCCGGCCCACCCGGCACGACGCCGGCCGTCAGCCCCGCCACCCCGGCCGCACCGGCACCGGCCAACAATGATCGCCTGCGCATCACAGGTCCCCCTTCGTCTCGTCGACTCATGACGGTGTAGACCACCCCGGCGAGGCGAACTCATCGGTCCCGACGGGCCGAACCGGTCTCCGGGTCATGTGATGGGATACGCCGCATGGTCACCTCGCAGGCGCCGGTGGTGGAGATGTTGTGGGAGCCGCAGGATCCCCACCGCATGTTGGACGAACGGTTCGGTTTCCGGGACGGGCCGGCGGCCGGCGGCTGGGTCGCCGACACGCTGGACAAGCACTGGGGCGTCGGCATCGACTCCTGCGAGCGGATCGTGATGAGCGGCGGCAACGCGCTGGCGTGGGTCGGCACGCCGTCCGGGCGGCTGCTTGCGAAGTGGTCGGTGGTGCCCGAGCGTTTTCCGCGCCTGGCGGCGACGGCCCGTCTCACGGATTGGCTCCGCGACCGGGGGCTACCGGTGTCGGCGCCGGTTCCGGCGCGGGACGGCCGCCTTCAGGTCGAGGTCGACCGCGTCTCCCTCGGCGTGCAACGCGAAGTCGCGGGCGACCTCCTGGAGACCGCCGACGCAGCCCAGGTCCGGGCGGCCGGCGCCGTTCTGGCCCGGCTGCAGGACGCGCTGGCGGCCTACCCGGACGCCGATCGGATACCCGAGCCCGCCGGCCCGTCCAAGCCGCTGCGGAACCGGATCGGCGGCTGGCTCGACTCCCACGCCGGCCATCTGCCGGCGGCGGCGCGCGACACGCTCCGCCGGCTGGTCGCGGGCGCGCCCCCGGACCGGCTTCCCCCGCAGCTGGTGCACTTCGATTTCCGCGCCGCCAACGTCCTGTGTGATCGCGGTGAGATCGTCGCGGTCATCGACTTCGAGGAGGCTCGGCGGGAGCACCGACTCGTCGAGCTGGCCCGCGCGTCGGTCCTGCTCGGCACGCGCTACCACAACTGGGGGCCGGTGCCGGCCGAGGTGCACGCGGAATTCCGCACCGGCTACCAGTCCGAGCGGCCGCTGACGCCGGCCGAGGCGGAGTGGCTGGACATCCTCCTGCTCTGGCAGGGTCTGGTGATGGTGCCGCCCGGCGACGACCCGACCGGGTGGGGACCGTCGGCGCTGAGCCGGCTGACACGGCCCTGACGGCGAGAGCCGGGGGCGGCCCCACCCCGGATCGCACGCCGGAAGTGTGGAAAGCGGGCCGTGAACGGTCCAGAGGCGGCACGCCCGCGTCCGGGTGTCAAGCGATGACCAGCCGGTCCGTCTCGTCGGTGTCCAGGAGCGACGCGAGTTCCGACCGGCTGGACACCCCGAGCTTGCGGTAGACGCGGGTCAGGTGCTGCTCGACCGTGCTCGGGGTGACGTAGAGCTTGTCGGAGATCTCGCGATTGGTGTAGCCGATCGCGGCCAGCTCCGCCACCCGCCGCTCGGCCTCGCTCAGCAGTTCGGCGAGGCTGGGTGTGCTCGGGGCGGCCGGAGTGTCGTCGCACTCCGCGCCGCCGAGGGTGACCTGGCACTCCTGGGCCAGTCTCCGAGCCTGCCGGTTGGCGATCGCGGCCCGGCGGGACTCCCCGAGCGCCTCGTGCGCGTCGGTGAGGTCGACCAGCGTGCGGGCGAGTTCGTACCGGTCGCCGCTGAGCTGCAGCAGGTCGATCGACCGCCGGAGCACCGTCGGCCGCTTCCGCGCGGCGGTCGTCGCGGCCAGCAGCCGCATCGCTACGCCGGCGACCCGCGGCAGGTGGGTCGAGCGGTCGATCTGCTCCTTCACCAGCTTGGCGGCGGGTTCGGCACGGCCCATGGCCAGGTACGTCTCGGCGACGTCGTTCCGCCAGGCGACGAGGCCGGAGGTGTCGATGCCCCATTCGGCGGTCAGCTCCCCGCACCGGGTGAGGTCGCGGAGCGCGAGCTTCCGATGGCCGGTCGCCAGGCTGTACCTCGCCCTGGCATGCAGGTAGAGCAGGCCGCTCCGGGTCTGGAACATGCCGTCGGGCACCGGTTCCTCGAGATACCCCTGGACCGTCCGGTACTCCCCCATCGCCGTGCCGGCCAGGATCAGGCTGGACAGCGGCGCGCCGAGGCCGGTTCCCCAGTTCCTCGACGGCATCAGATCGAGCGCGGCCCGGGCGTGGTCCTGTGCGCCCCGCAGGTCTCCGAGCCGCACGGCGATCTCGGCGCGGACCGACAGGAGCCGGGCCTGGCGGGCGGGAGCGGAGCCGAGGCGAGCCTCCTCGACGAACCTGTCGCACCCGGGCAGCGCGTCGGCGGCCCGCCCGCCGTAGACCAGGGCGAGCAGCGCCGATTCGGCGGTGTCCAGCGTCATCTCGTCCAGGTGGACGCCGCGCAGGATGCGCAGGGCGGCCGCCGCGGTCTCCCGCGCCGGCCCCTGATCGAGCACCCGGCCGAGCAGCGTGACGGCGTTGAGCCGGCTGGACGCCAGGGTGGTCACCGGGAGCGTCGCCTCCGTCGGGGGCTGTGCGACCGCGTCGCGCAACGTCGGGTAGGTGGCCCGGAGCCACGGCCGCAGCACGGCCAACTCGGCGAGCGTCTCGGCGTCGCCGTCGGCAGCCGTGGACAACGTGCCCAGCACCGCCCGGGCCTCCTCGAAGCGACCGTGCCAGAGCAGCGCCCGGACGAGGACCACCGCGTCGGCGCCGCGCAACTCGCCCCGGTCGTGGCCGGCCAGCAGCCGGCCGATCAGGTCACTCGCCATCGCCGGGTTGACCCGCCAGCGCGCCCGGAGCTGCAACGCTGTGACCTCGTTGCGGCGGACCGGGTCGGCCCGTAGCCGGGATACGCACTCGAGCAGCTCCAGACCGCGGTCCACCGCACCGTCGCGCAGTGCCACCCGGGCCGCGTCCGCCAGGGCCGCCGCGGCCCAGGACTTGTCGACGGTCGGGGCCTGGCGCAGGTGCTCGGCTATCACCGCGGAACCGGCGCCGCGTTCGTGCGCGAGGAAGGCGGCCCGCCGGTGCAACTCGGCGCGCCGACGACCGTCCATGTCGGCCAGTACGGAGTCCCGGGCGGCCTGGTGCCGGAACGTTCCCTGATGCAGGATGCCGGCGGTGCACAGGGAATGGAGGAACCGTCCGGCGGTCTTGTTCTCGACCTCGGACAGGGCCGTCGCGTAGCGGGGATCCGCGGACAGCGCCAGCGCCTGGACCACCTTGAGCAGTTCCGGACCACCGCTCCGGACCGCGCGCAGCACGGCACGGCCGTACCCGGGACCGGCCACGTCGCCCGCGACGGCATTCTCACCGGCCGCCGCGTGGTCCTCGAACAGACCGGTGAGCAGCAACGGGCTTCCCCCGGTGAGCTGATGCCAGTCGGCGGTGTGCCGCTTGGCGAACGCCGCGCCGGCCCGCTCGGCCAGCAGCCGGCCGACCGCCTCCGGGCTCATCGGAGTGAGCCGCAGACGGGTGTGCTGCGGCAGGTTGACGAGGTCGTCCTGGAGGGGGTCGAACTCGGAGTAGCTCATCAGGATCAGCATGTTCGCGTAGCGCGCACGGCGGCACAGATAAGCCAGGCACCGCAGGGACGCCTCGTCGGCCTGGTGGGCGTCGTCGACCACGATGGCCAGCGGGCAGCGCTCGCTGAGGTTCAGCAGGACGGTACCGATCTCGTGCATCACCGTGACGTCGAAGGCGGACAGTTCGGCATCGGCCCCGTCGCCGGCGGACGCCGCACGGCTGGGCCGGCCCGCTCGCGAGCAGAGCCCGCGGAGCCGTTCCCGGACCGGGAGCGACAGCGGCGCGTCGCGCAGGAGCTGGCTCATCAGGCCGAGCGGCAGGTCGCGTTCCGCGCGCGAGCCGTACCCCACGAGCGTCAGCGCGCCCGTGGCCACCGCCTGGCCGGCGAACGTATTGAGCAGCAGGCTCTTTCCGGTACCCACGGTTCCGGCGAGGGTGGTCGTCCGTCCCTGTCCCGACATAGCATCGGCAAGCAGCCCGGCCAGCACGGAAGGTGCGCGATCACGGTCGTCCGACATCATGGCCGTACTCCAAAAATGATCGACGATCTTAGTTGGTTAAGACTATTAAATAGCGTTATCGGACCGCTATCGCAGCGTCATCATTTGCCGATAATTAATGCCGGCCACGCTTTTCCTCCAGCGCCCATACCGGCCGGATCGGATACCGGGTTATGGCTACGCCGTCCTGCGCATTCCCATGCTGGTGCCCGAGGGTGAGAATCACGTCGAGGGCGAATTCATGGGCCTCGCGCCAGGAAGCCTGCTGCGTCCGGGGGGCGGCGAAGCCGGCGGTGCTGATCGCCAGGCTCCGGCCCACGTCGAGATGCCCGGAACGGACCGCCTGGCGGATCCCGGCCAGCAGGGTGAGCCGTTCCCGCTCGAACCAGTCGTGCGGCGTGTCGATCAACCGGCGCACCGTCTCACCGGGCAGGGCGCCGTCGTCCTGGGCATCCTCCGGCAGCGCCGGGCCGCCGAGCCGCCGGTGCGCCTCCCGGGCCAGCGCCGCAAGGGCGCTCAACGCACGGCCCACGGCGTCCCGGCGACACTCGGGCGACTCGTGAACGCGGCCCTCGGCCCGGGCGTACGACCCGAACACGCGATGGAACCGGTACCGGGGCTCCGGGTCGGCCGGCGCCACCACGATGTCGAGGAGGTGGGCGTCCGACAGCGAGTCGAGCAGGTCGTTCACCTCCGGCACCGGCACGCCGAGCAGCGCGGCGCCGGCCCACCCCGAGACGGCGGGAAAGTCCAGCAGACCCAGCAGGCGGAAGAGCCGCTGGGCGGGTACGGGCATGGCGCTGACCGCCATCGCGAGGCTGTCCCGGACGCTCATCCCGCCGTGGACCAGCTCGTCCGTCAGCCGGTCGTCGTCGGCGAGCCGGTCGGCGAGCCGGCGCAGACGCCAGTGCGGGCGGCCGGCGAGACGTGCCCCGGCGATCCGCAGTGCCAGCGGCAGGTCGCCGCACAGCTCCGCCAACTCCCCGGCGGCGGTCGGTTCGGCATCCACCCGGCCGGATCCGACCATCCGGGCGAGCAGCTCGACCGAGTGCGCCCGGTCCAGCACGTCGACTCCGATGTGCACGGCGCCGGGCAGCCCGGGCAGCCACCGCCGGCTCGTGACCAGCACTGCGGAGAAGCGTGCCCCGGGCAGCAGCGGCCGCACCTGCTCCTCACCCGCGGCATCGTCGAGCACGATCAGCGTCCGGCGGTCGGCCAGCCGCGCGCGATAGCGTTCGGCCCGATGGTCGAGTCCGAGCGACTTCTCCTCGGCCGGCTCGCTCAGGGCACGCAGGAAGCGGCCGAGGATCATGGCCGGATCAACCGGCTCCGCGGTCCTGCCGTGCAGATCGGCGAAGAGCTGGCCGCCGGGAAACGTCTCGGCCAGCAGATGCGCGGCGTGCACGGCCAGCGTGGTCTTGCCGGCGCCGGCCCGACCGACCAGGACGACGATCGGCACCGCCCGGCGGCTCGCGCCCCCCTCACCGGCGGTGAGGACCTGGCGAACCGTGTCCAGCTGGTCACCGAAGCCGACGAAGTCGCCGATGTCGGTGGGCAGCAGTCGCGGCCCGCTCCTACCCGGATCGGCGGCGAGCGGCGCGACGCTCGCGACGGGGCGGTGCGCCGGTGCCACCGACGGGGCGGGCGAGCGCAGGCCGGCGTCCGCGACCAGGATCAGATGCTGCAGCTGGCGCAGCCATTCGCTGGGCTCGAGGCCGAGGTCCTCGACCAGGCTGCGCCGGGCCGCCTGATACGCCTCGAGCGCCTCGGCCCGCCGGCCGGAGCGGTACAGCGCGATCATCAACTGGCCGCGCAAACGCTCTCTCAGCGGATGCGCGGCGATCAGCTCGGTGAGCTCGCCCACCAGATCGCGTTGCAGTCCGAGGCCGAGTTCGATCTCGATGCAGTCCTCGGTGACGGTGATCCGGCGCTCGTTGACGGCGCCCGCCGCCGCCCGCAACGCCGCGCTGTCCAGCCCCTGCAGCACCGGGCCCCGCCACAGCGCGAGCGCCGCCCGGTAGTCCCGGGCAGCTGCCCGTGGGCGGTCCGCATCGGCCTCGGCCCGGGCCCGCGCGACCAGGCTGTCGTGCCGGTGCATGTCGAGGTCGGGATGGTCGATCTGGAGCACGTAGCCCTGGGACCTGGTCTGAATGGCGTCCGGCCGCCCGTGCGATGCGAACAGCCGACGCAGGGAGGAGATGCAGATCTGCGTCTGGACGCGCGCGGTGGACGGCACGTCGACGCCGTAGATGGCGTCGATGAGCCGCGAAATCGGAACCACCCGATTCGCCTCCAGCAGCAGGTTGCCGAGCACAATCTGCTGACGAGCCGCGCCGAGCGGGACACGAGTGGAGTCGGCCGTGATCTCCAACGGTCCGAGAATGCGGAACTCCAAATCTACAATTCACCTCGCGTTCCGTGCCCCGACGCACGGCAGGGGTCGCCGCGCCTGCGTTCCGGCGTTCCGGCCAAACACGCCGGTGCACGCCGCCGGACCTCAGCTGAAGCCGCCACAATGCCGGAGATCCATGAAATCGTCGTTAACGAATTGGCACATGTATCCATGAAGGCACCAGGCCTTCCCCTTTAGCCCACCAAACAAGGCGGCCGGACGAGGTGATTGGACAAAAATTTGCATCTCAATCGGATGAGACGGACATCGCGTCCACATCGGACGGGATCACGGGGCCACGACCCTCCCTCCGCGCCCCGGATCGCCGGCGCACCAGTCCGAACGGGAAGCCGGGAGGACGATGATGTCCGGGTAGCGGCCGGCAGCCAAATCGCAGGTGGACAACGTCGGCGTCACCTGCCTGGGACCCGCCCGGCCGGCGGAATGTAGTCCTCGCTCACTCCGGCGATCAGCGCCCGGTCCTCGCGGCGCGGACCGGGGGTACGCCGGTTCAGGCCCAGGATGAGGCCACGCTCTCCGGGCGGACACGGTCCCGCCATGCGCTGATGAACAACAGGACCCGAGCCCGGCCGGGTGACCGGCCGCCAGCCTCAACGACCACCAGAGCGTTACCGAGGGCACCGACGGCCGGGTCCCGGCAAGCCTGGGATGTCCGGTTCGGCCTCTTAAGGGTAGAAGCGCCGCAGTCGGCGCGTACGCCGCCAGGAGGTCACCACCATGGCCGCCGCGAACCGGCACCCGCTGGCGCAATCACTCGCCCGGCGGCGGTTCCGGTTCCGCCCGAGACGGCACCGGAACCGCCGCGCCCGCATCAGCCCATCTCGAACGGCGGAGGGTCCTGCGATTGGCTCCACTGTTGTTCGCCGATCCGGTCGCGGAGATGGTTCATGCTGGCCTCGGCGAGCCGACGGGCCCGAGGAAACAGGCCGCCGAGCAATCTGCCGTCGTGCTTCAGGACGCGGCCGTGGACCATGACGGTGTCGACCTCGCCGCGCTGGGCGTGAAAGACCAGCTGATGCACAGGATTGATGAGCGGGACCATCGACGGGGTGTCCGCACGCACCATGACCAGGTCGGCAAACTTGCCGGGAGTGATCGAGCCAAGGCGTGCGCTCTCACCGAGGGTGTCAGCGCCGCCCTGAGTTGCGAAGTGCAACACATCCTGGGTGCGCAGGTTGTTGTTGACGACCGTCTTGCCCTGCCCGTGCGCCCGATAATGGTCGATGCCTCGGTCGGCGTTCAGGGTCGCGCGCATGGCCGCGAACATGTCCGCGCTCCACCACACCTGCGTGTCGCTCGACAGCGAGACAGGAATGCCATGGGCGCGGATGCGCCCGGTGGGCGGATATCCCTGGCCGGCGTTGAGCTCGCTCTCGGCGGCGATGGAGACGGTGCCGCCGGAATCGGCGATCAACTGGTAGTTGCTCTCCGACATCGTGCCGCAGTGCACATAGGTGTTGGTTGGCAACAGGAAGCCGTTGTCGCGCAGATTCAGGATCTGCTCGTCGGCCATCCAGTTGCGCACCCCCGAGTGCATCGTCACCGGCAGGTGGTGCGCGCGGGCGAACTCCCAGGCCGGACGCTCGGGGAACGCCCGTTCGGTTCCGGTGCCGTCCCACGCCAGTTGGAGGGTGACGAGCTGGTCGTTCGAAGAGAATCGCTCTCGTTGGAGCCGGGCCACGTCGCCCTTCAGCACCCAGTCCTGCGGTGGGATGAACGAGTAACCGTAGGCCAGGCGGGCCCGTGCGCCCGAGTCGAAGAGCGCCTCGGCGGCGGCCTCAGCATAGTCGTAGCTGCGCAGATCCTGTGACCAGTCCACGGTGGTGGTCACGCCCGCGTTGATGGATTCCGCCATGGACAGCAGGCTGCTGGCGTACAGATCTTCGGGCCGCCAGAAGCTGGCCCAGCGCTCGTAGATCCAGCCGAAGTAGTTGGCGATGGTCCACTCGGCGCCCAGCCCACGGATGACCGTCTGCCACATGTGCCGATGGGTGTCGATCATGCCGGGCATGACGATAGCGCCGCGCCCGTCGATCACCGCGGCGTCGCCCGGCACACTCAAGTTCCGGCCGATCGCCCGGACCGTGCCCCCGATGACCAGAACGTCGCTCTCGTAACGCACGCCGAGCCGCGGATCGCCGGTCACCACTGTCGCGTTGCGGAACACGACAGACCGCCCAGGAGCGAAAGAGGGCTCCGGCCGCGCCGCCGCCTCCGCCCGGGCCGGCCCGCCGGCCACGCCGACTCCTCCGGCGGCCGCGATACCCGCGGCCGCGCCCAGCAGTGACCGACGCCGTAGGTGCGGGCCGGCCGCTTCGCCCGACCCCGAGTCCTTATCCATGTCCGCCTCCATCAGGTATTTCGCGACGAATGTTCGAACGCCGCCGATCAGGCGGGACGCTAGGTTGCCGAGTCGGCCATGCATAGCGTCAGCACGCTCTCCGGGATGCGGGCTCCCCTGCCGCTGCTCGGCCGGACCTGCGAAAATACGAGAGTCACGGGCCCGCATGCATAGTCGGATACCCTCAAGCGGACAACCCGGGAGCGGTGATGAGGCGGTACCGGCCGGGTCTCGCCCGAGCTGAGCCGTCAGCGCCTGGCGGGCATATTCAGTGCCAACGGCGCCGAGCTGAGGCCATTGGTGGAGTGCCGCATCGCCCAGCGGCGGAATCCTTCCGCGGCTGGTTCCAGCGTGCGCCGCCTCGACGTCAGCAACCCGATATGCCGATACGCACGCGGCGCGATCGGTACCTCGGCCGATCCGGAGAGCGGACCACCATGCCGGGCCGGCAACACCGCCACCCCGACCCCCGCGGTCGCCAGACCCCGGACCGTCTCCACCTCCTCGGTCTCGAACACATATCGCGGGCGTACCCGCGCCGCGAGGAAGAGGTCGTCAACGCTGCGGCGCATGGCGATACCCCGCGACAACCCCACGAAGCTCTCGTCACGGCACTCGTGCAACCGCACGAACTCATGCCGAGCCAGCCGATGCCCGGCCGGCATCACCAGCACGTACGGCTCCTTGAACATCTCCACCGCCACGACCTCGGAATCCGTCGCCCGCACCACACTGAGCGCGACGTCGACCGTGCCATCGTGTAAAGCCGCCACCAGCTGTTCGTGAGCAGCCTGCACCAGCGTCAGCCGGACCCGCGGATGCGCCAGCCGATAACCACGCAGCAGCTCCGGAGCACGACTCACCCCCAGGGTACGAAGAAAGCCGAACAGCACCTGCCCCTGACCCGGATCAGCGGCTTCGTAGGCCCGAGCGACGCCGACGGCCATCACCGAGTGAGCCGTGCGGACGCTTTCGGCGAGCGCACGGCCGGCCGCGGTCAACTCGACCCGTTGGCCGGCCCGGCGGGTCAGCGGAACACCCACCATCCGGCTCAGCGCCGCTAACCAACGGCTGGCCGTGGGCTGCGGCACGCCGGCCGCGTCCGCCGCCGCACTCAGATTGCCGCGCTCACTCATCGCGACCAGAAGGGTCAGTTTGGGTATGAGCCCGGAAGCGATGGTCGCCGAGGGCGGCTGCGCGTTCGGGCCAAAATCGGTCAAGCCTGGCATCCGCGATCGCACCTTCTTTAAACGCCGTGATGAAATCGCCTTGTCATCCTCTCCGGCGCTGTCGTTATCGGGCAGACAATGAGAACCCCAGATGCGACTCAAACCCTGGTTCTTGCCATCCTGGGCCTGGCAGATCCCCCAAGAGCGCGCCCGGTCACGGCTCGGAGCGCTCTGCCGTCCGCTGCCGTCGGAGCTGCTCAGCGTCGGCCTCCGCCCCCGCAGTCGCCGACGCTGAGCCGCACGACCGATGTCCCACGTGGCGAGATGAGCAAGGTCGACGCGCCCGGCCTAGTGGCCTCGCGGGTAGCCGGCGCGCGGGCCGGCGATGCCTGGACCGGTACGCGGTCTCAGTTCGTCAGGAAATAACGTCCCGGTTCTGCATAAGGAATGCATGAAAAGACGGTACGAGTGCCCGGACGTACGCGTCCAAGACCTGTTCCGTATCCGCCTTATGCACGAAGCGCATGTTGTGGAACTCGCTACAATCGGCAGCTATGGTGGATCTCGACCTGCGGCTGGTCCGGTATTTCACCGTCGTCGCCGAACATCAGCACATCGGCCGGGCTGCCGCCGAGCTGCGCGTCGCGCAACCTTCGCTGAGTCGTCAGATCCAGCGTCTCGAGGGGCAGCTCGGTGTCCGGCTGTTCGAGCGCAATGCCCATGGCAGCCGGCTCACCCCCGCCGGTCGGGTCTTCCTCGCGCAGGCGAACGACTTGTTGGGGGTCGCCCGCCACGCCGTGCGGAACGTTCGGGCCGCCGCCACCTCAGGAACGCTCACTATCGGTTACGCACCCGGCTTCATCATCACCCCGGCGGTCCGCGACCTGCGCGAGCGCTTCCCCGACGCCGAGATTCACACTCGCTATCTGACGTGGGAGGACGGCCGGTCCCTGGCGGAACACCGGGTGGACGTGGTGGTCGCATGGCAGCCATTGGCGTTACCGATAGAGAATTGCCACGTCACGGTGCTCTACGACGATCCGCGGGTGCTCGTGGTTCCCGTCTCCCACCGATTGGCAGGGCGAACTTCGGTCACAATGGCCGACTTCGCCGACGAACCAATGGTGAACTTCGACGTTCCGGGCGCCTCCACGGAATGGCTGGCCTTCTGGTGGCCGGAGCGCCCGGATGGTGGCCGGCGCCTCGCCGGCCCAGCCGTGCACACCGTCCAGGACAAGTTCGAGTTGATCGCGAGCGGTAAGGCCGTCGCCATGCATCCGCGCGGCGATCACACCGCCCCCATCCGCCCAGATCTGATCACCATCCCGATCGACGGCATCCCGCCCTGTCAGGCCGTAATCTTGACCCGCCCGGTCGAGGACAACAGTCTGGTGGAAGAGTTTCTGAAGTCGGCTCTGAACTGTCTCTCTGGCCAGGCGGCCTCCGACGAAGACGGTCACCGGGCCACCTGAGCCGCCAATGGCGCGGGATCCGGCCATGCCCACGTCGATCCGACCCGGCCCGTCGCCGAGCCTCCCGGCCAGCCGTTTCCGCCGGGAGGCGCTGAGCCCTCACGCGGCCTGCGTGGTGGCGCGGATCGGGCGTCTGCCGTCGCGGAGACGGTGGCCGGGACGCCGGTTCTGGACCGCGACGAGCTCCGCGAGGATGGACAACGCGGTCTCCGCCGGAGACTCGCCGCCCAGATCGAGCCCGGCCGGCCCGGTCAGACGGTCCAGACCCGGGGTGCCGGACAACCGCCGCAGGCGCTGTGCGTGGGTAGCGCGGCTACCCAGCGCCGCGACATAACCTGCGCCGCTGGTCAGGGCGGCGCGGATGGCGCCGTCGTCGATGCGCGGATCGTGGGTCACCACCACGACGGCGTCCCTGGCGCCGAACTGCCGACCGGTGATCCACTCGTCCGGCCAGGCCCGGACCACCGCGACAGACCGCGGACAGCCTCCCGAGTCGACGTGCGACGGCCGGGGGTCCACCAGAGTCACCGCCCGGTCCAGCCGGTGGGCCAACGTGGCCAGTTGGACGGCCAGGTCGGTGACGCCGACCACGATGAGCTGAGGTCGCGGCCACAGCTCGTCGACGAAGGTTCCCGCGATCGGTTCCGCTGCCAGCGCCCATTCGAACGGCGGGTTCAGCTGCACGCGTACGGCGAGACGGCGGTCGTCGCGGAGCGCGGCGGTGATCGCCGTGCGGATCGGATCGTCCGGGGCCGGCACCACGAGGACGCGCAGTTCGGCGGCGCATACCGGAGCTTCCTCCCACGGCAACAGCTCTGCTCCCGGCGTTACCGTGATCACCTGCGCGGCCGTGCCGGTGAGGACCGCGCGGGCCACCTCGAGCACCTGGCCCTCCACGCAGCCGCCGGACAACGAACCCGACCAGGTGCCGTCGGCGGCCACCGCCATGGTCGCGCCCAGCGGCCGCGGTCCGGGACCATCACGATCCACCAGGCGGGCCAGCACGACCGCGCGACCGGCGTTCCGGTGCGCCTCCACGAATGGCCAGATCTCCCGCAGCACGCCTACCTCCGTCCGGCGGCTGGTAGCCGCTCCGTCCTGTCCCCTGAGGCAACGTACGACCCCGGTATGAGGCCGCGCTGCGGGCGGCCCCCGACGGTGAACATGTTGCGCACCTGCGGGGACGCTCCGGCCAGGAGCGCCTGCGACAGCACCGGGTACCCGCGGCGCACGACCGGATGCTCCTGCACCTCATGCGCCAGCGCGCCGATACGCAACCCACGGGCGCCGGCGCGGGTCAGGTGCAACGGCAGGGCGCCGATGTCCACGAGATGGTCCGGCGCAAGCTGACCTTCACGGACGAGGTTCACCATCTCGGTACCGCCCGCGATGAACATGGCGTCCGGGTCCGCCGACACCAGCTGCACTGCCGAACGCACCGTGTTCACGTTGGTGTAGGAGAAGGGCCTCATCGCCGGCCGTCCCTCGCCGCATGGCACACGGCGGCGACGATGTTGGGGTACGCGCCGCATCGGCAGATGTTCCCGCTCATCCACTCTCGCACTTCCTCCGGTGAGCCGGCGTGCCCCTCTGCGATCACCGCCGTACCGCTCATGATCTGCCCGGGTGTGCAGTACCCGCACTGGAATGCGTCGTGCTCGAGGAACGCCTGCTGCACCGGATGCAGACCATCACCATCGGCCAGCCCTTCGATGGTGGTGATCTCGGCACCGCGCTGCATGACGGCCAGCGTGAGGCACGAGTTCACCCGCCGGCCATCCACCAACACCGTGCACGCGCCGCACGCTCCCTGGTTGCAGCCCTTCTTCGTGCCGGTCAGCCCGAGTTCCTCGCGCAACGCGTCGAGCAGCGTCGTCCGCGGCTCCACGTCTACCGGGTACGGCCGGCCGTTCACTCGCAGGGTGAGCTGAGCCGGCCCGGGCGCCAGCGTCCGCTCCGGAACGGCAACGTCTGCTCCAGCCGCCGGCTCGGCTGCCGGGAGTGACCCCGCGGCGGCCGCCGCCGTGCCTGCCAGGCCGGCTCTGCTGAGCAGCGCTCGTCTGCTCAGCGTCTCAGCCGCCCGTCGGCTCTGCTCCACCATGGACAAGTCTCCCGTCGAGAGAACGCTCAAGATTGTCACCGGGACAGTACGAACCTGTTCCCGTTACTGGACGACGTGAAGGTGATGGCGAACGTGGCGCCTCGGGTCTCCACAAAGGATGGCCGGCGTCCGGCGGAGCTCCGGTCCCCCGCTTCATCACGCGGCAGCCCGTCTCCCACTTCGATACACGGCCTAGTGTGCCGTCGCCCGCGGAGGAGAGGGTAGGTCCGGCAGACCTAGGAAACGCATTACGTCCGGACGCCGCTCCCGGGCACCTAGCATCGCGGCATGACTACATACCTTTCCGGACAGGTGGCCTTCGCTACCGGCGCGAACGCGGGACACGACGGCCGGACCATCGGCGGTGTCGCATGAAAGGATGGATTCGCCTTGCCGTCGCTGCCGGCGTCGCCGGCGCCACACTCACTGGCGTCGCTCCCGCCGGCGCGGCGGATGTTGTCGACTGCACCTCGGCCCAGTACACACGGAAGCTTGCGAGCTACGTTCCCACCAACGTCCAGCGACCGGGGGTGGACGGGCACAGCTACAACATCTCCGGACCGCAGGCTTTCACGTACGAGGTGTGTCTCGACATCCTCGATTCCGCGACCTTCGCCATTGAGGCGAGGCTGCGCTCCGCCGACGGCACCACGCGGGTCTTCGTGGACAACCGGCCCGGCGACAAGATCTTCCGCTACACCCCTGGCGCCGAGGCGTCCTGGCAGGTGTTCGGCACGATGAGCGGGCCTCCCAGCACCTACGTCGAGTACACCTGGGCCGAGAAGCTCATCCCTGCCTGACGCCGGCAGGCGTCGCCGTGGCACCCGTCAGGTGCCGGTGCGGATGGCATTCCACGATGTGCGGGCCGGGTGCGCGCGCGGCGACGAACGAACTTCGTGTCTCCCGGAGCTACTGAGCGGACGCGGCGATCGCGAGCGCCGCGCCGTTCGGTGGCGTGAACGAGGGGACGGAGCATGCCGGCGCGGTGTCCCGGATCGCCGTACAGGCGTCGGTGGGGGCATTCGCGGGGTGAAGTGACCTGCTGCGTGCGATCGCCTCGCCCGGTCGGACTTACCACCGGTGGTATCGCGGTGACCCCTCGGTGGCCCGGGTGGCATGCAGAGATGCCAGCAGGTGGAGGCGTTCGGCGTCCGCGCTGCCCGGCTGGGCGGTGAAGACCAGCAGCACCGGCCCGGGGTTGGCCGGTAGCGGGTAGGTGTCCCAGTCCAGGACGATGTCGCCGACCTCGGGGGTTCGGAACGTCTTGGTGCCGCTCACCGACTCCCGGACGTCGTGCCGGGCCCATAGCCGCCGGAACTCGGAGCTGCGGATGCTCAGCTCGCCGACGACCGCGGTGGCGCGCGGGTGGGTGGGATCGGTGGCGACCGCGGCGCGCATCATGGCGATATAGGCCAAAGCCTGCTGCTTCCACTGCTCGCACCGCGACGCCCGATCCCGGGCATCGTCGAAAATCAGCAGGAGCATGTTGCGGCGACCAGGCGGGTACGCGCCGGCGTCACCGAAGAGCGCCTCCGCCAAGTCGTTCCAGGCAAGCACGTCGAGGTGCCGGCCGAGCACCAGTGCCGGAGCGGCGATCACCTGCAGCAGCCGGCGGGTGCGCTCGGGAACCTGCTCAGGCTCGCCACTTTGTTCTCGGACCGGCGCCGGGCGCCGCGCCGCGCGGGCCAGTGTGAACAGATGTCGACGCTCCTCGGCGTCCAGGCCCAGCGCGCCGGCGATCGCGTCCAGCACGTCGTCCGACGGACGCACCTCCCGGCCCTGCTCCATCCGCTGGTAGTAGTCGGTGCTCAGGCCGGCCAGCATAGCCAGCTCCTCGCGACGTAGGCCGGTCACCCGGCGCCTGCCACCCGGCTCCAGGCCCACGTCCTGCGGGCGTAGCCGACTGCGGCGGGCCCGCAGAAAGCCGCCCAGTTCGCGAGCGTAGGGGTGTGTCTCGGCCATGTAGCCAGTGTGCCAAGGCCCGGAACGGTGAGGGTAGGTCCCGCAGACCTAGGAATGTGGTGCGACCAGGCACCGCGGCCGGGCGGCTAACGTCGCGCCACACGGAGCAGAGGTACCGGGCCTTGGGCGGCGTCGCCAGAACAGGTGATTCCCTTAGAGACGGCGCAGGAGGACTTTCTCGGCTGTTCGTCGGGCCGCTGACTGGATAGCGTGCGGATCATGAACGCCGGTAGCCTACTTGCCGTCAGCGACCTTCATGTCGCCTACGCGGAGAACCGCCGCGTCGTCGACGGGTTGCGTCCCGCCTCCGACGAGGACTGGCTGATCGTCGCCGGTGACGTCGGCGAGCTGTTCGGCGAGGTCGTCGAGACGCTGGCGGCTCTAGCCCGGCGGTTCGCCAAGGTCATCTGGGCGCCCGGAAACCACGAACTGTGGACCCACCCGCAGGATCCGGTACGTACCCGGGGTGAGCACCGCTATCGGGAACTGGTCGACGCGTGCCGTGACCTGGGCGTACTCACGCCCGAGGACGAGTTCGCCGTCTGGGAGGGCACCGGCGGCCCGATCACGATCGCGCCGCTCTTCGTGCTCTACGACTACTCGTTCCGGGCGCCGGGGGCGCGGACCAAGGACGAGTCGCTGCGCCGCGCCTACGACACCGGGGTGGTGTGCAGCGACGAGATGCTGCTGCACCCGGACCCGTACCCGAGCCGGGAGGCCTGGTGCTGGGCCCGGGTGACCGAGACCGAGCGCAGGCTGCAGGCGATCGGGAGTCATCAGCGCACCGTGCTGGTGAGTCACTGGCCGCTGGTGCGGCAGCCGACGGAGGTTCTGCGGTTCCCCGAGTTCGCCCAGTGGTGCGGCACCGATCGCACCGCCGACTGGCACGTGCGGTTCCGCGCGGACGTCGCCGTCTACGGCCACCTGCACATCCCCCGTACGACGCACTACGACGGCGTCCGCTTCGAAGAGGTCTCGCTCGGCTACCCCCGCGAGTGGCGACCACGGCGCGGCGAGCATCCTCGGCCTCTCCGCACGGTGCTCGACGTCGCGGCGGCCGTACGATGATCAACGATCTGCTCCCGGCCGGCGTCGTGGTCGCCGAGGCGTTCGGCGACCACGGCGGCGAGGCCGCCTTCCCGGGCGAGGAGTCCTACGTCGCGCGGGCCGTCGATTCCCGGCGTCGCGAGTTCGTCACCGCCCGCCGGTGTGCCCGGGAGGCCCTCGCCGGGCTCGGTATCGCGCCGGCACCGATCCCGCGTGGCCCGCGCGGCGAGCCGGTGTGGCCCGACGGCGTCATCGGCAGCCTCACCCACTGCACCGGTTACCGCGGCGCCGCCGTTGCACGCCGCGGCGAACCGGTGAGTCTGGGCATCGACGCCGAGCCGAACGAGCCGCTCCCGCCGGGCATTCTCGAGGCGGTGACCGTGCCCGCCGAACGGCCCCGACTCGGCACGCTGGCCGGATTCGACACGCAGGTCTGCTGGGACCGCCTGCTCTTCAGCGCCAAGGAATCCATTTACAAGGCGTGGTTTCCGCTGACCCGCCGGATGCTCGATTTCGAGGGCGCAGATCTCACCGTCGACCCGGTGGCGGGAACATTCGCCGCGACTCTACTGGTGCCGGGCGACCGGGTTGACGGCGGCCCTCCGCTCACCGGGTTGAACGGCCGGTGGATGGTCCGGAACGGGCTCGTCCTGACCGCCACCACGGTTCTTATTTGACGTATTCGTGGATGACTTTCGGCGGCCAGATGCCGACCGTGAGCACGCCCATCGAATACGCCCGGGAAACCAGGGCGGCGCGGTTGGGCACCCGCATCTTCCGCAGCAGGCCGCTGACGTGATATTCCACGCCCTGCCGGCTGAGATAGAGGCGCGAGGCCAGCGAGATGGTGGACTGGCCGGCCGCGATGCCCTCGAGGATCTGCGCATCGACCTGGCCGAACAGTTTTGATTGCGGAATCATGACGCGGGCCTCGTCGGCCACCTCGTCCTGCGGGTGGACCAGCACCAGAACGGCGGTCGCGTCGGGCGCGTCACCGCGGACGACCATCCCGGTCAGCGTGCCGGTGAGAGGCGACTGATCCGGGCGTACGCCGATCAGCCGGCTGCTGAACCGGTGCTGCTTGCCGTCGAGCAGACCGGCGAAGCGCCGCACCACCGGCCGTCGCACGCTGGGGTGCACCAGCTCCCGGAAGTCACGGCCGCACAGCTCGGTCGCCGAACTGCCGAACTGCCGGAAGAAGTCCTGGTTCGCGTGCTCGATCGTGAGGGTCCGGTCGAGCTGCGCGACGCCGACACCGGCCTCCCCGAGGTGGCGGGCAGCCTCATCCGGCAGCACCGCGTCACCGGAGCCGAGGACGGCTTCCGAAGCCTGCCTCCCCGCGTTCAGTTTCTCGTCAAAATGGCCTTCGTCCTGCATCAAAACGCTTTCCATGGAGGCGCTCTCGCCTTCTCTTCGCCTGAACCAACGCATCGTGTTGACCAACGTAATGGTGGCCAGTGCCGTTCATGGGTAAAACCCCTAGATCATCCGCGGCGATAGGGGGTGGCGCATCCATCGACGGCTTAATAGGCTTAGCCATCAGTATCCGTCGTGTCGTTTGAGGTGTCTGATTGAATGGGGCGTGATCTGCAGACGACCGGGCCGGCCGACGGCTGAGACGGAAACGCCGGGTTGCGGGCGGGCAAACGACTGCGGACGCTATTGACGTGACCGGTCAAAACTGATTTACGGGATGGGCGCGAGGCAATTCTGCAGGTCTGTCTGCGGCACCGACGGTATCGCGTCGGGTTGACATCTCCGGGCGGTGGCCGAACCGATCGGTCCGGTCGCCGCCCTCCCCTCACCCGTTCACCAGCGCCGGCGCGACCGGCACCAGAGCGGAGATCGCCGTGCCGCCGCCGGGCTCCGACTCGACCGCCAGCGTTCCCGCGATCCGCTGCACGCGCTCGCGCATGGCCGCGAGGCCGAACCCGCCGTCGTGGCGTGCGACGCGGGGCCGGCCGGGGTCGAATCCGGTGCCGTCGTCACGGATGTCCAGGGACACCAGATCGTCCATGTACGACAGGGTGACGGCGACCCGGGACGCCTCCGCGTGCCGGGCGACGTTGGCCAGTGCCTCCTGCGCGGTCCGCAGCAGGGTGAGTTCGACCGCCGCGCTGAGCGGGCGCGGCGTACCGGTGGTCATCACGTCCGTGGCGACCTCGTGAAGGCTGGACCAACGGCCGGCGACGGCGGTCAGCGCCTCGGGCAGCTCGGCCGTGTCCAGCTGTTGCGGGCACAGCGCCTGCACCGACCGGCGGACCTCGCTGAGGCTGTCCCGGGCGAGCTGGCGCGCCGCGTACATGTGCTGGCTCCGGTCCCCGGCCTGCTCGGCCGCCTCCAGCTGGGTGACGATCCCGGTCAGCCCCTGGGCGATGACGTCGTGGATCTCACCGGCCAGGCGCTGTCGCTCGTCCAGGACGCCCGCCTCCCGCGCCTGGGTCAACAGCTGCGCGTGCAGACCCTTGTTCTCCCGCAGGGCCTTCTCCAGCCGGACGTTGGACTCCCCGAGCGTGGTGATCAGCCGCTGCCGGCGCGCGGCCTGCCGGTCCGAGGCCATCGCCAGGAACGTCATGGCCGTCGCGATGCTGACGTTGAAGGCGAGCACGATCGCGAACGTGACCACCTTCTCGCCGTCCAGCAGTGCCGGATAGCCGTGGGTCTGGGACACCGCGGTCAGGACCGCCACGGCGGCCGCCCCGCCGAGCGTCCAGCGCCGGTGCAGGGTGGTGACGACGAACAGATAACCGGTCCACGCGAAGAACCCGTACAGCGGGCTGCACAGGATCAGCACGGCGATCAGGACCAGCAGGCCGAGAAAGAACGTTGCCATCAACGCCCGGCGCTGCACCCACTCGGGGTGCAGCGTGACGAACCACAGCATCCAGCCGGCCGTGAGCGCGACGACCACGAAGGTGACCGGCAGCGGCAACGCGGTTTCACCGGCGAGGAGCACCAGAACCGTGGAACCGATCAACGTGAGGTACGGCAGCGGGCGCACCACGCGTTCGAGCCATCCGGACCGCTCCGCGCCGTCACCGTCAGTCGTCTCGCTCATCCGTCATTCCCAGCGGAACAGCTTCGCCGCTGCCAGGCCGAAGACCACGACGTAGCCCACCAGCACGGCAACGGCGATCGCGGCGGGCCAGGTGCCCGCGGCCGCCTCCTGGATGGCCCGCTGTCCGGCGCCGAGCGGCGTGAAGTCGCCGATCCGGTTCAACACGTCGGGCAGGTTCTGGCGCGGGACCCAGAGTCCGGCGAAGAACATCAGCGGGAAGAACAGCAGACCGCCGATGCCGGCAGCGGCCTTGCCACTCGGTACGACGGCGGCGAGGAAGATGCCGACCGAGAACACCGCCGCGGCGCTGAGCATGAAGCAGAGCGTGAACAGGAGGAAATACCGTGGGAACGGCACGTCGAAGGCGAACCGGCCGACGATCAGCACCAGGGCCGCCGAGGCGACCGCGGTCAGCAGGCTCATCACGAGTTGCGCACCGAGTAGGGCCATCGGGTGGGCCGGCGTGGTGGCGAGCCTGCGCAGAATCCCCTTCTCCCGGTAGGTGGCGAGCACCTGGGGCGTCGACTGCAGGCCGAGCATGGCCTGGATCAGCGCAAGCGCGATCGGCACGTACAGGTCGATCGTGCGCAGGCCGCCGTACTCCTCGGAGGGTTCCCGGAACGACGGGATACTGCCCAGGATGACGATCAGGATCGTGGGGAACGCAAAGGAGAAGAACAGCAGCAGGGGCTCCCGCAGTGACAACTTGAGTTCGGACGAGACCATCTTGACGAACACGTTCATGGTGATCTCCTCAGTTGTCGGAGCCGTTGGCGGCGAGCTTGCGGTCGGTCAGTTGGACGAACGCGTCGTCCAGGTTGGCCTGCTCCACCCGGAGCTCGGCGGCGATGATGTTGTTCACGGCCAGCACGCTGGTCACCGCCTGCAGCACGTCGCCGACGCCGATCACCTCGACCGTCGGGCCGTGGTGGCGCACCTCGCGGACCTCGGCCAGCCCGGTCAGGAGCGCGTCGTCGAGCGGTTCCGACGGACGGAAGCGGATACGCTGCTCGGTCGACACCTGCGCGATCAACCCTTGCGGAGTGTCCAGGGCGACGACACGACCTCGGTCGATGACCGCGATGCGATCGCAGAGCCGTTCGGCCTCCTCCATGAAGTGGGTGACCAGCAGGACGGTGACGCCCCGGTTCCGGACGGATTCGATGAGGTCCCAGGTGTCCCGGCGAGCCGACGGGTCGAGACCGGTGGTGAGTTCGTCCAGGATCGCGATCTCCGGGTCGCCGATCAGAGCGAGCGCAATGGACAGTCGCTGCTTCTGGCCACCGGAGAGCTTGCCGAAGCGGGCGTTGAGCTTGGCGTCGATGCCGAGTTCGGCGGCCAGCTGCCGCCAGTCCGCCGGCTTGGGGTAGAACGTGCTGAACAGCTCCAACGCTTCCCGGACGGTCATCTTCTCCGGCAGCTCACTCTCCTGGAGCTGCACGCCCACCTCTTTGCGCAGGCTCGGGTCGCCCGGATCGCGGCCCAGGACCACGATCTTCCCGCCGTCGGGCTTACGCAGGCCGGCGATGGCCTCGACAGTCGTGCTCTTGCCCGCGCCGTTCGGCCCCAGAATGCCGAAGATCTCACCCTCCTCAACGGAGAAGGTCACGTCGTCCGCGGCAACGGTAGACCCGTAGACCTTCCGGAAGTTGGTTACCTCAATGATCGCCATCAGTCGAGTATCGTCGGGTGGGACGCCGGGCTCAACAGCCGGTGTACGGCTCCGCAATCCACCGATTGGTTGATGCTTCGTCGGCCGAAGTGCCCTACGACGTATTGATGAGGGCGACGACCGTTCCGGGTCCCGGCAAAGCCCACCCGGGTCATCATCTCGCCGCCTCCGGCATCGTCGAATACACGGTCGCAGCGTAGGTGGTGGACCAACGCGCCAGCCTCCGCCGAACGAAACGCTAGGGAAAGATCTAGAAAGGCTTAGGGGAAAGCCGGTCCAGAATCGGATGCACTCGAAGCTTCCGATCAGAGAGGGCTGACCGTGACGCTCGCCGACGACGCCACCACACCCTGGATTCGACGCTACCGCCCGAACGGCGCGAGCTCGGTCCGCATCATCTGCTTTCCGCACGCGGGTGGCTCCGCGACCTTCTACCAGCCGGTCGCTGTCCGGTTCGCGGGCCAGGCCGATGTGGTGTCCCTGCAGTACCCGGGACGTCAGGACCGCCGGCACGAGCCGATGATCCCCGACATCGAGACTCTGGCAGACCGGATCACGGAGGAACTCCAGAAGCTCACCCCCAAACCCACCGTCTTCTTCGGGCACAGCATGGGTGCTGTGCTCGCTTTCGAAACCGCATGGCGAACGGGCGCGGCCGGCGACGGACCGGGCGCGGTCCTCGCCTCGGGACGGCGCGCTCCGTCGTGCATCCGCAACGAGTCGGTGCACCAGCGTGACGACGAAGGGGTGATCGCCGAATTGAAGCGCCTCAACGGCACCGCCGTCGGTGTCCTCGCCGATGACGAGATCCTGCGGATGAGCCTGCCGGCGATCCGCAACGACTACCACGCGATCGAGACCTACCGGTGCGAGCCGGGGCGCCGGATCGACAGTCCGATCACCGTGCTCACCGGCGACGCCGACCCGCTCACCACGGCCGCCGAAGCCGCGGCCTGGGCGGAGCACACCACCGGACCGTGCCGGCTGGTCACCCTGCCGGGTGGGCACTTCTTCCTGGCTCAGCAGCAGGCCGCGGTCAACCGCGAGATCGCCGAAGCAGTCACGACGATCACCGCAGCCGCTCCGGCCCGTCGCTGACGGCGGTCCGGCGGGGCGCCAGGGCCGGCGGGAAGCGCGACACGCTTCCCGCCGGCCTTTGACGTGCAGGCGGTCAGTCGATCGGCGTCACGTGAGGTTCTCCCGGATCCACGTGTCGACCGCATCGGCGGTCGTCGACACATGCGCGTCCATCATCGTGAAGTGGTCGCCGGGGACGTCGATGCAGCTGTGCGGGAACTCCCACGTGGACTGCCAGTCGTCACCCTCGTCGCCGGTGGTGTCCGCGCCGACCAGCTGGGTGGCCCGCACCAGCAACGTGGGCGCCTGGATCGGCGACGGCGTCCACGACGAGCCGAACAGCCGCATGTACCAGCCGGTGGCGGTGAGCCCGCGACCGTCGAGGTAGTTGTAGTCGTCCGCGCGGTCGTAGCCCTCGCGGAGCCAGCCCGCGCTGAGCCGGACGACCTGCTGCACCCCGGGAAGGTACGTGTCCAGCAGCACGACCGCGGCCGGCGGGCGGCCCAATCGCTCCAGACGGGCGGCCGTCTCGTAGGCCAGCCAGCCGCCCGAGGAGACCCCGGTCAGCACGAACGGCTCATCCCCGGGGTGCCTGCGCAGAACCGCCTCGGCCTGCAACTCGGCCATCACCTCGAGGTTGGCGGGCAACAGCTCGCCCCGCCGGAATCCGGGCGCGGTATAGACCGACACCGACCGCCGGCCACGTAGTGCGTTCGCGAACGGGTAGTACTGGTGCGGGCCGGCGAACACGTTCGGCGGCGAGAAACACACCAGGGCGGGTTCGTCCGGGCCCTCGGCGAACGGCACCGCATCGCCGCGCACGGTGACCTGCGCGGCGTCGTCGAAGGTGGGCCGCAGCCGGGACACCGTCATCAGCAGCTCGATGCCTTCACCGTAGCGGCCGACCTCGCTGAGCCGCCCGTACAGGCTGGACAGCGAGTCGAGGGACGTGCCCGGGCTGGGCGGGATCTCGGCGACCAGCTTGAGCAGTTCCTGCGCCTCGTCGAACCGGCCGTCCGCGCAGGCCGCACGGTAGAACTCGGCGACCGAGTCCTCCGGGTCGTGGCGCCCGGTGACGACCTCCTCCGGAACGGCCAGTTCCGCCCGCAGGTGGTGCGCCAGCAGGCTCGGCGTGGGGTGGTCGAAGACCAGCTTCGCCGAGAGCCGCAGACCGGTCGCCCGGGAGAGGCTGTTGCGCAGCTCCACGGTGGCCAGCGAGTCGACGCCCTGCTCGACGAATCCGTCGTCGGCGGTGACCGCCTCCGGGCCGGGATGGCCGAGCAGCCGGGCCACCACCTGCTTGACCAGGTCGAGCAGGACGGCGTGCTGATCGTCGGCGCTGAGCCCGGTGAGCCGGTCGGTGACGTTGGCAGCGCTCTCAGCCGTGGCACTGCGCCCCGGCGCCACCCGAACCAGGCCGCGCAGCAGGGGCGGGACCTGCTCGGCGGCGACCGGGGTGAGGTCCAACCGGATCGGCACCAGCAACGCCCGGTCGTGCCGAAGAGCCGCGTCGAACAACTCCAGGCCCTGCTCGGCACTCAGACCGGTCCCCCGGCCGGTGCCCATCCCCAACTCGTCCCACATACCCCAGGCCAGCGACACCCCCGGCCGGCCCGCGGCCCGACGCCTGGCCACCACCGCGTCCATGAACGAGTTCGCCGCCGCATAACTGCCCTGGCCCGGGTTACCGAACACCCCCGCCGCGGAGGAGAACACCACGAACGCCGACACCTCGGCGAACACCTCGTCCAACACCTGCACCGCGGCGGCCTTCGGCGCCCACACCCGCGCCAACCGCTGCGGCGTCAACGACGTCACCACCCCGTCATCCAGCACCCCCGCCAGATGCACCACCGCGGAAACCCCATCCACCAGGGTCTCCAGCAGCTCCCGATCACCGGCATCACCAGCAACCCACCGCACCCGCGCACCCGCAGCGACCAACCGCTCATCCAGCTCCGCCACCCGACCACGCCGGGACAACAACACCAGCTCAGGCACCCCATACGCCGCGACCAGATGCTGCGCCACCAAACCACCCAACGCACCCGAAGCACCCGTCAGCAACACCGCACCCGAACCGAATCCGACGGTGGAGTCGCCGGTGCCGGCCCGCCGGAGGCGAGGGACGTAGTAGCGGCCGTCCCGCACCGCCACCTGCCACTCTCCCGCGCCGACCGCCGCCGCCACCGCTTCCTGGTGACCACCCGCGACGTCCGTGTCCAGCAGCAAGAACCGTCCCGGCTGCTCGGACTGTGCGGAGCGCACCAGCCCCCACACCGCCGCGGCCGCCGGATCCGGCACGGTCTCCCCCGCCGGCACCGCGTCGCGCGTCGCGATCACCAGGAGCCGTTCGTCGTCGACGGCGAGCCACTGCTGCACGATGGCCAGGGCCTGCTCGGCGTCGGCGGGCCGGGTCATCTGCCAGGCGGCCGGGTCCCCGTGCGGCGCGTCCGGCATCTGGATCCAGTCGACCTGCAGAAGGGTGTCTCCGGTGCCCTGGCCGGACCGGCCCACCACCGCGGGTGCGAACGTGCGAACGAGCAGCCCGGACGCACTGACGACCGGTTGGCCCGCCGGGTCCACGCCGTACAGCGCGACCGCGTTGTCGCCGGTGGGCGTGAGCGTGACACGCAGGGTCTCGGCGCCGGTGGCATAGAGACGGACGCCCTCCCAGGAGAACGGCAGCTTGGGCTCGGCCGGCCCCTCGCCCGTGCCGAACACCAGCGCGTGCAGGGCCGCGTCGAACAACGCCGGGTGCAGACCGAAGCCGTCGTCCCCGGCCTGCGGCAACGCGACCTCGGCGTAGATCTCTCCCGCGCTGCCGCGCCAGACCCGCCGCAGATTCTGGAAGAGCGGACCGTACGCGAACCCGTGCTTGGCCAGACCCGGGTAGAGGCCCGTCAGGTCGGCCTCGTCCGCGCCCGCCGGGGGCCACTCGGTGATCGTGGCCGGCATCCGCTCCGCGCCACCACGGCTGAGCCAGCCTCCGGCGTGCAGCGTCCACTCCGCGTCCGGGTTGCCGTCGTCGGGCCGTGAGTGGATGCCGATCGGCTGGTGGCCGTCCTCCCCGGACGCCCCCACGACGACCTGCACCAGCACCGCGCCCTCGGCCGGCAGACTCAGCGGGGTCTGCATGGTCAGCTCGTCGACCATGTCGGCGCCCGCCTGGTAGCCCGCGCGCATAGCCAGTTCGAGCAGGGCAGTGCCCGGCACCAGGACGGCGCCGGCAATCTGGTGGTCGGCCAGCCACGGGTGGTCGGCCAGTGAGAGCCGGCCGGTGAACAGCAGACCTCCCCCACCGGCGACCGTGACCGCCGCGCCGAGCAGCGGGTGCTCGGGGTCGGCCAGTCCGGCCGCCGCCACGTCGGCCGCCCGGCGGGCCGGGGCGGGCCAGTAGCGTTGGCGTTGGAATCGGTAGGTGGGTGCTTCGACCAGCTTGGCGCCGGTCCCGGCGAAGAACGCGGTCCAGTCGACGGTGCCGCCCGCCGCCCAGTACCGGCAAAGCGCGCTGACCACGTCGGTGTTGTCCTTGCGCGACACCGGGATCAGTACCGCGTCGTCGCGGAGCTGCGCGACCGCCGGAATCAGCGCGGCGTCCGGGCCGATCTCGAGGAACGCCGTCGCCTCCGCCGCCGCGACGTCGTCGGCGAACCGGACCGTGTCCCGGACGTGCCGCACCCAGTACTCCGGGTCCGTCACATCCTTCACCAACGGAATCGACGGCTCGTGGAACGTCAACGTCGCGACCACCGACCGGAACTCGTCGAGCATCGGATCCATCAACGAGGAATGGAACGCGTGCGAGACATCCAGACGGCGGGTCTTGGCGAACTTCGCCGCCACCGCCTCCACCTTCTCCACCGGTCCGGCGATCACCACCGACCGCGGACCGTTCACCGCCGCGATGTCCACGTCCACGCCGGCCAACTCGGCCTCGGTGGCCTGGATCGCGATCATCGCCCCACCGGCCGGCAGGGCCTGCATCAGACTGCCCCGCGCCGCCACCAGACGGCAGGCGTCCTCCAGACTCCACACCCCGGCGCAGTAGGCCGCCGCGACCTCACCGATCGAGTGACCGATCAGCACATCGGCCCGCACACCCCAGGACTGCAGGAGGCGGAACATGGAGACCTCGAACGCGAACAACGCCGCCTGCGTGAACCGGGTCTGGTCCAGTTGCTCGTCGACGTCCAGCAACGGCAACTCGAACTGCGCGCAGATCTCGTTGAACGTGTCCGCAAACACCGGATAGCTGTCGTACAGGTCGCGGCCCATGCCCGGCCACTGCGCACCCTGACCGGTGAACAACAACGCCGTCTTCTGCTCAACCGCCCGGACCGGTGGCGCGACCTCGCCTCCGTTGATTGCGTAGCTCCGCACCGGTAGCGCGGTCCGGCCGGTCGCGAGGGTGTATGCCACGTTCAGGTCGACGTGTTCCGGCAGTGCCAGGGCGGCTTCGTCTCGTGCTGACAGCAGCACCGGAACGGCCGGCAGTCCCCGGGCCGGCTCGGTGACCGGTTCCACCGCAGGTGGTTCCTCGATGATGGTGTGGGCGTTGGTGCCGCTGATCCCGAAGGACGACACACCCGCCCGGCGGGGGCGGTCGTGACGGTCCCACGGCACCGGGGTGGTGAGCAGTTTCACCGCGCCGGAGTCCCAGTCCACGTGTGAGGACGGCTGCCCGGCGTGCAACGTGGCCGGGAGCTGCTCGTGGCGCAGTGCCATGACCATCTTGATGATGCCGGCGACACCGGCGGCGGCCTGGGTGTGACCAATGTTCGACTTCACCGACCCCAACCGCAGCGGCGTCTCCCGCTCCTGACCGTAAGTGGCCAACAGGGCCTGCGCCTCGATCGGATCACCCAACGACGTGCCGGTGCCGTGACCCTCCACCACGTCCACATCGGCGGGGTTCAGACCGGCGTTGGCCAGCGCCTGGCGGATCACCCGCTGCTGCGACGGACCATTCGGCGCGGTCAGACCGTTCGACGCGCCGTCCTGGTTGACGGCGCTGCCCCGCACCACGGCGAGGATCGGGTGCCCGTGACGCCGGGCGTCGGAGAGCCGCTCGACCAGGAGCAGACCCGCGCCTTCACCCCAGCCGACACCGTCGGCGCTGTCGGAGAACGCCTTGCACCGGCCGTCGACCGACAGGCCACGCTGGCGGGAGAACCCGACGAACGTCGCCGGGGTCGCCATGACGGTGACTCCACCGGCCAAGGCCAGGTCACACTCACCCGAGCGCAGGGCCTGGACTGCCAGGTGCAGTGCCACCAGCGACGATGAGCAGGCGGTGTCGACGGTGACCGCGGGGCCTTCGAGTCCGAAGGTGTAGGACAGTCGGCCGGACGCGACACTGCCGGTGGCACCGGAGCCGACCGTGCCTTCGGCTTCGGCGGTGTCGACCAGCAGGTCGGCGTAGTCGTGATACATCACGCCGGTGAACACCCCGGTCGCTGAGCCGCGTAGCGACGCGCTGTCGATGCCGGCGCGTTCGAACGTCTCCCACGCCGTCTCCAGCAACAACCGCTGCTGCGGATCCGTGCCCAGCGCCTCACGCGGAGACATCCCGAACAACGACGGATCGAAGTTGCCTGCGTCGTAGAGGAAGCCACCGTGGCGGGTGTAACTGGTGCCGGGATGCTCCGGGTCGGGGTCGTAGACGTCGGCCCAGCCCCGGTCAGCCGGGAACTCACCGACCGCGTCCACACCGTCACGCACCAGGTCCCACAGTTGTTCCGGCGAGGACACCCCGCCGGGGAACCGGCAGGCCATCGATACGATGACCACGGGTTCGTCGTCGGTGCGCATCGTGCGGGTGGTGATCTGCTTGCCGGGGCCGCCGCTGACCTTGTCGAGGAGGAACTCGGCGAGGGTCTGCGCCGTCGGGTAGTCGAACACCAACGTCGCCGGCAGACGCACGCCGACCGCGTTCTGCAGGCGGTTGCGCAGGTCGATCGCGGTCAGCGAGTCCACACCCAGCTCGGTGAAGGTCTGCTGCGCGCCGACACCACGGCTGTCGGGATAGCCCAGCACCGCCGCGGCCTGTTGCCGGACCAGCTGCACCAACGCCGCCTGGCGTTCGGTGTCGTCCAGGCCGGTGAAACGTCCCGCGTCACCGCTACCAGCCAGGGTGGGACGGGCCCGGACCAGGGAACGGAGCAGCGGTGGTACCGCGTCACGCGGCACCGCCTTCAGATCCAGGCGTGTCGGGACCAGTAGCGGCTGGTCGCTGCTCAACGCCACGTCGAACAACTCCAGACCCTGCTCGGCACTCAGACCGGTCCCCCGGCCGGTGCCCATCCCCAACTCGTCCCACATACCCCAGGCCAGCGACACCCCCGGCCGGCCCGCGGCCCGACGCCTGGCCACCACCGCGTCCATGAACGAGTTCGCCGCCGCATAACTGCCCTGGCCCGGGTTACCGAACACCCCCGCCGCGGAGGAGAACACCACGAACGCCGACACCTCGCTGAACACCTCGTCCAACACCTGCACCGCGGCGGCCTTCGGCGCCCACACCCGCGCCAACCGCTGCGGCGTCAACGACGTCACCACCCCGTCATCCAGCACCCCCGCCAGATGCACCACCGCGGAAACC
>NZ_JAIWNC010000056.1 GCF_020216025.1 Jidongwangia harbinensis | reverse complement strand
ATGGCCTGCAGGAAGTGCGAGATCTCGTACGTGGCCCGGACCGGGTCGACGACCTTGAAGTAGAGCACCGTGTCGATCGAGACGACCAGGTTGTCCGAGGTGATGACGGGTTGCGGCGGGAAGCTGACCACCTGCTCGCGCATGTCCACCTTGGTGCGGACCGCGTCCACGAACGGGACGAGCAGGTTGAGCCCGGGCGACAGGGTGCGCTTGTACTTGCCGAGGCGCTCGACGACGTCCATCCGCTGCTGCGGCACGATTCTGATGGTCTTGACCAGGAAGACTACGGCGAACAAGACGAGAACAGCCACAATGACGCCGACGATCGCGTCCATTTGAGAAACCACCTTTGCGGTCATATGGAGTGCACGTTAAAGCTCACGATCGGTTGAACCAGGCAAATCCTCGCGCCACACCACCACGGTACCCAAGCCGATATCAACAATTGTGACCCGGTCACCGGGAGGGTAGTCTCCGAGATTTTCGAGGGAGCGCGCCTGCCACAGTTCGCCGCCGATCTTCACCATGCCGCTATCGGCATTCACGTGTTCCACGACGACGGCGGAGGTGCCCTGCATCAGTTCCGTGCCCATGCCTACTCGACCCGGACGGTTCAGGTGACGGCGCAACGCAGGCCGAGCCGCTGCCAGGGTCAGCGCTGAAACCACGACGAAAACCCCGGCCTGGAGCGGTACGGGTGCGCCAAGCGCGGCGGCGGCCGCCGCGGCGGTCGCACCCACCGAGAACATGATCAGGAAGAGCGTGGCCGTGAAGATTTCTGCGACGGCCAGCACCGCAGCGAGAATCACCCACAAAATCACGTCCATAACCTGATCGTGGCACGCCCCCGCCGATTCAGCCAGTGACGTTCGCTACCGGCAGATAGAATTCCCAGAATCTCCGTTGTCACACAAGTGTCATCATCCTGTGCATTCATCGACGTAGATTATCGTCGCGGCTTCAGTAATAATGTCCGATGCACCACTTCCCCCACCCTCCCGGAGGCCCAGCCGGTTGTGGTGCCTCAGGACAACTTCCCTTAAGCCCTCGTGTACGGCGAAAGGAGCACGCCTGGTATCGCGGGACGACCACCCGGGTAGATGAGCCGGCATGGGAATCACTGTCTGGCTTCGAGTAGCCGTGCTCCTTGCCGGCAGCAGCTTGGCCGCGTACGGCTGCTACGTACTCGCCACCGGTCGTTTGTCGGACCGATCGCGGGCTTCGTTTCGGTCCACCAGTGACGCGGGGATGTACCCGCTGTGCAGTGGCGTCGGCCTGATGCTTCTGGCTGGGGGACAGTTCGCCAGCCAGATCGAATCCCGCTCCATCGTTCTCACTCTCGGCGCGACGGCTCTGGCCCTCGTCTTCATGGGGCTGGCCTTCTTCCGCTATCGACCGCGGCGGTCCGACCCGCGCCCATGACGTCCGCCGCTGCGGTGTCGGACCCCGCCGGCTTGAAATTCTGACGGCTATCAGCGGCGGGATTCCTGCCCGCCGCGCTGAACGCGGGGGCTACCGCCAGGTGTGGGCGGGGAGTACGGTGAGCCGCAGGTGTGCCGGGAAGTCTGGTCGGCGGTCATGACTCCATGCCGATCGAAAGGGCTTCCCGCGATGACCGTTCCCGCGCTGCGCGCTGTCGACCTCACGAAACGGTACGGCCACCTGACCGCCCTGGACACCCTGAACCTGGACGTCCCTGCGGGTGAGGTGTTCGGGTTCCTCGGCCCCAACGGCGCCGGTAAGTCCACCACCATCCGCCTGCTGCTCGGCCTCGCCCGGCCCACCGCCGGCCGGGCCGAAGTGTTCGGCGTCGACGCCGCCGACGTGGCAAGCGCTCACCAGCGTCTGGCCTACGTACCCGCCGATGTGGCGTTGTGGCCGCAACTGACCGGCGCCGAGATTTTGCACCTGCAAGCCCGGACCGGGCCCGGTACCGATCTGGCCTACCGCGAGGAACTGGTCGACCGTTTCGCTCTCGACCCGTCGAAACCGGCCCGTACCTACTCGACGGGCAACCGGCAGAAGGTCGCCTTGATCGCCGCGTTCGCCACCCGGGCCCCGCTGCTGGTGCTCGACGAGCCGACCAGCGGGCTGGACCCGCTGATGGAACGCGAGTTCCGCACCGCGGTCCGGCAGGCCCGTGACCGCGGGCAGACCGTCTTCCTCAGTTCGCACCAGCTCGCCGAGGTCGAGGCCGTCTGCGACCGGGTCGCGATCCTGCGTGCCGGCCGGCTCGTCGACGTCTCGACGATCGAAGACCTGCGGGGCCTGCATCGTTCCGACGTGACGATCACCTACGCCGGCATGGCACCTGATCTGAGTGGGATCCCCGGTGTCGAGGCGATCGAGTCGGCCGGCGAGCGACGACTGCGGTTCACCCTCACCGGTGAGCCCGCCCCCGCGCTGCGGGCGCTCGCCGCCGTGGAGGTCACCGCGTTGACCATGCGGGAACCGAGCCTGGAGGAGATCTTCCTCGACTACTACGGGACGGAGGCGACCCGATGAGCCTCGGCACCCTCCCCGCCCCCGCCAACTCCCAGCTGGCATCCGCTCCCGCGCCTGGCCGGGCCGTCACGTGGCTGGCGATCCGCCAAATCCGGCGCGGCGGTCTGCTCGTCGCCGGGCTCAGCGCCGGAATGACCGCGCTCGTCGCCGCCACCTACGCGCAGGTCATGGCCGACCCGGCGGCGGCCGGCAGTCTGCAGGCCCTGGCCGGCAACCCGGCGATCCGGACGCTGTTCGGCGCACCGGTCGGCCTCGACACCGCCGGCGGGTTCACCGTGTGGCGGGTCGGCACCGTCATCGCGATCCTGCTCGGCGTCTGGTCCATCCTCGCGACCACCCGGATCACCCGTGGCGAGGAGGACGCCGGCCGCTGGGATCTGCTGCTGTCCGGCCGCCTTCGGGCACCGGCCGTCCTGCTGCGCCACCTGGCCCCCGTGATGGCGGTTGCGGCCGCCACCGCAACCGCCGTCACGGCCGTGCTGCTGCTGTCCGGCACCGCACCGACAGGCGCGGTGCTGCACGGCGCCGGCATCGGCCTGCTCGGGATGTTCTCCGTCGCGGTAGCCGCGCTGACCGCCCAGGTCTTCCCCGCCCGCTCCCCCGCGACCGGCACGGCCGTAGCGGTGCTCTGCCTCGGCCTGCTGGCCCGCATGATCGGCGACGGGGTCACCGCACTCGGCTGGCTGCACTGGCTCTCGCCGTTCGGGCTGCTCTCCCTGAGCGGGCCCTACGTCCACAACCGGGTCCTGCCGCTGCTCCTGCTGGCCGCCGCCACCGCGCTCATCACCGTGCTGACGTTGACCGCAGCCCGCCGGCGCGACGTGCACGACGGTCTGATCCCCGCAGCGGCCGGACGCCGCCCGCGGACCCGGCTACTGGCGAGCGTGGAGACGTTCGCGGTACGCCGGGTGACGCGGCCGCTGACCGGCTGGATGATCGGCATCGGCGCCTACTACCTGCTGATCGGGCTGACCGCCGTATCGGTCACCGACTTCCTGCGCGACAACCCGGCCCTGGCCGGCGACGCCTCCCAGGCCGGCTTCGAAGGCCTCGGCAGCATCGCCGGGTTCACCGCGACCCTGTTCGCGATCCTCGCCATGCCGGTCGGTGGCTTCGTTACCGCGCGGATGACCGCGTTCCTGGCGGACGAGACCGACCGGCGACTGACCCAGCTCACCAGTCAGCCGATCACCCGGATCCGGCTGATCGGTGCCGAGATCGCCGTCACCGCCGTAGCCGCGGCGGTCCTGGTCACCGGCGCCGGCCTGGCGACCTGGCTCGGGATCACCGCCATCGGTGGTGAACTCGCCGTAGACGCCGCACTAAGCGGTACCTGGAACGTCCTGCCCATCGTGCTGCTCAGCCTCGGCACGGCGGTGTTCGCGATCGGCTGGACACCTCGCTGGACCGGGCTCCTCGGCGGCCTCCCCACCACCGGCGGGTTCCTGTTGCTCGTCATCGCCGACAGCGTCGCCGCGCCGGACTGGGTACGCGACATCTCACCGTTCGCGCACCTGGCGCCCGTACCACTCACCGAGGCCAGCATGACGGCCTCATCGGTGATGCTCGCCGTGGCCACCGTCCTGACCATCGTGGGTGTCGCCGGCTACCGCCGCCGGGACTTACGTTCCTAGGGTCAAGCCCCGGCGCAACGCCGTACGTCGACATTTGGACGGTCGGCGGGGTGTGCTAGCCGGGGCCGATCTCTGCCGAGCCGATGGTCCCGGCTACTGATGCGGGTGCTCATCGAGAGCCCCGTCAACAACCACTGCGAGGAGGAGCACGGCACGGAGACGGCTGCCGGCGGGAGCCGGCGCCGCCATCGTCCCAGGATGGAATCCGACCCGATGGTGCCGGCGGGCCCATATGGGCGGCAGACACCCGTACGAGGTCACTCAGATTGGCAGAGGCTTCGGTCCGGCGGGTCCTGCCGGCCGCCATCGGAATGTCGCCGGCGTAGACGGTGGTGTCGGCGGTCGCATAGGTGAAGCCTTCCCCGGATCCTCCTGGACGACGTGATCGCCGCGGTGCAACGCACTCTCTACGCCGTGCCCACCTGACCGGTTCGGCGTTGGGCAGGCTGCCGGCGTCACTGCTGGTAGACGTCGGGAATGTCGTCGCGGTTGCGGTCCGCGACTTCCGCCTCGCGCAGCAGGCGGTAGGTGCGGTTACGCAGGCGCAGGATGACCGCAGCGATCAGGGCGGCGGCCAGCGAGCCGGTGAGCACGGCGACCTTGACGTGGTCGTCGCGTTCGCTGCCGATCCCGAAAGCGAGCTCCCCGATCAGCAGGGACACCGTGAAACCGATGCCGGCGAGCACGGACAGCCCGACGACGTCGATCCAGCCCAGTCCGGCATCGAGCCGGGCCCGGGTGAAGCGGGCGACGAGCCAGGTGGCGGCGGTGATACCGACCGGCTTGCCGATCAGCAGACCGGCCACGATGCCGATGGCAACCGGATCGCTCAGTGCCGAGCCCAGGCCGCTGAGCCCACCGATGGCCACACCCGCCGACATGAGCGCGAAGATCGGCACCGCGATACCCGCCGAGACGGGCCGGAAGCGGTGTTCGAAGTGTTCGGCCAGTCCGGGACCGGCGCCGGGCCCCCCGGCCTGCTGACTACGGATCACGGGTACGGCGAAGCCGAGCAGCACACCCGCGACAGTGGCGTGCACTCCGGAGGCGTGCATCAGCGCCCACGCCGCGAACGCCAACGGCAGCAGCAGCCACCACGACCGGACCCGGCGCTGGACCAGGACGGTGAACGCCGCCAGCGGCACCAGCGTGGCCAGCAACGGCACGACGGACAGGTCGGTGGTGTAGAACACGGCGATGATGACGATCGCGAGCAGATCGTCGACCACGGCGAGGGTGAGCAGGAACGTCCGCAGCGCATGCGGTAGGAACCGGCCGATGACGGCCAGCACCGCGAGCGCGAACGCGATGTCGGTGGCGGTGGGAATGGCCCACCCGCGCGCGGCGCCGTCCGCTGAGTCGAGGTTGAACAGCACGTAGACCAGTGCGGGGACGGCCACCCCGCCGATCGCCGCGGCGATCGGCACCGCCGCGCGCCGGGGATCGCGCAGGTCACCCGCAACGAATTCGCGTTTGAGTTCCAGCCCGGCGACGAAGAAGAAGATCGCCAGCAGGCCATCCGCCGCCCATGCCGCCACCGACAGGTCCAGGTGCAGCGCCGCCGGCCCGATCGTGTAGGCGCGCATGGCTTCGTACCCGGACGCCCACGGCGAGTTCGCCCAAACGAGCGCAACGACGGCGCCGGCAAGCAGCAGCGCACCGCCGATGGTTTCCTTGCGCAAAACGTCGGCGACGCGGCGGGCTTCCGGCCAGGTCCCGTGGCCGAACAGGCGATCGTGATCCGGCTTGGTATTCAACGCAATTCTCATTTCCGGGGTCGGGTCGTCCGCTGCCGACCAGACTTCCCGGCGCACCGTGTACCAATGTATCGGCTGGTGCGGACCGGCGCACAGCGAACCGATGCGATCCCTGTCACCGGGCCACGTGGTGTACCCGTGCGGGGACGTCGGTGTCACACGAACGTCACGCAACCGCGGGCAGCACTACGCACGCCGCGGTCAGGCTTGTCGGCAGCGCCGAATCACCCCCGGCCATCGATGCGGCCACGCGAGGCTCGGCGGCATTCGATTGTCACCTGCGGCACGGTACAGACCAGCCGTCCCGACGAGGCAACATCCTGAACAGGCGATCCGCTTCGTGCGAGTGAGGGCACATCGTAGGAGGACCGTTGGATACGGCAAAGGACTTGCGGGGGTACGTGCTCGCTCGCCGACGACACCTGTTACACACCGCCGGCCAATTGGGCGGCACCTGGCGGGCGGCGCGGGACCTCGTCCGGACGGCGTTGACGCGGGCATGGCGGCAGTGGTCACGCCTTGCCGCGAGCGAAGCTACGGACGCTTACCTGTGCCGGCCGAAGAGCAACAAGTTGCTGGTCTCCAAGACGGACGCCGCGACCGCGATGGGTTGCTCCGTCGCCGTCGTGCAGGGCGAGACGTCGAAGGCGCTGGACGGCCCGCGTCGCGATCCGGATTTGGCATCGCCTGAGTTGCCGGGGAGTTCGCGGTGAACCTGCATCTGGCAGAGCTCATGCACCGTGTCGTATCCGGGCCCCGACGGCGGCTCGACCCCGATCGACTGGCACGTGCCGCGCGCCGTCGGCACCGACTGCGTACCGCCGGGCCCCTCGCAGTCGTTGTGGCTGCGGCCCTCGCGGCGCCCTATGTCGTCGCGCAGGTGGCGGACCGCCCACCTGCCCTGAGCGACCGCCACGCTGCCCCGCATCTGTCTGCACTCGACACGCGGGTGCAACTCGGCAGGACCGGTATGGGGGCGATGGACAGCACTCCCCTGGTGCATCCCGGGGAAGGCAGCCTGGTGGCGAGCCGAGGATCTGAGCGGATCTACCTTCTGGAAGCCTTGGACGGGCAACTCTGCGTTCTCGTGGTCAACGAAGGCTCGGGCGGCGCCGGCCACCAGTGCCAGCCGCGATCGGACCTACTTACTGTCGGTGTCACCTCCGCCTACCGATTCGCCGCGTCCGGCGCGACCACTCTCGTTGCCGTCGCACCGGACGGGTACACCGAAGCTGCGGCAGGTGAGGCGCGCGCCCGCGTAAACTCGAACGTCGCCGTCATGGATCTGCACGCCCCACAGGACGTGGTGACGATCTCCGGACCGGGCATGCCCGATCTCACTGCCGAATTGGACGCTGCTGCAGCCCACCCCGTAGGGCGCACGGAGACCGAAACGAACGCGCGCGCTGCGCTGACTTCCCTGATCCGGTCCGCGCATGCCTACCGGCAGCGGCACGGCAGTCCGGTCGGTTTCGCCGAAGAAACACTCGCCGGCGCGCCGGCGCTGGGTCGCCAGATGGCCTCGCTGACCGACACCTCGGCGGTCGCGCGGATCGGTCCTGACCGGTGCCTGACAGCCGATCTGTCGGCAGGCGACATCGAGGAGCAACCATGTTGACCGATCCGGGAGCCTGACCGCTGCGGGTTCCGCGGCGCAGCCGTGGGAAGACAGCCGGTGGACGGTTGGCTGCCCAAGCGGTGGGTAGCGCACCAGAACCCACCCGACCCGACCCGACCCGACCCGAAGGAGATCTTCCGTGACCACGATCGCCAGGCCCATGCTGGAGACGTACCCGGCAGAAATCAACCTTGACCGTGACAGGTTGGCCGTCGCCATCGAGGCGCTGATCGCCTGCAGTCAGGCCTGCACCGCCTGCGCGGACGCCTGCCTGAGCGAGGACATGGTCGCCGAACTCACCAAGTGCATCCGCACCGATCTCGACTGCGCCGACATCTGCGCCACCACGGCCCGGGTGCTGTCCCGGCACACCGGCTACGACGCCAATATCAGCCGTACGTTGCTCGAGGCATGCGTCGTAGCGTGCCGGTCCTGCGGTGACGAGTGCACGTCCCACGCCGACATGCACGAGCACTGCCGCATCTGCGCGGAAGCGTGCAGGATCTGCGAACACGCGTGCCGCAACCTGCTCGCCGGCATGAGCTGAGACGCAAACAAAGAACCGACTACACGAACAGAATGCCTGCCGCGTGCCCGGAAACGAAGCGCACAGTCGGCCGGGTCGACCGTCGGTTGGCCCGTGGTAGGCCCCGAATCCGATCAGCAGAGGAGAACAACGTGCGAACCTTCATACTGATCGTCGGAGTAGCGGGCACGATCGCCGCCGTCTGCGGCGCATTGCTCTCGGTTGCCTGGCTGATCCTGGTCGGCATAGCCGCTCTGGTGCTGGCGCTCGTCATGGGTGCACTCGCCGCACCGGCGACGCGTCGCCGCAGCTGACAGCTGTTGCTTCGGGCGGCCGCGAGGCTACGGCCTATCCGTCGTCGTCCGATTCGGGGCTGCTTTCCTGCCCGGTCGTCCGGCCCTTACCCGCGCCGTGGGAAGCCGTGCGGCCCCCCGTGACGGGCCGGCGCGGATCTTGACCGCGCGGTCGCCCACTGGCTCGGTACAGCATCCCGTGCCACGCCGGAGCCTCACGTTGGTCGTCGAACATGCGAGCGACGACCACGTCGGTCGAGGAGTGCAGCAGAATGGACATCACGATGGTGAGCGCCACGAGGTGGAAGATCTCGTCGCCGGCGGCGATGCCGGACTCCAGCACCAGCAGGCCGTAGACGACCGAGGCGAACCCCTTCGGGCCGAACCACATGGCGGCGGCCTGCTCCCGCATGCCCAGACCGGCGCGCAGGAACGACAGGTACAACGCCAGCGGCCGGGCCGCGAAAATCGCAAGAACGGCGAAGACCCAGCCGGTCCACGAGATGTCGGCCAGGAACGACCACGAGATCAGGGCGCCGAACACCAGCAGGGCGGCGAGCTTGAACAACTCGGCGATGTTCTCCCCGAAATGTTCGAACGCCGCACGCTGCCGCGGCCCGAACGTTGCCACGGTGATGCCGGCCGCGAACGCCGCCAGGAACAGGTTCGCGTGGGTCGCCTGTCCCAGGGCGAGGACCAGCAGGCCGATCGCGACGCCGTTGAGCGGTGCGTACGCCGCGGATGCGGCGAACCACCGGCTGCGCTCCAGCAAGATCGCGGCGAGCGGCACCAACACACCGATGACCAGTCCGAGGGACAGTTCCCCGGCGAGCTCGCCAAGGTGCAGGTCCTCGGAGCCGCTGGCGACGGCGAGGAACACGATGACGAACGGCAACGCCAGGCCGTCGTTGACACCGGACTCGACGTTCAGCAGGCGCCGCAGCCGGGCCGGAACCTTGTCGTTGCCGACCAGCGCCGAGGCGAACACCGGGTCGGTGGGCGCCAGGATCGCCCCGATCAGCAGCGACTCCGCCCAGCCCAGACCGGCAACGTAGTGCGCCAGGACCGCGGTGATCGCCAAGGTGAGGGGAAGCCCCCAGCCCAATGCCCGGCCCGGGAGCCGCCACGCCGATCGTAGGTCCGCCCAGCCGACGCGCATGCCGTCGGTGAACAGGACCGCGAACAGCGCGAGTTCGGCCAGCGTCGCCACGATGGGCGCGTCGGCCTGCAGGTCGAGGACCCCGGCGGTCTCCCGGCCGAGGACGACGCCCACGACGAGGAACAGCACGGCCGTGGACAGAATGGTGCGGTTGGCCAGCGCCGACACCAGAACAGCGGCCACCAGCGCGCCGGCGAACGCCAGCAACAACATCAGTGGGGCCTCCTGTATCGATGCGGGCTCAGACGAGTCACGGTCCAGCCGCAGAGCCCTCCACACCGTGCATCGCGGTCAGCTTGCCGGCCTGCGACACGGGGATGACGCTGAAGCTTCCGTCGGTCTCCAGCACCACCGCGGCCACCCAGCCGAGATCACCGATGCCCTGAGCGCGCACGGCCTGCCGAATCTCTCCGTCGGTCACACGCTGCGCCCGCATGGGTTCGGCCAGCAGCTTCCCGTCGCGCAGCAACAGGGTGGGCCGCGACTTCAACAACCGGCGCAGTATCGGCGACCGCACCGACAGCCAGGTGGCGACCAGTTGCAGCGCGACGAGCAGCAGCAGCGCCGTCAGCCCCTCAGCCCACGCGACATCCCTGCTGAGCAGGATGGTGGCCAGGGTGGAACCCAACGCCACGGTGACGACCAGGTCGAACGCGTTCATCTTGGCGAGTGTCCGCTTGCCGGACAGACGCAGGACGACGATCAGCGCGGGGTAGGTCAGCACGGCGACGACGACGATCCGCCCGACATCCGACCAGCTCTGCAGAAGCATGCCGGCTGCATACCCGCCTCTCGCGGGCCGACACGCGTACGGCAACCGTGGACACCGCGCGAAACCCGCCCTGAAATGCGCGTGGTCAGCGCCCCGGCAGCCGTCTACGCGGGCGAGCCGGCACGACCGGAGGCCGGCGGGGCCGGCCGGAGAACAACCGCCACGCCAGCCAGACACGACGCCGCGCGACGCAGACCCGCCGCGACGGCACGTCAGTGCGCGGCCGTGACATCAACAGTCCGCATCCGGCCGTGGCCGACCCCTGGCAGCAACCGGCGGCTCTGCGCGCGCAGCGGACATCGCTTGTGGCACGGTGTCGAAGGTGGGAATGCTCCGTCCAGGCGCATGGTGTGCAGAACCGTCTGAACGAACCGTGACGGCGCCGCCAGCAGCAGGTCACCGCCCCGCCGGCGCGCCGCCTGGCGGGCCCGGACCACCGTGCCCAGCCCGACGGAGTCGATCGTCGCGGCCCGCGTCAGGTCCATGATGATCCGAGGATGCTCCGCCAGTGCGGTCTCCAGCGCCGCCCGCAGTTCGGCGACCACCCCGGTGTCGACGTCACCGGCAACACGCACGAGGGACATCGACGAGAGGGAATGCTGTGAGACACGACCGGTCGCCGGGGCGCCTCTGGCGTCCTCGTCCCGGTACCCACGCGCAGCCGGGACCCGGGAGGCGCAACCGGGGCACCGGTGCGGGCCGCGAGTGAACGCCGAGCCGGTCCAGCCGATCTCCGCCACGGCGACATAGACAACGTCCGCGTCATGCAGGCCGCACCCGCTCGCAACCACGATGTCCCCCCATCCGTCACAGATCAGCTGCACGCCCGTGCCCACTGCGGCCGGAACGGCTGTCATGTCTGATCCTCACCACGGTCGTCGGAGCATCTCTGGTCATTGCATATCAGGGAGTTGGCGCACCGGGTGCAACTCCGCGAAAGTGCGCGACGCTGAGCATCACACCCGAAATCACCTTGGTGAACCGACATGGCGGTGACCCCGCGGGCATGTGACGGTTGCGTGACAAACGCCGTTGATCGTGAGATGGGAGCCGTCCGCCCTGGCCGGCCCCCGCTGGGCCAGCGAACTCGATGTAGCCGTCCTCGTCGTCGAGCGCGTAGTCGCCCTGGTAAGCGGTGTGTGCGAATCTCTGCACTCGGGACCCTGTTCGGATGTCGGCGTGTCCACATCAGGCACCTCGTCGCCGCCGCGACCGGAGCACCCTGCCCGTAGTGCGATCATGACGGCGACCACGACCCGTCGGTACGGCGTGCGTGGCTGGCGCATGGCGTGTCCTCTGTCTACCCAGCGCCGATTCCGCGCTGCTGGACGGCACACGGCTGGATTGCCAAGCCGGGGCCGCCGCTATCGCGGCGCGGCGCCGACGGAGAGCGAGACCGATTGCTTCTGTCCACCCCGCAGCAGCGCAATGGTGACCTTCTGACCCGGCTCCACGCCGCGCAACGCGCCCAGGAACGCCTCGACGGTGGCGACCTGCTCCGCGGCGAAGGTGGTGATCACATCACCGGGGCGAATGCCGGCCTTGGCCGCCGGGCCGCCGGCCACGACATCGCGGACCAGGACACCGCGTTCGGTGCCCGTGCCGAGCGCCCTGGCGATCTGCGGGGTGAGTCGGCCGGCCATCACACCGACGTACGGATGGGTGACCCTGCCGTCGTCCAACAGGTCCTCCGCCACGTCGATCGCCGTCGCCGATGGAATGGCGAACCCGATCGAGACCGCTCCGGTAGACGGCGGCAAATAGGCGTCGTTGATCCCGACGACCTGACCGGTGGTGTCGATCAGGGCGCCGCCGGAGTTGCCTGGAGAGATCGGTGCGTCGGTTTGGATGAGGTCCACCAGTGCCCGTCCCTGGCTGGCGGATCCAGGGATCTCCCGGCCCACGCCGGACACGATCCCGGCGGTGACGGTGTTCATGAAGCCGAGCGGGCTGCCCATCGCAAGGACGGTCTCGCCAGGGGCGGGCAGCTCCGAGCGAAACGGCAGCGGCGGCATGTCGGTGCGTTCCGCGCGCAGAACGGCCAGGTCCGTGACGGCGTCCGCGCCGACTACCCGGGCGCCGACGCGGGAGCCGTCCGCGAGAGCGAGCTGGACATCGCCGGCGTCGCCGACCACATGTTGGTTGGTGAGTACCAGACCGCCGTCGCGGTACACCACACCGGACCCTAGTCCGTCCTTCCCGACCAGCACCGTGACTACCGAGGGCTCGACTCGGGACACGAGGTCCGGGAGGCTCACCGCGGCAGCCGCGGGTGGCCTGCTCACCGGTGCGTTCGGCTCAGGATCGTCGGTGCATCCGGTGAGCCCGAGACATGCACCGAGCACCAGGGTGGCGCAGATTCTGCGGAAGGACTTCATGCCCGTGCCTACCCGCCCGGTCTTCGTCTCACCCGCGGCCAGAATTCTCCGCGACCGCGGTGGCGGACGGCGTTGCCAACAAGGCCCCGGCAGCGGTTGCTGGGGGCGGCCCGCGGGGCGTCGCTGGGCTGTACCAGTGCCCCGAGTGTCAGGCAGCCGGCCTTCGCGAACGTGACGGCCACCGGAATGCTGCCGACCCGTACCGCGCGGTTCAGGTTCTGGAGCCGGATCTGCATGTCGGTAGCGACGGGCTGGTCAGGGACAGTAGCGTGTCCGGTCGCGCCCGTCGTTGCAGAGGGGCAGGATGTCACCCGACCTCGCCGTAGGCTCCCGATCCGCTCTCGGTGGTCGGCTCGGGCAGATCCGCGTACAGGCCCGTCGGCGCGTACGGCAGCGCCGTGTACCTGTCGACCATCCTCGGCGCCTGGGTGGCCGACCGGCTGCTCGGCTCGGAACGGGTGCTGTTCCTCAGCGCGGTGCTGGTCATGTCCGGGCACGTCGCGTTGGCCGTGCTGCCCGGCCTGACCGGCGTGACGGCCGGACTGATCCTGATCGCGGTCGGCAGCGGCGGCGTCAAGGCGAACGCCACCTCGCTCGTCGGCACCCTCTACACCGAACACGACGAGCGCCGCGACGCCGGATTCTCCCTGTTCTACCTCGGCATCAACATCGGCGCCCTGGCCGGTCCGCTGCTGACCGGGCTGCTGCAGAAGAACGCCGGTTTCCACTACGGCTTCGGCCTCGCGGCGGCGGGCATGGCCGTCGGCCTGACCCAGTACGCCCTCGGACGTCGCCGCCTTCCGGAGTCGGCGCGCGAGGTCCCCCATCCGTCCCGGTCAAGTTCGCCGCCGGCACGACCATCATGGGCGTCGCGTCCCTGCTGTTCCTCCCGCTCGCCGGCGGCGGCCCGAACACGGCGCCGCTGACCGCGCTGATCGGCATCCTGCTGGTCTTCACGATCGCCGAACTGCTGCTGTCCCCCGTCGGCCTGTCCCTGTCCACCAAGCTCGCTCCCCGCGCCTTCCACACCCAGATGGTGGCCCTGTTCTTCCTATCCGTGGCCCTCGGCACCGCGCTGTCCGGCACCCTGGCCCGGTTCTACAGCGCCGAACGCGAGGCCATCTACTTCGGGGTGCTCGGCGCCGTGGCGATCGTGCTCGGCGTGCTGCTCGCGCTCGCCCGGCGGCCAATCACCCGCCTGATGAGCGGCGTCCGGTGACGGGCGGCCGGTGAGCCATCCCGAACGACTCGCGCAAGTCCGCCGTGGTTCATGACAGTTCGTCAACCGGCGACCGGGCCGGTGCCGTCGCGGCGTGACGACCTGCTGCCATTCATCGTCGTGGATCTCGTGGTCGTAGGGCGCGGCGGCTGTCCGGGCGAGGTGTCTGGTTCGGCGCAACCGCCGACGGGTCACCGCGGCCCGGCCATGTCGTCGCTCCAGACCGACAGTCGGTTGCTGACATCCATGACGCCGCGCACCTGCCACGTCGCCTCGTGCACGTGGGCGCGTTCCGACGGAGTCGGCACGATGCCTTCCAGGATGACCACCTGGTTCTGCACCTCCACGACAATGTGGTGTCCCGGGGTTGGTAGCTCCATCCGTAGGCGTGCGGCAACCCGTAGCGCCAGGTCCTCATCGGTGTCCGTGGGCGGATCCGACGGCCGCAGCCATCGCCGGAACAGCGGATCGTCGGAAGGGAAGTAAGGAATCATCAGTGCCTCCAGGCGAAGTCGGACGACGGATGAAGGGCGAGGGAGGCGGCCGCGGCCCGCTACCCCGCCGGCCGGCGGGAAAAGAGGCCTTGGAAGTCTCCGGAACTGACTGCGCCAGCAGGCCGCCGGGTTCGGCGTAGCCGGTTCGGCGTGCAGTCAGGATGAGATGGCCCGGGCTCCGGGATGCGCCGTGCGCGTCAAACCGGGGCCCGCCCGGCCGGACGGCGGAGTGTGGCATCCGCCTGGGCACGGCCGTCCGTCGTCGTGGCGGCGGGGCAAGTGCGACGGAACAACGCCGTTCCCGCAGGGCAGCCGCAGCTCGCCCGTCTCGGTCGCGTGGATACGAGGTACGGTGCGGCGTCTCCGTGACGGTCGGCTCGCCCACCGCGGCGCCGGTCGCCGCCGGCTGCGACTCCCGCGATCCTGGCGGAGGCGAGTAGGTGACCGGGCGGCACGGCAACAGTCTGGTGATACCGGCGTGGTGCAGCAGCTCGAACAACTCCACGGCGACGTTCAGCACGTGCAGGGACGCACCCACATGGGCACAGGCGCGGTGCGTGTCCATCAGCACACGTGCGACCAGCGGGCTGCAGTGCCCGAGGCGGCGCAGGTCCAGCACCAGCATCCGCGGACGGCGAGTGACCGCGATGTCGATCAGAACGGCCCGTAGCCGCGCGGCGGGGAACTCGCCGGCCGGCACCGCTACCGTGGCGACCAGGCAGCCCGGTCGAGCCTCGTAGATTCGTACCCGCAGCCGGTCCGCCGTGCCGGAGCCGTCGTCCTCGGCCGCGCCGGTGGACAGCCGGGTGCGTAGTTGGGCGAGGGCGTGTGCGAGCACCCGGGACACGGTCATCTGTGAGGTGCCCAGCTCCGCAGCGATCTGATCCTGGGTGCGGTGCTCGAAGTAGTAGCGGTGCACCACGTACCGGGCGCGGGCGGGAAGTGTCTCGATCGCGTCCCGGACCGTCACCCGGTCGCCCAGGTTGTCCAGCTCCGGATCGTCGTCGCCCAGCAGATCCTGCCGCTCAGCGGAATCATGTTCGAATCCGACACGCCGGTTCAGCGAGTCGGGCCGATAGGCCGAGGCACTCGCCTCAGTCGTCCGTGCCTCAGTCTCCGTGACGCCGAGCGCCTCGGCCACCTCGCGAAGCGAGGGACTGCGTTGCAAACGCTGCACCAACTCCGCACGCACCCGGGTGGCGTCCAGGCACCGCTCCTGTAGCTGCCGCGGCACATGCACACTCCAGACCCGGTCCCGGAAGTGCCGCTTGACCTCCCCCAGGATGGTCGGGGTGGCGTATCCGACGAAGGTGGAGCCCCGGTCCGGGTCGAATCCGGCGATCGCCTTGACCAGGGCCAGCGCCGCGACCTGACGGAGGTCGTCGAGATCCTCGCCGCGGTTGCGGTAGCCACGCGCCAGGCGCTCCGCCAAGGGCAGCTGCCACCGCACCACGTGTTCGCGCAGCTGTTCCCGTTCGGCGCGGGGGCAGCCCGCGCGCCGCATCCGTCGGATCGCCTCAGTGGTGGCCTGTTCCCGTTCTCGGCGGTCCGTCATCACCGCGCCGTCGTCCGGGGCCGAGGGCCTGCCATGCCGGACATCAATGAGCAGGGTCATAGGGACTCCTGGGGTTGACCGAAGGGATTGCCGGATTCGTCGTCCGATTCAGGGCGACGCGAGGACGACGCAGGCGGCGGCGACCGATGCTCCACCGCCACGAGCGGGCCGAGGTCGGGCCCTGGTGCCGGGACTTGACACCTGACGGTCAGAAGCGTTGACGCTGGGATAACCCGGCACCACCCCGTCAAACGCGTCCTGCGGGTGTGTCATCAAGGTGTCATGGGTCTGTGTCGCGGTCGTCGTGGCGCCGGCCGGCACGGGTCAGTGTTGCCAGGTGCCGTACAGGCGGCGAAGGTAGCCTGAGCCGCACCGGCAGCAAGACGCGAACCCAGAAGCAACCGGGGGTGAGGCGATGAGCCGTCGCGCCCGTCCGAGTGCGCCACGCAGTGGCCAGGACCGGCTGGTGGCCACCGTGCGACGGCTCCAGGCCGAGGTGGAGGGCCTGCGCCGGGTACAACGACGCCGTGCGGTTATCGAGCAGGCCAAGGGCCTGCTGGTCGGCCGGCTCGGGTGCTCCCCCGACGAAGCATTCGCACATCTGTCCCAGATCTCACAGCAGAGCAACATGAAGGTCGTCGAGGTCGCCGCGGGCCTGCTCGGCATCGCCACGCCTGCGCCCGCCCCTGCTGCGGCGCCCAGGCCGGAGCCGTTCCGGCCGGAGCGGTACGTGCGGATGCGTCCGGGTGCACCGGGACCGGCAGACGCCGCGCCGTCACCGGCCGCCGCGCTGCTGGGCGAGGAAAGCATGGCCCGGTACCACCTGGCATGCGCGGCCGTGGCGAACGTGGACGACGCGCGTGAGCTGGCCGAGGCAGCCTGGGCGGAAGGGCTGCGGCACCTCGGCGTCACCGCGGTCGTCCTGGGCATTCTCGAACCCGACGGTGCGGTCCGCCTGGTCAGTACGCACGGCCTGGCACGCACCTTGGCCAGCAACTGGCAACGCGTTCCCGGCAGCCTCAACGTCGCGTTCCTCAAAGCTGTGGCCAACGGCCGACTGCTGTGGATCAGCCGCGCCGAGGCTGCCGAACAGGGATACGAGCTGCTCGGCGACGGCGAGATGCGGGGATGCTTGCCGCTGTACGACCGTGGACGCGTCTTCGGGGTGGCGTCTGTCATCTGGTCGCGAGGTCGCCGACCGGATGCCACCGTGCGGGCCTACGTCGGCGCGGTTGCCGAGGCCTGCGGCCGCCGGATGTCCCAGTTGCTGCACCGAGCGGACGGGACGGCGATCGCCTCCCCCGCGGCCCATTGGGTGGAGGCCGTGTTGGAGACGTTGCCTGGATCGTTCGCGCTGCTGTCGCCGATACGCGACGACGGCGGTGAGGTTCTCGATTGGCGCTTCGACCGTTGCAGCCCCGAGGCGGCGGACGCCGCCGGTCGCACCGCGGACGAGATCAGCGGTCGACGGCTGCTGGACCTTTATCCCCATGCCGGTACCAACGGCGTCTTCGACGGCTACCTTCACACCTTGCGCGCCGGCGAACCCTTCCGGTTGGGGCCTGCATTGACAGTTCTGGCCGGCGACCGGCACGACGTTCCCGCCGTGATGAGTGTGCGCGCGTCCCGCTTCGGCGACGGCGTGCTGGCCCATTGGCGATACCACGACGCCGAACGCCGCCTGATCTCGCACCTGGACCGGGTGCAGCGCCTCGGCGACGTCGGCTGGGCCGAGTGGAACCTCGTCACCGGCGACGACACCTGGAGTGCGCAGACCTACCGGATTCTGCGGCGCGGCCCCGGCCAGGGCCCCGTCAAGCTCAGTGGCCTCGTCCGGTACGTGGTGCCGGAGGATGCCACCGGCTTCACCGACGCGATCCAGAGACTGACGCGGGCCCAGGAGCCGATCGCGGTTTCGGTGCGGCTGCGCCGTGACGGCCGGCAGTTCCCGGTGCGCTTCGTGGCCGATCCGGTGACCGACGGCCGGGGCCGTCTGGTGGCGGTGCACGCCGCCGTGCACCGTCTCGCCGGCGGCGCGGGTTCCTGAGCCTCAGTCTCCCTCCAGCAGGCGCACGGCCCGGTCGGCGAGGTCGGCGTCGACCTGCACGTCGTAGTGCGTCGCGGTGATCCGGGAATGGGTGGCGAAGGATCGCCGGCCGCGGGTGAAGGCGTACCCGAGCAGCCCGGTGACGGCGCCGAGTACAGCGCCGAGGATCGCGGCGTTGAAGGCCAGCCAACCGACCGGCACAGTCGGCGTGACCAGGTCGAACAGGCCCAGCAGGGAGCCGACCAGAACGCCGACGACCAGCCCGGAGATTGCTCCGCGGGCAGTGACGTCTGCGGTGGACAGCTGTCCCGTGACACGGTCGACAATGGTCAGTCCCCGGCCGACGATGGTGGCGCGTTGCGCCGGGAAGCCGGCATCGGCGAGTGTCTGGACCGTCTGTTCCGCCTTCTCGTGGTCCGGGTGGACGGCGACCACCCGCTGCGCCACGCCCACTCGCGCGCCAGCCTCCTCCGCGGTCGGCCGGTCCGCTGCCGCGCGGCTCGGGCCATTCTGTTGTCCCGGGTATTCAGTGATGCTCATGATTGCCTCCTTTGGCGGATGCCGCTACCCCGCCCTGTCGGCCGCCAATCACGGCGGCCGCGGTGCACCCGTTGCCCCGCCGGTCAGCCCGGACCCGGCGCAGCAGAACAACGCTCGTCACGCGACGTGTGCTGCGCGCGGGCGTCTGCGGTGCCGCTGAGCTGGCTGTATGCCAGGAAGGCCCGTTCGGCGCCGGGTAGACCGTCGACGTTGTCCTGCTCCGGGTTGTAGCGCAGCACGAACCCGTCCTGGCAGAGCTCCCGGCCCACTGCGTCGATAGCGGGACTCGTCGGTGATCAGTCCGGGACGAGCAGGCGGTTGGAGACGTCGAAGACCCCGGGAATGGCCCAGGCCTGTTGTCCGGCCGCGTCGCGAGCCCGGCGGGAGTCCAGACGTCCCTCGAGGATGACCACGCGGTTCTGGACCGCGACGACCACATGGCCACTCCCGATCGCCGGGTCCGCGAGGAACCGGTGGGCGACCCGGCGCGCAAGCATCTCGTCGACCGGGTCGCCGAGGACGCCCTCGCTCTGCAGTCCCTGCGGGTACTCGGGCCAGTCGCCCTCGCCATCGGGCCTGTACGGATCCATCGGTCACCTCCCCGCCAGGGGCAGCATCGTGTCCGCGGCCTCCGCGGGCACCGTTTCTACCTGCAGCACGTTGTCCACGCGGGCCAGCATCAACATGCGGAGCACCGCCGGTCCCGGACTTCTCAGCAGCAGGTTCCCGCCGGCACGCACCATGGCCCGATGCGCGCTCAGCAACGCGGCGATGGCCGCGGCGTCCACCCTCGGGCATCCGGCGAGGTCCACGACGAGCCGCTCGGGCCGCACCTCCAGCGCATCGGCCAGAACAGCGCCCCAACGCCGCATGGTCCGGACGTCGAGATGCTCGACCACCAGAACAACGACTTCCTTCGGACCCATCGTTCACCTCCGCATCCTCAGGGTCGCGGCGTGGTGTGGCAGCGGTTCCGCGAGCGTGTGACGGTTGCATGACAGTCCGGCCCAAACGTCGCGCTGGAGCTGCCGAATCGCGCTGCAGCGGCAATGATGCAGTCATGTCGGCGGTACTGGTAATCGAGGACGACGATCGGATCCGGCTGTCGCTGGTGCTCGCGCTGGAGGACGAGGGGTACGCCGCGGTGGGTGCGGCGTCGGCCGAGGAGGGCCTGTCCGCACAACGCACCCGGCCGGCCGACACGGTGCTGGTCGACCTCATGCTGCCCGGCATCGACGGCTTCGAGTGCATCCGGCAGCTGCGCCGTACCGACGACGTGCCGGTGCTCGTGATCAGCGCCCGGGACGACACCAGCGACATCGTGGCCGCGCTGGAAGCCGGTGCGGACGACTATGTGGTGAAGCCGGTCGCGATCGCGGAGCTGACCGCGCGGCTGCGCGCGTTGCGTCGCCGAACCCGACCCCCGTCGTCGGACGAGGTGCCGGTGCTGCGTCTGGGCGATCTGGAGATCTCCGCCGAGGCCGGCGAGGTACGGCTGCACGGCGCCGCGGTCCAGTTGACCCGTACCGAGTTCCAGCTGCTGTGCGAGCTCGGCGGGCACGCCGGCCGGGTGCTGTCGCGGCAGCAGTTGCTGCAACGGGTGTGGGGCTACGACGGCGGCGACGAACGCCTGGTCGACGTGCACGTAGGCCGGCTCCGGCAGAAGATCGAGGACCAGCCCGGCACCCCGGAGCGCCTGGTCACCGTTCGTGGACTCGGCTACAAACTGCAACGATGAGGCGGCCCGGGCTACGCCTGCGGGTTACTGCCGGATTCGCCGCCGGGGCGCTGGCGTTGTCGGCCACCATGGCGCTGGTGTCGTACCAGATCACCCGGCAGTCACTGCTCGCCGAGCGGGAACGGACCACGATCCGGTCGGCGACCTACGACGCGGCAGTCGTCCGGGCCGGACTGGCCGGCACCCGGCCGGACGTCCGGGAGGTGCTCGGCTCGTTGGACACCGGCGGGAACCGGCGCGTGGTGGTGCAACGCTCCGGTACCTGGTACTCGCGCAGCGCGGACCCAGGCCTCACCGAGGCCATCCCGCCGGCGCTACGTGAACGGGCGACAGCGGGTAACGGCATCGCCGTGCAGCGGGTACGGGTCGACGGGAGAGCCGCCCTGGTCGTCGCCGTGCCGCTGTCGGAGTCCGCGGTGCTGTACGAGATCGACTCGTGGCAGGAACTCGAACGCACCCTGCAACTGCTGACTGTGGTACTGATCGTGGTGGCGCTGTGCACCGCCCTGTTCGGCGCCGGGCTCGGCTGGTATGCCGCCCGGTACGTGCTGCGCCCGCTGACCCGCGTCGCCGACGCCGCCCAGGAGATCGCCGGCGGCGCCCGGCAGGCGCGGCTGGACCCGGACGCCGCACCCGACCTGGACCGGCTCACGTCGTCGTTCAACCACATGGTCGACGAGTTGTCCGCGCGGATGGAACGGGACCGCCGGTTCGCCGCCGACGTCAGCCACGAGTTGCGGTCCCCCCTGCAGACTCTGGCCGCGGCGGCCAGTGTGCTGAACCGGCGCCGCGGTCAACTGGACGAACGGACCGCGGTCGCCGCGGGACTGGTCGTCGATGAGGTCGACCGCTTCCAGGGCCTGGTCAACGACCTCATCGAGCTGGCCCGAAGCGACCAGGCGGCAGACCGGACCCCGGTCGACATCACCGAACTGGCACGCCAGGTGTGCCGGGCACACGGCGTCGACCCGGCCCTGGTGAACGCGGCCGGCGGTGCGACCACCTGGTGCATCGACCGGCGCCGCATCGCACAGTTGCTGGGCAATCTGCTCGACAACGCGACCGCATACGGCGGCGGCGCAACGGCGGTCCACCTCCGGACCGCGGCGGACCGCGGCATCATCGAGGTCGACGACGAAGGTCCCGGGGTCAGCCCGGAGGACCAGCCGCTGATCTTCGACCGGTTCGTCCGCGGCCGATCCGCCACCGCACGTGCCAACGGCGCGGGCACCGGACTCGGACTGGCGCTGGTCGCTCAACACGCCGCGGCGCACCACGGCACCGTCGTCGTGCAGGACCGTCCGGGCGGCGGCGCGCGGTTCCGCGTCGAACTTGGCGAGTGCCTACCGTGACCCGCCGACTGTCGATGCTGCTGCTGGTCGCACTGCTCGGCGGCTGCGGCGTACCGCTGGACGACGCTCCTCGCGACGTGTCCGCCGTTCCTCCGCCCCGGGCGGGCGCCCCCGCCCCGGCCGACGCCGGCCCGGTGGTGGAGCGGATCTGCCTCGTCCGCGACGGGCGGCTGGTCCGGACGGCGCGGCGAATACCGTTCGCCCGCACCGCCCGGCAGCACCTGGCCGATCTGCTTGCCGGACCTACTGCCGCGGAAAGCGCCGACGGCCTGATCAGCGCCCTGACCACCGCCGAAGGGATCACGCTCGACCTGCAGGCGGGTCGGGCCGTGGTGGAGGTCGGTAGCCTGGTCGGCCAGGGCAGCCGCAGCGACCAGGTACTGGCCCTCGGGCAGATCGTCTGCACCCTCGGATCCCGCCTCGACGTCGGAACCGTAGCCTTCACCAGCCGCGGTCAGCCACTGGACGTACCCCGCGCGGACGGATCTCTGGCCAGCGGACCGGTCACCATCGCCGACTACTCCACCCTGATCGAGGCCTGACCCGCGACGACGACGGCCACGAGAAAGCGGCCTCGACCCGATTGGGGCGACCCGGACCTGGGGTAGGACGGCGGGCCCGGCCGGTCCGGAGACGTGACCGGCCCACCGATGCAGAAGGGAGAACCTGATGGCATCCCGAAGCACCACCTCGCTGGTCAAATTGAGCGACAGCGATCAGATCCTGGCCGACCCGACCGAGGACATCCGCGGCCGCAAGGTCGAAGACCGCAACGGTGAAGACCTCGGCAAGGTCGACGATCTGTTGATCGACGCTGAGGAAGGTAGGATCCGGTTCCTGCGGGTCGAACACGGAGGCATCCTGGGCATCGGCGCCACCGCGTCGTTCATCCCGATCGACGCGATCACCCGGATCGCCGAGGACACCGTGTACGTCGGAGAATCCCGCGAACGGGTCGGCGGGGCTCCGCAGTACGATCCCGACCTGATCGACGGGTCCCAGTACTACGACTCGCTGTACGGCTACTACGGCTACCCGCCCTCCTGGGGCGCGAGCGGCATATACCCCGGCATGCCCCACGGCCGGGCGTAAGCCAACCGGTCGGCTACCCGGGCGAGCGCCACACGCGCCCGCTCGGGTAGCACCATGCACACACCGTCACGGAGTCGACACAGTCCTGTGCAGTCATCGCGACCTCGGACGCTTACGCTCCAGACACGAAGGATTCACGACAAGGCCGGGTGGGGTGATCCCGTGTTCAGGATCCGACCGCAGTCAGAACGCCGACGGCATACGCGCGGCCGGCTGGTGGTTCTGGCCGTCTGCCTAGCGCTGGCCGGGTGCGACGCGCCCTGGCGGGACGAGATCCCGGAACCGGAGCCCACGCGCAGCGCGGTGCTCGACACCATCGCGGCCACCGACGTGGGCGAACGGCTGGTTCTCACCGCGAGTGTCGCCACGGTACTCGGCGACCGGGCATTCGTTGTCCGTGACGTCGACCTGCCCGACGACGGCCTACTCGTGCTCACCACGACGTCCACCGGGTTCCGGGCCCCTGATCTGGTGTCCGTCGAAGGGACCGTCCGACGCTTCACCTTCGCGGGCTTCAAGGTGCCGTTCGGACTATCCGGTCCACGCCCGTTCCAGCTGTTCGAGGGGCGCAAGGTCCTGGTCGCCGCCAAGGCGCAGTCGCTGGCGTGACGCGTCGGTCCGCGGCGGGTGTCACGGGTCGTCATCCGACCGCGCGGTCCGCTCTACACGAGCGCTCCAGACTCCTGAAGACCGGCCGGACCGATGCCGGCGAACCACACCACCGCCAGACGCTAGGAGAAGCCGTGTTCACCGTTTCGGATACCGCCGCCGACGCCATCCGTGAGCTCGTCGCCAACACCGACGCCCCACAAGGAACCGGCCTGCGCATCGCCACGCATCCCGGTGCCACCTCGCTCGAAGCCGCCCTCTCGGCCGAGCCACAGCCGGGCGACACCATCTACCACGCGGGCGAAGCACACATTCTCGTCGACGAGAGCGCCGCGGACGCGCTGGACGGCGAAGCGATCGACGCGATGACCGACGACAACGGGCACGTGCAGTTTATCCTCGGTCCCGCAGTGCCCGAACAGGCACTATGACGGCGATTCCACGACCGTGACCCGGTCACCGAAGCGTTCGCCTGGCGGGTAGGGCGACCAGTGCACTCAGGCGCAGCCCGCGCCGAGTGTACGTCGCGGCGATCATCGGACTGAGCGACGGGAGTGTCGTGGAACCTGGGCAGGACGACGGACTGCAACGGTGGGAACGCAAGACCGCAGCGGTGCTGACCGGCTTGGCCGTGCTTTTCATCGCGGTGTACGCGGTCCCGATCGTCCGCCCCGATCTGCCGCGTGTCTGGCTGCAGGTCTGCGCCGCAGCTGGGCTGATCATCTGGGCGCTGTTCGGTGTCGACTACCTGATCCGGCTGTCGCTGAGCGGTGATCGGCGCCGATTCGTGCGCACTCATCTCTTCGATCTGATTGTGCTGGTACTGCCGGTTCTCCGGCCCTTGCGCATGCTGCGCCTGGTAACGGCGATTCTGGTGCTCAACCGGCGGGCAGAGGCGTGGACGCGGGGCCGGTTGGCCCTGTACGTCGGATCCACCACTGTCCTGCTGGTCGTCGTGAGCGCCTTGGCGATCCTGGACGCCGAGCGCGGGAGCAAAGACGGCACCATCACGTCCTACTCCGACGCGCTGTGGTGGGCCGTCGTGACGATCACCACCGTCGGGTACGGCGATTTCTACCCGACCACGCTGACCGGGCGAATGGTGGCTGCCGGCTTGATGGTCGGCGGAATCGGACTGATCGGTTTCGTCACCGGATCGCTGGCCAGTTGGATCGTCGACCGAATCTCCACGACCGAGCGGGCCACCGAGGCGACCAAGGCCGACGTGGCGGCCGTACTCCAAGAAATTGGCGATCTCCGCGCGGAGTTGGCCGGCCTGCGCGACGACAGGGCCGTGGCCGGTCCGGGACGCCCGGCGTGCGGAACGTGCGGACAGAGCATCCCCGACTGAGGATGCGAACCACCCGGATCCGCGGCTTCGATGCTGAGCGGCGCTCTCGCCGGCTCACTGCCCTCGGGGAGGCGAACCCGCGTCTCCTGTTGTGCGGTGCAGGAGGCGTTCAACGATCAGGGCACCGATTCCGCACGCGATCAGCATCCCGGCCCAGCCGAAGGCCACCATGAGTACGCCGAGCGGCAGGCAGGCGATTGCGAGGAGCAGCACCAGGCGCAGTCCCCGTTGCCGGCGCGTCGTCCGCCCGGGACCATCCCCTGCGGGTGACGGCGACTGCAGGCAGGCGACCATCTCGTCGAACGCGTCGACGTCCATCAGGTCGGCGGTCGGTGCCCCGGCAGTGTCGGGCGGCACGCCACCAACCCGCGTCCGTACGCCGTTGCAGACGTCCCGCACGCCGTAGACGTCGCGGACCACCGCGCCCGCGACCGCCCGGGTGGGTCGGCTGTCGACGACGCCGGTGAGAAGCACGACACGATCCTGTACGTCGACGGTGATCCGCTGCCTGCGGGTGCGGTCGTCGGTCAGCAGCTTGTCGGTGACCTCGCGGGCGAGGCGTACATCCGCGTCCTCGGTTCGGCGCGATGAGCCGTCACCGTAGGGAGTAGATCGGTCTTCAGGCCACGGCCACACGATCATGTCTCCCCTCGAACCAGGGTCCTCACCTCGTCCGCCAAGTCTGGAACGGTCGTATGGAGGGCCGTGTGCGGGACAGTGACAGTTGTATGACGGTTACACATCGCTTGGCCGCGTCGCCGCTCGCGCCGCCCGGTGAACGTCATCGGACCGTCATGGCAGCGCGCCGATTCATACGCACGGAAGGCGCAACATGGAGGAGACGGTGCACCGCCGGCTCGGCACCGGTCCCGATCCAAACCGAGGGAGCTCCAGTGAAAGCACATCACCCGATCCCCGCGATCGTCGCAAGCGGGCTGGTCGTGTCCGCTGTTCTCCTCGCGGCCTGGCGCGGTTTGCCCCAGGGCGCCGTGTTCGGGGCAGTGGTCGGCCTTCTGACGAGCGCCTATCTGGTGCGCCACGTCGTGCGGAAGCGGCTGGTCTACGACCGTCTTCGGGACGGGTCGGACGGGAGCACCAGCCGAAGTATCGCTTCGGCGGGTAGTGCGGGACGGCAGACCCGCACTGCAGATGTGCGTGAGGCGAGCGGTGCGGCATGACGCGCAGCGACTGGCACCTGCTGGCACTCGCCGTCCTCGCGTCGCCGGTGCTGGTGACCGGGTGGGGACTCGCGATCAGCCGCGGGTACGCACCTGCGACGGCCGCGGCAACAGTCGTCCTCGGCACACTCGTCGTCTATCTAGCGCGCCACCGTATTCGGGTTCACCTCTGTGCCGTCGACACACCACGGCCGGGCGAGGCCCGCTCCGCCAGCGTGAACGAGGCATCGAAGCGAAAGTCGGCAGACATCCGCTGATCCTCCGGGGAGCGCCATTGACAGGCGTCGGTCACCGCGGCCGATACAGTAGACCGGATGGGTGACGATCCGGATCGGACCACGGGCGGGATCCTGCTGCCCTTGCGGCGGCCCGGCCCGGCGCGGACGATGACACGCCGGCTGGGGCTCGCGCTGGGCGCGCTGGCAACCATGAGTGTGACCGTGCTGGTGGACCGCGGTGGCTATGCGGACGAACGCGATGGCTACGTCTCGGTGCTCGACGCGGTGTATTACTCCGGGGTCAGCCTGTCCACGACCGGCTACGGAGACATCGTGCCGGTTTCGGACACGGCGCGTTTGGTGAACGTCGCGGTCATCATGCCGTTGCGAGTGTTCTTTCTCGCGTTGCTTGTCGGCACGACGTTCGAGGTGCTGACGCAGCGCACGCGCCGGCAGTGGCAGTTGAGCCGTTGGAGGGCACAGTTGCACGGACACACCGTGGTCGTCGGATACGGCAACAAGGGCCGGGCAGCGGTCAAGGCGCTCAGCGAGGGCGCTGAGACCCCGCCACAGTTCGTGGTCATCGACAGTTCTCCGACGACCGCCCAGGAAGCCACCGATGACGGCCACTCGGCGGTTGTCGGTGATGCGACCCGCGCGATGATTTTGCAGCGAGCCGGCGTTCGCCGCGCCTCTCGGATCATTGTCGCTGCGGACCGCGATGACACCGCCGCCCTGGTCACCTTGAGTGTGCGCCAGCTCAACGCCGACGCCCTGATCGCCGTGGCGGTCCGTGCGTCGGAGAATCTGCCGTTGCTGCGGCGCAGCGGCGCGACGACGGTCATCACCTCGTCCGAGGCCGCGGGCCGTCTGCTGGGTCTCGCCGCGCAGAGCCCGGCCGCCAGTGAGGTGATCGGAGACCTGCTCGTGCAGGGACACGGCCTGCACCTGATCGACCGGCCGGTGCGCCCGGATGAGGTCGGAACGTCGCCGGCGGATTGCGTGGACCTCATTCTGGCCGCGGTGCGCGGTGGTGAGCTGGTGCGCTACGACCGGATCGGCAAGTTCGTCGCCGGTGACCGGCTGATCCAGGTGCAGGCGCGCTCATTGCCACCGGCGCAATGACCACCGATCCCGCCGCATCCTCCGCAGTTCCCCCGCGACGATTGCAGCGTGGCGGCTCGCAGGCGACCGCAACGGCCGACGCTCGGCTCATCGCCGGCCTCTGGTCCGGATCGTCAAGGCGTGATTGCGGTGTACGCCTCCCCCGTCGTTGTTATGCCATCTTCATGGTCTGCTGATCCCCCACCGACGTAACGGCGGGCGCATCCCGTGGTCCTGTGCAGGACGAGTCCCGGCAGTTCGACCGTCGTGGCCGGTCAACCCCCCGCCGCCTCGGACAGCGAGCGGAATATCTGCTCGGCCGATGGGCGTCTTCTCGGTGACCGCGACAGACACGCGCGGTGGACACGTACGATGCGCTCGGGGAACTCATCGTTTCGTGGCAATCGCGGAACGGGAGAACCCGCTCGGGCGATCAGCACCTCATCGGTGCTGCGGCCCGGCCAGGCCGGCCGGCCGGTGAGACAGGCGTGCAGGACGAGCCCGAGGGCGTAGATATCGGTCGCAGGACCCGTGGGCCGGCCGCGGAGCTGCTCGGGCGCGAGATACGCGGGAGTCCCCCACACCCGTCCGTCTGAGTCCGCAGAGCTTTCGCCGGGCCCGGCGGCAACGCCGAAGTCGACGACCTTGACCTCGGTGGACGAGACCATGATGTTGGCCGGCTTGACGTCGTGGTGGACGATGCCCCGGCGGTGGGCCACGGTCAACGCCGCGGCGACAGCTGCGCAGGTCCGCGCGGCGTCGCGCCAGTGCATCGCGCCGTGCTGCGTCAGGCGGGCGGACAGCGTGCTTCCGGAGACGAGTTCCATCACCAGGAACGGCTGGCGCGTGCCCTGCCATTCTGCCTCGCCGTAGTCGAAGAGCCGAGCGATGTTGCGATGACTCAGGCGGGCCGCGGCCAGAGCCTCCCGGCGTACCGCCGCACGCAGGGTCGCATCGGTCGCACGGTCCGGAAGAAGCGTCTTGACCGCTACCGGCCGCTGCAACACGTTGTCGTCGGCACGGTGGACGACCGCCGTCCCACCACGGCCGATCGGTCGGCCCAGCCGGTATCGTCCGGCGAACAGCTGCATGCTCGGCGTCTCCGTGCTGAAATGTGTGCGGCAAGGGCTGTGCACCCGAAGTAGCCGGTGATCCCCGGTCGGCGCGCTCCGATCGTCCACCGGTCATACGGCGTCCGTCCTGCGGTTTCGTGACGGTCCGGCAACACTCGCACTGAACTGCCGCATCGCCCGATCAGGTGACCGCACGCTAAGCGGGCGATGAACGGCGCCGTCATGCAAATGTCATGCGACCGGGGGACGTCGGTGATTCCAGGAGGAAACGATGAGGGCCAAGGGAGGTAAGTAGTGCACAACTCGTTGATCGTGGTGGGCGTCGACGGCTCACCCCATTCGGAGACAGCAGTCGAGTGGGCCGCCACGCGCGCCCGGGAGACCGGCGCCCGCCTGCGGCTCACACACGCACACGACCTACCGGTACCCATCCCGACGATATCCTTGGCCGCCCCGGCATCACCCTCCACCGCGGATCCGGCGGCCGATGCCGCCCGGGCCGGCGAAGCCGTCCTCGCCACGGCGGTCGCGGTGGCCCACCGCCATGGCCGCGACATCGAGGTGACGACCGACCTACGCGTCGGCGGTGCCGCACCGGCACTCATCGACGCCTCCGAACAATGCGACCTGATCGTCGTGGGATCACGCGGGCGTGGCGGGTTCACCGGCATGCTCCTCGGCTCCGTCAGCGTGCAGGTTTCCGCCCACGCCGACTGTCCCACCATCGTCGTGCGCGACCAGCCACCCGACGCCGGTGCGGTAGTGGTGGGCGTCGACGATTCGGAAGCCGCACACACCGCGTTGGCGTTCGCGTTCACCGAAGCGGCCCGCCTCGGCACCACTGTCATCGCCGTGCACGCGTGGAGCCTGCCGCTCCCCACCGGACCCGGCGAAGCGGCTGCGGCCGCTTTGGCCGACGACCACACCCGACTCCGATACCAGGACGCCGCCCAGCAGGTGCTCACCGATGCGCTGGCCGGCTGTCGGCGGCAGCACCCGACCGTGCCGGTCGACGAGCGGCTCATCACCGGCAGCCCAGTAGGGGCCCTCCTCGAAGCCGCTACCGCACCGGCGCTGATCGTCGTCGGTTCACGCGGACGCGGCAGCTTCACCGGCCCGCTGCTCGGCTCGACCAGCCAGTCCGTGTTGCGCCACGCCCCCTGTCCCGTCGCAGTCATCCGTGCCAGGCAGGCCGTCTCACCGAATCCGCACCACGCCGATACGCGTGCACCGCAGAGGCCTACCGGAGCCTGATAAAGCCGCCGGTCGCTGTGTCTGCAGCGTAGCGATCTCAACGCACTCGACGCACAGCCCGGAACAGCGCACCACACCACCGGCGAGAGTGGACGTGCGACGGCACGACGAGGAGGACCGATGAGGCCGCTGACTGCGCACGGGCCGCAACAGACCAGCCCGGAACTGGTCGTGGTGGTGAGCCATCCGCTCGACGACGACATGGTCGAACGCTGGCAGACGACACTCGCGGAAGCGCTGGCGGCGCAACCGAAACGGTTGATCATCGACCTCAGCGCGTGCCCGCGCATGGACGCCGCAGCGATCGTGCTGCTGTTACGCGCACACCGGCAGATGGTGTGCGCGGACGGCACCCTGGTGCTGCGACGGCCGAAGCCGCGGGTTCGCCGACTGCTCAGCCTCGGCCGCATCGACCAGGTTCTCGAGGTCGATCCCGACGACCCGGAGACAACCTGACCCGGCGCATCCCGCGCGCACGCATCAGCGCGCGGACCACACCGAACCGGTGTGTCCGCGCGCTGACGGGCGAAGGACGGCGGCCGCAGTGCCGTCCGATTCAGCGGGGGGAGCCAATCGGCCGACGCGACGTGTCCCCTCGCCCGTGCACCAGCATCCCGGCGGAATATGGCGAATATCGGCCGGCCGCATGACGGTCGTATGACAGAGCGGGTGGACAGGTCTGTTGCTCGTCCGCGGAACGACGGATGACAGCCAGGTTGCCGTAATCTCAGGCGTCCGGGCTGGTCAGGCAATACTGCCGGCCCACCGGATCGCGCAGCGTCGTCTGCTCCGCCGCCACCCGCGCGATCGACGCGCCCAGTCCCGCATGCCGCCGCGCCTCGGCGGCACGATCCGCACATCTCAGATGCAGGTGCATGCCGGCCTCGTCGTCGCTGACGCGCCGCATCAACACATTCAACGGCGTAGGCCGCTCACGTACGAGCGCGGTACTCCAGAACCGCCCCTCGACGTCGAACATCGCCGATGGCGTGTCCAGGCACATTCGATGCAGTCGGCCCTCAGCCTCCGGCCACGCCGACTCACCCCGCCACGGCACCAGGCTAAACGACAGACCGGCAGGGGAACTCAGCGCCACCAGCTCACCGTCCCGGCGCACCACCGCCGCACCCACATCCACCATGCGACGCGCCTGTGCCGCCACATCGTCCACATGGAGATCCAGGTGCGCCCGCGCCGGACCCTCCTCGACCACGTGCAGAGCCAGGAAGGGATCACCGTACGCGGGACGGAGCGTCACGGAATCCCCACCGGCATCCCGCCACGGCGACAGCGTCGAGCTGGTGACCGCCTGCCAGAAATCATCCGCATCCGGTGACGGAGAATCCAGGACCCCGGTGATCCATCGAATCATGGCTCAAATCCTAGACGGACACTTCCGTCGCTCCCGAACCCGTTCGCTGTGCGTTTCGTGACGATGCAATGACCGTCTTTCTTCTGGTGGTCGTCGCCTGGGCGGCGATCCGGCGGTAGGTGGTCGTCCCGGTGGCCGCCGCCGGTCTGCTGCTCGTGCAGGCGATGGATCTGTGGACCGAGACGCCGCAGAGCCTGGCGGTGGTGCTGGTCGCCTCGGTGGTCGCGGCGGCGGCGTTCCGCTCGGCATTCTCGCGGCTCGCCACGACCGGGTACGTGCCATGGTCCGGCCGGTCCTGGATTTCATGCAGACTATGCCGGTCTTCGTCCATCTGCTGCCCGCGGTGTTTCTTCGGCATCGGCGTGGTGGCCACCACCATCTTCGCCGTCGCGCCCGCCGTGCGCTTGACCGATCTCGGCATCCGCCAGGTGGATTCCGAGGTGGTGGAGCCCTCCGCGGCCTTCGGCGCACGTCCGCGGCAGATCCTGTGGGACGTCCAGTTGCCGCTCGCGCTTCCGACGAACATGACCGGCGTAAATCAGATGATCATGCTGACGTTGACCGGTCCGGCACCACAACCCTCGGCCGCCGCAGTGCGCCGGACGCGTTGTCATCAGGCCGTCATACATCTGCGGGAAACCCTCCGCATTCGGCGAACAGGCTTGTCACTGGACACCCGGCGCCAAGGAGGAGAGCCATGGAAACGTTGCTCACGTCGCTGCGAAGCTGCGGATGAAAGGCGATCGGATGCATCCCTACTGGTCCTACTTCACCGACTACGGGTGGTCGCAGTCCCGCCGTAGCAGCCCCGGCCCGGCTGCCGCCCGAGACCCAGGCCGCGAGCTGGCGCATCGCGTCGCCGACCGGATTCTCACCGATCCCGCCATCCGCACCGGGGAGCTGGAGATCAGCGCGCAGAACGGCGTGGTCATCCTCGACGGGCGGATCGACTCCGCCGCCGCGAAGGAGGCCGCCGGTCGGCATGCGTGGTCGACACCTGACGTCCACGACGTGTGCAACCGCCTGGTCGTCGGTGTCTGATTCACTGCTGTCGACCGGCCGGACCGGCCGTCCCACAGTGCCATTCCGAGGTCGGCGACGGGCGGATCGGGTCGGACGCCGATGCACCAGACCGAGGCGCCACGAAGCGAACGTCGGTCAGGTGCACGCCTTGCGGCGGCGGCCTCGTTGGCCGACATGCCCATGCACCCTCTACTCCCGCGACTTCCGCAGAAACATGTCCGCCTCTTGCGACCCGGGTCAGCCCGATGAGGACGAGCGTTGTCTTGCCACTTGGCGAAGCCTGCGAAGCACGGGGCACCGTTGTTACGGCTCACGAACCACGGGTAGCAGCGGGGCATGAGAGCGAATTCAGCCATTGCCGTCATCACCGCCGTCATTCTCGCCGTACCCCTCAGTGCCTGCCGCACGGAGGATCCGGTAGCGATACCGGGCGACCAGCCGGAGCCCTTCCAGGAAAGTGTCATGGGAGCCAACGCCCAAGTAGGCGAGATCCTGCTGCGCAGCGTTCACGTCGAGGCACCGCAGAACCCGAGCTATCAACCTGGCGACGATGCTGTGGTTTGGTTCACGCTGCTCAATGAGGGTAGGCGACAGGACACCCTGACATCGCTCACAAGCACGGCCGCTGCGTCAGTGGAAATCCGATGGGACGACGACTGCGACGGAGCCGCGCGGACCGTGTCCGCACTCCCTCTGCAACCCGCCTTTCCCGGACTCACCGAGGCCTCCGGAGGCGTACCACCCTTCGACGCCTACTACGGCCGGCTGGTGAACTTCAAGCAACAGGTACTCGCCGGCACGACCGTTCCGGTGACTTTCACCTTCGCAGATGCGGGTCAGGTAACCGTCGGGGCACTCGTGCAGCCCAGCTCCGCGCCGCGTCCTGCACCCACCGCCCTCTGTCAGCCCCCCTCCGCATCTGCCGCATCCGCGCGTCCAAGCCGGTAGAGTCTCGATGCCGCGACGGTGAACGGGGGCACAACGTCAGTGCACCAGAGCACGGATTCGGGCAGGCCCGAACCGATCTTCCCGGCAGCCGGTCCAAGACCAAGCGTTGCATCTCAGTCGTCGGCTGAACGGTTGGATGCGTACGGTCCGCGACCGCCTGCCGGACGGCGGCCACCGGCCCTCGATGCCGCGCCCGTCAGTTCACAGCCCGGCCTGGTGCGGCGGAGGTACGACCGACGGCCCACCGTCCGAGGCCGCAGCCAGCGCCTCCGGCACAGTCTCGTACGCGGGGAACGCGGTGTGCAGGCGCATGGTCCGCAGCACGGTCAACACGAACCGCGACGGCGCCGCCAGCACGAGGTTACCGTCCCGCTGGCGGGCGGCCTGGCGGGCGCGGACCAGCGTGCCGAGCCCGACGGAGTCGATGGTGCCGGCCCCGGCCAGGTCGACGACGACGTGCGCACGGGCGGCTACAGCTGCCTCCAGCGCGGCGCGCAGCTCGTCCACCACATCGATGTCGACGTCCCCGCTCACCTGCACCAAGGATGCCGGCGCGGCGACGTGCCAGACGACCCGACCGGCAGCCGCATCGTCACCGGCCGGGCCGCGCGTGTGCCGGGGGGCCGCCAGCAGTGCCTCCTCGCAGGGCCGGCAGCGGTGCGGCCCCCGCGCGAACGCCGAGCCGGTCCAGCCGACCTCGGCGACCGCGACATAGACGACGTCGTCGTCATGCAGGCCGTGGCCGCCCGCGACGGCCACACTTCCGCAGCCGTCGCAGATCAGCTCCACGCCGGCGCCGGCCTTGGCGGGAACGGCTGTCATGTCGGATCTTCACCACCATTGGTCAAGGCCGATGCTCCCACTCGCTGGAGCTGGTCACGGCGCGATTGTCTCGGGACCCAGCATCACGGGAGGACATTGCGGCGGTTCCGCAGCGGCATGTCGGTTCCATGACGAAGCGGGGGCCCCGGTCGGACGTCAGGCCCGCTGCAGGACCATGGGGAGATCGCCGTCCTCGTCCGGCTGACGGGCAGGGAGCCGCCGATGCAGGTGTACCGGCCCTTGTCGAAGTACGGGCAGACATCCACTACGCCCGCAGCCGCGGCCGGCGCGCTGCCCGGCCCGCAGTCCGGCGCGAGACCGTGACGGGCAAGCGGACGCTCACCCGCACGGCGCGAGATACCCGGGTGGTCCTGGCCCTAGCGGTGTGGACCGGCGGCAGTATGGCTCCGCGAACCCATCTCGCCTGGGGGACGCGGGACACCGGACCGGCCGCCGCACCGATCGCTGTGCTGCTTTCCTCTTCCTCACCGCCATCGCAGTTCTGATCGGCGCAGGACTCAACGCCTCTGTGGACGACGTGTGGCCGCACGCGACCACCCAGCAGCGCCGCTGGCAGGTCCGCCTTCGACATGCCTAGCACCTCCCCTCGGGCTGGTTCCGAATCGGCATTGTCCGGTCCGGAACAGCGCTGAATGTCCTTCGAGGGTTCCGCACCTACCCGCTGCGAGCCCTGCTCGACCGGCTAAAGCGCCCAGCTCACCCGGAGCGCCTCGGCGTCGGGGTCACAGACCACCGTGTCAGGGCAGCACGCCTCGCGAGGCGAGCGCGTCCGCGATCTGCTCACGCAGCGCCTCGACGGTCTCGCGTGGCTGGATGTCGCCCGGCGGCGACAAGATCGCGGAGATGACCGTGGAGACGTTCTGATATGCGGGCGTCGTCGGGCGCACCGCGGCGTCGCGCAACTCAGCCAGGATGGTCTCCTTCATCGGGTACGCCCGCTCAATCTCCGGCGCGGCTGACCCGGGGGGCCAGTTCCGGAGCACCTTCCTGCAGCGCCGGATAGACGTACGGCCAGCTCAGCTGGAAGGCCCCACCGCCGTCCTGGAACTCCAGGCGCACCGGGTCCTCCACCGCGTTGCTGAGTGACGGGCTGGTGACGCCGGAGGTGGCGAAGCGCTTGAGCAGTTCCAGCGCCTGGACCGCGCCCTCGTCCAGCACCACCTCGTCACCCGCGTCATTGAGAATGCGCCCGCCCACACTGGCCACCAGTGTGTTGTAGAGGACGACCAGGCCTTCGTACCGGGCGCCCATGGTGAGGATGCGGTGGGTACGACCCTGAGCCTGCAGCTGCTGCGCTGTCCGGATCATCTCGGCCCAGGTCTGCGGCGGTTCCGCAACCAAGTCGGTGCGGTACCACAGCAGTTGGACGTTCGTGTTCTTCGGCGCCGCGTACAACCTGTCGCGGTACTGTCGTCCTCGGCCGCGAGCCGTCGCACCATCTGCACCCGCTGTTCGTCGGCCTGTCGCGGCAGTTGCTGATACTCGATGCGGTACCGGCCCCCGGCCGCCTCCGTGCAGTCGTCGACGACCTGTCGCAAGCTCTGCTCCGGGGCGCTGTAGAGAGCGATGTTTGGGATGCCGCCGTCGTCGTCTCCGCAGGCCGCCAGCGGCGCGAGCAGCACCGCCGAAGCGGCCGCGGCGGACGCGGTGTGTGAGTGCCCGGCGACGGGCACGGGTCTCGACCATGTCTTTCCTCCTCTGGCCGCAAACGACGTGGACGGCCGCTACCCGCGTCCTGCGACAGCCAATCGGCGCGTACCGGGCGCTTTCCAAAGCCGCGGGTGAAACCAACCCGGGCCTCGAGGCTGCTGCCGTGCATCGATCGACACACCAGTCACCGGTCGGGTGATCGTCGCCCGAATGTCACGAAGCGGCGGAACCGCCTACATATCCGGCCGCAACATTGGGCGCACGGATATCCGTGCCACGACGAGAACGGCCAGAGGAGCACCGCTGTGTTCACAGTTTCGGAGAACGCCATCAACGCGATACGTCAGATCGTCGCCCGCCCCGGGGTTCCACAGGGTGCCGGGCTACGCATCGCCACCAACGACGGCCAGGTCTCGCTCCACGTCGCCGTCGCTCCGACCTCGGAACCCGGTAACACGGTCTTCCAGGCCGCCTCCGACGCTGCGCTGTTCATCGCGGGCGACGCCGAGGAGTGCGTGGATGACAAGATCATCGACGCCCTCATCGACGACAACGGCCGAGTGCAGTTCGTCCTGGTCTCCCCGGCACCGGACAGACGCTCGTGACGGCCTGGCATGACTCGAGACTCAACGACGAAGTCGACTGCTGGGGTGCGCCCCGGTGACGTCGCTGCGGCTGACTCCACGAAGGTGCAGTCCGGTTTCGGTCCGGCCCAGCGGTCACTGCTGCCCACCGGCGGGAACTCCGGGTGCGGCGTTGTCCAACGGGACGGCTTCGGGACTCAGCAACCCCAACTGCACGGCCTGCCGGGCCAGGACCGTGTCGAGCAGCCAGTCGGCGACCACTCGTACCCGGTTACCTGGTAGCGACAGCAGGTGGTGACCGCGCGTCACCGCCTTGGCGGGACCCCCTGAGATGGAGGCCCAGCGGATTGGCCGCCGCGTCGGTTCCCGCAAGATCCACCACGAAGCCGAGATCGTGGTGCCGGTAGACGCGGCGACGACCGGTGCCGTAGGACGCGGCGATGTTGTCGGCCACCACCTTCCCCTGACGTACGGCGTGCTGAGCGGTCATCGGGGTGATCTTGCCCGGCCGAGTCAAATCCGGTACGGCGGCGGCGTCACCGCACGCATACACCTCCGGATGACCCGGCACCGTGAGGTACTCGTCGACCTCAAGCCGGCCGTCACGCAGCTTCAGACCCAGATCGGTGACCGAGGTGATCGGGGCGGACCCCGACGCACCAGATCAAGGACCTGGTCGCCACGAACCGGTGATCGGTCAGGTGCACTCCCGCGGCCGTCGCTCGGCCGCCGCACCGATCGCTGTTCTGCTGTTCCTCTCCCTCACCGCGATCGCCGTCTGGTCGGCGCGGAGGTCAACGCCTCCGTGGACGACGTATGGCCGGACGCTACGACCCAGCAGGGGCGTCGGCAGGCCCGCCGTCCGAGCGAGGACGACGTGAACGTCGGCCCCGGGCCGCCCACGGCTGTTTAGCGCGCCCCCTGCGAGGTAATCGGGCGACAGACCACGCCGTCCTGCACTCACCGGGAGCCCTCGACATGCCCAGCACCGCCCTCAGGCCGGCAACGAACCGGCATCCTCCGGCGCCGGACGACTCTGAATGACACTCAAGGGCGGCTCCGCCCGCACCCGCCTGCGCGTTCTGCTCGACAGGTTGCGCACCCAGCTGTGGCCACTGCCGGCGGCGGCGATCGCCGCGGCGATCGGCCTCGGGGTGGCCATGCCCCGGCTGGACGCCCGCCTTCTGGACGATGTGCCACCCACCGTCGCGGCGCTGCTGTTCTCCGGTGGTCCGGAGGCCGCCCGCAGCGTCCTGCAGACGGTCGCCGGATCGCTGATCACCGTGACGTCGCTGACCTTCTCGCTCACCGTGGTTACCCTGCAGCTCGCCAGCGGCCAGTATTCGCCCCGGCTGCTGCGCACGTTCGCCCGTGACCGGGTGGTGCACCTGACCCTGGCGATCCTGCTGGCGACATTCAGCTACGCGCTCACCGTGCTACGCACCGTGCGGACACAGGACGACGAAGCGCCGGCGTTCGTGCCGCGTCTGTCGGTCAGCACGGCATACGGACTCACCGTGGTCTGTGTGCTGGCCGTGGCCGGTTTTCTCGCTCATCTCGCCCAGCAGATCCGCGTCGAGTCGATGCTGCGGGACGTGCACGCGGAGAGCCGGCGGACGATCCTCGCCACGGTGCCGGAGGCCGCTTCCCCGCAGCCGGCTGCGCCGGCCCTGCCACCGGACGACGCCGGCGTCCGGCTGAGCGCGCACCGCTCCGGCTTTCTCGCCTCGGTGGACCACAACCGACTGCTCGCGATCGCCGACGCGACCACGACCGTCATCCGGATCGACCGGCATCCCGGAGCATCGATCATCGCCGGGACACCGATCGCTACGGCCTGGCCGCTGGACGGCCCGCATCCGGACGACGGGAAGAAAAAGAAATGGGCGAAGCGGGTGAACGCGGCAATCGAGTTCTCGTTCGAGCGCACGGCTGCGCAGGACGTGGCGTTCGGCATGCGGCAGATCACCGACGTGGCGGTCAAGGCGCTGTCCCCGTCCGTCAACGACCCGACCACCGCCGTGCACGCGCTGAGCCACGCCTCCGCCCTGCTGTGCGAGGCGGCCGGGTACAACTGGGGTCCGCAGCGCTGGTGCGACGACGCCGGCCGGGTGCGGGTGGTATTGACCCGGCCAAGCTTTCCGGCCCTGCTACAGCTGGCGGTCGGCCAGCCACGGCGGTACGGGGCGGCTAAGCCCGACGTACTCGCCCGGATCCTGCAGCTGCTGCGCGAGGTGGCGTGGGTCGTCCGGGACGACGGGTACCGGGCGGCCGTGCTAGAGCAACTCGCGCGCACCCGGGCCGTGGCCGCCCGTCAAGAGTTCGACGAGGCCGACCGCTCCGGGCTCGACGACGCCGCCCGGCTCGTCGAGTCCGCGATGCACGGCCGGTGGCCGTCGGACGCATGACCCTGGTGCTACGAGGGAAGGAATGCCCATGTCCGCTCGCGACGGCGGCCGCCCGTACGCCCGGCTGGTGCGGCCCGCCACGGCGGTGGCCGCGGCGCTGATACTCGCGCTCGCAGCCTACCTGGTGATCCGCATACTGGTCCGGCTGGTGCCGATGACCATGGCCATTATCGTAGCGCTGCTGCTCGCCGCGCTCCTCGGTCCGGTCACCGCCCAGCTCAGACGATGGGAGGGTTGCCGGCAACCGTGTCGGCCCTCTGTGGCGTCGCCGGCCTGCTCGGCCTGCTTACCGCGGTGTCATACCTGATCGGGCGACGCGCCGCCGAGCTGCAGCAGACCCTGCGCGAGACCCTGCCCAGCCCGGTCGCGGGTGCCACCGGAGCGGCGGAGGCGCTGGCGGCCGCCCTGCTCGCGATCTTCCTGCTGTTCTTCTTCCTTCGCGACGGCGCCGCCATGTGGCGGTGGCTGACCGCCCGCCTGCCGGCCACCGCAGCCGCCCGCGTGCACCGCGCCGGCCGGTCCGGATGGCACACACTGAGTTCGTACACCCACGGCATGGCCGCGGTGGACACGGTCGGCATCGGCGCCGCGCAGTTCCTGGTGGGAGTGCCGCTGGCGTTTGTCGCTGTCCGTGCTCACGTTCCTCGCGGCTGCTCGGGTACCGCGGCGCGAACGGCGCCGAGCCGGAGATCGATCGTCGGTCGCGGACGAGCGCGATTGACGCCTGCGCGTACGCTCGCAGATGGTGAGCCGGGAAGCCTGGTCGGCATGGTGATGACGTGTCGGCGGCTACCGGAGGCTCACGGTGAAAGTTCTGATCCTTACTCTCGGCACCCGCGGTGATGTCCAGCCGTTCGTGGCGCTGGCGCAGGAATTGCAGCGGCGCGGTCACGAGGCGGTGGTAGGAGCGCCGACGCGTTTCGCCGAGCTGGTCACCGGCCAGGGCGTGCAGTACGCGGGCATGGACGATGGCCCGCTGCATCTGCTGGACGGCGACTCCGCGGTCGGCGACGTCGCCTACGGCGGGCTCCGCGCGAAGCTGGCGCTGATGCGCCGGATGCCCGCGATGTTCACCCGGGTGCTCGAGGACTGTTGGCAGGTGGCTTCCGCAGGGCCGGGTCGGGCTGCTGACCTGATCGTGCACAACGGACAGGTCATAGCCGGACAGCATGTGGCGGAGAAGCTGGGTGTCCCGGCCGCGCTGGCGCTGCCGATGCCGATGTACGTGCCGACCGGGCAGTTCCCGTGGCCGGGCCAGCAGTTCCCGTCATGGTTGCCGGCGTCGATGAACCGGATGACCTATGCAGGTATGCGGGCGCCCGCGATGATGTTCGGCCGCACGGTGGATCGGTGGCGCGACGGACTGGGCCTGCCGCGGCGACCCGGCAGGCACAATCCGCTGCGCCGACCAGACGGTGGACCTGCGCCGGCGCTGCACGCGGTCAGCGCCGCGGTGGTACCCCGGCCCCCTGACTGGCCGCTCTCGGCAACCGTAACCGGATACTGGTTCGCGGACCGCACGAAAGCCGGCGTCGATCCGGGCCTTACCGAGGCGGTGCGGGACGACGGGCCGGAGCCGCTGGTTTTCGTCGGGTTCGGCAGTATGACCGGCGGGGATCCGCTGGCCAGAACCCGAATGGTCGTTGAGGCGTTGCGGGTGGCGGGTGCGCGGGGCGTGCTTGCCACCGGCTGGGGCGGACTGCGCGAAATTCCGTCGCCGAAGGATGTGTTCGTGACCGGAGAGGTCCCGCACGAGACGGTGTTTCCGCGGGTGGCGGCGGTAGTTCATCACGGTGGGGCGGGCACCACGGCAGCCGCGGTCCGGGCCGGAAAGCCGCACGTGGTGTGCCCGTTCGTCGGCGACCAGCCGTTCTGGGGTACGCGGATGCGGCAGCTTGGTGTCGCGCCGGATCCGATCGCGCAGCCCGATCTGACCGTGCCGGCGCTCGCCGCGGCGATCCGGCGGGCAATCAGCGATCCCGCGATGATCGACGCGGCCGCTCGGCTCGGTGAGCGTGTCCGGGCGGAGAATGGGGTCGCGACCGCGGTCGACCTGCTGGAACAGGAGGCCGCGGACCAGCGGTGACCGGCGTGCCGGGGTCCGGCGCCAAGCCGCCGGTCGACGACAGGTGACCGTGCACACCATTGCATGTCCGTAGTCCGTTGCTGGCGTCCCGGACGCCGGCACGGAACGTGACCGGCCACATTGCTCCCTCGCTCACCGCTGGTATGTCACCGGGCCAGCCTTCCACGGTGTTCGGCCCGAAGCGGGCACCGGCGCAGACGGCGGGCTTGACGTCGCAGGGCTGTCGTCAGTGCGAGTCCGTATGCGCCCCCGTCATGGTGGTGGACCTTCTGCGGTGGAGCGTGAACGTCAGGACCAGCACGACCAGTGCGCCGACGAGCAGCCCGAGGATCGCGCTGGCCACCGTCAGTACGGTGAGGACCACCGGCATGGCCCGCACCAGGCCGCGGCCGAACGCGGCGACGGCGCCGGAGAGTCGCGACAGGGTGATGACCATGATCTCCGCCGGGAGGATCAGATCCGTGCGTACCGCCCCGGAGACCAGCGCCTTCTCGTCCTGCACCTTCTCTCCGCCGCTCCGTGGGCGATGCGCTTGATCATCGGCAGCTCGCGCTCGGACGCCAGGCTCCGCACATACTTCGGCGTGACGGCGGCATCGTCGATGACGACGCCCGTGGCCTTCGCGCCGGCCGTCGCGGCCGCCGCACCGACATCATCGATCGACGCGGCGGCGGCACGAGCCAGCGCCGCCACATCATCGAACAGGGCGACGAGTCCGCCAGCCAAGAGATGTCCTTCCAGGGTCGTGAAGAGTCCTGCTGGCCATTCTCGTACGGCCCCCGGCCGCCTCGGCTGCCGCGTTCGACATGACCCCGATGCGGCGGGCGCTGTGACGGTGCGGTTGCCCGCACCGTCACGGCATCGTTCTATTCTTCTGCCCCGTCGTCCTCGAAGACTTCGTCGATGACCTCACCGGCGACGTAGCCGGCCGCGAGTCCTCCGGCAGCGCCCATGAGGACGCCGCCCATGCCGGATCCGTGACCGCCGGGGTGGTGGCCGCCGTGCGGGTGGCCGTGACCGGGCTGTCCGTAGCCGGGGGCGCCGTAGCCGCCGAGGTTCTGCCGGTGTTCGACGGCCTGCCGGATCCAGGCGTCGACCTGCTGGGTCCAGTCGAGGGTGTCGGCGGCGGCATGGTCGACGGTGTAGCGGCCGAAGCTGTCCTGGCTGCCGGTGAACATGCCGCCGCGCTTGTCGAACTCCAGGATGACCTCGACGGTGTGCGGGGTGGTCACGAAGGTCAGTTCGACCTCGTTGATGGCGTGCGCGTACTGGGGTGCCGGGAAATATTCGATCTCCTGGTAGAACGGCAGGCTCTGCGGCACGCCGGCGATCTGCCCGTACTCCAGGTCGGCACTCTTGAATCCGAAGCCGAGCTGGGCGAACGCGTCCAGGATGCGTTGCTGCGCCGGCAGCGGGTTGACGTGGATCGGGTCGAGGTCACCCTTGTCGACGGCACGGGCGATCGCGACCTCGGTACGCACGCCCATGACCATGCCCCGCAGCGGCTGGCCATAGACCGCGGTGATCGGGGTTTCCCAGGGCATGGCCAGTTGGAAGGGCAGGGACAGTTGCTGGCCGGCGGTCAGTCGCAGCGGGCCGCTGACGGTGGTGCGGTGGAACTCGCCGGTGGCGGCACCCTCGCCGTCGCCGCCCTCGATCTCCATCCGGGTGACCAGGCTCAGGGTGATGTGCTCGATCTCGACGTCGTGGTTGCCGCCGGTCAGGTTCACCTGCCCGGACGCCGAGCCGCCGGGTTGGGCGTTCGGGTCGGACAGCACCGTGTCGACGCTGGGACCGCCGACGCCGAGAGCGCCGAGCATCCGCTTGAAGACCACGTCTTTTCTCCTCCATGAGAGCAGTGTGGGCAGGTTCCCGGCCGGGCATGGTGCTGCGGCCGGACAGACGGTTAGCCGGGACTGATGGTGCGTCCGGCGCGGCGGGCGGCGTCGACGACCGGGTCGGTTTCGTCGTCGAACTGCCCGATCACCTGTTCCAGCAGGTCTTCCAGGGTTACCAGGCCGATCACCGTGGTGGTCTCGGCGACCAGGGCGAGGTGGCTGCGTCGTTGCCGCATCGTCGCGACGGCGTCCAGGACGCTGGTATCGGCCGGCAGCGACACCGTGGCGGTCATCAGGTCCCGTGCCGTGGCGGACCGCCGTGAGCTGGTGGCTTTGGCGGCGTCCCGGACGTGCACGACGCCCACGATCGCGCCGGCGTCGTCAGTGACGGGGAGCCGGGACCGGCCGGTCTCGGTGCTGCGCCGCTCGACCGCGCGGGCGTCGGTGCCGGCCGGGACGTCCAAGATGCGTGCGGTCGGCACCATCACCTCGCGTACGGTCAACGACTGCACCTGCAGCATCGCGGTGAGCAGTTCGTGTTCCGCGTCCGCGATGGTGCCGTGGTCCTTCGAGGTCTGCAGCAGCATGCGCAGCTGTTCGGCGTTGTGCACCTGGGCCAGTTCATCCTGCGGGGTCACCTTGAACAGGCGCAGGCAGGCGTTGGCCAGCCCGTTGAGCGTGACCAGGACCGGCCGGAGGACCGTGGTGAATCCGACGAACGGGATCGCCAGGATCTGCGCCGAGGTCTCCGGGTGGCTGATCGCCCACGACTTCGGCGCCATCTCACCGACGACGACGTGCAGGAAACCGACCAGGCAGACGGCCAGCACGAAGGCGATCACGTAGGCGGCCTCCTCCGGCAGGCCCACCTCGGTGAACACCGGTTCGAGCAGGTGCGCGACCGTTGGTTTGGCCAGTGCACCCAGGCCCAGGGTGCACAGGGTGATGCCGAGCTGCGCCCCGGCCAGCATCATCGAAAGTTGCCGGGTGCCGGTCAGGGCGGCGCGAGCGCCGCGCGAGCCGTCGGAGGCAGCGGTTTCGAGTCGATGGCGTTTCGCGGCGACCAGCGCGAATTCCGCGGCGACGAAGAATCCGTTGAACGCCAGCAGCATCACCGAAACGAGTAGCGACCAGGTGGTGCTCATGTGTTCACCGGCCCGTCGCTGTGGTGGTGGATGACGCTCAGGGCGACCCGGTCGGGTACGTGCCGACGCACGGCGAGCACCGTCAGCCGGGCCACACCCTGCGACCGCGAGCGCCCGCCGGCGTCGATCAGCGGTGGCAGCGGCACGTCGACCTGTTCGCCGGTGGCTGGGAGGTGACCGAGCCGGGCGAGGATCAACCCGGAGACGGTGTCGTAGAGGGTGTTGTCCGGGAGCCGGATGCCGGTGGTCTCGGCGATCTCGTCGACGCGGGCCCGGCCCGGGATCAGCCAGGATCCGTCGCGGGCGGGTTCGATGACTGGTTCGGGCAGGTCGTCCTCGTCGTGGATCTCACCGACGAGTTCCTCGGCGACATCCTCCAGGGTGATGATCCCGGCGAAGCCGCCGTACTCGTCGACCACGATCGCCATCTGCCGGTGTGCGGTCTTGAGCCGGTCCAGCACCTCGGGCAGCCGGGTGGCCTCCGGAACGGCCACCGGCACCGTGGCCAGCTCGCGTACCGGGGTGGTGGCCCGCACGTCCGGATCCAGGGTTACCACGTCGGCGATGGACGCCACGCCGACCACATCGTCCAGGCCGTCGCCGATCACGGGGAAGCGCGAGTGCCCGGTCTCCAGCAGGTCGACCACCCGAGACGCCGGCTCGTGCGCGCCGATGGTCGTGACGTCCACCCGAGGGCGCATCGCCTCCGCGGCGGTCCGGGTGCGGAAGTCCAGGCCGTGGTCAAGCAGCCGGGCGGCGCGTGCGTCGAGGGTGCCTTCGCTGCTGGCGTTGGCGATGATCCGGTCCAGGTCCTCGGAGGTGGCGCCCTGCGGCAGTTCCTCGATCGGTTCGATGCCGATGGCGCGTAGCAGCCGGTTCGCGGTGGCGTCGAACATGCGGATCAAAGGGCCCGCCACGGCCAGGTAGATCAGCGTCGAGCGGGACAGCGCCCGGGCGAGGGTCTCCGGTTTGGCGATGGCGAGGTTCTTCGGCGCCAGCTCGCCAAGCACCATCTGCACCACGGTCGCGAACAACAACGCGAACACCACCGCGATAGAGGTGCTGGCCGTCTCGGACAGGCCGGTCACACCGAGCAACTCGGCGGTCCCCCGACCCAGATACGGCTCCGCGACATAGCCGGCAAGCAACGCGGTGACGGTGATACCCACCTGGGCACCGGACAGCACGAACGACAACCGCTGCGTCACCCGCAACGCCCGTTGCGCCGCGGCGTCGCCGCGATCAGCCATCGCCCGCAGCCGTTGCCGGTCCACGGCCACGTAGGCGAACTCCTGCGCCACGAAATAGCCGGTCGCCGCCGTGAGCAGCACGATCGCGAGAACACCAACGGTGATCAGCACGAAAGGTCACCGCCGACGCGGCACCCACAGCGTGTCAAACAAGGCCGGGTCATACCCGGCCGAATACTGCAGCCCTCACCCGTATCATCAGACACAGACCGCAAACTAGCACGTCCAACTGTACGGTTGCTGAACGCCGATCCGCCCGGGAGGCCAACGAGGTGAGCAACCTTCTACGCATCGGCGAACTCGCCGCCCAGTCCGGCGTCAGCACCCGCACCGTCGACTACTACACCCAACTCGGCCTGCTGCAGACCGCCGAACGCACCGGTGGCGGATTCCGCCTCTACGATCCCGCCACCGTCGACACCATTGCCACGATCAGACAGCTCGAAGAACACGGCCTGAGCCTGCAGACCATCGCCACCGCGATCAACGGCGCCGGGGACACCGACCTGGCCTCAAGAATGGACAACCTCGCCGCAGGACTCAAAGCGTTGCAGGAAGCAGCCGAGAGCGCACCACACACTCAAGCACTGCTCACCCTAATAACCGCCCGGGCACACACCCTCATCGAATTGGCACTGGCCATCATCGACTCACCGCTCGTCTGACACCAACGGCGATCCGCCTTCCGGCGCAGCCCTCGGAATCACCACCCACCGGCACCCGCGACCGGCGCCGCCCGGATCGACGATCCGGGCGTTGGTAGCGCCCTGCCCGATCAGGGTCAGTACCTGAGGCTCGCGCCCGGTGACGGCGTTCAGCGACATTGAACGCTCCGCGTCGGCGATGGACGTTCGACCACCATTTCGATGAGGCGTCGGGTCACGCACGCGACCTGCTCGACTGCGCCTGACGGTGACGGCCCCGACGAAGGTGTCTCGCTGACCGCCGTCAGCCTACCCGCAGGTCGATGCGCGGCGGGTCGGTCAGGCTGTTGTGCACGGTGCAGTGGCTGGCGACCGCGGCGAGTGCGGGTATCCGTTCGGCGGGGAAGCCGGCCGGTGGGTGCACCACGATGCGGATCGAGGCGACCCGGGCCGGCCGGTCGCTTGCCATGGCGAAGCCGGCGCGCACCTGCATCCCGGCACGGTCGAAGCCGTGTCGGGTCAGGTACCGGCCGGCGTAGTAGGCCACGCAGGCGGCCAGGGAGGCCACGAACAGCTCGGTCGGGGTCGGGGCGAGGTCGGCGCCGCCATCGGTGGCCGGCTGGTCGACCCGGATGCGGTGACCGCGGACCTCGATCTCGTACTGCTCGCCGCCGCAGGGCGTCACGTCGAGCAGTTCCACGTCCGCAGCGGTTGTGTGCGTCATGGTGTTGCCTCCCATCGGTGCGGACGTTCAACCGATCAGGAACACCGGGCAGTGGGCCTGTTGGATCACCGACCGGCTCACCGAACCGAGCACCGCGCCGGTGAGGCCGCTGCGGCCACGCCGCCCGAGGATCACCGCGGCGGCGTTGCGCGAGGCGTCGATCAGCGCAGCCACCGGCTCGTCCCGGTGCATCTGATGGTGCACGGTGACGCCCTCGACTGTCTGCATGCGGTCGTAGAGGGTGGCCGCCTCCCCCGCGTGCAGCTGGATCAGCTCGCAGCCGCGGACCCGTGCCTCGGCCATGGCGAACTCCTTCGCACGCGCCGCGGCCGGGGAATCGTCCACGCCCACCACCACGGGCCGCCGCGCGAACTCCGGTCCGGGCGGCCAACCCGGCACCCGGACCACCAGGACCGGTCCGGGATGGTGAGCGGCGACGTGGTCGCCCACGGTCATGCCGAATGCCGCTCCGGCGGTGCCGTGCCGACGCCCCACGACGACGAGGTCCGCGTCCTTCACCGCGTGCAGCAGGGTTGCTGCGGGCGGGCCGGCCTCCAGCCGACCGATCGCCGGGACCGTCCGGGAATGCGCGTGGACGCGGTCGACCATCCGCTCGAGCAGCTGCGCGCCGCGGTCCCGGCCCTGATGGCGGCCGAGGCTGTGCTGCACGTGTACCAGGCGCAGGTTCCAGCCGTGCACGTCGGCCTCGACGGCGGCGTGGTCCAGGGCCACGCAACTGTCCGGCGAGTCGTCCACCCCTACCACCACGAGTCCAGCGGGCCGCGCCGGGACGGGCGCACGAGTCGGCGTAGGCACCCGGGCCGTCTCCCGGTAGAAGGTCGCGCCCAGATAGCGGCTCAGCGCCTCGCTGTAGCGGGTGGGGCGACCGAGATCGGCGGCATGCTGCCGGGATTCACGTTCCGTTCTGTGCCGGTCGAAGTCTGTCATCGCGCACCTCCCGCGCCGAGGCGTCCTACCTTCAGCACAACGCGCGACGGCTGCGGGCGCCAGAGTCATTGGTCCTGCGGTACCGGGCTGGGACTCCTCGGTGTGGTCTCGGGATAGGCGTACAGCTCGGCCAGACGGACCCGGGTGGCGTGCAGCCGCTCGGCCATCACGGCCAGGAATCGGGTGGTCAACTCGCGGCCCAGTTCCGCGTCCTCGGCGAGGAGCCGGCGAACCCCGGCCGCGTCGAGCTGGACAGCCTGGCATTCCGCGGCCACCACGGCACCCAGCGACCAGCGGTACGGCGGCAGCAGCCAGGACCAGCCGACGACGCCCTCGGCCCCGATCCGCTCGATGACGATGTCGCCTCGCCCCGGGACGTGGAAGTCGAGGGCGACCGCGCCGGAACGCAGCAGCCAGAAGCTGCCGGCCGGGGCACCCTCGTGGAACAGCCGGACGCCGGCGTGGCGCAGCGCCGGCCGTCCGTGCATCGCCAGCCGGTGCAGCCAGGTGGCCGGCACGTCCGCCAGGAACGGGTGCAGGGACAGGTGGTCAAAGACGGTCAGCGGCGCCATGGGCTCCTCCGCACGCATGCAGGTGGGACCCGGCCGTGGCGGCGGCCGGATCCCACGGGGCTTCACTTGGCCTTGCCCTTGCCTACCGTGATCGTGATGGGTTTGGCCCCGGACTCCGTTTCGCCGACGAGCGCGGTGATCTCGAGGATGCCATCGGTGTAGGTGGCGCTGAGCGTGTCCGCCCGGACGCCGGCCGGCAGTGGCATCGTGCGGTAGAACGTGCCGTAGTGGAACTCGGAGCGGCCCTTCTCGGCATGCTCCTCCTTGCGTTCCACCTGCAACCGCAGTTCGCCTTCGGCGAGCGTCAGATGCACGTCCTTGGCCGGGTCCACGCCGGGAATCTCCGCACGCAACACGTAACGGTCCTCCTCCACCGCCTCCTCAAGCCGGATGACCGGGCCCACCATCGGCAGCCAGGACAGTCCGAAGTCGAACGGATTCAGCATCGTGCCGCGGAACCGCGTGAGTGTCGACATGGCCCTGACCTCCTTTCGCATAGCTGTCACCACCATCCGATCTCTGCGCGTGCGGTGCCGTCCAGTGCCGAACGGCCCGGACCCGGTCACCGCTTTCAACGTCACCCGCTGGGCCGGTGTCAGCGCACCGGAAGGCTGGCCGAGAACGTCCGTGCCACAGAATCGAGTCCGGTCCCGCCATTCGGTGCCGTTGTGTCGGACACGCCGCCTCCCTCACGCCTTCAGGTGCACCGGCTGGTGAGGGAACTGCTCGATGTCACCGGCGGTCACGTCGAGCAGCTGGTACGCGAGTCCGCGAGCGCGCGGGCGGTGGCGAGTTCGTCGCCGATCTCCGGCACCTCCTTACCGTCGGCAATGCTCTCTTCATCCCAGCGCCGCCGCGTCACCGGACCCAGTGCCGTTGGTCCCGGCCGCAACGTCCGAAGCCCCTTGCCGCCGGCACCTCCCGGCGACACGGTGGAAGGGGAAGCAACCCAGGTGAGGTGGGCCATGGGCGCCGTCAACCACGCCGCAACGATCGAGACGCACGCGGCCGCGCTGTTCTTCGTCGGCGATCGGGCGTACAAGATGAAGAAGCCGGTGAATCTGGGCTTCCTGGACTTCCGCAGCCGGGCGGACCGCGAAGCGGCCTGTCACCGTGAGGTGGACCTCAACCGCCGCCTTGCCCCCGACGTCTACCTCGGCGTGGCCGACGTGCTCGGCCCCGACGGGCGGCCCTGCGACCATCTGGTGGTGATGCGCCGGATGTCGGCCGACCGGCGGCTGTCCTCCCTGGTCCGCGCCGGGGTACCGGTCAGCGGTCACCTGCGGCGCCTGGCTCGCGTCCTGGCGGCCTTCCACGCCACTGCCCGGCGCGGCCCGGCGATCTCCGCCGAGGGCACCTGCGAAGCGCTGAGGCAGCGCTGGGACGACTCGTTCGCGATGCTGCAGCCGTTTCACGGCGGCGTCCTCGACGCCGCCGTCGCCGCACGCATCGAGACGCTCACCCACGACTTCCTCGCCGGCCGGGCACCGTTGTTCGACGACCGGATCGCCGCCGGGCGCATCGTGGACGGACACGCCGACCTGCTCGCCGACGACATCTTCTGCCTGGACGACGGTCCACGCATCCTCGACTGCATCGAGTTCGACGACCGACTGCGCTACGTCGACATGCTCGACGACGCCGCGTTCCTGGCCATGGACGTCGAGCATCTCGGCGCGGCCAACGCAGCGCGGGACTTTCTGGACCGGTACGCCGCATTCAGCGGCGACACCGCACCGGCGGCGCTGCGCCACCATTACCTCGCCTACCGGGCGTTCGTCCGCGCGAAGGTGGCCTGTCTGCGCCGCACCCAGGGCGACGCAACCGCGGCCACGGACGTCGCCGACCACGTCGACCTGACGCTGCGGCATCTGCGGGCCGGCGTGGTCCGGCTGGTGCTGGTGGGCGGGTTGCCGGGAACCGGCAAGTCCACGCTGGCCGGCCGCCTTGCCGACCGGCTGGGTGCGGTGCTGATCAGCAGTGACCGGATCCGCAAGGAACTGGCCGGCCTGGACCCCGCCTGCGGGGCCGCCGCCGCCTACCGGGGCGGGATCTATACCGCGCAATGGACCGAGCGCACGTACGCCGAGCTGCTCCGGCGCGCGCACCGGCTGTTGGAGCGTGGCGAGAGCGTGGTGCTGGACGCGTCCTGGATCCGTGACGCGCCGCGCCAGGCCGCCCACCGAACTGCCGCCGACACGCACAGCGTGCTGGTGTCGCTGCGCTGCACTGCCGATCCTGCCACCGTCGACGAACGTCTGAGGCGGCGCGCCGCGGCCCGTGACTACCGATCGGACGCCGACGCGGTGATCGCGGCCGCGCTCGCCGCCGACGCCGACCCCTGGCCGCAGTCGCGGGCGGTGCCCACCGGCCGCCCCGCCGACCTGGTGGAACGGGACGCGCTGGCGATGATCCGGCGGGCCGAGACGCCGGCGGCAAAGGACCCTTGCGAGGTGAAGGAGAACCGCTGATGAACCACCGGCGATGGAAGGAACTCCCCCACTGGCAGCAGACCGCAACGCTGGTCCTGGCTCCGGTGGAGTTGGCGCTAACCGCGACCACGGCGATGGACCTGGCAGGCCGGCCACGATGTCGCGTCCGTGGCCCCAAAGCGCTGTGGTGGCTGGGCATCTTCGTGCAACCGTTCGGGCCGGTGGCCTACCTGGTCTGGGGCCGGATCCGGGAATGATCCGGTTTACGGGACCATCGGCCCTGCCGGAGGACCACGCCGTCGCGAGATTCTTGCCGTGTCACCCACCGGACGCTCGGCGAAAGGTCGTAGCGGTCGAGAGACATGGACGTGGCTGATGCGCCACCAGACCCACCGTCGCCAAGACGGGCATCGGCCGACACGACGCAAACCAGCGTTCGGTGGGTGTCGGACAAGCACCTCGCATCGGGAGGCACGATGTTCGCGCACATCGGCGACCGGCTGGTCGTAGAAGGCACCCATCTCGGAGACGTCCGCCGGGTCGGCATCATCACCGCCGTCACGCACACCGACGGGGCTCCGCCATACACGGTGCGGTGGCTGGACGACGGCCGCACAAGCCTGATCTTCCCCGGCCCGGCGGCGCGGGTCGAGCCACCCACCCCGCACCCGGTGCACGCCTGAGACAACCCGTAGAGAGGACCGCGTAACCATGCCCGCATTGACCAGAGGCCCTGTGGTGGTGGGCATCGACGGTTCGCCGCGCAGCCTGGACGCGGTCGAGGTGGCCGCCGCCGAAGCGGCGCTGCGCGGACGTCCGCTGCGGATCGTGCACGCTCTGGTGTGGCCGACGATCCATGTCACGCTCCCGCCCGGCGTCACGCAAGCACCGGACAGCGCATTCCTGGCCCAGGCCGAGACGTATCTGGACGAGGCAGTGCAGGCCGCCGCCAAGACCGCTCCCGAAGTGACGGTGACCTCCGAGATCGTGACCGGAGCGCCGGTACCGGTGCTGCTCGGCGAGACCCCGCGCGCCGACCTGCTGGTGCTCGGCGACCGCGGCCTGGGCCAGTTCACCGGCCTGCTCCTCGGTTCGGTCGCGGTACAGACCGCTACCCACGGCCGCTGTCCGGTGCTGGTGGTGCGCGGCGAGCGGCGCCCGTCCGGGCCGGTCGTCGTCGGTGTCGACGGTTCCCAAGTCTCGGCGAAGGCGATCGATTTCGCCGCCGAGGAGGCCGCCCGGCGGGGCGCTGCGTTGGTCGCGGTGCATGCCTGGCGCACCCCACCGGTGACCATGCCCGGTGACATGACTCCGCTGGTCTACGACCCGGAGCTCCTGGCCGCCGTGGAGGAGCGGGTGCTCGTCGAGTCGATCGCGGGCGTGCGCGAGCGCTACCCGGAGCTGCCGGTGCGGCACGAGATGGTGCAGGGTGCCGCGGGCCGGGTGCTCACCGACCGGTCGCGCGACGCCCAGTTGATGGTGGTCGGTGACCGCGGCCACGGAGGCTTCGCCGGGCTGCTGCTCGGCTCGGTCAGCCAACATCTGATCTACCACGGTGCATGCCCCGTCGCCGTCGTCCGCGGTGATCGGGAGAGCGACTGAACCGCGCCGGCGGCGGCCACCGAAGGTGACCGCCGCCAAGCACTGTCCCCCTTCACGCCACACCGAACGGCATGCCGGTGCCGAGGACGGCGCTGTCGTCGAAGTCGTACCCGAGTTTGTCGATCACCTCGACCACACCGCCGACCTGGCGGATCAGCCGGTCCGTCACGATCGTGGTGGACCAGCGCTCGACGCGTCCGGTGAGCGTGACCACACCGTTGTCGACATCGGCTTGCACAGACCCGCCCCGCTTCGGCAGGTAGGTGCCCAGCACGTCGCGCACCTCGGCGATGATCTCGTCGTCCGGGCGCAGGTGCACCTTGAGCAGGTCGCCGCGCGACACGATGCCGACCAGGCGGCCGAGGTCGTCGACGACCGGGAGCCGTTTGACGCCCTCGTCGTCCATCAACCGCGCCGCGGCCGCGATGGACGTGCCGGACTGCACGACGACCGGCGGAGTGCTCATCACCTCGGCCGCGGTCCGCCCGCCTGCCTTCGCGCGATCCGCGCGGCGCCGCCGGCCGTCGAACATCCGGGGTTCCTCGTCGCCGGCGTACTCGATCTTGCGGAGAAGGTCGGCCTCGGAGACCACACCGCTCACCCGCTGGAATGCGTCGGCCACCGGAACCGCGCTGAACCGGTTGGCGACCAGCAGATCCACCACGGCACGGTAGGGGGCCGTCTCCGGGACGCTCACCACCGCCGTGGTCATGACATCGTCTACGCACCATTTCTTCATCACGCGACCTCCTTGTCCCTTTACCGCGAACGCTAGGCGCGCGGCGGGCCATAGGTCAGGGCCGAGCGGCCCCCGCCGGCGGGACCTGCGTCCGCCCGGTCGCGGATCAGTCCACGGTCGCCGGCGGGCCGAGCGGGGCGCGGGCGATCATCGGATGCTGCCACTGCGGCGGCACCAGCAGCACCGGGCAGGCCACGGTCCGCATCATCGCCAGTCCCAGCGAGCCGTAGAGCAGCTCGGCGAAGCGGCCGTTGCGGCCGATGCCCGCGACGAGCAGCCGGCCGCGACGCGACGCGCGTTCCAGCGTGTACGCCACGTCCAGGTCATGCAGGACCAGGCGTTCCACTTCTACGTCCGGACAGGTCGCGGCCCATCCGGCCATGACCTCGGCGAGCTGGCGGTCCGCCGCGGCCCGGTCGGCGGCGTAGCCGGCGCTGACCGCTGCCCGCGTGGCGGCGTTGCGAGCGGACGGACGCGTCCACACGTGTACCGCGACGAGCCGGGACATCGACAGCGACGCTTCCTCGAAGGCGCAGGCGAGCGTCGCGGTGGCGCTGCGCCGGGCCGAGACCGCCACCACGACCGGACCACGTTCCGGCGCGGCGCCGCGGTGCACCAGCAGCGGGCACGCGCAGTGGTGAGCCAGGTAGGCGGCCGTCGAGCCCCAGCCGTGCCGGGTGAGCGCGTCGTCCCGGTGGCCGACGACCATCAGCTGCGCCCCGGCGGACTGCTGGGCCAGCGCGCCCGCGGCACCACCGGCCACCAGAGCGGTGCCGACCTCGAGGCCGGGGGCCCGGTGCCGGGCGCGCCGCTCCGCGATCTCCAGCAGATGCCGTCCGTCCTGCTCGGTGGGCATGGGATTCGCCGCCCACCGGCCGCTGTAGCGGCCCGGCCAGGCATGCACAACCAGCAACGGCGCATGACGGCGCTCCGCCTCGACGACCGCGAGGTCGAGCGTGTCGCCGTACGTACGGGAGCCGTCGATGCCGACCACGACGGACGGGGTCTGAGATGTCGACGCAGCGCTGAGCATATCGGCACGGTAGGCCGGTGCCGGCGAACCGCGGCAGCGCCTGCGGCCCCTCCGGGACGGGCCAAAGGGCCCGAAACCAGGGCGACTGCGGGCGCGCCAGCGGATCAAGGACTCCACCGACACGATCCGGCACGCACGTCGGGCCGTTCGCCCCTGGCGGGCTCGGGCCGCCCTCTGATGGGCTCGACAGGGCCATTTACGGTCGAGGAGGCCGACATGGATCAACCCCGTAGATTCCGCTCCCATCCGCCCGCCGGCCGCGTCGCGATCGCCGCGGCGACCGGGCTTGTCTCCGCTATCGCCCTAGCAGCGCCCTGGGCTCCGCCCGCCGCGGCCGATCCCGGTGCCCAGCCGGGTACCTACACCGGTCCGGGTTTCGACGCCTGCACCGCGCCGTCCAGCGCGACGATGCAGGCCTGGCTCGAGTCGCCGTACCGCGCGCTCGGCATCTACTTCGGCGGCAACAACCGCGCCTGCACCCAGCCCAACCTGACCGCCGAGTGGGTCACCGAACAGCAGGCCGCGGGCTGGCACCTGATGCCGATCTATCTGGGACCGCAGGCCTCGTGCACGACCTCGAACAAGCGGTACCGCATCGACGACACGCAGGCCGCAGTGCAGGGCCGCGCGGCCGCGGACGACGCCGTCGTCCAGGCCCAAGCCATCGGCCTGGCCCGGGAGAGCGTGCTCATCTACGACATGGAGGCGTACGCCACCGGCAACGCGACCTGCCGGGCCGGGGTCTACGCGTTCCTCAGCGCCTGGACCGCCCGGCTGCACGACCACGGCTACCTGTCCGGCTTCTACAGCAGCATGTCGTCCGGCGTGGCCGACCAGGTGGCCAACTACACCGCCGCCGGGTACGTCCGCCCCGACTACCTGGACTTCGCCCGCTGGGACAACGTCGCCACGGTCACCGATTCGGCCATTCCGGCGGCGTACTGGTCGCCGCACCGCCGGATCAAGCAGTACCGCGGCGGCCATGACGAGACCTGGGGCGGCGTCACCGTCAATGTCGACAACGACTACCTGGACGTGGCGCCGCTGCCGTCCGCACGCTTCGCCGATTTCACCGGCAACGGCTGGTCCGACGTGCTCGGCGTGGCCCGTAGCCTGGACGCCCTGGTGGTCTACCCCGGCAACGGCACGGTGCTGCAGATGTCGGCGTCGCAGCCGATGGGTACCGGGTGGACCGCGATGAACGCCGTGCTGCGGATCGGTGACCGCAACGGCGACGGGCACGAGGACGTGCTGGCGCGGCAGGCCTCGAACGGCGACCTGTGGTTCCACCCGGGCACCGGGTCGGGCCTGGGCGACCGGACGCGGGCCGGAGCCGGTTGGAACACCGTGCGCGAGATGACCGCGCCCGGTGACTTCAACCGCGACGGCTATCCCGACCTGATCGCGGTGCAGGGGGCGAACCTGTATCTGTACCGCAGCACCGCCGATGGCCAGTTCACCCCACGGGTACAGATCGGCACCGGCGGCTGGGACGCGATGAGCGAACTCGCCGGTGTCGGTGACTTCGACCGTGACGGGTACACCGACATGGTCGCCCGGTCCACCAACGGCAATCTTTACCTGTATCCCGGGCGCGGCAACGGTTTCGCCGCGCGCAAACAGGTCGGCACCGGCTGGGGTGCGATGCGCGATCTGGTCGGCGTCGGCGACTTCAACCGCGACGGGTACACCGACCTGGCCGCCGCCACGACATCGAGCGGCGTGATCTATCTCTACCCGGGGACCGGCACCGGGTTGCGGGCCCGCGTCCAGATCGGCGCGGGCTCCACGAGCCGGACCCCGTTGGCGTAGACCTCACAACCGGCACGTCGGACCGGGGATGCAGCGGTCCGGCCCGGCCGGCAACAGCTCAGGCGCTCGCCGTCCCGGTGTCGGGCGGGACGGTGAGCGGATGCCGGTCCGCGTCCCGTGCGGCCAGGTTCGCCATGGCGTGCCGGTATTGCGGTGGTGTCATCTCACCGGCGATGAGTTGCGCCAGCGGGGGTCGCGGCGTTTCCTCCCGGATCCTTCGGGCCGTCCGGCCCTGCACCGGCGCCGCGTCCGGCGATCTGCTGGAGGCAAAGCGTTCCGGGAGGTGTCATGAACCGCTATCCGTTGCGGGTCGAGGCGCACCGCGACGAGTCGTTGAGCCGATGGCTCTGGCTCGTCAAGTGGCTGTTGCTGATCCCGCACGTCATCGTGCTCATCGTCCTGTGGACCGGCCTGGTCGTGCTGACCCTGGTGGCGTACCTGGCCGTACTGTTCACCGGCCGTTACCCGGCCGCGATCGCGGCCTACCACACCGGGGTCCTGCGCTGGACCTGGCGGGTGAGCTACTACGGATACCAGGTGCTGGGAACCGACCGGTATCCGCCGTTCACCCTGGCCGACGTGCCGGACTATCCGGCCCGGTTGAGCGTCACCGGGCACCCTCGGCCGCCGCGCTGGCTACCCCTGGTGGCGTGGCTGTTCGCGGTGCCGCACGTACTGCTACTGGGGGCACTGACCGGCGCGATCACGTGGGAGTTCGACATCGGGGACGGCACTACGAGGTCGGCGCCGATCAGCGTGGTCGCCGCCGGTGTTCTGATCGCGGCAGCGGCGCTGTTGTTCACCGGCCGGTATCCGCGCGGGCTGTACGACCTGCTGGTCGGCGTCGCACGGTGGAACCTGCGGCTGATCGCGTACCTGCTCCTGCTCACCCCGCGGTATCCGCCGTTCCGGCTGGACCAGGGCGACCGGGAGCCGGACGACGACCCCGCCGGTGCAGCCGCGGCGGCACCGGTCGCACCGCGTACCGCATCGCACGGGGTCGCCGGACCGGTGACCGCGCTGATCGCCGGCGTACTGCTGCTGGCGCCCGGCGCCGGCCTGGCCGTCGCCGGTGGCGCGCTGCTGGCGCTGGATCGGGCGCGCGACGACCAGGGCTTCGTCAGCGCTCCGGTGATGAGTATGCGGTCCACCACCGCGGCGGTCACCGCGGAAGGCATCACGCTGTCCGCCGGTGACGTCCTGACCCGCGGCTTCACCGACATCGGTGAGGTTCGGATCACCGTCACCGGTACGGCCGGTCAGTACCTGTTCGTCGGCATCGCGCCGGAGTCCGCGGTGGACGCGTGGCTGGCCGGGACCGCGCACGACGAACTGGAGTCGGTGTCCTCCGGCATGGGCGACTACGTCCGGTCCGGCGGGGCGGTCCGGGCGGTGAGCGCTCCGGTGACGCAGGACTTCTGGCTGGCCACCGGCACCGGCGCGGGCACCGCCACCGTCAGCTGGCGGGCCACCGACGGCAACTTCGCCGTCGTGCTGGCCAACGGGGACGGATCCACCGGCATCGTCGGCGACGTCGAGGCGGCCACCAACCTGCCCGACCTGACCGGTCTGGGCGGCGGACTGCTGGGCGCGGGCATCGCGCTGACGCTGCTCGCCGTGGCGTTGATCATCTTGGGCGGTACGGGTCTCGGCCGCCGCCACGGCAGCGGACCGCGGGATCGGGGTCTGCCGCCGGCGCCGCCGGTGACCGGTCCGCCGCCGGCGTACGTCACCACGTCGTCGTGACGGCGCACGCCCCGGCGGTCAGTCTCGGCCGCCGGGGCGCGGACGCGTGTCCGGGGTGAACAGTGCGAGCAACTCGCCGACGCGGTGCTCGGCCTCCGCCGGGTGCCGGAAGCGTCCGGCCGGGTTCACCGTGTAGCGGTTGCGCCGGCCGATCCGTTCCCGGGTGAGATATCCGGCCGTCTCCAGGTCGGCCACGATCGCCTGCGCCGCGCGTTCGGTCACGCCGACCACGTCGGCGACGTCGCGTAGCCGGGCCTCCGGGTCCCGGGCGATCACGAGCAGTACGTGAGCGTGGTTGGTGAGAAACGTCCAGCCGGTCGACACGGGCGCCACCATACCGGAACGTTGACACACGAATCTCTCTTCGTGAATAATGGTTCGCAGTTCGAGGGGGAGTACCCGACGCACCACGCGCCGCCGTCAATACGGAACCGGACACGACCGGTCCCGGTGGCGCGACCGCCGCACCGCGCGGGCGGTCCGGGGAGACCGTCGACCGCACCGCCGGCTCCGGCCGGCCTGGTCGAGGGAGGTTCCCCATGTCCGTGTCCTGGTGGGTCTGGCTCGTGCTCACCGTCGTCATCGCCGCGATGCTGGCGGTCGACCTGCTCGCACACCGCGACAACCATGTCATCGGCTTCCGCGAGGCCGCGCTCTGGTCGGCCGCCTGGATCGCGGCCGGACTCAGCTTCGGCGCCCTGCTCTGGTGGTGGCAGGGCGGCGACGTGGCCGGCACGTACTACGCCGGCTACCTGATCGAGAAGGCGCTGTCGATCGACAACGTGTTCGTGTTCGCGCTCATCTTCAGCTGGTTCGCGGTGCCTCCCGCGGTGCAGCACAAGGTGCTGTTCTGGGGCGTCATCGGCGCGCTGCTGTTCCGCCTGGTGTTCATCTTCGTCGGCGCGGAACTGCTGGAGACGTTCTTCTGGACCGCGTACGTCTTCGGCGCGTTCCTGATCTGGACCGGCTACAAGATGGCGTTCCGCCACGGCAAGCAGGCGCCGCCGGACCGCAATCCAGTGGTCCGCCTGGTCCGGAGGGTCATTCCCACCGACCCGGCCTACCACGGCGACCGCTTCTTCGTCCGCCTCGACGGCCGCCGCGTCGCCACCCTGCTGTTCGTCGCGCTCGTCGCGGTGGAGGCCACCGACCTGATCTTCGCGATCGACTCGGTGGCCGCCATCCTGGCGATCACCACCAGCACGTTCATCGTCTGGTCCGCGAACGCGTTCGCCGTGCTCGGGCTGCGCAGCCTGTACTTCTGCCTGGCCGGGCTGCTGCGCCGGTTCGTCCACCTGCACTACGGGCTGGCGGTCCTGCTCGCCTTCGCCGGAGTCAAGCTGATCCTCTCCGAGACCCCGGTGGGCAAGCTGCCCATCCCGCTGACCCTCGGCGTCATCGTGGCCACGATCGGCGTCTCGATCGCCTGGAGCCTGATGTCCACCCGCGGTGGCACCGGCGAGCCGGACGCCGGTGAGTCCACCACCCCGGCATCCACAGCGCCACGGAACTGACCACGCCGCGTCTGCCTGTGCAGCACACCCGGCACAGCCGACCACCTCCCCACCCGGCAGAAGGAGCCCGGTATGCCACTCAGCGACAGCCCCGTACACCTCCACTCCGTCGCCGGCCGCGCCCCGGCGCCGGCACAGTGGTGGCCGTGTTCACCGACGGCCCGACCGACCCGGCCGTGGCCCGCACCGCCGCCGCCCTGCCGGACCCGCCGGCTACCTGCATCCCGTGGAGGCGCCCGCAACCCGGCGCCGGTCAACAGTCCGTCCCGACCGGAGGCGGCCGCTGCCGCACCCGCCGTGCGCCGTCTGCACTCGCTGGTCGACCAGGTCCGCCGAGGGCCGGCCGGGCATGCGCGCGCCCTGTACGCAAGCGCGTCCCACCAGGCGCTGATCCGGCTGCCGATCACCGGACCGCACGACCGGAGATGCTCGCCGTGGACGAGACCCTGTTCTACCCGGCCCGGCTCAGCGACGGCGGCGACACACTCATCCCGGCCCTGGACATCGACCATCCCGACGTCGTCGACGACGCGGTGGACGAACTCGTCGAGCTCGTCCTGGTCCGTGGCGGCTGGATCGCGTTCACCAGCCCGGGCACGCTGGCCGCCCACGACGGCGTCGCGCTCACCGTACGGCGCTAATGGGCCGGCACGGGCGCCGGCCGGTCGGTCACCGACTCGGCACGGTCCCGGATACCCAGCAGCATCCGGCGCTCCATGACCAGGCTGCCCGGCTCCATCAGGAGCCTGTCGGCCAAGCGCCGCAGCGGCGATGCCCCGGGTTCGGCGATCCGGTTGCGGCTGACCAGCCGCATGCCGCTGACGTCCGGGTACAGCCCGAAGATCCACACCCAGCGGCCGTCCTCGGAGCGCAGCGTCAAGGTCTGTTCCGGGTCGCACACCTCCACCCGCATACCGGGCGAGCCGTCACCCATCGGCAGCACGTCACCGACCGCCAGGTGCTGGAACTGCGGCAGGATCTCCGAAGCGCTGTGCATGTCCAGGCCGAGCAGGTTCTCGATCCAGTCGTAGGTGTACGCACCGCCGCGACCGCTGCCCATCTGCACCAGCCACGGCCACACCTCCGACGGCGGCGCGTCGATGGTGACCGCCCGGGTGGAGACGATGTCCGGCAACAGCAACAGTTCGTCGCCCGGCATCGTCCGAGCCACCTCGTCCGCCGTGGCCCCCCAGGTGAGATACCAGCGACGCGCCCTCGGCGAGTAGGCGGCGGTCACCGCCAGGCCGAGACCGCCGAACCACCACGACTTTCTCATCGGGTCAGCACCACCTTCAGCGCGCCGGTCTCGGCCGGGCGGGAGAACACGTCGTACGCCTCCATGATCTCGGGCAACCGGAACCGGTGCGTCACCATGTGACCGATGTCGAGCTGACCGGCGACCAGCATGTCCAGCAGCCGCGGCGTGGAGTACGTGTCGACCAGCCCGGTGGTGATGGTGACATTGCGGATCCACAGGTCTTCCAGGTGCAGCGTGGCCGGTCCGCCGTGCACGCCGATGTTGGCCACCCGGCCGCCCGGGCGTACCAGGGCCGCGCACAGCTCGAACGTCGCGGGCGTGCCCACCGCCTCCATCGCCACGTCGGCACCGAGGCCACCGGTCAGCGATCGCACGGCGGCCAACGGATCGTCGGCGGCCAGGACGGTGACGTCCGCGCCGACGACCTTCGCGGCCTGCAGCCGGCTCTCCGCCTTGTCGATTGCCACGACGTGCGCCGGCGAGAACAGCCGCGCGGTGATGATGGCGGCCAGGCCGATCGGGCCGGCGCCGACGATCGCGACGGTGTCTCCCGGGCGGACCCGGCCGTTGAGCACCCCCACCTCGTACGAGGTGGGCAGGATGTCGGCGAGCAGCACCGCCGCCTCGTCGGAGACGCCGTCCGGCAGGTGGTACGTCGACAGATCCGCGTACCGGATCCGGGCGAACTCGGCCTGCACGCCGTCGACCAGGTGACCGAGGATCCAGCCACCGCCGCCGAGGCACTGCCCGTAGCTGCCCTCGCGGCAGAACCGGCAGATGCCGCAGGCGGTGATGCAGGAGGCCAGCACCCGGTCGCCGACGGCGAGCCCGTGCACCGCGGATCCGGTCTCGACGACCGTGCCCACCGCCTCGTGACCGAGTATCCGTCCGGGCTGCACGGCCGGCACGTCGCCGCCCAGGATGTGCAGGTCGGTACCGCAGATGGTGACGGCGTCGACCCGAATGATCGCGTCGCCCGGCTGCTGGATCACCGGGTCCGGAACCTCGGTCCACGCACGTTTGCCGGGACCGTCGTACACGAGTCCTCGCATGACTCCTCCTCTCCCCCGTCCTCCTCCGACCTTGCGCCGCCGCGGCGGTGACCGTGAGGGCCGAACGGCCCGAACCGGCTATTCCGTTCCGTCCTCGATCAGGACCTCCGCGAGCCGGCGTCGCGGTGTGGCCGTCGCCGGGCGGCCATAGCCGACCCGGAGGACGATCTGGGCCCACTTGCCGGTGCGGGTGTCCGTCAGCAGTCTGCGCACGGCCGGGATCTCCACCGGCTGGCTGATCGGGGTGGTGGACAGGTTCAGCCAGGTCGCCGTGAGCAACACCCGCTGCAGAGCCTGCCCGGCGCCCACCCAGTGACGCCTGGTGTCGCCGTCGGTGGACAACACCATGATGGTCGGGTACGGCTCGAACTGAACCACCGGCCGGTCCAGGCGGGGCTGCAGCAACCCGAAATCGCGGATCGGCAGCACCTCCAGGGCGTCCCACGGGCCGATCGCCGTCGACGGCACGCCGTCTCGCCGGCCCCGATGCGGGCTGGTCCACCGGGCCAGTTCGGCGCGGTACCGGCCCTTCGCTCTCAGCACCCGGTCGGCCTGCTGAGACAGGCTCAGGATCGCGTTACGGCTCGCCGCACCCGCGACTGTGAGCGTCGCACCTTCGCGGCGGGCAGCGTCAACCAGACGTTCCACCGCGTCGGCCGGCACGACGGACCGGACGAACGGCCACCGGTTCGTGTGCCGGTGCGGAATTGCCGCCACCAGTGCTTCGGCGGCCGGGGGCGGTGCCATCGACCGTCGTACCGTGACGCGGGCGACGAGGTCGGGCTCCGCCGCGACCGGAAAGAGCTTCAGGTCGCTGAGGTACCCGGCGCCGCGGATGGCGAGCCGCAGCGTGAACATGGCGGCACCGACGCTGATCAGCATTTCCCGGCCGGTCGGGTCGAGGACGTCGAGCCGCCGGTGGGGATCGGCGTAGACCTCGACTCCGCGCGCTCCGATGTGGAAGCGCCACGGCTGGCTGTTGTGCAGCGAGGGAGCGGCCGTCGCCGACCGGACGCAGGCGGTGAGATCGGGTCCGGCCGGCCGCGATCGCGGCCGCTGAGTGCCGATGTCGTTCATCGCCGGCCTCCTACGCTGTGGCGTCTGCGCTCATCACAGCAACGTCGACCATGGCGGTGACAGGGTCGATGGTCCCGGGATCGCGTTACGTCACCACCACCGCGACCAGGCTCGATCAAGGACCAACGGCCCTGCCCGCGCGAGCACGCGGGGGTAACGCTTGCGGTGACATGGCGCATGTGGATGAGGAGGTCCCGATGAAGTCCGACCTCGGTGACCGGCTCGACGAGACAGCCACCGCCATCATTCGGGAGATCGACCGGCAGCCCGATGGGGAACGCGGCCACCACACCGCAGTCGGCGGCGGCGCGGTCCTGGTGAGCGGCCGGACCCCGGGACCGGCGGGCGCGATCGTGGCGGCAGCCGTCGACGACGACGCTTGTCCTGGTCGCGTCGTCCGGTACGCCGCCGAACAGGCCCGTCGCCTGGGTGTGCCCCTGCGCCTGGTGCACGTGTGGACCGGGCGCGCCATGGCTGTCCCCGGGACAGGGCGGGAGCTGATGTCCGACGCCGACCTGCTGCTGTCCACGGTGCTCTACGACCACCTGGATCCGGAACAGGCCGTGGCGGCCGAACGCGAGATTCTGCACGACCCCGACGTGGGGCGCGCCTTGATCGCGCTGAGCGCCGAGGCCGGACTTTTGGTGGTGGCCGCCCGCGGTACGCCGGACGTCACCGGCGAGCCGCTCGGACACACCGTCCGCCGGCTGGTCGGCCGGACGGCGTGCCCGCTCGCCGTACTTGCCCCGGGCTGAGCTGGTCATCTCACGCGACGCCGGACCCGCAGACCACCATCGGACAATGGGCACGGCGAGACAGGGCACCGACCAACGCTGTCCCGGCCGGATCCGCGGGCTGCGCAACGACGAGCAGGCCGCAGTCCCGCGACAGGGCCGCGAGCACCACGGCGGGATCGAGCCGGCGGCGAACCGTGATCGTGACATGCACATCGGGGTACTTCTCCGACCACCGCTGCACCATGTCGTCGTGGCCCACTCCACCGTCGCCCGGCTCGTCGCCGGCCAGCAGCACGAGCAACGCGGCGGCGCGGCGGCCGGCCTCGTCGAAGGCGTACCGCAACGCCTCTTCGGCCGGCGCGGCGCCGAGGACGCCGATGAGGACGGGGCCGACCGGTCCGGCCGGCCCTTGCGTGTCCCGGGACACCTCTCCTCCCCTCAGCTCACGATGTCATCTCCGCTCGGCCAGCAGCTTGGTCAGGTCGACCAGCCGGTTGGTGTAGCCCCACTCGTTGTCGTACCAGCCGAAGACCTTGACCAGCCGGCCACTCGCCTGGGTGAGCTGGGCGTCGAAGACGCAGGAGGCCGGGTCGCCGACGATGTCCGTCGACACGATCGGAGCCTGCGTGTAGCGGATGATGCCGTGCATCGGGCCGCCGGTCGCCGCGGCCTGCTCGACGGCCTGGTTCACCTGCTCGGCGGTCACCTCGGTGCCGAGTTGGAGGGTCAGGTCGCTGATCGAGCCGTCCACGACCGGGACCCGCAGGGCGACCCCGTCGAGCCGGCCGGCCAGCTCCGGCAGGACCAGGCCCACGGCCTTGGCGGCGCCGGTGCTGGTCGGGATGATGTTCACTCCCGCGGCCCGGGCCCGGCGCGCATCCTTGTGCGGCGCGTCCAGGACGTTCTGATCGTTGGTGTACGCGTGCACGGTCGTCAGATAGCCGCGTTCGAGGCCGAATGCCTCGTGCAGCACCTTCACCAGCGGCGCCACGCAGTTGGTGGTGCAGGAAGCCCCGGAGACAATGCGGTGCCGCAACGGGTCATAAGTGTCGGCGTTGACACCCGGCACCAACGTCGCGTCGACACCCTTGCCCGGCGAGGAGATCAGGACCCGCGACGCGCCCGCCTTGAGGTGCAGCGCGGCGTCGTCCCGGGCGCGCAACTTGCCGGTCGACTCGATGACGAGATCGACGCCGAGCTCCGCCCACGGCAGCTGGTCGGGCGAACGCCGCGAGAAGACCGGGATGGTATGCCAGCCGACAGTCAGGGCGTCGTCGGTGTAGCTCACCTCTGCGTCGAGCCGGCCGAACGTCGAGTCGTACTCGAGGAGGTGGGCGAGGGTGGCGGTGTCGTAAAGGTCGTTGATCGCGACCACCTGGAAGCCCGCGTTGGACAGGTCCTTGTTCAGCAGGGCGCGAAGATAGTTGCGGCCGATGCGGCCGAATCCGTTGATGGCGATGCGGTAGCTCATCGTTGCCTCCAGGCGTTGTCGTCACCTCCAGCCTCTCGCCGTGTGCCGAGGCGGGAGCAGGGCCGTCCGGCCCTACTGGCCGGGACGTCGCCGGGCGTACCACCAGAGGAGGACACATACGCGCCGAGCTGATGAGGGTGAGCCGGATGGCCAGGTACGTCTACGACTTCGCGGAAGGCAACAAGGATCTCAAGGACCTGCTCGGCGGCAAGGGCGCCAACCTCGCGGAGATGACCCGGATGGGTCTGCCGGTGCCGCCCGGCTTCACCATCACCACCGAGGCCTGCCGTGCCTATCTGCGTACCGGATCGGTCCCGGCCGGACTGTTCGGCGAGGTGCAGGAGCATCTGCGGCTGGTCGAGGCCCGGATGGAGAAGGAGCTCGGCGACCCGCAGGATCCGCTGCTGCTGTCGGTCCGTTCCGGCGGCAAGTTCTCGATGCCCGGCATGATGGAGACCATTCTGGACATCGGCCTGACCGACTCCAGTGTGCGGGGACTGGCCGTGCAGAGCGGCGACGAGCGGTTCGCCTGGGACTCGTACCGGCGCCTCATCCAGATGTTCGGCAAGACCGTGTTCGGCGTACCCGCCGAGGACTTCGGGCATCTTCGCCGCGTCACCGTTCGAAACGATCGACACCGACGGCGTCGGCGAACTCGTCCGGATCGCCGTCGAACGCGGCCGAGCCACCCGGCCGGACCTGACCGTCGGGGTCTGCGGGGAACACGGCGGCGACCCCGCCTCCGTCCGGTTCTTCCACCACGCCGGGCTGGACTACGTGTCCTGCTCACCGTTCCGCGTCCCCGTCGCCCGGCTGGAAGCCGGCCGCGCCGCCTGCCCGGCGGCCTCGTCGGACAGCAGATAGGGAGCGACTGTGATGACCACCTCGATCGACGACCGGCCCGCCGCGACACCCGCCGCTGTCACCGTGCTACTCGTGGTCGACGGCGAACGGCCCGTCGGCGCCTGGATCGTCGGCCCGGACGGCGCCGCGTTCCGGCCCGTCGTCGGCGTGACCCGGTTGGCCGGCTCCGTTTCGCCACCGTCGCCGCCGAGGCCGTAGTGGCGGCGGCCTGATCGTCTGCTGAACGAGCCATGGGCACGGCGCGCGGTCAGTGCGGATGCTCCCCGAGGAGCCGGGTGGCGAGCACCGCGGCCTGGGTACGCCGCTCCAGGCCGAGCTTGGCGAGCAGGCTGGACACATAGTTCTTCACGGTCTTCTCGGCCAGGAACATCCGGCCCGCGATCTCCCGGTTGGTCAGGCCCTCCGCCACGTACTCGAGGATCTTGCGCTCCTGCGCGCTCAACGACGCCAGTTCGCGTGGTTGCTCCACGCCGTTGCGAATGCGTTCGAGCACCCGCTGGGTCACCGCCGGATCGAGCAGCGACTGCCCGGCCGCGACCCGCCGGATGCCGTCGACCAGATCGCTGCCGCGGATCTGCTTGAGAACGTAGCCCGCAGCGCCCGCCATGATCGCGGCGAACAGCGCCTCGTCGTCCTCATACGAAGTCAGGATCAGCCCTTTGATCGACGAGTCCACCGCCCGCACGTCCCGGCACACGTCGATGCCGCTGCCGTCAGGTAACCGGGCGTCGAGGACCGCCACGCGCGGCCGCAGCGCCGGGATGCGGCGGGCCGCCTCCTGCGCGGAGCCGGACTCGCCCACCACCTCGATGTCGCCGGCGGCATGGAGGAGGTCGGCGAGGCCGCGGCGGACGACCTCATGGTCGTCGAGGAGGAAGACACGAATCATTCCACCTTCCTACTCACCCGGGGGCTCTGTGCCAAGGCTGGCAGCCGCCACCGGGCCCGGCGGACCGGGTCCAACGGCCCTGCCACCCCGCGCCCGGTCCGCGAAACCTGGAGGGTGCGATGCCCGACCGAGGCGAAGGAGCCGATCGTGGACACCAGCACGGTTGCCGCGACCCGCGGCCTGACCACTGTCGAGGCGGCTGTCCGGCTGGCCGCCGACGGCCCCAACACGGTGGCCGCGGCGGCACCCCGACGGCTGGTGGCCCGCATCGCCCGGCAGCTGGCAGATCCGCTCATCGCGCTGCTGCTCGTCGCCGCCGTCGTCACCGCCCTGCTGGGCGACCTGCCCGACACCGCCGTGATCCTGCTGGTCGTCACCGTGAACACCTTGATCGGTGTCATTCAGGAGATCCGTGCGGACCGGGCGATCGCCGCACTCGATCAGCTCGCCGCCCCGACCGCCCGGGTGGTACGCGACGGTGCCGACCAGATCGTTCCCGCGGCCCAGCTGGTCCAGGGTGATCTGGTCCGGCTGGAGGCGGGTGACATCGTGCCCGCCGACCTCGATCTCGTCGACGTGCAGCGGGCGCGCTTCGACGAGTCGGCACTGACCGGCGAATCCGTCCCGGTGCACCGGGAGACCGGCGAGGAGGCCGGCGCCGGAACAGTCCTGACCGTCGGGCGCGCCGCCGGCGTGGTCGTCCGGACCGGGGCGGCGAGTTCGTTGGGCCGCATCTCGGCCCTGGTGGCCCGCACGAAGCCCGGCCCGACCCCGCTGCAGCGGCGGATCGCCGCCCTCGGACGGGTGCTGGGCGGCACCGCCGTCGCGGTTTCCGGCGTCGTCTTCGCCCTCGGTGTGCTGGCCGGTGAGCCGGTCGCGCGCATGGCGATCACCGCCGTCAGCCTGGTCGTCGCGGCGGTGCCGGAGTCACTACCCGCTGTCGTCACCCTGGCGCTCGCCCTCGGTGCGCGACGGATGGCCCACACCCGGGCGATCCCCCGCCGGCTACACGCCGTCGAGACGCTCGGATCGGTGACCGTGATCGCGTCCGACAAGACCGGCACGCTCACCCAGAACCGGATGTCGGTGCAGCAGGCCGTCACCGCGGACGGCACCCGCTACACGGTCTCGGGCGCCGGATACTCCCCCAGCGGCGAGATCCGGCGCGAGGGCGGTCCGGTGCCGGCACCCGATGATCTTCGGATGCTCGCCGAGGCAGGGCTGCTCTGCAACGACGCCGATCTGATTCCGCCGGCCGGCGACGGATCGGACTGGGCACCGGCCGGGGATCCGATGGAAGTTGCGCTGGTCGCCTTTGCCGCCCGGTGCGGGCTGGACCCTCGCCGGCAACGGGCAGCCACCCCGCGAATCGCCGAACACCCGTTCGACCAGGCGACCAGACGGATGACGACCGTGCACCGCTCGCCCACCGGAGACGCGCTGGTGGTTGCCAAGGGGGCCCCGGAAAGCCTACTCGACACGGGCTCGGACGCGACGCTGCTGGCCGCGGCCGCGGAACTCGCGGCGAACGGCCTACGGGTGCTGGCGATCAGCGCTGCTACGGTCGCGGTCGCGCCGGATCCCGCCGACCCGCCGCCCCTGCGCACCCTCGGTCTGGTGGGCATCGGCGACCCGTTGCGCGACACCGCACGTGACACCGCCGCGGCGTTTGAGGCCGCCGGCGTACACCTGCTGCTCATCACCGGCGATCACCCGGCCACCGCCGCCGCGATCGGCGCACAACTCGGGATCCTCGAGCCGGGCGACCGGGTGGCCCGCGGCGACACCGGCCCATTGACCGCGGCCGACATCGACCGGACCCGCGTGTTCGCCCGCATCCAGCCGGAACAGAAGCTCGACATCATCGCCGAACCGCAGCGCCGCGGCGAAGTGGTCGCCATGACCGGCGACGGGGTCAACGACGCACCCGCCCTGCGGCGTGCCGACATCGGTGTGGCCATGGGCGGCGGCACCGAAGTGGCGCGACAGGCCGCCGAGCTCGTCCTGGTCGACGACAACCTGGCCACCGTCGCCGCCGCGATCGGCGAAGGCCGCCGGATCTACGACAACATCCGCCGCTTCCTGCGCTACGCCCTCTCCGGCGGCATCGCCGAACTGCTGGTGATGCTGGCCGGACCGTTCCTCGGCATGCCCCTGCCGCTACTGCCGGGCCAATTGCTCTGGGTCAATCTGCTCACCCACGGCATCCCCGGAGTGGCACTGGGAGCCGAACCCGCGGAGGCCGGTGTGTTGCGGCGCCGCCCCCGCTCGCCACAGGAGTCGGTACTCGGCGACGGGTTGCTCCGCAGTGTGCTGCTCGGCGGCCTGTGCGTCGCGGCCGTCGTGCTGAGCGCCGGCGTGGTGGCCCACCAGCTCGACCGGCCGTGGCAGTCGGTGATGTTCGTCGTCCTCGGACTCGCCCAGCTCGGCGTCGCTCTGGCCGTACGCGCCACCCCGCAGCCCGGCACTCCCCGCAACCTTTCGCTGCTGGGCGCCGTCGCGCTCTCCGCCGTCCTGCAGGTCGCCGGGGTGCTGCTGACACCCCTGCAGACGTTGCTCGGCACGGAAGCGCTCACCCTCACCGAGCTGGCGGCCTGCACGCTCATCGCGGTGATCCCAGGGCTCGCACTCCACCTCGTCCGCCGCTGGAAAAAAGGAGCAACACCATGAACACCAGAAGGATCATCGTGGGCTACGACCAGTCGGCCGACGCCCGCGCCGCCGCCCGGTGGGCGCTCGATGAAGCCACCCGCACCGGAGCCTCGGTCGAGTTCTTCTACGCCTACGAGTGGCCGCAATGGGCACCGGCGGTCGCCACCACCTCGGCCCCTGCAGTCTGGCCCGACGGGGAAACCGACCGGGCCGTCAAGGGGATGCTCCGGGAGGCCGTCACGGCGGCAAAGCACAGTCACCCCGACGTGCGGACCGAGATGTCCATCGTGAGTGCGAGCGCGGCGTTGACGCTCATCGAACGATCGATCGACGCCGGCCTCGTGGTGGTCGGCAGCCGGGGCCACAGCGCCGTAGCGGGACTGCTCGGTTCCGTCAGCGTCGCGGTCAGCGCGCACGCCCACTGCCCGGTCCTCGTGGTCCGCGGCGACCCGGCACCGAACCAGCCGGTCGTGGTCGGAGTGGACGACTCGCCCAGCGCCCACCTTGCGCTGCGCTTCGCGGTCGAACAAGCGGCTGCTCGCGGCGTGCCGCTGCGGGTGATCCGCGCCTGGGCGCCAGTGACCGGCATCTGGGCGGAGAGCCCGATCGTCGCGCGCAGCGTCACGGCCGACGAACGCCGCCCGTTGGACGAGGCAGTCGCCACCTGGCGCGACAAGTTCCCCACGTTGGAGATCACCGCCGAAGCCGTGGTGGACCACCCGGCCAACGCGTTGGCCCTGGCCGGCACCACCGCCCAACTCCTCGTGGTCGGCACCCGGGGACGAGGCGCCGTCCGCGGCATGCTGCTCGGCTCAGTCAGTCAGCATCTGCTGCACCACGCCGCCTGCACCGTCGCGGTCGTTCGGGAGATCCCCGGCGGATGACCACCGGCGCTCCTGGCCGAGTGCCTCCGGTCGCGGGCCCCCGCATCGATCCACCGGCCGAGGGCCCGCGGTCAGGCGACCAGGAACACCGGGCAGTCGGCACGCTGGAGCAGGGCCCGGCTCACGGAGCCCTGCCGCAGAGCGCCGACGGACCGACCGCCGTGCCGGCCCACGATGACGGCGGCTGCCTTGCCGGACGCGTCCACCAGCGCGGTGACCGGATCGCCGCCGACGTACCGCTGATGGACGACCACGTCGTCGCGGCGGTCCAGCCGGTCCGGCGGCACGCGGCCGGCCCCGGTGGCGTGCAGCATGACCAATTCACTGCCCCGCAGCTGGGCCTCGCGCAGCGCGAACCGGATCGTCAGCGGCGATGTCGGCGAGGCATCCACGCCGACCACGATCGGCCGACTGCCGAACCGCGGACCAGGGGGCCAACCGGGTACCCGCACCACCAGAACGGCACCGTGGTGGTGGATGGCGACGCGGTCTCCGACCGTCATACCGAGCGTGGCAACGGCGAGACCGTGCCGGTGCCCGACGACGACCAGATCCGAGGTCTCGGCCTGGGTCAGCAGCATCGTGGCCGGCGACCCGATCACCAGGCGGCTGGTCACCGCCACGGTCGGCGAGTAGTCGTGTACCCGGTCGGTCATCCGTTCGAGCAGCCGCGCGCCGAGGTCGCGGGCCGGATACCTGGCGGTACCGGCATGCTGCACGTGTACCAGCCGCAGATCCCAGCCGCGTAGCTCCGCCTCGATCGCGGCATGGTCCACCGCGGTGTAGCTGGTCGGGGAGTCGTCCACGCCGACCAGCACCGATCCGAACCTGCTCCGCTCGGGCTGCGTCGGGGCCAGGACGGGCGCGGCATCCCGCGTCTCGTGGTAGCCGTACGCGCCGAGGTAGCGGTTGACGGCATCGCGGTAGGGGCTCGCGCGGCGCACCTCACCGGCGGCACAGGGTCGGAGGGCCCGCCGCAACGGGCCCTCCGCACTCCACGCCGGAGGCGGTCACTTGCCGTAGTAGGCGTTTCGCATGATGTCCTGCATGTCGTCCAGCATCGGCATCCGGGGGTTGGCCGGCGCGCACTGGTCCTGGTAGGCGTTCAGGGACTGCTGCGGCATCGCGTCCAGG
>NZ_JAIWNC010000055.1 GCF_020216025.1 Jidongwangia harbinensis | reverse complement strand
GATCCAACAACTCGAAGCGCTGGGCCTACAGGTCACCCTCACCCCCGCCGCCGCCTGAACACCTCTCCACCACCCGGGCCACCCCGGGCCATCACCCATGCCCCCACTCAAGTTGGTTTCCGGTCAGCCGCTGCGGCGGTTGCCGTCTGCGTGTCTCGGGTTCGGGTGTGTGGAGTTGTGGTGCGCTTGCTGCCTCTGGGGCGGTGCGGGGCTGCTTCCCGGGGCGGTGGGGCCGCTTCCCGGACCGTGTGGGGAGTTGCGGCGTGGAGCTAGCCGTTTCTGCGCACGTTTGTTGCGCTTGGTGGCGTGTGGGGAGTTGCGGCGTGGAGCTAGCCGTTTCTGCGCACGTTTGTTGCCCTTCGTGGCGTGCGGGGAGTTACGGTGCGGAGCTAGCCGTTGCTGCGCACACGTAGCTCTCCGATGCGCGTGGGAACTGCGGCGCGGGGGAGGCTCGGGCTGCACACGACGTGGCCGTCGGAGTGCTCCGCCGACCGACCGCTTTGCCGACCGACCGCTTTGCCGCCCGACCGCTTTGCCGCCCGACCGCTTTGCCGCCCGGCCGGGTGCCGTCTGCAGTCTGCCGCCCAGTCAGTCAGCCGCGTCGGCGCGCATCCGCCTTGGGCCCAGCCGGTCCCTTCTGCCCAGCCGGTCCCTTCTGTCCGGCCACCTCGTGCTGTCCGGCCGTCCCGATCTGCCCGGCCTCCGCCGAGTCACGTCACCAGTTAGCCTCGCTCGCCACTCCCGCCGATCTTGGACTTGTGGTGCCCGGTTCGTCGGTGCGATGCGGCTTTTGTTCCCACCACAAGTCCAAGATCGAGGCCGCGGGGCGCCCGCGCCCCGCGAGGCGGGGGCGAGGCGGGGGCGAGGCGGGGGCGAGGCGGGGGCGAGGCGGGGGCGAGGCGGGGGCGAGGCGGGGGCGAGGCGGGGGCGAGGCGGGGGCGAGGCGGGGGCGAGGCGGGGGCGAGGCGGGCGCGAGGGGGTCAGCAGCCGGTCAGGGCGAGTGTGGCGTCCAGGCCGTTGGTGTGGCCGGGCTCAGCGGCGGGAAGGACCAGCGCCGCGCAGCCGGCCCGCACCGCACCCGCGTCCGCCGGGCTGTCGCCGACCATCAGTGACCGTTCCGGATCGGCGCCGACCATTCCGCAGGCGCGCAGGAAGATCGCCGGGTCGGGCTTGCACCGGCCGACCTCGTAGGAGAGTACGAACGCGTCGACCAGCGCGTCCAGCCCCCAGGCGGCGAAGTGCGGCCGGATGTCGAAGCCGATGTTGCTGACCACGGCGACCCGGATGCCGGCGTCGTGCAGGGTGCGCAGGGTGGGCTCGGTGTCCGGGTACGGCAGCCAGCCCTGGGGGCCGAGGAGCCGGTCGTACAGCGCGTCGGCCAGGCCCTCGACGCCGGCGTCCACGGTCTCCGCCAGTCCGGTGTAGGCGGCGCGGTGACTGTGTTCGTACAGGTCGCGGTCGGCCCAGTGCTCGGACAGGTGGGGCGGCACCCGGTGTGGCAGCGGCCCGCCGGCCCGGCCCGCCATGACCAGCCGGTCGGCCAGCGCGGTCGCCCGGCCCCGGTCCAGCTCGGCGCCGCACGTGGCGGCGGCGGCCAGGACCCAGGACACCGGCTCCTCGACCTGGGCCAGGGTGCCGTGGAAGTCGAACAGCACGGCATCGACCTGACGCCGTGGCGTATGCGGAGGGTGGTCCGTCGATTCGGCAGCATCCGGCACGGATGCACGATACCGAGCCCGTGTGACACCGCCGTCGGCAACCGGGTGTACTGCAAGCTGTCATACCCACGAACTAGCCTGGTGGTCATGACTAGTCCTCCCGCCGGGGAGCTCAGCCCCGCCGAGCGCTATGCGGAGTCCCGGCGGCGGGCCGCGCGGGCCGCCGAGTTTCCCGCGCTCGACGACTTCATGGAGGACGTCGGTTTCGACCTGGACGACTTCCAGCGGCAGGCGTGCGAGGCGCTGGAACGCGGCAGCGGGGTGCTGGTCTGCGCGCCCACCGGTGCCGGCAAGACCGTGGTCGGCGAGTTCGCGGTGCACCTGGCGTTGCGTGGCGGCACCCGCAAGTGCTTCTACACCACCCCGATCAAGGCGCTGTCCAACCAGAAATACCACGACCTGGTGGAGAGGTACGGTCCGGAGCGGGTCGGCCTGCTCACCGGCGACAACGCGATCAACGGGGACGCGCCGGTGGTGGTGATGACCACCGAGGTGCTGCGCAACATGCTCTACGCCGGTTCGGCCGCGCTGCAGGGCCTGGCCTACGTGGTGATGGACGAGGTGCACTACCTGGCCGACCGGTTCCGTGGCGCGGTGTGGGAAGAAGTGATCATCCACCTGCCCGAGTCGGTCACGCTGGTCTCGCTCTCCGCCACGGTGAGCAACTACGAGGAGTTCGCCGACTGGCTGGTCACCGTGCGTGCCGGCGAGACCGAGGTGGTGGTCAGCGAGCACCGGCCGGTGCCCCTGTGGCAGCACATGCTGGTCGGCCGGCGGATGTTCGACCTGTTCCACGACGCCGACGCGGCGCGCAAGCACGACGTACACCCGGAATTGTTGCGCTACACCCGCGAGATGCTGCGCCGGCTGGAGCTGACCGACCGCTCGGCCGGACCGGGGTGGAACGGCCGTGGCGGCCGGTCCCGCCGCTGGCAGCCGCCGCCGCGGGCGGAGGTGGTGGAACGCCTGGACCGGGCGGACCTGCTGCCCGCGATCCTGTTCATCTTCAGCCGCGCCGGGTGCGACGCCGCGGTGCAGCAGTGCCTCGCCGCCGGGCTGCGGCTCACCGACTCGGACGAGCGCGCCGAGATCCGCCGCATCGCCCAGGACCGGGTGGCCGCGATCCCGCAGGAGGATCTGGGCGTCCTCGGTTACTGGGAGTGGCTGGACGGCCTGGAGCGGGGCGTGGCGGCGCACCATGCCGGGATGCTGCCGGCGTTCAAGGAGGCGGTCGAGGAGTGCTTCGTCCGCGGCCTGGTCAAGGCGGTGTTCGCCACCGAGACGCTGGCGCTGGGCATCAACATGCCGGCCCGGTGCGTGGTGCTGGAACGGCTGGTCAAGTTCAACGGCGAGGCGCACGTGGACCTGACGCCGGGGGAGTACACCCAGCTCACCGGCCGGGCCGGGCGCCGGGGCATCGACGTGGAGGGGCACGCGGTGGTGCTGTGGAGCCCGGAGGTCGACCCGCGCCACGTCGCCGGCCTGGCGTCCACCCGCACCTATCCGCTGCGTTCGTCGTTCCGCCCGTCGTACAACATGGCGGTCAACCTGGTCGGCACGGTCGGCGCGGATCAGGCCCGCGAGCTGCTCGAGTCGTCGTTCGCCCAGTTCCAGGCGGACCGGTCGGTGGTGGGTCTGGCCCGGCAGGTGCAACGCAACGTCGAGACCATGCAGACGTACGCCGCCGACGAGACCTGTCACCACGGCGACTTCGAGGAGTACTTCGGCATCCGGGTGGCGATCGCCGACCGGGAACGCGCCCTCGCCCGCCAGGGCGCCGCGCAGCGCCGGTCGGCGGCGGTGTCCTCTCTGGAACGGCTCCGCATCGGCGACGTGATCCGGGTGCCGCAGGGCCGTCGCGCCGGACTCGCGGTGGTGTTGGAACCGGGCACCGGCGGCTTCGGCGAGCCCCGGCCGATGGTGCTCACCCAGGACCGCTGGGCCGGGCGGGTCAGCGCTGCGGACTTCCCCGGGCCGGTCGACGTGCTCGAACGCATCCGGGTGCCCAAGCACTTCAACCCCCGCTCGCCGGCCGCCCGGCGCGACCTCGCCGCCCAGGTCAGCGCGACCGGGCTGGACCGGCACGGCGGCGGGCGGCGCGGCCGGGGCAAGGGCAACTCCGGCGAGGACGCCGAGATCGCCCTGCTCAAGGTGCAGATGCGGCAGCACCCGTGCCACGCCTGCCCGGACCGTGAGGAGCACGCCCGCTGGGCCGAGCGGCGGCACCGGCTGCAGCGCGACACCGAGGGGCTGCGGGCCAAGGTGGCCGGGCGGACCAGTTCGCTGGCCCGGACGTTCGACGAGGTGTGCGCGGTGCTGGCGGCCCGCGGCTATCTGACGACCGGCGGCGAGGTCACCGAGGCCGGGCGGATGCTGGGCCGGATCTGGACCGAGGCCGACCTGCTGGTCGCCGAGTGCCTGCGCCGCGGCGTGTGGGACGGACTGGCCCCGGACGAACTCGCCGCGGCGGTGTCCATGGTCCTCTACGAGTCCCGCCGGGAGGGCGACGAGCGGGCGTCGGTGCCGAAGGGGCCGGTCACCACGGCGGTGGACGCCACGGTGAAGTTGTGGGCGGAGATCGAGGCGGACGAGGCCGGGCACGGGCTGTCGCTGACCCGGGAACCGGACCCGGGCTTCGTCTGGCCGATGTACCGCTGGGCCCGCGGCGAACCGCTGGCCCGGGTGCTGGCCAGCGGCCACAACTACGACGCGGACATGCCGGCCGGGGACTTCGTCCGCTGGGCGCGGCAGGTGCTCGATCTGCTCAGTCAGATCCGGGACGCGTCCTCGGTGCCGGCCGCGGTGCGGGAGTCGGCCCGCAAGGCGATCACCGCGGTGAACCGCGGCGTGCTCGCCTACCAGGGCACCGTCTGACCGGCCGCGGTCCAGGCGCCGTCCGTCCAGGCGCCGTCCGTCCAGGCGCCGTCTGTCCAGGCGCCGTCCGTCCGGGCGCGGCCCGGGGCACGGTCTGGTCGGCCGCGGGGCGGGGCAGGGTCGGGCGCGGCCCGGGGCACGGTCTGGTCGGCTGCGGGCCGGGGCAGGGTCGGCTGCGGGCCGGGGCACGGTGTGGTCCGGCGCGGCCGGTGGCGGTTCAGGCGGCCGCCGGGAGGCGGTGGGTGACGACCGGGTCGACGATGCCCTTGAGGCGGGTCCGGCCGGCCAGCGTGGGACCGACCAGGTCGGCGGTGCGGGCGAAGGCCTCCGGCCCGATCTGCAACTCGCCCGGCCCGGCCAGGTCGCACAGCCGCTTCGCCAGGTTCACCGTGCGTCCCCACACGCCGTACCCGGCCGGCGGCCAGGACGGGGTGACGTAGACGTCGCCGTACTCCACGCCGGCGTGCACCGGAGGACGGACCACCGCCGTGCCACCCGCGGCGATCATCGCCCGGCCGGCGCGCACCGCCCGGTGCGCCTCGTCGCCCAGTGTCTCGTGTGCTCCGAAAACGCACATGAAGCCGTCCCCGAGCACCTGTTGGATCTCGCCCCCGTGGCGGCTGGCGATGGCGGCCAGATCGTCCAGGAGCGGGCGTACCACCTGGTACACGATTTCCGGTTCCACTGTCTCGACGAGCCGGGTGAAGCCCGTCAGGTCCGCGAACAACACGGCGGCGCGCCGTCGTCGTCCACTGTCGAGGTGCATGTCGAGTTCCCGTACGACGTCCACGAAGAGTCAGAGAACCGACGGAAGCCCCTGATACGTCAGGCGGCACCGTAGGCGGTGAACGTGCACCAGTTGACGTAGGCGGCGGGGTCCGTTCGGTTGAGTTCCTCCCGCGCCGCGAACAGAGCGTGGGCGAGGGTACGGCCGTCGGCGAGGCTCTCGTGGAGGCGGTACATCAGGTCCACCGCGGCCACGTCCGGCACCGCGGCGACGCTGGCCACCACGCCCGCCGTGCCCCGGGCCAGCAGCGAGCTGATGAAGCCGAGGACCTCGTCACCGGCGTAGCTGACGTCCGCCCCGGACTGGCACGACGCCAGCACCAACCGGTGCGGGGCGGCGCCGCTGGTCTGCAGTTCCTGCACGGTCAGCGGCCCGTCGCTGAGCACCAGCGAGGAGAACAGCGGGTTGTCCGCGCGGAGCCAACCGTGGCAGGCCAGGTGCGCCAGTCCGGCGCCGTCGAGCAGCCGGAGCACCTCGGCGGCGGTGCTGTCCGGCGGGGTCACCGCGGTGGCGTCCGGGTACAGCTTGCGCAGCCGCTGCACCTCGGTGCTGGCGCCGACCAGGTGCGGGCCCTCCACCAGCACGGTGGGGCCCGGCCGTGGACGGGTGCCGGCGGCCTCGCTGGTGCGGGCCCAAAGCGCCGCGGACGGCGCCAGGGAGACCGGCCCGTCCCACAGCGCCGACCACGGGATGCCGTGCAGGTGCCCGACCGGCACCACCACCAGTTCCGCGTCCGCGGGCAGGGTCAGCGGCCGCAGCAGCATGGTGCGCAGCCGGGCCACCCGGGAGTCGGCGCTGAGCCGGGCCGCGGCCAGTGACGAGTCGGGCAGCGGCTGGGTCATCCGGCGCAACGCGAAGAACAGCGTGCGTACCTGGTCGAGCACGGCGGCCGCGGGACCGAGCATGACCAGCCGGCTGCGCCGCGGCTCGACCACCACGGCGACCAGGTCACCGCCGAGGACGGCGTACTCCACCAGGGTCCGACCGCCCAGCCGGCCGCGCAGCTGCGCGGGCCGCATGGTGGCGCCGACCGCCCGGTTCGGGCCGCCGTGGTGCCAGCTGGCCCGCCGGATCCGGTCCTCGAGCTGCTTCTGCCGGGCCACCAGCGGCTCCGGCGCGGTGACGCCGCGGTCGCCGACGGCCAGCGTGTCCAGTTCGGCGTGGATGCCGCGCAGCGCCTCCAGGTCGTCGACCGCGGTGCCGCCCGGCGGTTCCACGGCCAGCAGCGCCGCCGCCCGGGTGCGTTCCATCCAGTCCAGCACCCGCGGCGCCGAACCGTCCCGGACCACCACCTCCAGGCCGAGCTGACCCAGCTCGGCGCCGTGTCCGGAGGCCAGCGCGCGGAGTTCCACCGAGGGCAGGGCGGTGCGGTGCCGGGCCAGGTCGGCCAGGCCTCGACGGCAGTACCCCAGCACCGCCGCGTCGTCGCCGAGCAGGCACGCCGCCATCGCCCCGGCCACCCTGCCGCGCATCCGGATCAGGACCGGGCTGCGCCGGGCCAGGTCGGCGGCCCGCCGGTACGCGGCGACCGCGTCCGCGCGGCGGTGTAGCGCCGCCGCGATCCGGCCGGTGATCAGGTAGGCGCCGACCGCGTACGACCAGGTGCCCTGCCGTTCCAGCGTCCGGCACACCCGGCGGGCGTCGCGCAGGTCCGCCGCGGTGGCCGTACCCTCGTGCAGTCTGGCCTCGGCCCGGACCAGCGTCGCGCGTGCCTTCCACGCCCGCCGGCCCTGACGGTCGAAGCTGTGGATCGCCGCCGTGGAGGCGGCCTCGGCCTGCTCCGGATCGCCGGAGAGCAACGCCAGCTGGGCCACCCGCAGTTCCGCCTCCGCGCCCATCAGCGGCACCCCGCCCAGCCGGAACTCCTCGGCCGCGGCCCGGGCGGCGTCCGTGGCCTCCGGGATCAGCCGCAGGTCCATCAGCGCGTCGGCGTACTCCACGAAGTGTTCGCCCAGCGGCAGCCCGGCGGCCTCGTGCGCACGCGCCGCGGCCTCGAACAGCCGGATGCCGTCGGTCAGCCGGCCGGCGTGCACGGTCACCCACGCCTGCGTCTCGATCACCATGGCCACGTGGGCGGGGCCGACGCCGGGTGCCCGCGCGGCCGCGTCGGCGAGCAGGCGGAGCGCGTCGGCGTGCCGCCCGTACTGTGCATTGATCATGGCGAGGTTGTTGCCGGCCACCACGCGCAGCCGTGCCGAAGTGCCCGGGTCCGCCAGCACCGCCCGGTACGCCGCCGCGGCCGGACGCAACCGGCCCAGGTTCTGGTGCAGGACCGCGGTCTGGAACCGCAGCTCGACGGCCCGGTCCGGCGCGGCCAGCGGGGCCGCGGTGTCCAGGTCCCGCTGGGCGCCGGTCAGGTTGCCGAGTTCCTGGTTGACCACCGCCCGGGTCACCAGCACGTCGGCGAGGACCTGGTCCAGCGCGTGCCGGCGGGCCACCGCGGCGGCCTCGTCGAGCAGGCGTTTCGCTTCGGCCGCCGCGAACTGGGCCCGGAGCGCCCACGCCTGGGCGCGCAGCGCGAGCGCCAGCGCGGCCGGCGGACCGGACCGCCGCGCCTGCCTCACCAGGTCGGCCGCGATCCCGCCGAAGCGCTGCGGATCGGCGATCACGCTCTCGTGCAGGCGTCTGGCATGTATCACGAGGTCGTCCGGCGTCTCTATTCCCACCGAAAGACCCACTTCCGCCGAGCTGAGGACCAGGGAACCGACATGAAGTTCGAGAAGGACCGCCTGGGATACGCCTTCGAGGAGGACTACCCGGAATCCTACGGGCCGGCCGACCTCGCCCGACTCCGGGCGATCCTGCCGCAGCAGATCAGCCAACTCGGCCAGGGTACGGCCGGCGCGGACGCCCGCCTCCTCGGCATCCTGATCGGTCGCCGGTGCGGCGATCAGGGCCGGGCCCAGGTGGAGGCGCGGTCCCGTCGCGACGGTGCATTGTGCCTGCTCGCCCGCGGTGAGGTGGTGCTGCCGGCCGCCGAGTTCAGCGGTGGCACCGTGGGCAGTCTCTTCACCGGGTTCGCGCCGCCGCCGGCGGTCTCCGGCCGCCGCGGCGCCCACGTCCGGATGCGCCGGCCGGCGGCTTCCGCGTCCGAGGTGGACCGCATCGTCGACGCCTGCGGCGCGGCCAAGGTGCCGGCCTGGCCCAACTACCTGGCCACCATGGCCGCGGTCGGTAAGGGACTCGGCGGGCCCGAGCCGACGCCTCCGCCGCCGCCCCCGCCGCCCGCTCCGGGCGCCCGCGCGGCCCGGTTCGCCGCCGTCGGGACGGAGGCCGCGATCACGGCACCGCCGGCCGCCGAGGGTGGCACCGTCCGGGTCGCGATCATCGACACCGGCATCCCGCGTTCGACGCGGCCGGACGGCTGGCTGAACGCGGTGCGGCGGACCGACGACAACATCGACGTGCTGGACATGCTGCCGGCCGGCCCGGACGGACTGCTGGACTTCCAGGCCGGGCACGGCACGTTCGTGGCCGGCATCGTGCAGCGGGTGGCGCCACAGGCCGACATCCGGATGTACCGGGCCGCCGACACGGACGGCTTCGCCACCGACGCGGAGATCGCCGAGGCGATCCTCCGCGCCCACGACGACGGCGCGCAGATCATCAACCTGTCGCTCGGCATCCGTACGGTCGACGACCAGCCGCCGCCGGCCACCGCCGAGGCGGTGTCCACGGTGGTGCGGGAGTCTGCCGGGCAGACGGTGATCATCGCGGCCGCCGGCAACCACGGCGACCGGTCCGTGGTGTGGCCGGCCGCACTGGACGGAGTGGAGGCGGTCGCCGGGCTGACCGCGTTCCTGACCCCGGCCACCTGGTCCAACTATGGCGATGTCCGATTCTCGACAGTGGCCGAGGGGATCCGCTCGACGTACGTCGGTGGCACGGAATCGCCGGTATTCGACTCCGCACCGGATCGGTTCGACCACGATGCGTGGGCGATCTGGAGTGGAACGTCGTTCGCCGCACCACAAATTGCTGGCGCGGTGGCCAGGATCAGCTATGAAGAGGGGATGGAGCCGCGTGCGGCGGTGGACAAGCTAGACGCATACGGCAAGGAGATCCACGGCTTCGGCAAGGCGATGCGGATCCTGCAGGGGCTGGGTTGATCCCGTGCCGGGCTCCGGATTGTGCGACACCGGGCGGCAACGGGGCGCCGCCCGGCCCTCTTCCGGCAGAGCGGGGACGACATGGGACCGACAGACATGTCCGAATGGGACCTACCGACGCTGGTCAAGGCAAGCATCGACCGTGACGAACACGCCTGGGAGGAACTGGTCCGCCGCTTCGCGGGCCTGGTGGCGTTCGTCATCCGGCACTATCGACTGTCCCCGGCCGACACCCAGGACGTCGGCCAGCTGGTGTGGCTGCGGCTCGTCGAACACCTCGGCCAGATCCGCGAGCCGGCCGCCCTGCCGGGCTGGCTCGCCACCACCACCCGCCACGAGTGCGAACGCTTCCTGCGGATCAACGGACGCAGCGTGGCGATGGACCCGTTGACCATGCAGGTCGCCGATGACCCCGACGACCCCGAGATCGACGCGGTGCTGCTCGCCGCCGAGCGACGTCAGGTGCTCCTGAACGGACTCCGCGAGCTGTCGCCGCAGCACCGGGAGCTGCTGCTGATGCTGACCGCAGATCCGCCGTACTCGTACGCGGATATCAGCCGCATTCTGGGTATACCGATCGGAAGTATCGGCCCGACCCGCAGCCGCGTGCTCGACAAGCTGCGCGAGACCGACGCGGTCCGGGCCTATCTCGACGCGGACCGATCCGCAGACCTGGGGAGGTGTCCGTGATGCCGTGGCGAAACTGGCACGACGATGAGGAGTTGCTCCGCGACCTCGCCGAGGCGGTCCGGCCGGAACCCCTCGAACAGCTGTTGATCGAGTCGGCCCGGGCCGTCCAGCCCTGGCACTTCGGCGACGGCGACCTGGCGATCGCCGCCCTGCTCTACGACTCCTACACCGACGGACTGGTGGCGATTCGCGGCCCGGCCTCCGGCGCCCCCCGCAACCTGGTGTTCGCGCTGGGCGAGCTGCGGGTCGAGATCGAGGTCAGCGACGCCGGCATCGAGGGGCAGCTGATCCCGCCGGAGCCCGGCACGGTACGGCTGATCGCCGCGGGCGGCCCGGTGGCCGAGACGTGCGCGGACGAGGTGGGCTGCTTCGCGTTCCCGGCCGAGCGCCGGGGACCGGTCCGCATCGAGTGCGTGGTGGCCGGCCGCCGGGTGGCCACCGAGTGGATCAACGCCTGACCCTTGCCCGCAGGGTCGCGGCCTCCGCTCCGGTGCGATGCGACCCCGATCCCGGCCCGTCGAGAAGTCCCGCCGCCCGCCGGTGATCACTGTGGCGATGCCGTGCAGTGTTGCGACCCGCACCTCGCCGCCTGATGTGGATCTCCGGGCCCCGACACCTGCCCGCCTACGGCCAGGTGCGAGCATGCGCGGCGAACACCTCCGGATCGCTGTGCACGGGTACGACGCAGAGCAGGTGACCGCCCGGCGCCCGTAACACGTGACAGTCCAGCCAGCGGGCGACCTCCACGGCGCCCAGCGCGATCAGCCGGGCGGTCTCCGCGTCGACGTCGTCGGTCTCGATGTCCACGTGGTACCGCGGCGCGTCGTCCACCGCCTGCACGTCCACGGTGAGGTTGGGGAAGGCGCCGGGCAGCGCGGTGAACTGCTCCTCCCCGGGGACCGGACGGGCCGGCACGCCGAGGGCCTGCGACCAGAACGAGGCGGCCGCCGGGGCGTCCCGGTGCGGGGTGTCGATGAAGAGGCCATAGAGGCGGCTACGGTGCACGCCGACCAGCCTCCCACCATCACGGGTCGCCGGTTTCATCGCACCGGATCTCGGAGCCGGCGTCGAGGCTTGGAGCCGGATCGCCCGCGACCTCCGCACGTCGAGCCCGGGCAGTCGCGGGTCCGCGCCGCTCGCGCAGTGCCGCCGTTTCCGCACGGTTGGGGTCGTGGTGGGGGTGTGTGGGGTTGGGGTGGGGTGGGTGCCGTAGGTCCGCATGGTTGGGGTCGCCGTGGGGGGCGTGTGGCGTTCTGGTGCGGTGGGTGCCGGGAGTCCACACGTGAACCGGCTCTGGTGGGTGGTGCGCTCACGGCGCGCGGCGCAGTCGTGTTAGTTGTGGCTGTGTGACGACCACAGCTCCACACGACCTTCCCGATAGAGGCGCGGCAGGCAGGATGGGGGAGTGACAGACGATCTACGGCTGGCCCAGCAGGCCGCGATGCGTGGTGCGGCGGTGGCGATGCGGTACTTCGCGGCGCTGGCCGGCCTGCGGCGGGAGCACAAGGTGGACGGCAGCGTGGTGACCGAGGCCGACCGGGCCGTGGAGCGGACGATCCGTGCCGAACTCGCCGCGGCCCGGCCCGGTGACACCGTCCTCGGCGAGGAGGGCGGCGTTACTGTCGGCAACACGGCGGAGGTTACCGTCGGCAACGCGAAAGGTGTCGCGGGTGGCACGGCGGGAGGTGTCGCGGGTGGCACGGCGGGAGGTGTCGCGGGTGGCACGGCGGGAGGTGTCGCGGGTGGCACGGCGGGAGGTGTCGCGGGTGGCACGGCGGGAGGTGTCGCGGGTGGCACGGTGGAAGGCGTCGTCGGTGTGCGGCGCTGGATCATCGATCCGATCGACGGGACCGCCCTGTTCGTCGAGGGGATCGGCCGCTGGCTGGTGCTGCTCGCGCTGGAGCTGAACGGCGAGATCGAGGTCGGGGTCGCGGTCGTGCCGGCCCAGCGCCGGATCTGGTGGGCCCGGCGCGGCGCGGGGGCCTACGAGGCGGAGATCGATGCGGCCGTTCTCGATGCGGCCGTCCTCGGCGCGGCCGGTCCCGCAGCGGCCGGGATCGGGGTCGGTCGGCGGATCGCGGTCGCGCCGGTACGGCCGGGTGGGCTGGCCGCGAGTCGGCTCGGGGTGCTGCCGGTGTTCGACGATCCGGCCACGGGCGCGAACGTCGTCCCCAAGGCGCCGGCCGTGGCGGCCCCGCTGCTCACGGTCACCCCGGCCCGGCCGTGGACGCTGCATCCACCGCTGGCCGTGGCCCGCGGCGATCTCGACCTGGCGGTGCAGACCAGCGGGCAGGTCTGGGACTTCGCGGCCACCGCACTGATCGTGACGGAGGCCGGCGGCACCTACCGGGGCCTGGACGGGCGGCGGCGGCCCGGCGGGGGCCCGTCGGTGTTCGCCCGCGACCCGGATCTGGCGGAGGCGGCGGTCCACACCTTGACCCGCCCGACCGCGCCCGGTCGGTAACCCGGCGAGGGGCTGGGGCCGGGCCGGGAGTACAGGCTGGCCCGGAGACGGCGGAGGAGCCTGACGGCGGAGTGCCTGCGAGGCGGGGGGCGGGGCCTGGGAGGCGGGCGGGGCCTGGAGGCGGGCGGGGCCTGGAGGCGGGCGGGGCCTGGGAGGCGGGCGGGGCCTGGGAGGCGGGGGCGGGCCTGGGAGGCGGGGGCGGGCCTGGGAGGTCGCGGGGCCTGGGAGGTCGCCGGGCCTGGGAGGCGGCGGGGCCTGGGAGGCGGCGGGGCCTGGGAGGTTGCGGAGCGGGCCGGTCAGTGCGGGGCGGTCGAGGATTCGGAGCGCTCGGCCAGGACGCCCGCCGCCACGTCGAGCAGTGCGGGTACCCCGGCGTCCGGTGCCTCGGGGGCGGCCGGGAACGGTTCCGGGTCCAGGCAGCGGTCGAGGAGCAGTTCGAGCAGGCCGGCCCGGTTCAGGATGTCGTCGGCGTGGACCGCGCCGGGCAGGATCCGGATCTCGATGGTGTCCCGCAGCGGCGTGTCGGTCAGCAACTGGGTCAGGTTGACGTCGAAGAACTTGGTCAGTTCGCCGTCCGTCGCGGCTTTCCGCAGATCGTCCTCGGACGGGTTGCCGGCGGCCGCCGCCACCAGGGGCTCGGGCAGCGGTGCGAGCCGGCGGCAGGCCGGATTGGTCTGTAGCAGCGTGCGGAGCGGCTCGCGCCAGTGCGCGAACAGCCGTACGACGTTGGCCAGGGCGTGCGGCCGGCGGAACGGCGCGCCGTCCAGGTGCAGGTGCACGGCGGCCTCGCGCGGGACGGTGAAGCCCAGCTCGCGGGCCGGGCCGAGCAGTTCCTCCAGCGCGGCGCCGTGGTCGCCGGTGAGCGGCGGCGTGACGATCTCGCAGGGGCGTTCACGTTCCGCGCCCTGCGGTGCGGCCAGCGCGATCGTGGTGCCGGCCGGGTCGTTCAGCCGGTACACCGAGCCGATCCGTTCCGTCGTGGTGCCCCACAGCCGGGCGGTTGCGTCCAGGGCCTCGTCGAGGGTGCCGCCGGGGTCGCTCTGCGCGGCCAGCAGGTTGATCAGCCGGGAGTCGTCGCTGAGGATGCGGAACCAGCCGGGCGGCGGGGCGGTCCGCGGGTCCAGGTCGGCGAGCAGCGTGACGTCGTCCACCAGCGTGCAGAGCAGGCTGCCGTCCGCCCGCCGGACCGCGAAACCCTGGGTCAGATGCAGGAACCGTCCCAGGCCGGGGACCAGGGACGGTTCGCTGTCGGAATGCCACACCGGCTGGACCCGGCCGCCGGAGCGGGCCGCCAGGTCCTCCGCCAGGGTCCGCCGGCTGAGGCCCGCGGGGGCCATCAGCTCGATCTCGAACCCGGTACGCCGGTGCAGCTGTGCGGTCACGGCTTGATCGGCAGCTTGTTTCCGGCCAGCAGCCGCTTTCCGCCTTCGACCTTCGCCTTGTACGCGGTGTCCAGGTTCCACACCTTGGCGAGCTGCACGGCGTCGTCGACGTCGTACCCGGCCTCGAAGAACTTGTTGACCCGCTTGCCCTCGAGGGCGTCGGCCACGTTCGCCGGCTTCGGCTTGAACGGGAGCTTCTTGCCGTCCAGCAGCTTCTTGCCGGCCTCGACCTTGGCCTTCGACGGGTCGTCGAGGTTCCACAGCTCGGCCAGCCGCTCGGCGTCCTCGTAGACGTAGCCCGCCTCGAAGTACGCCCGGTAGCGGGCCTCCTCCACCGGGTCGACCTCGACTTCCTCGCCGCCCGAGTCGTTGTCGTCCGGAGTCGGCCGGACCGGCAGCGTCTCGCCGGCCAGCAGCCGCCGGCCCGCCTCGATCTTGACCTGGCCGATCTCTTCCTTCGACTTCCAGATCTTGGCGAGCTGCTCGGCGTCGCCGTAGTCGTAGCCGGCGGCGAAGAAGGCGTCGTACTCCCGCTGGTTGGGGTCGGCTCCGGGCCCGAGCGGCGACACGCTCGGCGCGGCCGACGGTGCCGCGGCGGGCGCCACCATGTTGAAGGAGTTGTCCTGGTTACCGGGGAGCATCCCGGGCACGGTGATCGCTCCGGCGATCAGGCCGGCGCCGAGCACCATGCCGCCGGCGGCCTGGACACCCCGCCGGCGCCACCGGTAGCTGCGGGCCAGGTCCTGCACCCGGGCGTACACCGCGGCCGGATCGGGAGCCTCGTTCTCATGGGTGGCGAAGGCCCGGCGTAGCTGGTCTTCGTGATCGGTCACGACGTCTCCTCGGCGTGGATCATGTACTGGCGCTCCGACGAGAGCCGGAGATTCTTCAGTGCCCTCGATGCGTGACTCCGCACCGTCACCGGTGAGCAGCCGAGCAGGTCGGCGATCGCGTCGTCGTCCAGGTGCTCGTAGTAGCGCAGCACCAGCACCGCACGTTGCTTCCGCCCCAGCGTGGCCAGCCGTTTCCACAGATCGTCGGCGTCCACGACGTCCTGGGCGTGGTCGTGCACCCCGCCCCGGGCGTCGTCAAGGTCGACCAGCCGCTCACCGACGGCGTGTACGTTCCGGGCCGCCCAGCTGCGCCGCCACGACAGGTACTCGTTCAGCACCATGCGTCGCACGTACGCCTCAGGGGAGTCCGCCCCGCTGATCCGCTTCCACCGGACCTGCGCCCGGGCTAGCACCTCCTGAACGACATCCTGCGCGAGGTCACGGTCGCCGGTGAGAACGACCGCGTACCGCAGCAGGCTCGGAAGTCGGGCCACCGCGAATTGCTCGAAGGTCACATCCACTACGACGCATCCCTGGGGTCGATTTGTTGAACCGGCCCGCCAAACTTTTTTCGGGGGGCCGGCGCGATCACGGGCCAGTGTCGCCACCCAGCGCAAGCACCAGAGCGACGAGCGCGACCGAGGACAGCGCGATGCCGACCAGGCCGAGGACCCGGCCGATCAGCGCGGGGCCCCAGCCGGGCCGGCGCGGTCCGCGCAGGCTGAGCACCACGGCGACCGCGCCGAGCAGGCCACCCAGCACGCAGAACGACGTCGGCAGGGACAGGATGCCGAGGACCAGCGCGGCGCGGCCGGACGAACCCGGGCCGGCCGGGCCGGGCGCCGGGGCGATCGCCGCGGCCGGCAGCCAGGCGTACTCCGGCGGCAGGTCGCTGAGCTGGTCGAGCAGCTCCGAGGCGTACGTGGCGGTGCCGACCGCGACCACCCGGGCGTCGTGTTCGGGCAGAGTCAGGTGCCCCTTCTCCAGGGCGCGGCCGAGCAGGCCGATGACCTCGGCCCGGTCGGTGGACCCGACGCGCTGGTCCCGCATGATCGCGAAGGTAACCCCTGGGCGGGCCCGGGCACGGCGGAACCGGGCAACCCGGTGCGCCTCAGCTCAGCGCGCGTTTGAGCAGCTTGCCGGTGGCGGTCATGGGCAGGCTGTCGACGAAGGTGACGATCCGCGGGTACTTGTAGGCGGCCATCTGGTCCCGGCTCCAGGCGATCAGGTCGTCCTCGCTGGCGGTGGCTCCCTCGGTACGGATCACGTACGCCTTGACCTCCTCGCCGAGGCTGTCGTGCGGCACCCCGATGACGGCCGCCAGCGACACCGCCTCGTGCGTCATCAGGACCTCCTCGATCTCCCGCGGGTACACGTTGTAACCGCCCCGGATGATCATGTCCTTGGCCCGGTCGACGATGTAGTAGAAGCCGTCGGCGTCGCGCCGGGCCAGGTCGCCGGTGCGGAACCAGCCGTCCCGCATCACCTCGGCGGTGGCGTCCGGCCGGTTGTAGTAGCCGCGCATGATGTTGTGGCCGCGGATGGCGATCTCGCCGATCTCGTCCACCCCGTCCACGGTCCGCCAGGACTCGTCCACGAGCTGCACCTCGACGCCCCAGATCGGCACGCCGATCGAGCCGGGCCGGGGTTCGCTGTCCGGGTCGGAGAAGGTGGCGACCGGGGACGTCTCGGACAGGCCGTACCCCTCCAGGATCTGCACGCCGAGGCGGTCCCGGACCTGCTTGATGATCTCCACGGGCAGGCTGGATCCGCCGGAGACCGCGACCCGCATGTTCCGGGCGATGCGTGCGACGTCCACGCCCTCGCCGAGCGCGTTCAGCAGCCCCCAGTACATGGTCGGGACGCCCGCGAAGAACGTGACGTCCTCCTGTTCCAGCAGCTTCACCGCGGCGGCCGCGTCGAACCGGGGGAGCAGCACCAGGGTGGCCGCCATGGAGAAGCCGGCGTTCATGTTGACCGTCGAGCCGAACGAGTGGAACAGCGGCAGCACCAGCAGGTGGGTGTCCGTGGCCGGCACGCTGCGGAACAGCCGGTTGCAGGTGAGCGCGTTCAGCACCAGGTTGGCGTGGGACAGTTCGGCGCCCTTGGCCTGGCCGGTGGTGCCGCTGGTGTAGAGGATCACCGCCGGGTCGGTCTCCGCGGTCTGCACCGTGGCGAACGTGGCCGGCTGCCCGCGCAGCGCCGCGCCCAGCGTCTCGGCACCCTCGATCGGCGACGCCGCGGCCGGGTCCGCGGTGATCAGGAAGAAGTGCTCGCAGTCGTCCGCCTGGGTGAACCCGGCGTGGCCCTCGGCGCCCATCGGCAGCTCGGCGGTCCCGGCGAAGCAGAAGTACGCCCGGGCCTGCGCGTCGTTCAGGTGGTACGCCACCTCCCGGCCCTTGAGCAGCACGTTCAGCGGGACCACCACGGCGCCCGCCTTGACGATGCCGTAGTAGATCACCGGGAAGTAGGGCAGGTTCGGGCAGGACATCGCCACCTTGTCGCCGGGCCGGATGCCGCGGGCCACGAGGAGGTTCGCCACCTGGTTGGCCGCCGCGTCCACCTGGGCGTACGTCAGGCGCTGGTCGCCGAGCACCACCGCGGTCCGGTCCGGGTAGCGGCGTGCGCTGTCCTCCAGGAGGACGGAGAGATTGAGCATGCGGTCTCCTTCGGGAGCTGTGTCGGCGGTCACGTGCAGCATGCCAAGCGACGACGCCGGACGCAGCAACGGTGCCCGCGGGTTTCCGCCGCCGGCACCGGGCCGGCGGCGGAAACCGCCGGGTCACCGGCGGCGGAGCACCGGCACCGCGGTGGCCAGCAGCGCGACCGCCGCGCAGATCCCGACCACGGCGGCGGACGCGCCCCACGGCACCACCAGCGGCACGGCGATGCCGAGTTCCGCCTCGACCGCCTCCCGGACGCCGGTGAGCGAGATGATGGCCACCGCCGCACCGAGGGCCGTCCCGACACCCACCGCCAGCAGCGCCTCCGCGGACGACACCCGCAGCACCTGCCCGGTGCCGGCCCCGGCGAGCCGCAGCGCCCGGAACTCGGACCGGCGGGCCGCGGTCGCCATCAGCAGCGTGTTCGCCACGGCCAGGCCGGTGTAGCCGACCCCCAGACCGATCAGCATGATCAGGAAGATGTCGATGATCCGTTCCTCCCGGTCGATGTCGAGCTGGACGTAGTCGCGGGCGGACATGGTGCGCAGGCCGGGCGCGGGCCGCGGCGGGCCGTCCAGCATCACCGCCGTGGTCAGCGCCGCCGGGTCGTGCCGGCGGGCCAGATCCCGGGGTACGACCACCGGTGCCGGCGCGTCGGCGTCGACCGCGGCCACCGGCAGCGTGCCGAGCGTGCCGTCCGGCCAGCGCAGCGACACCGTGCCGCCCGCAGCGGCGCCGATCTCGGCCGCGGTGTCCGGCCACAGCACCAGGCCGGGTGCGTCCGACCGGCCGACCGCGTCGTACCCGGTGACCGTGCCGCCGTGGTTGACATGCACCCAGGTCGGCAACTGCGACTCGCCGCGCTGCGCGGCCACCGCGGCCTCGGACAGGCCGGGCGTGCCGTCCGCGGTGGCCACCGTGATCGCCGGGATCTTGGCCAGCTCCTCCGCGCCCTCGACCTCGGTGATCGTCGCCACGGTGCCGGTGAGCAGCATCGCGAACCCGACGGTCAGCAGCACCGGCGCGGCGGTCGAGGCGACCCGGCGTACCCCGGTGAGCGTGCCCTCGCGGACCACCATGCCGGTCGCCCCGCGCCGCCACGGCCAGGTGACCACCCGGACCAGCGGGACGATCACCACCGGTGCCAGCAGCGCCCCCGCGGTGAGCAGCAGCATCGCGGCACCCATGCCGACGGTGGCCTGCGACTGGATCGCCAGGTTCGGCAGGAACACCAGCAGCGCCACGCCGCCGGCCGCCGCGAGCAGCCCGGCCACCCAGCGCAGCGGGGACATCGCACGCTTCGAGACCTCCGCCTCCCGCAGCGCGTCCAGCGCCGGGGTCCGGCCGGCCCGGCGGGCCACCGACCAGACGCCCAGCAGCGCGACCACGATGCCGAGCGCGAACGTGCCGGCCAGCGCCACCGGCTGCACCGACACGGTGAAGATCGACGGCTGCAGCCCAGAGTCGATCATCGGCTGGGCGAGCAGCGGCGCGACGGCGGCGCCCAGCAACACCCCGACCGCGCTGCCGGCCACCGCGACCACCAGCGTCTCCGCGTACATCAGGCGGTGCACCTGGCCCGGAGTGGCGCCGACGGCGCGCAGCAGGGCGATCTCCCGGCGGCGCTGGGCGGTGCTCAACGCGGTCGTGGAGGACACCACGAAGATCGCGACGAACCCGCCGATCGCCACCATCGCGATCAGCAACTGGGCGCCCAGCCAGCGGGTGCGGGTCACCTCGCCGGGCTCCAGCCGGTCCCGGTCGTCGCCGGTGAGCACGGTGCCGTCCGCGCCGACCACCGCGCGGGCCGCCGCCGCGACGGCTTCCGGCTCGCCGTCGACCACCAGGCCGATCACCGGTACGCCGGCGGACCGGCGCAGCGCCGCGGCGTCCGCGACGTAGAACCCGGGTCCGTCCACCGTGCCGGTGACCGTCCACCGGGCCGGGCCGGCGACGGTGAGCACCTCCACCACCGTGCCGGGGGCGGCACCGGCGAGCGCCACCTCACCCTCCGCGGCCGGCGCCGTCCCCGCGGACAGTCGGTAGCCGCCGAGGACCGCGGACGACCACGCGTGCCCGGCGTAGCGGGACTGTTCCGGATCGCCGGTGGCCCGGCCGTCCACCACCCGCTGGACGTAGAACGACGGGTCGGGCACCGCGGCCGTCACCCCGGGCACCTCGGCCAGGCGGCCGGCCAGGGCGGTCGCCTCCGCCGCCGGCCACGGGCGGTGGTGCGGTCTACCGAGTTCGTACTCGCCGCTCTCCGGGGACTCGACCAGGACGGCGCTGCCGGCGTACCGGGCCGGAGTCTCCGGCTGCGACGACAGGTACAGCGTGGTGGCGCCGGCGACCACCGCGACGCCCAGCGCGACCGCCAGGAACGTGCCGGCGAAACCGGCGAACCGGTGCCGCACCATCTGCCAGGCCAGGTTCATCGCCGGGCCTCCGCGACGTCCCCGGCGCGGACGCCCTCCTCCAGCGCCGCGGTGCGCATGGCGATCTCCTGGGCGCCGGCCGGACCGGCCAGCGAGTCGACCACCCGGCCGTCGGCGAGGAACAGCACCCGGTCGGCGTGTGCGGCGGCGAACGGATCGTGGGTGACCATGACGACGGTCTGGGCGTGCCGGTCCACGGCCGTCCGGAGCAGGCGCAGCACCTCGCGCCCGGAGGCCGCGTCGAGCGCGCCGGTGGGCTCGTCGGCGAACAGCACGGCCGGCCGGGTGACCAGCGCCCGGGCGATCGCCACCCGCTGCTGCTGGCCGCCGGAGAGTTCGCTGGGGCGGTGCCCGGCCCGGTCGGCCAGCCCGACCTCGCCGAGCATCGCGGTGACCTCGCCCGGCTCCGGGCGGCGGCCGGCCAGCCGCAGCGGCAGCGCCACGTTCTGCGCCGCGGTGAGCGCCGGCACCAGGTTGAACGCCTGGAACACGAAGCCCACCCGGGCCCGCCGCAGCTTGGTCAGCGCCCGTTCGGTGAGGCCGTCCAGCGACACGCCGTCGATGATCACCTCGCCGCCGGTGGCCCGGTCCAGGCCGGCGGCGCAATGCAGCAGTGTGGACTTGCCGGAGCCGGACGGGCCCATGACGGCGGTGAAGCTGGCGGACGGGATGCGCAGGTCGACGGCGTCGAGTGCGGTGACCGCGCGCTCGCCGGTGCCGTAGACCCGGCGTACGGCACGAAGCTCGATGGCGGGTGCGGTTGTCGTGATGGTCATGGCGTCCAGCCAACCGGGCCGGCCGCCGCCGCACAGTCACGCGGCGTCGAGACTGTGGGGTATACCCAGCACTACCGTGCCCGTGGCGGTGCGCCGGTAGCGTCGGGGCATGCCGGTCCGCAACGCTCTGGACGCCCTCACCATGCGTCCCACCCGGTTCCTGCGGTCGGCGTGGCCGTGGCGGTCGCTGGCGTACCTGATCGGCGGCACGGTGCTGGGTTTCGCCACCATCTGCGCGGTGATCGGGCTGCTGGTCGCCGGGCTGATCCTCGCGGTCCTGGTGATCGGCGTCGCGGGCCTGGTCGCCACGGTGCTGTCCGGCGTCGCGGTGGGCCGGCTGGAACGCTGGCGGATGCGGCTGGTCGACGACGAGGTGCTGCCCGACCCGCACCGCCGCCCGCCGCGACCGGGCTTGCGGGCGTGGCTGGCGGTCCGGCTGCGGGAGAACGCGACGTGGCGCGAACTCGGCTACACGATCATCTCCGCGACCGTGCTCTGCTGGATGGACGCCATGGTGGTGGCGGGCGCGGTCTACCTGCCGCTGACGATGTTCGCCGCACCGCTGTACCTCAACGACGAGCCGGTGGTCAACCAGCTGCTGCTCTCGGCCGGCGGTGTCGGACTGGCCGTGGTGATGACGTACCCGGTGACCGCGTGGGCCGGTGCGCGGGCCGCGATGGCCCGGGCCATCCTGGCACCCCGCGCCGACGACACCGACGTCCGGCTGATCGAGGTGACCCGGTCCCGGGCGCGTCTGGTGGACGCGTTCGAGGTGGAGCGCCGCCGGATCGAGCGCGACCTGCACGACGGCGCGCAGCAGCGGCTGGTCGCGCTCAACCTGCAACTGGGACTGGCCCGGCTGGAGCTGCCGGAGGGGTCGGCGGCCGCGGCGCAGGTGGCCGCCGCGCACGACCTGGCCAAGGACGCCCTCGGTGAGCTGCGGGAGCTGATCCGCGGCGTGCACCCGAAGATTCTCACCGACCGGGGGCTGGCCGCCGCGATCGGCGACGCGGCCGGCAACGCACCGGTGCCGGTCGACGTCCGGGTGCGGCTGCCCGGCCGGTTGCCGCCGCCGGTCGAGGTCACCGCGTACTTCGTGGTGGTGGAGGCGCTGGCGAACGTCGCCAAGCACAGTGGCGCCACCCGGGCGGCGGTGGCCGCGTGGCTCACCGGCGGCTGGCTGGCCGTGGACGTGCGCGACGACGGCCGCGGCGGCGCCGATCCGCGCCGCGGCTCCGGTCTGGTCGGTCTCGCGGACCGGGTCGCGGCGGCCGGCGGGACGGTGGCGCTGACCAGCCCGGCCGGTGGCCCTACGCTGCTGCACGTGGAGATTCCGGTGACGGTGGACGACGAGTCGCATGGCTGACGCGCTGCGGGTGGTGATCGCGGAGGACGGGCTGATCGTCCGGGAGGGCATCGTCGGCATGCTGCGCCGGTTCGGCCACGAGGTGGTGGCCGCGGTGGGCGACGCGGACGCGCTGCGGGCCGCGGTGGCCGAGCACCGGCCGGACATCGTGGTCACCGACGTACGGATGCCGCCCGGTTTCAGCGACGAGGGGCTGCAGGCGGCGATCGAGTTGCGCGCCGCCGACCCGCGGCTGCCGGTGCTGGTCCTGAGCCAGTACGTGCAGCAGACGTACGCGGCCGAGCTGCTCGACGCGGGCCCCTCGGCGGGCGTCGGCTATCTGCTCAAGGACCGGATCGGCGAGGTCACCGAGTTCGTCGACGCGCTGCTGCAGGTGGCCGCCGGGCGTACCGTGGTCGATCCGGAGGTGGTCCGGCAGTTGCTGGGCCGGCGCCGCGACCCGCTGCTGCGCCTCACCCCGCGGGAGCGGGAGGTGCTGGGGCTGATGGCCGAGGGCCGGTCGAACGCGGCCATCGCCCGGGCCATGGTGGTCACCGAGGCGGCCGTGGCCAAGCACATCGGCAGCCTGCTGATGAAGCTGGACCTGCCGCCGGACGGCGACGACCACCGCCGGGTCCGTGCGGTGCTCGCCTACCTCCGGGACTGACCGCGGCTCACCCCGTCGCGGCGCGCAGCTGGGCCAGCACCAGCGGGTCGATCGCGCCCGCGACGATGCGCTCCTCCAGGTTCTCGATGCCGGCCCAGGCCGCCAGCGCCGTGTCCAGGCCGGCCGTGCCCGGCCCGGCCGGGTGCCCGGCGGCGGCGAGGCGGGACCGCACCTCGTCGGCGACCGCGCCGTCCAGCGGGATCAGTGTCGCCGGGTCCGGACGTTCGAAGTAGAGCGTGTGCATCTCGAGCAGGCGGGCCAGTTCGGTGACCGGGTCGGCGTGATCGTCGACGCGCAGGTCCACCACCACGTCGCTGGTGCCGCCGTACCCCATGCCCTTCGCCACCACCAGCAGCGCCGCGCTCTGCCGCCCGCGCCGGTCGCCGCCCGCCAGGTCGCCGGCGCGCAGCGCGGCCAGCAACCGGTAGGCCGGCCGCCGCTGGTCCGCGGCGGCCTGCCAGGCGGCCTCCATGTCGGTCACCACGCGCGGGCCGGCCAGCATGTTGCCCTGGATCGCGTAACCGTCGCCGGCCACCCCGCCGGCCCACGGGTGACAGGACTCACCGGTGAACGTGGCGCCCGGCCCGGACGTGCCGACCACGCCGACCTGGCGGTGGTCCACCGGGCCGTCGTCCCCGGCGATCAGGGCTCGCACCGTCCCGGGCGCCGCCACCCCGGTGCCGAGCAGGGCCAGCGCCTGCGGCCGGTAGGCGAGGTTGGCGTAGGACTGGGTGGCCACCGCGCCCACGTCGGCCAGGGCCGCGGGCACCGCCGCGCCGGCGCCGAGGAACCGGCTGGCCACCGCCACGCCCAGCGCGGTGCCGTCGGCCGAGCGCGCCACGATCGAGAACGTCATGCCTCGACGGTAGGTCATCTCGCAGTCCACGAAGACTCTGCCGTCCGGGTACGACGTTCGTAACGTTGACGGCGCACACTGGGCGGACGGGGTATCCCGTCGACCCCATCCGGCCGTGCCCGCCGCCGCCCCGGCGTGGCCGGTGAGGATCGCACCTCGACGGGCTCCGCCGCCCGGTGGCGTTCGACGAGCGGTCCGGTGCTGCGGGCGGGGAAAGCGGTTGCCGCCGCTGACCCGCCCGCAGCGTGCATTCGGCCCTTCCGTACCCCAATTCATTGCCCGCTCTCGATATCCGGCTGCCCTCTAGGTAGTTTCATCTTCAAGCTTTTGGGTGGATGCCATGGGAGGCGACATGCACGGATGGAGACGGGTGGCGGCGGCGGGTGTGCTGACCGCGTCGACAGTGTTCACCGGTGCGGCACCGGGTGCGGCCGGGCCGCCGGTGACCGCGCCGGCCGCCGGTGCGGGCCCGGCCGAGACGGAGTACGCGTTCCTCGACCACCGACCGCGGCCCGCCGGGCCCGCGGCCACCGACTCGCGGCGGGCACCGGCCGGCCTGACGGCCCGGTTCAACGCGCTGGGTACGCCGGCCGCGGTGTCCAGGATGGACGGACGGCCGCTGGCCACCGGCCTGTCCCGGAAGCCGGACACCGCGGCGCGGCAGTACCTGGCCGGCAACCGCGGCCTGTTCGCGCTCGACCGGACCGCCGTCGACGCGCTGGAGACGGTCGCGCAGACCCGGATCGGCGGCGGCACGGTCGTCCTGCTGCGACAGCGGTTCGGTACGCTGCCCGCCGGGTTCGAGGGCCTCGCCGCGGTGACCGTCCGCGACGGCGACGTGCTGCGGGTGACCTCGTCGCTCAGCGCGGCGGCCGGCACCCCGGCGGCCGCGCAACTCACCGCCGCGCGGGCGTTGGAGATCGCCCTCGACGACGCCGGGATTCCCGCCGATCGGCTGGCGCAGCAACGGGTCCGGCTGGTCGCCATGCCGATGCCCGGTGCTGCGCCGCGGGCGGCGTACCAGGTCGTGGTCGTGTCCGACGACGCGCACCATCCGCTGGGGTACACCACCTACGTGGACGCCCGGGACGGCGCCGTCCTGGTGCGGGAGAACCTGATCGACTTCGCCGACGACAACCCGCGCTGGAAGGTCTTCGCGGAACCACCGTCCGGCGACGGCGCGGACACCCGGCAGACCTGGTGCGCCATCGCCGTCGACGGCTGCGACCGGGCGGTCGTCGACCCGGCCACCGGGCAGGCCTGGGACACCGACGCCGGCACCGGCCGGCCGACCGGAACCACCCGGGGCAACTCGGCGGAGACCGTGGTCTCCTGGGGCAACGGCCACCCGGTGGCGTCGCCGACCAGCAGCCCGAACCGCGAGTACACCTACCCGTTCACCGATCAGTGGCACCAGCAGAAGTGCGACCCGGCCGCGCTCACCTCACCGCAGCGGGCGGACGCGGACGCGGCGGCGGCCAACCTGTTCGCGGTGCACAACCTGATGCACGACTGGTCGTACCACCTGGGCTTCACCGAGGCCACGTGGAACCTGCAGACGGTGAACGCCAAGCCGGGCGGGCTGGGCGGGGACGCCGAGCGGGGCAACGCCATGAACGGCGCGGCCACCCCCGACGTGCGGAACAACGCCAACCAGAGCTCCACCCCGGACGGGGTGCCGCCGACCACCAACATGTTCATGTTCCAGCCGCGGCGGGGCGAGATCTACGCGCCCTGCGTGGACGGTGACTTCGACGCCACCTTCATCGCGCACGAGTACGGGCACGCCATCTCCAACCGCATGATCGCCGGGCCGGACACCCGGCTCAACTCGCTGCACGGCAACGCCATGGGGGAGAGCTGGTCGGACCTGATCGCGATGGAGTTCCTCTTCGAGCACGGCTATGCGCCGGCCGGCGACTCCCCGTTCGTCACCGGCGGCTACGTCAGCGGCGACCCGGTCAGCGGGGTGCGCAACTACGACATGAGCGACAGCCCGCTGAACTTCTCCAACGTCGGCTACGACGCCACCAACAGCGTGCACTCGATCGGCGAGATCTGGAGCGCGGTCAATGCCGACATCCGCGCCGCCATGCTCGACCGGTACGGCGCCGGCGACCGCGAACTGCAGGAGTCCTGCGCGGCCGGCCGGACCGCGGTGGACCAGTGCCCCGGCAACCGGCGCTGGATCCAACTGGTCCTCGACTCGTTCCTGCTCCAGGCCACCGGCGAACCGAGCATGCTGGACATGCGCGACAACCTGCTGGCCGCCGACCAGGCACGCTTCGACGGCGCGAACGCCGACCTGCTGTGGCGGGCCTTCGCCCACCGGGGCTTCGGGGCCGACGCGGCCAGCGGGCCCGGCGACCTGGACCCGACGCCCAGCTTCCGGTCCCCGGCCGGCGACAACGTCGAGGTGACGCTGCGGCCGACCGGCGCCGGACAGGACCGGCCGGTCGCGCTCTACGTCGGCGACTACGAGGCGCGGTCCGTCCCGGTCGCCGACACGGACCCGGCCACCGCGCTGCCGGACACCGTGTCGATGGTGCCCGGGGACTACCGGTTCCTCGCCGTCGGCAAGGGGCTGGGCCACACCCGGCTCACCGGGACCGTCTCCGCGGACAACGCCACGGTCAGCCCGGAGATGCACCGCAACGTCGCGTCCGGCACCAACGGCGCGGTCGCGGCCGGCGGCACCGGCGCGACGGCGTTGCGGGCGGACCTGCTGGACGACGACGAGGACACCTTCTACATGAGCGGCCTGCTCCTCCCGCAGCCGGTCGCGCAGCCCTACGTCACCGTGGACCTGGCCGGGACCGCGGCCCAGGTGGTGACCCGGGTGCAGGTCGGCTCCGCCCAGGTCTCGGGACAGCGGTTCGACGCCCTGCGGTCGTTCCGGGTGGAGGCGTGTGACGCCACCGCGGGCGCGGACTGCGCCACCGACGCGGGGTACCGGGTCGCGTACACCAGTCCGGCCGACGCCTTCCCCGGCGGGACGTTCCGGCCCAAGATGCCGGACTTCACCACCCGGTCGTTCGCGCTGGAACCGACGCCGGCCACGCATCTGCGGATCCGGAGCCTGACCAGCCAGTGTTCCGGCAACCCGCACTACACCGCGGAGTCCGACAACGACCCGCGGACGTCCACGGTCTGCGCGAACAACAACGCGTCCAACTGGAACGAGTTCCAGGCGTTCACCGACTGATCCGTGGTGCCCGCGACCGGGACCGCCGGCAGTCACGGCGGTCCCGGTCCGCGCCTCCGGTGCCGGACCAGTTCCTGGCGGAAGGCGGCGACGGCGGGGGAACGGTCCGAGGTCCGGGTGGTGACGTGCACCGTCCGGGCCAGATGGGCCGGGGCGGTGATCTCCAGCAGCGCGACGCCGGGACGCCGGGCGGCTGCGGAGCGCGGGACCAGGGCGACGCCGAGCCCGGCCGCGACCAGATCGAGCTGCACCGGGTAGGTGTCCGCGCGGGACCTGATCCGGGGCTCGAAACCGGCCACGTGGCAGGCCATCTCGGTGACCGCCTGAAATCCCTGGGCGGAGATCCCGGAGATCCAGTCGGCGCCGGCGTAGGCACGCAACTCGGCGCCGGCCGGTCCGGGCGGCTCCGGGTCGGCGGCCAGGGTGGCCGGAACCGCCAGGAGCAACGGATCGGTGAAGACCAGCTGCTCGTGGAGGCCCCGGACGGACGGGCCGGGGAAGCCCGCGTACTGGTGGGTCAGGGCCACGTCCACCCGGCCGGCGGCCACCGCGGGAACGGACTCCTCCGGCTCCATCTCGGTGAAGGTCAGCTCGGTCCCGGGGTGCCGGCGCCGCATCGCGATCATCGCCGGGGCGACCACCCGGCGGGTCGCCGTGGCGAAGGACGCGATCCGCAGGTGAGCGGCCGTCTCCGAGCCGGCCGCGGCGACCGCCCGGGCGGCGGTGTCCAGGTCAGCGAGGATGCGGCGGGCGTGGTCGGTGAGCAATCGGCCGGCGTTGCTCAGCCGTACGCTGCGGGCCGAGCGTTCCAGCAACTGGGCCCGCGCCTCCCGCTCCAGCACGGCCAACTGCTGGGAGGCGGCCGCCGCGCTGCATCCGACCGTGGCGGCGGCCCCGGCGATGGAGCCGGTGTCGGCGACGGCGACGAGCAGGCGCAGCCGGTACGAATCGAGCATCCGAAAATCTTATGCTCAGCATTTCCGGCATCGGTTTCGCCGCGCTGCCCCAGCCGGTGAGGATGACGGACATGATCCTGCATGACCGGGAAGCCCGGGGCTTCGCCAGCGACAACTACTCGGGCATCCACCCCGAGGTCCTCACTGCCATCGCCGACGCCAACCACGGCCACCAGGGCAGCTACGGCGGCGACGTCTACACCCGGCGGCTCGGCGAGGTGTTCCGCGCGCACTTCGGCGACACCGCCCGGGTCTTTCCGGTGCTGACCGGCACCGGCGCCAACGTGGTGGCGCTGCAGGCGCTCTGCTCCCGATGGGGTTCGGTGATCTGCGCCGACTCCGGCCACATCCATGTCGACGAGGGCGGTGCCCCGGAGAAGACGGCCGGTCTCAAACTGCTACCGGTGGCGGCGCAGCAGGGCAAGCTGACGGTGCCCGCGATCCGTGCCGAGGCCCGCGGCTTCGACGACCCGCACCGGGCCCAGCCACAGGTCGTCTCCCTGGCGCAGGCCACCGAGCTGGGCACGGTCTACACCCCGGCCGAGATCCGGGAGATCGCCGGCTTCGCCCACGACCACGGCATGTACGTCCACCTGGACGGCTCCCGCCTCGCCAACGCCGCCGCCCACCTCGGCCTGCCGCTGCGCGCCCTGACCACGGACGCCGGGGTGGACGTCCTGTCCTACGGCGGCACCAAGAACGGGTTGCTGCTGGGTGAGGCCGTGGTGGTGCTCAACCCCGCGGTCGACCGGGGCACCGACCGGCTGCGGAAGACGTCCATGCAGCTGGCGTCGAAGCAGCGCTTCATCGCGGCCCAGTTCATCGCGCTGCTGGCGGGCGACCTGTGGCGGCGCAACGCGACGCACGCGAACGCGATGGCCACCCGGCTGCATCGGGCGGTCCGGCACGACGTCGAGGTGGTCTACCCGGTCGAGACGAACGCGGTGTTCGCGCGGCTGCCGGAGCAGGCGCTGGCCCGGCTGCACGACGAGTTCCCGTTCTACGACTGGGACACGGCGGCCGGCGAGGCCCGCTGGATGACTTCCTTCGACACCACCCCGGAGGACGTCGACCGGTTCGCCGCGGCGGTCCGGGCGCACACCCGCCGACCGTGACGAGGTACCCACCTTTTTGTGGGTACTTGGCGGCTGCCCGCGCCGTCGGCGAAGCTGATCGCGGGCGGCGGGCGGGCGGGTGGCTCCGGCGAGCGGGAGGTGACGACGGTTCAGACGGTCTGCGGACCGCCGGTCAGCCGGTCCAGGCGGCGGTGCCCCCAGTCGGACAACGGCGCCAGCGCCTCGGACAGCTCGCGGCCGAACCCGGTCAGTGAGTACTCGGTCTTCAGCGGCCGCACCGGGTGCGCCTCCCGGTGCACCAGGCCGTCGGCCTCCATCTCGCGCAGCGCCTGAGTCAGCACCTTCTCGGTCAGTCCGGGCAGCCGCCGCCGCAACTCCCCGGGGCGCTGCGGGCCGGACTCCAGCAGCCACAGCAGCGCCGTTTTCCACTTGCCGTCGATCACGGCGATCGCCGCGGTGACCCCGCACACGTTCGGGTCGCGGGCCCGGCTGCGCGTCATCGGTGTTCCCCTTCGTGGAGGTAGGTCCATGTCCTCGTACCCCGGAAAGTCTGTCACCGTCCTCGGTCTGGGACCGATGGGCCGCGCCCTGGCCGGCGCCTTCCTCGACGCCGGCGTGCCCACCACGGTGTGGAACCGGACCCCGGGCCGGGACTCCGCACTCGTCGCCCGCGGTGCGTCCGGTGCCGGCTCGGCCGCGGACGCGGTCGCCGCGAGCGACCTGACCGTGGTGTGCGTGGTGAACTACGACGCGTCGGACGCGGTGCTGCGTCCTGGCGAGGTGGCCGCCGCGCTCGCCGGCCGTACCGTGGTGAATCTGACGGCGGACACCCCGGCCCGGGCCCGGGAGACCGCGGACTGGGCGCACCGGCACCGCATCGGTTACCTGGACGGCGCGATCATGACACCGACCACGACCATCGGTACGCCGGACGCGGTCTTCCTGCACAGCGGTCCCGCCGACGTGTACCGGCGGCACCGGCCGGTCCTGGACAGCCTCGGCGGCACCCACACCCACCTCGGCGAGGACGCCGGCCGGGCGGCGGCGTACGACATCGCCCTGCTCGACGTCTTCTGGACCGCGCTGGCCGGCTACACGCACGCCCTGGCCGTGGCACACGCCGAGGGCGTCACCGCCCGGGAACTGGCACCGTTCGCCGCCGGCATCGGGACCATCCTGCCGCGGATCTTCGAGCAGGTCGCGAACGACGTGGACGGCGGCACGTTCTCCGGCGTGGACAATCCGATCACCTCGGCCGCCTCCTCGATGGCCCACATCGTGCACACGTCCGAGGCGCACGGGATCGACGCCGGGATCATGCGCGCCGCCGAAGGGCTGGCCCGCCGGGTGATCGGGCGGGGCCACGGCACCGACGGGTTCAGCCGGGTCGCCGAGTACCTGCTGCGCCGGTGAAGCGCTCGGCCAGGGCGTGGAAGGCGAGCTTCGGCTCCCAGTGCCAGCGCGGGCCAGGATCGGCGGGCGTGTCCCAGATCGTCCGGACGATGCTGTAGCTGGCCAGGTCGAGGTCGTACCGGGGGTCGCGGCGGTGCGGTGCGTCCGGGGTGACGAAGTCGTAGACCAGCGCGGCGTACAGGCCCATCGCCTCGAACCGGCCGAGCTGGCCGGTGAGGAACCGCGCCTGGTCGCGCTCGCTGCGGACCAGGTCGCCGACGATCTCCGGCGGGTCCTTGTCGTAGTCGACGACGTTCCACCCCATCCCGCCGTCGGCGGCGGCCCCGGCGTACGTGCAGCAGCCGAACTCGGTGACCGCGACCGGCTTGCCGAGGCGCAGATGCGGCGCCAGGTCGCGCTCCGGGCGGTCGCCGTAGTAGTTCGCGCTGATCAGATCGAACGGCGACCAGTCGACCTCCTCGTCGTACCCGGCGCCGTAGGTCATCGGCCCGTGGAAGACCGACCGTCCGGTGCGGGCCGCGCGCCCGGTGAACGCGGCCAACCGGCGTCGCAGGACGGCCGGGTCGTAGTTGCCGGCCAGCAGGTTCCGCACCCGCTCCAGCACGTCGTCGCCGGGGACGATGCCGGGCACGAAGAGCACGAACTCGCACCCGACGCTGAACACCACCCGGGCACCCTGCCGGCGCATCTGTTCGGCCCGGCGGCCGGTCTCCGCGAGGTGGTCCAGGATGTCCGCCGGTGGTACGTCGGCCAGCCGCGGCTGCAGCCAGACGTGCAGCCCGCGCTCGGCCGCCTCGGTGGCGGTGGCGGCGAGGCGGTCGACGCCGGAGCCGTACACCGAGACCGAACTGGCGTGCAGGTCGGTGGCGATCGCCCGCAGGTCGGTGCGCATCCGGGCGGCGGTCCATCCGGTGGCGGGGTGGTCGCCGTCCTGGACGCCGTAACAGACGCCCCGGTGGGTCAGCCGCCGCGCCGGGCCCTTCGCCGCCGATCCGCCCGCCGCCGCCGATCCACCGGCCGCCGCCGGGGCCCCGCCGGCCACCGCGGCGGCCACGGCGGCGCCGGCTCCGGCCAGGAACGTCGCCCGGCTGATTCCCCGCTTGTCCATGTCGCCTCCCCTGAGTTGCTGCCAGTCTCGGCGGCAACCTCGGGCGCCCGCGTCGGCCATCGGGCTACGGCCGCGGCTACCAGGGTCGTAGGCCGCGGCGACCTAATACTGCAACGGCATCTCCCTGAGGTCACCGCGAGGGCGCACCGGGCTGCCTTCCGTTCGATCAGGTGGCGACGGCCCGGTCGTCCGCCCGGCCCGGCCGGGCGACGATCGCCGCGATGGCGATCAGGCCGAAGCCCCAGATCGGCAGCACCGCGAAGTCGCTCGGGACCAGGATCCAGCCCTCGCCGATGTCCATCCTGCGCATCCACTCCGTGGTCGGCCCGAAGGCGAAACCGTCGAAGTGCGGCAGGTGACCGCTGCCCGGCCGGCCGGTGGCCGTCGTCAGATAACTGGTCAGCGAGGCGACGAAGCCGACGGCCGACGGGGCCACCAGGAACACCCCGAGAGCGGTGAGCACCATGCTGACGATCGGCCGGCCCGCCGCCTGGATCCGGTGTGCCAGCGCTACCCCGGTCAGCCAGCCGGCGACCAGGCCGAGCAACAGACCGGCGATCGTCAGCGGCAGATAGGCGGCGGGACGCTGCGGCCAGCCAGTGAGCATCAGGAGACCGGCGCCGTCGGCGTCCGAGTACGCGTAGACGTCCAGAACGGTCTGATCTGTCGCGGCGTAGAAGTGGACGTTGGCGAGGACACCGTCCGTGCCGTCGCCGGTCTGCAGCGGCCCGGTCCGCCAGCCCTCGGCCGCCAGCCGCTGCCGCACCGACTCGGCGGCCGCCCGACCGTCCACCGCGGCACCGAAGCCGCTGTTGCCCTGCAGGTAGAGGTCACCGGTGCTGCCGGTGGCCGGGGCCGGCAGCACCCGCTCGGCCAGGGCGGCACCGTCCGGCATGGTGGCGTAACCGAAGGAGCCCAGCCAGGACCCGGCCGCGGCACCCAGGGCGCCGCCGATCAGCAGCGCCAGGATCGCCGCGACCAGGGCGATCGGGCGGCGCACCGGGGGACGGAACCGCTCGCGGAGACCGTCGAGCATCAGCAGGCCTTTCGCTTTGCGGGTCGGCGCGCCACCAGGACCGGCCATCTCCAGGATGGTGTCGATCAGTTCGGCGCCGTGCTTGCGGCGGATCCGGGCCGGATAGGCGGCCAGTACGGCCCGGTAGCCCCGAGCGGCCGGCGACGCCCTGGCGAACGAGTCGCTCATGCGGCACCTCCGGCGATGTTCGGGCGGAGGGCGAGCTGTCGGTCGGCGGTGTCGGCGCGCCGCCGCAGGCGCTGGGACTGCGCGGCGAGCGCGGCGGCGCCGCTGTCACTGAGCCGGTAGTAGCGGCGCAGCCGGCCGTCGACGGCCTCCTCCCGGTCGACGGCGATCAGCCCCTGCTGGTCCAGACGGTCGAGAGCGCCGTAGAGGGTGCCGGGGCGAAGGTTCACCTCCCCGTCGGAGAGTCGGGTCACGGCTTGGGTGATCCCGTAACCGTGCAACGACTGCGTGGCGAGCACGGTGAGGATCAGATAGGTGGGTTCCTGCACGTCGTGGACAGTACGTCCACCGATGTATAACGTCAATCATGGTATTCACCCCACCGCGGGGCGTGATCGCCGGGTCGGGTGTCGATCACGGCCGTCCGCGCACGGTGTCCGGGTAGATCTGCACGTCGTAGAGCAGGCGGACCGGTTCGCCGTTCGTGACGCCGACGAAGACCGGTTCCGCGGCCGGAGTGCGACCGCGCCGCCAGACCTCGGCCCGCGCGGCGTCCCGGGACGGGCGATGGATCCGGTCGGCCCGGTGCAGTTCCAGGACCCGGCGGGCGGTGGCCCGGTCGCTGTCCAGCTGGATGCGCATCAGGGGCATGAACCGCGCCTCCTCCCGAGCACTACTTAACACTGTGCAGGAAAACTTATCAACGTAAAATCGGCTTGTGCAACGTCTTACGATCGCGGGGTGACGGAAACACAGCCCGGTTCGGTATGGCTCCGGGAGAACGCCGCGCGACCCCGCCCGGCCCCGCTGAGCCGGGACCGCATCGTCGACGCGGCGGTGGCCCTGCTCGACGAGTACGGCATCGACGGGCTGACCATGCGCCGCCTCGCGCAGGCGGTCGACGTGACCTCGACCGCGCTGTACTGGCACGTGAAGACCAAGGAGGACGTCCTCGACCTGGCCCTCGACCGGATCTTCGGTGAGGTGCCGTTGCCGGAGGCCGGCGACGACTGGGCGCAGGACGTCCGCCGCCTGATCCGCGCCTGGCGCAGCGTCATGCTCCGCCACCCCTGGGCGCCGGGCCTGATCGGCCGGCCGATGCTCGGGCCCAACGTGCTCGCCCGGACCGAGCACCTGCAGTCCGCGCTGGTCCGCGGTGGCCTCGCCGGCCGGGACCTGGCCGTGACCACCCGCCTGCTGGCCAACTACGTGATCGGCGCCGCGCTGACCGAGGCGACCTGGCGCCGGACGGCGGATCCGGCCGCGCAGCGTGAGGCCCGCCGGCACATCACGGCGGACCCCACGGCCTATCCCACGCTCAACGCCTCCGGCCACCTGGACGCCGGCCGCTGGGACGACGACGACCTGTTCGAACGCGGCCTCGACGCCGTCCTGGGCCGTCCGGGGTAGCCGGGCACCGCCACGACCCGCCTCCGCCGGGCGGCAGCGCCGGTCAGCGCGCGGTGAGCGCCCCGGTCAGGATCCGGGCCGTCTCCGCGATCACCGTCTCGTCGTACGGCCGGCCCGGCTCGTCCCGCCGGGTGTAGACGGCGAGGATCACCGGCGCACCGACCGGCCGGTGGGCGACGGCCACGTCGTTCGCGGCGCCGTACGAGTCGCCGGCCGAGCCGGTCTTGTCGCCGACCGTCCAGTCGGCCGGCACCCCGGCCCGGATCCGGTTGTCCCCGGTCACGGTGGCCCGCATCCAGCCCACCAGGGTCGCCCGGTCGTCGGCGTGCAGCGCCCGCCCCACGGTCAGCGCCTGCAGGTCGTGGCCGATCGCGGCCGGCGTGGTGGTGTCCCGGCGCTCGCCCGGCGACCAGATGTTCAGGTCGGTCTCCCAGCGGTCCAGCCGGGACACCGGATCGCCGAGCCGGCGCAGGTACCGGGTCAGCCCGGCCGGCCCGCCGACCAGGCGCAGCAGCAGGTTGCCGGCGGTGTTGTCGCTGAGCGTGATGGCGGCGTGGCACAGCTGCGCCACGGTCAGCCCGTCCGCCACGTGTTCCCCGGTGACCGGGGAGTACTCCACCAGGTCGGCCTCGGTCCACCGGACGGTGCGGTCCAGCAGGCCCGGCTCGCAGGTGCGGCCCCGGTCCAGCACCGCCGCGGAGACCAGCACCTTGAACGTGGAGAGCAGCGGGAACCGCTCGCCCGCCCGGTACGCCAGCGTGGTCCCGGTCCCGGTGTCCCGGACGTACGCGCCGATCCGTCCGGCGTAGCCCCGTTCCAGCTCACGCAGCCGCTCCCGCCACCCGGATTGCGGGGGCGCGCCCACGGCCGCACCGGGCAGAAGCAGCACCGCCGATCCGGCGGCCCCGGCGAGCAGACTTCGGCGTGACAGCGTCACGTGTACCTCCATGATCTCTCCAACGATTCCCCGCCATTGTGCAAACCTCGTGCCCGGTACCCGGGCACCGTTCGTCCACACGTGTCACGCTTGCCTCAGCACACCCGTTCGAGGGCGGAGGATGGCCATGTCGGAGGCAGGTTCGGGGCCGCGGTCGCGCAGCCAGACGTTCGAGTACGCCGGCGCCACGGTGGAACTGGTCGACGCCGCGACCGTCCTGGCCGCCGCCCGGGTCAACCCGGTCGAACTGCTCCGGCGGGCGCAGTGGCCGGCTCCGGTGCAGCGGGTGGAGATGACGGTCGCCGGCACCGACACCGCGGCCGGCCCGGTGCACGTGTTCACGGCCGCGATCAGCACCGTGGCCGACCCGCTGAGCAAGGAACGGATCCGGGCGCTGGTGCTCGGCTCGGACCCGGTCGGGCTGCTGCTCGCCAAGCGGGTCGAGGCGGGCGACCCGATCGCCACCCGGATCGTCGACGGCGTGGGTACGGCCGCCGCGGCGGCGTACCGGAAACTCGGTCTTGATCGTGGCCAGCCGGTCGCCCAGCGGGAGCCGGGCACGCTGGCCGACGCCGTGGTGGGCCTGCAGGCGAGCGTCACCTACGACGAGTCGGGCACGGTGGTGCGACTGCGGGCGGAGGTGCCGCGGGACGACGTGGCCCCGGCGCACCTGCAGGCGTTCGCCGGGCTGACCCTGCAGGCGGTGCTCGAGCTGGCCGGCCCGGAGAGCCTCACCGGCCGCCGGTACGTGCTCAGCCGGGAGAGCCTGCCGACCGTGCCGGCCACCACCCAGACCGTCACGCTGGACCAGGTCGGCGGCCTCGCCGACATCGTGGCCGAGCTGCGCCAGATCGCGGTGTCGTTCCGGCACCCGGAGGCGATGGCCCGCTGGGGCGCGCGCCGCCCGCAGGGCATCCTGATGTACGGCCCGCCCGGCACCGGCAAGACCATGCTGTCGCGGGCGCTGGCCAACGAGATCGGTGCCGACTTCCGGGAGATCCGCACCCCGGAGATCCTGGACAAGTGGCTCGGCGGCTCGGAGCGCAACATCAAGCAGATCTTCCGGGACGCCCGCCGGTACCGGGTGCCGACGCTGATCCTGTTCGACGAGTTCGACTCGATCATCAGCTACGCGGGTGCCGGCGGGGACGCCGCCAGTCAGGCGATCAACGCCGTGGCCGGCATCTTCAAGCAGGAGATGAACGACCTGATCGAGGCGAATCCCAACGTCATCGTGGTGGCCACCACGAACTTCCCGCACCGGGTCGACGACTCGCTGATCCGGTCCGGCCGCTTCGACGTCAAGGTGTCGGTGCCGAAGCCGGACGACGCCAGCCGCGCCGAGATCTTCCGCAAGATGATCCGCGGGCTGATCGCCGCGCACGAGGCGCCCGGCTTCCAGATGTTCGACGACGACCTGGACCTCGCCGAGCTGGCCCGGGCCAGCCACGGCATGACCGGGGCGGACATCAAGGAGGTGCTGCGCCGGGTGCAGCTGGCCAAGGCGATGCAGGACGCCCGCGGCGGTCAGGTGGGGCCGATCACCCAGCGGGAGCTGGCGGACAGCATCGCGGCGCTGCGCGGTCCGCGGCCGGCGGCCTGACCGTCAGGCGGTCAGCTGCCCGGTGCGGGTGAAGTCCGGTTCGGCGGTCGGGCGGCCGAAGTGGAAGCCCTGGACCAGCCGGTAGCCGAGCCGGTACAACTCGTCCGCCTGCTCCCTGGTCTCCACGCCCTCGGCCACCGCGGTCAGCCCGAGACCGTCGCTGACCTGGATCAGCGCGGTGGCGATGACGGCGTGCCGGCCGGCCATGGTGATGTTGTCCACGAACGACTTGTCGACCTTGAGAATGTCCACCGGCACGGTTTGCAGCAGGCCCAGCGACGAGTGGCCGGTGCCGAAGTCGTCGAGCGCGATGCGTACCCCGAGGCGGCGCAGCTCGTGCAGCGTCTCCAGGGCCTGCCCGCCCTCGAACACCGCGGTCTCGGTCACCTCCACCGCCAGGCCGGACGCGGGCAGGCCGCTGTCGGCCAGGGCGTCGGCGACCTCCTCGGCGAATCCGGGCCGGGCCAGCTGCCGGGCCGAGACGTTCACGCTGATCTTCTCCGGGGCCGCGGCACCGTGGTCGGCCCGCCACCGGGCGGCCTGCTCGCAGGCGGTCCGCAGGATCCACCGGCCCAGCTCGACGATCAGGCCGTTCTGCTCGGCGACCGCGATGAAGTCGGCCGGGTTGACCAGGCCGCGTTCCGGGTGGGCCCAGCGCACCAGCGCCTCCACGGCCACCACCCGGCCCTCCGGCAGGGCCACGATCGGCTGGTACACCAGCCGGAACTGGCCGGTGTCCAGCGCGGTGCGCAGTTCGGCGCCGAGGCTGGCCTGCGCACTGGCCCGCTCGTCCAGCTCCGTGGTGTACCGGCGGCGCTGCTCGCCGTTTTCCTTCGCGGCGTACATCGCGACGTCGGCCCGGCGGAGCACCTCGAACGGGTCGTCGGTGCCGGTGCCGTCGGTGACGCCGAAGCTCGCGGTCACCAGCAGCTGGTGACCGCCGACCCGGACCGGTTCCCGCAGCACCCCGGCGAGCTGGTCGACCAGGTGGTCGGCCTCCGCCGGCCCGGCACCCGGTACCAGCACCGCGAACTCGTCGCCGCCCATCCGGGCCACCGTCGACCGGGCGCACACGGTCGCCCGCAGCCGTCCGGCCAGTTCCACGATCAACCGGTCGCCGAGGGCGTGCCCGAGGTCGTCGTTGACCTTCTTGAAGCCGTCCAGGTCGAGCAGCGTCACCAGGACCGGGCCGCTGCCCAGCGCCTGGCGCAGCTTCTGCTCGAACCGGCGCCGGTTGGCCAGCCCGGTGAGGTCGTCGTGCATGGCCAGGTCCTCGAGCTGGCCGGCCTGCCGCTGCACCTGCTGCACGAAGCCCGACATCCGCAGGACCACCAGCAGGAACAGCACCATGGCGCCGAGCGCGACGGCGGCCCGGTCGGCGTCGTCGTCGCCCACGCCGGGCAGGAACAGCATGGCCGGCGCGATCAGCGAGCAGGCCGCGAGCAGCAGTAGCCGCCCGCGGCCGATGCCGGCCGGTCGGGTACCGGTCGCGTCGGTGCCACTGATCCGCATCGACGGGTGCAGGGCGGCGGCCGCCCAGGTGACGTACGACATCAGCCACAGCGCGTCGAGGCTCCGGGCCTGCCCGTCGGAGTAGAGCGTGACCACCGAGTACCCGATGTCCGCGACCAGCAGCAGCAGCGTGGCGAGCGCGAGCAGCCGGACACTGGACGTGGTCCGGCGGCTGCTCGTGTAGAGCCGGGCCAGCAGCGCCAGCAGCAGCACGTCCGCCGCCGGGTACGCGGTGCTGATCAACCGTTCCGTCCAGCCGACGCTGTCGTCCGACGCGATCGGCTCCAGCACGAAGATCCAGAGCACCAGCCCGAGCCCCGTGCCCACCACCGCGGCGTCGATCAGCCCGGCCAGGTCGCGGCCGCGACCGCCGCGGACCAGCGGGAGGAGGCCGAGGATCAGCAACGGGTACGCGCCCAGGTAGAACACGTCGGCCGCCGACGGGTACGGCTCGACGTGCCGGACGTACGCGTAGTACTCCCACACCACGTCGCCGATCACCCAGACGATCTGTCCGGCCGCGAACCAGTACCACAGGCCCGGCATCTCCGGCCGGTGCAGCCGCACCCCGGTCAGGATGAGGAGCCCGGACGCCAGCCCGATGACGTTGTACGCGAGGCTGCTGGTCAGCGAGCCCCGGGGCAACAGGAAGTAGCCGGCGGTGGCCGCGGAGCCCACCGCCAGCCATACCCACCAGAGCCTGCTGAACCGCACATTGTGCCATCGGCGGCGGCGGTCCCGACCTGAGCCGCTCGGGCGCCCGGACCTAACCCGGAAGCACGCGTGTGACCAGCGCCGCAGCGTCCGCGCCGGGCGGGAGGGTGCCGAACGCGTACCCGCCGTCGCCGAGCCGGCTCGCGCAGAAGGCGTCCGCGACGGCCGCCGGCGCGTACCGGATCAGCAGCGACGCCTGCAGGACCAGCGCCATCCGCTCCACCGTGCGCCGCGCCTGCCCGTCCGCGCCGTCCGGGTCGGCGAGTTGCGCGACCAGCCCGGCCAGGGCCGCGTCGAACCGCCGGTCGGCGCCCCGGGCCGCGGTCACCTCGGCGATGAACGCCGCCACGCTGTCCGGCTCGCGGCGCAGCGTGCGCAGCACGTCGAGGGCCTGGACGTTGCCCGAGCCCTCCCAGATCGAGTTGAGCGGCGCGTCCCGGTACAGCCGGGGCAGGCCGGAGTCCTCCACGTAGCCGTTGCCGCCCAGGCACTCCAGCGCCTCACCGACCACGGCCGGCTGCCGCTTGCACACCCAGTACTTGCCGACCGCGATGGCCAGTCGGCGGAACGGGTGCTCCGCGCCGCCCCGGTCCACCGCCCCGGCCAGCCGGATCGCCAGCGCGGTGGCCGCCTCCGACTCCACGGCCAGGTCGGCCAGTACGTTGCGCATCAACGGCTGGTCCGCCAGCCGGGCCCCGAACGCGCGCCGGTGCCGGGCGTGGTGCACGGCCTGCACCAGTGCGGCACGCATCCCGGCGGCCGACCCGGTCACGCAGTCCAGCCGGGTCATCGCCACCATCTCGAGAATGGTGCGCACGCCCCGGCCCTCGCCGCCCACCGGCCACGCCACCGTGTCGTCGAACTCCGGTTCGCCGCTGGCGTTGCTGCGGTTGCCGAGCTTGTCCTTCAGCCGCTGGATGCGGAACACGTTGCGGGTGCCGTCCGGCAGCACCCGGGGCACCAGGAAGCACGTCAGCCCCGCGGGCACCTGCGCCAGCACCAGGAACAGGTCGCACATCGGCGCGCTGGTGAACCACTTGTGACCGCGTAACCGGTAGGAGCCGTCGCCGGCCGGGGTGGCGGTGGTGGTGTTCGCGCGGACGTCCGACCCGCCCTGCTTCTCGGTCATGCCCATCCCGGCGAGCAGCCCGCGCTTGGTCAGCGGCGCCCGCAGCCCGGGGTGGTAGGTGCGGGCGGCGAGCAGCGGCTCGTACGCGGCAGCCAGGTCCGGCGCGTGGCGCAGCGCGGGCACCACCGCGTACGTCATCGAGATCGGGCAGATGTGCCCCGCCTCCACCTGGCTCCACACGAACAGCCCGGCGGCCCGGGCCACGTGCGTACCGGGGCGCGGGTCGGTCCACGGCGCCCCGGCGAGGCCCTCGGTGACCGCGACGTCCATCAGCCGGTGCCAGGCCGGGTGGAACTCGACCTCGTCGATGCGGTGGCCGTACCGGTCGTGGGTGCGCAGTCGCGGCGGGTACCGGTCGGCGTCCTCGGCCCAGCGTTGCGGCTCGGCCGTGCCGGCCAGCCGGCCGAGCCGGTGCAGGTCGTCCACCGCCCAGCCGGCGCCCTCCCGGGTGACCGCGTCGAGCAGCGCCGGGTCCGCGGCGACGTCGTGGTCCACCAGCGGCGGCGGCTGGTTCAGCACCTCGTGCGTCATACCGCGAATGTAGAGCGGGCCGGGACTGCGCGCCGTCCGACGCACGATCATCGACTTCTCTACCATGGGACCCTCAGGGCAGGTTTCCGACAGCGCGGCGGTGGTCGTCGCGACCCGCGGACACGTACTGTTTGACCTGCCTGCGTCGACGGATGTGAGGGAGCGGTTGGCCACGGTTACGCCCACGGCGGCGCGGCGCGGCCAGGCGGTCGCCGGCGTGCTCGCCGAACTCGACAACGCCCGGCAGATCGCCGCGGGCGCGCAGCGCCCCGACCTCGCCGAGCGGGTCGAGCGCGCCGCCGTCCGGTTGCGTGCCGACGACGTCGCGGTGGCCGTGGTGGGCGAGTTCAAGCAGGGCAAGAGCACGCTGGTCAACGCGCTGCTGCGGACCGACATCTGCCCGGTGGACGCGGACGTCGTGACCGCGGTGCCCACCGTGCTGCGCTACGGCCGACCGCCCGCGGTCTTCCTGCAGATCCCCGGCGCCGACGGCCGCACCGAGTCGGTCCCGGTGCCCTTCGACCAACTGCGCCGGCACGTCACCGAGGGCGCCCCGGCTGACGACCGGCCCGCGCCGCGCAGCGTCGAGGTGCGGCTGGAGCGGCGGTTGCTGGGCGCGGGTCTGTCCTTCATCGACACGCCCGGCGTCGGCGGGCTGGACTCGGCGCAGGGCAACCTGACGCTGGCCATGCTGCCGCTCGCCGGGGCGGCGCTGTTCGTCACGGACGCGGCGCAGGAACTGACCGCGCCCGAGGTGGAGTTCCTGCGGCGCACGCTGGAGCGCTGCCCGCGGGCGTTCTGCGTGGTCACCAAGACCGACCTGTACGCGGAGTGGCGCCGCATCGTCGACATCAACCGCGGCCATCTGCAGCGCGCCGGGCTGGACGTGCCGATCGTCGCGGTCTCCTCGTTCCTGCGGATGCGCGCCCAGTCGCAGAACAGCGCCGACCTCAACGCCGAGTCCGGCTTCCCCCGCCTGGTCGACCTGCTCCGCCGGGACGTGCTCGGCGCGGCCGAGGGCGCCGCCCTGACCGCGGCCCGCAGCGAGCTGGGGTTCGTGGTGGAGCAGCTGCGCGAGCGGGTCGCGGCCGAACAGGCCGCCGCGGCCACCCCGGAGGAAGCGCCGGAGATCGCCCGCCGGTACGCCGAGAAGACCCGCCGCAGCGCCTGGCTCAGCGGCGGCTCGTGGCAGACCGTGCTCGGCGACGGCATCCAGGACCTCACCGCCGACGTCGACCACGACCTGCGTGAACGGCTGCGCCTGATGGTGCGCAAGGGCGAGGAGCTGATCGACGAGTCGGACCCGCGCGACACCTGGCGGGACTTCCAGGCCTGGGCCGCCCGGGAGGCCACCGCCGCCGCCGTGGACAACCTGATGCTGCTGGTGGCGCGCACCGAACAGCTGGCCCGCGACGTCGCCGAGCGCTTCGACATCGAGTACGACAGCCTGGACGTGGACCTGCCCGCACCGCAGGCCGCGCTGCGCAAGGTGGACGACCTGGACGTCAGCTTCGACAAGTCCCGGATGCAGCAGTTCCTCGGCGCGTTCACCGCGGCCCGGGTCACCTACGGCGGTTTCTACATGTTGGGCGCGGTCGGTGCGCTGTTCAACCTGGCCGTGGCCGCACCGCTCGGCCTGCTGGCCGGCATGACGCTGGGGCGGCGGCTGGTCCGGCACGAACGCGAACGCCAGATGCAGCAGCGCCGGGCCCAGGCGAAACAGGAGCTGCGCCGGTACGTCGACGACGTCTCGTTCCACATGGGCCGCGACTCGCGCGAGGCGGTCCGGCGCACCCAGCGGTTCCTGCGCGACGAGTTCGCGGCCCGCGCGCTGGCGGTGGAACGCTCCGCCGCGGCCGCCGCGGACGCGGTCCGCACCACCGCCGCCCTGCCCGACGACGAGCGCGCCCGGCGGGCGGAGCAGCTGGCCGCGCAGCGCCGGGAACTGGACCGCCTCGGCCGGACGGTGTCCCGCTCATGACGGACCTCCTCGATCGGGTACGCACCCTCCTGGACCGGGCGTCCGTGGAGTTGCGCGATCCCGGTCTGCGGGCCCGCCTCGCCACCGCCCGCCGCCGGGTCGACGAGCCGCTGCGGGTGGCCATCGCGGGCAAGGTGAAGGCGGGCAAGTCCACGCTCCTCAACGCGCTCGTCGGGGAGGAACTCGCGCCCACCGACGCGGGGGAGTGCACCCGCATCGTCACCTGGTACGCCGACGGTCCCACCTATCAGGTGCAGTCGTACCTGCGCGACGGCACCGCCGAGCCGCGCCCGTTCAACCGGGTCGGCGGCGCGGTCCGGATCGACCTGGGCCGTCCCGCCGACGAGGTGGACCACCTGGAGGTACGCGTACCCAGTGCCCGCCTGCGCCGGCACACCCTGATCGACACCCCGGGCATCGCCTCGCTCTCCACCGACGTGTCGCTGCGCACCATGGCGTTCCTGGAGGCCGAGGGCGAGCGGGCCGCGCAGACCGACGCGGTGATCTACCTGTTGCGCCACATGCACGGCAGCGACGTGCGGTTCCTCGAGTCGTTCCACGGCGACGGGCTGTCCAACGGCACCCCGGTGAACGCGGTCGGGGTGCTGTCCCGGGCCGACGAGATCGGCGGCTGCCGGCTGGACGCCATGGCGGCCGCCGCCCGGGTCGCCGGCCGCTACGCCTCCGACGAGCGGCTGCGCCGGCTGTGCCCGGTGGTGGTCCCGGTGGCCGGCCTGCTCGGCGCGGCCGGTGCCACGCTGCGCGAGGAGGAGTACGCGACGCTGGCCGCGGTCGCCGGCCTGCCGATGGCCGACGTGGTGGAGCTGCTGCTGACCGCCGACCGGTTCGGCGGGTCCGGTCCGGGCCGGCAACCGGTGCTGGACCGGCTGGGGCTGTTCGGGGTCCGGCTGTCGGTGCGGCTGATCCGGGAACGCGCCGTGCACGACTCGGCCGACCTGGCCCGCGCGCTCACCGCGCACAGCGGCATCGACCGGCTGCGGGACGTGTTCGAGGCGCAGTTCGTGGGCCGCAGCGAGGTGCTCAAGGCCCGGTCCGCGCTCGCCGTCATCGACGAGTGCCTGCCGTCCGACTCGGCGCTGGCCGGGGAGGCGGAACGGATCCGGGCCAGCGCCCACGAGTTCGTCGAGCTGCGGCTGCTGCACCTGATCCGGTCCGACCGGCTGCCCGGCACCGACGAACAACTGGCCGAGATGGACCGGCTGCTCGGCGGGGCGGGCGGGGCCGCGTACCACCGGCTCGGCCTGCCCGCGGACGCCCCGCCGGCGCGCATCGCCGCGGCCGCCCAGCAGGCCCTGGCCCGCTGGCAGGCGGTGTCCGAGCATCCGTTCTCGGCGCGCGAGCTGCGGACCGCCGCCCGCGCGGCCGCCCGCAGCTGCGAGGGCATGCTCGCCACCCCGGCCCGTTCCTGACGGTCTCTTACCGACGGTCCTCGGGCACGTCAGTGTGCTTGGTGGAAGGCCTCCACCACCGACGTCGGGATGCGACCCCGCTCCGACACCTCGTGGCCGTTCTGCAGCGCCCATTCCCGGATCGCCTGGTTCTGATCGCGGTTCGACCGGCTGCCCGATACGGCTCCCCGGCCGCGACCCGGACCGCGGCTCTCCAGGCCACCGCGGCCCACCCGGGTGCCCGCGGCGATGAACGGCTCCAGCGCCTGACGCAGCTTCTCGGCATTGGAGTCGGAAAGATCGATCGTGTAGTTCACGCCGTCAAGACCGAATTCGACGCTGCGGTCCGCCTCCGACCCGTCGAGATCGTCGGTCAAAAGAGTAATGACCTGTCTAGCCATACCGTGATCACTCCATATCGCAGAGTTACCTACTCGTGGAAATCCGAATAAACGTAACGCCAGATAAGAGTACCCGAATGGGGATCGCCGGAATGCCCCGTAGAAATGCATCCACGGTACGCCGGGCCGGCCGAGGAGCGAACGGCCGGCCCGGTTGTTGCGACGAGATCGGTCAGTTCGGCGCGTGGACCTCGTCGCCCTTGCGATTACCGAACGCGCCGTTGTTGCAGTAGTTCTTGAAGTTGATGTGCAGCGGCGCCTGACCCTCGAGCATGGCATGGTTGCCCTCGAAGCTCTGCGCGATGGCGCCGGTGAACGGCGTCTCCGAGAACCGCAGCCCGTGCACGTCGGTGTACCAGGTGGCCGGGCCGGTGTTCTGCAACGCGAACATCGAGAAGAACTGCCGGCCGCACCCGTTGAACGGCGAGGCGGTGCTGTCCCAGGCGACGCCGTCCTGGACGTCCCTGCACGAGCCGAACGAACCGCGGTCGCGCAGGCCCGGCACCGAATAGCACAGGTCGATCGTGTGGGCGAGCTTCTTCGGCTGGGCCGGGTCGTAGTAGCGGGCCGGGTTGAGCACGTAGAACATCGAGTCGGACCGGAACGTGAGCCTGCCTTCCGACACGTTGAACCGCGGGTTCCAGAACTCGTGGGTGGTGTTCAGCATGTCGCCGCCGTCGCGCAGCTTGTCGACGCACGACACGTCGGGAATGGTCCGGCCGGACACCGTGCCGAACAGATCGCCGCGTCCCTTCGGTACGTCCCGCGAGTTGGCCGGCGACGCGGTTCCGGTGTTCTTCACCTCCTGGAAGCTGCACGGGCTGACGAAACTGCCCGGGTGGCCGAACGGCACCAGCGCCTTGAACCGGGTCGCGATGACCTCGCCGTTGTCCGCGTACGTACACGTCAGATTGAGGTTCATCTCGTGCTCGTTGCTGGCGAACGCGTCCGGCGAGTGGGTGCCCTGGTGCACCATGGCCAGCGCGCTGCAGGTCTTCTGCGTGGTGCCGCCCGGGCGGTTCGGGTTGGTCACCACGTCGCCCTTGACGACCGGGAAGTCGTTCTCGGCGAACAGCTTGTAGCCGTAGTGGTCCTCGTTGCGCTGGCTGGCCGGGTCGCTCGGCGCCAGCTGCTCGTTGACGTAGCCGAACGCGGGCAGGCCGGTCTTGCCGAACAGGTTCGACGTCCGCGGGTCGGCGCCGTGCTCGTGCCCGAACGCGCAGCCGCTAGCGTCCCGGGCCGGGTGCCAGGTCGGGTACACCTTGCCGTCCGCGCCGAACACCCAGTACCGGGCGTGGATCTCCGTGCCGCACTCGGCGCCGCGCGGCCGGTAGCCCTTCTCGCTGTCGCCGAGGAGCAGGTCGTAGGCCCGGCTGCGGGGCGCGCCGGCCGGGGGCGGTTCCTTGCCCCAGAGCGGATTGTCCGGGGTACGGGCGGAGGCGTCGCCGGTCCCGGTGGGATCGTCCACGCCGGTCGCCGCCGGTGCCGGTGCCGAACTGGCCGGCGCCTCCGTCCCGGTGCCGGGTCCGCTGCCAGGTCCGGTGCCGGTCGACGGCGGCGCGGCGGTCGCGGTGCCGGTGCCGGTGGTGGCCGCGCCGTCGGCCGGCAGGCTGGGCGCCGCGGTCTCGATGCGCCACACCTCGTTGCCGGCGGTCCGGGCGTCGCCGCAGGCCCACTGGAGGACGTGCGCCCCGGCGTTCTGGCTGCCGGAGAAGACGTCCAGACACTTGCCGGAGTGCGCGGCCACCACCATGTACGACTTCTCCGCCGCGGCCGGGCGCAGGCCGAACCGCTGGTTGCCCCGCCCGGTGCACCGGCCGGTGGAGGTCAGTGGCGTGCCGTTGTCCACCCGTGCGCGGTGCACGTCCAGGCACGCGTCCCAGGCCACGCTACGGATCTGGTAGGCGTCCGACCCGGCCCGGAGGAACTCGAACCTCTGCTGGTCGCTGCCGTCGCACGGTGCCTGGCGCAGGCTCAGGGCGTCCCGGGCCGGCACCGTGAGGCACTGGCCGGAGTGGGCCGCCACCAGAGTGCTGGCGAAGTCCGGCGACTCGGCGATGGTCACGGCGGCGTACGCCGTGCCGGCGACGCCCAGTACCCCGACCGTCAGGAAGGTGGCGATCCGCACCGGGGTCCGGGAACGGTTCGAAAATGGGGAAAGTCGCACGAACATGCCTCCGTCGAAGCAGAACTGGTGGAATAACGCAAACCACGGCGCGGCCGGTGGAGCATGACGATTAGACACGTGCGGGCGAATCAGGTCATCCCCGGACGCTCGGTCTAAGCCATTCTTAAGGGATACTTGAGAGTATTCTTCAACGTCGATTGAACTGATCCATGGTCATCGAATCCCCTGAGGCGATCTCAGGGCGGCCGGCGGGGGCGTTTCACCGGGGTGCGGACTCCCGGCAGGTATCGCCGAGCCCGTCCATGCCGTTGTTCGCTCGGTGCCGGTGTTCCAGGTGATCTCAGTAACGAATGCTCGGGGTGCGACACGGGCAATCCGCTGGAGACGGGCATGAGATGCGGAGGGCGTGGGCCCTCGGTAGGTGATCACCAGCCTTGGTGAGGGCCTCACGTGACCCCCTATCGCGCCGATCCTCGATCTCGTGGTTCGGCGGCGGGTCGCTTCGGAGCGCGATCATCGGTGCCGAGTTCCGATTCGACCGGGCCGCCAAGATCTGACGCGCCCGTCGCGCCACCTCGCTGAGATCACCTCTGTGGAACACCGCGGTAGTTGTCGGGTGCCCGTAACGACGCTGGTGTTCCACTGGAGCGCTCCAGTGGAACACCAGCGTCGTTATGAGGGCCGGATAACCACGCTGGTGTTCCACCGAGGCGGGCGTCGGGGTGATCGTGGACGGGGGCGGAGTTGTGCGTGGCGGCCGGGTGCCCCTGGTGCGGGTTGCCTACATTGCTGCCATGATCCTGAAGATCGCCCGGGTCGCCGCGCTCGCCGCCGTGCTCGGCCTCGCCGGTTGCGCGAACGCCACCCCGTCCACGCCGCCCGGCGACTCCGCCGACGCCAGGCGGGCGCTGGAGGGTTCCCTCGGCGGCGTGCGGGCCGGCAACTACACGTTCACCCGGACCGGCGGCGGCCAGTCCGAGGGCGCCGTCCACCTGCCGGGCAGCTCGCTGATCGCCCAGGGTCACGGCCCGTCGGTGCTGCGTACCGGGTCGGGGTTCTACCTGCGCTACCGCATCCACGGCGACGGCTACGCATCCTGGGCGAAGCTCTACCAGAAGCATGCCGGCGACGCCGACGCGAAGCAGCGGGCCGAACTGGCCCGGGTGCGACGGGTGATGGCGGTGCTGGACGGTACCCACTGGGTCCGGGCCGACGAGAAGCGCCTCACCGCCGCCGCGGCCGAAGAGGACCTCAGCGGCCTGGAGCGGATGCCGCCGGTGCCCACCGCGGAGAAGCCCGACGTCACCGGCGCGACCGAACTGGTCACGGCGGCGGTCACCGCCCGGCGCGACGGCGACACCGTCACCGGCACGCTGGACGCCACCAAGGTGGACGCCGAGCTGGGGGTCTTCGCGAACGATCCGTACTACTTCTACGGCCCGCGGGCCTCGGCGATGCCGTACCGGGCCCGGCTGGACGCCCAGGGCCGGCTGACCGAGCTGACCGTCGAGGTACCCGGCCAGCTCGAGGCGCCGGCCTCGCAGCCGCCGGCCGGCTTCCCGTCCGACGCGCCGACCGCGCCCGCCGACCCGCCGGTGGTCATCACCATCACCCGGTACGGCGAGACGCCCGAGCAGCCCGTCCCGAAGGGCGTCACCGACCTGGACCCCGGCGCCTACGAGATGCTCACCAACGACGTCGACTGAGACGCATCCGGCGGCGCGTGCCGAGGTGCCCGGTGCGCGGACCGACGGTGGGCTCGGCGCCCGGATGCCGCCTTCCCCGGGGAGGGCCGCCCCGAGCGCTCAGATCAGCAGCGACTCGCGCATGTCCTTGCCGGGGTTGATGCCGCCGGCGATCCGGTTCTCGGTGGGATGGTGGACGTCGATGACGTTGTTGCGGCGCATCAGTTCGCGGACCGGCGGCGGCAGCGGCGGCGGGTCCGACATCGCCGAGCGCAGCTCCCGGGCGCCGGTGATCAGCCGGTCGGCCAGGGAGGCCGCGTCCACGTCCACCCGGACCCGGGCGAACTCCCAGCCGGCGACGGTGAGGTCGAGCACCTCGAACAGGTGCGCCAGCAGGGGCTCCGGTTCGGTCACCCGGACGATCCGGCGGGACCGGGCCCCGACCACCGTGACCGCCCCGGCCACGTGCACGTACGGGTGGAGCCCGCCGGGCAGCGCGAACAGCGGCCACCGCAGGTAGGGCCCGGCCGCCTTCCACATGGGCCGGTAGTTGCGGCGGTCGACGGCGAGCCCGCGTCCGGTACGCCGCTGCAGGTCGGCCGCCTGCGCGAGCATGTCGGCGTACGCGGCGTCGGCGAACTCGCGCAGGATCGCGGCCGCCACGGTCAGCCCGTCGTCGCCGTCCAGCAGCCCGGCGATCGCGTCCACCTGGTCCGGGAACCGCATCTGGACGTGCGCGCCGAAGCGGTCCCGTACCTCGTGGAACAGCGCGGCCTGCCGGTCCGGGTCATGCTCCACCTGCCGCTTTCCCAGCCCGCGCCGGAACCACCGCATGTCGCCTCGTCTCAGCAGCCAGTTGCAGAACGCGGCAATGCTAATGGAGACGGTCCACACCGCGATCGCGACCGGGGGCGGCACCGGCCCGGCCCGGCCCGGCCGACGGCGACCATCGAGGGAGCGGTCACCATGACGGCGACCGGCCGGTCGCCTAACCTGGGGCGCGGCCCCGGTCGGCCGGGCGCCGGGAGGGACCGCGATGGGACACGCCGCAGGGTACGACGCCGAGCTGCGCCGGCATCACGAGGTGTTGCGCCGGGCGGCCGGCGTCCGCGTCACCGATCACGTCCTGGACGTCGGCTGCGGGGCCGGGCAGACCACCCGGGACGCCGCCCGGGCGGCCGGCGCGGGCAGTGCCCTGGGTGTCGACGTGTCGGCGCCCGCGATCGCCCGCGCCCGTGAGCTGGCCCGGGCGCAGGGCCTCCGCAACGTCACCTTCGAACGGGCCGACGCGCAGGTGCACCGCTTTCCGCCGGCCCGCTTCGACGTGGCGATCAGCCGGTTCGGCACGATGTTCTTCGCCGACCCGGTCGCCGCGTTCACCAACCTCGGCCGCGCGCTGCGGCCGGCCGGGCGGCTGGTGATGATGGTCTGGCAGGCGGCGGAGCGCAACGAATGGGACGTCGCCGTCCGCCGGTCCCTCGCCGCGGCCGGTGGGGCGGTGGACGGCGCCCGACCCGGACCGGACCCGTTCGCGCTGGCCGACCCGCCGGCCGTGCGGGAGATCCTGCGGGACGCGGGCTTCCACGACGTCGCGTTCGCGGACGTCCGCGAGCCGGTCTGGTACGGCCCGGACGTGGCCGCCGCCCTCGACTGGGTCCGCGGCTTCACCTGCACCAGCGAGATCCTGACCCGGTCGGATCCCGAGGCCGCGGGCCGGGTGGAGGAGCGGCTGCGCCGGGAATGCGCCGCGCGTCTGCGCGACGACGGCGTCTGGTTCGACTCCCGCGCCTGGATCGTCACCGCGCACGTGTGAGCCGGCGGCGGCCAGGCCGCCGCCGGACGACACCGGCCCCCACGTCGATGACCGCCCTAGCTGGGTGGGGCGGTGCCGTCCTGCTCGCTCACCATGAACCGCGCGTACCAGTCGGGCCAGTCCTCATCGCGTACCCCGGTGCGCTTCTCGTGTTCGCCGTGCGCGGCCTCGGCGCGCCGCAGCGCGCCGGCCAGCTCGGCCACCGTGGCGAAGGAGGCGGTCCCGGGGTCGATGCGGCCGGGCAGCCGGGTGGTCACCTCCTGCAGCAGCCAGCCGTTGCCGTCCGGATCGGTGAACGCGGAGTACGAGTTGTAGGTGCCGCGGTCGGGTGCCGGGCCGTCGGCCCGGCCGTCCGGCGTGAGGTGGAAGATTCCGCCGGTGGTGACGCCGCGCCGGGCCAGGTCGTCGCGGGCCGCCGCGATGTCGGGAACGACCAGGAACAGCCCCTGTGCCGATCCGGGCGGGACCGCCGGGTTGCCGGTGCTGAAGTGGATCGAGCAGGCGGAACCCGGCGGCGTGAACTGGATGGCCCGCCGCCCGCCGAGGACGAAGTCGGCGTCGAGCCGCCAGCCCAGGCCGGCGTAGAACTCCTTGGCGCGGTCCAGATCGGCGACCGGGATGGTGACCACTTCGAGTGCGAGAGCCGTCATGTCGGTTCCTCCCTCAGGTGACGGGGAGGATTGTCCTCCGTGGACCGGCGCGCCACCAGGCCCGGCGGCGCGCCGCCCGGCGGCTCAGGGCCGGGGCCAGACCGCGTCGAGGCGGATCGGGCCACGGTGCAGGAGATTGGCCAGGTACGGCGCGTGGAAGCCGTCGGCGAGCCGGATGCCGGGCAGCCGTCGTACCAGGGTGGTGATCGCCGTGCGCGCCTCCAGCCGGGCCAGGGCCGCGCCGACGCAGAAGTGGATGCCCCGGCCGAACGCCAGGTGCCGGTCGGGGCGTTCGCGGCCCGGGTCGAAGGTGTCCGGATCGGTGGTGGCGGCGGGGTCGCGGTTGGCGGCACCGATCACCGCGAACACCTGCGCGCCGGCCGGGATGCGGACGCCGGCCAGTTCGGTGTCGGCCACCACGGTGCGGAACGAGCCCTGTACCGGGGGATCGGCGCGCAGCGTCTCCTCGATGAGCGGATCGGCCCGGGCCGGATCGGCGGCGACCGCCGCGGCCAGGCCGGGGTCGCGGAGAAGCAGCAGCAGCGCGCTGCCGATCAGGTTCGCGGTGGTCTCGTGCCCGCCGAAGATCAACGTGAGCAGCAGGCTGACCAGCTCGGTGGTGGAGAACCGCCAGCCGCTGTGCTCCGGGGCCTCGGCGGCCAGCAGGTCGGTGAGCAGGTCGTCGCGCGGGTCGGCACGGCGGGCCTCGACGAGGCCGGCCAGGTACTTCTCGAACGCGACGGACTGGTGCGCGGCCGCGCGCTGGCGTTCCGGCGTCACGTCGAACGAGGTGAGCGTCTTCAGTTCCTCGGTCCACGCCCGCACCTGTCCGGCGTCCGCCGGGTCGATGCCGATCAGTTCGCAGATGACCTGCAGCGGAAGCGGCAGGGCGAACCGGCCCACCAGGTCGGCCCGGCCGTCGTCGGCGAAGCCGTCGATCAGCGCGTCGGTGAGCTGTTGGACGCGCGGCGCCAGCTGACGGGTCCGGCGCGGCGAGAACGCCGCGGCGACCAGGGCCCGGGTACGGGTGTGCGCCGGCGGGTCCTCGTTCAGCAGCGCCGGCACCTCGGGGTGGCCGGTGGCGAGGATCTCCCGCACGCCGTCCGCCGCGACCAGGGGGGTACGGATGCCGAACGCCGACGAGAACCGCTCGACGTCGGTGAGCACGGTCTGCACATCGTCGTGCCGGGTGACCACCCAGACGCCGAACGCGTCCGCGAAGTGCACCGGCGCCTCGGCGCGCGCCCGCCGGTAGAGCGGGTAGGGATCGTCCAGATGCGACGCGGAGAAGCGGTCGAACACGAACGTGTCAGCCTCGGTCATATCCGCTCCCGGACGTCGCCTGCAGTGCCGGCAGCCTAAGCGTCCGCGGGGCGGTGCGGCGATCGGCGGATCGGTCGGAGAATCCGATGCGGACACCCGATCAGGCCAGTTCGATCTCCACCAGGGGACTGCCGTCGATCCAGGTCCCCACGTCGCCCGCCCAGGACAGACCCGGCACGATCTCCCGGAACACCCGGGTGCGTTCCTGCTGATCGGTGACCACCCGGCCGCGTACCGGCAGATCCAGGCCGGTCAGGTGCAGCGTGAAGCGGGGATGGGCCACCAGGTTGGCGTACCAGTCGCGCGACCCGGGGCTGCCGGTCAGCCAGTACCGCCCGCCGGCCCGGTAGCGCCAGGTCTCGATGCGACGTGGCTGCCCGCTCCGGCGCCCGATCGTGGTGATCTCCACCGTCTGCTGCCGGTCCAGCGCCCGGCGCACCTCGTCCGTCTCGGTCATCCCGCCATGCTGCAACCTCGAGCGGACTTCAGGTCAACCGGTACGGCCGGATCCGGGTTGCCCGAAGGGCTGCCCGTGGGGCCTTCCGGCCCCGCTGCCGGTCGCCGACAATGACGCCAGGGGCATTCCACCGCCGGAGGGTACGAAACCCATGGATCGAGTGCGAGCGGGCACGGAGGCCGCGGCCGAGGAGGACCTGCCGGGGCCGTGGCGCGCGCCCGGACCGTCGGTGGTGCCGTTCCAGGCGTCCGGCCGGCCGGCCCACCTCACGCCGGCGGCCGTGCTGTCGCTGCAGGGCTCCGCCGGCAACGCGGCGACCAGTCGCGTCCTGGGCGCCGCGGAAGCGGGCTTCGGGGAGACCGATCCCGACCAGACGCTGCGTGACGAGGAGCCGGTCCTGGTCGCCGCGGAGGGGGTCGCCGCCACCGTGTCCGGCGGATCGCCGGCCCCGGTGCCGGCCCGGGCGGGCGGGGTCACGGTCGACCTCGACGCGCTCAGCGCGTTCCAGACCGTCGCACCGGGCGGCGGGCCGAACCGGCACAACGGCGGTGGCAACGACTGCACCCCGGGCCGGCCGACGCTGACCTGGGCGGTGGTGGACACCGGAGCGACCTGGAAGGTCGATGTGACCGCCCTGCGGCTGACCGGCGAGATGCACGTCACCGACTGGCCGAGCGCGCCCAGCTCGATGACGGTGCCGAACACCGCCAACCCGGTCGACGGCGGCAACATCAACAACACCGCCGGCTCGCCGAACCACTGGCAGGCGGCGATCGACGACATGACCGACTACGACACGGTCGGCGGTGGCCGCGGGCCGAACTGGCACAGCACGGCAGCATCGTCGGCCCACGAGAACGCGCACTGGGACGGCGACTACCTCGGCGACGCGCTACCCGCCGGCAACTGGGCCCAGACGAACACCGATCTCGACGCCATCAGCATTCCGAAGGCGTCGGCGGCCGACGCGGCGGCCGCGCGGGTGGCGCTCGAACCACTGGTCGCGGCCCGGCTCCGCACGTTCAACCAGGCCGTGATCGCCCGGTGGAACGTGCTGATCACCACGACCGACAAGCCGGGCAGCGGCGGGCGTGGCTACGCCGCCGGTCAGGCCGTGCTGAACGGCCTGATCAACGGGGTCCGCGCCTATGCCACGGCGAAGGGCTGGAACGCCCCGCCGGCACCACCGCCCGGTCCGGCGCCCGGCCCGTGACGACGCGTGACGACCGGACCCGATCCGTGGTCGAATGTCGGCGAGAAGGTGAGCTGTGACCGAGTTGAGTACCGCGACGGCCCTGACCGAGGCGATTGCCCTCGCCGAACGCTCGTTCCCGCCGGACGACCGGCCGGAGGACTACCGGCTGATCCAGGCCGAACTCCAGCTCGGCAGCCAGGTGTGGCGGCTGACCTTCAAGCGGGCACGGCTCCTGCCGGACTCCGCCGAGGACCCGATCGGCGCCGGTGGTGAGCTGTTCTTCACCGTGGATCTGGCCGGCCGGTCGGCGACGTACACCGGCGGCGAGTGATACGGCGGCCTGCTCCGCGGCGCCCCGCAACTCCCGGAACCGCGTCCAGTCCCGCGCGGTCCACGCCGCGGTCTGCTGCTGCTCCCGGCCGGCCGGATCGTCGGCGAGCACCGCCCGGGCGGTGGTGAGCAGCAGTTCGGTGGTGCGGACCACGTGCGCCGCGACCCGGTCGGCGGACCAGGAGCCGGCCGGTGCCGGACCGAGGTCACCCGCGCGCAGTTCGGCCACGAAGGCGGCATAGCGTCGGCGGAGCCGGGTCACGTTCACCGGCATGCTCCCGCCGCTCGACCAGCGGCCCCGCTCTGCTCGGCGGCGCGGAGGTCGTCCTCCGAAGCGGGCGGCCGGATCCGCGCCGACGTGGGTGGGGAGTGCCGGCGCAGCCACTCCACGATGACGTCCCACGAGTCGTCCACGGTGGGCAGCATCCGCCCATGATGCAAGCGGTCGCCGGGCCGGTCCAGTGTGGACCGGGCGGCAGCTCAGCGTCCGAGCGCCTTGCGGAGCAGCGTCGCCAGCTGGTCCTGTTCGGCCGGGCTCAGCTGGGAGATGGCGGACCGGGCGAACGCGAACGACTCCTCGAAGTCCGCGTACAGCGTGCTGCCGGCCGGGGTGCGGACGATCTGCCGGGACCGCCGGTCGTGCGGACCGGTGCGGCGCCGTACCAGATCGCGGGTTTCCAGGCGGGCGATGATCTGGGTGACGTTGGAGGCGTCGCAGCCCAGTTCGTCGGCCAGTTCGCGCATGCCGCGCGGGTCGGCGAGGCGCCCGAGCACGCAGGCCTGTGCCGCGGTGAGCCCGTGCCGCACGGCGGCGGTCTCGTAGGCACGGTCGTAGGCGTCGACGAAGTCGAACATGGCCCGTTCGGCCTCGGTGGACGCGGCGACGGGCCCGGACGGTACGGCCATGCGACCACTCTAGCAAAAAGCTTGAGTCCCTAAACTTTCCGTGCGAGCATGATGCTTGAGTGGATAAAGCATCTACCGGAGGAGGTTCCGATGACCGTCGGAGGCAAGCGCCGAGCTCCCGGGTGGCACGTCCGACCCGGGGAGCTGCCATGACCCGCACCGTCCTGGTCACCGGCGCCCGGGGCAAGACCGGCCGCGAGGTGGTCCGCCGGCTGCGGCACGCCGACGTCGTGGTCCGCGCCGGATCGTCCCGGCCCGCCGGGGAGCCGTCGCCGTCGGTGCGCCCGGTCCGGTTCGACTGGTCCGACCCGTCGACCTGGCCGGAAGCGGTCGACGGGGTGGACGCGATCTATCTGATGCGGCCCGACCGGCCCGACGCCCCCGACCTCGCCGCCCGCCTGGTCGGCCTCCGTCCCACCGCCCACGTGGTGCTGCTGTCCGAGCAGGGCGCCGAGCGGATGCCCGCCGGGCACTGGGCCCGCCGGGTGGAGGACGCGGTCGTCGCCGGGGCGGCCGGCTGGACCCTGCTCCGGCCGTCCTGGTTCCACCAGGTCCTGACGGACGCCCGGTTCTACCGGGACAGCATCCGGACCGACCGGGTCTTCGGCCTGCCGTCCGGTGGTGCGCCGATCGCCTGGGTCGACGCCCGGGACATCGCCGCCGTGGCGGTGGCCGCGCTCGGCGATCCCGGCCGGCACCACGCGCGGGCGTACACGCTGACCGGGCCGGCGGTGCTGACCGTCGAGGAGGTCGCGGCGGAACTGTCCGCACAGCTCGGGCAGCCGGTCCGCGCGGACGACCCGCCCGTGCGGCAGGCCATCGAGGGGCTCGACGCATGGACCGCGGACCTGTACGCCGAGGTCTTCGACCGGGTCCGGCGGGGCGACTTCGCGGAGACCTCGCCGGCCGTGGCGGAGGTGACCGGGACGCCGCCGGTCCCGATGCGCGCCTTCGTCGCGGAGCACCTCGGCGAATGGCGTGCGGGGTAGCGGAACGGGGCAGCCGTCCGGGCGGCGTTGCTGAAGACTGTCGGCATGACGTCGTACCCCGGGCTGGTCGCCCGTACCCAAGGCTTCGCGCTCGGCCGGGCACGCCACTTCGTGGTGGCCCCGGACGGCTCACGGGTGTTGTTCCTGCGGTCGAACGGGGGCACCGACCCGGTCGGTCACCTCTGGTCCTACGAGGTCGCCACGGGGGAGGAGCGGCTGCTGGTGGACGCGGCGGCGCTGGGCGTGGCGGACGGCGCGCCGCTGTCCGAGCGGGAACGCGCACGGCGCGAGCGGGCCCGGGACCGCGCGTCCGGCATCGGGTCGTACGCCACCGACGCCGCGGTGCGCACCGCCGTCTTCACCGTGGCCGGCCGGCTGTACACGGTGGACATCGCCACCGCTGAGGTCACCGATCTGGACGCCCGGGAGCCGGCCGCCGAGGCGCGGATCGACCCGACCGGCCACACGGTGGCGTACGTGTGCGACGCCGAGCTGCGGGTGATCGGCCGCGACGGCACGGACGACCGGGCGCTCGCCGAGCCGGACGGCCCGGAGGTGTCCTGGGGGCAGGCCGAGCACGAGGCGTCCGAGTCGATGGACCGGTTCGAGGGCTTCTGGTGGGCGCCCGACGGCCGGAGCCTGGTCGCGGCCCGGGTGGACAACGCGCCGGTGCAGGTGTGGTACATCGCCGACCCGGCCCACCCGGAACGACCGCCGACCGCGCTGCGCTACCCGGCCGCCGGCACCCCGAACGCGGACGTCAGCCTGTACGTGCTCGGCCTGGACGGCAGCCGCGTCCCGGTCAACTGGGACCGCGCCGCCTTCGAGTACGTGACCCGGGTGGTGTGGGACGCGGCGGCGCTGCTGGTGGTCGTACAGAACCGGCGCCAGACGGTGATGCGGGTGCTGACCGCCGACCCGGCCACCGGCGGCACCACGCTGCTGCGTGAGGACACCGACCCGGGGTGGACGACGATCGTCGAGGGCGTGCCGGCGCACACCGCGTCCGGCGCTCTGCTGTGGACGGTCGACGACGGCGACACCCGGCGGCTCACCGTCGACGGCACGCCGGTTACCCCGCCGGGCCTGCAGATGGAGGAGGTGCTCTCGGTCGACGGCGACACCGTGCTGTTCGCCGGCCGCGAGGACCCGACCGAGCGCCACCTCTGGACCTGGTCGGCGGACGACGGCCCGGTCCGGGTCACCACGTCGCCCGGGCTGCACGGCGGTCGCCGGGCGGCCGGGCTGACCGTGGTGGACGCGCGGACGCCGGACGGCGAGACGGTCACGGTGGACGGTCTGCCGCTGCGCAGCGTCGCGGCCGAATCGCCGATCCGCCCGGTGGTGCACCTGATGGCGCTGGGCGAGCGGGAGCTACGGACCGCGGTGCTCTTCCCGACCGGACACGAGCCGGGCTCGGCCCGCCTGCCGGTGCTGATGGACCCGTACGGTGGCTCCGCCGCGCAACGGGCGGTCGCCGCCCGGTCCTGGTTCTGGGACTCGCAGTGGTTCGCCGACCAGGGGTTCGCGGTGGTCGTGGCGGACGGCCGGGGCACACCCGGGCGCGGCCCCCGCTGGGAACGCGCCCGCGGCGACGACCACGCCGGGCCCCGCGTGCAGGACCAGGTGGACGCGCTGCACGCCGCGGCGGAGCGGTACGGCGACCTCGACCTGGAGCGGGTGGGCATCCGCGGCTGGTCGGCCGGCGGCTACCTGGCGGCCCTGGCGGTGCTGCGCCGCCCCGACGTGTTCCATGCCGCGTCGGCCGGAGCCCCGGTCACCGACCAGCTGCTCTACAGCTCGCACTGGCAGGAACGCACGTTGGGTCTGCCGTCGGAGAACCCCGAGGGGTACGCTCATGCCTCGCTCATCGCCGACGCCCCGAACCTGCGCCGTCCGCTGCTGCTCATCCACGGCCTGCTCGACGACAACGTGCTGCCGGTACACACCATGAAACTCTCCGCCGCCCTGCTGTCCGCGGGCCGCCCGCACACCGTGCTGCCGCTGCCCGGCGCCTCCCACATGGGTGCCGTGGCGGACCGGCTCTGGGAGTTCGAGCTGGCCTTCCTGCGGACGTCGCTGGGCATCGACTGATCGGAGCCCCGATGCGACCTCCTCGTGGTCCGCGCCTGGTCCGGCGACTGTTGGTCGCCCTGCCGGCCGTGGCGACCCTGTTGCTCGCCCCGGCCGTGGTGCCGGCCGCGGCGGCCCCGGCGGCCGGCGTCGGCCTGCGTTTCCGGGACGTCACCCTGGCACCCGGGGGTTCGCAGGGACTGTCCGCCGTCGTGTACGCCCAGCGCCCCACGCCGCTCACCGGCGGCGTGCTGAACCTGCGCCTGAGCGACAACCTGACCGGCGTCCTGCTGCTCGGCACCGGCACACCGGGCCCGTGTGGCCAGGACGCCAGCAAGACGATGCAGTGCACCCTGAGTCCGATCACGGTGCGGCCCGGCGCGGCCGGGACCAGGCTCGATTTCGTCGGGTACATCGGCGCGGGGGCGGACGCGGTGCCCGGCACGGTGGGCTCGCTGTCGGTGACCCTCACCGCCGACAACCTGGCGCCGGTCACCACCACCGCGGTGGTCCGGGTCGGTGACGCCGTCGACCTGGACGCCACCGCCGAGGTCGAACTCACCGCCGCGCCCGGGGCGTCGTTCGGTGTGCCGCTGCGGGTCCGCAACGACGGCCCGATCGCTGCGGACGGCGCCGCGATCCTGCTCCGGGCGCCGTACTCGTTCGCCGCCGGACAGCGGTACCGGAACTGCTTCTACGACGGCGACCAGCTCCGGGCCTGCACCTTCGACCAGGACCTGGCGCCCGGGGCGAGCTACCGGGCGACGCTGCCGACCCGGCTGCGCCCGGACACCTACGCGCCGAGCACCCAGTACGCCCAGACGGAGTGGATGACCAGCGACGAGTTCACCGACCTCCGGACGTTCCTGACCAACGGCGACTACCAGGGACTCGGCCGGCCGGGCACCGGCGGCGTGCTGACGCTGACCCCGACCGCCACGGCCGCCGCCTCCGCCCAGGCGGACCCGGACGCCTCGGACAACACGGCGTTCCTCCAGGTGGCGGTCACCGGGCGGAAGGCACCCAACCTGGTGGCCGTCGGCGCCCGCCTCACCGCGAAGCCCGGTGACGTGGTCACCGCCGGGGTCGGCGTCCGCAACGCCGGACCGGCCACCCTGGACGGCACCCAGGTGCCCGGCGGCTCGGTGTGGGTCTTCGTCTCGATCCCGGTCGGTACCACCGCGACCGCCGTGCCGGACACCTGCTATCCGCTGGTCGACGGCGGAATCTCGCGGTGGGACGGCTCCGCCGGCAAACCCGGCCGGCGGCAGTACGAGTGCCTCGCCGACCCGGTGCTGGTCGCCGGCCGCACCCAGACGTTCCCGATCCGGTTGCGGGTCACCGCCGCGTCCGTGACCCCGGGCGTGGTCGAGGTCAACCGGCCCTGCCGGGGATGCGACGACCTGTTCGTCGACGAGTCCCCGAAGTCCGACAACAAGGCCGCCATCACGGTGCGCGCACCGGCCGGCGCGGGTACCGGCGGCGACGGCCAGGGCTCAGGTGCGGGCGGCGACGGCCAGGGCGCCGGTGGCGGCCTGCCGATCACCGGTCCGGCCTCGGGGGCGATCGGCGCGGTGGGCCTCGCGCTGCTGCTGACCGGGGTGGCCGGCGTGGTGCTGGGCCGCCGGCGGCGTACCGGCTGACCGGCTCGCGCGGGTTGTTCCGCTAGAGCGCCAGGCGGGAGCGGCGGGTCTGCAGGAAGGCCCGCTCGGTGTCGTTGGTGGCCAGCGCGATGGCCTCGTCGTACGCGGCGCGCGCCTCGGCGTCGCGCCCGAGCCGGGCCAGCAACTCGGCGCGGGTGGCCGGCAGCAGGTGGTAACCGGGCAGGTCCACGGACTCCAGGGTGGCGAGGGCCAGCGCCGGGCCGTGCACCTCGGCGACGGCGACCGCCCGGTTGAGCGCGACCACCGGTGTCGGGGCGTGCCGGAGAAGCTGGTCGTACAGCGCCAGCACCTGCGCCCAGTCGGTGGCCGGCCCGTCGGTGTGCACGGCGTTGATGGCGGCCTGGATCTGGTACGGGCCGGGCCGGTTGCCGCGCAGGCAGCGGCGTACCAGAGCATGGCCCTCGTCGATCAGCTCCCGGTGCCAGAGCGACCGGTCCTGGTCGGCGAGCGTCACCAGTTCGCCGGCCGGGCCGACCCGGGCCGGGCGCCGGGCCTCGATCAGCAGCAGCAGGGCGAGCAGGCCGAGCACCTCGGGTTCGTCCGGCATCAGCGCGGCGAGTTCCCGGGCCAGGCGGATCGCCTCCAGGCACAGGTCGGTGCGCAGCAGCGCGCCGGAGGTCGACGTGTAGCCCTCGTTGAAGATCAGGTAGAGCACGGTCAGCACCGGCGGTAGCCGGGCCGGCAGTTCCTCGGCCGCGGGCACCCGGTACGGGATGGCGGCGTCCCGGATCTTCTTCTTGGCGCGGACGATGCGCTGGGCCACGGTCGCCTCGGGCACCAGGTAGGCCCGGGCGATCTCCGGCACCTCCAGCCCGCCGAGCAGGCGCAGGGTGAGGGCGGTCTGCGCGAGCGGCGCCAGAGCCGGGTGGCAGCAGGTGAAGATCAGTCGCAGTTGGTCGTCGTACACCGGTCCCACCTCCTTCGGCTCGTCGGGCTGGTGCAGCAGCAGGGCCTCGGCGTGCCGGGCCTCGCGGGTGGACTCCCGGCGTAGCCGGTCGATGGCCCGGTTGCGGGCGGTGGTCACGATCCACGCGCCGGGGTTGGGTGGCGGTACGTCCCACTTCTGCAGGGCCACCGCGAACGCGTCCTGGACGGCCTCCTCGGCGAGGCCGATGTCGCCGAGGAGGCGGACCAGGGTGGCCACGCAGCGGCCGTACTCCGCCCGGTAGATGCCGGTCAGGTCCATGTCGGTTCCGCCCGGGTGTCCGGTCAGTCCTCGTCCTGGAAGGGCCGCACCTCGACCGGGTTCATGCAGGCCTGCGCGCACTTCCCGGCCCAGGCGAGCGCCTGGTCGAGATCCTCGCAGCGGATCACCCAGAACCCGCCGAGCTGTTCCTTCGTCTCGGCGAACGGGCCGTCGGTGACGGTGGTCGAGCCGCTGTCGACCCGGACGACGGTGGCGCTGTCCGGTGGCAGCAGGCCGCCGCCGAACACCCAGGCGCCCGCGGTCCGCAACTCGTTGTTGATCTTGTCGACCTGGGCGAACGCGGTCTGCATCTCCTCGTCCGTCGGCGTCGGCGCGCCCTCGACGGAGTGCACGGACAACATGTACTGCTTCATCTTCGCTCCCTGCGGGTGGTGGGGGACAGGTGTCAGGCGGCGAGCCGGCGCGCCACGGCCGGGATGACGATGGCGGCGGCGACCAGGTGCGTCACCATCAGCAGCGCCTTGGTGGCGGTCGTCGCGTCGGCGATCGCGTCGGGCACGAGCGACAGCGCGGTGAGCACCACGGTGCTGCGGACGAAGACGGTACGCGGGCGGCGGGCCACCCGGGACAGTACCGCGGCGAGAATCAGGCCGACGAGGGAGAAGACGGCGGTCAGCGTGGCGAATCCGAGGACCGGGATCGGGGCGCCGCTGACGTCGAGGCTGATCCCCGCGGCGTGCCCGGCGGCGGCCACCGCCGAGGTCGCGGCGCTGGCCACCGCGATGGCCAGGACGCCGGTCCCGATCAGCGGGCGGATCGTCGAGGTGGCGGCGGGGGCGGCGGTACGGGTGGCGGTGGTGCTGGACATGACGGCCTCCGGTGCGGTGCGGACCGGCTCGGTGCCGGTCTCTCATCAGGGCTACGAACGGGATCGCCCGTACTCGACAGGTCCGGCGAAGTTCCTCCGGAAACTTTTCGGCGAGTTGACGCAACCAGTTGATTGCTATAACTTCAGTAGCAACCAAACGGTTGCTATAAGGAGATGACATGGGATTCCCCGATCGGATCGAGCGCACCCTCCAGCTGGCCCACCCGCCGGAGCGCGTCTGGGCCGCGCTGACCACCGCCGAGGGCCTGGGCACCTGGCTCGGCAACACCGCCGAGGTCGACCTGCGCGTCGGCGGCCAGGCCAAGGTCAGCTGGGACAGCGGCGACACCGCCACCCTCACCATCGAGCGCATCGAGCCGCCGCACGTGTTCGGCTACACCTGGCCGGTCAACGGCCTGTCCGACAGCGATCCGCGACGCACCTACGTGGAGTTCACCCTGGAGCCCGCGGGCACCGGCACCACGCTGACCATGGTGGAGACCGGGTTCGCGCAACTGCCGGACGCCGACGAGCACAAGACCGCGTACGCCGGCAACACCCAGGGCTGGACGAACGAGCTGGGTGAGCTGGTCGCGTACCTCGATGGACACGCCTGATCTGGAAGCGGTGGCGCAGGAGGTCTTCGCCGCCCTGGCCGACCCGAGCCGGCGAGGCATCCTCGCCGCGCTCGCGGCCGGGGGTCCCGCCACGGCCACCGATCTGGCCGGCCGGCTGCGGATCTCCCGGCAGGCCATCGCCAAGCATCTCGTCCTGCTCGCCGGGGCGGGGCTGGTGGTGGCCGAACCGGGGGAACGCCGCCGGGTCCGGTACCGGTTGGAATCCACGCCGATGAAGGTGGCGCAGCAGTTCCTCGCCGCACTCGCCCGCGACTGGGACGGTCCGCTGGCGGCCCTGCAGAACCGGTTGAGCTGAGGAGACCACGAGATGACGACGATGGGTAACCTGCCCGAGGTGGTGTCGCCCGAGGAGTGGCGCGCCGCCCGCAAGCAGCTGCTGGTCAAGGAGAAGGAGCTCACCCGGGCCCGGGACCGGCTCAACGCCGATCGCCGCCGGTTGCCGATGGTCCGGGTGGACAAGCCGTACACGTTCGAGGGCCCGGACGGGACGGTGCGCCTACCGGACCTGTTCGAGGGCCGGCCGCAGCTGGTGATGCACCACTTCATGTTCGACCCGCAGTGGGACCAGGCGTGTGCGAGCTGCTCCTCGGCCGCCGACGAGATCGGCCGGCTGCGCCAGTTGCACGTGCGCAACACCACGCTGGTCGCGGTGTCCCGGGCGCCGTACCCGAAGATCGCCGCCTACCGCGAGCGGATGGGCTGGACGTTCCCCTGGTACTCGGCGTACGGCACCGACTTCAACTACGACTTCCACGCCACCCTCGACGATCGGGTCGCGCCGGTGCAACTGCACTTCCGCGACGAGACGGAACTCGCCGAGGCCGGCACGCCGTGGACGAACGGGCCGTGGACGGAGAGCATGCGCGGTGCGGAGTTGCCGGGCATCAGCGCCTTCCTGCGGGTCGGTGCGGACGTCTTCCACACCTATTCGACGTACGGCCGGGGCCTCGAGGACTTCCACAACGGCTACCGGTACCTCGACCTCACCGCGCTCGGCCGCCAGGAGCCGTGGGAGGAACCGCGGGGCCGCGCCGCCCCGCTCGGCCTGCACGTCGGCGGTCCCCGGATGCGCGTGCCGGACGAGTACGACGTCTAGGGGTGCTCCGCTTGTGGTCTGATGGCAAGCTCGGGTCCCGTGATGAATGATCTCGTGAGGGTGCGGTTCTGGATCGTGGCCTGGGTCTGCGTGGCGGCCGGTCTGGGCGTGTTCTACTCGGATTTCCTGGCGGCTGTCGGATAGCGGTCGCCGCCCGCCCGCCCGGGCACGGCACCGCGACGGTGGGTGGCGGTGGTCGGCCCACCTTCCGGTCCGGCCGGTTGTCGTACAGTCGGGCGTGGCTCTGGATCTCAATCTGCTGACCGCTCTGGACGCGCTGCTCGACGAGCGCAGCGTCACCGGCGCCGCGCAGCGGCTGCGGTTGTCCCCGCCGGCGATGAGCCGCACCCTCAGCCGCATCCGGAAGGCGACCGGTGACCAGATCCTGGTGCGCACCGGCCGCACCATGACCCCCACCCCGCACGGACTGGCCATCCAGGCGGAGGTGCACGATCTGGTGCAGCGGGCCCACGCCGCGCTGCACCCGGAAGGCGACCTGGCCCTGGCGGCGCTGGAGCGGACGTTCACCGTCCGCGGGCACGACGCACTGATCGCGGCGATCGCGCCGCACCTGCTGAACCGGGTGCTGCAGCGGGCGCCCGGCGTGTCGGTGCGGCTGCTCGCCGAGGCCAGTACGGACACCAACGACCTGCGCCACGGTCGCGTCGACCTCGAGATCGGCTCGGCGGCTCCGGAGCTGCCGGAGGTCGTGGGCGAGACGATCGGCGAGGACCATCTGGTGGCGGCGATGCGTTCCGGCCACCGCCTGGCGGCCGGAACGCTCACCGTCGAGGGCTTCGCGAGCGCCGATCACCTCACCGTCTCGCGGCGCGGGCGGCTCAGCGACCCGATGGACGACATCCTGCGGGAACGGGGCCTGCGGCGACGGGTGGTGGCGTCGGCGCCGACCAGCACGACCGGGCTGTCCGTGGTGGCCGGCAGCGACCTGCTCGTCGCCGTGCCGGGCCTGGTGTGCCGGCCCATGCTGGACCGTCTGGGGCTGGTCACCCGCCCGCTTCCGTTCGCCGTGCCGCCGGTGCCGGTCATCGTGTCCTGGCACCAGCGGTACCACAGCGACAAGGCCCATGCCTGGCTGCGCACCTGTGTGCGCGAGGCGTTCGGCGCCACCGGGACGCCGTGAACCGGTGTCAGCCCGCCGGCAGCGCCGCCTCGAGCACCCGCTCGAAGGTGGCCCGGGTGGGCAGATGGGTGAGCAGGTGCCGGATGTTGCGGTCGGTGAACCGGACGTCCTCCTCCTCGTGGGCGTGCAGGGCCAGCTCGATCTGACCGGACACGTAGTTCTGCAACGCGATCGCCGTGCCGCCGAACGTGTCCAGGCTGAGCGGCGGGAGGGCACCGGCCCGGGCACGGTAGCCGTCGGCCAGGGCCCGGGCCCCGGCGGCGTTGACGCCGCCGTTGGGGTTCACCGCCCAGCCGGCCAGCGCCGCGGACAGCTCCCAGGCCGGCGGGAGCCCGTTGGCGTGCTCCCAGCCGGTGAGGATGAGCCGGCCGTCCGGGCCGACCCGGACGTTGCCGGGGCTCACGTTGTTGTGGCACAGCACCGGTTCGGCCGGTGCGGCCCGCTCCCCGAGCGACTGGAGTTCGACCAGCGTGGGTACGGTCGCGGCGAGCACCGGTGCCCAGGGCGCGCCCTTGGCGGCGGCCAGGTCGGCGAACTCCGCCCAGCCGCGGGCCGCGAGGCGTACCGAACTCCACGGGCAGATCCCGTCCACCGGCACCCGCATCCCGTGCAGGACGGCCAGCAGGTCACCGACCGAGCGGGTGATGACCGCACTGACCGGGGCCGCCAGCGGTGGCCCGGACTGCAGCCACTCGTACACCCGCCACTTGTTGCCGCCGATGACCTCGACCACGGTGCCGGCGGTGCTGCGGACCGGCGCCGGCAGGGTCACCCCGGCCCGCGCCGCGGCCTCCTGGAAGCGGGCGTTGTCCTCGCCGTCGGTCACCGGATACACGTCGTCCACGGTGCGGGGCGCCCAGCGGCCGCGATCGGTCCGCAGCAGCCAGCGCCGCCCGCTCTCGTCCGGGCGGGACACCGACCGCATCTCGCCGACCACGTCGCCCAGGGCGAACCGGGCGGCGATCTGCCGGGCGAGCGCCGGATCGGCGACGTCGGCGCGTCCCTGCCGGCGGTCCACCTCCGCCTTGAGGCCGGTCCAGGTGCGGAAGCCATACTGTTCGGCCAGGGACGCCTGGGCGTCGGCGAGTGTCGCGTCCGGCCGGGAGTCACGCAGCCCGGCGAGCAGGTCCTTGGCCTGCCGGCGCAGGTGGTCGAGGTTGGGATTGTCGGGCAGCGTCTTCATCGGTGCACCTCGCTCAGCGCCCGGACTCGCACGGGCGGACAGAGCGTCGGCAACCGTCGCCCCACCGGACATCACGTGGGGTGGCTTCGAGCCTTCCGGCGAGTCGCGGCGCGTACCCAACGCGCGCCCCGAGGCTAACCGACGGGGCCGCGGGCCTGTCAACCCCGGCGGGTCAGGGTTTGCGGGCCACGCCGCAGTACACGTTCAGCTTGGTCGGCGCGCTGCCCGGTTCGGGCCGCCACAGGGGTGTCGGTACGACGCCGGGGTCGACCAGGTCGAGTCCGGTGAAGAAGCCCTGGATCTGCTCGGGCGTGCGGAGCTGGTAGTCGGCGCCGCTGTTCCGGGCGGTCTGCACGGCCTCGGCGGTCTCGGGCGTGATGACGCTGTCGTTGATCACCAGGTAGCTGCCGGACGGCACCGCGTTCAGGAAGTGCCCGACGATCTCGGCCGGACCGGGCTCGTCGTCGTCCGCGACGTTGCCGAGGATGCCGAGCATCATCACGGCGACCGGCCTGGTGAAGTCCAGCGTCTGAGCGGCGGTCTTCACGATGGTGTCCGGGTCGTGCACGTCGGCGTCGATGTACTCGGTGACGCCCTCGGCGCTGCTGGTCAGCAGTGCACGTGCGTGGACGAGCACCAGCGGGTCGTTGTCCACGTACACGATCTTGGATTCGGGTGCGATGCGCTGGGCGACGTCGTGGGTGTTGTCCACGGTGGGCAGTCCGGTGCCGATGTCGAGGAACTGGCGGATGCCGGCCGTGCCGGCGAGGAACCGCACCACCCGGCCGAGGAACGCCCGGGAGGCGACGGCGACGTCGACGATGTCCGGGTAGACCTGCTTGACCTGGTCGCCGACCGCGCGGTCCACCGCGAAGTTGTCCTTGCCGCCCAGCCAGTAGTTCCAGATCCGCGCGCTGTGCGGCGTGCTGCTGTCCAGTCGCGACGACGGATCCGGGTCGGGGACGCTACTGGTCATCGTGCTAGCCCTTCGCTGGATCCACCATCATCGCCGCTGACAACGGTGTCAGCATAACGCTGCGTCAATATTCCGGATCGGCGGTGCGCAGCAGGGCGTAGGTGTAGAGATCGGTACGGCCGCCCGCGCCGTCGGGCAGGCGGCCACGCTCGTGTCCCTCGCGGACGAACCCGCACCGCTCCAGCACCCGCTGGGAGGCGAGGTTCGGCACGTGGACGCCCGCCACCAGCCGCTCGATCGCGGTGTGGGTGAACGCCCATCGGCACAGCAGGCGTACCGCCCGGGTGGCGTAGCCGCGCCCCCGGCAGGCCGGGGCGAGGTAGTAGTCGAGGTCGGCCTGGGCCGTGCTGCGGTCCTCGAGCTGCAACCCGACCTTGCCGGCGAACGCGCCGGTGACCGCGTCCCGGACGGTCAGCCGTACGTCCCGGTCCGCCAGCCAGGCCGCCGGGGCGCCGGCGCAGTACCGCTCGGTCTCGGCCGGCGACGGTGCCCGCCGGGTCACCGTGTTCGCCACGACCTCCCGCGACGCGCGGACCGGGTGCACCTCGGCGGCGTCGCCGGCCCGCATCGGCCGGAGCCGCACGACGCCGTCGGTCAGTTCGCCGCCGGGCAGGTCGGGCAGGTGGCGGGCGGTCGGGCCGGGCGGGTCGCCGGCCACCCGGGACCAGACGATCAGGTCGCGGCGGCGGCCCCGCCGGTCCACGGTCGCGGCCCGGGCGACGCCCTCCCGGACGTATCCGGCGGCGAGCGCGACCCGCTGGCTCGCCGTGTTGGTCACGTCGGTCCGCAACTGGAGCCGGCCGTACCCGGCGGACAGGGCGTGCTCGGTCAGCGCGCGGGTCGCCGCGGTGGCGACGCCGCGGTGGCGGCTCCACGGCGCCACCCAGTAGCCGACGGCGCCCTCGTCGTCCTGCAGGGGACTCAGCCCGATGCCGCCGACCAGGCGGTCGGTGGCCGGATCGGCGATGGCGAAGTTCCCGCCGCCGACGGCGAACGCGGCCGGTGCGCCCTCGGCCACCCACCACACCGCGTCGGCGTCGGTGTACGGCTCCGGCAGCGCGGGAAGGTAGCGCAGGGTCAGCGGATCGTCGCAGGCGGCCCGGACCGCGGGCACGTCGTCCGCCCGGTACCAGCGCAGCCGCACCGCCCCGCCGTCGATCGCGTCGGCCAGCGTCGTGCGCCGGGTCACCGCAGGCCACGCGCGGGACGGCGGCGGGCGCTGCTCTCCCGGATCACCAGCCGGGTGGGTACCAGCACCGTGCCCGGGCGGTCCGGCTCGTTCCGGATCCGGTGCAGCAGCGCCTCCACCGACCTGCGGCCCACCTCGGCGAAGTCCTGGTGGACGGTGGTCAGCGGCGGGATGTACGCGGACGCGTCGGGGATGTCGTCGAAGCCCACCACGCTGATGTCCTCGGGCACCCGGCGGCCGCGCTGGTGCAACGCCCGCAGGACGCCGAGCGCCATCTGGTCGTTGGCGGCGAAGACGGCCGTGCAGTCGCGCTCGTCCGCCAGCACCAGCCCGGCCCGGTAGCCGGACTCCGCCGACCAGTCACCGCATTGCACCGGCGGGGCGGTCCGGCCCGCCTCGGCGAGCGTCCGGCGCCACGCCTCGGTGCGCCGCTCGGCGGCGAACGACTCGGCCGGCCCGGCGACGTGCCAGACCGTGCGGTGGCCCAGGTCGAGCAGGTGGCGCACGGCGAGGCGGGCGCCGGCGGCCTGGTCGGTGTCGACGACGGGGTACCGGTCGCCGGCGTCGGAGTCGATGACCACGACCTGGATGCCGGGCGGCAGCGCCAGATCCGCGGCGCCCAGCAGGTGTACCTCCATGATCACGATGACCCCGTCGACGGCCAGCTCGCCGAGGCGGGTGAACGCGCCGAGCACGCCGTCCTGGGTGGGCTCGGCCACCGGGATGAGCGTGATGGCGTAGCCCTCCCTGGCGGCGGAGGTGGCGATGGCCTCCACGGTGCGGCTGTTGCCGATGGTGGCGAGCGTGAAGAGGATGACGCCGATGGTGCGGAACTCGCCGTACTTCAGCGCGCGGGCGGCGCTGTTCGGGCGGTAGCCGAGCTGTTTCATGGCGTCGAGCACCTGCCGCCGGGTCGACTCGACGACGCCGGGGTGGCCGGTGGACACCCGGGAGACCGTCTGCGACGAGACTCCGGCCACCCGGGCCACGTCGGCCATCGAGGCGCCCCGGCGCGGTCGCCGCGTGGAAGCACCGCTCATCGAGGGCAGCCCCTTCTTGACCCAGGTCAACCGCGGTGACCCTAGCACTCCATCTTTACTCGACTTTCGCACTTTGAGCCCCGGGCGGTCGCAGGTCCGCGCCGCTCGCGCAGTCCGCGGTGCTGCACGGCTGCGGTGCTGCACGGTCTGCGGGGGCCGTCGGTGCGCATGGAGGCGGATGCGGTGGTGCGGTGGATCCGCACAGCTCGGCCACCGCGGAGCGTGTGAAGTTCCGGCGCGGTGGTGGGTGCCGTAAGTCCACACGGTCTGCGAGCCGCGGTCGGAGTGTGGAGTGGGGGTGCGGTGGGTGCCGCAGATCCGCACGGTCTCGAGGTGGCCGTTGGGGCGTGTGGAGTTCCGGTGCGGTGGGTGCCGGGAATCCACACGGGAACCGTTTCTGGTGGTGGCGCGCTCACGGCTACGGCGAAGTCGTATGACTGTTGCCGGGATACGACCCGGCTCTACCCGATCTCCTCGATGGAGGGGCGGCGGAGCCTCCATCTGGTGGGGGCGTCGGCAGCGAGGCCGGCGATGCGGGCACTGTTGCACCGGGACGTTGGCCGGTTGGCGCCGCCCGAGCAGGAGATCTTGCGGCGGGTCCCGGTGCCGGTCTCCGCGTGACAAGAGCATCCAGCCCGCCGACCTCCTCGAGCAGTTCCGCGTCGTGGCGAGATGGGCTGAGCTGGGGGAACGGCGGCCGCCGTCGAGGCGGACGCGAGACCGACAGTGCGAAACTCAAATGGTCACGTAAACACGCGCATGGCGGTGGCGGCGGTGGGGGGTGTGGCGTGGAGCGAGCCGCTCGTTCGCACGCCGTAGCCGGGCCGAAGGCGGGTTTGTCGCTGCGGACGGGACAAAGGGGGCACCCGGCCGCCGGTCGGGTATGGGATCGGGTCGTGCGGCCGTGGGCGAAATGCGACCCGTAGTCCCCGAAATCTATGGCTGAGGAGGCGCATTCGCCGGCTCCACCGCGTGACAGATCGTCAGATGCCGGCGTCGAGGAGGCCCGGAGGTGCCGGGTGAACGGGGCGAGCACGTGGTACCTCAGGACACCTCCCGGGACCACAGCTGGTTGGTGCCGCCGGTGCAGGCGTACTGCTGGATGTCGGCGCCGTCGGCGGTGTTGCGGTCCACCACGTCGAGGCACCGGCCGCTGTGCCGGGCGCGGAGTTCGTGGTAGCCGCCGTTGGCCACCCACTGCCACTGCTGGTTGGTGCTGCCGCCGCAGGTGAACTGGATGATGTTGGCGCGGTCGGCGGTCGACGCGGACGCCACGTCCAGGCACTTGCCGCTGTTCTGGTTGACGATCCGGAACCAGCCGCCGCCGGCGTCCTGGAACTCCCACCGCTGGTTCCCGCCGCCGTTCCAGCCCCACTGCTTGACCTGCGCGTTGTCGGCGGTCGATCCCTCCACCACGTCCATCACCTTGCCGCTGTTGCGGTTGACCACGCGGACGTACGTGGGCGCGTTGCCGGTCACCGTGCCGGCCGCGGTGTCGATGGTGACCGACGGGTACCAGCTCAGGCTCATGCTGGTGCTGGACGGGAAGATGATCGGCAACCAGACGTACGACGAGTCGTTGACCGGCCCGTTCCAGGCGCCCGCCCACCGGTCGCCCAGGTAGAGGTAGCTGGTGGTGGTCGTACCCTGGATCGGCAGCACGTACGTCGGCTGGGAGTTGAACGTGGTGGCGTTGCCGACGTTGGTCCAGCCGCTCCACGGGCCGGTGATGCTCGGCGCGGTGGCGTACTTCGCCTGGTTCGGGTTCCAGCCGGTGGCGCCGGAGGTCAGCAGGAAGTACGTGTCGCCGCGCCGGAACATCGCCGGCGCCTCCCGGTGCGCGTCGTTCCAGAAGTTGCCGACCAGGCTCGCGGTGTTCAGGTAGTCCGGCGTGAGCCGGTAGATGTGCAGGTCGTAGTTCTCGTCCGCGGCGGAGATCAGGTACGCGGTGCCGTTGTCGTGGTAGAGCGTGAGGTCCCGCGACATGTGCTGGCCGAGCGGCCGGAAACTGCCGTGGTACGTGTACGCGCCGTCCACCGTGGCCGACGAGGCGACCGCGGCCCGCGCCTCGCTGTAGTTCGTGCCGTTCTCCTTGTGCATCCACATCACGTACCGGCCGGTGGCGGCGTTGTAGATGACCTTCGGCCGCTCGATGTTGGCGACCCGCAACTCGGCGGCCGAGGACTGGGTGAGGACGTTGTTGCGGAACTCCCAGTCGCGCAGGTTGGTGGAGCGGTAGACGGAGACGGCGCGGAAGGTGTTGTCGGCGTTGCGGTTCTCGCCGAACCAGTAGTAGTGGTCGCCGACCTTGAGGACGCCGCCGCCGTGGGCGTGCACGGGGCTGCCGCCGGTGTCCGCGAACACGGTGCCGTTGGTGACCGTGACCGGTGCCGCGGCGGCCGGGGCGGCCGTCACGACCAGGGCCGCCAGCACCGCCGCCGCGGTGGCGGCGAGCGCCGTTCGGAACGTGCCTCGCATGGTGTCGTCCTCTCGGTACCGGTGGGGGAGCCGGAACACCCATCCGATCAGACGCATCCACGTTCGTCCATATGTTCAGGTCACGGCGTTTTGCCGGACCGGCAAGATTTTGAGCGTGGCCGGGGCCGGGTGAGCGATGGTGGAGCCATGACACAGCGATCGCCCGAGGGCACCGGCGTGGACGCCATGGCGGAGTGGGACGCCCGGTACGCCGGCACCGACCAGGTATGGAGTGGACTGCCCAATCCGGCACTGGTGGCCGAGGTGACCGGGCTGGCGCCGGGCCGGGCCCTGGACGTCGGGTGCGGCGAGGGCGCCGACGCGGTCTGGCTCGCCCGGCACGGCTGGGACGTCACCGCGTTGGACGTGTCCCAGGTGGCGTTGCAGCGCGCCGCCCACCACGCGGACGATGCCGGGGTCGAGGTGCGGTGGCAGCATCGCGGCCTGCTGGACGCGGCGGTCCCGGCCGGCGCGTTCGAGCTGGTGTCCGCCATGTACCCGGCGCTGCCCCGGACCCCGGCCGACGAGGCCGGCAAGGTGCTCGTCGCCGCGGTCGCGCCCGGCGGGGTGCTGCTGGTCGTGCACCACGCCGACGTCGACAGCGAGCAGGCCCGGGAACACGGGTTCGATCCGGCCGACTACGTCAGCCCGGCCGACGTGGCGGGCCTGCTCGGCCCGGAGTGGGAGGTGCGGTTCGACCGGCGGCGGCCCCGCGGCACGACGACCGGCGCGGGCGCGCACCACACCCACGACGTGGTACTGCACGCCCGGCGCCCGCGCACCTAGGCACTCCCCAGGTCCGCGCCGTCGCCCACTTCGGGACCCGCCCCTCGGCGGGCCACGAGGATGATCTCGGGGGAGTCGTCGGTCAGCGGTGCCCGCGTCCAGTCGCCGTACCGGTGGGACACCGTGAATCCCGCGGTCCCGAGCGAGAGCTCGAGCGCCGCCGCGTCGCGAAAAGCGAGAACCGCGCGGTGTACGTCGTCCTCGCCGGTGCGCGGATCGCGGGTGACGGTGTCGTACGCGACCAGCGGCAGCGACACCCAGGCGGTCTCGTGCCAGAACTCGACCGGCCCGTCCGGGGTGTCCACCGTGCGGAGCGTCGCTGCCCGGGTCCAGCGTTCCCACGCGCGGGCGGCCGGATGGCGCGACTCGAAGGCCAGCACCCCGTCCGCGACGAGCGCCCGGTGCAGGTCGCGAAGGGCGCGTAGCCAGGCGGCGTCGTCGGTGAACACCTGGGCCACGTGGCCGGACATGACCGCGAAGTCCGCGGAGCAGGTGTCGGCGCGGTCGCTGAATCCTCGCCGCCAGTCGACGTGCTCGCCGCCGGGGCCGCTCCGGGCGACGCGCAGCATCGCCGGGTCCGGGTCGATACCCACCGCGGTGCGGCCCCGCGCGGCCAGTGCCCGGGTCAGCCGGCCGGTGCCGCAGCCGAGGTCGAGCACCCGGGTGGCGCCGCGTTCGTCGGCCAGCGCGGCATAGCAGAGGTGGTCCCGGTCGTCCGGGTTCAGCTCGTCGTACGCCGCGGCGAAGTCGAAGGCCATCCGTACAGTCAGCAGCATCCGGGTGTCCGGCGCCAGGGATTGACCGCCGTACGGCAGGGCGCGCCGGCGCCGGTCCCTAGGTCGTCAACACCGCCTCGATCAGGTGCGGGCCGGGCTCGGCGACGGCCGCGGCGAACTGGGCGGCGAGGTCCTGCGTGGTGGTGGCCCGGGTGGCCGGCACCCCCATGCCGTGGCTGAGGTGCACGAAGTCGAGGGCCGGATCGTCCAGGTCGACCATCCGGGCCGATCCGGTGCCGCTCCGCCGCGCGCCGACCCGGTCCAGTTCGGCCCGCAGGATCGCGTACGAGCGGTTGTTCAGGACGACGGTGGTGACGTCCAGCCGCTCACGGGCGTGCGTCCACAGCGCCGGCAGCGTGTACATGGCGCTGCCGTCGGCCTCCAGGCAGACCACCGGCCGGTCCGGGCAGGCGAGCGCGGCGCCGGCCGCCAGCGGCAGGCCCTGTCCGATGGCGAGGCCGACCAGCCCGAGTACGTCGTGTGCGGCCGCCCCGGACATCGCCACCGGCAGCGTCGCCAGGCCCGAGGTGATCGACTCGTCGCACACCACGGCCTCGGGCGGCAGCCGGTCGGCGATCACGTAGGCCCAGTTCCGCGCGGTCAGCGGGCCGGCCGGCACGGCGTGACGGACGCGCTCGGCGGGCCGGGCCGCGACGCCGGGCGCGATCCGGTCGGCCAGCTCGCCGAGCGAACCGGTGAGCGTGTGCACCCGGACGCCGGGCGGGACGAGGTCGCCGTCGCGGCCGGGGTAGGCGAAGGACGCGACCGGACGGCGGGCACCGGCGAGGACCAGGTGGCGGACGTCGCCGAGCTGCTCCCGTACGTCCTCGCCGCGGTACCCGAGCGGGGTGACCGCGGGCACCCCGGCGCCGCGGCGGAGCCGGGCCGGCCAGGTGGGGCAGAACAGCCGGGCGCCGGTGACCTGGGCGATCCGGTCCGCCGCGCGCAGCCCGCCGGCCGTCAGCGCCGCCCCGTCCAGCAGCAACGCGGCCGGCTCGCCCGAGGTCAGCACCTTCTCGACGTGGTGCGGCGGCGCGGCGGGCGGGCGCGGCGGCGCGGGCGCGCCCCGGACGGCCGCCGAAGGCTGCGCCACCGCGTCGGCCCAGGACACGTCGGCCCAGGACACGTCGGCCGGGACGATCAACGTGGCGACCGCACCCGCGGCGGCCGCCTCGACCGCCGCCGCCACGTCCCGGGGCAGCGCGGCCGGTTCGGCCGGCCGGTGCACGAACGCGGAGACCGTGCCGGCGAGCGCGTCGATGTCCGACTCGAGCGGGGAGTCGAGTCCCCGGTGCGAGGCGGCGTGGTCGCCGACGACGGTGAGCATCGGCGTACCGGCCCGGCGGGCGTTGTGCAGGTTCGCCAGGCCGTTGGCGAGGCCGGGACCCAGGTGCAGCAGGGTGGCGGCGGGATGGCCGGCCATTCGCCCGTAGCCGTCCGCCGCACCGGTGGCCACGCCCTCGGACAGGCACAGCACGCCGCGCATCCCCGGGTACCGGTCCAGCGCCGCCACGAAGTGCATCTCGGACGTGCCGGGGTTGCCGAAGCACACCCGCACGCCGTGCTCGAGCAGCGCCTCGACGAGCAGATCCGCACCGGTCACCGGCCGGACGGTACGCCCGGGCCGGGCCGGCACCAAGGAGCCGGCGCCGGGACTGCCCGAACGCGCCCGCGGCACCGGTCCGGTACAACCGGGCGGCACCCGAGCGGGCACCGGCGGTGCTCCGTACCCCCGCGAATCTCTTCGTATGCCCGGCCGACGACGAGGCCGGACAAATCCGGGGGGATCAGAATTTTGCGTCGC
>NZ_JAIWNC010000054.1 GCF_020216025.1 Jidongwangia harbinensis | reverse complement strand
TCGTCGGACTTCTCACCCGGGTGGAAGTACGGCGGCAGGTACGGGTTGTCCTCCAGCTGCTTGTCGCTGATGTCCAGGTACAGCCGGTCCCGGAAACCCTTCAGGTCGGGCAGCGTCAGCTTCTTCATCTGGTGCGTGGCGTTGCGGGCCTCGAAGTGCGAGCCCAGCGTCCAGCCCTTGATGGTCTTGGCCAGGATCACCGTGGGCTGGCCGGTGTGGGTCGTCGCCGCCTGGTACGCCGCATACAGCTTGCGGTAGTCGTGACCGCCGCGCTTGAGGTTCCAGATCTCGTCGTCGGACATCGGCTCGACCAGCTTGCGGGTGCGCGGGTCACGGCCGAAGAAGTGCTCCCGGACGTACGCTCCGGACTCGCCCTTGTAGGTCTGGTAGTCGCCGTCCGGCGTCACGTTCATCAGGTTGACCAGCGCGCCGTCGGTGTCCGCGGCGAGCAGCGGGTCCCACTCGCGGCCCCAGACCACCTTGATGACGTTCCAGCCGGCACCGCGGAAGAACGACTCCAGCTCCTGGATGATCTTGCCGTTGCCGCGGACCGGCCCGTCCAGCCGCTGCAGGTTGCAGTTGATCACGAAGGTGAGGTTGTCCAGCTCCTCGCGGGCGGCCAGGCCGATCGCGCCGAGCGACTCCACCTCGTCCATCTCGCCGTCGCCGAGGAACGCCCAGACGTGCTGGTCGGAGGTGTCCTTGATGCCGCGGTGGTGCAGGTAGCGGTTGAACCGGGCCTGGTAGATCGCGTTCAGCGGGCCGAGACCCATGCTGACCGTCGGGAACTCCCAGAAGTCCGGCATCAACCGCGGATGTGGATACGAAGGAAGTCCGCCCCTGGATCCGTCCGGCAGGGTGTGCGACAGCTCCTGCCGGAACCCGTCCAGCTGGTGCTCGGTGAGCCGGCCCTCGAGGTACGCCCGGGCGTACATGCCGGGGGAGGCGTGCCCCTGGAAGAAGATGTGGTCGCCGCCGCCCGGGTGGTCCTTGCCGCGGAAGAAGTGGTTCATGCCGACCTCGTACAGCGAGGCGCTGGACGCATAGGTCGAGATGTGCCCGCCCACGCCGATCTCCGGGCGCTGCGCCCGGTGCACCAGCATCGCCGCGTTCCACCGGATGTACGCCCGGATGCGGCGCTCGACGGCCTCGTCGCCGGGGAACCAGGGTTCCTGCTCCGGCGGGATCGTGTTGATGTAGTCGGTGGACGTCAGCGGCGGCACGCCGACCTGTCGCTCCCGGGCCCGCTCGAGCAGGCGCAGCATCACGTACCGGGCGCGTTTGGCCCCGCGTTCGTCGATGACTCCGTCGAGCGACTCGACCCACTCGCTGGTTTCCTCGGGGTCGATGTCCGGAAGCTGGCTCGGCAGGCCGTCACTGATCACCGGGCGTCGTTGTGGCGTGTGGTTCATCGTCATCCTGTTCCAGACATCGACCGGTGTGGGCGTGGTCGTCCGCGGTGAGCCCCGCGGGCGGCTCCAGCTCAATCAGGGAATGTTGCGGCGTCACGTCGTCCACGGGACCGTGTCGATGAGCTGACCGGCCGGGAGGCGCGGCGTACGTGGCGGCGTACCGGACTGCGGTTGAGCAATGCCGAGCCGCAAAGCCAGATAGGGATGGTCGAAGCTCCGCAGCATGCGTCGCAGGGCCTCCCGGGTGGCAGGCACCGAGACGACATCGCTGAGCGGCAGCACCGACACATTCAGCGCGGTAGCGGTGAGCCACACCGTCGACAGGGCCTCACCGGCCTCCAGCCAGCGCTCGGCATCATCTTCGTCGCCGTAGAGCAACGCGTAGGTCGCCGCGCGGTCATGCCCTGACCCGATCGGCAACGTCCCTGGGTGACCGAAGCGCCGACCAGGCACTGTGGTCTGCGGACAATGGTCCGGTAGCACAGCAGCGGGCAGTCCCGAGCCCTCGGGCATCGTTCTGCTGGTCCAGTACTCCAGTTCGGCGAGGGCGAACGCGTCCTTCGCCGCCATGGTGACGGCCCTCGAGGCGGCCGCCGACAGGTCAAGCACCTGGTCGGCGGATAGCACGTGCAGGCGTACGCGCTCCCCGGCCGATGCGGCGACGGCGCGGATGACAGCTGGGGAAAGGGGTTGTTCGCTGACGGGCCGCCGGTCGGTGTACCGCGTGCGCATGGCGTGCGCCTGGTGTTGCGCCTTCGGGGTGATCTCGACGCGATCGAAGGACGTCAGCGTGGCGAGCAGTTCAGGCGTCGAGGTATTCGGCATTCGACGGACGTGTGATACCCAGCCTTGAGCGGCGAGGGAGACGCGGGCGTGATCAAGGACCGCTCCGCAACTGAGCATCAGCAGCCTGCCGTCCGGGTCCATGGCGCTTAGTTGACGGCTGCGATCGGCGAACAGCTCCAACCGTGCAGGGTGCACGCGCCAGCGCCATGGCTGGGTGTTGAGTACGGAGGGTGCATGGCGGACAGCCTGAGTCGCCGCGTCGACAAGTGCATCGGTCAGTTGTTCGGTGTACGAGGTCGAGGAGTTCATCTCTTGTCCTTCGTGGTGGCGTCCTCTCCAGCGGTCGAAGCCCCGGGGCAGGGCGGCGTCGGCTAGAGCATCATTGCTTCGGCCGGACGCGGTGCCGCCCCGCCCTGCTTGTCGGTGTGGGCGTTCGTAGCAAGCATGCCGGGTGTCCTCGCGCTGCTTGAGGCAGACGGCCGCCCACGACCACCTTGACCTGGGATTTCCTCGGCCGATGCGCAAATTCAGCATCCGCTTTCCCCGGACCGGCGGGTAGAGCCACCGAAAGCCAATACGGGTAGACGAACCTGCCGAGGATCGGCAAAGTCGATCCGGCCGGCACGAGCAGGTGAGGGGCAGCAAGTGTCCTCGTCGTCATCCTGATGCCGGTAGGGGCTTTTCGGGCCAGTCGAGGGCGCGTGCGCCGAGCACGGCGGCTTGCAGGGTGAATCGGTGAGCGGGGTCGACCGGGTTGTAGCCCGTCAGGGTGTGAACGCGTTCGAGGCGGTAGGTCACTGCCCGTACTGATATGTGGATGCGTTTCGCGGTTTCGGTGGCCACGCCGCCGGTCTCGAAGTACGCGTGCAAAGTGGTGATCAACGGCTCGGCGCCGCCACGCGCGCGGGTGAGCGGGCTGAGCACCGCGTGGACCAGCTCGACAATGGCGGGATGGTCGCGGAGCAGGACGCGGTAGATCAGCAGGTCACGGGCCCTGACCACGGGGGAAGCCACCCGGAGCCGGGCAGCCATGGTGAGTGCCTCGCGGGCTTCTTCGTAGGAGCGTGCGATGCCGTACAGGCCGGGGTGGGGCCGGCCGACGGCGATCTGCCATGGCCGTCCGCGAGGCAGACGACGGAGCTGGTCGTGCATCAGACGTCCAAGGTCGTCGGCGGCGGCGCGCTGAGGCGGCGCGGTGTCGGGGTTGCTGGCGTCGGCGGGTGCCAGAACCACCAGGAGCCCGTCCTTGGTCGCGACGAGGACGTCGCGGTCGCCGAGCCGGTCGAAGATGACCGCTTCGAGAGCGGTGATCGCCGCGTCGGTGTCGGGCAGCCGCCGGCTCGGCGCAGCCAAGGCGACCTGGTGCACACGGGCGAGGTCGAGACCGAACGGTTCGGCGCGTTCGACCAGGGCGCCGAGATCGGAATCACCGCGCAGCAGGTCGTCGATGAGTTCACGGCGCAGCGTCTCCTCGCGGCGCACCAGGTCGCGACGGGCGACGGCGTACCCCTCCGCCAGGGTCGCGACGGCGTCGTCGACGACCTGCAGCACAGCCGTCGCGGCTGCCCGTACGGCCTCTCGGTCGCGGCTGCGGACGACCTCGGGAAGGTCCTGCCACAGCCGGCGGGCGGCGGACAGGTAAAGCTGCACCACTCGGCCGGCGGAGATGCCCTGCTCGGCGGCTCGCCGGCCGAGCGCTTCCACGGCGTCCAGTTCCGCACGTTTGGGTTTACGCCCGGTGATGGCCGCGTCGGCCAGCAGCGGCAGGTAGTCGCCGAGCAACGCAACAGGCACGCCGCCGGCGTCGCGGCTCGCCCCGGCGGCGACGCCGACGAGCCACTGCTCGTCGGCGTCGGCCACCACCGGCTGCTGGTTGCGGCGTGCTCCGCTGCCCGTCACGTGCGCCCTTCCGCCTGATAGTGCCGGCTGCCCAGCATCTCCCATCTGACCTACGGTCTGCGTCATTTCCCAGCCGTCCGCAGGGTTCGGTTGTCGTGCGTCTCCTTCTGATCGAATATCGGGTGGCCGAAGCCGTCGGCGCGGCTCGGGCTCTCGGATCGGACCGGCGTGTCCGCCGGGGTGCCGCTGAGCTTCGCTTGCAGTGTGTCGACGAGCCGCAGCAGTTCGACGGGGAGCGGGAAGATCAGTGTGGAGCTCCGCTCGGAGGTGAGTTCGGCCATGGTGGACAGCACCCGTAGCTGCATGGCGGCCGGGTGCTGTTCGAGGACCTGGGCGGCGCGGCCGAGGTTGTCGGCAGCCTCGAACTCGCCGGCGGCGTGGATCACCTTGGCCCGCCGGTCGCGTTCGGCTTCCGCTTGGCGGGCCATCGCCCGGCGCATGGTGTCCGGCAGTTCGACGTCCTTGACCTCGACGAGGGTGACCTTCACACCCCAGGCGCTGGTGATCTCGTCGATGACGGACTGCAGGCGCTGGTTGATGGAGTCACGGTCGATGAGCAGATCGTCGAGGTTCACCTGACCGAGGATGCTGCGCAACGTGGTCTGCGCAATCTGGGACGTGGCGACGACATGATCCTCGACCGCCGTGACCGACAGCAGGGGCACCACGACGTTGAAGTAGGCCACCGCGTTGACCTTGACCGTCACGTTGTCCTTGGTGATGACGTCCTGCGGGGGAATGCTCATCGTGACGGTACGCAGTGACACTCGCACCATCCTGTCAACGAAGGGGATGAGGAACGTCAGGCCGGGGCCGCGGGTGGCGATGACCCGGCCCAGCCGGAAGACGACCCCCCGTTCGTATTCCATGACCACCCGCACGGAGATCGCGAGCAGTACGGCCAGCATCAGGCCCGCGATCAGGGACCACTGAAGTGCATTACTCATTGCGTCGTCCTTCTGGTTTGGTCAGCGTCGCGCTGCGGCGGTTGTCGTTCGGCTGTCTTGGTGGGGGAGGGGGCGGGTCCGCGACCAGCCGTCGATCGCCGGTGCCGCGTCCGTACAGCTGGGGCGGCCGAGCGGGTCGACGGTGACCTGGCTGCGGACTGCCGTTACACCGGGCACGCCGTGGACGAGCCGCGAGGGCAGAGACTCGATCCCGGCGGCCGCGATGGTCCCGGTGATGATCGTGACGCCGTCGTGTACGTCGAAGGCGACATCGCTTGTCGGCAGTGTCGCGAGTGCCTGCCGTACATCGGGACGGACCGCCTCGTCGGTACGGTCGTGGACCTTGAGTAGGTCGGCGGTGTAACGATGCCCAGCAGCCGTCGAGCCGGTCCAGTCACCAGGAGCCGGTTGATCGCGTGGTGACGCATCAGCCGGCCGGTCTGGTAGACCGTCACGTCCGGCTTGACCGTCAGGGCGGTGCGCTCATCATCTGACCGGCCGATTGGGCGGTCCAAGTGGGGCACCGCCGCTGGCGTCGCGACGGTGCGCATGAGCTTCGGTCGGGTGCCCGCACCTGAAGGCCGGTCAGCACGTCTGCGCGGGTGATGATGCCGAGCACACTGTCGTCGTCATCGACGACGGCCAAGGCGCTCACGTCGTACGTCGGCGTCATGGTTTTCGCGACGTCCGCGGGCGGGGTTTCATGATCTACGGTGATCACGTCTGCGGGCATGACATCCCGGACTGTCCGCTGCTGCACGACATCTCCCTTCCGGCGCTGCCACAATGCCCGCCTCGCACGGCGGCTCCGCTCGTACCGTGTCTAGCCCATGGTGTCTGCGGTGGAACGGCAACGAATAGGACCGCGGTCGGTGACATCGATCAGACGTTGTTGCCGACAATCGGCAATGACCGCAGGTCAGCCGGTGCGTCGGTGCAGGATCCGCAGAGGGGGATCTCGGGTCGCCCCGTCAACCGGGGAAGGTCGATGTCGGCCCGGCACCGCTCGCAGACCCCGTAGGTGCCGTCCGACATCCGCTGCAGCGCGCGGGCGGCGTCGGCGACGCCCTGGCGTGCCCACGCAATCAGCACGTCGAGGACGCCATCGTCGTATCCGCCCTGATCCGGGCGGATGCGGTGAACGCTCAGACGGGTCAGCCGGTCCGTGTAGGTGCGGTAGTGCCGCTCCAGGACGCGGTGCAGCGCCTCTTCTGCGGGTTGCTGGGATGTCGTCACGGCTAGGATCCTTCCCACGTCGTGCGTACGGTGAGCCAGGTTGTCGACGGTGCCGCGCCGCGCTCTTATGGTGGCCGGTACGTTCAGGCTGAGACCCGTACGGCCCGGCGCGGACGGGCTCCCGTCGGCCAAATCGGCTGGCTGAAACTGCAGGTGTTCGGCAACCCAGCTCAGGGACGGACCGGCCCGCCGGAGGCAAGCGAGCTGGTCACGTCCTGAACGGCTCCGCGCTGATGGGTGGGCGCGACTGATCCAGCAGCGGACCAGTGTCGTGTCGAAGCTGTACGCGATGCTGTTCATGACGTGCAGGACCCTCGGCACGCCGGCGCTGAGCCGGCCCCGCTATCGCCGCGGCACTGCGCCGCCGGAGCTCACCTGTCAGGCTCACTACGCCCGCGTCGGCGGTACCGGAAGCGGATCGCCCTGATTCGCCGGTGCCGGGATTCGTGCCATGAGGTCGCCTCGGAGACGATGTCCACCAGCCGGCCGTTGTTGGCGACGATCGGCACGGCACTGATCCGCTCCCGGGTCAGCAGCTCGGCCAGCTCGCCGATCGGCGCTCCCCGTTCTGCCGCCACCACGTTGGTGCTCATCACGACATCCCCTGGCGTTGGTTGCCGAACGTACGCATGATCCTGCCGTCGGTCGGCATGTTGAGCGGCTCAGATGGGGGCGTGGCTCACCTGTCCGGGAGCGGCGACGGCGGCCACGATGAAAAACACGCGATGTCACCGGCTTCGCTCGTGCCCGGTGATCAGCCACTGTTTCCGCTGAGAGGCAAGGATGGACATTCTCAACGCGCACGACTTGACGGCACTCTCCGACCAACGCGGCGGGTTCCGCGTCTCGGTGTTCCTGCCGACACATCGGGCGGGCCGGCAAACCGAACGCAACGCTATCCGGCTCAAGAACCTGTTGAGGCAGGCCGAACAGGCGCTGATCGACGACGGGTTGTCCGCCGCGGCGACCGATCAGATGATCGAGCCGGGCCGTCGCCTGCTGGACCGGGCGCGGTCGTGGGAGCGGCTCAGCGACGGGCTGGCGGTGTTTCTCGACCCGAGCGGGATCCAGCACTTCCGGGTTCCGCTGCGGCTACCCGAGCTCACGGCCGTCGGGGATCGTTTCCTGACGCGGCCTCTGTTGCCTCTGCTGAGCACCGGCGGTCACTTCTACGTGCTGGCGCTCAGCCAGGACGAGATCAAGCTGTTCAGAGGGTCTCGGTACGGCCTGGACGAGGTGGCGGTCGACGGGCTCGCTCTCGCGGTCTGGCTCACCATGCCGCGGCGTCGAACTCCGGTGCACGCCTTCGTAGCGGATCGCGGCGGTACCGGCGGCCGGGCCGTCTTCCACGGCATCGAGGACGACACCACGCCGCTGGTGTTGCAGCATTTCCGGCGTGTCGACCGGGCACTGCGTGAGGTACTGCAGGCCGACGCCGCTCCGCTGGTGCTCGCCGGCGTCCGCTCGACTCAGGCCCTCTATCGCCAGGTCAACACCTACGCTGCGTTGATGGGCGATGGCGTCGACGGCAACCCCTGGGACCTCGGCCCCGAGCAGTTGCACCGCCATGCCTGGCCGCTGGTGGAGCCAGTGCTGTGCGGAGAAGAAACCATCGCCGCCGGTGCGTACAAGCAACTGCGGGGCACGGGACGCACGTGCACCGACACCGTGGCCGTCGGTGCCGCAGCCCGTGAGGGACGCGTCGAGACGTTGTTCGTTCGTACCGACGCGCCCGGCACGGGCAAACGAACGGTCATCCGGCTGCACGAGCACACCGGCGAGGTTGACCACCTCGACGACGCCGCGATATCTACCCTGCGTCACAGCGGCACGGTGTACGCCGTACCGCGCGACCGCATGCCGGACACTTCACCGATGGCAGCCACCCTGCGCTACTGAAACTGTCGCCGGACCACGCTCGGTCAGCTCCGGCCTACCGCCGCGCCAGACCGGTGAGGGCGATCGAGCGCCGGGCGTGCTCCGGGACCGGGCCCACCACCCTCCGAGCGTCTGTGCCATGGCACGCCGTCCGACGAACCATCCGTTCGCCGTCTGGGACTACCGCACCCGTGCCGTTTTCACCACATCCGGCTAGTACATCGTCTATGTGGCCGGTTCCGCCGACGAGACCCCGCACACAGCGACGCTCACCGTGCAATGACCGTGGTGTCCCGATCGCGGACCACGGCCACGGGACAAGGAGACTGCGTGATGCTTTGTGTCGATACCGAGCCCAGAAGGAGTCCCTTCCATCCGCCGTAGCCTCGGGAACCGACTACCAACAGGTCAGCGTTGCTGGCGGCTTGCAGCAACATCACGTTGGGAGCACCCTCGGCCAGCCACATCTCCACATTCCTGCGCGTAGCGTCGACCGAAGCGCGCCGCATGCTCTCCCGGAGGGTCTCCCCGGCTTGTACGGCGACGTCGTCGAGAGCCTCTTGTGGTAAGGCGCCCGACCGTCCGGCGAATCCGAGGTAGGGCACGATCCACGCGTGCACGACCTGCAAGGAAGCAGCACGAGCGGCAGCGGCCTGTTCGGCAAAACGCAACGCCTGTACTGAGCTGGCAGACCCATCGACACCGACCACGACTCGCCCCGCTGCGGATTGCCGCCGGCGTCCGCGCACGACGACTACCGTGCCGTGCGCATACTGCACGCAGCTCTGGCTGACGGACCCCAGCATCGAACCGGTGACACTGCCACGTCCGCGTGAACCGACGACCAACAGCGAATCCGCGCCAGCCTCGCGGATCAATTCTGGGACGGGATGGCCGTACAAGACCTGGGACGTCACCGCGACATCCGTCGCGTGCACGCGGTCAACCACTGTGCGGACGCTGGATGTGACGTCTTGCAGCAGGCGGCTGCGGAGTTCGGCCACGGAATACAGCGCAGCGAGCCGATCGACCTCGATCGGGGTGCCGTCCGGATGCCATACATTGATCGCGCGTACCGGTAGCTTCCGCAACCGGCCTTCTCGGAGTGCCCAGGCCAGGGCTTCGTCGGAGTCCGGCGAGCCATCGAAACCGACCACTACTTCGGTAACGGCCACGTGTACCGCCTCTCCATCTAACGGCTGCGAGGACCAAGAGGGCCGTGCAGCACTGGTTACCTACCTTCGCGAAGCGACGCGGGCCACACACCTGCTGGAGATGGTCACCTTACTCCCGGTTGCCGGGTGACCATGCGCGCGTGAGCCGAAGAGGTGGTTTCCCGGCCCAGGAATCCCGGATGGACTGTGGCCTCGGATGGCGCATCGTTGGGGCCGTCGCATCGAAGGCTCATGCCGGTAGCGCCTGCGCCTATGCCATCGCGGCCGTGTGCAACGACGCGGATGGCAACGCCTTCTCCATATTCTCGGATAACGATAAGACCCCCGCGTGGACCGTTGGCAACCGGTCAGCTGGCCAATGTCGGAACGGTGCGTGGCCTGCTCGATCGGTACCAGCGGTGCACTGCAGGTCAAGGTGGAGCGCCCGGCGGTCGATCCGCCCGGCGGTGTGTTCTGCTATGCCCTCACCGCGGACCGCAGGCCGCGAACCGCGAACCGCTGGGCGTCGGCGGTGCCATCAACAACGGCGGTATCGTCCTGGAGTGAACCGGTCAGGCTCTGGCTCCGGACGTGGGTGGCAGCCGTACGAGAAGTTGCTCGACCTGGCCGCCTCGGCGCCGTCGTTCTTCACGTTCCTGGTCACCGAGGGCGTGGCCGACAGCGGTGGACTCATCATGCTGCCGCACCTGCTCGGTGAGCGCGCGCGCCACAGTGGAGTGCGCTGCCGCGGAGACTACATCGGACCGTCGATCTCGGCCGCAGGCAGTCCGCAGCCACCGGAGGACTCCATGACCCGATCGTCACCCGTCCCTGGCCCGTCAGGCACGCAGTAAGAGGGGTTGACTCGGCTGTGCTGGCTGTGTTCCTGGCTGCGCGGAGTCCGACGCGATGCCGGCGTCGGTGAGAGGTGTTGCCGCTGTCGACCGGGACGGCACCGTGATGATCGGCAACGGCGCGGCCTGGAGCAGCAGGGTGGCGACGCCGCCGAGCAAGAAGTTGATCACTGATCCGTGCCCCCGGCTCCCGATGACCAGCAAGTCGGCATGAGCGGTCCCGACCAGATCCAGGATCTTGCGCGGCACGTTTCGCGTGGTGGTCCTGGACGACAGTACGGTGGCGGGGACGCCGTCGTCCTGCAGCCGCCGAGCCGTGCGATGCAAAGAAGCCAACACGGTTCTGTTGTCCTCGGTTAGGAACCCGGACCTACTGATCGTGACCTCTTGGACATGAATGACCGCCAGCTTGCCGCCGACGGCCCGGGCGAGACCTTCCGCGATGGGCAGCGCGTTGGACGCGGACGCGGATCCGTCGGTGGCCCAGGCGATGGTCGTGAGCATAACTCCTCCTTCGGGCGTCATATCTGCTCCCAGAAGGGGAGGAGACGAGGCCCGGATCGGCGTCGGGTAAGCCCGAACATCCGTTGACCTGCTAATACCAGATTGCGCCTGCGGGTCTTCAAAGGCGATGGCCGCATCCGGCCGAGTTTGGCGCGGTTGGTTGCCGAGCCGCAGCAACCGCTCGTTCGCCGCGGCGGTCCTGCTAGTCGGCCGTCGGTCTGTAGCCCCGGACCGAAGAGGCATCCGGGCGGTTCTGGTCGCTCCGCGTCGGCCTCGCCGCGTCAGACTTGCTGCTGCGGGTGGGAGGTCCTGTCCTGCGGCACGTCGGCCAACTCGTCGGCCGGTACCTCTACCCGTTGTGTCGTTGTTGGCAGGGCACGCAGAGCCGGGCGTGCGGGAGCACCGCTAGGCGCTCGGCCGGGATCGAGATGCCGCACTTCTCGCAGCGGCCGTACGTGCCCTCGGCGATCCGGTGCAGCGCGCCGGTGATCTGTTCCAGCGCACGCCGGGTGACAGCCTGCAGTGCCGCTCGCTGGTACGCCTCGCCGGGGTCGCCGGTGTCGGCGTCGAGCTGCGTGAACTCTCTCAGCCGTGCCGTTTGTAGCGTGAACTCCTCGCTCAGCGACGCGCGCACCTGCGCGAAGCGGCCGTGGTCGGGGGCGTCGGTATCGATGTTCATGATCCATCCTGTGGTTGCGGAGGCCGGACAGCGAAAAGGGCGAAGCCGAACGGCTTCGTCCTGGCACCTCAGGGTTCGGGCTCGCCGGGTTGGGACCGGCGTACGCGGCCCGTCCCGGTGCACGGGACGAGCCGAGGTGGAATTCAGGTGACGAACGCCTGGATTCCGTCGCGGGGTGGGTCCGGGCGCGGGTGGGTCCAGGTGCGGACGGGCTCAGGCTTGTTGGCGCTGCCTGCGCATGCTGCCCCGGCTGAGCCGGATGCGACCGCGCCGGCGCTGCTTCCCGGGGTGGAACGGTTCAGCGCTGAACGGGTGGGTGCGGCCGACGGTGGAGCGCACCAGGTCGGCGTCGTCGAAGTCGTACCGGATGCGGTTGACTACCTTGGTGACGCCCGGCACCGTCGCGACCACGCGGGTGGCGATCTCGGCGGTGGAGTGTCGACCCACCGCGCCGGTCAGCGTCGCCGTGCCCTCGTGCACACGCGCCCCGACCTGTTCCGGGTGGATCCACAGCCTGCGGCGCAACTCCGCCTCGACCTCGCGCCGAATCTCCGCGTCGTTCCGTGCGTACGGGCGCAGCAGATCACCGCGGGACACCACGCCGAGCAGGCGCCCCTGCGGGCTCGTGACCAGCAACCGGCGGACATTGCGGCCCTGCATGGTCCTGGCGGCCTGGGTCAGCGACGCGTTTGCGTCGATGGACAGCGCCGGGGTGGTCATCAGGTCCCCGGCTCGCAGGGCCGTGGCTCTTCCCTTCGGCCGGCCCCCTCGCGGGTTGTCCCGCTCGCCGTCGGCGACGCCGACGAGCAGGTCGGCCTGGGAGACGACCCCGAGGACACCGCCCGTCGCGGTAGTCACCGGTACGGCGCTGATGTCCTCGCGATCGAGCAGACTCACGATCTGACCGACCGGGGTGTCCACACCCACGGTGATCACCTCGCGCGTCATCACGTCATCGACCTGCCAATGCATTTCGACACCTCCCCGGACTGTCCAAGGCCGAGCGGGCGCCCGCACCCCAGTCCTGTTCGCCAGATTTGTTTGCTACGTCAATTATTGCTGCGGGGCCGGGGCGCCGAATACGGTCCGCGACGGCCACGTATCTCCTTGTTATTTGCCGGTCGTCGGCAACGGCCGGTGTGCAGCCCGGTGTTGCCCCCGCCGCCATCCCTGGCTGGTCACGCGATGGTTGTGGCCAGCTGCCGCTTCAGCGGCTGCACATGGGCGGGCCGGACCGGCAGGCGGGCGGACCGCAAACCGCGGAACGGACCGCGCTCGGGCGCCTCAGGTGCGGCCGTGACCGGGTCGTCGACGTCGAACGTGAGTAGGTCGACGCCGCCGCCGGTGCGCAGACGCGGCCTTCACTGACCGATCTGGCATGGGCACGTGCGCGGCGCCAACGGCGGACAACGGCACGCACCGGATGCCGGGGGACAAAAGTGTTGCTCTGCCTGCGTTAACCGCATCGTCGATCACCGTGTCGATCGCGACGATCGGGGTTCGGTCGTGGGGCGTGGCTCTGCGGGTGGTAGGCAGGCACTCTCGCCGAATGCCGGAGGTCGAGCGACGCCCGCTATTCACCAAGCAGATCCGCGTTGACGCCCGGACTTGTTGAATCGTGTGCGGGCGCGGACACCAGTCGGCCTGTGGGCGGGTCGTCCGGCTATGGTCGTGGTGGCCGCCGATCACCGCTCCAGCGGGTGTGGTCGGTGATCCAGATGGCCGTGCTCACGACGGCCGCACTCACCGCGATGAGCGCGATTCCGAGGCTGGTCGTCAACACCGCCAAGCCCATGATCAGCGCGGCTGCGATCAGCCAGGCGCGTGCGGTCATGCCGCGCCACTTGTACGGCCGGCGAGGCATGACATGGCTGAATCGATCGGCGAACTCCGGGTCTTCTGACCGCAGTCCGCGTTCGATTTCCGTCAACCTGCGCTGTTCTGCGTCGTTGAGCATGCCTACTCCTGTCCGAGTGGCGACCCGTCCGCAACGACCTACTGTGGAGCCCACCTCGTGGGTTCCGTTTGATGCGACCGGTGCGGGCGGACTCGAGCCGCCGCCTGCCGATCCGCTTTTCTGTCCACGGACAGCATCCGCTTGACCTGACCCCTATCGACAGGGTCGACAACAGCAAACTGCGAAAGTCGGACATGCCGAACCACGGCAACCGTCAGTCGTACGTCATACCCGGCCGCTGAACAGGGGTCCCCAGGCCGGGCCCGACACGTCGGCATGGCAGCACACCGTCAACCCTCGTCGTGGATTGCGGGAACCACCATCACCGGGCACGGAGCGTGCTCGATCAGGTTCCGCGACGTCGAGCCCATCACCAGCCCTCGGAATCCCCCGAGTCCCCGTGAGCCGACGACCAGCAACCCGGCCGACGTGCGACGGACGAGGGCGATCAACGCCGAGGCGACGGAATCGCCTGACACGACCTCGGTGCGGTACTTGACGTCTGGATGGCGCGCGCCGACGCCGAGCGCGCCTGCCGCAGAATCGCCCACCGTGACCCAGAACCCGGGGTCGCCTGCCGCGATCGCACCCGCGGAGCTTCTGCGCGCCGGCTGATGATGGGCCAGGATCAGCTCGACGTCGCGGAGTTGCGCTTGTGCGAAGGCGCTCTCTGCCGCCCGGTTGGCCCCGGGCGAACCATCGGTGCCCAGCACGATCGGCGCGTCATCGCAGGGCGCGTCGCCGCGTACAACCACGACCGGGCAGCGCGCATGTGCTGAGGCCTGGGCAGCCACCGAGCCCGCCAAGAGTCCGGTGAACCCGCCGAGGCCGCGATGACCAACGACGAGAAGCTCAGCGTCGCGTGAGGCGTCGACCAGCACCCCGCCGGGCGAACCGTCGATCAGGCGAGTGGTCACCGACAGGGAGGGGTGATCGCCGCGGGTCTGCTGTGCCGTCTGCGACAAAAGATCCAGCATCGCCGCCCGCGGCCCTCGATCGTGCTGATCGTACGGAGCGTGGAAGGGCGGTCCGATGACCGGCCAGCCGAAGGCATGCACGATGCGCAGGCCACAGCCGCGCCGCACGGCCTCCCGCGCGCCGTAGTGAACCGCGGACCGGGCTGTCGCCGAACCGTCGAAGCCGACTACCACGTGCCTGCTCATCGAAAGACCTCCATCACTGCGCCGGTGCCGAGCCAACGTCCGCGCCACAGGGAGCGCAACACGAAGTTCAGGCCGACCTTGGCGGTGGCCGGCGTGCGGGTCCTGCCGACGTCGCCGCCCGTCGCGGGACATGAGACTGGGTGGCTCGCCCCGGCGACCCGAGGCGATGCAGATAGAGGTGCAGATAGAGGTGCATGACGATCCCTCTCTGAACGTGTGTCGAAGACCCTCAGGCTTCGGCTTCGTTCCTGGTGCGGGCGCGGCATCTTCGCATAGCCCGCCAGCCTGTTTGGCGGCTGCGCCGCAGCTCGACGCGTCCGGCAAGGACCGTATGGCGGGCATTGCCGTAGCCGGCCCATTCACCGAAGGTCCGGGTTGGTGCCCGTGGTGGACTCTCGCCCCGCCTCGGTTATGCCGAACCGGCCCTGCGATCAAAGGCACGCAGTTTCTGGTACCGGTCCACCGCCCAGCCGCTGTCCTCAATGGTGGATCCGTTTGCCCAGTGAGCACAGGTCCGACGACGGACACGTTGACGTCCCCGCATTGCCGGTCATGAGCAAGCATCGCCACCGCAGTGACGAAAGACGCCCCGGTTCAGGCGCCGATCCGGCGCTGTCTGGCTAGGCGACACCGCGCGGATTGCCGCCCGTCGGCAACCAATCCAGTCCGGTTCGGTGCGGCGCTCACCTGCCCTGCCGACGCAGGTCGCAACGAACATGGTGCCCAGATCGAACCGGGCGTGGCCGCCGACGGAATTTCCGAACAGGTCATTGCCGGTACCCACGTCGTCGGCAGACGCGGTCTTGAGTATCGCCTGTCGCTGCCGCAGGGATGGAGGAACGGATGGGCCTCAAGTACCAGCTACCCGCGCTCACCCTCGCCATCGCCCTCATCACGATCGCTGTCGCACTGCTGGACGCCGACAAGATCGGCACAGGACTGGTTTTTGGCGTTGTCACGTTGATCTCTGTCCGCTACTGCGCGCGTCGCTGCGCCGACAAGTACTTGACCGACCTGCATGCGGAGCACGGCGACCGAATGGACTAGCTGACACCTCGGGTTCCAGACGAGCACCACATGCCCCGGCCGTCCGCCGGCGACTGACCGACATTCCTCACCGGCAGCTACGCGCGGACGAGAAACCCAACGAACATAGAAGAAGGTGGTTTGAGATGCCGAACGTGGCGATCAACGGGCTGGGTCGCATCGGCCGCGCGGCGTTGAAGATCCTGCTGGACACCGACGGATTGAACCTCGTCGCGGTAAACGATGTCGTCGACGTCGACAACCTGGCCTACCTACTCAGGTACGACACCGTCTACGGCCGCTACCACCGCCGGGTCAACACCGAGGACGGGGCGCTGTTCGTCGACGGCCGGCGGATCGCGACGTTCACTGAACGTGACCCGGCGAACCTGCCGTGGGCCGACCTCGGCGTCGACCTGGTACTGGAATGCACCGGCGTCTTCAAATCCGAGGACGACCTGAAGAAGCACCTGCAAGCCGGCGCCCCCTTCGTGATCCTGTCCGCACCGACATCGTCGGAGGCGGTGCCCACCGTGGTGCACGGCGTGAACCGTCCCGACGGCGCACCACAGATCATCTCCTGCGCCAGCTGTACCACCAACTGCATCACCCCGGTCATCGAAATCGCCCACCGCCACATCGGTGTCCAACGGGCGGTGATGACGACCATCCACGCCTACACCGCCGGCCAACAGCTCGTTGACGGCCCCGCCAAGAGCTTCCGGCGCGGCCGGGCCGGTGCCGCCAACCTCGTGCCGACCTCGACCGGAGCGGCCCGGGCGACCACCCACGCGGTCCCCGAACTGGTCGACAGGTTCGACGGCATCGCGGTACGCGCACCGATCCCGGTCGGATCAGTTGCGGACATCGTGTTCGTCGCGAACCGGCCGACCACCCCCGAGGAAGTCAACGACGCGTTCCGGCAAGAGGCCACCCAAGAGCGCTACCGCGGCATCCTCGGTGTCTCGCAGGATCCGCTGGTCTCCGCCGACATCGTCGGCGATTCGCGCGCCGCCGTCGTTGACCTGGACCTCACCCGCGTCGTGGACGGCACACTGGTCAAGGTCATGGCCTGGTACGACAACGAATGGGGCTTCACCCACCAGATGATCCGCGAAGCCCGCCAGACACTCGGCATAGCCGCATAATGCTCGCCGACCGGACGAGCGCGCCGTCGTCTTCTCGAACGTCGCCGCATTGACCTGATTCCCTGGGCGCGGGACCGACCGCACGCAGGCCAGGATGCCAGCGGTGTTTCGTGACGCACTCCGTCCTGGAACGGACGCCCGCACCTGCTCTACCAGAGCGTGATCGCGTGGTCGGCGCAGTACTCGCCCATCACGATCGGATTGCCGCGTTGCGCCCACGCGCGTAGTTCGGCCTCGAGAACTCGCTCGGCCGCGACGAGATCGCCGGTGTGCGTGTACCAGCCGTAGTAGCGGTTGAGCAGGCGCACGTCGAACGGGTTGGAGATGACGTCACGCTCGGGTGTGGCCGTCACGAAGTTGGCGAAGGTGACCGGCAGGGTGGGGTCCAGCCGGCGGGTTGCCTCGACGAGCGGCTCGAGGTACTCCCGGGCGGTGGGCGCGACGCTGTCCGGCTCGTTGGCGATGCTCCAGATCACCACGCTGGGTGGTTCTTGTCGCGTGCGGTGAGTTCCCGGATCGCCTGTAGGTGGGTTTCGCGGGTGCGCCCATTGATCGTGGTGTCACTGTAGGTGTCCATCGGCCCGGCCTGGTTGAGAACGCCGGCGCCGGACGGAAAGCGAGGCACGACGTTCCAAGGGCGGTCAGCCCGTGTTGACCGGCAAGGATAGGAAGCCGCGGATGCGAAGGGAGTCACGTCGCTGCGCCGCACCGGCCGGTGCCAGACGCGGGAACCGGTGCAGCACCGCGGGCAGCGCGACCTGTGCCTCGAGCCGGGCCAGCGGTGCGCCCAGGCAGTAGTGGATCCCACCGCCGAACGACAGCGGTGCGTTGTCGGAACGGTCCAGCAGTAGCCGGTCCGGATCGGCGAAACGCTGCGGGTCCCGATTGCCGGCGCCGAGGTAGGCCACCAGCCGCTCACCGGCCGCTACGGGTATGCCGTCGATCTGCGTCGACTGCAGGGTCACCCGGGAGACGATTTGGACCGGGCTGTCGAAGCGCAGCAGCTCCTCCACCGCGGCCGGTGCGGCTTCGGGATGGTCCCGCATGAGCCGCAGGTCGTCGGGGTGCTCGAAGAGCGCCGCAAGCGCGTTGCCGAGAAGGTTCGTCGTGGTTTCGAATCCAGCGAAAAGGAGCAGCGTTGCCATGCCGACCAACTCGTCTTCGGTGAGCTTGTCGCCATCGTCGCCGGTGGCTACCAGAGCACTGATCAAGTCGGTGCCGGGCTTTGTCCGCCGCTCTTCCACCAGCCCGGTCAGGTAATCACGGATCGTGACCGCGGCCGGATCGGCGGTGGCCAACGCCTCAGCGGTGAGCACTTCCGCAACCTGCGTGAGGTCGTGAATGAGGCTTTGAAACTGCGGGCGGTCCGCCAACGGGATGCCGAGCAGCTCGCCGATGACGGTGACCGGCAGCGGGAAGGCGAATGCGTCGATGAAGTCGAGGTCGCCCGACATCCGATCCAACAGGTCGTCGACAATGGCGACGATGGCCGGCCGGAGTTCCTGCACACGCCGGGGAGTGAAGGCGCCACTGACCAATCGGCGCAGCCGGGTGTGATCCGGCGGGTTCATCGTGGTCATGGTGTTCAACAGCAGGCGCAGCGAGGGGTGGTCGCTCCAGTTTGGGAAGCCCAGGTACGCCAGCTGATCCGGTGAGGCATGGCCGATCCGGGGATCGCGCATCACTGCGTGACAATCGGCGTACCGGCTGACGACCAGGGCGCCATCCTCGGCTCGCACGATCGGCGCGGCAGAGCGCAGCTTCCCGTACCAGGCGTATGGATCCTCCCGCCCCACCATGGTGGTCAAGTCGTGCAGCAGGCGGTGGATCTCCGGGCTCTCGAGAATTGATGACACAGTGATCTCTCCATGCTCGGGGGTAAGGGAAGCTACCGCCCGGGGTTTGCCCGATCCGACTGCCGTGGCAATGGCGTCCTTGATGGACACCGAACTCTGCACGTTAGTTGCGTTTCCTGACCGTTGCCGCGCCCTGAGCTCATGCTGGCCGCCGGGCCGTCAGCATCAGCCGCCTTCCGCAACGAACACCGGTCAGCCCCACGCAGTATCGGGTGCAGGCCGGGCTCAACGGTGAACCTACGCGCCTCTCGTCCCGTCACATGCGGTGGCAGCATCGGAGATCGCCTCAGGTGCGCGACCGGAGGAGAGCCCGTGGACTACATGTCAATCTCAGCCGACCGGTTCGGACCGTGGGCCGTCGTGACCGGCGCCACGGCCGGCATAGGCCGCGAGTTCGCCCGGCAGTTGGCGGCGAACGGTCTGAATCTGGTTCTTGTCGCTCGCCGGACCGAACTTCTTACGGTGCTGGGTGGGGAGCTCGAGCGGCAGTACCGGGTGCAGTGCAGGTCCATCGCCTCCGACCTGGCTGATCCCGCAGAGCCACACCGCTTGGCCGAGGCGACGTCTGACCTCGACGTGGGTCTTCTGGTGTCCAACGCCGGAGATCTGACCCCGGGACAGTTCCTGGATCGCGATCTTTCCTACGTAGGGAGTCGATGCATCTCAACGCCTACAGCCACTTGGTGCTCGCCCACCGCTTCGGAGTGAGGCTGGCGGAACGCGGCCGCGGCGGAGTGATCTTGGTCGGCTCGCCCGGCGCCGAGCACGGTATCCCCTGGCTCGCGGCGCATGCGGCGGCCAAGGCGTACGTCAACACCCTGGGCCGCGGTCTCCATGCCGAATTCACCGCGCGGGGCCTGTCCCTGCTCCTTCTGGCGCCGGGCGCGACGGCTACCGAACTCGCCGCCAGGAGAGGATTGCCGACGACCGGGGCGATGCCGGTGTCCGACTGCGTCTCGCGAGCGTTGCGCGGTCTCGAATCTGGACGCGCCGTCGTGATTCCCGGGCTTGCCGCACGCGTGCTCGCTCGGATGCCGGTCCGGTTGACCCAACGGATGTTGGGACGCGTCATGGCGAGCGCTGCGCAACGCGGAGATGCTGAAGCGCGGCGGTCAGCGAGCTGAGGCAATCCAGCGGTGGTGGCCAGACAGCCTTCTTCGCCTCATCTCGGTGCGCTGTGTGGGGGCCAGTTCAGCCGCACGCTGCGGGTGGTCGGGGCGTTCCCGCCCGCCCGCCCGCGCCCGTCCGACCGGCAAGATCAGTTGGGAGGGTGTGAAACCGATCAGGGGTATCGGGAGTTACCCCAGCGTGACAGTGCTCGCCAAACCGATGCTCGTCGATGACGTGTTCGTCAACGTCGGCTCGGCGGACTTCTTCAGCCGATCCATGGCCGGTGTCGACACGGAGTTGACCGTCGCCGTGGTGACCGACGGCGTCGCGGTGCGTGACCTGCGCGTCCAGCTCTGGGCCGGGGCACCTGCGCAATCCGATCAGCGACCCGGCGCTGCGAGCCTCCATGGAGAACCTCGACCTCGCGCTCGGCGCCTTCCGCCCCGAGTGGCTGCCCCCTGACGCGCCTGGCGCCGACCCAGAATTCCAGCCGGGGTTGCCTCCAGGAAACCGTGCTGGTAGTGGCAGGGCCGCCCTGGCGGCCGGCTTCCGAGCGAACCGGCTGCAATTTCCTGGTGTCAGGCGACTCTCAGTGGGGCCGGGCCGTCGCTGCCGGCCTCGTAGTCCTGCAGCGGCACGGCGTTGTCGCGCCAGGCCCGTAACACCGGTTCGATGATCTGCCAGGTTTGCACGGCTTGGTCGCCGCGCACCGACAGCGTCGGGTCGCCGGCTAGCACCCCGGCGAGTACCTGTCCGTAAGGCGGTAGGTCCCCGGGGTCGAGATCTACTCCCATGCCGACCCGATCGACCACGCGTGGGTCGCCGACGCCGTTGATGTTGAAGTCAACCCGCAACACCTCGGGGTCGAGCCCGATGTGTATCCGGTCGGGCCGCTCGTAGCCGAGTAGGCCCTCAGGGACCCACCTGGGTTCCTTGAACGTCACGATCACCCGCTTATTGAGGTTCCGGATGGCCTTTCCCGTGCGCAGGCGGAACGGTACGCCGGCCCAGCGCCAGGTGTTCACCTCCATCACCACTTCGGCGAAGGTCTCGGTGCCCCGGGCCGGGTCGACGCCTTCCTCGTCGACGTACGAGGACACCACCCGGTCACCAACCGTCCCGGCGGTGTAGCGGGCCCGTCGACTGCTGCCGACCGGATCGTTTCCCCACACCCTTGTCGCCCGAAGCACCGCCGCCGCACTGTCGCGTACATCGCGGGCGGTGAGGCTGGCCGGTGGCTCCATCGCCAGGAGGGACAACACGTGCAGGGCGTGGCTCTGCAGCATGTCGACCAGGGCGCCGGCCTGGTCGTAGTAGCCGGCCCGGCCCTCGAGGGCAAGGCTCTCGTCGAGCAGGATGTCAACGCTGGCTACGTGGGTGGAATCCAGGACCGATTCGAGCATCCGGTTGGTGAAGCGCAGCCCGAAGATATTCAGTACGGTGGACAGGCCGAGGTAGTGGTCGACACGGTAGATCTGGTCCTCCGGCACCAGCCGCGTCAGGATCTGGTTGAGCCTCTCGGCGCTTGCCGGATCGCTGCCGAACGGTTTCTCGATCACCAGCCGCGTGGCCGCGGGCAGGGGGCTGCGGGTCAGCGCCTGGCAGGCCTGTTCCGCGACCGCGGGGGGCAACGCGAAGTACAGGATCAGCGGACCCGACCCGCACTTCTGGAGTAGGTGGTCAAGATCCTCCGTAGCCGTGACGTCGGCCTTCACGTAGCTTGCGGTCCTGACGATCGTGTCGGCCGCCGGCGTGTGCTCCGCCTCGCCGGCGAACGCGCGCCGAACTCGGCTTCGCCACTGGTCGTCGTCCCAGTCGACACGGTCGCTGCCGAACAACTGCAGCTTCATGCTCCGGCGGCTCACCAGTCCGGCCAGCCCGGGCAGCAGCAGGCGGGTCGTGAGGTCACCGGCAGCGCCGAGCACCACCAGCGTGGGCGGGGTACCCGTACCGGCGTCAGCGCTGTCGGCAGCGGTCGACGGTTCTGGACGTGTGATCACCCGCCTACTGTGGCAGCTATCCCGGCCAGTGCGTCAAGGGAATGCGGGAGGAAGACGATCGCCGGGGTACTCAGACAGCTGTCACGGCGGCAATCATGCGAAGGCAGGAGGCTCGGGATGGACGTGGAGCAGGTGACTGGTCCCGTGGTGTATCACGGCGAGGGTCCGGTGTGGTATCCCGGCTGGGGTGGTCTGCGGTTCGTGGACATGTTGGCCGGGGATGTGATCACCCTGGGCGCGGATGGCTCCGTCGAACGTCGCCGCGTCGGTGCGGTTGCCGCGTCCATCCGGCCACGCCGAGGCGGTGGAGCGGTGATCGGTGTGGCCCGCGGCTTCGCGATGGAGGATCCCGACGGCACGGTGACGGCGTTGCCGGAGTTGTGGACTGACCCCGGCCTGCGGATGAACGAGGGCGGCTGCGACCCGGACGGCCGCTTCTACTGCGGGTCGATGGCCTACGACCAGTCGGCCGGCGCGGCCTCCCTCTACCGGCTCGACCCGGACGGTTCGGTGAAGGTGGTGCTGGACCACGTCACGGTGTCCAACGGGCTGGAGTGGAGTCCCGACGGGTCACGGGCCTACTACAACGACACCGCCACCCTCAGCGTCTCGGTGTTCGACTATGACAGTGCGGAAGGACTGAGCAACCGGCGCACATTCGCCGAGTTGCCCGACGGCGGCCGCCCGGACGGGTTGACCGTCGACGCCGAGGGCGGCGTGTGGACTGCGGTGTCCAACGGTGGCGCCGTCTACCGTTACAGCCCCGACGGCGGGCTGGAGGAACGGCTGTCGGTGCCGGCGAGTAAAGTGACGGCCTGCACCTTCGGCGGTGAGCACCTCGACCAGCTGTTCATCACCACCTCGCAGGAGAACGTCGACACCCGCGATGACCCGCTCGCAGGCTCCCTCTTCAAGGCCGACGTCGGGGTCGCCGGCATTCCGGTCCGGCTCTTCGCCGGCTGACGGCACCGTACGGGGAAGATCTGCGGCGTACGCTTGCGCTCCGCTTGCCGTCGGTTCGGCGAGGCGCAGGATGAGGATGGATCTGATGCCGCCCCGGTAGGAGGTCGAGTTTTTCCGTCGATGTCCGCGTCACGCCGTTGGAGGGGCACCACCTTGTCCGAGAGCACAGCCGCCTGGCGCGATACGTCCCTGACACCCCGCGAGCGGGCCGAAAAGCTCGTGGAGGCGATGACGCTGGGGCAGAAGATCGCCCAGTTGCACGGCGCCATGGAGACCATCGACATCTATGCGCTCAGCGCACAGCTCGCCGAGTCGGGGGCGGACATGGACCAGCTCGCCGCCCAGATCCGCGTCGAGCGGCACGTGCCGGCGATCGATGAACTCGGCATCCCCCGGTTCCGGGTCACCAACGGCCCGGTCGGTGTCGGCATGGGCGACGGCACCCCCAGCCCGCCGGCCACGTCGTTACCGATGACGATCGGCCTCGCCGCCGGGTTCGACCTCGATCTGGCGCACGCCTACGGCGACATCATCGGCTCGGAGACCGCCACCCTGGGCCAGCACGTGCTCGAGGGCCCGGGAGTGTGCCTGCACCGCACCACCATCGCCGGGCGCAACTTCGAGTACTTCTCCGAGGACCCGTACCTGTCCGGAGTGATGGCGGTTGCGGTGGCCAAGGCCATCCAAGCGCACAACGTGATCGCCATGGGCAAGCACTACGTGGTCAACGACCAGGAGTACGAACGATTCCGGGTCAGTGTCGAGGTGGACGAGCACGTCCTGCGCGAGCTCTATCTGCTGCCGTTCGAGATGCTGGTCAAGGACGCGAAGATCGCCGCCTTCATGAGCGCCTACAACCGGATTCGCGGCGTGTACGCCACCGAGTACCGGCACACCTTGACCGACATCCTGCGTACTGAATGGGGGTTTGAGGGCTACATCCAGTCCGACTTCTGGTCGTGCCGCTCCGCTGCTCCGTCGCTGAACGCCGGGATGGACCACGAAATGCCGGACGCCAAGTGGCTCAACGAGGCGAACGTCCGAGCAGCTCTGCAGGACGCCAGCCTCGAGATCAAGACGGTCAACCGTGCCCTGGTGCGCCGCTACACGCAAATGTTCCGATTCGGACAGTTCGACCGGCCCTACGATCCCGGCGAGATCGACGCGCCGGCCCACGGCGCTGTCGCCCGGGCCATCGGCTCGCAGATCGCCGTCCTGCTCAAGAACGACGACGGGCTGCTGCCGCTGAACCATGACACCGGCTCCGTCGCCATCATCGGCCAGTCCGCGTTCGTCGACGAAGCCTGCCTCGGGGGAGGCGGATCGTCCAAGGTGACCCCGCTGTACACCGTGCGACCGCTGGACGGCATGCAGGACGTGCTGCGTGACCTCGACTCCGCCGCGTCGGTGACGAAGGTGACCGTCGAGGACGATCTGTCCAACCTGGACGCGGCCAGGAAGGCAGCCACGCAGGCCGACGTGGTGGTGCTGATGGCCGGGCTGGTGGCGACGGAGGGCGCCGATCAGCCGGACGCCAACATGCTCAACGACCAGAACCGGATGCTGGATGAGCTGCTGAGCGTCAACCCGGCCACCGTCGTGGTGCTCAAGGACAGCAACCCGGTGCTGATGCCGTGGATCGACAAGGCCCGCGCGGTGCTGGAGGTGTGGAATCAGGGCGCTGAGGACGGGCACGTCGTCGCGGACTTGCTGTTCGGGGTGGTGAACCCGTCGGGCAAAGTACCTACGTCCTATCCCCGTTCGGAGGACGACACGCTGTACGCGGGCCGGCCGGAACGGTATCCGGGTACGGATGAGGGCGACGGATACCCGGTGATGCGCTATTCCGAGGGTCTGGAGATCGGCTATCGCTGGTTCCAGGCGCAAGGGATCGAGCCGCTGTTCGGATTCGGATTCGGATTCGGTCTGTCCTACACCACGTTCGGCATCACCGATGTGTCGGTGGACGCCCCGGACGGTGCCCGTGCACCGGTGACCGTGACGGCGAGGGTGGCCAATACCGGTCCGGTTGCCGGCGGCGAGGTGCTGCAGGTGTACCTGGGCGTGCCGGTGCCGGGACAGCCTCCGAAGCGATTGGTCGGGTTCCGAAAGACGTTCCTGGAGCCGGGGAGTCGCAGCTGGTGACGATCACCATCGACGCAGCGGCGACCCACCATCCGTTCAGCGCGTGGGACTACAGCACACGAGCCTTCGTCACCAAGCCCGGCGAGTACACCGTCCACGTGGGCACCTCCGCCGACAGCACTCCGCACACCGCGACGATCACCGTCTGGTAGGTCTTCCGGGCGATTCATACCGGGCCGGACCAACTCGCCGCCAACGCGCCTGCGGCTCCCGAGTCGCATGCGGCGGCTCGGATGCCAGCAGGGTGCCACGGTCTCGTTACCTGCTCCACCCGCATTCCGGTCTCCAGCCGGTCAGCGGTCCCCGCGTGGGACGAGGACCCACAGCACGATGTACACGAGCTCCCCTACGCCGAACAGGCCGAACAGCACGAAGGCGAATCGGACCAGTGCGCGGGACAGGCCGAAGCGGTCAGCGATGGCCGCACACACACCCACGATCACCGTCCCCTGACGGGGTCGTACTAGTTTCTTCTGCATCCCTTTCCCATACCCCTTTCGTCACGCCGACACACTGGTGGCGCCGGTCGGTGGGTCACCGGCCGGCGTCGAGTCTCGGCATCGGCGTCGCGAGAGGCGCCGGTTGGCACCGGATCAACCGTCGAGGACACCGATCGCGGGCGGTCAGCTCTTGCCGGCAGCCCTGGCGGGCCGCGGCGCTGTCGGGAAGTAGCGGTCGGCGCGGTGAGCCGAGACGGCGGCTGCGTCAGCCGGTTCCGCCGTGCCGATCCGAAGTGGACCCCGCCGGGCCGAGCGTGTCATCAGCGGGCAGAGGTGTGCTGGCGCGGCGCTGCGCTGTCTCGGCCACCATGTCGCGGAAGGCGCGCTCGGTGAGCGGGTAGGCGAGCATGACGAGGACTGCGCCGATGGCGAGAGCGGCCGGGACCACGCCGGCGGCGATCCGAATCGAGGTGACGGCCGCCTCGGTCTGGGTGGCGCCGCCGGAGATGTAGCCGCCGATGCCGATGGTGTAGGCGCCGAGAGCGCCGCCGATGCCCTGGCCGGTCTTGCGGGTGAAGGACAGCACGGCGTAGCTGCTGCCCTCGGCGTGTACGCCGCTGCGCCACTCGCCGTAGTCGACGGTGTCGGCCTGGAAGGCGAAGATCAGCGTGTTGGTGATGCCTAGCCCGATGCCCAGTACGGCGAAGGCGGCGATGCCGAGCCAGGCCTGCGATCCGGGTGCGAAGGCGAGCCCGACGCCGCCGGCGGCGGCGATGACGCCACCGGTCAGGAAGCCGCTCTTCTTGCCCACCGCGTCGATGAGCTTCGGTAAGGCGAGCGCGGACACGATCATGCCGACGTTCTGCGCGACGGTCAGTGCGATGTACAGGCTCGCGTCGTTCAGGACGTCGCGGGCGTAGTACACGCCCACGGTCTGCAGCGAGAACATGCCGGCCAGGCACAGCGCGGTGGAGGCGCACAAGACCACCAGCGGGCGATTGTGGCGCATCATGGTGAGCGTCTGGCCCAGGCTCACCTTCCCGGCGGGGCGCTGCACCACCTCTCTCGAGGTGAAGAAGGTCCACAGATAGAGGGCGAACCCGGCGACGCCGAACGCCATGGTGATGGCGGTCAAGGACGTCTGCAGGTTCTCCGCATTCTGGATTTGCGGGGAGACGATGACGGCGATGAGCAGGATGGTGAGGCTGGAGGCGAACATGCGGGCGGTGGAGAGCTTGGAGCGTTCGTCGGGCAGCTGCGTCATCGTGGCCGACAGGGAACCGTACGGGATGTTGACGAAGCTGTAGGCGAGGCTGAACAGGGCGTACGACATGTACGCCCACACCACTTTGGTGTCCTGATTCAGGTCGTTCGGGATGCTGAACAGGGCGACGTTGAGCAGCAGCAGCGGGATCGAGCCGAACAGGATGTACGGGCGGAACCGTCCCCACCGCGATGATGTGGCGTCGGTTACCCGGCCGGCCACCAGATCGGTGACTCCGCCGAAGACCCGGACGACAAGGAACAGGGTGCCGGCGGTCGCCGCCGCGATGCCCGCCACGTCGGTGTAGTAGATGAGCAGGAACGCCGAGGCGAGCGAGAACGTCAGGTTGTTCGCGACATCACCGGCGGCGTACCCCAGGTACTGGCCGAGGCGCAACCGCGCCGGTTCCGACCTCTGGGTCTCACCCGCCGTCCGAGGCGGGGCCGCGCCGGCGGTCATGCTCCGGCCTCGTGCACGAGTTGCTGGCACTGGTGCCGCACCACGTCGGATATTTCGTCGTCTCCGCCGAGCGTCGGATCCAGCTCAGACAGCACCCGGCGGACCGCGTCCGGGAGTGGGCCGGCGGCCGCAGACACCATGGTCTGCGCGTGGACGTCCGCAACGGGGGCTCCGTGACCACGCAGGCAGCAGATCCAGGCGGCCAGCACCAGCGTGGCGCCCGCGGGTGTCCGTTGCTGGGCGCGTTCCGCGTGCAGCACCGGCAGGATGCGGATCGGCAGTTTCTGGGAGCCGTCCGTGCCGATCTGGGCGAGCTGGTGGTGCATCCGCGGGTTCGCGAACCGCTCGAGCAGCGCTTCCTGGTACGCGGCGAGTTCGTCTTCCGGTTGGTTCAGGTGCCGGGACGCCGTCGACCACCATTGCTGCAGCCACTGCTGGCAGGTGTCGTCGGCTACGGCCTGTGCCACGCTGACGTGTCCGCGGATGGAGCCGGCGTAGGCGAGCAGGGAGTGGCCGCCGTTGAGCAGCCACAGCTTGCGGTGCTCGAACGGGGTCACGTCGTCGGTGAAGGTCGCGCCGGCGTCCTGCCAGGCCGGCCGCCCGGCGGGGAAGTCGCCGCTGAGTACCCACTCCTGGAACAGCTCGGTGGCAACCGGGCACCGGTCGTCGAGTCCGGTTGCGTCGCGGACGTGCCGGGCTTCGTCCGCAGCGGGCCGCGGCGTGATCCTGTCCACGGCGGTCGTCACCACCGTCAGCGAGGTGTCCAGCCAGCCGAGCAGGCTCGGGTCGAGCAGCTCGGCGATGTCGTGCACGACCCCGTTCGGCGATCGCGCCGTTGCCGGGTACGTTGTCGCACGGCACGAGTGCAATAGGGCCGGCATCGGCCGAGCGGCGGGCCATGAGCCCGGCCACCAGACGGACGGGTGCGGTCCGCACGACCGCGGTGGGATCGCCGCGCAGTGCGGCGAGGTCGGCCTGCACGTCGCGGTGGGCGGCGTCCAGGCCACCGTTCGGGCCGCGCACGTACCCGGCTTCGGTGACCGTGATCGTCACGACGCTCAGCTGCGGTGAGCTGAAGTACCCGAGCCAGGCCTCGTGGTCGGCTCCGGCGTGGGCCTTGGACAGGCTGCTGATCACCTCGAACGTGTCGCCGGCGCCGGCTCGGGTGACCAACGTGTACAGCCCGTCCTGGGCGGCCAGTTGCGCCGGCAGGTCAGCGCTGCGCCCGGAGAACGCGGCGTAGCCCCAGTCCGCGGCGTCGGGGGCGTGGTCGGTGTACCAGCACTGGTGGGCTCGGAAAAAGTTGCCGAGGCCGAGGTGCACGAGCCGTACAGGCGCCGCCGCCCGCCCCCGACCACTACTTCGCGACAGCAGACTCACAGCTTGAACACCTTCCGAGGTTGGCCGCTCACCAGGTTCACGGCGATATCGGCCGCCTCCGGCTCACCGATCCGGTGTTCGGCGACCAGACGCGCCAGGAAGCCCGCGTCGACACGACGAGCCATGTCGTGCCGGGCCGGAATGGAACAGAAGGCGCGGGTGTCGTCGACGAAGCCGGACGTCCGCGAGAACCCCGCGGTCTCCGTCACGGCGGCCCGGAACCGTCCGACGGCGTCCGGGGCGTCGAGGAACCACCACGGGACGCCGACGTACACCGACGGATAGAACCCGGACAGCGGCGCGAGTTCGCGCGACCACACCGTCTCGTCGACCGTGAAGACGACCAGGTGAAAGCCTGGGCGAGTGCCGAAGCGTCGCAGCAGCGGCCGCAGCGCTTCGGTGAACTCGACGCGAATCGGGATATCGGCGCCGACGTCGGCACCGTACCGTTCGGCCGTCGCAGCATGGTGGTTGCGCCGCACTCCTGGGGGCAGCGTCATGACCAGTCCGTCGTCGCACGACATGCGCGCCATCTCCAGCAGCATGTGCCGCCGGAATGCGGTCGCTTCCGCCGGCCCGGCGTTGCCGGTCAAAGCCGCCCGATAGATCCGCGCAGCCTCGGCCGGCTCAAGCGGATCGGTCCGTACGTCGGCGTGGCTGTGGTCCGCCGAGACCGCGCCGTGTGCGACGAAGTACCGGCGCCGCTGCTCCAAGGCCCCGACGTAGCCGGCGTAGTCGCCCGTGCGCATCAAGGCCCGGCTGCTCGGGCACTTCGGCACGGTGCCCGGACTGGACCTGGTGTGTGGGTCCACGCCAACCGGCAGATCGTCGCCCGCGAACTGGACGCGGTGTTCGTGGCGGGCCCCGGTCACGGCGGACCGGGCCCGAATGCCTGCGCCTGGCTGGAGGCACCTACTCGGAGCTCTACAGCCACATCTCCCGGGACGCCGGCGGGATGAAGGCGCTCTTCGCGCAGTTCTCCGCACCGGGTGGCGTGCCCAGTCACTGTGCGCCGGAGATTCCGGGGTCGTTCCACGAAGGCGGCGAGCTGGGTTACTCGCTGCTGCACGCGTACGGCGCCGCGCTGGACAACCCGGCACTGACCGTCTTCTGTGTCATTGGCGACGGCGACGGCGACGGCGAGGCGGAGCCGGCCCCCTGGCGGGCAGCTGGCATGCAACAAGTGCCTCAATCCGGCCCGCGACGGCGCGGTGCTGCCGATCCTGGCGTAGAACGAATACAAGGTCGCCAGCCCGGCCATTCTCGCCCGTATCCCCGAGGAGGACTTGCTGCAGCTAATGCGCGGAGACAGCTCCGCGCCGCGGATCGTCGCCGGTGACGATCCGGCCGCGGTGCACCAGCGGTTTGCGGCAGTCCTCGACGACAGTATGGAGCGGATCGCCGGGATCCAGCAGGCCGCGCGGGACGGCGGCGACGGCCGCCGGCCGGCGTGGCCGATGGTCGTGCTGCGCACCCCGAGAGGGCTGGACCTGTCCGCCCATCATGGACGGGCGGCAGGTCGAGGGTACATTCCGGGCTCATCAGGTGCCGCTGCCCGCAGCCCGATCCGACGAGGCGCACCGGCAGTCCTGGAGCAGTGGCTGCGCTCGTACCGTCCCGAGGAACTGTTCGACGACGACGGCCGCCCGGTCGCCGCAATTCGGGACGCCGCGCCGACCGGGGACCGGCGGATGAGCGCCAACCCGGCGACCAACGGCGGCATCCCGCTGCGCGACAACACTTAGCCACCCGGGTGCTCGGCGGCTGGCTGCGCGACGTCACCGCGGCGGACCCGACCAACTTCCTGCGTTGAGTACGGCGGTGTTCACGGTGGACCTCTGGCTGAGCTTGCTCGCGGATAATCGAGTCCGCCCGGCAGACGAGGCGCTCCTCTGTTTGAGTTAAACGGTCGCCATCCATCCACGACCGAGTGATGGCGGATTCTTAACCCTGATGTAGAGATAGTGGTAGCCGGAGCGCTCGATCGAGGCGAGCACTCCGGCCAGCACGTTGGTCTGCCCTCCACAGCGCGAGAGCCGCGCTAGGTAGCGATCCGGATTTGGCCGAAGCTAACCCATCGGCCTGCCGGGCTGTCGCAACGATGCCTGCGGCCACTGTCGCATGCGGATAAGCGGTGCGTGAAGCGGACATCCCTCGATTGGGAAAAGGTCTGCGCTTTCGCAGCATCGAGACTGTTGCGGCGCGGCATGACTCTCGCCGATAATCGAATATCCCTACGGTGGTCGGCACTGCGTCTCAGTCGAGGGCCATGATCCGTACGTCCTGTATCGCGCTCGCCATCATGTGCAACCGCTGCATGGGAACGTAGCGGCGCAGCAGGGGAAGCTCGTCTCTTTCCTGATGCGCGGCGTGGTCGAGTAGATCGCCGGACAAAGCCGCGAACCTCGCATCGAAGTGAGGGTGCTGGACCCCGAGCCGACTGAGTTCGCTGAGCGACCGTTCAAGGTCTTCGCCCTCAGCCTCACAAGCGAGGGCGATCATGTCGCCGTCCGGGCCGCTGTTGCGAGCAGCTGGGTGAACGACGGCGAGCTTGCCGAGCTGGTACAGATGGACAGCTTGTCGAAGGTCGGCGAGCAGGTGCTTCTTCCGATCGTGTCCGGCCCGCTGTACGTCGGTGTACAGCTGTCGGATGTGTTCGTGCTCATGACGCAGGACGTCGACGATGTCGGGGGAGGTCACTACCTGAAAAGCTTGCATGGCTTACCTCTGGCGTGACGGAAGGGCGCCGGGGTCCAGGGCGGTGACCCGCTTACAGTACCCGCACAGGGCGTGATCGGCGCAAAGCGTGACCTGCCATCGGGTGGGCTCCGGGGAGGGCTGATGGCACGTATACGTGGCTCCGAGAAGTCAGTGGATTGGCGGGCTCGAACAGCAGGATGTCGCCCGCTTCCGGAGGCTTCGTTACGTTTGACCCCGAGGCACCTGGTGGCGCGTTAATGACGCCTGCCGCAAACGCCGCCGCAGCGGAGCGAGCCTAGATCGCGCCCGAGGCGCCGAAACGTCGCCTCCTTCGCCGGGCTCGGTCGACTCGGCCGCGCCTGGCTTCTCGTGGGAATCGGCGATGCGCTGGACCGACCAGCACGGCTGCTACACCCAGCTGACCATGTCATCATGTCGGAGATGTCCGGACGGCGCCTGGCCCAACCTCCACACGAGCGCCGGCCCCTGACCCAGTGCTCTGATTGTCCTGCTTCAGCACGGCACTACCCAGGCCCTCGACGGGGACATCGCCTTCATCGAGAAGCCGTTCACCGCCTCGCCGACCCGAGGCAGCGAGCCGGTCGCGCCGTCGCGGTTACTCGCGCAGGCAGACCGAACGGTTCGACAAAGGCGATCTAGCGCCGCTGCAACGCGGTCCGCACGCGGGCGGTCAGGCAACGACGCCGAAGCCGCCGGTCCAGGAGACTTTCTCGCGGGCGGCGAGGGTCAGCTGGAGGAAACCGATCGCTTCGAGTTCACGGGCCCGACGCAGCGCGCCGGCGTCGATGGCGCGCACGCCGCCGGCTGCGATCATCCCTGCCAGCAGTGTCTTGGCGTCGGTGTTGTCGCCGGCGATGAGCACGGTCGTGGGCAGTTCGCCGACCCGCCCGGAGGCCAGGGTGGCCGCGAAGGTGGTGTTGAAGGCCTTCACCACGCGTGACTCGGGCAGCGCGGCGGCGATCTCCGACGCGGCTGAGCCGTCGGCCGGGACGGTCAGGGAGTCGAACGTCTCGAAGTTCAGCGGGTTGGTGATGTCCACGACGACTTTGCCGGTGAGTTGGTCGGCGCGCTGGGCGATCACGGTGGCCACCGCCGGGTAGGGGACGGCCAGCACGACTATGTCGCCGGTGACCGGCCGGTTGGTGTCGGCCTGGCCGAACACCTCGACACTGTTGCCGCCGGCGGTCACGATGCCGGAGATGGCTTTGCCCATGTTGCCGTTGCCGATGATGCTCACGTGTGCCATGACTACCTCCGAGTTGCTCTGGTCAAGATTAGTTGCACTGACAACTATTTACTCCACCATAGTTGCGTACGCAAATGGTTGTGGGATTGCGTGGAGTGGTGCGCCGATTGCTGCGCAGCGCGTCCACATCAGGCCGCTCAGGATGTCGCCGACGGCGGTTGTCGCACCGGGTGGTCCAGCGTGTCGAACAGCAGGTTGAGTCCTTCGGACATGGTCGGATGCGTGAGGATGGCGTCGCGCACCTGGTGATAGCGCAAGCCCCCGAGCATGGCGACCTGGATGGTGGAAACGACCTCGCCGGAGCTGTGCCCCAGCAGGGCGGCGCCGAGGATCTGATCGGTGTCCGCGTCGACCACCGCCTTCCACGTCCCGACCGTGTCATGCAGCGTCTTGGCGCGAGGGATGGCCGCTACTGGAATCCTGGCGACCCTCACCCGGCGGCCCTGGGCGCGCGCTTCGGCTTCGGTCAGCCCTACGCGGGCGAGCTCGGGGGTGAGGAAGACGGTGTAGGGCACGAGCCTGCCGGTGGTGACGGCATCGCCGCCGGTGAGGTTGGCCCGGAGGATGCGGAAGTCGTGCCAGGAGGCGTGGGTGAACTGCGGACTGCCGGCGACGTCACCGGCGGCCCACACCTGCTCGGCGGTGGTGCGCAGGTGGTCGTCCACGGCGACGAAACCCTGATCGGTGACCGCCACGCCGGCCGCCTTGAGCCCGAGGTCGGCCGTGACCGGGGTTCGGCCGGTGGCCACCAGCAGCTCCTGACCACGGACCTCGAGCCCGTCGCGAAAGGTGACGACGACGTCCCCGTGCCCGGGCTCCCGGCGCACCGCCGTCGCGCGTACCCCGAGTCGTACGTCGACGCCCTGGCCGGTCAGGATGTCCGCTACCTGCTCGGCGACGTCCGGGTCTTCGCGGGCCAACAGCTGCCCAGGACCCTGCAACAGGGTCACCCGGGTGCCGAACGTTGCGAACATGGACGCGAACTCGCAGCCGATGTAACCGCCGCCGAGAACGAGCATGGTCTCGGGGAGGCGCTCCAGGCGCAGGACGGTCTCGGAGTTCCATATCTGTGCTTGGGCGATGCCGTCGAGCTGTGGCTGCGACGGTGTGGTCCCGGTGTTGATGACGACGTCGCGGCCGCGCACCATGCGGGTGTCGCCGCTGCTGGTCCGGATTTCCACCGTGCGCTCGGCGATGAACCGGGCGGTGCCCAGCACGAAGTCCATGCCGGAGTCGGCGAACAGCTTCTTGTGCGCGGCCACCATGCCGTCGACGACGGATTCCTTGTGCCGGCGCAGCCGATCCAGAGCGATCGAGGGTTCGCCGCCGATGTCGACGCCCATCTCGGCGGCGCGATGGGCGGCGGTCATGGCGCGGGCGGAGCCGACGAGAGCCTTCGTGGGGATGCACGCGACGTTGATGCAAGTCCCGCCGATCTTGTCCCGCTCGACCATGACCACGTTCCAACCCGCCTTGGCGCGGTCCATCGCCAGCGACTTTCCGGCTTTGCCGCCGCCGACCACCAGCAGGTCCACGTCCTCGACGTTCCGATCGTCCATCAGGCTCTCCCGTCTCCTGCCGGTCGCCGGGGCCACGGCAACGTTGATTGCACCGTCTCTGTGGACTGCGTCGCACGCACCGGTTCGCCAGTGCAGCTCAGGAACCACCATCACGGTGTGGTTTGTTGATCATCGAAAACGAGCTGCTGTCCGGAGCGGAGGCGAATTTGGAGCGGCACCTCCTACTCGGCGCGGTGAGCCGGTGATCAAGACATCGGCAACGCGTACGGTTAATTGTCATTATCCGTCTTCCGTCGCCGAGCTGCATCAATCCCATCAGGGTCAGCGTGCGCGCATCCGACGGCACGACGCGGAACGCCACCATTACCCCTGACTGACCGGCCCGCAGTCAGCCAGTGACCGGATGGTTGGCGCGGTTCATCAACTGTCGGTCACGGCGGTGTCGTAGCACAGCAGCCCACCGGGCGTCAGCCGCGCTCCGCCAGAGACGCGGTGCTGAGCGAGCCTGCCGTGGTGGTCCAGATGACAGACGGTCAGTCCGCGCGCGATGGTGAGGAAGTCGGCGACCAAGCGGCGGTGACACCGCCACCACAACGATTCGCTGCACATGATTGCCGTCGGCTCGGCCTGAAACTCGGCGGTCAGTTGATCGATGGCCTCGAGGAACTCAGTTGATCGCATGTGGCCGGCATAGGCACGGAACGCCGCGACCTTCCACCACGAATCCGGGGACTCGGTGTCCAGCCGGCGCCGCCCGCCAAGGCGTTCCTCATGGCGGTAACTGATTCCGCATGCCGGCAGCCACTGCACCAACCGGTCCCGGGACACGTGCGGATGAGCCCGGCTGCCGGGATAGCGGCGAACGTCAGTCAGTCGACGCAGGCCCGCCCCGCGGAACAGCGTGACGAGCTCGTCCTCAGTCGCCGTCCCGTGTCCAACTGTCATCAGCAGCGTCGCCATGATGTGTGGTTTCCTCGTTCTCCGCATCGACGCCCGGCACGGTCGTCGACACTGACCGCTGCGGGTAGGTGGCTTGGCTACTGACATCTCTACGGATGGTAAGCGGATGAAGCGGGTTGGTCTTGATTTGGTGACACCGCCTGTCCAGTGCGAATGACTGCGACGGGAAAGGCGGCGTGGTGCAGTACGGATTGGCTGGTGAAGCCGAGCAGCAGGCCGGTGAACCCGCCACGGCCGCGCGACCCGACGACGATCAGGTCGGATTCGGCGGAGGCGTCGATGAGCGCCGGTGCGGCGCCGCCGATGCCGAGTTCAGTTGTCAGGTCGATGTCCCGGCCGTGGCGGTGGGCCACGTCGACTGCCGCGGCCAGGGCGGCTTCGCCGGCCTGCGCGGCATAGGTTGCGGGGTCGGCGATGGATGACGGCGTCGCGGCGGCCAACGACATCGACGGTACGGGTGCCGGCAGATCGTAAGCGTGCAGGAGCCGCAGGCGTGCGCCGGTCTGCCGGGCGCGGGTGGCGGCCCACTCGACTGCCGTGTCCGAATGGGGAGAGCCGTCGATTCCGACCACGATCAGCGAGTTGCCCATTGTGTACCTCTCTTGATGGCTTGGTGAGCGCTACGCGTCATGCTGCACCGCTTCCCTGGCGCACGTTGGCGTCCGGGTCCTGCCTCGGTGTACGGGTCGGAGCGTGGACCCCTCTCGGTTTCGCCGCTTCGGACACGCTTCTATGACGGTCGTAGACCAGCCACGGTCGCGAACACGGCGCCTTGCTCGAGTCCACGCAGGACAGCGGGGATGACAGCGAGGTCAACCACCGCGCTGATGACGACCACGGTGTTCGGGCGGTGTGATTTCATCGGAACTCCCTCGTCTGGGTCGTGGTGTATCAGGGGTCGAAGGGGTGGGCGCTGAACGGGTGCGTACGGCCGACCCGGGAACGGGCCAGCTTGGTGTCGTCGAAGTCGTGGTCGAGTTTGTCGACCACCGACACCACTCCGGGGATCTCCGAGACCAGCCGCACCGTGATGGCCGCGGTGGTGCGCCGGCCCACGGCGCCGGTGAGCGTGGCGACTCCGTCGCTGACAGCGGCGCGTACCTGTCCCGGTTCCATCGACAAGGTCCGGCGTAGGACGCGGTCCTCGATGTCCCGGCGGATCGTGTCATCGGAACGGGTGTGAAGCCGCACCAGGTCGGCGCGGGACAGGACACCATCGAGGCGGCCGCGGTCGTCGGTGACGATCAAGCGCTTGACGTTGCTGTTCGCCATCGTGCGGGCCGCCGTCGGTAGTGATGCCCGTGCGGAGACCCGCACCGCTGGACTGGTCATCAGATCACCGGCGCGCGGCGGCGTTCCGGGTCGGGCGCGTCCGGCGTACTGCGGTCGGGCGGGCACCTTCGTTATCAGGTCCGCCTGCGATACCACTCCGAGTACCCGGCCACCCTTGTCGACCACCGGCACGGCGCTGATCCGGTGTTCGGTCAGCAGATCGGCCAGTTCGCTGACCGAGGTATCGGTGGTCGCGGTGACCACATCTGTCGTCATCACGTCGTTGGCTCGCCATCGCGGCATGGTGTGTCTCTCCTGTCGACGGGCAGCGGTTGCGCAGGGTCGCCGCGGCTGCCCGGCTTCCATACCTCCAGCATGCTCGCCGACTGTCGGCAGGGTCATGGCCACTGACGGCGAGGATCGTCGAGTTTGGTTGCCGGACATCGGCACTAACCATGCGTCAGCCGTGACCTCTGGATCGAAGGGCTGTCCAGCACGACGAGGGCGGTGCGGGCGCGCGTGGGTTCGTCCGGTCTGGGGCTCGGATGGGCGATGCGGTAGACCAAGGCTATGCCTGATCCGTCTGTGCTGCTGGTGCTTGACCTGGCGGGGACGTTCGCGTTTGCGTTGAACGGTGCCCTGACCGCCGTCCGCGCGACACACGTGGACATCGTCGGGTGATCACCCTGGGCATGATCACCGCGGTCGGTGGGGGCATTGTCCGCGATGTCTTGCTGGGTGCTCTGCCGCCGGCGACGTTCGTCGACTGGCGCTACCCGGCCGTGGCGGTCGGTGGAGGATTGACCGTGTTCCTGTTCAGCCGTTGGTCGGGCCGGTTTACCAGGGCGATCGACCTTCTTAACGCGGCAGGGCTGAGCTTGTTCGCGGTCACCGAGGCGGCCAAGGCGGTGGAGATGGGCGGTGGCCCGGCGCAGGCGATCATCCTCGGGGCGATCACCGCGGTGGGCGGCGGAACGCTGCGGGACGTACTGATCCGGCGGGTCCCGGGCGTGCTGAGCCGGGGACTGTACGCGATCCCGGCTCTGATCGGCGCAGCGCTGGCTGTTGCCGCCGACGGCGGCGGTGTCCACCATGTGCTCGGCGCCCCGGCGGCGCTCTGCGCGGCCGCGGTGTGCTTCCTGATCCGGGTGGTCGGCCTGCGGTTCAGTCTCGACGCGCCGAAATCGCCTGGTACCGGCGCGAGCCGTCGCCGGCGTCGGGCGGTGACGATGGATAGCGGGACGAGCCAGGCGAGGGCGGCGACGACCAGCGCCTGGGCTCCGGTGTCCAGGGTGGCTGCGGCTCAGGGCAAGGGTGGCCGGCAGCTCGGCTGAGCGAACGCACGGAGTGCTGACGGGCACCTCATGAGTCAGAATGTGGTGGCCCGGCGATCGGCCGGCCACCGCGGGGACGGAGTAGGGCGGTCCGATGGCGCGGACGAGGTCGCAGCGGTGGATCAGTACTTCCTGGCCATTGGCACAGCAGAGCGCAGCGGCGGTCGTGGCCTGGCTGGTAGCGGTGCGCGTGGCGGGCCACGCGCACCCGTTCTTCGCCCCGGTCGCGGCGGTCATCGGGCTGAACGCCACGCTGGGACGCCGTGGGTCGAACGCGGTGCGGTTACTGGCCGGAGTGCTCATCGGTGTAGCGGTCGGAGGGGCGGCGGTCTGGCTGGCAGCAGGCAGCGCCTGGACCTTGGCGGCGGCGACATTCCTCGCCATGCTGCTCGCACGGACGGTGGACGACGCCCGGATCGTACGAGCGCAGGCAGCCGTTGGCGCAATCCTGGTCACCGTACTCGGTCACCCGCAGCAAGGATGGGACCGGCTGGTGGACGCCGTCATCGGGGCTGCGGTCGCCCTGACGTTCAGCCAGCTGCTGTTCCCTCCAGAGCCACTGCGGTTGCTCAGACGCGCGGAAGCCACTGTGCTGTCGAGCTTGGCAGACGGCCTCCGGATGACCGGCGACGCAGTCGAGCACGCAGACCTAAAGCGTGCGGAGGCCGCCACGACGAAGCTACGAGACCTGCGGGACGAGCTTACGGCGCTGGGCACGACTCGGATTGCCAGCGACCGGATCACGGGCACGCGCCTACGTGGCGGCGGCGGGCCAGCCTGGTTGTGGCGGAGCGGGAACGCGCGGACCACCTGGATCTTCTGGTCGGCAGCTGCCTCATGCTGACCCGTACGGTCACGGTGATTCACGGGCCCCTCCGCGCCCGGCTCGTGGGCACCGTTCGGGACTTGGCGGCCGCGATGGACAATCTCGCCGAGGACCCAGGAGACCAGAGCATCCGGCGGAACGTCACCGAGCATGTCGCCGATCTGGTGACGTGGCTGATCCAGCACGGAGGGCAGGTTCCCGCACATTCCGCGCTCGCCGCCGCGTACGCCGGCATCCGGATGTTCGCCGGGGACGTGATGGTCTTCGCCGGGGTCAACCCGGAGGAGGCGTTCAGTGATGCACCTCCGACACGGCGCGACGACTGAGTGCGCTGGAGGCCTGCACGGCTTTCCGGGGGCTAGGGTGACTGCCATCAGAGGTGACCCCGGAGCCCCGGCGGGACTGGGCACATCCCGGCGTGGACCTCGACGAGCTGAACTCCGCCCACGAACGCGGTCTGCCCGGCTCAGCAGTCCGCACACGTGGTGAGAAGTTCAAACGACGATGTACCCAGTTCGCCGACTCCAAAAAGAACGCGACCCGAACAAGTGCGCGCGACAGGCCGAAGCGGTCAGCGACGGCTGCGCACACGCCCGCGATCATCATCCCTGTCGAGCGTCCGTGTAGGACGAGCTGAGGATGGGTAACTGTCAGCGACGCGGCGGGTCGATGGCGGCTGCGGGCCCGGCGTCGTCTTGCCCCTACCGGAACCGGAGCTCAGGCAATGGACGTACCCCTTTTGGTCTGGACGTTCACGATCGCCGGCATCGCCGGTCTACTGCTGTTCGACTTCGTCTTCCACGTACGTCAGGCGCACATACCGACCCTGGCGGAGGCGGCCCGCTGGTCGGCCGTCTACGTCGGCATCGCAATCCTGTTCGGCATCGGCACGTGGATCTTCGGCGGCACGACCATGGGGGCGGAGTACTTCGCCGGGTACGTGACCGAGAAGGCGCTGTCCGTCGACAACCTGTTCGTGTTCCTCATCATCATGACGAGCTTCAAGGTGCCGCGCGCCGACCAGCAGAAGGTTCTGCTCTTCGGCATCGTGTTCTCGCTGATCGCCCGGACCGGGTTCATCTTTCTCGGCGCGGCGCTGATCAATTCGTTCGCGTGGGTCTTCTACCTGTTCGGCCTCATCCTGCTGATCACCGCGGGGAACCTGCTCAAGCCGGAGGGGGAGGACAGCCACACCGCGGACAACATCATGGTCCGGCTGGCCCGGAAACTGTTCCACACCGGCGACACCTACGACGGCGACAAGCTGTTCACCGTCCGGGACGGCACGCGGGTGATGACCCCGATGCTGCTGGTCATGGTGGCCATCGCCGGCACCGACCTGCTCTTCGCGCTGGACTCCATCCCGGCCATCTTCGGGCTGACCCAGAACGTCTTCATCGTCTTCACCGCGACGGCGTTCTCGTTGCTCGGCCTGCGTCAGCTGTACTTCCTCATCGACGGGTTGCTGGACCGGCTGATCTACCTGAGCTACGGTCTCGCTGCCATCCTCGCGCTGATCGGTGTCAAGCTCGTCCTGCATGCGATGCACGAGAACAACGTGCCGTTCATCAACGACGGCCGGCCGGTCCCGGTGACCGAGATGGGCACCGGCCTGTCGCTGAGCCTCATCCTCGGCATCCTCACGGTCACCATCCTCGCGTCGATCTTCAGTGCCAAGGGCCGTGCCCAGAATGCGGTGTCCGCGGCACGGCGCCATGCCACCGAGTACCTGGAGATCGAGAACGACCTCGTCCGCCGGGAGGAGATCTACGCCAAGCTGGTGGGCGAGATCGAGGTGATCAAGAGTTTGCCGGAGAAGTACCGTGCGCGGGTCCGCGAGGAGGAGAAGCTGATGGCGCTGCTCTACCGGGCGCGGGACACGCACGCCGCCGACTCCTACGCCGAACGCTGACGCTCGGGTGGGAAGCGAGCCTGGTAGACCGGCCGGTACCGGTCGTCCAGGAGCGTGACCAGGCTGAGCAGCAGGATGAAGAAGAGTGTGTTGGCGCGGTTGAGCTGGCCGCCGCCGAGCCGGAGCAGCTGGCCGCCCAGCACGAGGAGACCGGCGTTCATCAGTAGGCGGACGCCGAATGCTGCAAGCAGTGACTCCAGGGTGTGTGCCCCGCGGGCCGCCCACAATGCGACCGCGGCGTTGACGACGACGAAGACGGTGACGCCCAGGAACAGCTGGGTGTCGGTGGACTGCCGTCCTGGCAGCACCTGCCCGTAGATCACGGCCAGGAACCCGACGAGCACGACCTTCTCCGCGGTGGCCACGGACAGCAGCCGTCCCCGTGCCGCGACCCAGCGGCTCCGCCGCGCAGCTGTGCCCATCCCGTGGGGGAGCGGATCCGCCGTGATGCGCCAGGGCCAGTCGGGAGCCGGCATCCGTGGCCGGACCGCAAACCACGTTATCAAGGCCAGACAGACGACGGATGCGAACAGGGCGGTCGCCCTCAGCGGGTGTTGTTGTACCAGGTCCGTCACGTCGAGCTGGGCGATGTGGATCCAGTACTCTTGGGGCAGCTTCACGCAGACCCAGATGCCCGCCGCCGTCGTGATCCACGACGTGGCCCGGCGGCGGGCCGGGTCCCACCGCAACCGGACCAGCTCGTACGCGATAAAGAAGTACTCGAAGGTGTTGGGGAAGATCAGTAACAGGGGCCGCCACTCAGTCAGCTCGAACGCCATGACGCCGAGAAGGCGGTAGAAGAACAGGAACCGGCCGACGGCGACGGCCGGCCGGCTGACCCAGTTGCGCATGGTCGACAGGTAGGCGATGGCAAGGTAGTACACGTCCATGGCCTTGTCGTAGCCCTGATATCCGGGCGGGTCGAAGCCGAACGACTGGAAGATCGTCTGATCGATGCCGTCCAGGACGAGCGCGGCGACGATGGCCGGTAGGGGATACCGCGGAATGAGCAACGGAATCAGGAACCTCGCGCCGACCACGGCGAAGAGGACCGTTGTCATTGCGGTCACCGGGTGGCCTCCTCGGCACGCGATACGCTGGCACTCGCCGGGGAAGTGGCACTCGCCGATCGGCGGCGCCGTGATCGAGGAGGCCGAACGTGCATCCCGGCGGCCTGGATCTCAGGAGGTACTGATCGCCTGCGGCGTTCAGCAGCCACGGATGCCGGGGTGAAGGCTACTCGATTTCCCGCTGGCGACGGCTTCGTCTTGCCGAGCTCGATGATTTCGGCGGCCCCGCCGGACAGGAGTCCTGGTCGCGTCCTGGGAGAAGCCTTTGATCTGGCCGAAGGGTGAGCTTCGTTGGCAGCGCCAGCTCGTGGCGAGCGGTACGTACATCGACCAGAGCCGCCCCGTCATAGCTGAACGCCTCACGCAACGCGCCCTCCAGCTCGTCGGGCTTCTCGACCCGCGCGCCGAACATGCCCGCGGCGCCGGCGATAGCGGCGAAGTCAGTATCGATCAGCTCGGTTCCGAAGGTGACAATGCCGGCCGCCTTCATCTCCAAGTCCACGAACGACAAGGCGCCGTTGTTGAACACCACGATCTTGACTGGCAGCTTGCGCTGGGACAGCGTGAGCACCTCTCCGAGCAGCATCGGCAAACCGCCGTCCCCGGACAGCGCAATGACCTGCCGCCCGAGATGGGCGTAGGTGTTCTCGGCGTCTCGTCAGGAGTTGATCCAGCCCTACACCGGTCCGCGGCCGCAGACCGGGCGAACGCGTCGATGCGGGTGTCGTCCGCGTGGCCGTCGCGCAGTATGCGCTGCACCGCGGCGCCCAGATGTGCGGGCCAGCGCGCTGCCGTCGAACCGCCACCACGATCGTCCTCATGACGAGCTCTAGTTGTTCTGTCCGGTGAGGTTGGGAACGCGGCTGGCGGGTGGGCCGCCGACGGCGGAGTGGTGTCGGTGGTGATTGTAGGTGTGCAGGAATCGGGGTAGGGCTTTCCTGCGTGCGTTCTCGCTGGTGTAGGGCTTGGTGTAGGCCCATTCGTCGGCAAGGGTGCGGTGGAAACGCTCGACTTTGCCGTTAGTTTGTGGACGGTACGGGCGGGTTTTCTTCACCGTGACACCCAGCTCGGCGCAGGTGGTGTGCCAGACCCGGGACTTGTAGCAGGAGCCGTTGTCCGACAGCACTCGGCTGATGGTGACGCCGTGGTCGGTGAACCAGGCATGCGCGCGGCGCCAGAACCCGGCAGCGGTCTCCTTCGTCTCGTCGCCGAGGATTTCGGTGTAGGCCAGCCGTGAATGGTCGTCGAGGGCGGTGTGCAGGTAGGCGTAGCCGAGCCGGGCACCGCCGTAAGTGTCGGTGGTGTGTTCGGCGGTGGCGGTGCGGTTGAGTTTGCCCTGGGCGCGGCCCTGGGTGCGCCAGCCGCCGCCGTCGGGGATGTTGCCGAGCTTCTTGACGTCGACGTGGATCAGGTCGCCGGGCGCGGCGTGTTCGTAGCGGCGGACCGGCTCGGCGGTGGCCCGGTCCAGGTGTGCCAGACGGGCGACGCCGGCCCGGCGCAGGATCGCATGGCAGGTGGAGGCAGGTAGGCCCAGGCGCCAGCCGATCCGGACCGGGCCGAGGCGCTTGCTGCGGCGTAGGTGCAGTACCCGGCGTTCGACCGGGCGGGGCGTGCGGTTCGGGCTGCGATGCGGCCGGCTGGACCGATCCGTCATGCCCGCGCGGGCCCGTGCGTGCGGTAACGGTCAGCCCAGCGTTTCGCGGTCGTGGCACTGACCTGGAAGCGTTCCGCGGCCCGCCGTAACGGCCACCGCTCGTCGACGACGCACCGGGCCAGCCGCAATCGGCCACGTTCGGTCAGGACAGCGTTAGCGTGGGGCACGAGGACCTCCTGGGTGTGGTGTGGAACTGTCGCAAGCTCCACTTCACCTGGAGGTCCTCACCCGTTTCAGGACTTCCGACGCGTTACCAACGTCCGTGGACAGAACATCTAGTTACGCCGTGACGGTGTTCAGCGGGCGAGCCAGGCGAGTGCGGCGACGACCAGCGCCTCGGTTCCGGTGCGCAGGGTGGGCTGGAGCACGGGAGCGAATGCCGCCGAGTGGTTGACCGGGATGTCTTGGGCGACCCGGCCGGTCTCCTCGGCGCGGCGGTATGTCTCGGCGTCGATCCCGCCGATGCACCAGTACGTGTAGGGGACGCCGAGGGCGCGGGGGATGTCGCTGAAGTCCTCGCTGGCGGACTGCGGCCCGATGAGTCCGGCGCGGTCGGCGAAATGGTCCGCGAAGGCCGCGGCGACCCGCTCGGTGGTCGCGGCGTCGTTGTCGGTCAGTGGGAACCGGTCGAACAGTTCGAACTCGGGTTCGCGTGGTGACCCGGAGGCCTGGCACTCCGCGGTCACGATCCGGCGGATGGCCGCCAGCATCGTGTCGCGGGTGGTGTCGCGGTAGGTGCGCAGGTTGAGCAGCAACTGCGCGGAGTCTGGGATGACGTTGCTGGTGGCGCCGGCCAGGATGCTGCCGACGGTGAGCACGGCCGTCTCGGTGGGCGGCACCTCGCGGGCCACCACCGTCTGCAGCCGGACCACGATCATCGCGGCCAGGACCACCGGGTCGACGGCCGCTTGCGGCATGGATCCGTGTGCGCCGCGGCCGTGGACGATGATCCGCATGCTGTCCGCCGCGGACAGGACCGGGCCGGTGTGCGTGCCGACCTGGCCGGCGGGCAGGGGCATGACGTGCTGGGCGAGCGCCACGTCGACACTGGGGATGATGGCGGCCAGGTGGTCGTCGACCATGCCGCGGGCCCCGTCGCCGGTCTCCTCCGCGGGCTGGAACAGGGCGACAAGGGTGCCGTGCCAGGCGTCCTGCTTGCCGGCAAGCAGGCGGGCGGCGCCGAGCAGGCACGCCACGTGGACGTCATGTCCGCAGGCGTGCATCACCGGGACGTCGTTGCCGTCGGCGTCGGTGGCGGTGACCGCGCTCGCGTAGGGCAGGCCGGTGCGTTCCCGGACCGGTAGGGCGTCCATGTCTGCCCGGAGCAGCACCGAGGGGCCGGCGCCGTTGGTGAGGATCCCGACCACGCCGGTGCCGCCCACACCGGTGTGGACCCGGAACCCGGCCCGGCGCAGGCCGTCGGCGGCCGCCTCCGCGGTGCGGTGTTCCTGGTGGGACAGCTCGGGGTGCCGGTGCAGGGAGCGGTAGAGCTCCTCCTGTTCGGCGCGCAGGCCGGCCCAGCCGGCCAGTACGGCAGACGCGGCCGACGAGGTGGTCACGATGCCCCCTCGCCGCTGGAGGGGCGGTGTTTCGTTGGCGGCAGGGGGCTGGGCTGCGGCACGTCCGCCAGGTGGTCGACGAATCGCTGCATCAGCGCCGCGAGGGCGCGCCGGTCGGGATCCGGCCAGCTGTCGAGCGCGTTGTCGAACAGGTGCACGCCTGCCTGGTCGATGTCCCGGAGCGTGCGGTGGCCGTGGTCGGTCGTGGTGAGCAGGGCGGCGCGTTTGTCGCCGGGGTCGCCCTGGCGGGCGACGAGGCCGCGGTCCTCGAGCCGCCGCACCTGCGGCGTGACCGTCGATTTATCGACGCGCTGCCAGGAGGCGAGGTCGGAGACGCGGACCGGGCCGTGGGCGGTGATCGTACGGAGCAGGATGACGTCGTTGGGGGACAGGGCATGCGCGGCGGCGCCGAGTAGTGACCGGCGTACGTCGCCGCGGTGCGCCCACCGCATCAGCCTGGTGAACGCATCCTGGACCTGCTGGGCGGAGGTGCGGTCCTGCTCCATGTGGCTCATCGTACCCCATAGGTGGTTTGCACCAACCAACTACTTGGGATATGGTTGGGGCATGCCAACGATATGAAGGGAAGGCGAACAGACCATGGTCCCCACGGCGACCTTGATCCTCCGCACGGACCGCACCGACGACCACGTCTACCGGCTCGGCGAGTTCATGTCCTACCGCGACGCCGAACGAGTGGTGGACCGGCTGTCCGACGTCGGCTTCCCGGTCGAACGAGTCCGCATCGTCGGCACCGGGCTGCACAGCGTCGAACAGGTGATGGGACGCCTGACCAAGACCCGGTCGACCCTGCTCGGTGCCGCGCTGGGTGCCTGGCTCGGCATGCTCACGGGCCTGCTGCTCGGCCTGTTCGTGGCCGGCGCGGCGTGGCCCGCCATGACGCTCGGTGGTCTGCTGATCGGTGCCGCCGCCGGCGCCGTCGTCGGGTTCGTCAACCACTGGGCCACCGACGGGCGTCGCGACTTCGCCAGCACCACCGCCATGCACGCACAGAAATACGCTGTCGAGGTCGACAGTGCCCACGCCGTCGAAGCGGTCCGCGCGCTGGACCGGAACTGACCGGAGGCGTGATGGAACTGGAGCGGGCCGCACTGCCCGGACTCGGACTGTCGTACACCCTCGGCACCGCCGAGGGACAGCGCATCGGCGTGGTGGCGCACCTTGGCGGCCGCCGGGACCTGGTCTCCTACGACCCGGTGGACCCTGATCGGGTCCTGCACACCGTGGCGCTGGACGAGACCGAGGCGCGGACCGTCGCCCAGTTGCTCGACCTGCCGATCGTGGTGGACCAGGTGACCGAGCTGACGGGTGGCCTCGACGGGGTGGAGACCGTGCGCATCCCGGTCGCGGCCGGTTCGCCGTACTGCGGGCGCCGGCTGGCCGACACCCGCGCGCGTACCCGCACCGGCGCGTCGATCGTGGCGGTGGTCCGGGACGGTCACGCGTTCCCGTCGCCCACACCCGATTTCGAGTTCCGCGGCGGCGACCGGGTCGTGGCCGTCGGAGACGCCGCGGCCGTCACCGGGCTTCGCGATGTGTTGATCAACGGCTGAGCGCATGCCGGCCCCGGCCGGTAGGTTACTTACCTGGGGGTGGGTACTCCAGGCGACCGAGAGCCGTCGGCAGGCAGGGGGAGGATCACGCATGCTGATGCTGCTGGCGGCACATCTTTTCGCCGCGTTGCTGGCTCCGAGCCTGGTGCGCCTGCTCGGATTGCGGGCGTTCTATGTGCTGGCCGTGGTGCCGGCCGCCGGGCTGGGATGGGCGCTGACCCACACCGCCGCGTTGCGCGACGGCCGTGCGGTCGCCGAGACGTACCCGTGGGCCGGGCAGCTCGATGTGGACGTCGCCCTGCGGATGACCTCGCTGTCCTGGCTGATGGTGCTCCTCGTCGGCGGCGTGGGCGCGCTCGCGCTGATCTACTGTGCCCGGTACTTCGCGCCCGGCGAACCGGACCTGGGCCGGTTCGCCGGGGTGTTCGTCGGGTTCGCGGGCGCCATGCTCGGCCTGATCGTGTCCGACAACCTCGTCGTGCTGTATGTCTTCTGGGAGCTGACCACCGTTTTCTCGTACCTGCTGATCGGGCACGACCCGACCAGCCGGGCCAGCCGGCGAGCCGCGCTGCAGGCCCTGATCGTCACCACGCTGGGCGGGCTGGCGATGCTCGTGGGCATCATCATGCTCGGCGAACACGCCGACAGTTACCGCTGGTCCCAGGTGGCCTCGGCGCTCCCGGACGGTGGCTATCTGGCGGTCGCGGTGGTCCTGCTGCTGCTCGGCGCACTGTCCAAGTCGGCGATCTTCCCGTTCAGCTTCTGGCTGCCCGCGGCGATGGCCGCCCCGACGCCGGTCAGCGCCTACCTGCACGCCGCGGCGATGGTGAAGGCCGGCGTGTTCCTTGTGGGACTGCTCGGGCCGGTGCTTGCCGGTGTCGCGCCGTGGCGACCGGTCGTGCTGGTCGCCGGCATCGTGACCATGCTTTTCGGCGGGTGGACGGCACTGCGTCAGCACGACCTGAAGCTGCTGCTGGCGTACGGCACGGTCAGCCAGCTCGGTCTGCTGACGGTGGCGCTGGGCGCCGGTTTCCGGGACGCGGCGCTGGCCGGCGCGATGATGCTGCTGGCCCACGCCATGTTCAAGGCGGCGCTGTTCTTCGTGGTGGGCATCATCGACCACGCGGCCGGCACGCGCGACCTGCGGGAGCTCAGCGGCCTGCGGCGTTCGGCGCCGGCGGTGTGGGTGGTCGCCGTGCTCGCCGCGCTCTCGATGGCCGGTGTGCCACCACTGGCCGGGTTCGTCGGCAAGGAGGCGATCCTCGAAGCATTTCTCGGTGGCGATCCCTGGGAGTGGGCGGTGCTGGCCGGGGTGGTCTGCGGGTCCGCGCTGACGGTGGCGTACACGCTGCGTTTCCTCTGGGGCGCCTTCGCCGACAAGCCCGGGGTCGCGCCGCCGGCGGTCCGTCGCGTGTCGTGGTCGTTCCTCGGTCCGGCGGCGCTCCTGGCGGTCGCGGGCCTGGTGGCCGGGCTCGCCGCGTCGGCGCTCGACGGCCTGCTGGCCGGGTACGCCGACACCTATCCGGACACCGGCGGTTACCACCTCGCGGTGTGGCACGGTGTCACCCCGGCACTGGGACTGTCCGCGTTGGTGCTGGCCGGCGGCGCCGCGGTGTTCGCGATGACCGCGCGGACGCTGTGGTGGCGGCGGGTGCGGTTGCCGGTGGACGGGGGAGTCGGCTACGACCGGGCGACGGGCTGGCTGGGGCGGCTCGCGGTCGAGGTCACCGGCGCCACCCAGCGCGGCTCGTTGCCGATCTACCTGGGCACGATTCTCGTCGTGCTGGTGCTGCTGGGCGGCGGTGCGCTGCTGGCCGGCTGGCCGCTGCCGGGGGAGTTCCGGCTGTGGGACACCCCGCTGCAGCTGGTCCCGTCGGCCGCGCTGATCATCGCGGCGGTATTCGCCACCCGGGCGCGGCGCCGGCTGGCCGCGGTGGTGCTGGTCGGCGTGACCGGGTACGCCACGGCGATGCTGTTCATCCTGCACGGCGCTCCCGACCTGGCGCTGACGCAGATGCTGGTGGAGACGTGCACGATGGTGATGTACGTGCTGGTGCTGCGCCGCCTGCCGGGACACTTCTCGGTGCGGCCGCTGGTGGCCAGCCGGCGGATCCGGGTCGCCATCGGCGTTGCGGTCGGCGCGGTGGTCTCCGGCCTGGCCTACGCGGCCACCGCGGGCCGTCAGGCCGTCGCCATCTCCACCGGCTTCGCCGAGCCCGCCGTGTCGTACGGCGGGGGACGCAACGTGGTGAACGTGACCCTGGTCGACATCCGGGCCTGGGACACGATGGGCGAGATCTCGGTGCTGCTGGTGGCCGCCGTCGGGGTCGCCAGCCTGGTGTACGGCGGCGGGTCGCGGCGCATCCCGCGTGGCGCGCGCCGTCCGCTCCTGCCGACTCCGCCGCGCGGCCAGGTGTGGCTGATGGCCGGGCACACGCTCGACGCCGGCCTGCGCTCGCCGATCCTCGAGGTGGTCACCCGGCTGGTGTTCCACACCATCGTGCTGTTCTCGATTTACCTGTTGTTCGCCGGTCACAACGCACCCGGCGGCGGGTTCGCCGGCGGCCTGGTCGTCGGGCTGGCGCTGGTGCTGCGGTACCTGGCCGGTGGCCGCAGGGAACTGGACGTGGCGGCGCCGGTCGACGCCGGTGCGGTGATGGGCGCCGGCCTGTTCGTCGCGCTGGGCACCGGCCTGACCGCCGCGGTCGCCGGTGGTGAGGTGCTGCAGAGCACCCTGCTGGACTGGCATCTGCCGGTGCTCGGCCACGTCCACTTCGTCACCTCGATGATCTTCGACGTGGGCGTGTACCTGGTGGTCATCGGGGTGGTGCTGAACATCCTGCGCAGCCTCGGCGCCGAGGTGGACCGCCAGGAGCAGACCGAGCGGGACGCGGCAGCCCGGCGCGAGGAGGAACTGGTATGAGCCCGAATCTGCTGCTGGTGATCGTGGTCGGTGTGCTGTTCGCCGCGGGCGTCACGCTGCTGCTGGAACGCAACCTGACCCGGGTCATCCTCGGCATCACGCTGCTGGGCAACGGGGTGAACCTGCTGATCCTGCTCGGCGGCGCCTACGGCGGGCCACCGATCGTCGGCGTCACCCCTGAGCCGCAGATGGCCGATCCGCTGACCCAGGCGATGATCCTGACCGCCATCGTGATCACCCTGGGCATGACCGCGTTCCTGCTGGCGATGGCGTACCGCAGCTGGTTCCTGACCGGCCACGACGACGTCCAGGACGACGTCGAGGACCGGCGGATCATGGCGCGGGCCGAACGTGACCAGGGCCTGGAGGATGAGGACACACCGGAGTCCGAGAATCCGGCGGTCGAGGATCCGGCCGCCGAGGACGCCGCCGTGGAAGGGGCGCCGCGATGACGTGGCTCGTCCCGCTGCCGGTGATCATGCCGCTGCTCGGCGCCGCCCTGACGTTGCTGATCCGGCGGCGCCCGAACCTGCAGCGCACCGTGAGTGTGCTCGTGCTGAGTGCCACCCTCGGGGTGGCGGTCGCCCTGCTGGCGCTCACCGCGGGCGGTGACCCGCTGGTCGTCACGGTCGGCGGATGGCCGGCACCGCTGGGCATCGTGCTGGTCGCCGACCGGCTCGCGGCGCTGATGCTGGTGGTCTCCGCCGCGGTGACGCTCTGCGTCCTGGTGTACTCGATCGGCCAGGGCCTGGCTGACGGCGACGGCTCCACTCCGGTGGCGGTCTATCACCCGGCATACCTCATCCTGACTGCCGGCGTCACCAACGCCTTCCTGGCGGGAGACCTGTTCAACCTGTACGTCGGCTTCGAGATCCTGCTCGCCGCCAGCTACGTGCTGATCACGATCGGCGCCACCAAGAGCCGCATCCGGGACGGCACCACGTACGTCGTGGTCAGCCTGTTGTCGTCGTTGATCTTCCTGACCGCCATCGGCCTCATCTACGCCGCCACCGGCACCCTGAACCTGGCGCAACTCGCCGGTCGGCTCGACGCGCTGCCCGACAGCCTGCAACTGGGCCTGCAGAGCATGCTGCTGCTCGCCTTCGGTATCAAGGCGGCCGTCTTTCCGCTGTCCGCCTGGTTGCCGGACAGCTATCCGACCGCCATCGCGCCGGTCACCGCGGTCTTCGCCGGCCTGCTCACCAAGGTCGGCGTCTACGCGATCATCCGCACCCAGACGCTGCTGTTCCCGGACGGCCCGGCCGCCGACATCGTCCTGGTCGCGGCGCTGCTCACCATGACGGTCGGGATCCTGGGTGCGGTGGCGCAGTCGGACATCAAGCGCCTGCTGTCGTTCACCCTGGTCAGCCACATCGGATACATGCTGTTCGGGATCGGGCTCGCCTCCAGTGCCGGGCTGTCCGGGGCCATCTTCTACGTCGTGCACCACATCATCATCCAGACCACGCTGTTTTTGGCCGCTGGGCTGATCGAACGCCGGGGCGGCACCACGACCCTGGACCGGCTCGGTGGACTCGCGCGCCTGGCGCCCGTACTCGGCGTGCTGTTCTTCCTGCCCGCGCTGAACCTCGCCGGCATCCCGCCGTTCTCCGGCTTCCTCGGCAAGCTCGGGTTGCTGCAGGCCGGCGTCGCCGACGGCGGCGCGCTGGCCTGGTTGCTCGTCGCCGGCAGCGTGGTGACCAGCCTGCTCACCCTGTACGCGATCGGTCGGGTCTGGAACCTGGCGTTCTGGAGCAGCCCTCGCGCCGGGACGTCCGCCCGGACCGCCGCCCGGGGGCGGGTGCTGCCGCGGCTGATGGTGGGTTCGACGCTCGCGCTCGTCCTGCTCGGCACCGGACTCACCGTGGTCGCCGGGCCCTTGTTCGACGTCACGACCCGGGCGGCCACGGAACTGCTCGACCGGGAACCGTACGTGCGCGCCGTGTTCGCCGAGGAGTCGCCATGAACAACGACGCCGCCGCGCCGCCTGCGGTGCCGGTCCGGTCCCGGTGGCGGGACCGGGCCGTGGCGGTGACCGTGCTGGTCATGGTGTGGATGCTGCTCTGGGGGGTCTTCTCCTGGGCCAACCTGATCAGTGGGCTGGCCGTCTCTGTCGTCGTGCTCGTCGTGTTCCCGCTGCCGCCGGTCATATTCGCCGGGCGCCTCCGCCTCCTGGGGCTGCTGCACTTCGCCTGGCGGTTTCTCACCGACCTGGTGGTCGCGAGCGTGCAGCTGGCCGTGCTGGCCTTCCGGTTCGGCCACCAGCCGCGTAGCGCCATTATCCGGGTGCCGCTGCGGGTTCCGTCGGATCTGGTGCTCACGCTGACCGGCGAGGCCGTGTCGCTGGTGCCCGGCAGCCTGATCGTGGACACCGACCAGGCCTCCACCACGCTGTACATCCACGTCATCAACGTGGCCGACCGCGCCGCGGTGGAAGCGTTCCGCCGCAACGTGTACGAGACCGAGGCCCGGATCGTGCGGGCGATCGGTTCCGACGCCGAGATCCGGATGCTGGATCACCCGGTCCCCGCCGGCAAGGGAGAACTCACATGATCGTCGTTGGGGTCACCGTGTCCGCGCTGCTGTGCGCGGCCGTCGCGCTCGTGCTGGTACGCATCGTGCGCGGGCCGACCACGCTGGACCGGATCGTGGCCGTGGACGTGCTGCTCGCCATCGTGATCTGCGCGATCGCCGCCGAGGCCGCCTACACCCGCGACGCGACGTCGCTGCCGATCCTGGTCGTCCTGTCGATCCTCGGCTTCATCGGCTCGGTCAGCGTCGCCCGGTTCTCCCCACGGAGCAGGCGATGACCGCCGACCTCGTCGCCGACATTCTCGCCGGTACCTGCCTGATCTCCGGAGCGCTGCTCAGTCTCGCCGCCGGGGTCGGCCTGCTGCGCTTCCCCGACCTGCTCTCGCGCATGCACGCGGCCACCAAACCTCAGGTCCTCGGGCTGCTGCTCATCCTCGCCGGCACGGCGCTGCGGCTGCAGAACACCATCGACATCACGACCCTGGTCCTGGTCGGCGTGTTCCAGCTTGCCACCGCACCGGTCGCCGCACACATGGTCGGGCGGGCGGTGTATCGGGCCCGGCAGGTCCGCACCGACCTGCTCGTGGTCGACGAACTGGCCGGCGACCGCGCCGGCGAGGCCCCAGGCCCGGGCGACCGAGTGGTGTAGCTACCGATTAGGCAGCGACTCTGGTGACACGGCCTGTCCGGTGCGAATGACGGCGACGGGGCAGGTTGCGTGGTGCAGTACGGCCTGGCTCGTCGAACCGAGCAGCAGGCCGGCGACACTGCCGCGCCCGCGGGAACCGACGACGATCATCGCCGGTTCGGTGGCGGCTTCGAGCAAGGCTTCCACCGGCGTTCCGGTGATGAGGCGTTCGTCGACCGGCACGCTCGGGTGCTGTCGCCGGCAGTCGGCCAACGCGTCGGTGAGGACCTGTTGTGCGGCGTCGTGGTACTGAAGTCGGGTGTGGTCGTCGGCCAGAGCCACCGCGGCGGCGTCGGCGAGCCCGGTCGGGAGGGGCAGGCTCCAGGCGTGCAGGGCGATGACCGCCGTGCCGAGGCGGTGGGCCTCGGCGAACGCGAAGACCAGCGCGGTGTGTGCGGCCTCGGACCCGTCGACACCCACCACCACCGGGCCTGCGGCAGGTAGCTGGTCACTGACCACGACGGTGGGGCAGTGGGCGTGGGCGGAGACCTGGATGCTGACGGAGCCGAGAAGCACACCGGTGAACCCGCCGCGGCCGCGCGACCCCACGACGAGCAGGTCGGATTCGGCGGAGGCATCGATGAGTGCGGGTGCGGCACCACCGATGCCGAGTCGAGTGGTCACGTCGATGTCGTGGCCATGGCGGTGAGCCACGTCGACCGCCGCGGCCAGGACGGCTTCGCCGGCCCGCATGGCATGCGTTGCCGGGTCGGCGGTGAGGGGCGGCATCGGTACCGCCAGGGGCGTCGTCGGCACGGGAATCGGCAGGTCGTATGCGTGCAGGAGCAGCAGGCGGGCACCGGTCTGCCGGGCGCGCGTGGCGGCCCACGTGACCGCCGTGTCCGAATGGGGTGAGCCGTCGACTCCCACCACGATCAGCGGGTGGTTCATCGCTTACCTCCCTTGTCGGCGAAGTCGTGGTCGAGATTGTCGACAACGGACATCACCCCGGGGATCTCCGAGACCAGCCGCACCGCGATAGCCCCGGTGGTGCGCCGGCCCACCGAGCCGGTGAGGGTGACGACCCCTTCACTGACGGAGGCGCGTACCTGACCCTGCTCCATCCACCGTGTTCGGTCCGGGACGCGGTCTTCGATGTCCCGGCGGATCGTGTCATCGGAACGGACGGGCGGTGTTGCCGCCGCCGACCGGGAGGGCACCGTGATGATCGGCATCGACGAGGCCTGCAGCAGGCGGTTGGCGACGCTGCCGAGCAGGAGTTTGACCACTGATCCGTGCCGTCGGCTCCCGATGACCAGCACGTCAGCATGCGCAGTGCCGGCGAGATCCAGGATCTTCCGTGGGACGTTGCGGGTGGTGGTCTCGGACGACAGTAGAGTGGCGTGGAAGCCGTCGTCCCGCAATCGCCGGACCGTGTGGTGCAGTGAAGCCAGCACGGCGCTGTTGTCCTCGGCCAGGAACCCGGACCTGCCGATGGTGATCTCCTGGACATGAATGATCACCAGCTTGCCGCCGGTGGCCCGCGCGAGGCCTTCTGCGATGGGCAGCGCCTCGGTCGCCGACGCGGATCCGTCGGTGGCCCAGGCGATGGTCGTGAACACGGCTCCTCCTTGGTGGGTCAGACCTCCTCACTGAGCGGAGGAGTCGCGGCGCGGATCGGTGTTGGGCACCATGCACATCCGTTGGCCTGCTCATTCCAGGTTGCGCCGGCGAGAGCGCGAACGGCATGGCCGTGTACGGCCGAGTCTGGCCGTCTTGGTTGCCGGGCTCCAGCAATCGCTCGTTCCTCGCGGCGTGCTCCGAATGGGATCTCGGAGCGGTCACGGGTCTAGACTGCCGACTATCGGCAACAGCGGCTGATCCAGTCTGGGTGGCGCCAGTGCGTCACTCCTCCCCTGGCCAGGGCGGCCCGCGGGCGACGGTTCAGGATTGAGGCAGAGATGACCGGAAGTACTCGGAGGCGCCGGCCCGCGGGGGCAGGGCCGGCGGATGCGTGGCTGGTCGAGGTCGCCGAGGGGGCCAGCCGTGACGCCGGCGGGGTTCCGGTGGAGTTGCTCGGCGACTATCTGCCGCTGCTCGCTGACGCGGCCACCCACGGACGCCGGGCCAAGCGGCGCGAGCTGGACGCTGTCGGTGTGCTCGGACGGCGCGCCGCCGAGCAGGGCATCTCCGCGGGAAGGGTGGTGCAGCTGTACCTGTCCGCGGCACGACGGCTGTGGCAGGACCTGCCTATGGTGGTGCGTTCCCGAGACCGGGAGGCGGTACGCGCCGCCGCGACGGCCGTCCTGCAGGTCGTCGACGACGCGGTCGCCACCCTCGCCGAAGGGTACGCGGTCGCGCGACGTGATCTGGTGCGCCGGGAGGAGTCGCTGCGCCGTGAACTGATCGACGATCTGCTGCGCGGAGACTCCGATCTGGGCGCCCTGGTGGAGCGGGCCGAACCGTTCGGGCTGGACCTGGCCCGGGTCCACCAGGTGGCGCTGGCCGCGCCCAGCCGTCGGCTGCCGGACGCCGATGCGGCGATCAGCGCTCTGGAAGCGGTCATGTTCGACCGGCTCGGCGACCGTGACGTCCTGGTGGCGACCAAGGACGGACTGCTCGTGGTGCTGGCACCAGCCGATGCCGCAGCAGCGGGCCGGGAGTCACCTGGCCTGGACGCAAGCAACGAACTCGGCCGGCTGATGCACCGCGAGCTGAGCCGGCTGCGCCGCGGACGTCCCTGGCGGGTCGCCGTCGGCCGAGCCCATCCCGGCCTGTACGGCATCGCCCGCTCCTACGAGGAGGCCCGCGAAGCGCTCACCATGGCCGGTCGGCTGCACACGGACACCCCCGTCATCAACGCTCACGACCTGCTCATCTACCGGGTGCTGCTCCGCGACCAACCCGCCATCGTGGACCTGGTCCACGCGGTCCTCACCCCACTCATGCGGGCCCGCGGCGGCGCCGAACCGCTGCTCGACACCTTGGCGGCGTACTTCGCCACCGGTGCGGTGGCCACCGAGTCGGCGAAACGGCTGCACGTGTCGGTACGCACCGTCACGTACCGGCTGGCCCGGGTCAAGACGTTGACAGGTTACGACCCGGCCGATCCCGAGCACCGCTTCACGCTGCAGGCGGCGGTGCTCGGCGCCAAGATTCTCAACTGGCCGCAGGAGCCCTTGCCCCTTCCTGCCTGATCCTTGACCGGCCGTCAAGCACTACGCTGACCGCTGCCGGGCAAACGGCGCCACGCCGTCCGACCGGACCGTGAACGAGGAGGGCCGGACGTGCAACCAGCCACCCAGAACACCCCGGGCGTACTGATGCCTGCCGCGTTCATCGGACACGGCAACCCGATGAACGCTCTCGAGGTGAACCGGTACACCACCGCGTGGAAGGCCTTCGGCGCGGCGACACCCCGCCCCCGCGCCATCCTGGTGATCAGCGCGCATTGGTTCATCAACGCCACCGCCGTCACCGCGATGCCAAGGCCTCGGACGATTCACGACTTCTACGGCTTCCCGCCGGCGTTGTTCGAGGTGCAGTATCCCGCGCCCGGGCTGCCGGAGCTCGCCGCCGAGGTCAGTGATGTGGTCCACCCGACCTGGGTGGGCGCCGACGTCGACAGCTGGGGCATCGATCACGGCACCTGGTCGGTGCTGGTGCACGCCTTCCCCGATGCCTCCATCCCGGTCGTGCAGCTCAGCATCAATGCCAGCAAGCCCTTGGACTACCACCTCGAGCTCGGCGCGAAGCTCGCCGCTCTGCGGCAGCGCGGAGTGCTCATCGTCGCCAGCGGCAATATCGTGCACAACCTGGGCGGGATGAACTGGAAGCTGACCGACGACGGCTACGACTGGGCCCAGCGCTTTGACGAAGACGCCAAGGTACGCATGCTGACCGACCCGACCGAGTTCGCGACCCTCGACGCCCATCGCGACTTCCGGCACGCGGTGCCGACACCGGACCACTTCATTCCGGCGCTGTATCTGGCCGGCCTGGCCACCGCCACCAAGGAGGCGGACTCCGCGGTTCTGGTCGACGGCTACGCTTACGGGTCCTTGTCGATGACGGCGTACACCCTCGGCCTGTCTTGCCCGAACGCCGAGGGAGAAGGTGGCTCCCCGCAGCCGTCCGTCGGCGTACCGCCTGACGGCTCCAACATCTGACCCGACAGCCTGGTCCGGGCCCGGTCCGGCCGCTCAGGCCACCGCGGGGTGGCGCAGGAGAGACATTGCTGCCAGGCCGGCGCCGTTGAGGGCGGCGGTGCGTGGGGCGGCAGCACGGTGGACGCGTACCCGCAGCATGCCGGAGATGGCCGGCGCCAACCCGGGATACAGGGCGCCGTCGCCCACCAGCAGAACGCCTCGCGCGCCCGCGGCTCGTAGGTCAAGCGCGTCGGACCCGGCGCGTAGGTCGTCGACGTGGCGTAGAACGTTGTCGCTGATCAGGTCCACGGTGGCGCCGCGCTTGACGTCCCGGGTGCCGATCTCGGTGCGGCGGGCGGCGATGACGCGGCCGTCCTGGAGCAGGGCGACCTCGGTCAGTTCGGCGCCGACGTCGACGACCAGCAGGGTTCCGGCATGGGCGCCGGAACCGATGGCGGCAGCGCGGACGGTGTCGATGAACAGGAGCCGGGTGGGCGCGAAGACCGCGTCGAGCACGCGGCGGGTGCCGTCCTGGTCGGCGTCGGTGGCCAGGACCGGCCGGCATGCCACCACCACCCCGCCCGGGGGTACCGGCTCCGGGTACTGGCGTGCGAGTTGCGACAGCAGGGTGATGCAGCCGTCGATGTCGACGACTCGGCCCCGGCGTACCAGCGAGCCGACCGAGGCTGACGTATCGCCACATGGGCCGCTGACCGTGCCGCGGCGTGCCGCCCACACCCCGATGGTGCAGCTGCCGAGGTCTACCGCGAGCGTCGTCGGCGACGTCGTCCGACGGCCGGTCGCCCGATGCTGCCGGGCGGGCGGGGCAGGGACGGCTGGTCTCGCGGGCGAGGTCATACCGGTTCCTTTCAGCTGGCGCGCCACGATGTCGGGCGTGACGGCGGGCGACTGTGCCTTACGGAGGCGTGCTGAGAGCGCACGCCCGCTCCAGAGCATCGCCGCGGTATCCCGTCGCCGGCCACGGTCGGCGCCGGCGATGAACCACCTCGTTGCTTGCCGAACGTCGGAAACACCTCTCGTCCAACGCTGGTTCGGTCACCAGTTGGCGGGCGGGTCGCTGGCCGGAAACGACTGCTTACCCCACTCGTCGACGATGTCGAGGCCCTGGACACCGGAGTCGTCGTCGGTGTCCGGCGGTTGCCCCGGCCGCGATGCCATCGGCGGTGGTGGCCGGTCCGTCGCCAGCGTGGTCATGACGAACCGGCCGATCCGGCCAGAATCCGCCGGTCGTGGCCGGCGATCCGGTCCTTGGCCGTGCCCTCACCGGACCGGAACGGACGGCGCCCGGTCCACCAGCCGCGGAGCGGGTCACGCTCGGCCGGCCGGGGCGCCGGCGCGGTGGCGAGGGTGTCGTCGACATCGAAGGCGAGCTGGTTGACGACGTCGGTGACGCCCGGTACCGCCGCGGTCAGCCGTGCAGCGGCGACGGCGGTCGTCCTGCGCTCCGTGCGCCCGGTCAGGGTGACGACACCCTCTTCGACCGTGGCCTGCACCGCTCCGGGCTGGATCCGCAGCGTGTCGAGCAGTACCCGTTGCACCACCTCGTCACGGATGACGGCGTCCAGCCGGGAGTACACCTTCAAGAGATCCGATCTGGTGACGATGCCGTGCAGCCGGTTGTCGCGGTCGACGACCAACAACCGGCCGACGCCGCGCCGGTACATCACCCGGGCGGCGGCCGACAGCGACGTGTCCGCGCCGATGGTCAGGGCCGGTGCGCTCATCACCGCCGCGGCGGTGCCCTCCGGCCACTGCGCCGACGACAGTGGCGCCGAGCGAGCCCACCAGCCGGTCCGGGAATCCTCCGGCGCTCCGACGTCGATCTTGTCGCGCAGGTCGGTCCAGGAAACCACGCCGAGCACGACGTCGAACTTGTCGGTGAGCGGTACGGCGGTGATCTGCCGATCGTTGAGCAGGGTGACGATCTCCGCAATCGATGCGTCCTCGGGGGCGGTGATCACTTCGGTGGTCATCACGTCCTGTACCCGCCAGGTCGTCATGGCGTTCCTCCATTCGTGTTTGGTCTGCGGGGCTGCGCAGCGCGCGTCGGCAAGCAGCGTCTAGCGGTGCCCCGTCGGATGCGGCTCGGCGCGGTCGCGGCGGTAGAGCAGCCTGGCCCGGGCGTAGCGCCGAAGCTTGTACATGCCGGCCAATCCGGCTACGACGACGATCAGAAACAGCGCGTCGACCGCGCCGCGCCGCACCAGGAGGATTCCTGCTACGGCAAGGACGGCGGCGACTGCGGTGGCCAACGCAAACGGAGACTTCAATATCCGCATGTTGATCTCCTTCCTCGGTCGGAATCCGCTATGCCACAACGGGCGTGGTCGACCACGAATTCGTGAGCTGGTCGATGGTCCCGCCGGCGCCGTTGGGTAACGGCTGCAACGACTGCGGGCTGGCCTTCATTCTCGCCGCGCACGTCCTGGTTGCGGCAGTGCCACGGTGGACAAGGACGACGCGTACAGATTGCCGATCGTCGGCAAAGCCGGGCTCAATCTGGTACCGGATCCATAAAGGGGGCGTCGGCAGCGACTAACCCCATTGCCGAGGACCGGCAACGCCGCCTCGAGGTATTGACCGTTGCCGCGCCTTTCCGTGCCCGGCGTCCCTCCGAATGCTTGAAGCAGTGAACGGCACGCCAGGTCACCACCCGTGCGGTGCCGACCGAAACCGGGAAGGGCGGACCATGCTCAGCGACGCAGAACAGCAGACGTTAACCGCCATCGAGATGCGCCTCCAGCAGGACGATCCCGCGCTCGTGCAGCAATTCCGCGATAGCCGGTGGCCGAACCGTCAGCTCACTCGGCGCAGCGAGATCGTCGGAGGCTGGTTGATCGTCGGCGTTCTCGCGCTGCTTTCCGCATGGTTGCTGGAGAGTGCACTTCTGGTCGTTGTCGGCCTGTCCGCCATCAGTGTCGGCATCACCTGGTGGGCCGCGCCGCCCGACACCGACCGCCGAGCCCTTCGCGACGACAAGACCCGTTGACGCCCGGCCTGATGCGCTCGACCCGCAGGCAGCGTCCGCGTGTCCCGGAACGGTTGGTCGGTTGCCGGTCGCCAGCAGGATGCGGGTCGTAGATCGGCCGGTTGCGTGCACTGTCGGACAGGTCCGCGCGCGATCAAGGTGGGGGGCTGGCGTAACCGCAGAGATGAGGAGCGGCATGTCTTCCGTTTATCAAGGCCACGCGTCGCCGAACGAGGTCGCCGTCATCGGGGCGGGGATGGTGGGTCTGTCCACCGCCTGGTTCCTGCAGGAGGCCGGCGTGGGGGTCACGGTGTACGAGCGGGACCACGTGGGTGCCGGCGCGTCCTGGGGCAACGCCGGGTGGCTGACGCCGGCGCTGACCGCGCCGCTGCCGGAACCGGCAGTGCTGCGGTACGGGCTACGGGCGGTGCTGAGCCCTCGGTCACCGGTGTATCTGCCGATCCGCGCGGACCGCGACCTGTTGCGGTTCCTCGTCACGTTTGCGAGGCACAGCACGGCTCGTCAGTGGCGGCGTGGCATGAGCGCCTACGTGCCGCTCAATGAACGGGCGCTGGAGGCGTTCGACGTACTGGCAGCCGGCGGCGTGACCGCGCCGACGAAGAGGGCGGGTTCCTTTCTGGCCTGCTTCGCTCGCGACCGCGACGCCCGCGTTCTGCTGGCCGAGTTGGAGCAGATCGCCGCCGCCGGCCAGGCCGTCAGCTATCAACCGGTCTCCGGACGGCGGGCGCGGGTTCTCGAACCGGCGCTGACCGGCCGGGTCGGTGCCGCCGTGGAGATCCGCGGGCAGCGCTATCTGCACCCGCCGGATTTCCTCCGGTCCATGGCCGAGTCGGTACGGGATCGCGGCGGTCGGATCGCCGAAGGCGCCGACGTGACCGCTCTGGAGTACGGATCCGGCGGGGTGCGCGTGGTGTTCGGGTCCGGTGAGGGAGTTCAGCATGACGCTGTCGTGGTCGCCACCGGCGCCGTCCTCGGCGCGTTGACCGAGGCGTTCGGGGTGCGGCAGCCGGTGCGGGCCGGTCGCGGCTACAGCTTCAGCGTCGGGACCGAACGGATGCCAGCCGGGCCGCTGTACTTCCCGAAGCAGCGGGTGGCCTGCACGCCCTTGGGCGAGCGACTGCGCGTGGCCGGGATGATGGAGTTCCGGCGTCCCGGCGATGCCCTGGATCCCCGGCGGATTGCCGCAATCGTCGACGCCGTGCGCCCATTCCTGGCAGGCGTGGACCTCAACGACCGCCATGACGAATGGGTGGGATCTCGCCCGTGCACCCCGGACGGGCTACCGCTGGCCGGCCCGACCGCCGCACCGCGGGTGTTCGCCGCTGGCGGGCACGGCATGTGGGGCATCGCGTTGGGCCCCGTCACCGGGCAGTTGATGGCTCAGACTGTGATCAAGGGTGAGGCGCCGCCCGAACTGGGGCCGTTCGACCCGCTGCGCTGACTGCCGCCCGGGGCGTCTTTGGTTTTACGGCGGGTATCACCCTATGGTGGGGTCATGCCGCCGGTGACGTTCTGCTCGCCTGCCGTCACTCAGGTGGCGGCATTCGGTGCTGCCCGCGGTGCGACGGCGGCGGGTCGCATGGTTCCGGCGCGGATGTCGAGTCTGGTGCGAACCGGCCGAGGCCCTCCCGCAGAGTCGTTGCACTCCAGAACGACCGCCAGGGCGAAGCCATTCAGCTTCGGCCCTTTTTCTTTTTCCGCTCCCTCGAAAGGCACCCCATGAGCATCGACCACCGAACTGTCGACCACAGCCGGCTGGCTGACCTGCGAGCATCCTTGGCGGATGACTTCGCCACACAGACCTCCCGGCTGCGAGAACTGACCGAGCTCAACGCCGACACCGGCGACCCCGGGGAGGCCCACAACCGGGCTGAGCTGCTGGTCGCCACCCGACGCAATATCGAGCAGATCACCGGTGCGCTGCACCGGATCGCCGAGGGCACCTACGGCACCTGCGAGAGGTGTGAGCGCAACATTCCCATGGAGCGCCTTGAGATTCTTCCGCACGCCCGTTTCTGCGTGCCGTGCCAGGAGAAGGCCAACGGGTGACGTAGGCGGGACTGCCGTGCCGTGGTGTGCGGCACGGCAACCGCAATCCAGCAATTGGCCGAGCGCTTCGCGGGTCCGTGATGGTGGATCAGCGTGATCACGATGTCCATGGCGGCCTTACCGGCGGTGGTGGCCGCGCCGGTGAGGATGCCGTAGGCGAGGATCCGCAGGGCTTTGCGGGCGAGGCGCCGGGGTGTCGCAGCGGAGCCGGGAGGTCGTGTGCCCGGGTACGTGCGCGGATCGGTGCCCGCCGGCAGCGCGCTTTCTCCGCCAGGCTGCGTAGCGTGCGGTTCTGGACCTGGTCGAGCTGGATCTACATCCGCATCCACCTACCTGCCTTGAAGAACCTGGCGCGCCGCAGCTTCCTGGGCACCGAATAGTTCGCGCCACCGGCTCAGGGCTGTTGGCTCCGGCCCAAGTTCCCGCCGCTGGGCTTCGCCGAGGCTTGCGTAGGCGTCAGGCAGATAGTTGGTCCGATATTTGCACTTGAGGTCGGCAAGTGTGCTCGGATGGCTGCGCGGGTCGGCGCCGATGGGCAGGCTGTCCTGCACCTCGGTTGGCTTAGACCAGGTGAAGCCGAGTTCGTTAACGCAGGCTCGCCAGCGTTCGGTGGCGGCCCGCACCCGCGTGTCATGCTCCAGGCTCTGTAGCGCGCGATTCTCGATCCGGAAGAGTTCGATCCGCAGCCGCATCCATTCCACCCGCGAGTTGCCCCGGAGTCGCCGCTGAGCCTCGGCGCGGCACCCGTCGGCGGGCGCGGACACCTTCATGCCTTCGACTTCGATGGTCAGCCTGCGCTCGTGGTCGCCCTGTAGCGCTCGTTCATACCCGGCCGGTCCGGCGGACGAGTCCGTCGTAGGTGCCGTTTCACTTGAAACTGTTTCCAGGGGCGTGCTCGGTGGTAGTTCCTCGTAGCCGAAGGGCGTTGGGCGCTCGGATTCGGCGTTGGGAGGATCGGCCTCGAAGCGGAATCCTTGGCGTGTCATGCACTGCCCAACGAGTTGGTTCTCGGCCTGCGCGATGAGCTGCGCCGCCGGTTCCGGAACGTAGATCTCGTAGATGGGTGGCACCGGGTAGCGCATCGGCGCGCCGCTGGGAGAGGAGGGCGCTCCGCAACCGGTCATCATGAGACCCGCGGCGAGGGCGATCGTGAGAGTGGCAGCGGGCCGATCCGGCGGCTTGAGATCACCGCCGGACGGGCGTATCCGGGTCAGCCTAGGCATGCCGAGGAGGAGCCGGCGATCAGACGCAGCGAGCCGCTCTCGTTGGCTTCCCCGACGTAGTTTCCGGCAATGCCGTCGTTGTAGAGAAACGTGTTTCTGACCTCTCCGCCCGGGTTCACGCAGAAGTTGGGGTTCGAGTAGTTGTACCCGTAGTACAACTGGGTGCGGTACGCGTTGTTGGTGCTGTGGTTGCTCACCGCCTCCGAGTTGTTGTCAACCGACCCGCTGTTCGGGAAGTAGTCATTGCGGAAGTCCGGGTCGCTGTTGAAGAAGTTCTTCTGGGCGCTCCCCAGGTCGAGAATGAAGAGGCAGTGGTAGCCCCGAGGGCAGTAGTCGTCGGCTTGGGCAGGTGACGCCGCGGAGAGGGCCCCGGCAGCCATGACGCCCGCGACGACGAAGATCCGGATGATTCTTCTCATGTGGACTTTCCTCCTTTGGTTTGTCCCATTTCGGTCGAATGCCGAGGGACCATCGATTACTGACATGGACGGCGATTTCTTCTCTTCGCTGCGTCCCAGTCCGTGTGCCGAGACCTCTGTCCAGCGGCGTTAGAGTTGTCTGGCCCCTTACTCGGGGCCGTCAGCCAACCAACGCTGGACAACGCAGCGACATTGACGACGGATGTCGTCGGCGTAACGGGGAGGTCGGGATGCCGAGGCCGGAACGACCCCTGGACGACTCGACGGCCCCGGTCGCGCGACTGGCAGCTGAGCTGCGGCAGCTTCACGAGGACCCGGCGCAGGCGCATTGATGGCCCGGCAAGGCCCGCCCGACGTGCCTACCGATGCTCGCTACCGGGCGCCCGTGCCGCTGCGGCGGGACTCTCCGTCCCCTGCTCCAGCAGCGCGACGCCGGCCAGGACGGACATGGCTCGACCCATGGCGGTGACCGCACCCCGTTGTGGCGGCCACTCGTGCCCACGTTCTGATCATTCGTTCCCCGTTCTCGAGTGTGACCGTTCTGCGCGTTCACCCGGGACGTCGCATGTTCCGCATCCGCTGTTTCGGGTGCTGGCTCTTAGCGAACCTGGCGGCGATGTTGTTTAGTAGTCCCGTGTGGAGGTAAACAACTGCAGGTCACGGGGTTTGAAGGACGAAGGCGTCGCGTTCTTCGGTGGTGCGGGCCCGAGTGGTCAGGGCGCTCGCTTCGGTGCGGACTTCGGTGATCGGCCCGCAGGCTTCGCATTGCCAGATTCGGACGGTGCCGTCGCCGTGCGCGGTGGCGGGTCGGCCGTCGGGGGTGAACCTGACCTGTTGGACCGAGGCGCCGTGGCCGCGCATGGTTACCAGTTCCCGGCCGGTCGTGGTCTGCCAGAGCCGTACGCCGTCGTTGTCCTGGCCGCTGCTGGCGCTAGGAGCCGCCCTGTTCGTGCAGGTAGGTGCGTCGTTCGTCGGCACTGAGGGTACGGGTGGTGTGAGCGTCCGCGATGGCTCGAACCCGGTCAATCGGCCCGCAAACCTCGCAGCGGGTAATCCGGACGGTGCCGTCGCCGTGGGCCGAGACGATGGTCTCACCGGGACCGAAGGATGCCTGTTCGACGAAGGTGCCGTGGCCGCGCAGGGCGACCAGTTCGTCCCCGGTGGCGACGTCCCAGATCCGCTCGCTGCCGTCGTGCCCGGCGCTGACGATCTGCCGGTTGTCGGGGCTGAACGCCACGCTCCAGACCGGTCCGCGGTGCCCCCGCAACATCCGGGGCGGTTCCTTTCCGTTGATGTCCCATATCCGGATCGCGCCGTCGTCGCCGCCGGTGGCTATCGTCCGGCCGTCCGGTGCATAGACAGCGGTCCAGACCAGGCCCGGACTCCCGCGCAGCACGACGGGCTCCCCGCGGCCGTCGGCGTTCCAGAGGCGCACCGTGGTGTCCTGGCTGGTGGTGGCCACCTGCCGGCCGTCCGGGCTGAAGGCGACGCCCCGGATGGAGGCCTCGTGCCCCTTGAGGACGACGGGAGCGCCGCCGCCGTCGACATCCCAGATCCGTACGGCCTCGTCGCCGCCGCCGCTGGCCACCCGCCGCCCGTCGGGGCTGAGCGCCACGCCCCAGACGACCTTCGGGTGGCCGCGCAGCACGGCGACGGGGGCGCCGCTGGCGGTGTCCCACACCCGTACGGTCTGATCCCGCGAAGCACTCGCCACGCGGCGGCCGTCCCGCGTCAGCGCCACCGCGAGGACCTCCTTGTCGTGGCCCTTCAGCACCAGCGGATCAGGCCGACCGGCGCCTCGCCACACGCGGACCGTATTGTCGGCGCCGCCACTGGCGATGGTGTTCCCGTCGGCGCTGACCGCCACGCTCCACGCCGCCCCGCTGTGGCCGCGGAGCACCTCAGGATCGCCGGGGTAGGCGGGGTCCCAGAGCCGCAGGGTGCCGTCGCCGCTTCCGCTCAGCAGCCGCCCGCCGTCGGGGCTGAAGGCGACGCTCCACACCGGCCCGTGGTGACCGTGGATCAGCAGCGGGTCCTCACCGTCGCCCGCCATCGTGTTCCACACCCGGATGGTGTCGCTGCCGCTGTGGCCGCTGGCGAGCCTCTTGCCGTCCGGGCTGAAGGCGACTGTTTCGACGGTGCCGTCGTCGGCGCGAAGGACCCGCGGCGGCTCGTTTCCGGCGGAGGGCCAGATCCGGATCGTCTGGTCGGCGCTCGCGCTGGCCAGCAGCCGCCCGTCGGGGCTGTAGGCGACGCTCCACACGGTGCCCTCGTGGCCGGTCAGCACCGCGGGTGGTGCGGCCGCGGCCAGATTCCAGACGCGGATCGGCCCGTCGCCGCTGCCCGCGGCGAGGTGGACGCCGTCCGGGCTGAAGGTCACCGACCGGGCCGGACCGTTGCCGAGCGGCAGGACGCGGACCGGTTGCGGGTTCCGGCTCGGGCGATCCCAGATCCGCACGGTGCCGTCGTTGCCGGCGCCGGCCACCAGCCGTCCGTCCGGGCTGAACGCGACGGCGGAGACCTCGCCGCCGTGACCACGCAGCACCAGCGGGGACGTGGCGGTGGTCAGGTCCTGCACGGTCACCAGACCGTCGACCCCGCCGGCCACGAGGTAGCGGCCGTCAGGGCTGAACGCCGGGATCCGGACGTAGCCCGTGTGGTCACGCAGCACGCGCGGCTCCGGGGCGAACTCGTCCGGGCCCCGCATCGTCCAGACCCGGACCGTGCCGTCGGCGCCGCTGCTGGCCACCCGCCGGCCGTCCGGGCTGTAGGCCACGCCGAAGACCTGCTGCTGACCCGGGTCGAGCCGGGCCCGCATCCGGGAATCGATCACCGTCTGGCGCAGCATCGCGGCCGCCTCGGCGGTCGGCTTGGTGTCGTACGCCTCCCGGGCCAGCAGCACGGCCAGCTCCTGGTCGACCTGCAGCTGATCACGCGCGTTCGCCACCAGCTGGCTGGAGCGGGCAAGGTCTCGCTGCTCGTTCGCCCGACGAGCCTGGACCCCGGCGATGGCGGCCAGCACGCTCATCAACACCACACCCGCGGTCAGACTGGTCAACGCGAGCCGGACGCGGCGGTGCCGGGCGGTCATCTCACGGACCTGGCGTTCGCGGCTGGCGGTGAGGAACGCGCGTTCCAGGGCATTGAGACGCTGCAAACTGCGCCCATCCCACGCCGCTAGCGGCGCGCCGCGGTAGAGCGCGCCGCTGTCGCGGTCATGAGAGAGCCAGATCAGGCTCGCTTCGGTGAGCTGGCGGTGCAGCGCAAGCTCGTCCCGGTCGGCGTGCAGCCAGTCGTCCAGCCGGGGCCATGCCCTGATCAGGGCCTCGTGCGCGATCTCGACGGTGTCAGTGCCAAGCACCACCAGACGCGCGCCGGCCAGCTTGGCGAGCACCGCGTCCACCTCGGGCTGGTCCAACTCGTCACGCCGGACTCGGCGTCGGGTGTCCGGGACGCCCTCGCCGAGGGTGACCAGCCGGGTCAGTACCTGCTGGACCGTTTCCCGGTCGCGTTCGTCCAGGCCCTGGTAGACCGACTCGGCGGTCTGGGCGATCGCACCGCTCATCCCGCCGGCGGCTTCGTACCCGGCCACCGTCAGGACCTCGCTGCGGCGTTGCCGCCAGGTCTCCAGCAACGCGTGCGAGACCAACGGCAAGGCTCCCGGCTGCCCCTCGGCCTCCGCCACGATCTTGGTCACCAACGCCCGTTCGACACTCAACCCGGCGTGCCGGGCCGGCTCGGTGATTACTTCGCGCAGCTCATCCAGAGCCAACGGGCCCACGGGCAGGTTGGCCCCGGCGAGCAGCCGGGCCAACGGGGCAGACTCCGCACAGCGGGGGTAGAAATCAGCGCGGACCCCGATCACGACCCGCATCCGCGGCTCGGCGCCCTCCGCCGCGTCCGCGTCGACGACCGAGGTCGCCAGCTCGGCGATGAAGGCGTCTTGTTCGACCGGGTCGCGGCACAGCGTGAACAGCTCTTCAAACTGATCCACCACCAGCAGCACCGCGGCGGTGGCCTGGGCCTGCTCCAGCGCCTCCCGTAGCGCCTTGCGCGGTTCGCCACCCGGGGTAATCAACAAGACGTGGGCGCCACTGTCGCCGGCCGGGCCGCCGCTCTGCATCGCGGGGATCAGGCCGGCCCGCAGCAGCGAGGACTTACCGCTGCCGGAAGCGCCGAACACCGCCACGAACCGGTGCCGCTCCAGCATCTCCACCAACTGCGCCAGGATCCGCCGCCGCCCGAAGAAGCGGTCCCCGTCCTCCACGCCGTAACCGACCAGTCCAAGATAAGGCGGACGCTCGTCCGCTGCCGAGGACTGCCGCCGTACGCCGTTGCCCTGCGACGCCGCCCACTCGGCCGACGCCTGCCGCCACCGCCGTTCCCAGACAACCGGGTCACCACCACACGCCCGGACGAACGCCAACGTCACCGGCAAGCTCGGCAGATGCCGGCCCCCGGCGGCATTGGCCAATGCCGCGACCGAGTAGCCAGCCTCGGAAGCAAGCTCCCTGTATCCTGGGTTCCCTGCCCGTCGGCGCAGGTCACGAAGCTCTGTGGCCAGCATCTGCACCGGGCCGGCAGCAGGATCCACCGAACGTTCTGGACGCGGCATCGCCCCTCACATCCACTTACATCAATCAGTCACGCCGGGACCAGCATCGCGCGAGAAGGGGCCGAGGGCATCGATGAAGTCGGATTCATGCCAGCGGAGCAGTTGTGGTCGGCGTACCGGACTCCCGATGGGCACGGGACGACGCGGACGATCTCCATCGGATACCTGGTCCTGCGTCAGGTGCTTCTGGCGCTGCGGCAGTACCTTCAGCCACGCTGCCCTGGCGTCTGCGCCACGCCGGCGCACGGTTCGAGAAGGGCAAGCTCGTCAGTCGGGCGATCCTGACGAATCAGGACGTGATCAGCAAGTCGCCTGACACGCCGACCACGGGTCTTGACGACTACTCGCCGCCCGTCCGCCGACAACCATCAACGGCGCCGCGGGTTCATCGGCCGGTGAGTCGGACTGATGAGCGAACCGATGCGACTTCGAGACACCAATCTGGTGGGCGTCTGGTACGCCGCCGAGGTGGCGTACCAGCAGCGGGCGATAGACGAGAACGCCACCCGTCTGCAGGCGGTTAAGGAATACCACGACACGGTGCTGCGCAACGTCGTCACAGCCGGCTGACGGGTGAGAAGGCGATGATGGTGCGAAGCGGGCGGCGCGGCGTTCTGGTGGTCGCGATCGGCAGCGCCATCCTGTCCGCCGGCGGCCTGGTCGCCTCGACGTTCGTGCGGTCACCGCAGCAGATGGCGACGAGCGCCCGCGCGCCGCAACCGTCGCTGATCACCTCGGTGGTGGAGCGGCGGGTGCTGGAGAGCACGCTGGTGACCCGCGGTCAGGTGGCCCCGGCCACCACGATCGAAGTCAGCCCGGTCGCCGCGCAGGGCGCCACCATCCAGGTCGTGACGGCGGTACGGGTGCGCCCCGGCGACGAGGTCCGGCTCGGCCGGGTCCTGCTGGCCGTGTCGGGCCGGCCGGTGATCGCGCTGGCCGGAGCCGTGCCGGCGTACCGTGACCTGAAGCCGGGGGACTCCGGCTCGGACGTGCGGCAGGCCCAGACCGCCCTCCGCCGGCTCGGCCTGAACACCGGCGGCGATCGCGCGGGGGTGTTCGGCCCGGGTACCAAGGCCGCGGTGCGGCGCCTCTACGCGCGGTTGGGCTACGACGTTCCAGACACGGGCGGGCTCGGCGGCCGGGGCGACATGGAGGCGCTCGACGCGGCCGCGGACGCCGTGGGGAGCACCCGGCGGGACGTCGATGGGCTGCGGCGGCGGATCGCCGCGGACGAGACCGCCGCGCCGGGCGAGCAGCCGCTCACCCAGCAGTTGGCGCGGGCGCAGGACCTGCTGGCCCGGGCCGAGCGCAAGGAGGCCGATCTGGTTGCGCACACCGGTCCGATGCTGCCGCTGAACGAGTTCGTGTTCATCCCGGTCTTCCCGGCCCGGGTGGCCGCGTTGGCGGCCCGGGTGGGCGATCAGGTGAAGGGGTCGCTGGTCACCATCGCTGCCGGGCCACTCCAGGTGATCGTGAAGCTGCGGCTGGACCAGGTGGCTCTGGTCCGGCCGGGTATGCCTGCGCGGCTGACCGCCGAGACGCGGAGCCAGCGGGCAACTGGACGGGTCGACAGGGTGGGCACGCTGACCGCCTCGGTCGCCGAGGGCCGCTCCGAAGGGGGAGCTGAGGCCGCGTACCACCCCATGACGGTGACTTCCGACAAGCCGCTGCCGTCGCCGTGGTTGGGCAGCGACGTGCGGGTGACGCTGACCGCGGCCCGCACCACGGCCGCCGTGCTGGTGGTGCCGTTGTCCGCGGTATCCGCCGGCGCCGACGGGCGCACGACCGTGTCGGTGCTGTCCGGTACCGGTGCGGCGCGCCGGGTCGAGGTCCGCGCCGGTGTCTCCGGCGACGGGTTCGTGGAGGTCGCGCCGGTGGATGGCGGGCTGCGGGACGGCGACCGGGTGGTGATCAGCGGATGACGCCGGTGATCTCGTTCACCGGAGTGGGGCTGACCTACCCGGGGCCACCTCCAGTGCGGGCGCTGCGCGATGCCAGCGTGACGGTCCAGCCTGGGGAGTACGTCACCGTGGTCGGCCCGTCCGGCTCCGGCAAGTCGACGTTCCTGAACGTCGCCGGGCTGCTGGACCGACCCACCGAGGGCGTGTACGAGTTGGACGGCGTCGACGTCAGCCGGCTGCGCGAGCGGCAGCGCGCGGCGCTGCGTGGGCAGCGGATCGGGTTCGTCTTCCAGTCGTTTCACCTGCTGCAGTACCGGACCACGACGGAGAATGTCGCGCTGGCCCGGCTGTATGCGGGCGTCCCCCGCCGGCAGCGGGCGATGACCGCGGTCGAGGCCCTGGACCGCGTCGGCCTGGCGCACCGCCGGGACGCGCTGCCACTGGTCCTGTCCGGCGGCGAACGCCAGCGCGTCGCGATCGCCCGCGCCCTGGCCCAGCGGCCGAGCCTGCTGCTGTGTGACGAACCAACCGGCAACCTGGACTCCGCGACCGCCGAGAACCTGCTCGAACTGCTCGACAACCTGTGCGCCGACGGCCTCACCCTCGTGGTCATCACACACGACCCGCAGGTGGCGGCGCGCGGCCAGCGTACCCTCACCATCCGGGACGGGGTCCTGCATGAGTAAGAGCCCCCGGCCATCGCCGCGCGACCTGCTCGGTGAGGCGCTAGCCGGCCTGGCGCAGCGGCCGGCCCGGTCGGTGCTGACCATGCTCGGCACGGTGCTGGGCACCGGGGCGTTCGTGGCGATCCTCGGGCTGACCGCCACCGCCGCCGGGCAGATCGACCAGCGGTTCACGGCCCTGGCTGCCACTGAGGTGACCGTGGAAGACATCGGCGGGGCCGACCCGGCAGACACCGCCGCTTCCTTCCCGGCGGATGCCGCGGCGCGGATCGCCGGGCTGAACGGAGTGCGGCATGCCGGTGTGTACTGGCCGGTGTCGCCATCCGCACCGCGGTTCGCCGCCACGCCCGGTGCGCCGGCCAATCAGGAAGAGCTCGCATTCGTCGCCGCGGAACCGTCCGCCTTGGCCGCTGCCCGCCCGACGCTGCGGGCCGGCCGGCTCTACGACCGTTTCCACGCCGACCGCGGGGACAACGTCGCGGTGCTCGGTGCGGCGGCGGCCGACCGGCTCGGGATCACACGTCTGGACGGACACCCCGCCGTGTTCGTCAACGACACCCCGTACACCGTGCTGGGCATCATCGACGACGTCCAGCGAATGCCGGACCTGCTGCTCTCGGTAATCATCCCGACCGGGACCGCGTTACGCGCGTACCAGCCGCCGCACGAGCAGCGGGCGAAGATGCTGATCGAGACGCGGCTCGGCGCCGCCGCGCTAGTCGCGTCGCAGGCCGCCCTCGCCCTGCGGCCGGACGCGCCCGAGCGGTTCAAAGTCACCGCGCCGCCCGACCCGCAGTCGCTGCGCGCCGACGTGACCAGCGATCTCAACTCGCTGTTCCTGCTGCTCGCCGGTATTTCGCTGGTGATCGGCGCGGTCGGGATCGCGAACACGAGCCTGGTCGCGGTCCTGGAACGCACCAACGAGATCGGCCTGCGCCGCTGTCTGGGCGCCCGGCCGGTACACATCGCCACCCAGTTCCTCACCGAATCAACCGCACTGGGCCTACTCGGCGGCCTGGTCGGGGGCAGCGTCGCCGTGGCCGCGGTGGTCGGCACCGCCGTGCTGCGGGACTGGACCGCCGTGCTGGCCCCGTGGACCGTGGCCGCCGCCCCGGCCATCGGCGCCGGCGTGGGGCTCGTCGCCGGCGTATACCCAGCGCTGCGCGCAGCCTGGATCGAGCCGGCCGCCGCGCTGCGCCGGTGAGCCCGGCCGCGTCGCGTTCTGACCAACGGCAACTCTCAGGTCGTACAGCACCTGGTTGTCGGTCACGTCCGGCGGCAACGGCCGAGGCGCTGTACGACCAGGACTCGCACGTCGTCACGGACGGCCTCCGCGTCCCACACCGCTCGAGACAGCAGCCGCCGCATCGCGTCCGGGCGACGCGGTACACCTTGGTCCGTCCAGCACGGTGATCACTGCGGGCGCGGTCCCGCTGTCCGGTTTGGTGCTTCACTGCCGCGGGTTGAAGTCGGGGGAGAGTTCGCGGTAGGCATCGATCACCGCCGTGGTTTGCTCCGCCAGTTCGGCGCCGGTGTCGGTCATCGGTTCGGCCGGCTCTGTGCTGAGTGATTGGGCGGTCTCACGGAGCGTCTGGATCAGCCGAATCTCACGAATGAAGCGGCGACCGGCCGATTCGGCGGCTTCCAAGGCCATCATCCGCGATGTCACTTCGTGGTTGAGCCGTCGCAGGCGCTCCCGCGCCGTCGTCAATTGGTCGGCGAGGTTGTGCGACACCGCGTCCGCGATCGGCGTATCCCCGGTACCCTGCGCCTCGAGAGCCTCAGCGATCCGCCGGACCCCCTGATGCGCGGATAGTAGATCCGCCATGTCCCAGAGGGCCTGATTGAGCGCCCACACTGCATCGCGGTGGTCAACGAGCCCGGAAAGGTCCGGCCAGGTCTCGGTGATCCGCCTCGCCACGTCCAGCGTCTGCTCGAACAGCTGCTGCTCCGGCCGGTCAAACAGCGTGCGGAAAGGCTTGTCCCCCTGCCCACCGTCCCGTTTCGCCGCCGGCCTGAGTCTCGCCAGCCACGGCGTTAGGTAGGCGCCGGCCAGGAAGACCGCCGCGCCAGCGCCGACCACCAGCTCTGTTCCTACCCCCGCCAGCCACAACGCTCCAGCGGTCAATCCCGGCGGCACCACGACCGCGGCGGCTCGGCCCGGCGTGACGGCGGGCAGTAGGGACTGTCGCACGGAGACGGTTTCTTCCAGCCCGCCCCACCGTGACGTCCTTGTGCCGACACCCGTCACCGTAATGCGCCGCCGGGAGACGATGGTCGTACTGTCATCACGCGCAACGTAGAGATAATTGATCGGCATAGATAGCCCATCCTTCCGCCCGGGGCAGGACGCCAGTATTCCATCGCCGGCTCCCATGGCCTCGCGCTATCGACCGATCCTCGCCCGTTGACCGTCACGGATCGACTCTGGTGTGGCATTGCGCGAGACCGTCGTCTGACGTGTGCGGCGACCGGTCGAGATCCACGAAGGACGCCGTGGGGTAACGCAGGGCCAGGTATTTGCGCGATAGCCGGGCCGGGGCGACGGTGTCGGCGTTGCTGGTGATGACGCAGACCTTACCCACCGCCGCTGGTGGCGGAGGCGAAGGCCGATTCGCGGCGCAGGGCAGGAAGGCGGCGCGGAGCACACCTTCCACATCGGCTGCGTAGCGGTCGCCGGTGACGGGGCCCGTGAGTGGGCAGATCTCCTCGAACTGTGCCAGTAGGGCCGGTGCGATCGAGTTCTCGCCGTACCGGAACCAGAGATTGTCGGAGAGTCGGCGGGCGGCCGTCCGGTCGTGCCGCTCCAGTACGGCGGTGCGCTGCTCCTGGTAGACGTCGCCGGTGAGGTGGCCGAGGCCAACCTGGGCCGAAGCGAGGTCGAAGGCCGAGATCCCGCTGTCCGTTGCCGGCTCCTTCCCCACGTCCGTGGCGCTTTTGACGGCAACCGCACGCGCCGCGACGATTTCATCGGCGGACGCGCCAACGGGAAATGGTTTGGACAGGATCGCCCAGCGTAATTCCGTGCCGGAGAGATAGCCGAGTCGCGCGGCGCCGAAGGAATGGCCGACGAATCCGTTGATCGTCAGCCGATGCTTGCCGGCGATCCCGTGCACGATCTCGTCGTAACCACGAGGGTCGAACCCCCAGCGTCCCGTTGGAGATTCCAACCCGCACTTTCCGCGCACCTGCCACGCGGTGGCCGCCGCGCTACCACGAGCCGTGGACAGAGTTCCGTAGTAGGCGCTCAGAGCTGCGGCGCACCGATCGTCAAGCGTGGCAGTGACCCACGGCTCCTCGACGACGATCCAGTTGTACGCCGAACCGAGCCGTCCGGACCGTTCCTTGAGCGCGGCTAGTCGGTGCGTGCCCGACAGGACCGAAAGTCCCGGACCGCCCAAATCCACGAGGACGCTGTCGGCAGTAGCCTGCTTCGCCGGCAGGAGGGCGTACCGGATCACCCGCTCGCCGACGACGATCTCGTCGCAGGGCTCACGGGTGGGCGCGCCGTTACATCCCGGCGTGACGATTCCTGTGACGGCCGGCGCTGCGCCCGGAGGGTGCCGGTCGGTGTTGGAGGTGCATCCTGCGATCACCGCGGTGAGCAGGGCGAGAAAAATGACCGTTACCGCACTGGATCGGCGTGCGTCGGCGGGGCCGAGCACACGCCGATCATGCGGACTTGCGTCCGGCATGGTGATTACCAGCCGCTATCGATCTGCGACCACAGCTCCTGCGTGTACTGGCCGTGGACGGAGCAGGCGACGCCGATGTTCGGGCAGGTGTGCACCTCGGCCCAGCTGTAGTCGGCCCAGGTGGGCACGACCCGGGTGTCGGAGGCGTCGAAGTCACCGGCGATGTCGAGGCGAACCTGGCTGCGGTTGACGCCGTCCCAATCGACTCCGATCGCCTTGTTGGTGGGGCTGTTGGCGAATACTCGGATGTTCGTGCACTGGTTGATCGGAATGGAGATCATCCCCGTTACGCCACCGTAGACACCGCCGATCTGCACGGGCGACGTGGTGGAGCAATTCGTCGTCGGGCCCTCGGGGACCCACTTGTTTAGGCGGGTGACCTTCGATTCCTGACCCGACCACGGCCGTGACCGAAGTGTGAAGTCCACGACCTCTGTGCGGAAGCCGGGGAACCCGTTTTGACCCACGGTGAACATTCCCCAACGGTTGTAGATCCAGTGCCGGGTGCCGGACTGAGCCATCTTCTCGTAGCAAGACACCAACTGGTGCTGTTGGCCGCCGACATAACGGGGGTCGAACCACACCGTCAAGCAGTCGTTACTGTAGGTGTACATGTTCTGAACGTCGCTGAAACCGCCGTATCCGGAACCGCTCTTTGGTGAAGGCGCCACGTCGTCCCGCGTGCCCGACTTTTCCTCCGCCATGGCGATACCCAGGCCGAGCTGGACACCGTCGTCGCCGTGATCAGCCTGCGCCACCAGGGTCTCCTGCGGAACCGCCTGCCCGGTCCAAACCAGGTCGATCGTCTTGTCCTTCATAAAGGGATCCGGCAGCGTGGCGACCTGCACCTCAGATTCCGCTAGGAGCCGGCCCTGACGAGCCGCAGCTTCCAGGTGGCTCTTGACTCGCGAGCGGGTGGAGGGGGACGCATTCTTCAACTGCGACCCCCGAATGGCCGAACTCATGATCTCAGCGCGGTCGAATCGCGCCACCTCGACCGCGACCGCCTCTTTCTCGGCCGCCGCTGCTGATCTGCCGTCGACGAAACCGACGGACAGGGTGGTCAATAGGACGGATGAAGCGGCGACGGCCAGGCGCTTTCTGTGGCTTCTCAAATTGATCTCCCTCAATAGTTGGTAGCACCGATCGTAGGGAGTCCACAGCAGACGGTCAACGTCTCGTGATGGTGGCAAAGTCCGCTGCATCGAACCCGCGTGCCCCCTTGAGCGGCGGACCAATGGAGCAATCGCATATAGGACAAAATTGGCGTGACATGCGCCACCTAGCATCCGTACACGGAACCGATTTGGCGTTTCGGGAACGAGCGTGTCGCCAGGCACGTGCACGGTTACGGGACAGCCAGTACGACTGGCGCCCGGGGTGGCCTGCACGACTTGCACGCAAGCCATCTCACGCCCGGCGGCGGTCGCGAGCCGATACCGGGGTTACCAAGACGGACACGCGCTGAGGCCGAGGTCGGCTCCGAGGGCCACACATTGATCTCTTGCAGCTATAGACGGGTAGCGAAGCGCCGAAGCTGCTTTTACTCGCCGCGCAGTCAGGAATCAGATATCGAGCATCATGCGTGGTATTACGGTGTTCAACGTTCACACACTCCGGCGGCGCCGCCGGAGTGACTTGAAGCAGCTGCACCGGGTCAACGGTCACATGGCCGCAGCGGCCCGCCGGGCGATCACCTCTTGGCAATGCTGAGCAACCTCTGAGTCTTCACAACCCCCGGGTTGATCACGCTGGGCGTGAAACCGGCGGCCCGGTCACGGTTGTCGCTGGGTCGGGTGAGGGGGCTGGTGCGGGCGTGCCGGCCTCGTCACCATCGGGCTTGTCGGGGGTGTCCACCCTCGATGGGTGCCCGTGACGTCGACGCGTGCTTGGAAGTGAAGTCCGTCTCTGAGTCTGGCGCTGGGACC
>NZ_JAIWNC010000053.1 GCF_020216025.1 Jidongwangia harbinensis | reverse complement strand
CGCGAGCAGAAGATCCTCACCCTGCGCTTCTACGGCAACCTCACCCAGTCGCAGATCGCCGACCAGATCGGCATCTCCCAGATGCACGTCTCCCGGCTGCTGACCAAGGCCCTCACCAAGCTCCGCAGCGAGCTGGCCACCGGCCTCTGACGGCCGCCGTCCGGTTCGGGCGGGCGGCCCGCTCCACGCTCGCCGCCCGCCCGCGCCGAAGGAACCTCCGGCTCACTGCGCGCCGGAGGTCTGCCAGTTCAGCCGGGTGAGCAGCTGCCGGGCCTCGTCCGCGACCTCCGCGTCCACCGCCACCGCGTACTGGCTCGCCTGCAACGAACTGCGCGACGTGAAGTCCCGCCGCCCGCCGGTCATGGCGTGCGCGATCGCGCCGAAGATCGCGCCCCACACGGCGCCGATCACGATGCAGACCACCAGCACCGCCAGCCAGCTGGAGTTGCTGAAGATGCCGAAGAGCAGCCCGATGAACAGGCCGAACCAGGCGCCACTGGCCGCTCCGGCGAGTGCCGCGCGGGCGGTGGTCAACCGGCCCAGCACGTTCTCCACCAGCCGCAGGTCGGTGCCGACGATGGCGGTGCGCTCGACCGGGAACTTGTTGTCCGACAGATAGTCCACGGCGCGCTGGGCGGACGGGTACTCGGGGTAGGTGGCCACGGCGACGGTGGGGGCGGCCGCGGCGGTGCCCAGGTCGACGGGCTGGCCGCTGGGCGCGGGCGGGATGTCGGAGGGGGTGGTCATGGCGTGCGCCTCCTTGGTCGGCGGGCTGTCCGCTCCGCCGGTCGGTGAACGTCGGCGGGGGTTACTCCGCCGGGTCGGGGGCGGCGTCGACCGGACGGTCGCCGGCGAGCCGTACCCAGAGCAGGAAGGTCGCGGCGACGGTCGCGATGATGCAGGCCGCGCCGGTCAGGAACGCGAACTGGGCGGAGACCAGGTCCGGGGTGACCCGTTCGCTGAGGATGACGGCGACCAGCCCGACCAGCCCGGCCGCCGCGGTGATCGTGCCGACCACCAGGAACACCAGCGCGGTCAGCCGGCTGGGCCGCCGAGCGGGTCCGGGCTCGTGCAGCCGCTTGGCCCGTAGTGCGGCCGCGACCAGCCCGCCCCAGGCCAGGACGATGAGCAGGGCGGCCACCGTGTCGCTCGGGCGGTGCCACTCGGCCCAGACGGTGGCCACCGCGATCACCGAGGCGTACGTGGCGCCGATCAGGGCCACCACGCCCCGGATCGCGGCGGGCAGCACCAGCAGCAGCGCGAACGCCACCGAGGCGGCGGCGCCGGCGTGGCCGCTGGGGAAGGAGTTCGGTGCCGGGAAGCCGTCCAGGTCGGGCCGGGTGAGCCGGGCCTTGAGCAGCTGGATGGTGAGGTTGGCGCCGATCACCATGACCGCGGCGCCGACCGCGAGGTCCATCCGGCGGCGCACCATGCCGATCGCGGCCACGGCCACGCAGACCAGCACCAGGCTGGGCAGCGAGGTGGCGTTGAGCGTACGGCTGAGCACGTCGACCACCCGGGGGTGGTCGACGTCGGCGCCGCGCAGCGCGGAAGTGTCCACCGACTGGCCCAGACCGGATCCGATGAACACCTGGTAGATCGCGGCGACCGCGACGGCGGCGAGCACCGCGACGACGGCCGGTGCGCAGACGTACCAGAGGCCGCGGGTGGGTGGTGCCGCGGTGGGGCGAGCTGCCAGGGCGGTCATGACGCGGTCCTCCTGTATGTCCGTCTGCGCGCCACACCATGCCCGAACGGACCGGTTTTCAAGCCTCGCCGGGCCGGAATCACCGCGAAATTGGGGTGGCAACCGAGCCGCACCCGTTCGTCCCCTCGCCCCGCAACGGTGCCCCCCGAACTTCGGGGTGACGCCGACGAAGGGACGTACTCCACATGCTGCACCTCACCCGCCGACTGCTCACCGGCCCGCTGCTGGTGGCCGCCATCGGGGCCGGTCTGGTCGTTGCGCCGGCGGCCGCCGAGGCGGCCGGCGTGACCGCCACCGTTCAGGTCGCCGGCACGTTGAAGGTGCGCTCGACGCCGTCGCTGGCCGCCGCGATCGTCGGTTCGGTCCGCAACAACCAGAAGGTCACGGTGTCCTGCGTGACGCCGGGCACCACGGTGCGCGGCTCGGTCCGGACCAGCAACCTGTGGGGCCGGGTCGGCCCCGGCCGCTACCTGTCGTACGCCTACCTGCGGCAGTCGGCGAGCATCGTCCGCTGCACCGCGCCGCGCGCCGTCCCGGTCAAGACCAAGCCGGTCCCGACCACCCCGGCCTACCAGGTCGGCACGGTACGCAGCACCGACGGCGCGGTGAACCTGCGGGCCGGCGCGTCCGCTGCGGCGGCGCTCAAGGGTTCGCTGCCGAACGGTGCCACGGTGCACCTGGTGTGCGGCGTGGTCGGGCAGAAGATCGCCGGCACGGTGCGGACCACCAACCAGTGGAACCAGCTCACCAACGGCACCTACATCTCGCACGCGTACGTCGTCACGCCCACGCTGACCGTCTGCAAGGGCGCCACCGCACCGGTGCCGACGGGTCCGGCGCTGACCCCGGAGCAGTTCATCCGGGCCGCCGTGCCGGGTGCGCAGCTGGGGTGGCGGGAGTTCCGGGTGCCGCCGTCGGTCACCATCGCGCAGGCGATCCTGGAGTCCGGCTGGGGCCGCAGCAAGCTCTCCGCCACGGACCGGAACTACTTCGGGATCAAGTGCTTCAACGGCAAGTACGGCAAGTACGCCCACGGCTGCCACACGTACGTGACCCAGGAGTGCACGAAGGCGGGCAACTGCTTCACCACCACCGCGACGTTCCGGGCGTACCCGTCGATGGCGAACTCGTTCCGGGACCACGGCTACTTCCTGAACGTGAACAGCCGCTACAAGCCGGCGTTCGCCTACACCACGAACGCGAACAAGTTCATCTGGAACGTGTGGAAGGCCGGTTACGCCACCGACCCGAACTACTACACCAAGATCACCGGCATCATGGCGAAGCACAAGCTGTACCAGTACGACACCTGGAAGTGACCGCGCTCGTCACCCCCGTCGGCGGAATCCCGCCGACGGGGGTGATTCGCGTCTTATGCTCCGTTCAGTAGACCGACGGGGCGGACGGTTCAGTGATGCGACGGGGTACGCGCGACGTCGCGGCCGGTGGTTGCCGCCGTGCCCGGCTGCTGGGCCCGGTCCTCGCACTCCTCCTGCTGATCGCGGGCGTGGCGATCACCGGGTTCATCGCCGCCGGCCTGCGCTCCACGCAGCGCGCCGACGCGGATCGGGTGATGGACCAGCGCACCGCGGTGGCCCGGGCCGCGGTGCTCGCCGAGACCGGCCGCTACCAGGCGTTGCTGCAGGCCGTGGCGGCCGGCGCCGGCACCGACGACCGGTTCACCGCCGCGGACTTCCAGTCGGCCACCGCGCCGCTGCGGGCCGCCGGTCTGCCGGGTGCCACCCGGGTGGCGTACGTGGTGCCCACTGCGCCCGAGAAGATCGCCGCGACCCAGGCGTTCTGGCGCGGCCGGGGCGCCACCGGGCTGCAACTGGTGCCGCGCGGCGACCCGGAGGAACACCTGTTCTCGATCTTCGCCCGGGAGATGGAGACCGACGGCCCGGCGACGGCCGGCGTCGACGTCGCCGCCTCCGCGGAAGCCACCGCGGCGCTGAACGAGGCGCGGCGCACCGGCCGGGCCACCGTCTCCGACACGTACGTGCTGCTGCGCGACCGCGGCCTGCCCGCCCCGCGGCAGCAGCTGTCGTTCGTCTTCGCCGCGCCGGTCTACACCCCCGGCGGCGATCCGCGGTTCCGCGGCTGGATCGTGCTCGGCATGCACGGCCAGGACTTCCTCGGCAGCGTGCTGAGCCTGGCCAGCCAGGGCCACCTGGACGGGGCGCTGCTGGCCACGGACGGCGACGGCCGCCGGGTCGTGGTCGCCGCGTACACCGCCCGCGGCACCGTCGACCTGCGCCGCGAGGCGGGGTTCCCGGTCGCGAACCGGCACTGGACGCTGATCACCGGCGCGAACTCGGCGTACCTGCCGGGCGCCCGCACCAGCCTGCCGGCGATCGTGCTGGGCGGCGGCCTCACGGTCAGCCTGATGTTCGCCGGGCTGGTGTACGTGCTGGCCACCGGCCGGTACCGGGCCCGCGACCAGGTTCGGGTGGCCACCGCGGAGCTGCGCGAGGCGGAGGCGGAGGCGCGCCGCCAGGCCGGCCTGCTCGGCGCGATCATGGCCAGCCTGGGCGACGGCGTCGGCGTGGTGGACGGCAACGGCGCCTTCCTGCTGCACAACCCGGCGGCCAAGGCGCTGCTCGGCATGGAGCTGGACGCGGACGGCCCGGACCGGTGGCAGCAGCACTACGGGCTGTTCCGGCCGGACGGGCGCACCCCGTTCCCGGTCGAGGAGATGCCGCTGTTGCGCGCCCTGCACGGCGAGTCGTCCGACGGCGTGGAGATGCTCGTCCGCAACCCCAGCCGGCCGGACGGCATCCTGATCAGCGTGGACGGCCGGCCGCTGGATCCGAGCGCCGGTCAGCCCGGCGCGGTCGCCGTCTTCCACGACATCACCGAGCTGCGCCGCTACGAGAACGACCTGGCGGTGTTCGCCGGGGTGGTGGCGCACGACCTGAAGGCACCGCTCGCGGTCATCCGCGGGCACTGCGAGACGGCCGACGACGAACTGGCCGACGCGCCGGCGGGACCGGCGGTGGCCGAGGCCCGCGCCACGCTGACCCGGATCGGGTACGCGGTGGACCGGATGGCCGGGCTGATCGACACCCTGCTGGCGTACACCACCAGCCGGGACGCGCCGCTGCGGCGGCACACCGTGGCGCTGGGACCGCTGGTCGCCGACGTCATCCACGGCCGCACCGCGCACCTGCGTCCCGGCGACACGGGCGCCCCGGACGTCTATGTCGGTCCGCTGCCGTCCGTGGACGCCGATCCGGACATGCTGCGGCACGTGCTGGACAACCTGATCGGCAACGCGGTCAAGTACGTGCAGCCCGGCCGCGGTGCCCGGATCGACGTGACCGCGGCCGAGGCGGGGGAGGGCTGGACCCGGATCGAGGTGGCCGACCGCGGCATCGGCATCCCGGACGAGGACAAGCCGGACATCTTCGAGTCGTTCCACCGGGCCCATACCGCCGCCGGGTACGCCGGTACCGGCCTGGGGCTGGCCATCTGCCGCCGGGTCGTGGAACGCCACGGCGGCGCCATCGGGGTCACCGACAACCTCGGCGGCGGCACCCGCTTCCACTTCACCCTGCCGCTGGCCACCGAGCCGGAGCCGGCCATCGAGCCGGAACCCGCCGCCGTCGAGCAGTCGGTGTGATCCGCCGCCGGCCGGGCAAGATGGGAGAACCCTCCGGGAAGGACGACACCATGACCATTCCCTCCGCACCGCTGCCCGGCGGTGGCCGGATGCCGCTGCTCGGCTTCGGCACCTGGCAGATCCGGGGCGACGCGGCCTACCAGGCGGTCCGGGACGCGCTGCTGGCCGGTTACCGGCACATCGACACCGCCACCATGTACGGCAACGAGGCCGAGGTGGGCCGGGCCCTGCGCGATTCCGGCGTACCCCGGGACGAGGTCTTCCTGACCACCAAGCTGCCGCCGGAGCGGGTCGGCCGGGAACGCGCCACCCTCGACGCCAGCCTGGGCGCGCTCGGCGTGGACGCGATCGACCTGTGGCTGATCCACTGGCCGCCGTCGCGCGGCCGGTCGGTGCCGGCCTGGCGCGAGTTCGTCGCGGCCCGCGACGCCGGCCGGGTGCGGGACATCGGCGTCAGCAACTACAGCATCGCCGAGATCGACGAGCTGACCGGCGCCACCGGCGAGGCGCCGGCGGTCAACCAGATCCGGTTCGGGCCCAGCCTGTACGACGCGAAACTGGTCGCCGAGCACGTCGAGCGCGGCGTCGTGGTCGAGGGGTACAGCCCGTTCAAGACCACGAACCTGCACGATCCGGTGCTCACCGGCATCGCCTCCGCGCACGGCGTCGACCCGGCCCGGGTGGTGCTGCGCTGGCACGTGCAGCGCGGCATCGTGGTGATCCCGAAGTCGAAGACCCCGGAACGCATCGCCGGCAACGCCGCCGTCGACGGCTTCGCGCTCACCGACGACGAGATGTCGGCGATCGACGGGTTGGCAACGCGGGGATAATCACCGGGCGTTGTGGTGCGGATCTGCCTATTCTTGCTGCGCCATGTCTGTGACACTTCCCGAGCTCCGCAGCCGCATGTCCGATCTGCTCCCGCGCGACGAGCGGCGGCTCCAGCGGCGGCTCGAGGGCACCCGGAAAATCCGCGACGACCAGGCCCGCGCCGCCGTGCTGGCGGAGATCGAGACCGAGATCGAGGCGGCCCGGGTACGCCTGGACGCCCGGCTCGCCGCGGTCCCGCCGCTCACGTACCCCGACGAGTTACCGGTCAGCCAGCGCCGCGACGACATCCTGGCGGCGATCCGCGACCACCAGGTGGTGGTCGTGGCCGGCGAGACCGGCTCCGGCAAGACCACCCAGCTGCCGAAGATCTGCCTGGAACTGGGCCGCGGCGTCCGCGGGCAGATCGGGCACACCCAGCCGCGCCGGATCGCCGCCCGCACGGTCGCCGAGCGGATCGCCGAGGAACTCGGCACCGATCTCGGGTCCACCGTGGGCTACAAGGTCCGCTTCACCGACCAGGTCACCGACGACACCATGGTCAAGGTGATGACGGACGGCATCCTGCTCGCCGAGATCCAGAACGACCGGATGCTGTACCGCTACGACACCCTGATCATCGACGAGGCGCACGAGCGCAGCCTCAACATCGACTTCATCCTCGGATACCTGCGGGACCTGCTGCCGCGCCGCCCCGATCTGAAGCTCATCATCACCTCGGCCACGATCGAGACCCAGCGGTTCGCCGAGCACTTCGCCGGGCCGGGCGGGCCGGCCCCGGTGATCGAGGTGTCCGGCCGGACGTACCCGGTGGAGGTGCGCTACCGCCCGCTGGACGTCGACGCCGAGCAGGACCAGATCGACGGCATCGCCGCGGCGGTCGACGAGCTCGGCGCCGAGAGCAGCGGCGACATCCTGGTCTTCCTCTCCGGCGAGCGGGAGATCCGGGACACCGCGGACGCGCTGAACCGCCGGAACCTGCGCAACACCGAGGTGGTCCCGTTGTACGGCCGGCTGTCCGCCGCCGAGCAGCACCGCGTCTTCGAACGGCACACCGGCCGCCGCGTCGTGCTCGCCACCAACGTGGCGGAGACCTCGCTGACCGTGCCGGGCATCCGGTACGTGATCGACCCGGGCACCGCCCGCGTCTCCCGCTACAGCAGCCGGCTCAAGGTGCAGCGGCTGCCGATCGAGCCGGTCTCCCAGGCCAGCGCGAACCAGCGCAAGGGACGCTGCGGCCGGACCTCGGACGGCATCTGCATCCGGCTGTACGCCGAGGAGGACTTCGAGGCCCGCCCCGCGTTCACCGAACCGGAGATCCTGCGTACCAACCTGGCCAGCGTCATCCTGCAGATGACCGCGCTCGGCCTGGGCGACCTGGCGAAGTTCCCGTTCATCGACCCGCCGGACCACCGCAACGTCACGGACGGCGTGAAACTGCTGGAGGAGCTCGGTGCGCTCGCCGAGCGCAAGCTCACCCCGCTGGGCCGTCAGCTCGCGCAACTGCCGGTCGACCCGCGCCTGGCCCGCATGGTGATCGAGGCGGACCGGCATGACTGCGTGGCCGAGGTGATGGTGATCGCCGCCGCGCTGTCCATCCAGGACCCGCGCGAGCGGCCCGCCGACCGGCAGCAGCAGGCGGACGAGAAACACGGCCGGTTCACCGACAAGGAATCCGACTTCTTCAGCTACCTCAACCTCTGGCGCTACCTGCGCGAGCAGCAGCGGGAGCTGTCCGGCAACCAGTTCCGCCGGCTGTGCCGCGCCGAGTTCCTGAACTACCTGCGGGTCCGCGAGTGGCAGGACATCTACGCGCAGCTGCGGCAGGTGGCCCGCGGGCTGAGCCTCACCATCGCCGAGGACCGGGACGGTCTCGCGCCCGGCCAGCAGGTGCACACCGCGCTGCTGGCCGGCCTGCTCAGCCACATCGGACTGAAGGACACCGACAAGCGCGAGTACCTCGGCGCGCGGGGCGCCAAGTTCGCCATCTTCCCGGGCTCCGCGCTGTTCAAGAAGCAGCCGCGCTGGGTGATGTCGGCCGAGCTGGTGGAGACGTCGCGGCTGTGGGGCCGGGTGAACGCCCGGATCGAACCCGAATGGGCCGAGAAGCTCGCCCCGCACCTGGTGAAACGCAGCTACAGCGAGCCGCACTGGGAGAAGAAGCAGGGCGCGGTGATGGCCTACGAGAAGGTCACGCTGTACGGCCTGCCGATCGTGCCGCGGCGCAAGGTCGGCTACTCCCGGGTCGACCCGGTCGCCTGCCGCGAGCTGTTCATCCGGCACGCCCTGGTGGAGGGCGACTGGGACACCCACCACCCGTTCTTCGCGCACAACGCCAAGCTGCTGGCGCAGATCGAGGAGATCGAGCACCGCGCCCGGCGGCGCGACATCCTGGTCGACGACGAGACCGTGTACGCGCTGTACGACGCCCGCATCCCGGCCGACGTGGTGTCCGCCCGGCATTTCGACAGCTGGTGGAAGCACGCCCGGCGCACCGATCCGGACCTGCTCACGTTCACCCGCGAACTGCTCGTCAACACCGGTCGCGACGCGGTCGACCCGAACGCGTACCCGGACGCCTGGCTCGCCGAAGGTGTCCGGCTCCCGCTCAGCTACCAGTTCGAGCCGGGCGCGGCCGCCGACGGCGTCACCGTCGAGGTCCCGCTCGCGCTGCTCAACAAGCTGGACCCGGAGGACTTCGTCTGGTCCGTACCGGGGCTGCGCCAGGAGGTGGTGGTGGCGCTGATCCGGGCCCTGCCCAAGGCGCTGCGCACCAACTTCGTACCCGTGCCGGACTGGGCCGCCGCGGTCCTGGACCGCATCCCGGCCCGCCGCGGCTCGCTCGTCGACGCGATGGGCGCGGAGCTGCGCCGGCTGGCCGGCACCGTGGTGCCCCGCGACGCCTGGCGCCCCGACCAGCTCCCGGACCACCTGCGGATGAACTTCCGGGTCCTCGACGAACACGGCAAGGCCCTGGGGGAGGGCCGCGACCTGGACGTGCTGCGCCGGGCGCTGGCCCCCAAGGTGCAGGCGACGATCTCGGCCGCCGCCGGCAACCTGGAACGGACCGGGATCACCACCAACGACTTCGGTACGCTGCCCCGCCGGGTCGCGCAGGTCCGCGGCGGCTACGAGGTGACCGTCCACCCGGCGCTGGCCGACGAGGGCACCAGCGTGGCCGTGCGGGTCTTCGAGACCGAGAGCGAACAGCGCGAGGCGATGCGGGCCGGAACCCGGCGCCTGCTGCTGCTCACGCTCCCGCCGGCCGCCCGGTACCTGCAGGGCCGGCTGGACAACCGGGCGAAGCTGGAGCTGAGCCGGGCCAACCCGTACCGCTCGATCGCCGACCTGCTGGACGACTGCGCCGGCGCGGCCGTCGACAAGCTGGTCGCCGACGCGGGCGGGCCGGCCTGGGACGGTGCGGCCTTCACCGCGCTCCGCGAGCAGGTCCGCGCCGACCTGGTGGACGCGGTGGCCAATGTGGTGACCCAGGTACAGGCGGTGCTGGCCACCACGTACGACGTGGACCAGCGGCTGAGCGGCACCCGCGATCCGGCCCTGGTGCCCGCGCTGGCCGACGTCCGGCAACAGCTGAAGGGGCTGGTGCATCCCGGCTTCGTCACCGAGACCGGCTGGCGGCAGCTGCACCACCTGCCGCGCTACCTGCGGGCGATCGCGTACCGGCTGGACCGGCTGCCCGGCAACCTGCCCCGGGACCGCCAGCTGATGGCCCAGGTGCACGAGATCGAGCGGGAGTACCGCGAACTGCGCGCCGAGTTGCCGCCGGGCGGGCCGGCGGACGAGGGGCTGCGGGAGATCCGCTGGATGATCGAGGAGCTGCGGGTGAACTTCTTCGCGCAGTCGCTGGGCACCGCGTACCCGGTCTCCGACAAGCGGATCTTCCGCGCGATGGACCAGCTGCCGGCCTGATCCCGGCCCGGGGTCTTCTTTCGTGGACGGGCGGTTCCGTTCCGCGGTCGCGGGGTAGCAGCAGGCCGAACGGATCGTCGCGCGGAGGAGGTTCGGGTGCGGGGTCGGAGAGCCTGGGGTGCCGTTCGGTTACCCCACTGTCGTGCGGTCCGGCGAGGCCCTAGCGTTGCCGGCATGACGAACGAATTCCTCGCTTTCGCCCCGATTTCCGCCGCTCCCGCCGTCGACCCGGCCCGCGCGCTGCTGGACGAGATGATGGCGCGGGTGGGCGTGGACGGCCTGGCCGCCGCGTTCGGCGACGCCGGCCTGCTGGCGCAGGTCGACCAGCACGCCGCGGCGGTCCGCGACGCGCTGCACGGCGCGGGACGTGCGGTCGACGCCGAAGGGCTGGCGGCGTACGCGAAGTCGATCGTCGCGGCCGCGGCCCGGATGGGACGGCCGGTGCCCGAGCCCGGGCAGGCGTACCTCTCCGGAAGTGCCTGGCTGACCGCCGAGTGGCACCTCATGCGCCTGGTGGCGGTCTGCCTGATCGCCGAGTCCGGCGACCTGCTCTGAGCCGGTCACCACGCGGGCCCCGGCCCCGGAACACGCCGCGACACAACCGGAAATTCCGGTGGGAGACAAAGCCGTAACGTCGAAGGATACGGTCCGTACCGGTCACCTTTGTCACCCGAAACACCCCCAAGCCGCTCTTTTCTCCACAAGCGGACAAAAGTACGTTTGCTGGCATGAAGCTCTCTGTCCGGCTCCTCACGATCGCTCTCGTCGCCGTTCCGGCGGTGCCCGCCCTGGCGGTCACCGCGACCACCGGAACCGCCGCCACCGGAACCGCCACCGCCGCGACCGCCGCGCCGGCCACCGTGGCGCACTACACGTTCGACCGCGGCGCCACCGCCACCGGCCGCGTCGCCGAGAACTCCGGCCGCGGCACCCCGCTGACCATCCGCACCGCCGACCGCGGCACGATCCGCTTCTTCACCACGAAGACCGGCCGCTACATCGGCTTCCCGGCGCGCTGCGCCAGGACCGCGACGTTCTGCCCCCGGGCCCTGCTCCAGGGCTCCGACGACCCCGACCTGGACCCCGGCGTCCGGTCGTTCCGCTGGGGCGCCACGCTGTACCTTTCGAAGGCGCACCTGGCCGGCTCGTCCAACGTCGTGCAGAAGGGCGTGGCGACCACCGAAAGCCAGTGGAAGCTGCAGGTCGGCGCCACTCACGGCCGCGCGCAGTGCGTGGTGGTGGGCCGCGGAAACAGCACCGCCTACATCGTCCGCTCCAGCATCACCGTGGCGGACAGCAAGTGGCACCACGTCCAGTGCGTCCGGATCGGCGGCGCCATGGCCGTGTACGTCGACGGCGTGGCCCGCGGCCGGGTGGCGGTACCCGCCACCCTGAGCATCCTCAACGACAAGCCGCTGCGCATCGGCGGCCCGAACTTCAACACCAACAGCGACATGTACCACGGCTACCTCGACAACGTGTACGCCCGCCTGGGCTGACCCCCGCACACGGCAGAGGGGCCGGGACGTGTCCACGTCCCGGCCCCTCCGCGCGCAGGTGCCGCCGCTCAGCTGCGCCGGAACGCGTACGAGCGGCCACCGCCGGCACCGGCGGCGCGACCCGCGCGGTCCCGCTCGGACCGCTGGCGCGAGGCCAGCCGGGCGTCCCGGGCACCATGGTGATCGGCCGTGACCCGGTCCGCACCGGGCCGCTGCTTCCCGGCCAGGGACGGCAGGGGTACGGCGACGGCCATCTCGCGGCGGGCCAGATCGTCGGGATCGACGGGAACGGTGAAATCGTGCGCAGGCATGCTGCTACCTCCTCGGAGCGAGGCGGGCGACCGTGGTGGAGAAGAGAAGTGAACGCGTCCCGGGGTCGGCGCGGTGGCGGTCCCACGGCGGACGACGCCGCCGGAGCACCCGGAACCGGGCGTGGGCAACACAGCGCTCGCACGCGAGCGGGGCCCTCAACACACGACGTCAGGAGATCATGCCCAAAATCTAATCCCCCCACCCCACCCCCGCAACCCATTAACCCGCCGCTGACCGTGCCCCGCCGCTGACCGTGCCCCGCCGCTGACCGTGCCCCGCCGCTCACCGTGCCCCGCCGCTCACCGTGCCCCACCGCTCACCGTGCCCCACCGCTCACCGTGCCCCACCGCCAACCCTGCACCAGTCCCACCGGTACCGCCCGGTCGTCGATCTTGGTTGTGGTAGGGACAAAAACGCATCAGACCGATATTTCCGGCATTACGAGTTCAAGATCAATGAGTGGTGTCGTCCAGTGGAGGCGGGGGTGGCTGCGTGGCGCCGAGGGGCGGTTCGAGACGTTCGCTGCGCCGCGATCCGCTCATGCCGAGATCGTGCGGCGGGCACGGTGCGTGGACGCGCCCACGCTCGTGTGGACTTGAGGCGCCCATGCCCTGATGTCCCGTATGGAACCGAGGTGTGGCGGTGCCGGGCCTGGTGGGCTGTGGGGAGTTGGGGTGGGGACGGTGCCGCGATTCCCCACGTCTGTCGCGTCCTGGTGGGCTGTGGGGAGTTGGGGTGGGGACGGTGCCGCGATTCCCCACGTCTGTCGCGTCTTGGTGGGCTGTGGGGAGTTGGGGTGGGGACGGTGCCGCGATTCCCCACGTCTGTCGCGTCTTGGTGGGCTGTGGGGAGTTGGGGTGGGGACGGTGCCGCGATTCCCCACGTCTGTCGCGTCTTGGTGGGCTGTGGGGAGTTGGGGTGCGGGCGGTGCCGTGACTCCCCACGCCCCGGCCGGTCGGTGGACTGCGGACGCCGCCGCGCGCCTGACCTGACTGGCGCACCGGCGGACGAGCGCAGCACTCCGCGCGAAGTCCAGCCCTTCGGTCAACTTCTGTCGATCTTGGACGTGTGGTGCCCGTTGTATCCGTGCGATGCGGCTCTTGTTCACACCACAAGTCCAAGATCGACCACAGAGCGGCAGAGCGACCGGGCGGTAGAGCGACGAAGCGACCGGGTGGCGGGCGACAGAGCGACCGGGTGGCGGGCGACAGAGCGACCGGGTGGCGGGCGACAGAGCGACCGGGTGGCGGGGCGACAGAGCGACCGGGTGGCGGGGCGACAGAGCGACCGGGTGGCGGGGCGACAGAGCGACCGGGTGGCGGGGCGACAGAGCGACCGGGTGGCGGGGCGACAGAGCGACCGGGCGGCGGGGCGACAGAGCGACCGGGCGGCGGGGTGGGGCCGGGGCGAGGGAAGGGGGGTGGGGTCAGGCCGGGAGACGGGTCAGGCCGGTAGACGGGTCAGGCCGGTGTTCAGCATGGTTGCGGCCCGTGGGCAGTCGCGTACCTGGTCGCGGATCAACCGCAACCCGGCGACCAGCGCCGCAGGTGGCACCTCCCGGGCCGCCAGCACCCCGGCCGTCCAGTCCACGAAGTCGGTGACGATCCGGTCGTCCCCGACATACAGCGCCGCGCTCAGGAAGTCGACGATGTGGCCCATGTCCTCGGCGGTGGCGTCGGTCTGCCGCCGGTCGTAGGCGGTCATCGCCGGGTACGCCGCGACCAGCCGTTCCATCGCGGTGCCGATCAGTTCGGCCCGCCGCCGCACGACATGGGTGTACTCGTCGTCGCCGAGGAAGCCATCGAGGGAGCCATCGAGGGAGCCGCCGAGGGAGCCGCCGAGGGAGCCACCGAGAGAGTCGCCGTGCAGGTCACCCCGGGAGCCGGAAGCGGACCCGGCGAAAGACCCGGGGACGGCCGGTGGCCAGTCGGCGGACAGCCGGGCCACCGCCTCCTCGGCATTCGGGGCCCAGGCGTCCGCGCCCAGCCGTTTCGCGTACCGGCCGTCGGGACCGAAGCCGCGCCCACCGGCGATCACCGGAACCCCGGCGGACCGGCTCGCCGTGATCGCGGCGTGCGCGCGGGGCAGCCGGATCGCCAGCATGCAGCTCAGGGCCACCGCGTCGGGGCCGGTCTGGTGCAGGTGGGTGACCAGGTGCGGGCCGGGCACGCTGGCGCCCAGGAAGTCGACGCGCCAGCCGTCCAGGCGCAGGGTCTCGGCGAGGATGCGGACCGGCAGGGCGTGCCATTCGCCGTCCACGCAGGCGATGGTGATGCGGCCGCGGGACGGGCGGACGGAGGTGCGGGCGGCCACCGCGGCCAGGGCGCGTTCGCTGATGGCGGTCGCCGCGTGTTCCCGGGCCACCGACCATTCGTTCGCGGCCCAGAGTTCGCCGACGCGGGACTGGGTGCGGGCGATGAGATCGATCATGACCCGTTGCGGGGGTGCGCCGGCGTCCAGCAGGGCGGTGACCGCCTCGACGGCGCCGTACTCGTCGCCGTCGCCGACCAGCTGGAGGAAATGGTCGGCGAAGGCGGGGTCGTCGAGCGACGGTGGGGGAGTGGTGGTGAAGGCCGTCACGAGCGTTGCCTGGTCCGCCGATCTCCGCGGCGTGCGTCGATCGCGAACGGTGAGACGTTCGGCGCGCCGCCGCCGCGCAGGCTCAGGGGGGTACGGGCGGGTGCGCGCACGGCGAGCATGGCGATGTCGTCGCGGATGCCGCCGTGCACCCAGTCGGAGACGAGTTGGCGGACGCGTTCCACCACGGCGGTGCCGGGCAGTCCCTGGCACGAGGCGAGCGCGTCGTGCAGGCGGAGCTCGCCGTAGTGTTCGGTGCCGGTGGCGCCGCCGCGGGCCTCGGTGAGCCCGTCGCTGTACAGCAGGCACAGTTCGCCGGGCGCCAGTTCGATCTCGGCGGTGCGGGCCACGGTGCGGTGCACCACGCCGATCAGCGTGCCGGAGGTGGGCACCTCCTCGACGGTGCCGTCGTTGCGGAGCACCAGCGGTGGCGGGTGCCCGCCGGCGGCCAGCGTCATCGCGACCCGGCCGTGGTCGGTGCGGCGGACCGCGCCCACCACCAGGGTCACGAAGCGGTGTTGCCGGCCGGCCTGCAGCAGGGCCTGGTTGAGCACCTGGAGCATCGCGGCGGGAGGGGCGTCCATCAGCCGGAGCGCGCGCAGCGTCTGGCGGACCTTGCCGGTCAGCACCGCGGCCTCCGGGCCCTTGCCGCAGACGTCGCCGAGCGCCACGACGGTCTCCGGGCTGGTCTCGGTGGGGCCGAACACGTCGTAGAAGTCGCCGCCGATGCGCAGCGCGTCGCGGGCCGCCTGGTACGAGCCGATCAGCTCGATGCCGTCCAGCTGCGGCAGTTCCGGCGGCAGCAGGTCGGCCTGCAGGATGGCGGTGGTGTCCACCTGTTCGCGGTAGAGCGCGGCGGCGGAGATGGCCGAGCCGGCGCGGGCCGCGAAGATCCGGGCCAGCATCTCGTCGTCCGCGGCGAACACGGCGTGCGGGCCGCGGCGGGCCAGGATCAGCGCACCGGCCGGCTGGGCGTTGCCGGGCAGCGGGGTGACCAGCAGCGCGCCGACCGGGCCGAAGTCCTCGGGGAGCAGCCAGGCGGGCACCTGCGCGGCGTCGAGCCAGCGGCTCGGGATGGGCGGGAAGCCGCCCAGAGCCTCGGCCAGCCCGGGCACCTCGGCGAGGTTCCGCTCGCGGAACGTGCCCTCCTCGACCGCTCCGGCGGTGACCAGGCGCAGCCAGTCGCACTGCCGGCGGTCGGCCGGGAGGACCACCACGGCCGCGTCGGCCAGGTGCGACACCGCCAGCTCGACCGTGGTGCGGACGCAGCGCCGCTGGTGCAGCGACGACGACAGCCGGCGGCCGGCCTCGGCGAGAAACGCGGTCCGGCTCTGTTCCAGGGTGAGGGCCTCGGCGCGGCGGGTCTCCTCGGTGCAGTCGAGCAGATACCACCCGTAGTGGGCGTCGTCCAGGCTGCGCCGGTGGCCGAGCACGTGGCGTCCGGCGTACTCCGTGGTGAACGTCTGTTCGCCCGCGGCGACCGCTTCGGCGAGGCCGGTGATCGGTGCCTGAAGCGCGGTGCGGCCGGGTGCCAGACCCGGCAGCAGTTCCCGGGCGGCCGCGTTGACCAGCAGGATCGTGTCGTCCGCGGTGGTGCACAGCAGGACCGCCTCGCGGGAGGCGTCCAGGGCGGCCAGCAGGAGGCCGGGTGCGGGCACGACGGCAACCGCGTCCTCGATCAGGTCGCCGGTGGTGTCCGGCAGCTGGGTGGTCATGCCTCCCCCTTTCTCTCCCCCGCCTGCAACGTCCCGACCAGCCTACGTGCTCCACCGCCGTACGTCGCGGCTCAGGCGGCGGGCCCCGGTGCGGTCCAGTCGAGATCGACCACGATCGGCGCGTGGTCGGACGGGCCCTTGCCCTTACGCGCCTCGCGGTCGATCACCGCGTCCCGGACCGCGCCGGCCACGTCCTCGGTGGCGTACACCAGGTCGATCCGCATGCCCTTGTTCTGGTGGAACATCCCGGCACGGTAGTCCCAGTAGGTGAACGGGCGGTCGCCCTTGAGCGGGCGGCCGACGATGTCGCGCAGGCCCAGCGCCCGGACCGCGGCCAGCGCCGCCCGCTCCGGCGGCGTCACGTGCGTGGAGTCGGCGAACAGCCGCGGGTCCCAGACGTCGTCGTCGGTCGGCGCGACGTTGAAGTCGCCGGCCGCCACGGTCGGGCCGGCGGCGACGTCGGCGGCCAGCGCGTCGCGCAGCGCCGCCAGCCAGGCCAGTTTGTACGTGTAGTGCGGATCGTCCGGAGTGCGCCCGTTCGGCACGTAGATCGAGGTGAACCGGATGCCGGCGCACGTCGCGCTGATCGCCCGCGCCTCCGGGTCCGGGTAACCGGGTTCGCCGGGGAAGCCGAGCCGGACGTCGTCCAGGCCGACCCGGGAGAGCACCGCCACGCCGTTCCAGCGTCCCTGCCCGTACGCGGCCACGTCGTACCCGAGGGCCTGCACCTCGGCGGCCGGGAAGCCGTCCGCGGGAACCTTCGTCTCCTGCAGGCAGAGCACGTCAGGGGCGGTGCCGGCGAGCCAGTCGAGCAGCCGGGGGAGGCGGGCCTTGACCGAGTTCACGTTCCACGTGGCGAAGCGCATCCGCCCAGCCTGCCGCATCCGCGGCGGACGGCAAGCCGCCGGGCCGGACGGTCAGTGGGTCCGGCGGGCGGGGCCGGAGCGGACGTCACGAAGCGCCGCGAACAGCGCGCCGCTCAGGCCGAGGGCGAGGGTCAGCAGCCCGATCACGAGCCAGACGCTGCATTCGTCCCCGATCAGTGCGGTCATGCGTGTCGCCTCCTGTCACGGTCGTCCGGTCCGGACAACTCTTCCTGACGGATATATCGGCCGCGCCCGGTCGGACGCAAGGTTCCCCGGCGAGCGAATGATGCCCGACTCGGCGGCGTGGCACCAGTCGGGGCGCCTGGTTTATCACCGACCGGGGGATGCCGCGACGGATCCGCTACGGTCTATCCGGCCGAGAGGAGAGGCGATCGTGCGCATCGAGGCGGTGCCCGCGCTGCCGGACCACTGGGTGGAGCCGGCCTGGTGCTTCTACTGGGAGACGTTCGACGAGCTGCGGATCCACGCGGTGCAGCGGCACCTGCTGCACCGCGACGAGTTCGACGAGATGATGGCGGACAAGCGGTTCGGCAAGTGGGTGGCGTTCGACTCCGGCGGTGCGGTGGTGGGGCTGTCGGTGATGACCGACGACCTGACCGCGTTGCCGCTGCTGTCCCAGGACTACTTCGTCCACCGCTGGCCCCGGATGTACGCCGAACGCCGGATCTTCTACATCGTGTTCGCCGGCGCCCAGCGCGGCGTCCGCGGCACCGGCGTGTTCATCCGGTTGCTGCGCGAGATGATGGAGCCGCTGAGCGCGGTGGACGGCATGGGCATGGTCGACGTGTGCAGCCACAACGAGGTGATGCGGGACCTGCCGGTGGCGATCGGCCGGATTCTGGGCCGGATCGACGGGCGGATGCGCATGCGGCGGCTGGACAGCCAGTCGTACTGGCTCTACGAGTTCCCCGCGGTGAGCTGATTCCGGCCCTTGCCGGCCGGCGTGGCCAGCCGCTGGTTCTTCCCGGCGGCCGCGGCGGCGCGGGCCGCCGGGCCGCCGGCATGCCAGTGGCCGGCGAACTCCCCCGGTGGCACCGCCGGGCCCCAGAGCCAGCCCTGCCCCTGGGTCACCCCGACCGCGGCCAGGGCGTCGCGCTGCAGGCGGGTCTCCACGCCCTCGGCCACCACGGTGAGCCCCAGGGCGTGGCTCATCGCCACCACCGCGCGGACGATCTCCTCGTCCTCCATGCTCTGGCCCAGCCCGGCGACGAAGCTGCGGTCGATCTTCACGCCGGTGACCGGGAACCGGCGCAGGTAGCCGAGCGCGGAGAAGCCGGTGCCGAAGTCGTCGACGAGCAGCCGTAGGCCCATCTCGCGCAGGTCGAACAGCACCCGGGTGGTGACGCTGGAGCCGTCCACCATCACCGACTCGGTCATCTCCAGCGCCACCGCGCGCGCCGGGACGCCGTGCCGGAGCAGCTCGCCGGCCACCACGAGGGGCAGATCGGCGTCGTTGAGCTGGCGCGGCGACACGTTCACCGACAGGTAGAAGTCGTCGGTCACGGTCCCGTCGGCACGCCACTCGGCGAGCTGGCGCAGCGCCTCCTCGCGTACCCAGGTGCCGATCGCCCCGATCAGGCCGGCCTCCTCGGCAACCGGGATGAACGACATCGGCGGGATCGGCCCGCGGTCCGGGTGGTCCCAGCGCACCAGCGCCTCGGCACCCACCGGTCGACCGGTGTCCAGGTGCAGGATCGGTTGGTACGCCACCCGCAACTGGCCCCGGGTCAGCGCGGTGCGCAGCGCCGCCTCCAGCTCGATGCGTTCCCGGACCCGGTCGTGCATGGAGGTGTCGAAGACGGTGGACCGTCCCGGGCCCTCGGCCTTGGCGCGGTACATCGCGGTGTCGGCGTCCCGCATCAGCGCCTCCGCGGTCACCGCCGGGTCGCCGTCCGACACGGCGTGCGCGATGCCGATCGACGCGCTGATCACCACCTCGGTGTCGCGGACCGACAGCGGGCCGGCGAAGCAGCCGCGGATCTCGTCCACCAGGCGCAGCGCGCCGGTCTGCTCGCCCACGTACGCCAGCAGGAACTCGTCCCCGCCGACCCGGGCCAGCATGCGGGCCGGCGGCACCACCGACCGCAGCCGCGCCGCGACCTCGATGACCAGCTGGTCGCCGGTGTCGTGACCCCAGGACTCGTTGACCCACTTGAACCCGTCCAGGTCGAGCAGGTACACCCAGACCCGCCGGTCGCCGCCGGCCGGCGTGCCGTCGAGCAGGCGCTCGATCTCGGCCGAGATGAGCCGCCGGTTCGGCAGTCCGGTGAGCGGATCGTGGGTGGCCTGGTGCTCGGAGTGCAGCTGCGCCGCGACCTGGGCCTGCACCGCGGAGACCGCGCGGATCACCAGCAGCACCACCATGGCGGCACCGACCAGGGCGATCGTGACGCGGTGGCCGGCGGACCGGTCGCCGACCAGGACCAGCATCAGGAACGGGGTGACCATGGCGGGCAGCAGCAGCGACATCCGGCGCCAGGACCAGGCCTGCACCGGCCGGCGTGCGGCCCGGCTCAGCTCCACCACCGACGGGTGCAGCGTGGTCACGCCCATCAGCACGAACGCCAGCAGGAACGGCACGTCCAGCAGCGGCGAGGCGTACAGCCGGCCGGACACCCCGAGCACCGCGTACGTGAGGTCGCCGACGCCCATCAGCGCCATCGCGGTGAGCAACGTGACCAGGCTGAGCGGCCAGCTGGTCGCGGTGAACGTCAGGTTGACCACGAGCAGCAGCAGGACCACGTCGAGCAACGGGTACGCCGCGGCGAGCACGCCCACGAACGCGGGGCGCCCGCCGACCAGGGCGGCCGGCACCGCCAGCAGCAGCGTGCACACCAGTCCACCGGCCAGGCAGACCAGCAGCCCGTCCAGCACCGCGTGCCGCTGCACGCTCTGCCGGGCCCGCAGCAGCAGCACGAAGAACGACGCGGTCAGCAGGTAACCGGGAATGGTGGTGAGGTCGGACAGCAGCGTGAACGGCAGCGGCAGGGTCACTGCCCAGGGCCGGATCACCACGCCGATCAGGAAGGCGAGCGCGGCCGCGGTGAGCAGCACCCAGGCCGCCCGCGGTTCGGCGCCGAACCGCCGCGGGCCGGCGAAGCAGGCCGCCACGGTGCCGACCCCGACCGTGGCGAACGCGAGCACGCTCAGCAGGGGAGAGAAGCCGGCCGAGTAGACGGCGGTCGCGACGATGCCGGCCATGGCGAAGACCTGCCACTGCCGGTGGCCGGCCGAAGCAGCCACGGATCGCACCACATCGCCCCCCGGCAGAACCGTGTCGCCGCCGGTCCAGTCAGCCGGCCAGCGCCCCCGCCGATGGCACCGTACCCACAGAGCCGTGCCGTTCGGCAGTGGTTCCGTGGACAAACAGTGTCGGACAGGCACACCGGCGGAGCAACTCCTGTGCCACCGGTCCCAACAGTGCCGATCTGTCCCTTCCGCGCGGCGCGACCACCACCATCCGGGCGCTGCGCGACGCGCGGGCCAGGGTGGCGGCCGGATCGCCGGTCAGCAACCGGGTCCGCGGCCGGACCAGCTCGGGCACCGCGGCCACCGCGCCGGCGAGCAGTCGGGTGCCCTCGGCCTCGTGCGCCGGTTCGCGCATCACGTGCACCACCTCGACGCCGGTGCCGCGGTGCCGGGCCTCGGCGGCGGCGTACCGCAGCGCCCGCACCGAACTGGCCGAGCCGTCCACGCCGACCAGCAGCGGTCCGGCCGGCGGGCGCGGTCCGCGGGCCACCACGGTGGGGCAGAACGCCCGGGAGGCGGTCTGCAACAGCACCGAGTCGACGGGTACCCGCGGCGCGCCGGCCAGCCCCTCGTCGCCGACCACCAGGAGTTCCGCGGACCGGCTCAGTTGGAGGAGCACCCGGGCCGGCGCGCCGTCCAGCACCTGCCCGGTGACCCGGACCCCGGGTGCGCCGTGCGAGGCCGACGTCACCGCGCGGTCGACGATCGCGGCGGCTTCCCGCCGCGCCGGACCGTAGGCGGTGGCTTCCGCGCCGTGGTGCGGGGCCGGCCAGGTGAACACGTGCACCACCCGCAACTCCCGTTGCCGGGCCACCGCCTCGCGAGCGGCCAGCCGCACCGCCGCCAGACTCGCCGCCGTGCCGGTCACGCCGACCACCACGGGAGCTGCGCTCGAGGTCTGCACCAGCATTCACCTCCACCGACCATTATCTATGCTGTGCAGTGCCCGTCGCGCTTCGTGATCAATCCCTCAGCCCCAGGGCGGCTGATGACCCATTCAGGTTGAGGGTTTACGGTGAACACCAGGTTCATGGGGACATCTGCCGGTGAAGTGAGGGAAATACATGACGGATGTCAAGCTCGACCACCCCGGTGGCCAGTTGTCGATGCCGGTGCGCGAGGCGGTCGAGGGCCCGGGCGGCATCGAGGTCAGCTCCCTGCTCAAGGAGACCGGCTTCGTCACCCTGGACACCGGTTTCGTCAATACCGCGTCGTGCACGTCGTCGATCACGTACATCGACGGTGACGCCGGCATCCTGCGCTACCGCGGCTACCCCATCGAGCAGCTGGCCGGCAAGGCCTCGTTCCTCGAGGTGTCGTACCTGTTGATCCACGACGCGCTGCCGACGCCGGCCCAGCTGGCCGACTACGCCGACAAGATCCGGGTGCACACGCTGCTGCAGGAGGAGATGCGCACGTTCTTCTCCGGGTTCCCGCGCGACGCGCACCCGATGGCGGTGCTGTCCTCGGCGGTCACCGCGCTGTCCACCTTCTACCAGGACGCGCTGGACCCGGCCGACCCGCAGCAGGTGGAGATCTCCTCGATCCGGCTGATGGCCAAGCTGCCCACCATCGCGGCGTACGCGTACAAGCGCAGCATCGGCCACCCGCTGCCGTACCCGGACAACTCCCTGGACTACGTGGAGAACTTCCTCCGCCTGACGTTCGGCCTGCCCACGGTGCAGTACGACGTCGACCCGGAGATCGCCAAGATCCTGGACATGCTGTTCGTGCTGCACGCCGACCACGAGCAGAACTGCTCCACCTCCACCGTGCGGCTGGTCGGCTCGGCGCAGGCGAACCTGTTCGCCTCGGTCTCGTCCGGCGTGAACGCCCTCTCCGGCCCGTTGCACGGCGGCGCCAACGCGGCGGTGCTCGAGATGCTCGAGAAGATCTGCGCGGACGGCGGTGACGTCAGCTCCTTCGTGAACCGGGTGAAGAACAAGGAGAAGGGCGTCAAGCTGATGGGCTTCGGCCACCGGGTCTACAAGAACTACGACCCGCGCGCCGCCATCGTGAAGAAGGCCGCCCAGGACATGCTGTCCAAGATGGACCGGCCCGATCCGCTGCTGGAGGTGGCGTTCCAGCTCGAGGAGATTGCGCTGTCCGACGACTACTTCGTCTCCCGCAAGCTGTACCCGAACGTCGACTTCTACACCGGGCTGATCTACAAGGCCATGGGCTTCCCGACGAAGATGTTCACGGTGCTGTTCGCGCTGGGCCGGCTGCCCGGCTGGATCGCGCAGTGGCGCGAGATGATGCTCGACCCGGCCACCAAGATCGGCCGCCCGCGCCAGCTCTACACCGGCGAGGCCGAGCGCCAGTTCGTCCCGATCACCGAGCGGTAGGCAACGCCGCCAGCCACTGCAGGACGCGCGCCGCGCCGTCCTCGGACCGTAACCGCGCCGCCAGGGCCTGTGCCAGGGCGGCGCGGTGTGGGTTGGTGGTGACGTCGCGCAGCGCCGCGGCCAGGCGGTCGGCGGTCAGGTGGCGCATCGGGACCGGCGCTGCGGCCGCGCCCAGCCGGTGCAGGCGGCCGGCCCAGAACGGCTGGTCGGCGAGGACCGGCACCGGCACCGCGGGTACCCCCGCGCGCAGCCCGGCTGCGGTGGTGCCCGCCCCGGCGTGGTGCACCACGGCCGCGACCCGGGGGAACAGCCACTCGTGCGGCACCTCGCCGACGGTCAGTACCGACGGCGACGACACCCGCAGGCCGGCCCAGCCGGACTGCACCACGGCGCGTACCCGGGCCCGGCGCACCGCGTCCAGCACCGGCCCGCTCAGCCGCTCGCCCTGCCCGGGACCCATGCTGCCGAATCCGATGAACACCGGCGGCGGCCCGTCGGCGAGGAAGGCGGCCAGGTCCGGCGGTGCGGTCCAGCCCGCCGGGCGCGCCGGCCACCAGTAGCCGACCACCTCCAGCTGCGGCCGCCAGTCGGCGGGACGGGGCACCACGGCCGGGCTGAAGCCGTGGAAGTTCGGGTACCGGCCCCCGTCCTGCCACGAGCGCAGGGTGCGGATCGGCTGGTGCGGGAGGCCGAGCCGGGCGCGCAGCCGCTGCACCGGGCCGGCGTACAGGATCTGGCTGGCGGTGTTGGCCGCGGCGGTCACCGCGCGGTTGCCGGGGCGGCCGACGGACCGGCCGCCGAGCAGCACCGAGCCGAACTCGCCGGTGGGCGCGACCGGTTGCAGGAACACCCCGGCCCAGGGCACGCCGGCCGCCTCCGCCACCTGGTAGCCCAGCGGCGCGACCACGGTGGACAGCAGCAGCACGTCCGGCCGGACGGTCTCGGCGGCCGCGGCGATCCCGTCGCCCAGCTCGGCGATCAGCGGGCGGGCGATGCGCAGCAGCCGGCCCAGCGCCCGCGGCCCGGTGCCGGAGGTGCGGCCGTCCTGCCCGCGCGCCTGCGGCAGGATCCGGCGGAGATCGCCGGGGATCGGCACGAACGGCAGCCCGAGCGCGGCGAAGGTGGCCGCGAACGGCGCGTGGGTGGCCACGGTGACCTCGTGACCGGCGTCGCGCAGCCGGACGCCGAGACCCGTGTACGGCGCCACGTCACCCATCGACCCGGACGTCACGAGAAGGACCCGCACGATCCGCATCATGTCACGACCGTACATGCCTTGACGGTTATATAACTCGCATGGCATGGTCGGCGCATGTCCGTGGACGCCCTGGCCGTGCTCGCCGAGCCGACCCGGCGCCGCATCGTCGAGGCGCTGCGCCGCTCCGACCACAGCGTCGGCGACCTCGTGGCGGCGCTCGACATGAGCCAGCCGGCCGTGTCCAAACACCTGAAGGTGCTGCGCGAGGCCGGCGTGGTCAGCGCGCGCACCGTCGCCCAGCACCGCATCTACACGCTGGAGCCCGGCCCGTTCCGCGAGCTGGACGCGTGGCTGGCTCCGTACCGCACGCTCTGGACCCGTTCCCTGGACGCGCTGGAGCGCCACCTCGACAGCAAGGAGTGACCCATGCCGCTCGACCCCGGACCGCTCGGCGACGCCTCCGTCGTCGCCGACGGCGACACCTGGACCCTGATCTTCATCCGCGACCTGCGGCACCCGCCCGCGGCGGTGTGGCGGGCGCTGACCGACCCGGCCGAGATCGACCGGTGGGCGCCGTTCCGCCCCGACCGCGATCTCGGCACCACCGGCGACGCGGTGCTCACCATGGTCGACGGCGCCGAACACACCGACCTGCCCGGCATCGTGCTGCGGGCCGAGGCGCCCGCGCTGCTGGAGTACACCTGGGGTGCCGACCGGCTGCGCTGGGACCTCGAAGCCACCGCCGGCGGCACCCGGCTGACGCTGCGGCACACCTCCGCCGAGCGTGACATCGAGGCGATGGTCGCGGCCGGCTGGCACCTCTGTTTCGTGGTGCTGGAGCGGCTGCTCGACGGCGAGCCGGTCGAGGCGGTGCGCGGCGACGCCGCCCGGGAACACGGCTGGGCCGACCTGCGCGACGGGTACGCGGTCAAATTCGCCTAGGTTCTAGGGTGACCGGGTACCGCCCGTCGGTGAAGGAGGCGCGCATGGACGTCGTGATCGGGGTCGACACCGGAACCACCGCGACCAAGGGCGTGGCGGCCGGCATCGACGGTGCGGTACGCGCGTCCGCCAGCGTGCACTACCCGCTGTCGGTGCCCGGTTCCGGGCGGGCCGAACTCGATCCGGTCCGGTTGCGCGACGCCGCGGTCGAGGCGCTGATCGACGTCGCGAAACAGTGCCACGCGAACGGCGACCGGGTCGTCGCGGTCAGCCTCAGCGCGTTCCTGCACGGCCTGGTGCCGATGGACCGCGACGGCCGGCCGCTGGGCCCGCTGGTCACCTGGGCCGACGGCCGCGCCGCCGCGCAGAGCGAACGGTTCGCCGCGGACGGGCTGTCCAGGAAACTCCAGGCCCGCACGGGTACGCCGGTGCACCCGATGGCCCCGCTGGCCAAGCTGGCCTGGTGGCGCGAACACGACCCGGCCACGCTGCGCGACACGCCGCGCTGGGGCGGGGTGAAGGAGATCGTGCTGGCCGGCCTCGCCGACGCGCCGTTCCTGGTGGACCTGTCCGTCGCGTCCGGCACCGGGCTGTACGACATCCACGCCCGCCGCTGGGACCCCGAGGCGCTCGACCTCGCCGGCGTGCGCGCCGCCCAGCTCGGCGAGGTGGTGCCGACCACCGAACGGCTGCGCCTGGACTCCGGCGTGGCGTCCGCCGCCGGGCTGCCCGCCGACCTGCCGCTGATCATCGGCGCGGCCGACGGCCCGCTGGCCAACCTGGGCGTCGGCGCCACCCCGGACGGCGTGGCCGCGGTCTCGCTGGGCACCAGCGGCGCGCTGCGCACCATGGTGGACGCCCCGGTCGCGGACGCCGCCGGGCGGCTGTTCTGCTACGCGCTGACCGAGGACCGCTGGGCGATCGGCGGCGCGGTGAACAACGCCGGCTCGGTGGTCCGCTGGGCCGGGCAGAGCTTCACCGGCGGTGCCGGGCAGCCGGGCGCCGAGGGCGAGGACGCCGACGAACGCGACGCCGCGCTGCTCGCCGAGGCCGCGTCCGCGCCCCCGGGCAGCGGTGGCCTGCTGTGCCTGCCGTACCTGCTGGGGGAGCGGGCGCCGTGGTGGCGCTCCGGACTGCGCGGCGCCTACCTCGGGCTGCGCCGCGAACACGGCCGCCCGCACCTGGTCCGGGCCGCGGTGGAGGGCGTCTGCCAGCAGCTCGCGCTGGTGCGCGACTCGTTCGACGCGGAGGGACACCCGGTGACCGCGGTACGGGCCACCGGTGGCGCGGTCGCCTCCAGCCTCTGGGTCGGGGTGCTGGCCGCCACGCTGAACCTGCCGGTGTCCGTCGCCGAGTCCCCGGAGGGCACCGGCCTCGGCGCCTGCCTGCTCGGCCTGCACGCCCTCGGCGAACTGCCCGACCTGGACGACGCCGCGCGGCTGGTGGACGTCGCCGCGCCGACCGTGCCGGATCCGGCGGACGCCGCGCTGTACGCCCGGTTGCGCCCGCTGGTCGAGGACTCGGTGCAGGCGATCGCCGGGGTGCTGACGGAGCTGGACCGGCTGGCGCCGGAACCGTTGCCGGACACCGAGAAGGCGGTCACCAATCGCTGAACCGGCGCCGGCCGGTCACCGCCCGGCCCGGTTGCGGTACTCGCTCGGCGTCAGGCCGTGCTCGAGCCGGAACTGCCGATTGAAGTTCGACAGGTTGTGGTAGCCGCTGGCCTGGGCGATGGCGATGATCGGGTCGTCGGTGAACTCGAGCAGCTGGCGGGCCTTCGCCAGCCGCAGCTTGCGCAGGGTGTCGCTGAAGGACTGGCCGGTGGCGCGGGCGAAGTAGCGGGAGAACCCGGACTGGGACATGCCGACCCGGGCCGCGATCGCGGTCAGGCTGACCGTGCCGTTCAGGTTGGTGAAGACCTCGCGCATGGCCAGGTCCACGATCCGGGTCGCCTCGCTGTCCGCCGGCGGGGTGATCCCGGGGCCGGCCAGCAGCCGGTACTCGGCCGGCGGGGCGTCGGCGAGGGTCTGTAGCAGGGCGGTGATGTGCCGCAGCCGCGCCATCCCGCTGCTCCGGCCGATGGCCAGCAACTCGGCGGCGCCGTGCGCGGCGGCCGGGCCGGCGAACTCGATGCCGCGGGCGGCCCGGAGCAGCAGCGGTTCGAGCGTGGCCAGCTCGGGCAGCAGGACCTGGGTGTCCTTGACCCACTGTGGGTGGAACTGGAACACGACGTCGCGGTCGGCGATGTGCTCGCCGGGGTCGATGTCGCTGATCCAGTTGTGCGGCAGGTGCGGTCCGACGAGCACCAGTTGGCCGGCCGAGTACCGGCCGATCCGGTCGCCGACGATGTACCACCCCGATCCGTACTGCAGCAGGTGCACCTCCAGCTCGGGGTGGTGGTTCCAGCGGGCGACCGGGTCGGGATAGCCGTGCATCAGCCACCGGCCGGTCTCGTCCGGCGCGTTCGGGATGATCTCCCGCGCCGCGCTCTGCCGCACCAGGCGCCGGGCCCGCTCGACGTGCAGCTGTGCCGCGATGCGCGACGACATGGCGCCCTCCCCGGTTGATCGTGCTTGCATATAAGTACCAGAAGGTGTGATCCAAGGCACTAGTTCGGCGCCTGCAGCTCCCTTAACTTCGCTGTGACCAGCACTGCTACCAGCGAGGTGAGTGGGAATGGATGCAGCGACCGATGCTCTCAGCCGTCGGCGGCTTCTCCGGGGCGGAGCGGACACCATGCGGGTCGCCGTCCTGCGCGAACCCCGCGACCTGGTCATCGAGGAACGGCCCACCCCCGAACCGGCACCCGGTCAGGTCCTGGTCCGGGTCTCCGCGGTCGGTGTCTGCGGCTCGGACACCCACTACTTCGACCACGGGCGGATCGGGCCGTTCGTGGTCGAGGCCCCGCTCGTCCTGGGCCACGAGGCGGCCGGCGTCGTCGCGGCCGTCGGCGACGGCGTGACCGGTCCGCGGGTCGGCCAGCGCGTGTCGATCGAGCCGGGCGTACCGGACTTCACCTGCCCGCAATGCCTGGCCGGACGGTACAACCTGTGCGCCGGGATGCGGTTCTTCGCCACCCCGCCGATCGACGGTGCCTTCGCCGAGTACGTCACCGTGCACCCGGCCTTCGCCCACCCGGTGCCCGACACGATCAGCGACGACGCGGCCGCGCTGCTGGAACCGCTGTCCGTCGCGGTCTGGGCGTGCGAGAAGGCCCGGGTGGGCCCGGGCGACCGGGTGCTCGTCACCGGCGCCGGCCCGATCGGGCTGCTCGCCCTGCAGACCGCGCTCGCGTTCGGCGCCGCCGGGGTCACCGTCCGCGACGTGAACCCGGACCGCCTCGCGGTCGCCCGGTCGCTGGGCGCCGCCCGTACCGTCGACGCCCGCGAACCGGGCACCGACCCGGACGAGCCGGCGCCGACCGTCCTGCTGGAATGCTCCGGCGCCGCCGCGGCCGCGACGGCCGGACTGGCCGCCCTGGACCGCGCCGGGCGGGCCGTCCTGATCGGCATGGGCAGCGACGACCTCCCGCTGCCCGTCTCCGTCATCCAGGCCCGCGAGCTCACCATCACCGGCACCTTCCGTTACGCCAACACCTGGCCCACCGCGATCGACCTCGCCGCTTCCGGACGGGTGGACCTGGACGCGCTGGTCACCGGGCACTACGACCTGGCGGACGCCGGTCTCGCGCTGACCGCCGCCCGGGACGTGCCCGGATCGGTCAAGGTGATCGTCCGGCCGCAGCGCGCCTGACCCGTGTGCCGTCCGGGTCACGTTGACGCGGGGTGCCGCGGTAGGACAGAGTGACCGGCGAGCGGTAGCGGAGGAACCCGGTGCGAATCCGGGGCGGTCCCGCCACTGTGACCGGGGAGTGACCCGCAGGTGACGCCACGGCCGGCAACGGCCGGAAGGCGGCGGGGCAGCGGCGATCCGGCAGCCAGGAGACTCCGGCCGCTCGTGCCGCCGAACTGCGGGCGTGGACACCCGCCGGAAGGAATCGCCCCGTGCCGCCCTCGTACCCTTTCTCGGCCGTGGTCGGCCTCGACGACCTGCGCCTCGCGCTGCTGCTCACCGCGGTGTCTCCCGCCATCGGCGGGGTTCTGGTGCGCGGCGAGAAGGGCACCGCGAAGAGTACGGTCGTCCGCGCGCTCGCCGCCCTGCTGCCCGAGCTGGACGTGGTGCGCGGCTGCCGCTTCGCCTGCGACCCGGACGCGCCGGACACCGACTGCCCGGACGGACCGCACGCCCCCGACGCGCCGCACGGGCACCGGCCCGCCGCGCTGGTCGAGCTGCCGGTCGGCGCCACCGAGGACCGGGTGGTCGGCACGCTCGACCTGCAGCGCGCGCTGGCCGACGGGGTCAAGGCGTACGAGCCCGGGCTGCTGGCCGCCGCGCACCGTGGCGCGCTCTACGTCGACGAGGTCAACCTGCTGCCCGACCACCTGGTCGACCTGCTGCTGGACGCGGCCGCGATGGGGCGGGCGCACGTCGAACGCGACGGGGTGTCGGTCAAGCACGCCGCCCGGTTCCTGCTGGTCGGCACGATGAACCCGGAGGAGGGCGAGCCGCGCCCGCAGCTGGTCGACCGGTTCGGGCTGGTGGTGACGGTGGCCGCCCCGCGGGACGTGGCGCAACGGGCCGAGGTGGTGCGGCGGCGGCTGGCGTACGAGGCGGACCCGGAGACGTTCGCGGCCCGGTTCACCGCCGCCGATGCGTCGCTCGCCGCGCGGATCGCCGAGGCGCGCGCCCGGGCGTCGGCGGTGCAGCTGCCGGACGCCGAACTGGACCGGATCGCCACGGTGTGCCTGGACTACGGCGTGGACGGCATGCGCGCCGACATCGTGGTGGCCCGCTGCGCGGTGGCGCTGGCCGCCTGGCACGGCCGGGACCGGGTCACCGTCGCCGACGTCCGGGACGCGGCCCGGCTCGCGCTGCCGCACCGGCGGCGCAAGGACCCGCTGGACCCGCCGGGCACCGACGAGCAGCGGCTCGAGGAGGCGCTGGACCGGGCCTCGGCGGACGACCCGGACGACGACCCGCCGCCGCCCGAGGGTGGTCCGGCGCCGGACGACGGCGGCCCGCCGCCGCACGACGGGCCGCCGCCCGAAGCCGGCCCGCCGCCCGGCGGCGCGCCCCCGCCCACCTCCGGGCCGACCGCGGGAGACCCCGGTCCGGCGGATGCCGCTTCGCCGGCCGAGGACGCCGCCGCCGGGACCGGCCCGGTGGATTCCGCGGACCCGGCGGCCGGGCCGGAGCAGCCACGGCGGAACGCGCCGCCGGCCGCCCAGGCCGGGCCGGCGTTCCGGACGCGGGCGCTGCGGATCACCGAGCGCGGCGAGGGTGGACATGCCGGTCGCCGGTCGCCCGCCTACGCCCGGCGCGGACGGGTGGTCGGCTCCCGCACGCCGCACGGCGCGATGACCGGCGCCCCGCATCTCACCGCCACGCTCCGCGCCGCCCTGCACCGCACCGCCACCGAGCCGGCCGATGGCGATCCCGGCACCCGGCCGCTGACGCTCGTGCAGCCGCGGGATCTGCGTGCGGCGGTGCACGTCGGCCGGGAGGCCAACCTGGTGCTGTTCGTGGTGGACGCCTCCGGGTCGATGGCGGCGCGCCGCCGGATGAGCGTGGTCAAGACCGCGGTGCTGTCGCTGCTGCGCGACGCCTACCAGCGGCGGGACCGGGTCGGCATGATCACGTTCCGGGGGCGGACCGCGGAACAGGTGCTGCCGCCCACGTCCAGCCACGAGGTCGGGGTGCTGCGGCTGGCCGATCTGCGCACCGGCGGGCGTACCCCGTTGGCGGCCGGCCTACGCGCCGCGGCCGCGACCATCGCCACCGAGCGGCGCCGGGATCCGCGCCGGCGTCCGCTGCTCGTCGTGGTCACCGACGGCCGCGCCACCAGCGGCCCGGACCCGGTGCTGGTGGCGCCCGCGCTGGCCGGCGTCGCGGCCGTGGTGGTGGACTGCGAGTCTGGACCGGTGCGCCTGGGACTCGCGCGCCGGCTCGCGGCGGCCCTGGACGCCGACGTCATGCCGCTGGACCAGCTCGACGCCGGGAGGGCCGCCTGATGCCGCAGGGCAAAGTGGAGATCGTGCCGGACGACGGGCTCACCACCCGCCAGCGCCGCCGGCAGGCCGTGCTGGCCGTCCACACCGGACACGGCAAGGGCAAGTCGACGGCCGCGTTCGGGATGGCGCTGCGGGCCTGGAGCGCGGGCTGGGACATCGGCGTGTTCCAGTTCGTGAAGAGCCCGAAGTGGCGGGTCGGCGAGGAGACCGCGCTCAAGGCGCTGGGCGAGCGGATCACCTGGCACAAGATGGGCGAGGGCTGGTCCTGGATCCAGCGGCCCGGCACCGAACGCGACCACGCCGTCGAGGCCGCCGAGGGCTGGGCGCAGATCAAACGGGACCTGGCCGCCGAGACCCACCGGTTCTACGTGCTGGACGAGTTCACGTACCCGATGAAGTGGGGTTGGGTCGACGTGGCCGACGTGGTGGCGACGCTGCGGGAGCGACCCGGCACCCAGCACGTGGTGATCACCGGCCGGGACGCGCATCCGGATCTGCTGGAGGCCGCCGACCTGGTCACCGAGATGACCAAGGTGAAGCACCCGATGGACGCGGGCCGCAAGGGCCAGCAGGGCATCGAGTGGTGACCGTCCCCCGGGTGGTGGTGGCCGCGCCGGCGTCCGGGCACGGCAAGACCACGGTGGCCACCGGGCTGCTGGCCGCGTTCGCCGGCCGGGGTGTGCCGGTGGCGCCGTTCAAGGTCGGCCCCGACTACATCGACCCGGGCTACCACGCCCTCGCCGCCGGCCGGCCCGGCCGCAACCTCGACCCGGTGATGGTCGGCGAGGACCTGATCGGCCCGCTGTTCGCGCACGGCGCCGCCGGTGCGGACCTGGCCGTGGTCGAGGGCGTGATGGGCCTGTACGACGGCCGCACCGGCGCCGGGGACACCGGCTCCACCGCACACGTCGCCCGCCTGCTCGACGCGCCGGTCCTGCTGGTCGTGGACGCCGCCGCGCAGGGCCGGTCGGTGGCCGCGCTGGTGCACGGGTTCCGCAGCTTCGGCGACGTGCGGCTGGCCGGGGTGATCCTGAACCGGGTCGGCTCGGACCGGCACGAGGCGCTGCTGCGGGAGGCCTGCGAGGAGGTCGGCACCCCGGTGCTGGGCGCGCTCCGCCGGGCCGACGCGGTGGCCGCACCGTCCCGGCATCTCGGCCTGGTACCGGCCGCGGAACGCCGCGCCGAGGCCCTGGCGTCGGTGACCGCGCTGGCGTCGCTGATCTCCACGTCGGTCGACCTGGACGCGGTGGCCGCGGTGGCCCGGTCCGCACCGCCGCTGCCCGCCACGCCGTGGACCCCGCGGGCCGACGATCCGGTGCCGGGCCGTCCGGTGGTCGCGCTGGCCGGTGGACCGGCATTCTCGTTCGCGTACGCCGAGACGGCCGAACTCCTCGCCGGCGCCGGAGCCGACGTGGTCACGGTAGACCCGCTGCGCGACGAGAGCCTGCCGGCCGGCACCCGCGCTCTGGTCGTCGGCGGCGGTTTCCCCGAGGTGTACGCCGCCGAGCTGTCCGCCAACGCCCCGCTCCGGGCGGCCGTGGCCGCGCTGGCCGCCCAGGGCGCGCCGATCACCGCCGAGTGCGCGGGCCTGCTGTGGCTGTGCCGCACCCTGGACGACGCCCCGATGTGCGGGGTGATCGACGCGGACGCCGCCATGACGCCCACGTTGACGCTGGGCTACCGGGACGCGGTGGCCCTCACCGACAGCCCGCTCGCGGTGACCGGGACCCGGGTCACCGGGCACGAGTTCCACCGGACCGTGGTGCACCCCCGGTCCGGGCTGCTGTTGTCGCCGGCCGGGGGAGCGGCCTGGGCGTGGCGGGGCGCGGACCCGGAAGGGTTCGCCGGGCCCGGGCTGCACGCCTCGTACCTGCATCTGCACTGGGCCGGCCGGCCGGAGCTGGCCCGGGGCGTGGTGGCCGCGGCGGCGGCGTGACCCGGCCCGAAGCGGCCGGGCGTCCCCGGGACGTCCGGCGGGTGGTGGTCGGTGTCGGACTCCGGCCCGGAGCGGCCGGGCGCCTCGGGGACGTCCGGCGGGTGGTGGTCGGTGTCGGACTCCGGTCCGGAGCGGCCGTTGCCGATCTCGCCGACCTGGTCGGGGCGGCGCTGCTCTCCGCCGGTGCGCCGCCGGCCGCGGTCGCCGCGCTGGCCACTCTGGACCGGCGCGCCGCCGAGCCCGCCGTGCGGCAGCTGGCGGCCCGCCATGGCTGGCCGGTGATCGGGTGCGCGGCCGGAGACCTGGACGGTGTGGCGGTGCCGGGCGACGCGCGGGTGCGGCGGGCGGTCGGTACCGGAAGCGTGGCCGAGGCCGCCGCTCTGCTCGCCGCGGGACCGGGCGCGGAACTGCTGGTCCCGAAGACCACCGGTCGCGCGGTCACCGTCGCGGTCGCCGTGTCGCCCGCGGAGCCCGGCTGACCACGCACGAAGGGGGCGCTGTGCACCCGAAAGTCCCACGGGCCGTCGCGTGGAGTGGCGTGTGTGGGGGTGCGGTGCGCTGTGCACCCGAAAGTCCCACGGGCCGTCGTGTGGAGTGGCGTGTGTGGGGGTGCGGTGCGCTCCGCACCCGCAAGCCCCACGGGCTCTGGGCGGTCGGCGTTACGGGCTCAGCGCGTCGGCGCACGCCGCCAGATCGGCGCGGAGCCGCTCCCGGGCCGCCGGCGTCAGTGTCTCGGTCATCCGCCGCTCGACTCCGGCCACCGTGGCGCTCGCCTGTTCCAGCACGCGCCGCCCGGCGTCGGTGAGTTCGGTGGGCAGCGCGCGTCCCTGCGGCGCGGTCGCGGCCCGCGCCAGCAGCCCACGCTCCGCCAGGCCGAGCAGCACGGCGTGCATGGACTGCCGGGTGACGAACGCGCCGCGGGCGAGTTCGGCCGCGGACATTCCGGGTCGCTGGCCGAGGATCTCCAGGCAGGCGTACTGCGGCACGGTCAGCCCCAGCGGGCGGAGTTCCGCGTCCATCGCCGCGCGCAACGCCGCGGCGGCCTGCTTCAGGGTGTATCCGACGGACCGATCGAGATCACCAACCCCTTGTGTCATGTCAGTATCCTGACATACGCTCAGGCATGTCAGGACCCTGACATCGAATCGAGGAGTAATCATGACGGTCACCGGACCCGACTTCATCGCCCTGCAGGTGCGCGACGTGGACGCCGCCGCCGCGTTCTACGAGAGCCGGCTCGGGCTGCGGCGTGCCCCCGCCGGGCCGCCGGGAGCGGTGGTGTTCACGACCACGCCGGTGCCGTTCGCGGTCCGGGCGCCGCTGCCCGGTCTGGACCTCGACGCGGTGTCGCCGCGGCCGGGTGCGGGCGTGGCGCTCTGGCTGCGGGCCGACGACGCGCAGGCGCTGCACGACGGCCTGGTGGCGGCCGGGGTGCCGATCCTCACCGCGCCGGTCGACGGGCCGTTCGGGCGCACCTTCACGTTCGCCGACCCGGACGGCTACGCCGTCACCATCCACGACCAGGCCTGAGGCGTGGTCAGCCGGTCTCCCACTCGTGCACCGGGACGTTGGCGTGCATGAGCGGGAGGTACCGGCGCAGCATCTCGTGCAGCGCCTCCTGCCGGTCGGTGCCCTCCGCCTCCAGCGCGTGCAGCGTCTCCACCTGCCAGGTCGCCCCGTTGCGGTGGGTCAGGCAGCGCTGCTCGATGATGCCCAGCAGCCGGTCGCGTTCGGTGGCGGAGACCCCCCAGCGGTCCAGGCCCTCCTTCGCCATCGGCAGCAGGCGGCGCAGGACCAGTTCGGTGACCGGTACGTAGCCCAGGCCCGGCCAGAACACCGAGGCGTCGATGCCGTGCCGGGCGCCGGCGTGGAAGTTCTCCTCCGCGGCACTGAACGACATCTGGGTCCACAGCGGCCGTTCCGCCTCGGCCAGCACGCGGATCAGACCGTAGTAGAAGGCGGCGTTCGCGATGGTGTCGACCACGGTCGGGCCGGCCGGCAGCACCCGGTTCTCGACGCGCAGGTGCGGGCGGCCCTTCACCACCGCGTAGATGGGCCGGTTCCAGCGGTACACCGTGCCGTTGTGCAGTCGCAGTTCGCTGAGTCCGGGGGTGTCGCCGCGCTCCAGGATCTCGGCCGGGTCGTCGTCGTCACAGATCGGCAGCAACGCCGGGAAGTAGCGGACGTTCTCCTCGAACAGGTCGAACACCGAGGTGATCCAGCGTTCGCCGAACCACACCCGCGGGCGTACCCCCTGGGCCCGGATCTCTTCCGACCGGGTGTCGGTGGCCTGCTCGAACAGCGGGATCCGGGTCTCCCGCCACAGCTCCCGGCCGAACAGCAGCGGCGAGTTGGCGCCCAGGGCCACCTGCACGCCCGCGATCACCTGGGCGGCGTTCCAGTACGCGGCGAACTGTTCCGGGCTCACCTGCAGGTGGAACTGGGTGCTGGTGCAGGCCGACTCGGGGGCGATCGTGTCGGTGGTGACCGCCAGCCGGTCGATGCCGTCGATGCGGATCTCCAGGTCCTCGCCGCGGGCCGCGAAGATCTGTTCGTTGAGCAGCGCGTACCGCGGGTTCGCGGAGAGCGCCTCCGCGGTCATGTGCTCGCGGCGCAGGGTGGGCAGGATGCCGATCATCACCATGTGCGCGCCGACCGTGCGGGCCCGCTGCTCGGCGCTGTTCAGGCTGTCCCGCAGCGAGCGTTCCAGGTCGGCGTTCTCGTCGCCGGCCAGCCGCCGCGGCGGTACGTTGATCTCCACGTTGAACTGGCCGAGCTCGGTCTGGAAGTCCGGGTCGGCGATCGCGTTCAGCACCTCGGCGTTGCGCATCGCCGGGTCGGCCCGGTCGTCGATCAGGTTGAGTTCGATCTCCATGCCGGTCAGCGGCCGCTCGAACTCGAACCGCGCCTCGCGCAGCATGCTGGCGAACACGTCCAGGCTGCGGCGGACCTTGTGCCGGTACTTGGCCCGGTCCTCACGGGTGAACTCGTGCGGATCGACTTCCTCACCCATGGTTTGCCACCCTTCACACGCAGTAGCCCTAACCTCGCACACCGGCCGTCCGGAACCAAGGGGCTATGATCGGCGCCCGTGCGCCGAGTCCTCCCTTCCCTGTTCGCCGCCGTCGCAATCGCCGAGGCGGTGAGCTGGGCCGCGCTGCTGACCGGAATGTTCTTCAAATACGTGGTGGTACACAACGAGATCGGCGTGCGGATCGCCGGCCCGATCCACGGCGCGCTGTTCATGGCGTACCTCGGGGTCGCGGTCCTGCAGGCCCGCCAGGCCGCCTGGCGGTGGTGGGTCACGCTGATCGCGCTGGGGTGTGCGGTACCGCCGTTCGCCACCCTCGTCTTCGAGCGGTGGGCGCGCTCCCGCGGGCTGCTCGCGGTCAGCGGCGCAGGAGATCCCGCAACGCAGCCGTGACCGCCTCCGGGTTCTCCTCGGCCATGTGGTGCCCGCTCTCGATCGGTACGCCGACCACGTCGTCCGCCCACGCCCGCCAGACCGCCACCGGATCGCCGTACAACTCCTCCAGGTCGTCGCGGGTCGACCAGGCGACCAGCACGGGACACGTGACGCGGCGGCCGGCCGCGCGGTCGGCCCGCTCGTCGGCCCAGTCGCCGCGCACCCCGGCGCGGTAGTCGCAGACCATGGCGTGCACGGTGGCCGGGTCGTGCACGGCCGCGCGCAGGTCGGCGAACGCCTCCGCGCCCATGTGCTCGTCGGTGAACCGGTACCAGGCGTCCGGGTCGGCGCTGATCACCCGCTCGGCCGGCTTCTCGGTCTGGGCGAAGAAGAACCAGTGCCACCACTGCCGGGCGAAGTCGACGCCGATCCGGCCGAGATGCTCGCTGATCGGCAGGCCGTCCAGGAACGCCGCGTGGGTCACCGCCGCCGGATGGTCCAGCGTGAGCCGCAGCGCCACGGCGCTGCCCCGGTCGTGCCCGGCCACGGCGAAACGGTCATGGCCCAGCTCCCGCATCAGGGCGAGCACGTCGCCGGCCATGGCGCGCTTGCCGTAGCCGGAGAAGTCGTCGCCGGCCGGCGGCTTGGAGGACCGGCCGTACCCGCGCAGGTCCGGGCAGATCACGGTGTGATCGGACACCAGCGCGTCGGCCACCCGGTGCCAGGTGACGTGGGTACGCGGGTGGCCGTGCAGCAGCACCACGGGCGGGCCGTCGCCGCCGTACCGGACCCGCAGCGTCGCCGGTCCCACGTCCACGTGGGTGAGTGTGAAGCGATCGAACATGCTCCCGATACTGCCGCACGTCACCGGAACGTGCGCTTTACCGCGCGCCCGGGCCGATCGAGACTGATCTCCGGAAACCGAGACCTGGGGAGGCGGCGGTGCGGTGGAACCGGCTCGGGCACCTGATCGTCGCGGGCGCGACCGCGGTGGTCCTGGCCGCCACGCCGGCCGCCAGCCGGCCGGCCGCACCGCGACCGCCCGCGGTGCCGTGGACCACGGCCTGGGCGACGGCACCCGCGGCCGCGGTGGGCGGGATCGAGCGGGGGTACGCCGGCTTCACCTTCCGCAACGTCGTGCATCCCACGGCCGGCGGGAACCGCGTCCGGGTCCACCTGTCCAACCGGTACGGCACCCGCGCAGTCCGGATGGGACACGTCACGGTCGCCGTCTCCGCGCACGCCGGCGGTACCCGGGACGGCGCGATCGACCCCAGTGACGGCAGCGCGGTGCCCGGCACCGTACGCGACGTGCGGTTCGCCGGCCGCCGGTGGATCACCGTCCCGGCCGGGGCCGAGGTGGTCAGCGACCCGGTCGCGCTGGGCGTCGCGGCCGACCGCGATCTGCTGGTCAGCATCTGGACGCCGGAGCCGTCCGGCACGGTCACCCAGCACCCGGCCGCGCTGCAGGACTCGTTCCTCGCCCGGGGCCCGGCCGACCACGCCGGCGACATGGCGGCCACCGCGTTCACCGGGACCACCCGGGCGTGGCACTACGTCAGCGGCGTGGACGTGGCGGGCGGCCCCGGCACGGTGGTGGCGCTCGGCGACTCGATCACCGACGGGACGGCGTCGACCCGGGGCGGGAACCGCCGGTGGACCGATCACCTGGCGGCGCGCCTGGCCACGTCGGCCGTGCCGGACTACGGCGTGGCGAACGCCGGGATCAGCGGCAACCGGGTGTTGCGCGACAGTTCACGCGGTGGCCGCAGCGCGCTCACCCGGCTGCCGCACGACGTGCTGGACCGGGCCGGCGCCCGTACCGTGATCGTCGCCGCCGGCATCAACGACATCCAGCGGGCCCGGCACTCCGACGACCCGGAGGAGATCGCCGCCGGGCTGGCGCAGATCGCGGCGCGGGCCCGGGCCCGCGGGATGCGGGTGGTCGGCGCGACCGTCCTGCCCTGGAAGGGCCGGGGTACGTGGACGCCGGAGCGGGAGGCGACCCGGGCCGCGGTGAACGCGTGGATCCGCGCGGGCGGCGGGGGCGCGTTCACCGGGGTGGCCGACTTCGACGCGGCGACCCGGGACCCGGCGGACCCGCAGCGGCTGTGGCCCGGCTACGACAGCGGCGACCACCTGCACCCCAACGACGCCGGCCAGCTGGCGATGGCCCGGGCGGTGCCGCTCGACGAGCTGTGAGCCGGGTGGATCAGGCCAGCCAGGCGGCGGCCAGCGCGCACGCGAGGACCAGGCCGCCGACGGACTGCAGCAGCAACGCCGGGCCCAGGTGCGACCACATCGTCGGGATCCGCGGGGTCAGCGGTTGCAACGTGGTCAGGTTCACCACGCTCATCAGCTTCACCGGCAGCGTCGGGTCCTTCTGCGGGCTGGTGGTCACCTGCACCAGGTCGCCGCGGCGCAGTGCGGAGACCGGGAGGTGGCCGTGCATCTCCACCTCGTACGTCCGGCCCAGGTCGTCGCGCAGCCGCACCGGCGTGACCAGGAACTCCGGCCCCTTCTTCAACTCCTTGAACTTGCGCCGCGCGCCGCCACCGCCGCCGCGCACCAGAGCCAGGAGCAGGGCGCCGACCATCTGCATCAGGGTGGCGGAGACGAAGACGGCCAGCACGAGAGGCTGGCCAATCTTGACTTCCCGGGTGTACGACGCCCGGTATCCGACGAAGTGCGCGGTGATGACCGGACCGGCGTGCCGGAGGATCTGGGCGCGGAACAGGTCGGTGTCGTCCATGGGGGATCACCTCCTGGATGTCCCTTGATGGTACGGAGAGGCATCGAACAATCACAGTGAGTGAATTCGCGACTCATGCACCGACCGGGCGACGCCGGTCACCTGGCGTTTGATCACCTCCGCACCGGGCATGCCTGACCCGCGGTTGCCGAGGCGGGCGGCGAACGCACCACGGACGCCGAACGACAGGATGACCGAACCATGAAGCTGCCCGAACCACGCGGACCGGTGTCCGGCGCCGTTGCCGCCGCACTGTCCCGCAGCCCGCACGACCTCGACCCGGGCCTCGGTGACCTGCTGGCCACGCCCGGACCCGACCCCACCGCGCTGCTGGCCGACGAGGATCTGCAGCTGACCCTGTTCCTGCTGTACGAACTCGCGTACCGGGGCTGGGACGGCGTCGACGACGGCTGGGAGTGGCATCCCGACCTGATCCGGCTGCGCGGCGTGGCCGAGGACCGTCTGGAGACCGCGCTGCGGGCGCTCGCCGCGCCGCACGCCGACGAGGTGCCGGCCGACCTGACCGCCGCCACGGTGGCCCAGAAGCTGGTGGCGATGACCGCCGAGGAAGGCGGCCCGTCGCTGTCGAAGTACCTGCGCGGGCGCGCCACGCTCGAGCAGTTCCGCGAGTTCGCCGCGCACCGTTCCGTCTACCACCTGCGCGAGGCGGACCCGCACACGTTCGCGATCCCGCGCCTGGCCGGGCGGGCCAAGGCCGCCCTGATCGAGATCCAGATGGACGAGTACGGCAACGGCCGCGTGCAGCGCATGCACCAGGAACTGTTCCGGCACACGATGACCGGCCTGGGCCTGGACACCACCTACGGCGCGTACGTCGCCCAGGCGCCCGCGCTGACCCTCGCCTCCAACAACCTGATGTCGCTGTTCGGCCTGCACCGGCGCCACCGCGGGGCGCTGCTCGGCCACCTGGCCGCGTACGAGATGACGTCCACGGTGCCGAACCGGGCCTACGGCAACGGGCTGCGCCGGCTGGGCGGCGACGCGGACGCGACCCGGTTCTACGACGAGCACGTCGAGGCGGACGCGGTGCACGAGCAGATCGCCGCGCACGACATGTGCGGCTCGTTCTGCGTGGCCGAGCCCGAACTCGCCGCGGACCTGCTGTTCGGGGCGCGCAGCGCGCTGGCGGTGGACACACTCTGGGCCGGGTACGTGCTCGAGCGCTGGTCGGCCGGGGAGAGTTCGCTGCGGCCGGCCCCCTGAGAGCCGGCCGGCCCCCTGAGAGCCGCCCCGGGGGACTCAGTCCCGGGGCGGGTCGCTGTCGCGGGTACTGCCGGCCCGGAATCCGATAGCCTTGTGGGTACCGTCGCAGAACGGCTTGATCGCCGACTTGCCGCACCGGCACAGCGCGACGGTGGCCCGCCCCGGCTCGATGACCTGCCCGTCCGGCGTCATCAGGGTGAAGTCACCGCGGATCAGCAGCGGCCCGTTCTCGTACGGCACCACGGTCGCGCCAGGCTCGTCGCCGGTGATCGTCATGGCGTCAGCGTGCCCCGACGCCCCGCCGCCAAACCCGGTCCGGCGGGGCTCGACGCGTGCGTACGGATACGGATTGCGGAAAACCGGTACCAAGCCGCGCCGTAACCGGTGAACTTGATCTGACGTGTGTCGTTGGCCAGGCGTGGGAGCAACCGCGCCGGCGAGGCTCGCGGCGATCGACGGGGGATGAAGATGGCACAGGGTCAGACGTACGTTAATCCCGACAGCCTGCTGGCACGCACCGCGCGGGAGATGCTCGACGCGCACGCCGGCGGAGCGGGCCCGCGCGAGGGCATGATCGAATGCCCGGTCTGCGGCGAGCCGCTGCCCTGCTCGTCGGGCCGGGCCGCGGCCGAGGTGCTGTTCGCCGCGGGCCTGGCCGAATCGTCCGGGCTGATCGAGGCGGCGCGCCAGGGTCTGGGCCCGCGGCCGGGGGAGACGTCGCCGCTGGGCCTGGCCGCGCAGGCGGCCCGCCCGTCGTTCACGGACGAGTTGCTGTCGCGGCCCCGGCGGACGCAGAGCGAGGAGGCCACGCCGGCCGGGCCGGCCGGTACCGAGCCGGTCGCGGCCAAGCGGGTTGCGGCCGAGCCGGACGCGGTTGAGCCGGACGCGGTTGAGCCGGACGCGGTTGAGCCGGACGCGGTTGAGCCGGACGCGGTTGAGCCGGACGCGGTTGAGCCGGTTGCGGCTGGGTCGGCGGTGGTCGAGCCGGACGTAGCTGAGCCGAACACAGCTGAGCCGGACGCGGTTGAGCCGGTTGCGGCTGAGTCGGCGGTGGCTGGGCCGGTTACGGCTGAGCCGGATGCCGGGGGTGAGCGAGGCGGCACGGAATCGGACGCCGGTCGCGTGCGGGCCGCTGTCGAGGCGGCCGGGTGGGACAAGTCGGGACTGGCCGGGAACGTACGGCCGGAGGGCGGCCAGGACGCGACCGCGTCCGGTTTGCGGCTGGGACCGCTCGGGTCGGGGCTGGGCCCGCTCGGGTCGGCGGCCGCCTCGGGGGAGGACCTGCTCGGGACGGCGTCCGCCTCGGGATTGCGACCGCTCGGGGCGGTGGCCGGGACGGGAACGGCGGACAACGGGTCCGCGCCGACTGAGGCCGGGCCGCACCCGGCTGCGGGCCCGCCCGCGGATCCGCCCGCGGACCCGCCCGCGGACTCCGAGAATGCGTTCCGGTCGTCGTCGTCGCCGTCTTCTGGTCTGCCGTCTTCTGGTCTGCGGCCCTCTGGTCTGCCGGCCTCGGGTCTGGCGGCCGAGTCGATCCCGTCCGGGGCCAACCCGTCCGCGGCCAGCCCGGCTGACGTTGACCCGGCTGAAGTCAACCCGGCCGGAGTCAACCCGGCCGCAGGCAAGCCGTTCGCAGCCAACCTCGCCGGACCCTCCGCAGACCCCACGGTTTCGCAGGCCGGTCCGCCCGGCGCCGCGGAATCCGGGCTGGCGCACCTGCGGTCGCCCGCGGGAGCGGAAGCCGGGCCGGAGGTCACCACCGGGACGGGACCCTCCGGCGACGCGCGGTCCTTCGCCACACCGGACGCGCCGTGGGGGGCTCCCGGCGAGCCGTCCGCCGGAACGCCGCACCGGCCGGACGCGGAGGCAGGGGACCGGACGCACGCCGTCCCGCCCCCGGAGCCGGTCGCACCCGAGGTCGAGGAGATCGACCCCCTGCTGCTGGGTCCGCCGCTGTTCACGCAGCAGAATCGTCCGCTCGACGCACCGAAGTTCATCCGCTCGGCGCCACCGCCGCAGACCGACGGTCCGGCCCCGCCCGGACCCGGAGCGTGGCCGCCGGCCAGCCCCGGCCCCACCGCGGGCCAGACCCACCCGACCGGATCAGACACTCCGGCGGCCCAAGGACCTCCGGCAGCCCAGAGTCCTCCGGCGGCTCAGGGCTTCCCGGCGGCCCAGGGTTCCCCGGCGGCCCAGGGTTCCCCGGCGGCTCAGGGTTCTGCGGCGGCTCAGGGTTCTGCGGCGACTCCAGGCCTTTCGGGTCTGGGACTGCCGGCGGGCCAGGCTTCTCCGGTGGCGCCGGCGCAGCCGGGCCGGCCCTCCCCGCTCGGACAGCCGTCACAGCCGGACGAGATCACCCAGCCGAACCCGCGAGCCGAGCACCAGCCGACCCCGCGCGCCGAGCATCCGACCCTCGGGGCCCCGCCTCGCCCGACGCCGGAAGCCCGCCCGACGCCGGAGGCCCGCCCGGGGCCGGAGGCCCGCCCGGGGCCGGAGGCCCGCCCGGGGCCGGAGGCCCGCCCGGGGCCGGAGGCCCGCCCGGGGCCGGAGGCCCGCCCGGGGCCGGAGGCCCGCCCGACGCCGGAGGCCCGCCCGGGGGCGGAAGCCCGACCCGGGCCGGAAAATGCCCGACCCGGGCCCGAAGCGCAATCCGGCGCGATACCGGGTGGCCGGCCTCAGCCGGCTTCGGGGGTCCAGCCCGAGCCGACCTTGCGGAGCCGTCCGGGCCCCACTCTCGTGCCGCCCGCGGCCCCGGCGCTCTCGCCGGACGCCTCCGCCGGGCCCTCCCCGTCTGGCCTGCCGTCCCGGGACCAACCGCCGGCAGGACGCGGTCCCGCCGCCCGCCCGGCCCGCCCTCCTCTGGAACCACCCCAGATGGGCCAGCTGAACCGCCCACTGGGCGGCGACCCCCAGCCCCCGGCCCGCCCGGCCCCGGAGATGCCCGTGGCCCCGCCGCCGACCCGCGGCGACGGCAGCCCGGCGAGCGGCCGGCCCGCAGCCCCGCCGGCTGGTCCGGCTGCCCCGCCGGCTGCCGCTGCTGTCCCGCCGGCTGGCCCGGCTGGCCCGGCTGCGCGGCTGGCTGGTCCGGCTCAGGCTGGCCCGGCTGGTCCGGCTGCGCGGCTGGCTGGTCCGGCTCAGGCTGGTCCGGCTCAGGCTGGTCCGGCTCAGGCTGGTCCGGCTCAGGCTGGTCCCGCTCAGGCCCGTCCGACCACCCCGGCCCCTGCTCCCGGCCCGGCGGCTGGTCCGGCTGGTCCGGCGACCACGAACGCCGGCCCCCCGCCCGCCCGGCCGACCCGTCCGCCGCTGGAGGCGCCGCAGATCGGCCAGGTCAACCGCCCACTGGCGGCGCCCGGCGACACCGGCGCCCCGGCCGATCGGGACCGCACCCCAGGAGTCCCGGCGGCCCCGGCGAAGGGCGACGAAGGAGCGCCCAGCGGTCTGCCCGCCGCCGCCCGGCCCTGGCCGGACCCGGCTCCCCGGCCGCCCGAGCCGGAGACCGCTTCCGAGGAGGCACCGAGCGGCCTGCCGCGTCACCCGTCCGTGGAGTAGATGAGCGGTCCGACGGGGTTTGAATCGGTCCATGGCGGGGCATCGCATCGGCCGAGGAGCATCGGTCCCGGCAGGCGCCGGTATCGATGCGTGCCCGCCAGGTTCCCTGACGAGGTGCAAGGCTGAAGCCGCGTTGGCTCGAGGGGAGTGGCGATGCCCGCACACGACAGTTCCGGTATGACGTCGGAACAGGGCCTCGAGGATCTGGATGCTGCGGCGCTGGCGTACGCCGCGCGGGTGTCCGCCGGGGAGCGGGCCGCCGCCCGGGAGGAGCTGACCCGCCAGTGTCTGCCGTTCGCCGGCCGGATGGCGCGGCGGTACCGGGGACGCGGCGAACAGCAGGACGACCTGGAGCAGGTCGCCCGGTTGGGGCTGGTCAAGGCGATCGACCGGTACGACCCGGAGCGCGGTTCGTTCACGGCGTACGCGGTCATCACGATCTCCGGCGAGATCAAGCGGCACTTCCGGGACAAGACCTGGGGTGTCCACGTCCCCCGGCGGGTCCAGGACCTGAGTCTCGAGGTCGGACACGCCACGATGGTGCTGACCACCACGCTGTCGCGTACCCCCACGGCAGCGGAACTGGCCGCCCATCTGAGGGTAGCCGAGCCGGCGGTGCGCGAGGCGCAGGAGTCGTCCGCCGGATACACGCCCGCCTCGCTGAACGCGCCGGTCGCCGGGGAGGGCTCCGGCGAGTTGGGTGACCTGCTCGGCGGGGCCGACCGGGAGCTGGAGTCGGTGGACGACAAGCTGACCGTGTCCCGGCTGTTGCTGCGCCTGCCGGCGCGGGAACGCCAGATGCTGGCGATGCGATTCTACGGCAACCGTACCCAGGCGGAGATCGCCGCCGAGCTGGGCATCTCCCAGATGCACGTGTCCCGGCTGCTCAGCCGCGCGCTGGGCTGGCTCCGCGAGGCGATGCTCAGCGACAACCCGCCGTCCTGGGAGGGCAACCCGTGCCGGGACCATCCGATGCAGGTGTCGGTGCACCGGGGCGACGGCGCGCTGACCGTGCGGGTGCGCGGCGAGGTGGACCGGGACACCGCGGAGCGGCTGCGGATCGGCCTGCGGCACGCCGTGGCGGCGGCCGGCGACGACCGTCTGGTGGTCGACCTGACCGGGGTACCGCTGGTCGACGCGGCCGGGGTGGCGGTGCTGCACGACGCGGCGGCCGCGGCGTCCGTGGCGTCGGTCGGCCTGACCATCGCCGGCGCGCAGCCCTTTGTGGCGCGGATCCTCGGCGTGTCCGGCCTCTCCGCGCTGATCCCCCCGTCCTGAGAGTCACCCGCCCCGACCTGCGGGCGCAGGAGGACCGGCCGGAGGTCAGCGCGGTTCGATCCGCAGCGATCCCCAGACGGCCTTGCCGTCGCGGGCCGGCACCCAGCCCCAGGCGTGCGCGGTGGCGTCCACGATCTGCAGCCCGCGTCCCCGGCCGCCGGTGTCGCCGGGGGACGCGGCCACCGGTTCCACCGGCGATCCGTCCCGCACCGCGATGAGCAGCAGCCGGGGTGTCAGCGACAGGCGCAGTGTCATCAGGGTGCCGACGTGGTCGGCCACGTTGCTGATGAACTCGGTGCAGATCAGGCTGGCCGGCGCCACCAGATGCGGCACGTCCCAGCGCAGGCAGGCGTCGGTGACCACGTCCCGGCCGCGGCGCGGCGCTCCGGTGACCGGCAGCAGTTCCTCGATGACGGTCGGCTGGGCGTGCCCGCCGCCGGCCAGATGGGCGCGGGCCATCTCGACGGAGTCGAACAGCGGCAGGCGGCGGAACAGGGCCGCCGTGGCCGGCGCGGTCATCTCCGGCGGGGCTCCGCAGAACAGCACGGGCGTAGCCGGCCAGAGCGCGGCCTGACGGGCCACCGCCGCGAACACGTTCGGCGCCGTGGGGTGTCCGACGACGACACCCGACAGGTCCACCAGAAGGGCGTCTGGCTGCTCGGCGAGGCATTTCATCAGGTGCAGGCGTACGTCCGCGACGTCGGCCATGCCCAGCCGGCCGGTCAGCCGGGCGATCAGCCGGCCGTCGTCCGCCCGCACGTCACAGTCGACGGTCACGTCGCAACTCCCTGCCGGAAGGCCCCGCTTGGCCCGGGCCGCTTTCCCGCGATCACGAGCGTCAAACCTGATCCGGTTCGACGGTGCCGTCGTTGGACTCCATCACGACGACGCCCGGGGTGGGGGTGCCGTGCCGGTTCGGACGGTGGTGGCGGGCAGCGGACCGCGGACCGCTGCGGGACAGGATGGGCCGGCAGGGCGCTCGGCGAGTCGCGCGGCATGTGCGGCACCACCAGCAGCGTGCCCGGGTAGTCCGGCGGCAGCCCCCCGGTCAGTGCCCGCAGCGCCTCCACGCCGCCGGCGGACGCACCGACCGTCACCACGTCTCTGTGCTCCACGCCCATGGCCTCCGTGCACTCCCTCAGGCCGCGGCGATCTGGCTCCACACCACCTTGCCGTCGGACACCGGCAGGACGCCCCACGACGCGGTCAGCTCGCGGACCAACCGTAGTCCCCGCCCCCCGGCGTCCGCGGGTCCGGGATCGGCCGGCCTGGGCAGGCGCCGGCTTCCGTCGCGGACCGACAGCCACATGCTGCCATCGCGCAGCACCACGGTGAACTCCATCGTGGTGTGCGCGTGTCGCACCACGTTGGCGACCAGTTCCGTGGCCACCAGCGCCGCGGTCGCGGCGAGTTCCCGGTGGTGCCAGGTCTGGCAGGCCTGGTTCACCAGGTGCCGGACCTGCCGGCAGGCATCGGGTACGGGCCGCAGCCGCACCCGGAGCCGCGCCGGGTGCCGGCGCCCGCTGGCCTCCCGCAACGCCCGGGCGCAGTCCGGCGCGGTGCCGACCGACGCGCAGTCCGGCGACGCGGTGATCGCGGCCGCGGTGTCCGCGCCCGCCCCGCACAGCACGATCGGCACGGCCGGCCAGGTCGCGTTCGCGCAGACCACGTCCCGGAGCGCGCTCAGGCCCTGCGGCTCGTCGATGTCGAGCGCGCTCACGTCGATCAGCAGCGCCTCCGGCTGCGCGGACAACGAGCGGGCCACCGCGCGGCGCAACGCGTCGCTGGTGACCAGGTCGAGGACGCCATTGACCCGCAGCACCGCGACCGGGAGGTCCTGTTCCGGCCGGCAGACCAGCTGGCTCGTCATCCGCCTCCCTCCCGTGACCACCGAGGCTCCGTCAGGGAGGGTGCCCGGCCGATCAGCCAGGCAAACCCGATCAGCCTGGTCGACACACCCGCTCGTACAGCTCCAGGTAGTTGCGGGCCATCACCGCGGGGGTGAACCGCCGAGCCGCCTCGGCCCGGCACTCGGCCGGGGTGATGGTCCCGGCCTTGTGCACCAGTTCGGCCAGGTCGTCCTCCTGCGTGGTGAGCAGTCCGGTACGCCCGTCGGAGATCAACTCCGGCAGGCAGCCCCGGGCCAGCCCGACCACCGGGGTGCCCAGCGCCAGCGACTCCACCACCGCGGTGCCGCCGGGTTCCTCCCAGCGCAGCGGGAACAGCGCCGCCCGGGCGGTGGCGACCAGGTCGTCGCGGTCCCGGCCGGTGACCGTGCCGATCCACCGGACCCGGTCACCGTCGACGTGCGGCGCCACCTGTTCGCGCCAGAACCGCACGTCCGGGTTCTGCGCCGCCGCCGGGTCCGTGCCGGCCGCGGCCAGATCCTCCGGGCGATGGTACGGACCGACGGGACCGGCCAGGATCAGGTCGAAACCGGCCGTGTGTGCGAGGCGGGCGGCCAGGTCCTGCCCCTTGCCCGGGTTGATCCGGCCCAGTACGACGACGTGGCCGCCCTTGTCCGGTGCGGGTCGCCGGTCCGCGCCGTCGGCCAGCGGCGTGGCCAGGTGCACGTGGCCGACCGCGTGCGCCCGCAGTGCCGCGGGCGCCCGGTCCAGCTGTGACGCGGAGACCCCGTTGACCCACACCCGGCCGCCGCCGTCGAACGAGCCGTACAGGTCCGGGTGCTTCGCCAGGTCCCAGTGCAGCGTGTGCAGGCCGGGCGGGCCGCCGGCGGCCACCGCCGCGAGTATGCCCAGGCCGGCCGCCTCCACGTGGTCGTGGACCAGGTCGATGTCGTCGCGTTCGGACAGCCGGCGCAGCACCGCGTGCAGGTGCGCGGGCACGATCCCGCACACCTGGTTGTACGGCCGCTGCAGCGCCGCGAACTGGCCGGTGCCGAACGCGGACACCCGTTCGTCGACCTCGAGCGTGCTGTCGCCGACCGAGGCCAGCACCACCTCGACGCCGAGCCGGCGCAGCTCCGGCACCAGCGTCGCGACCACGTTCTCGATCCCGCCGTAGCCGTGCGGCGGCACCGGCAGCCACGGACCGGCGTTCATCAGGACCTTCACGCGGGCACCCCCGGCCGGGACATGGCCAGCTCGGCCAGCGGCGGCCGTTCGTCGACGCCGACGTCGCTCACCGTGATCTCCCGGTCCAGGTTGGGCAGCGCCTCCGCACCGCCGCGGCGGAACTGGGTGAGCAGCGTGGCCGGCGGCAGTGGCTCGGTGACCAGGCCGCGCCGGAACATCCGGGACCAGGCGGTCACCATGATCTGCGCGGACATCCGGCCCAGCGCCTCGGTGCCCTGGTGCCGGTGCAGGCGCTCGCCGAGGTCGACCTGGGCCAGCGCGTCCAGCCCGACGAGGTCCATCAGGTCGATGAGCATGGCGATCTCGACGCCGTACCCGGAGACGAACGGGATCCGTTCCAGGGTGCGGCGGCGGCCCGCGTACTCGCCGGCCAGCGGCTGCACGAAGCCGGCCAGTTCCGGGAAGAACAGGCTGATCAGCGGCCGGGCGCTGAGTTCGGTGACCCGCCCGCCGCCGTCCGCCTCGACGCCGGCGTGGCCGACCAGTGGCCGGTGGTAGAAGCCCTTGACGTACTCGACCGACGGGTCGGTGAGCAGCGGGCCGAGCAGGCCGGTGACGAAGTGCGGCGAGAAGCGCCGCAGGTCGCCGTCGACGAACGCCACCACGTCGCCGCTGCTGGCCGCCAGGCCGGCCCAGAGCGCGTCACCCTTGCCCTCCATCCGGGGCAGCCCCCGGGTGACGTCGTCCTGGCTGACCACCCGGGCACCGGCCGACCGGGCCACCGCGACGGTGTGGTCGGTGGAGCGGGAGTCGACGACCAGGATCTCGTCGACCAGCCGGACCCGTTCGGCGAGGTTCCGCCGGATGGTCGCCACGATGGCGCCCACCGTGTCCTGCTCGTTGCGGGCCGGGATGACCACGCTGACCCGCGTGCTGCGCAGCGGGTCGGCGTTCTTGGCGCGGACGAGCTGCGCGGGCGTCCACTGCGTGGCGTTGCTCGTACGGTAGGTCGTCCAGGCCTCGACGACGGGTGAGACGGTCGAGTGCGAGTGCCGCATCGGCACACCCCCAGGTTCGCATTCACGGACTTCCGGAGGGCGCAGGATTCCCCACCCGTGGCGATCTTCAATCTCAACGCCAGGTAACGACCTCGGGTCGGCCCGGGGACGGGACGGGTCCCGACGTTTCGTTTCCGGCACCCCGGAGAACTCGTCGGGCGCAGACGATCAGTGAGGGAGGAGCGCGGATGACCGCGACCCGGGTGGGGATCATCGGTGCCGGCGGTGTGGCGCAGCGACATGCGCGGGTGCTGTCCGGGCTGCCGAACGTGCAGTTCATCGGCGTGACGGACGTGGTGCAGGAGGCGGCGCAGCGGCTCGCCGGGGACTACGGCGGGCGGGCCTTCGGCGACGTGGGCGAGTTGCTGGACGCCGGCCTGGACGCCGCGTACGTGTGTGTCCCACCGTTCGCGCACGGCGACGCGGAGCGAGCGGTGATCGCCGCCGGGATTCCACTCTTCGTGGAAAAGCCCATCTCGGTTGATCAGGACACCGCGGAGGAAATAGCCACCCTGATCGCGAAGAGTGATCTGCTGACATCGGTCGGTCATCACTGGCGCTACCTGGGCGTCGTCGAGCAGGCCCGGGCCCTGCTGCGGGACCGGCCGGTACGCCTGGTGACCGGCGCGTGGCTGGACAAGGTGCCGCCGGTCGCGTGGTGGCCGCGCGCCGACCGGTCCGGCGGCCCGGTCGTGGAACAGGCCGCCCACGTGCTCGACCTGGCCCGGCACCTGGCCGGCGAGGTGACCGAGGTGTGGGCCGCCGGCAACGGCACCCCGCCCCCGGTCGACGGCGCCGACGTGGACGGCGCCACCGCCGCCACCCTGCGGTTCGCCGGCGGCGCGGTGGGCACCGTGGCCGCCACCTGCGTGCTCGGCTGGAAGGAACGGGCCGGACTGGAGGTGTACGCCGACGGCCTGGCACTGTCGATCAGCGAGACCGGCCTGATGGTGCGCGACGGCGACGACACCCGCACGGTGGACAGCGACCCGGACTCGGCCCGCGTGGCGGTCGACCGGGCGTTCATCGACGCGGTCCGGGGCGACGGCGACGACATCCGGGTGCCGTACGCCGAGGCGCTGCGTACCCATGCCCTGGCCCTCGCCGTGGCGGAGTCCGCGGCCACCGGCCGGGTGGTCCGCCCGCACACCCCGGAGGCCCCGCATGCGTGAGCGCAACGTGGTGGTCGCCGCGCCCGGCCGGGTGGAGATCGTGGAGTCCGACGCCGAGCCGGTACCGGACGGCGGCTTCCGGGCCCAGACACTGTTCAGCGGCATCTCGGCCGGCACCGAACTCAGCTACGTCAAGGGCACCAACCCGGCCCTGCACGCCGCGTACGACCCGGTGCTCGGGCTGTTCGGGGCCGAGCCGTCCGACGCGTACCCGGTGACCCGGCTCGGCTACATGGAGGTCGCCCGGGTCACCGGCAGCCGTACCCCCGCGGTCGCCGACGGCACCGTCGTGGCCATGACCTACGGCCACCGCACCGCCTACCTGGGCGACCCGGTGCGCGACCGGGTCGTGCCGCTGCCCGGCGAGCTGGACCCGATCCTCGGCATCTACGCCGCGCACATGGGGCCGATCTGCGCCAACGGCCTGCTGCACGCCGCCGCCGACCTGCACGGCACGGACGTCCGCTCGCTCGCCGACGGCGTCCGCGGACGCCGGGTCGCGGTCACCGGCGCCGGCGTCGTGGGCCTGCTCACCGCGCTGTTCGCCCGGGCGCACGGCGCCGCGTCGGTGGTGGTCCTGGACCCGACCGAGCGGCGCCGCGAGGTGGCCGCCGGGCTCGGCCTGGAGACGATCGACCCGGAGTCCGGCGACGACGCCGCGGTGGTGCTGAAGACCGCGTGGCGGCACGCGGCCGACGACCGCGGCGCCGACGTGGTGTTCCAGTGCCGCGGGCAGGCCTCCGCGCTGCACCTCGCGCTGCGCCTGCTCCGCCCCCAGGGCACGGTCGTCGACCTGGCGTTCTACCAGGGCGGGGCGGACGCGGTCCGGCTCGGCGAGGAGTTCCACCACAACGGACTGTCGCTGCGCTGCGCACAGATCGGCCGGGTCCCGCGCGGGCTCGCCCCGATCTGGGACCGGGAACGGCTCTCCGCCGAGACGATCGACCTGCTGCGCGCGGACGGCGACGCGATCCGCAAGCACCTGATCTCCGCGGTGGTGCCGTTCGACGAGGCGCCCGCGCTGCTCGGCGACCTGGCCGACCGGCGGCGGCAGGAACTGCAGGCGGTGCTGGCCTGCTGAGCGGCTGAGGGGCGGGCGGCTCGGCGCCGGGGGATACGCTCGGCCGGTGGACTCCGAACGGGTGGGCCTGCCGGCGCTGTGGCCGTACCTCCGGCTCCACCGCGGCACGCTGGTCGTGGTCGCCGCGCTCTCCCTGGTCTCCGCGCTGGCCTCGCTGGTGCAGCCGCTGCTGGTCCGCGCCGTGCTGGACGGCATCGGCGCGGGCCGTCCGATCGCCGGGGCGGTCGCGGTCCTGGTCGGCCTGGTCCTGGTCGCGGCCGGCCTGGACGGCGTCCGGGACTACCTGCTGCAGCGCACCGCCGAGGGCGTGGTCCGGACCACCCGGCGCCGCCTGACCCGGCACCTGCTGCGCCTGCCGATTCCGGAGTACGACGCCCGCCGCACCGGTGACCTGCTGTCCCGGGTCGGCGCGGACACCACGCTGCTGCGCGCGGTGGTCACGTCCGGGCTGTTCGAGGTGGTCACCGGCGTGGTGATGGTGGTCGGCGCGACCGTCGCCATGCTGGTCCTGGACCCGCTGCTGTTCGGCGTCGCGCTGGCCGGGCTGGCCGTCGGGATGTCCGTCGCGGTCACCGTGTCCCGCCGGGTCCGGGCGCTGTCCGAGCAGGCCCAGGCCCGGCTGGGCGAGATGACCTCGGCGGTCGAGCGGGCCGTCTCGGCCGCCCGCACCATCCGGGCCAGCCGGGCCGAGGACCGCGAGGCCGACACGGTCGGGCTCAGCGCGGACCAGGCGTACCAGGCCGGGATGCGGGTGGCCCGGCTGCAGGCGCTGGTCGGCCCGGCCGCCCAGGCCGCGGTGCAGGGCGCGTTCCTGCTGGTGCTGGGCGTCGGCGGGGCCCGGGTGGCGGCCGGCGCGATCGGCGTCGGCGACCTGGTGGCGTTCATCCTGTTCCTGTTCTTCCTGGTGCTGCCGCTCGGCCAGGCACTGAACGCGTACACCCGGCTGCAGACCGGCCTGGGCGCGCTGCAGCGGGTCGAGGAGATCCTGGCGGTGCCCGAGGAGGCCGCAGCCGACCGGGCCCCGGCCGGCCGGCCGGCGGTGACCGGGCACGTGGCGGTGGCGTTCGACCGGGTCACCTTCGCCTACCCGGGCGGCGAACCGGTGCTGCGGGACGTCTCCTTCACCGTGCCGCGCGGCCACCGGGTGGCGCTGGTCGGCCCGTCCGGCGCCGGCAAGTCCACCGCGCTCACGCTGATCGAACGCTTCTACGAGATCACCGAGGGCCGGCTCTGCGTGGACGGCACCGACGTGCGCGACCTGCCCCGCGACGCACTGCGGCGCCGCCTCGGCTACGTCGAACAGGAAGCGCCGGTGCTGGCCGGCACGCTGCGCGACAACCTGCGGCTCACCGCGCCGGACGCCGGCGACGACCGGCTGCGCGCCGCGCTCGCCGAGGTGAACCTGGACGGGCTGCTGCGGCGCTCGCCGGACGGCCTGGACGTGCCGGTCGGCGAGGGCGGCGTGCTGCTGTCCGGCGGGGAGCGCCAGCGGCTCGCCATTGCCCGCGCGCTGCTGGCGGACGCGCCGATCCTGCTGCTCGACGAGCCGACCAGCAACCTGGACGCCCGCAACGAGGCCGCGCTGCGGCACGCCATCGCCACCGCGGCGCACCGCCGCACGCTGATCGTGGTGGCACACCGGCTCAGCACCGTGGTCGACTCCGACACGATCGTGGTCCTGGACGGCGGCCGGGTGGTCGCCACCGGCCCGCACGCCGAACTGCTCGACACCAGTCCGCTGTACCGCGAACTCGCCACGCACCAACTGCTCGTCCCGGATCCGGCAGCCTGACAGCTCTCGATCAGGAAAATACAGTACCGTTGCGGCCCATGGGTGTGTCGCAGCGAGTGAAGAGCCGGTTCCGCAAGTTCCTGCAGCGTCCGGGCACGACGATCAATCTGGCGCCGTACCAGAAGCGGCTGCCGGGCATCGAGGCCCGTGAGGACGCCCTGCGTGAACTCGACGACGCGGCGCTGACCGCGGCGGCGCAGGCGGCCGGCGATCCGGGCGAGATCTGCGCGGTCGGCCGGGAGGCGGCCCGCCGGGCGATCGGCGAGCGGCCGTTCGACGTGCAGCTGGTCGGCGCGATGGCGCTGCTGGACGCGAAGGTCGCCGAGATGGCCACCGGTGAGGGCAAGACGCTCACCGCCGCCATCGCCGCCTACGGCCACGTCCGGCTCGGCCGCGGCCCGGTGCACGTGCTCACCGTCAACGACTACCTGGCCAAGCGCGACGCCACCTGGATGGAACCCATCTACACGCTGCTCGGCCTCACCGTCGGCTGGGTCACCGAGGCGTCCACTCCGGAGGAACGCCGCGAGGCGTACGCCGCCGACGTCACGTACGTCTCGGTCAGCGAGGCCGGCTTCGACTACCTGCGCGACCAGCTCGTCACGGACGTCGCCGACCGGGTGCAGCGGACCCTGGCCACCGCCGTGGTGGACGAGGCCGACTCCATCCTGATCGACGAGGCCCGGGTGCCGATGGTGCTGGCCGGCAGCCTGCACACCGAGAGCGACCCGGTGCACGAGGCCGCCGACGTGGTGCGCGACCTGCGCGCCGGCAAGCACTTCGAGGTCGCCGACGACGGCCGCAGTGTGGCGTTCACCGCCGCCGGCCTGGAGGCCGTCGAGGAGAAACTCGGCATCGACCTGTACGCCGACGAGCACGTCGCGCAGCTCTCCGCGGTGAACGTCGCCCTGCACGCCCGCGCGCTGCTGCGCCGCGACATCGACTACATCGTCCGCGACGGCTCGGTGGAACTCATCGACGAGATGCGGGGCCGGGTGGCCCAGCGCCGCCGGTGGCCGGACGGGCTGCAGGCCGCGGTCGAGGCCAAGGAAGGCCTCACCGCCACCGCCGAGGGCGAGGTGCTGGACACCATCACCGTGCAGGCGTACATCGCGCTCTACCGCACCGTGTGCGGTATGACCGCCACCGCCGTGCACGTCGGCGAGCAGCTCCGCGAGTACTTCAACCTCGAGGTCGCGGTGATCCCGCCGAACACCCCGAACATCCGCGAGGACGAGCCGGACCGGATCTACTCGGCGCACGAGACGCGCGACGAGGCGCTGGTCGAAGAGATCAAGATCGCCCACGAGAAGGGCCGCCCGGTCCTGATCGGCACGCTCGACGTGAAGGCGTCCGAGCTGCTGTCCCAGCAGCTCGCCGCGGCCGGCGTACCCAGCGTGGTGCTGAACGCCAAGAACGACGACGAGGAGGCCGCGATCATCGCGGAGGCCGGCGCGCTCGGCGCGGTCACCGTGTCCACCCAGATGGCCGGCCGCGGCGTCGACATCCGCCTCGGCGGCAGCGACGAGAAGAACCGCGACAAGGTGGTCGAACTCGGCGGCCTGTTCGTGATCGGCTCGGGCCGCCACGACAGCCGCCGCGTCGACGACCAGCTCCGCGGCCGCGCCGGCCGGCAGGGCGACCCCGGCGGCTCGGTCTTCTTCGTCAGCCTCGAGGACGACCTGATCACCCGGCACGCCGGCGACGCCCTGCCCCCGTCCCCGCGGATGGACATGGACGGCGTGGTGCACGACGACCAGGCCGAGTACGCGGTCGAGCACGCCCAGCGCGTCGCCGAGGGCGTGAACCACGAGATCCACCGCAACACCTGGCGCTACAGCGTGGTCATCGAGCAGCAGCGCGTCGCCCTGGCGGAACGCCGCGAGCGCCTGCTGACCAGCGAGGTGGCGGCGATCATGCTGCTCGAACGCTCGCCGGAGAAGGCCAAGTCGCTGGACGAGGACATTCTCTCCGACGCCGCCCGGTCCATCGCGCTCTACCACCTGGACCGGCTGTGGGCCGAACACCTGGCCCTGCTCTCCGAGGTCCGCGAGGGCGTACACCTGCGCGCGCTCGGCAAGCTCGACCCGCTGGACGAGTTCCACCGTTCCGCGGTGCCGGCGTTCCAGGAACTGTTCACCCAGATCGAGGCGCGCACCATCGAGACGTTCGAGGAGGCCGACCTCTCCGAGGGCTGGGAGCCGGAGCGCGCGCAGATCGTGCGGCCCAGCGCCACCTGGACGTACCTGGTGCACGACAACCCGTTCGGCTCCGAACTGGACCGCCTCATCTCGGCGGTGGGCCGCCGGATCGCGTCCGGCGCGGGCCGCTAGCTCGTCCGCGCCCCCGGCCCGGCCGCCAGGTGTGCGGCGGGTCCGGGGTGCGCGCTGCCCTGCACCGCTGGCGGCAATCCTGTCGGCTCCGAGTCTGCAGACGTTCTGCGTCCCTCGTGTGCCCTGCGCGCCCTCACCCTGCCCGTCGCCCGGCCCGTGTGAAACTCCGGTGCGGAGCACGCCGTGTTTCGGCACACGCGACCGGGCGGGGTGGTGCGTGGGGAGTTCTGGTGCGGAGGGCGCCGGACCGTCCCACGCGCGGTGGTCGTTGGTGGTGTGTGGGGAGTTTGGTGCGGAGGGCGCCGTGTCGCCACACGCACGCGCGCCGGGCATGGCTGTGCGCAAAGTGGAGCGCACCGCGGCTCCACCCGCCGCCCGGGTCCCGGGCGGCCGGGCGTCAGGTCTGGTGCGACGGGCCGGCGTGGTGCGCGGCGAGGACGTCGCCGCCGAAGTCGCCGCGGGGGCGCCGCAGCACGGTGTGCGCGTGGTTGCCGTCGGCGGTGGTGTTGTCGTACTCGATGAGTAGGTCGTCGGCCTGGATCCGGTAGTAGTGCCGGGTGCCCGGGCCGGGCGGGCCCTCCCAGGCGAACCAGGCGTCCCGCACGTTCCCGGCCAGCCGCGCCGCCAGGTCGTCCGGCAGCCGGCCCAGGTAGACCCGGATCAGCTGGTCGAGCAGGTCGCGCTGGTCGTGGGCCAGGTCGGCACGGGGTACGCCGGCCGGCTCCAGCCGGTGCGCCGCGGGGCGGGTGGCGCTGTGGATGTCGGACGGCGCCTCGTCGGCCACCACGGCCCGGTCCCGCGCGGCCGGGCTCAGCGCCAGCAGCAGCTCACGGCCCAGGTCCTCCTCGACGGCGAGGGGACGCAGTACCGGGCGGCCGGCGAGGTCGACCCGGGCCGGGTCGGCGCCCAGGAACACCGGTGCCGGCGACACCACGCCGTCCACCACGGTCATCGTCACCGAGAGGTGGTGGCCCTCGAAGCGCCAGGCCCACCGGTCGTCGCCGGGCGTGCCGAACACCACCACGCGGAAATCCTCGCTGTGCCGTCGGCGGTGCCAGCCCTCCTGCCGGTCCAGCACCTCCTCCAGCGCCACCACGGCCATGGCCTGCGCGTACGCCGGCGGGCTGAGCGCGGTGGCGAGCAGCCGGTGTGCGGCCTTGCGGGTGTCGGTGCCCATGTCGGCGAGGCTCAGGCCGGCTCGCTGCCGCGGCCGGTATTCGATCCACCGCCGGTCCCGTTCGTCGTCGAACGACCGGACCGCGTCCGCGAGCTGCCCCTCGTCGAGCCCGCGGAGCAGGGCGCGGGCCTCGTCCAGTCCGGCCGGAACGGCGCCGGAGTCATTCCCCATGGCGGGCCTCCAACAGTGCGGTCATCTCCGGCAACTGGAAGAACGCCGCGGTCGCGGCGGCCGACGGGTTGCCGTCGTGGGGGTCGGCGCCGGCGGCGAGCAGCGCGCCGACCGCCTCGTGGGACTGGCGGAACACGGCCGCCGCGAGGGCGGTCTGGCCGCGGTCGTTGACCCGGGCCGGATCGGCTCCGTGCGCCAGTAGGGCAGCCACCGTGTCCGGATGGGCATGATAGGCCGCGAGGATGAGTAGTGTGTCACCCTTGTCGTTCGTCAGGTTCGGGGGTAGACCGGCATCGAGGTTCGCGGTCAGTTCCGTGGTCGCACCGCTCCTCGCCAGGTCGAACATCTGGTGTGCGAACGCGATCGTCGCGATGTCCAATTCCTCAGCCACGGTGCTGAGCCTACATTCACGGTCCGGTAACCTCTCCGCGGTGGCGGAGAACGTCTACGTTGGCCGTGCGGGTACCGACGGCGCGCGCAACCAGGGATGGTTGCTGGGTCATTTCATGCCTGCTGGTGACGTGTTGCACAGTGCGGACGTCGAGGTGAAGTGGGGGGTGCATCCGCCGGGGGAGCGACGTGCGGCGTGGGCCACCGGGGAGACCCGTACCGCCCTGCTGATATTGATCCGCGGGTCGTTCGACATCGAGTTACGGGACCGGACCGTGCTGCTGCGCGAGCCCGGGGACTACGTCGTCTGGGGCCCGGGTGAAGACCATTCCTGGCGTTCCGGCGACTGCGAGACGGTGGTGCTGACCGTGCGCTGGCCGTCCATCCCGGGGTGGCGCCTGCCGTCCGCCGCCAATTAATCGGGGCGTCGGAAAGATTTCTTTCGGGGTGGCATAACGTGACGGCAATCGCATTACCTTTCCCGTCGGCTCCGCGCCGCTGATGCATCTATGTGAATGTGGAACGACCTTCCCACAGTGTGGTTGCCATCTTGACCCCATGACTGGTACAACGGAAATATCGTTCTCGGCTTCCCTCAATAAATGCAGCAGGATGCATTAAGGGCCGCGCTCGGTTTTCTTCAAAATTTGTTTGTCTTCCAGGAGGCTTCATGCCGGTCACCGCCGTGTCGGCGCGCACGGGACGACACGCGACGCGGTCGGGACGCGTCGCCACCATCCGGCGCCCGGCGGAGGGCGCGGCCCGGCGCGCGGCCGGGGGGCCGGCCGCACCGAAGCTGACGCTCACGGTCGCCATCCCGCTCACCGACGACGCGCTCACCCCGCAGGCCTACCGGCTGATCGAGGCCGTCCGCGAGCTGGTGGAGGCCGGCAACGGCGCGGTGGCGCTCGCCTCCGAGGGGGGCCGGGCGATTCCGCTCGAGGACTGCCCGGAGCCGGCCCACGGCGCCGAGGTCCGGCTGCTCAGCGCGTCCCGCCAGGTGGTGATCGACGGCCGGGTGCTGCCGCTCACCCGGCTCGAGTTCGACCTGCTGCAGTTCCTGGCCGACAATCCGCGCCGGGTGTTCACCCGGGCCCAGCTGCTGGTCGGTGTGTGGGGCTACGAGCACACCGGGGAGCGCACCGTCGACGTCCACGTCCGGCGGCTGCGGGTCAAGCTGGGCAACCAGGTTCCGCTGATCACCACGGTGTACGGCGTGGGCTACCGCCTGGCCGACGACGCCCGGGTCGAGATCCGGCCGCACGAGTAGACCGCCTAGCCTGGGTGCATGCGCGTGCGCCCGGTGTCCTTCGACGTCCTCGTCGAGGAACTGGCCGACCGGCTGGCCGGCGCCGGCCCCGGCCGCCGGCTCCGCGTCGCGGTCGACGGCGCGCCCGCGGCCGATCCGGCCGCCCTCGCCGACGCCCTGGTCGGCCCGCTGCGCGTCCGCGGCCGCCCGGCGGTACGCGTGTCCACCGACGACTTCCTGCGCCCCGCCTCGGTCCGCCTGGAGTCCGGCCGCACCAATCCGGACGCGTTCTACACCGGGTGGTTCGACGAGGCGGCGCTGCGGCGGGAGGTTCTCGACCCGGCCGGTCCGGACGGCTCGGGCCGGGTGGTGACCCGGCTCTGGGACCCGGTCACCGACCGGGCCACCCGCGAGCCCTACACCGTGCTGCCGCCGACGGCCGTGGTACTGGTCAGTGGGACCCTGCTGCTCGGCGCCGGCCTGGACTTCGACGTGACCGTGCACCTGTCGCTGTCCGCGGCCGCGTTGCGCCGCCGCACCGAGGAACACCTGCGCTGGACGCTGCCCGCGTACGCCCGCTACGGCGACGAGGTGGACCCGGCGTCGTTCGCCGACGTGGTGGTCCGGGTGGACGACCCGAGGCGCCCCGCGATGGTCCTCGACCCGTCCTGATCAGTCCACGTATCGGACTGGACCCGGCTGCGTGACCTGCGACGCGAGGGCGGGTTCGGGCACTCCGTAGCGGAAACCAGCACAGACAGTTATGCTCCGACTACTTTTCAGCGAAGATCTGGTTTGGGATCTTCGCTGCTGGGTATCAGCCGGCTCCACGGTGAGTGCCAAGGGGCCGGCGCGGGGGAGTCCACCGGTAGGGGCAGAGGGAAGGGCAGGGGGACGCATGCTCGTCAACGGAGCAGTTATCACGGGTAAGGGCGCCGAGACCGCCAAGGGGCGTTCCGTCGATGAGATCGAGCAGATCCGGATCGTCCTGCAGAACCGGTTCGACGACCTGAACACCGAGTACGAGGAAGCCGTCGCGGAGAACCAGCGGCTGCGGCTGGTGGAGATCGGCGACGCGGCCGGCGACGACCAGGCCGACAGCGGCTCCAAGACCGCCGAGCGGGACGCGGCGTCGTCCCTGATCCGTACCCTGCTGGACCGCCGGGCGCAGGCCGAGCACGCGCTGCAGCGGCTGTCCGACGGCACGTACGGCAACTGCGAAGGCTGCAGCAAGCCGATCCCGACCGAGCGGCTGACCGTGTTCCCGTCCGCCACCAGCTGCGTGGCCTGCAAGTCCAACCGCGAACGCCGCGCGGGCTGAGCGTCGTGCGTCCCCGGTCCGCCGCCGGTCGTCCGGCGGCGGACCGGCCGCATCCCGCCTAATCTGGTCGGCATGGGTTCGATCGCGGTCGGCACGGCCTCCTGGACGGACCGGACGCTGCTCGACTCCGGGTGGTACCCGCAGACCGCGACCACGCCGGAGAAGCGGCTGGCCTACTACGCCCGGCAGTTCCCGGTGGTGGAGGTGGACTCCACCTACTACGGCCCGCCGGCCGAGCAGACCACCCGCCTGTGGGCCGAGCGCACCCCGGCCGGCTTCACCTTCAACATCAAGGCGTTCAGCCTGCTCACCGGCCACCCGACGAAGGTGTCGGCGATCTACAAGGATCTGCGCCCGGACACCGAGAAGAAGAACGTCTACCCCGACGACCTGACCCCGCAGACGTACGAGGAGATCTGGACCCGTTTCCTCTCCGCGCTGGACCCGCTCGTGGCGGCCGGCAAGCTCGGCGCGGTGCTGTTCCAGTTCCCGCCGTGGTTCGGCATCCGCAAGTCCAACAAGGAGTACCTGCTCGAGGTGGCGGCCCGCTGCAAGCCGCTGCGCCCGGTGTTCGAGCTGCGCAACGCGTCCTGGTTCGACGGCGCGAACGCGAACGAGACGCTCGACTTCCTGCGCGCGCACAAGCTGGCGTTCGTCAGCGTGGACATGCCGCAGGGCCACAAGTCGTCGGTGCCGCCGGTGCTGGCGGCCACCGCGGACCTGGCGGTGGTCCGCTTCCACGGCCACAGCGAGAAGTGGACCAGCAAGGACATCCACGAGAAGTTCGGCTACCGCTACTCCGACGCCGAACTCCGGGAGTGGGCCCCCAGGCTGCGCGAACTGGCCGACGAGGCGGAACACACCCAGGTCTTCATGAACAACTGCTACGCGGACTACGCGCAGCGCAACGCCAGCAAGCTGATCGACCTGCTCGGCGACTGATCAGGTCGTGCAGTCCCGGTACGCGGCGGCGTAGTCCGGGTCGGTGGCGGCGTCCCTGGTCTCCCGGTACGCCCGGCCGCCGAACCCCCACCCGGCCGGTGCGCCGGTGCTCGCGTCGACCTGGAACAGGTACCGGCCGTCCACGCAGACGAAGTTGCCCACGGCCTTCAGCTTGCCGTCCGGATCCTGGCACGGCGCCAGCGCCACCTTCTGGTCGATCACCCGGCCGGGGTCGAAGACGTCGGCGCACGCCGGGCTGGGACCGGCGGACGGGCCGGCCGGGGTGCCGGCGTTCAGGTTCACGATCACGCCCCGGTCCGCGCACGCCGACTGCAGGCCGGTGAGGTGCGTGGTCAGCGGGCCCAGGTACGCCAGCATCGCCACGCCGTCCTCCCCGCCGGGCAGCTGCGACATCTGCCAGACCAGGTCGACCAGCCGGGTGCCGTGGTCGCGGATGTCGTCGTACCGGGAGTCCTCGAACACCGCGCGCAGGTCGCGGTACTCCGCCTCGGTGATCGGCGCGGACTCCCGGGCCGCGCCGGAGAGCGTCCGGTCGCCGTCCCGCATCGCCTCGCACGCGGTCACGCCGGAGTCCTTGCCGATGGCGCCCCGCTGGTACGCGAACCAGCCCGCGCTGCCCAGGAACAGCACCGCCACGGCCAGCACCGTCCAGGCCCACGCCGGTGTTCCCGCCGGCTGCCGGGCGTCCGCCGGCGGCGGCGGTGCGGGGGCGTACGACACGGGATACAGACTGGAGCGGGAGTGCCGCGGTGCAAACAGATGCGCGGCGAAGTCGGACGATCGGCGGCGACATCCGCCCGGACGGTAGTCAGATTTCGTCCCAGGGCACGGTGGCCCACGCCCCGTTCAGCACCTTGACCAGGGTGGCATGTTCGCCGTACGCCACCTCGTCGATGCCGGCGACCGGTTGCGCCGGGCAGCGCGAGTTCACCGCCGCGGCGGCCAGCAGGTCGGGCAGTTCGGCGCGGCGGACCGGGCGCATCGTCCACGGGGTGCCGGCCATCGTCATCGCCACCTGCAGCAGCACCATGGTGACGCCCTTGAGCATCGGCGCCTGCGGCCACACCACCTGCTCGCCGTCCCAGAACGCGACGTTCCACATGCTGCCCTCGCGGATCAGCTGGTCCCGGCCGACGAACAGGGCGTCGTCGAAGGAGTAGGTGCGGGCCCGCCGCTGCGCGTACCGCAGGCCCATGGTGGAGACGTGTTTCTGTTCCGGCCACTCGCGTTCGTAGACGTCGGTCCGCACCCGCAACGGCGGCCCCGGCCGGTCGTCGCCCGGGTCGCTCACCGCCACCAGCACGTCCGGCCGGTCGGTGTCCGAGGCGACGAACGAGACCCGCACCGAGGCGTCCCGGACGTCGCCGAGCGCGTGCCGGATCAGCCCGCGCAGCCGTAGTTCCTCGTCGACGTCGCCGCGCCGGCCGAAGAACGCCGCATTGCCGTCGTCCAGCCGGGCCAGGTGCAGCGCCATCCCGCGGACCCGGCCGTCGCGCACCTGCATGGAGGTGAAGTGGCCGTACGGTGCGGTGGCGGCGCGGTGCCATTCGGCCGGCCCGGGCGCCCGGCCGTTCAACTCGACGATCAACACCGGAACAGGCTACGGGGTACGGCTGACCGCGACGTCCCGACGCCGGGCCTGCGCCGCCAGCGCCCGGGCGTCGATCACCGCGGCGCCGCCCGGGTCGTTGTTGAAGTACACCCACACCGGTACGCCGGGCAGCCCCGCACCGATCCGGTCCAGCCAGGCGGAGAGCGACGTGCGGCCGTACCGGGGCCAGGGTCGCGCCCGGCCCTCGTGCAGCCGCACGTACCCGAAGTCGGCGGTGTGCCAGAGCGGGGTCACCGGCCGGCCCAGCCGGTCCGCCCAGCACAGCGCCGCGCCGTGCCGTTCCAGCACCCCGCGCACCTCGTCGGTCCACCAGGTCGGGTGCCGCGGTTCCACCGCCACCCGGACGCCGGCCGGGAACCGGCGCAGGGTGTCGGCCAGCGCCGCCACGTCCGCCCGCAGGGTGGGCGGCAGCTGCAGCAGCACCGGGCCGAGCTTGTCGCCGAGCGCGTCGGCCCGGCTCAGGAAGCGGGCCACCGGCTCGGCCGGGTCGCGCAGCCGCTTGATGTGGGTGAGGTACCGGCTCATCTTGACCGCGAACCGGAAGCCGTCCGGGGTGCGCTCGCGCCACTGCTGGAACGTGTCGCGCTCGGGGAGGCGGTAGAACGCGTTGTTCACCTCGACCGTGGCGAACCGGTCCGCGTAGTGCTCCAGCCACCGCCGCTGCGGCAGCCCGGCGGGGTAGAGGTAGGGCCGCTCGACGACCTGGTCCCGGGCCGGGCGCCAGTCGCGGTACTGCCATCCGGAGGTTCCGATGAGAAGCACGTACCGGCTACTACCCACCCAGCATGACGAAGTCACCGACGTACACCCGGTGATCGGAGAAGCCGGTGCCGGCGATCGCGGCCGACCGGGGGCGGAAGAACCGCTCGTTGCCGAACAGATAGTCGATCTTGCGCGGGACGGTGCGGAAGGTGGGCCGGCCGCACCGGCACGCCGGGGTGAACCGGCCGCCGTCCGCGTCCCGGAACACGCCCCGGCCGCCGGGCGACGCCGCGCTGAAGTACACGTCCAGCCCGGGCCGGTGCGGCAGCATGTTGAGGTCGCCGCCGAACAGCACCCGCCGGCCGGCCGCGATCGGCGCCAGGTAGCGGTGTACGGCGGCCAGCTGCGCGTCCAGGTTCGGGCCGCCGGGCGCGGTGTGCGTGGTGGCCACGAAGACGCGGCGCCGGTGCACGGTCACGGTCGCGCCGAGCAGGGCGCGCGGCTCCGGGCCGGCCGACGCCGGGCTGGGCAGGAACCGGGCCACCCGGCCGGTCAGCTTGCCCTTCGCCACGATGGCCAGGCCGAAGCCGCGGCCGTGCCGGCGGTCGTCGTCGTCACACCGTCCGCCGCCGGTCGTCCGGGCGAACGTCGCGGTGTAGCCGTGCTTGCGCAGGCGGGACCGCACGCCGAGGAACTGGGAGTAGCAGACCTCCTGCAGGAACGCCACATCCACCCGCCGGCTCCGGATCTGGTACGCCGCGTGCGCGGCGGTGCCGGCCACCTCGCCGTGGCGGCACACGTTGCCGCAGAGGTTGAAGGTCATCACCCGTACCGCGGCCGGCGCGGCCTGGGCCGGGCCCGCGACCAGCGTGCCGGACACCACGGACAGCAGGATCAGGATCCAGCGGATCGCTCGCACGGTTCTCTCCCGGTCGGTGGTCGTCATCGATAGAGGCTGGTGATCGTGCCCTTGCGGTGGATCACCAGGTCGGCGCCGCCGAGGACCCGGACGTGCACCTGGGCGCGCACCACCCGGCCGCAGCCCGGGGCGGCGGAGAGGGTGAACGTGCCGGCCGGCGAGACCATCGCGTGGTGCACCCGCTTGGCGACGTGCACGGTGTGCGACGCGACCGTCCGGACCGCGCAGTGGCCGCCGGTGGTGGATCCCTGCCGGACGACCAGCGACACCCGCACCCGGGTGCCGGCCGCGTCGACCCGGTGCGCCGCGCACCGCGGCGGCGAACCGTTCTCCCGGGAGCCGCCCACCGACGTGCACGTCGTCACCTTGACGTCGCCGGTGACCCGGACCGTGCGGATGCCGGGCGGCACGGTGGCGGTCACCGGGACCACCTGCCGCCGCGCGCCGGGCCGGAGCAACCGCGGATGGCCGGCCGGCGAGTAGCCCACCGCGCCCCAGGACGCCGGTGCCGAGGTCAGCGTCGCGGTGACCCGCAGCCCGTCGGCCGGGGTGGCGTCGTTGACCGCGGACCGGGCGACCACCGTGCAGGCCCGCGCGTCGCGCATCACCCGCCGGGGCGTGAGCACCGCGCTGGTGACCACGTTCGTGGTGGCCTGTACGGACTGGCCGCCGCAGGTCAGTTCCACCGACAACATGGTGGCGCGCCGCGACGAGCCGGCCGAGTGCCGGGCCGACACGGCCGCCGAGACGAACCGCTGCCCGGCCGGGAAGGCACCCGCGGCGACCGTGACCGCGGGCCCGACCAGCGCACCGCCGGACGGCCGCGCGGGCACCTCCACCGCCGCCGGAGTCGCCCGGGTCGCGGCCGCCGGGACCGGCGCCGCGGGGGCCGGGCCGGCCTGGGCCGGACCGGGCGCGCCGGGAACGGCGAGGACGGCGGCCACGGCGACCGGGGCGAGGAGGCGGGCGGGCATGCCCGGCCATTCGGCCGCCACCGGCCCCGGCCGAGGACACCCGGGGCGCAGCCTGGTTGCGCGGTGGTTATGGATGATCGCTGCGGGGTACGACGAGATCTCCACCAGCCCCGGCCGGAATGCCGGGGCACGTCCAGGCAAGGAGTGACGCCATGCGACTCAGCGACGACGACATCACCGGCGGCAGCGCCACCAGCGGCGGAGAGGGCCCCGCGGACGGCGGCGCGAACCCGCAGGGTCACGACGGCGGTGCGGACGGCGGCGCGTCGGGCGAGGGTCCGGCGGACGGCGGCGCGAACCCGCAGGGCCATGACGGCGGTGCGGACGGCGGCGCGTCGGGCGAGGGTCCGGCGGACGGCGGCGCGAACCCGCAGGGCCATGATGGCGGTGCGGACGGCGGCGCGTCGGGCGAGGGTCCGGCGGACGGCGGTGCCGACCCGCAGGGTCACGACGGCGGCGCCGACGGCAGTGCCCGCTGAGAGCTGACCCGATGACGAACGACGTGCCGGGCGGCGCCCACCGCCCGGCACTGCTGCGCTGCATCGCCACCGACCCGGAGAAGTTCGCCGCCGCGTACTGGGGTCAGCAGCCGCTGCTCTCCCGCGCCGGTGAACTGGCCGGGCCGGACGGCTTCACCGATCTGCTCTCCCCGGACGCGGTCGACGAGTTGTTCAGCCGCCGCGGCCTGCGTACCCCCTTCCTGCGGATCGCCCGGCAGGGCACCGTGCTGCCGGCCGGGCGGTTCACCGGCTCCGGCGGAGCCGGCGCCGAGGTCGGCGACCAGGTGCTCGACGACCAGGTCATGCGGCTGTACGCGGACGGCGCCACGCTGGTGCTGCAGGGCCTGCACCGGATCTGGCCGCCGCTGATCGACTTCGCCCGGCACCTGGGCGCCGAACTGCACCAGCCGCTGCAGATCAACGCGTACCTGACGCCGCCGGCCAGCCAGGGCTTCGCCACCCACTACGACACCCACGACGTGTTCGTGCTGCAGGTGGACGGCACCAAACGCTGGCGCATCCACCCGCCGGTGCTGCCCGACCCGCTGGAACGCCAGCCCTGGGGCGGGCGTGCCGAGGAGGTGGGCGCCACCGCCCGCGGACCGGCCGCGCTGGACGTCGTACTGGCCCCCGGCGACGCGCTCTACCTGCCCCGCGGCTGGCTGCACTCGGCCGAGGCGCAGGGCGCGCGGTCCCTGCACCTGACCGTCGGGATCCGGGCGCTCACCCGGTACGCCCTGGTCGAGGAGCTGCTCGGGCTCGCCGTGCAGGACCAGCGGCTGCGCGCCACGCTGCCGTTCGGCCTGGACGTCGGCGACCCGGACCGGCTCGCGCCGGAACTCGCCGACACCGTGGCGGCGCTGCGGGACTGGCTGCGGACCGCCGACCCGGCCGAGGTGGCCGCCCGGCTGCGCGACCGGGAGTGGCCGGCCGCCCGGCCCGCCCCGATCAGCCCGCTCGCCCAGATCGACTTCGTGGCCGGCCTGGACCCGGACAGCCGGATCACGGTACGCGAGGGACTGCGCTGGCGGCTCACCGACGACGGCCCGGACCACGTGGTGCTCCGGCTGGTCGGGCGCACGCTGCGGTTCCCGGCGTACTGTGCGCCGGCGCTGCGGACCGTGCTGGGCGGCGGCGCGTACCGGGTGGGCGAGCTGCCGCTGGACGACGACCCGGACCGCCTCGTGCTGGCCCGCCGGCTGCTCAAGGAGGCGCTGGTGGTGCCGGCCGATCAGCCCGGGCCGCGCAGCACCGCGTAGAGCACGCCGGCCGTCGCCAGGCCGGTACCCAGCACCGTGGCCACCGCCGCGGCGTCCAGCCCGACGCCGCGGTGGTCCGCGGTGCGCTTCGCGGCCACCACCGCCAGCACCGGGCCCAGCAGCATCGCGATCAGGGCCAGCACCGGCAGGGCGACCGCGAAGTCGCCGCCGGCCTCCCGGCCGGCCCAGCGCAACAGCTGGTACGCCAGCACGCCGACCGCGCCACCGAGGAACCCGAACGCGGCGAACAACAGGGTCGCGGCGGACCCCAGCGGCCGGGCCGGCGGCACGTACCGGACCTTGTTCGACGCCTCCTGCAGGAACTCCTCGGCGTCCGCGGTGCGCTGCCGCGGCACCGTGGGCGGCGGCAGCGTGGTACCGAACCGCTCCGCCGACGGCCCCACGTCGTGCACGAACCGCGACCAGATGTCGGCCGCGCCGGCGTCCACCGTCTCCCGGTCCCGCTGCGCCCGGCGCACCTCGTCGGCGGCGGCCCGGACGTCGTCCTCGGCGGCGCGGACCGCCTCGTGCACCGCCGCCAGCCGGTCGTCGTGCCACTCGACCGCCTCGGCGCGCAGCTCGGCCGCCTCCGCGTCGAGCCGGGTGAGCCGGTGCAGGATCGCGCGGTAGCCGACCGGCTCGGCCGGCTGCAGTTCCCCGCTCATTGCCTGCCCCCGCTCCGCGTCTCGGCGCTCGTCCGCCGCCGTGGTCCGGGCCGTAGCCTCCCCGCTCCGCTCATTGCCTGCCCCCGCTCCGCGTCTCGGCGCTCGTCCGCCGCCGTGGTCCGGGCCGTAACCTCCCCGCTCCGCTCATTGCCCGCCCCCGCTCCGCGCCTCGGCCCGGCTCATGACGCTCCGTACGGGATGATCACTTCGGCGCCGCGGTGCACCGAACGGTCGAAGTGCAGGGCCCGCCAGGGCCGCGGATACCAGGCCGGCGCGCCGGTACCGGGATAGAACGGTGCGAGTTCGCTGCCGTGGACGTCCAGCGCCACCCACGACCCGATGGCGTCGGTCCGGGACCCCTGCCCGCCCAGCGTCTCGCGCAGCAGCGCCGCGCCCCGCCACCAGCCCAGCACGTGGATCCGCCGCTCCGGCCCGTGCCGCAGGATCTGCCGAATCCACGGTCCCAGCGCGGGCGCGGCGTCCGCCGCGTACAGGAACAGGAAGTGCGGGTGGTCGGCCGCCGGATGCTCGGTGGCACCGGCCGCGTCCTCGAGCACCCAGCCCAGGTCGTCGGCGGTGTAACGGAAGTCGGCACCCGGCAGGTCGGTCCGCAGCGACTCGACCGAGGCGCGGGCGTCCGCGTCCAGGCACCCGACGGTGAACCGGGCGGCGCCGGGGGCGAACTGCCGGGCCACCGATCGCGCCGCGGTGCCGAGCACGGCGCAGGCCTCGTCGACCCGGGTGCCCAGCACGGCCAGGTTGCGGCCCGGCGCCCGGCGCAGCACGGTGCGGGCCGACCGGGAGGTCACGTCGATGGTCTCGCCGAGCAGCGCGATCGGGGCGTCGCCGCCGGTGGCGAGCCGGCCGAAGTCCGGGCTGTCGGCCAGCCGGGGGATCGCGTCGCCGTCGAACAGCCGCGGCGGCGGCAGGTCCTGCGGGCGCCGCCGCCACAGCCGGTGCTGCAGCGCGCTCCAGCTGTCCCGGTCCCCGGCGGCGGGCACCCGGACGATCCGGTTCGCCTCGGTCGCGCCGGAGTCCGCGTTGACCACCGCGTGGTAGCGGGGCAGCGTCTCCGCGGCGGTGTTCGTCTCGGCCAGCACCCGGCGGGCGCGGGGCAGCGCGATCCGCAGCGAGAACTGGGCGACCAGCGCCGGCCGGCCCCAGAGCGCCTCGATGCCGGACACGTCCTGGCTGGCCAGCACCAGGTGGATGCCCTGCGACCGGCCCCGCCGCGCCAGGTCCTCGAGCAGCTCGACGGCCTCGGTGGTGACCGCGTCCCGGCCGGCCAGCAGCACCTGGAACTCGTCGACCACCGCGACGATCCGCGGCCACGCCCCGTCCGGGTCCTCGGCGCGCAGCTCGGCCAGGTTGGTGACCTCGTACTGCTTGGCGGCGTCGGCCCGGCGGCGCAGCTCCCCGCCGAGGAAACGCAGCAGCGCCAGGCCGAACTCCCGGTCGGTGTTGACATTGACCCCGACCAGCCGGACGTGCGGCAGCCAGCTCGGGTCGCGCCGGCCCGGGGCGAACCGCGCGAAGGACACGCCCTCCTTGAAGTCGAGCAGGTAGAACGCCAGCTCGGCGGGGGAGTAGCGGGCGGACAGGGCGCCCATCCAGGCGTAGATCAGGTTGGTCTTGCCGGTGCCGGACGGCCCGGCGATCAGCGCGTGCGGCGGATAGTCGCTGAGCGTCAGCCGTACCTCGGCGCCCTGCGGGTTGTCGCCCAGCGGCGCGGTGAGCGCGGTGGCCGAGCTCTCCGTCCACTCGGTCGCGGGCAGCAGGCTGTCCAGCGCCACCGGCGCCGGCCCGGCGGCCACCTCGTCGGCGATCGCCCGGCTGGTCGCGGTCAGCACCCCGGCCGGCGGCCCGGCGTCGAGCCGGACCGGCAGGTCACCGGCGCCGCTGAGCCGGGTGCGGTCGGCCGGGGCCGCGTGGATCACCTCGATGCCCGGCGCCGGCTCCACCGGCAGACCCCGGATCACCAGGTGTACGCCGCACGCCGCGCCGGTGCGCAGCAACCGGTCCAGCTGCCCCCGCTCGTGCCGGGACAACTCGTCCGGGCGGTCCGCGCCGAGCAGCACCGCCACCCGCCACGGTTCCGGGCGCCGCCCGGTGGCCGCGGCCAGCGCCCGCAGCGAGGCGTGTTCCCCGGCCAGCACCGTCTCGTTGATCCGCCGGACGTGGTCCACCAGGTCGTCGAGCAGGCCGGGCAGTCCGCCGGGCCCGACGAAGGTGAGCACGCCGGCCGGGGCCAGCGGGGCGAACCCGGCCAGCCCGCCGCCGAGGTGCTCGGGGTCGTACCCGGTCAGGTGCACCGTGCCGGCGCGGGCCGTGCCGAGCGCGCGGAGCAGCAGACCGGCCACCACGTCGTCGCCGAGCCGGGCGTCGCCGCGCACCATCACGTGCCCGCGGTCCAGCAGCGGCACCAGCGCCGGGACCTCGCCGTCGTACGGCAGCAGCAGCCGGCCCACGCGCAGTTCGGGGGCCGGGCCGCCGGGCCGGCCGGGGGTCGGCCGCCAGTCCGGCCAGGCCGTACCGGCGGCACCGGGAGCGCTCGCCACCCCCGCCGCGGCCGCGGCGCCGGCCAGCGCGGCCAGGTCGTCGTGGTGGCGCAGGTCGATCTCGTGCAGCCGGCGGTCGCGTTGCAGCGCCAGCTTCACCTTCTTGCGCTCCGCCGCGGCGGCGACCCGGTCCCGGTGCTCCACCGCGGCCCGGTGCCGCTGGTGCGCCGCCTCCAGCGCCGCCTGCGCCGCACCGAGCGCGTGGGACAGCGCGGCGCGGACGTCGAGGATCTGCTCGGCCCGGGAGTCAGGCATCGTCGGCGTCGGCGGCCGGAGGGCGCGGCGGCTCGGGAGCGGACGGGTTCAGCGCGCCGGGGTCGCGGCCGAGCCGGGCCAGCAGCACGCCGGTCAGCACGCTGGAGGTCACCGCGGAGTCGGCCGGGTGCGGCGGCTCGCCGGCCTGCGCCGGGACCCGGCAGATCCGGGCGAGCAGGGTGTCCAGGACGGCCGGCGGGGTGCCCGGCAGCAACGACTTGACCCGCCCGGACGCGGCGCCGCGCAGGCGGTCCAGGTCTTCCGGGCGCGGCTCGTGCCCCAGCAGGTCGCCGGCCAGGCGGTGCAGCACCGGCGGAGTGACCGCGGACAGGCCCAGGCCGGTGGAGGCGTTCACCGCGTGCAGGTCGCGGCCCAGCCGGGCCCGGTCGCCGGAGCGCACCCCGGCGGCGACCCGGCGCAGCAGCTCGGTGGTGTCCACCTTCTCCGTCTCGGGCTGTTCGGCCGGCGGCGGCGCCTCGCCGGTGAGCTGGGCGACCCGCTCGTGCCACCACGGGCCCAGACCCTCCGGCGGGGGCGCGGACCCGTCCCGCCGGGCGGCGTCGCCGCCGTCCAGAGTGGCCCGCCAGTCGGAGTCCGGCGGCGCCGCCGCGTCCGCGGCCAGGCCGAGCATCGCGAGGTACGCGGCGATCGCGTCCTGCGCGGTCCGCAGCGCCGCGGCGGCGTGCTCGGCGTGCTCGACCGCGTTGCCGAGCTGCGGTACGCCGAGCGGGTCGACCGACGTCTGGCGCACCCAGTTGAGCAGCTCGGCGGCGCTGCGCAGACGTTCCAGGGCGACCGTGACCAGGCCCGTGGGCAGCTCGTCGGCGGTGGCCCGGAGCTGGGCGCCGAGTTCCTGCAGCTGGGACATCGCGTTACAGCATCGAGGTGTAGGTCTGGGCCTGCTCGACGGCCATCAGGGTCGCGCCGAGGCACTCTTCGAGCTGCTGATCGGCCTGCGACAACGACGCGTACGCGGCGCCGACCGCGTCGTTGGCACTGCCGTCCAGCGCGGCGGCCAGGCTCTGCTGCGCCTCGCCGAGCTTCTCCCGCGCCGCCTGGATCGCGGCCTGCCCCTCGGTGACCTGCTGGAGGGCGGCGTCCACCGCCGCTCTGACCTCGGCAACGCTGGCCACTCGTGCAGCCTCCTGAGGCTCGGAACCGGTAACTCTCTTCAGACTATCGTTCCCCCTGCGCGGGTCGTGCTCGCCTGCCCGGTTTGTGAGATCTGCCGGGCGGCCACCCGGCCCGGCTCAGTCGGCCTCGTGCACCGCGACCGGGCCGCCGGCTTGCTCCGCTCCCCGCCGGCCAGGCCGACCGTCTCCCACGGCGCGACCGGGGTCATCGGCGCGGCACGCTGGTCGGGCCGCGTACCTCGGCGCCGAGCGCGGTGACCCGCTCCCGCAGTCCACGATCGGCCGTCACGACCACCACCCGGCGGGCCGGTGCCTCGGCCGCCACCACGGCCACGATCGCGTCGTCGCCGGATCCGGCGGCGCGCTCCAGGCGTACCCCCGGTGTCTCCGCGATGTCGCGGGCCTTGCCCTCGACCACCAGCACCACGTCGACCGGCGGGGGCAGGTCCGGCAGCCCGGCCGTGCGGATCCCGGTGAGCCCGTCGCGCAGCCGGGAGGTCGCCCCGGCACGGTCCCGCCACCAACCGTCCGGAACGGATCCGACGACGTTCGCGGCGTCTACCACGAGCAGGGGCGCGGCCATGCGACCAGCGTCTCACGCCCGGACCGCTCGCCCGGGGCGCGGCGTCCGGCCGATGCCGACTCCGCGCCCGTGCCAACCGCAGGACCGGACCGACGGCACGCCGCATCCGCCACCACGACCGTGTGGCATTCGGGCGTGGTGCGCGCCGCGTTTCCCCACGTCGGGGTGGGGGTGGCGGGGGTGTGTGGTTTTTGGGTGTGGTGCGCGCCGCGTTTCCCCACGTCGGGGTGGGGGTGGCGGGTGTGTTGGTTTCGGGCGTGGTGCGCGCCGCGCGTCCACACACGTCGGCTGGGGGTGGCGGGGGTGTGTGGGTTTCGGGTGCGGTGCGCGCCGCATGTCCCCACGTCGGCTGGGGGTGGCGGGGGTGTGTGGGTTTCGGGTGCGGTGCGCGCCGCATGTCCCCACGTCGGCTGGGGGTGGCGGGGGTGTGTGGGTTTTGGGCGTGGTGCGCGCCGCATGTCCCCACGTCGGCTGGGGGTGGCGGGGGCGTGTGGGTTTCGGGTGTGGTGCGTGCCGCGCCTTCACACGCCGGCTAGGGCGCGGCCGGAGCGTGTCGAGTTCGGGTGCGGAGTGCGCCCTCCCTCCACACGCTGTGGCCGGCGGAGGCGGGTGAGCTTCCGACGCCGCCCGTGCGAGCGGCACCGTGCGAGCGGCACCGTGCGAGCGGCACCGTGCGAGCGGCACCGTGCGAGGGGCACCGTGCGAGGGGCACCGTGCGAGGGGCACCGTGCGAGGGGCACCGTGCGAGGGGCACCGTGCGAGGGGCACCGTGCGAGGGGCACCGTGCGAGGGGCACCGTGCGAGGGGCACCGTGCGAGCGGCACCGTGCGAGGGGCACCGTGAGACCAGCGTCTCACGGCGGAATCTGATGCCCGCCCCGCGCGCTGTACCACCCGTACCCGGATGAGCCGCACGGCTCAGGAAGAGATTGACTGATGAGCATCGGACCGATGGGGCCGAACGGGCCCGGTCAATGGGACGACCTGTTCGCGCGCTTCTTCGGTGCGGCGCAGCCGCGCCGGTCGGCGCAGCAGATCGACATCACCAAGTACATGAGCAACGACGCACGCGAGGCGCTCTACGGTGCCGCGCGCCGCGCCGCCGAACTGGCCGACCCCGGCACGGTCGTGGCCGATCTGGACACCGACCACCTGCTGTGGGGCGTGCTGCAGCAGGAGCCGCTGCGTGCCGTGGTGCGCCGCGCCGGCGGTGACCCGGACGCCCTGCTCGCCGCGCTCGGCCGGCCCGCGCAACTGCGCGCGGACGGGCTGCCGGAGCAGGTGGCGCTGACCCCGGCCGCCAAGCGGGCGCTGCTGGACAGCCTGCAGGTGTCCCGCGCGATGGGCGCCTCCTATGTGGGGCCGGAGCACATCCTGATGGCGCTCGGCGTGAACCCGGACTCCGCGGCCGGTCGCCTGCTGGCCGGCAAGCTGGACCCGGCCGCGCTGGCGCAGCCGGAGCAGCCGTCCGCGGCGGGCGGTGCCGGCGGTGGTGGCGCGACCCCGACGCTGGAGCAGTACGGCGTGGACCTGACCGAGATGGCCCGGCGCGGCGAGATCGACCCGGTGATCGGCCGGGCCGACGAGATCGAGCAGGCCGTCGAGGTGCTGTCCCGGCGTACCAAGAACAACCCGGTGCTGATCGGTGAGGCCGGGGTCGGCAAGACCGCCGTGGTGGAGGGCCTGGCCCAGCGCATCTCCGACGGCGACGTGCCGCAGACCCTGGCCGGCAAGCGGGTCATCCAGCTCGACCTGGCCGGGCTGGTGGCCGGCACCCGGTACCGCGGCGACTTCGAGGAGCGCCTGCGCAAGGTGATCGACGAGATCCAGAGCGCCGGCGACGGGCTGATCGTCTTCCTCGACGAGATCCACACCCTGGTCGGTGCGGGCGGCGGTGGCGACGGCGGCGGCATGGACGCGAGCAACATGCTCAAGCCCGCGCTGGCTCGCGGCCGGCTCCGGGTGGTCGGCGCGACGACACTGGACGAGTACCGCAAGCACATCGAGAAGGACGCGGCCCTGGCCCGGCGGTTCCAGCCGGTCCTGGTCGGCGAGCCGAGCGTCGCCGACACCGTGGCGATCCTGCGCGGCCTGCGGGACAACTACGAGGCACACCATCAGGTACGGATCACCGACCCGGCGCTGGACGCCGCGGCCGAGCTGTCCGACCGGTACCTGACCGACCGGTTCCTGCCGGACAAGGCGATCGACCTGATCGACCAGGCCGGCGCGCGGGTGCGGTTGCGGGTGAAGACCCCGGCCGCGGACGAGCGCGAGCTGCGGCAGCGGCTGGAGCAGCTGACCCGGGACCGGGATCAGGCGGTCGCCGCGGAGAACTACGAGCGCGCCTCCGAGCTGCGCGACGAGATCACCGCGGTACGGGACCGGCTGGGCGCCGCCACCGGAGCGGCCGGTGACGTGCCGCGGGTGACCGAGGCCGACATCGCCGATGTGGTGTCGCGGGCCACCGGCATCCCGGTGTCCCAGCTCACCGAGGAGGAACGGGACCGCCTGCTGCGCCTGGAGTCGCACCTGCACGACCGGGTGATCGGCCAGGACGACGCGGTGGCGGCGGTCAGCGAGGCGGTCCGGCGGTCCCGGGCCGGGCTCGGCGACCCGGACCGGCCGGTGGGCAGCTTCCTGTTCCTGGGCCCGACCGGGGTCGGCAAGACCGAGCTGGCCCGGTCCCTGGCGGAGGCGCTGTTCGGCGACGCGGACCGGATGGTCCGGCTGGACATGAGCGAGTACGGGGAGCGGCACACGGTGAGTCGCCTGGTCGGCGCGCCACCCGGATACGTCGGGTACGACGAGGCCGGCCAGCTCACCGAGGCGGTGCGCCGCCGCCCGTACTCGGTGGTGCTGCTGGACGAGATCGAGAAGGCGCACCCGGACGTCTACAACATCCTGTTGCAGGTGCTGGACGACGGCCGGCTGACCGACGGCCAGGGCCGCACAGTGAGCTTCCGGAACACGGTGCTGATCATGACCAGCAACATCGGGTCGGATCTGATCGCCGGCACCAGCCGCAGCGTCGGGTTCGACACCGGCGGTGCGGGCCGCTCGCCCGACCAGGAGCTGCGCGACCGGCTGGAGCGGCGGCTGCGGGACCACCTGCGGCCGGAGTTCATCAACCGGATCGACGAGATCATCGTCTTCCGCCAGCTGGAGACGGATCAGCTGCGGCAGATCACCGAGATGATGCTCGACGAGACGCGCCGCCGCCTGCACGCGCAGGACATCCGCCTGGAGGTGACCACCGCGGCGGTGGACTGGCTGGCCGAGCGGGGTTTCCAGCCGGAGTTCGGGGCCCGGCCGCTGCGCCGCACCATCCAGCGCGAGCTGGACAACCGGTTGTCCACCATGCTGCTCGGCGCGGACCTGGCACCGGGGCAGCTGGTCACGGTGGACGTGGCCGACGGCCGCCTCACCTGCACGGCGGGCGCGCCGGAGCCGGCCGGAGTCTGAGCCGGCTTCGGGGCGAGCCGGCGTCTCGGCTAGGCGGCGTCTCGGCTAGGCGGCGTCTCGGCTAGCCGGCGTCTCGGCTAGGCGGCGTCTCGGCTAGGCGGCGTCTCGGCTAGGCGGCGTCTCGGCTAGTGCGTTGTCCATGAACGTTCGCCGGGTCTGAGTCGTCAGGCGGCTTGGTTGCGGGGGCGGCCCCAGCGGTGTTGGCGTTCGCTGCGGACGCGGGCGCGTTCGCGGCGCTGGGCGGCCAGGACGTCTGGGTGGCGGGCGTTGGCGTTGCGCCAGCGCAGGTACTTCTGCATCTCATGCGCCAGGACGGTGTGGTTCGGGTGGTTCGAGTTCGCCATCGTGAACATGCGCAGCGGCCCGAACTGGGCCTCGATCGGGTTCGCCCAGGACGCACTGGTCGGGGTCAGGCTGAGTTCGACTTTGTTGCGGGCGGCCCATCGGCGGATGGCTGGGGTCTTGTTCGCCGACAGGTTGTCCAGGATGACGTAGATCGGCGCACCGTCGGGGCGTGCAGCCCGGATCGATGTGAGTGCGGCCAGGGTGTGATCGCCGCCTTTGCGGCGGCGCATCACGCCCCAGAGCTGGTCGTCGGCGAAGCTGTAGCAGCCGTGGAAGTAGCGGATTCCGTGCGTGCGTTTATAGGTCGCGGGCAGCCGGTCCGGATGCGTTTGCGTTGCCCACCCGGCGCCGTGGTGCGGGCGGATCGACAGCGGCCCGAACTGGTCGAACGCGAAACAGCGCTGTGGGAACCGGGTAGTCACTTCCTCGATCCGGTCGAGTTTGGCGTCGAAGTCCGGATCCGATGATTCCTTCCAGGTGCGGGTGCGTTGCCAGCTGACGCCGTTGTCGCGCAGCAGCTGCCGGAGCCGTTCGCGGCCGATGACCACGCGCCGGCTGGCGTCGGTGGCGAGGTAATCGGCGAGTTTACGCAGGCTCCAGCGGGTGAACGGACGCCCGAGCTTGGCAGGGCGTGTGGTGGCCGTGACGACGATGAACGCTTCATCGTCGTCACTGATCCGGCGGGGACGGCCTCCCGCCCATTGAGGGTCCAGCGCGCGTAACCCCATTTCGTTGAACAGGTGGATCACGTCGCGGACGGTGTCCTCATGCGCCGCGACCAGCCGCGCGATCGACGGCACCGGCGTTCCGGACGCCGACGCCATGATGATCAACGCCCGGCGGACCCGGACCGAGTCGTGCTTCCCACGGCGTACCAGTTGCTGCAACCTGCGGCCCTCATCCTCGGATAACCGCCGTGCCCGTACCGGCTCGGTCACCGGCCCACCTCACTCTCGACAGCCACCATCACCGCTGTCGAGAGTGAAGCCCCACTACCTCCTCGCCACGGACGCCGCCCGGCGTGTCACCAACCCGGCGAACGTTCATGGACAACGCACTAGGCCGTGTTTCGTAGAGCGTGGAGCCATTGGTTGATGGCGGCGATGGTGAGGGTGGCTTCGTAGCGCACGGCGAGCTTGTCGTATCTGGTGGCCATGGCGCGGTGTTGCTTGAGCTGGTTGATG
>NZ_JAIWNC010000052.1 GCF_020216025.1 Jidongwangia harbinensis | reverse complement strand
ACGATCACCACGACCCGGCCCACACCCTCGGCCCGCGCCAGCACCGACTCGATCTCACCCAGCTCGATCCGGAAACCCCGCACCTTCACCTGATCGTCGGCACGGCCCACGAACTCCAACACCGAACCCGCCGCCCACCGCACCACGTCACCGGTGCGATACATCCGCGACCCCGCCACACCGAACGGATCCGCCACGAACCGCTCCGCCGACAACCCCGCACGACCCAGATACCCCCGGGCCAGGCCCGCACCGGCGATGTACAACTCACCCGGCACCCCCACCGGCGCCGGCCGCAACCCCGCATCCAGCACATACACCTGGGTGTTGTCGATCGGCGCCCCGATCGACGGCACCCCCACCAGATCCGCCGGCACATCCCACACCGTCGACCACACCGTGGTCTCCGTCGGCCCGTACATGTTCGTCACCGACAACGCCACCGACGCCAGCGAACGGGCCAACGCCACCGGCAACGGCTCCCCACCCACCAGCACCCGCACCCGGCCCAGCCAACCGGTGTCCCCCACCGCCAACAGGCCATGCCACAACCCCGGCGTCGCCTGCAACACCGTCACGTCCTCGCGGCAGGCCAACTCCCGCAACGCCACCGGCTCACCGACCTGCTCGCCGTCCGCCACCACCACCGACGCACCGGTGACCAACGGCACGAACAACTCCAGCACCGCGATGTCGAACCCGACGGTCGTCACCGCGAGCAGCCGATCCGACTCAGACACCCCGAACCGGGACGCCATCGCCCGCACGAAGTTCACCAACGCCCCATGCGGAATCTGCACCCCCTTCGGCCGCCCCGTCGAACCCGACGTGTAAATGACGTAGGCCGACTGATCCCGATGCAGCTCGGGCAACGGAGTTCCCTCCGCCCCCACCGTCTCGGCGTCCAGCAGCACCACCGGAACCCCGGCATCGGGCACCCGGCCGGCCAGCTCCGCCGAGGACAGCACCAGCACCGGCGCCGCGTCCTGCAACACGTACCGCACCCGATCCGCCGGATAATCCACATCCACCGGCACATACGCACCACCGGCCCGCCACACCGCCAACAACGCCACCACCAGATCCACCGACCGCGGCAACATCACCGCCACCCGCGACTCGGCACCCACACCCTGCTCCACCAACCACCGCGCCAGATCGTCGACGCACATGTCCAGTTGCGCGTAGGACAGTTCCTCGTCCCCGGCGGCGACCGCCGGCGCGTGGGGGGTCCGCGCGACCTGACGGCGGAACAGTTCGGGAACCAGAACCGACGGCTCCACCACCGGGCCCACACCAGAACCCAACACCTCGGCGTGTTCCGCCGGACCCAACACGTCCACCCGGGCCAACGGCGCGGCCGGATCCGCCACCACCGCACCCAACAGCCGCATCAGGCGGTCGAGGTGCGCGGCGACGGTCGCCTCGTCGTACAGGCCGGGGTGTGCGTCCACGACGAAACGGATGCCGCTGCCGTCCGGACGTCCGTACACGCTGACGGACAGGTCCTTGACCGGTCCGGTGGAGAGCTGCTCGGCGTCCCCGTCCAGCGCCCCGAACGCCGTGCTGCGCTCGAAGCCCAGGACGTTGACCATGGTCGGGGTCAGCGTGCTGTCGCTTCCCGACAGGCCCAGCTCGCGGTGCAGGTCCTCGCTGCGGTAGCGCTGGTGGGTCAGCAGCCGGGCGGTCCGCTCGACGGTCTGGTCGAGCAACGCGGCGAAGGACGTGGTGGGTGTCACCGACAGCCGGAGCGGAAGTTCGTTGACCATCAGGTTGGGTGTGAACGTGGCCGCCGGTGTGGTGCGTCCGGTGACCGGCAGACCCAACACGATGTCGTCTTCGGACGTCATCCTGCGCAGGTACGCGGCGACCACCGCGACGACGACCAGCGACCAGCGGGTCCGGTGGGTACGGGCGAGCGCGACCAGGCCGTCCCGGTGCGCGTCGTCGAGGCCGGCGGTGCGGCGCAACCGGGTGGCGGCCGGCGGCAGACTGCGGCCGGCCAGGGTGGTGGGTTCCGGCCGGTCGGCGAAGGTGTCCAGCCAGTAGGCGCGGTCCCGGTCGTGCCGGCGCGACGTCGGGTAGGCCCCGTCGTCCTCGGCGACCACGGCCAGCGCGCGGAACCGGCTGGGTCCCTCGTCCAGGCCGTCCGCCAGGTGGGAGTACACCTCGGCCAGGCGGTTCACGTACAGCGCCTGGCCGTACCCGTCGAGGATCAGGTGGTGGTAGCGAACATACAACACACAACGGTCGGCGGGCAGCTCGAACAGCACGTGGGCGAAGAGCACGTCGTGCCGCACGTCGACCGGGACGGCCAGGTCACGGCGCATCCACGCGGTGGCCGCCGCGTCCGGGTCGGGCTCGTCGCACAGGTCGACGACGGTCAGCGGAACGTCGCCGACCAGCTCCTCGACGTGTTGGGTCACCACGCTGTCGTGTTCGGTGAAACGAAGACGCATCGCTTCGGTCTCCGCGACCACGACATTCAACGCCTGCTGCAGCAACTTGGCGTCGAGTCGTCCGGCAAAGCCGATCCGAACGCCACAGTTGTAACCGGGACTGTCCGGATCCAGCTCTTGACCCACCCATACGCCCAGCTGAGCGGGCGTCAGACTCCGACCTGCCGTGTGTTCGGTAATCAAGGCTACCCATCCGTATGTCAAGACGCGTTTCACGTCGCAAGTCGAGCGATACGCAACACTGTCGAATACAACAACCCGGCAGTGGCAGAGAAGGCACAGAAGGCGTCACCCGAGGATTGAGCTTCGCCGTCTCCACGCGACGCGAGTGCATCACCGTATGGGTGTCGGGTTATCGCGCGGATACCACGGGAATCCATTTGCCGGAGAGGCCGGAACAAAGAGCCATTCACATTCTCCGGGGCTGTTCCATCGCGCCGACTCGCCCGCTGATCAGGGGCGGAACGCATACTCGCCGGTAGCCGGCGACCCCACGATGGACGCACACCGCAGCGTTCCGACGTTGCCGCCCAAGCGGGCTAGCAGCAGCGGAACGTGAGGAACAACAGGATTGAGCCGCGAAGTCCGACGGCAATACGCGCTATCCGCAGACTGCCCGGCCTCGCGTTGGGGCCGTACGCGGAACACGACAACGTCGACAGTCTTTGTTAAAGAATTTAATCACAGTGGACCTCCCCCGTAGTTGGTCGGTCGGAAGATTACGACACCCGTAGCTGCTAACACAAGGCCGGGTTGTCAAGCATCAATACATGAACGGCTCTTGTCGGCAGTTCAAACCGGACTTTGCAGACAGCGGTCTTCGGGGGTACCCACACGGTCCACCGCTTCCGCTATGCTCCCGCAACTAGGCGCGACACCGACCATCCGAAACGGTGCGCGCCCGCCAAATGACCACGGGGGATATTCGATGCGCGCCTACGGCTAACCGCGGCCGACACCGCAAATCCTTGATTCCGGCCGCCGGCCACCACGCCGGCCGTGCCGTCACTCGACCCTGCCCGCAGCGGCTCCGACCGCGTCGGTGCCCGGCCGGTCGCTTCGTCGTGTCCGGAGGTCGCACCGCCCGCTGTCGGTCGTCACACACCCGATCCGCCGGCCGGTGACTCACTCACCGCCGCCGGATCGACCACACTGGAGGGTGTCATCCCATGACCATGCGATCTCCGTCACAGTCGCCGACGGTCCTCGACTACGAGCTTGCGGACGGCCGGCCGCCGGTGCTCCGTACCCCCGATCTGCCGGACCTCGACGCCGCCGCCGGCTGGCTGACCGAGATCCGCGACGATCTGCGCCGGGACCTGCACCAGCACGCCCACATCCTGCTCCGCGGGCTGCCCGTCGGGTCGGCGGCCGACTTCGCGCGGGTACGCGACCTGCTGCTCGGCGCCCGCACCGCGTACCGCGAGCAGGCCACCCCGCGCAGCGACTTCGGCGACGACGTGTTCTCGTCCACCGACTTCCCGGCCGCGCAGACGATCCGGCTGCACAACGAGAACAGCTACACGCTCGACTTCCCGGGCATCCTCATCTTCTGTTCCATCGACGCCGCCACCACCGGCGGCGCCACCACGGTCGGCGACGTCCGGCAGGTGCTGGCCGACCTGCCGCCGGATCTGGTGGCGCGGTTCCGGGAGCACGGCTGGCTGCTGAACCGCAACTACCGCAACGGCATCGGCCTGCCCTGGACCACCGCGTTCGCCACCGAGGAGCGCGCGGACGTGGAGGCGTACTGCGAGCGGAACCTGGTGGGCAGTCGCTGGCTCCCGGACAACGAACTCGCCACCACCCAGCGCCGGTCCGCCATCATCCGGCACCCGGTGACCGCGGAGGAGGTCTGGTTCAACCACGTGGTCTTCTGGAGCCGGTGGTCGCTGGCGCCCGAGGTGCGCACCGCGCTGCTCGAGATGTACGGCGACGACGGCCTGCCGTTCGACACCCGGCTCGGCGACGGCACGCTCCTCACCGAGGGCGAGTCCACCGCGATCGACCAGGCGTACCAGCGCGCCACCCGGCGGGAGAGCTGGCAGCCGGGCGACGTGATGATCGTCGACAACCTGCTGTCCGCGCACGGCCGCGAGTCGTTCACCGGCACCCGGAAGACGCTGGTGGCCATGGGCGAGCCGATCCGGCTGGAGGACTGCTCGCCGACCGTGCCACCGGCCGCCGGCCCGGCGTCGTGACGGAGCTGAGCATGCCGGCCCCGCTGCCGCCCCTGCCCTCGCATCAGCTCCTGCTGTTCCTGCTCCAGGTGGGCCTGCTGCTGGCCACGGCCACGGTGCTGGGCCGGCTGGCGTCCCGGCTCGGCATGCCGTCGGTGGTCGGCGAACTGCTCACCGGCGTCCTGCTCGGCCCGAGCCTCCTCGGCACCGTGGCGCCGGACTTCTGGGCCTGGCTGTTCCCGTCCCTGCCGGCGCAGGCGTTCATGCTGGACGCCGTCGGCCAGGTGGGCGTGCTGTTGCTGGTCGGCGTGACCGGGATGCACCTGGACCGGGCGGTGATGCGGCAGCGCGGACTCACCGCGGTGACGGTCAGCGCGGGTGGCCTGCTGGTCCCGCTGGTGCTCGGCGTGGCCACCGGCTATCTGCTGCCCGAGACGTTCCAGGGCGCGAACGCGGACCGCACCGTGCTGGCCGCCTTCTTCGGCGTGGCCCTGGCGGTCAGTGCCATTCCGGTGATCGCGAAGACGCTGTCCGACATGGGACTCCTGCACCGCGACATCGGGCAGCTGATCGTCACCGCGGCGGTGGTCGACGACGCCGGTGCCTGGTTCCTGCTCTCGCTGATCTCGGCGCTGGCCACGACCGGGCTGACGCTGGGTGCGGCCGGGCTCTCCCTGGCGAGCCTGGCCGGGTTCGTCGCGGTCGCGGCCGTGCTGGGACGCCCGCTGGTGACGGCGCTGATGCGGATCGCCGAACGGTCCACCGTCCCGGGCACCAGCGCGGCCACCGCCGTGGTGATCATCTTCGGGGCGGCGGCCGGCAGCCACGCGCTGCATCTGGAACCGGTCTTCGGTGCCTTCCTGGCCGGCATCCTGATCGGTACCGTGGACCAGCCGCCGCACGAGCCCGCTGGGCTGCCGGTCCCGCCCGCCGAGGGGCGGCGTTCCCCGCTGGCGCCGTTGCGTACCACGGTGTTGGCGGTCTTCGCACCGCTCTTCCTGGCCACCGCGGGTCTGCGGGTGGACCTGACCGAACTGACCAAGCCCGCGGTCTTCTTCGCCGCGGTCGGCGTGCTCGCGGTCGCCGTGATCGGCAAGTTCGCCGGCGCCTACCTTGGTGCGCGGCTCGGCCGGCTCGGCCACTGGGAGGGTGTCGCGCTGGGCGCCGGTCTCAACGCCCGTGGCGTCGTGGAGATCATCGTGGCCTCAATAGGCCTGCGGGTAGGGATCTTCAGTACCGCCGCCTATACAATTGTCGTTCTTGTCGCAGTCGCCACGTCCATCATGGCGCCGCCGATCCTGCGGTTGGCGGTGTCGCATCTCGAGTCCACTCCGGAGGAGTTCCGTCGGCTGCAGGCACAGGGGGCGCGCTAGGTGGGCCGGACATCGGCCCGGGCAGTCCCCGGGCACACCGGGCGGCAGGCGGGTTCCCTTACCACGATCGAAGCCGAAAACATGATCCGAGTAATGCTCGCCGACGACGAGCCGATGATCCGGGCCGGTGTGCGCAGCATCCTGGCCACCGAGCCGGACATCGACATCGTGGCCGAGGCATCCGACGGCCGTGAGGCGATCGACCTCGCCCAGCGGCACGCCCCGGACGTCGCCCTCATCGACATCCGGATGCCGAGGCTCGACGGCCTGGCCGCCACCGTGGAGATCCGCCGGACCGTGCCGGACGCCGCCGTCATCATCCTCACCACGTTCGGCGAGGACGAGTACATCTCGCGTGCCATCGAGTCGGGGGCCAGTGGCTTCCTGCTGAAGTCCGGCGGGCCGCACGAGCTGATCGGGGGTGTCCGCGGCGTGGCGGCGGGAGCGGCGTGCCTCTCCCCCAAGATCGCGCAGCGGGTGCTCGCCCAGCTCAGCGACGGACGGATGTCGCGCACCTCGGTGGCCCGCGGCAGAGTGGCGTCGCTGACCCCGCGCGAGCTGGAGGTGCTCAAACTGCTCGGGGCCGGCGCGTCCAACGCCGGCATCGGCCGCGCGCTGTTCCTGGTCGAGGGCACCGTGAAGACCCACGTCAGCACGATCTTCACCCGGCTGGGCGTGAAGAACCGGGTGCAGGCCGCGATCCTCGCGTACGAGGCCGGCCTGGTCGACGACGTGGACCAGATCGGCGATCGGGAGTGAATCCCGACGGCGCCGCCGAGGAGACCGGCGAGCCGCGCCCCCACCTCGGCGCCCGGTTGCGCTCCCGGCTGCCGTCGGCCACGTCCTGGTCCCGGCAGGATCTCTTCGGCGACCTGCTGCTCTACGTCTGCCTCGCCGCGGTCGTGGCGCTGACCAGCCTGCTGGTGCCGCTGGACGACCGGGAGAAGGCACCGCTGTGGATCCTCTGCGGCTGCCTCGTCCTGCTCGCCGGCCTGGTCGCGATGAACCGGGTGTGGCCGCTCGCGGTCCTGCTCGGAGCCGCGCTGACCACCGTGCTCACGGTCTGGTTCACCACCGCGCTCGCCACGTTCGCCTACCTGTACGGCCGTCGGCACACCCGAGTCTGGCCGGCCCTCGCGGTGTTCGGCGCGGCGGCCGTGGTCGAGACCGTCGTCGTCCTGATCGATCGGCCGGTGGGCGACACCTGGCTCGCGGTCACCGCAATAGTGATCTTCGCCGGCTTCCTGCCCTGGCTGGTCGGCCGGTACCGGCGGCAGCGGCTGGAACTCATCCAGGCCGGCTGGGTCCGCGCCGAGATGCTGGAACGGCAGCACCAGGCCATCGAGGATCAGGTACGGCTGCGGGAACGCGCCCGGATCGCCCAGGAGATGCACGACTCGCTGGGTCACGAGATCAGCCTGATGGCCCTGCGGGCGTCCGCCCTGGAGATCGCACCCGACCTGGCGCCGCACCATCAGCGCGCCGCGGTCGAGCTCCGGCAGAGTGCGGCCGCCGCGACCGAACGGCTGCGCGAGATCTTCAACGTCCTCCGCGACACCGACGACCCGGCCCCGGTGGAGCCGCCGGACGAGAGCATCGCGGACCTGGTGGAGCGGGCCCAGGGGGCCGGCGCGGCGATCCGGATGAGCCAGACCGGCGAGGCCGACGGGGTGCCGTCACGGGTGGAACGCGCCGCGTACTGCGTCATCCGCGAGGCCATCACCAACGCCACCAAGCACGCCCCCGGCGCACCCATCCAGGTCGACGTCGCCTACTCCGGCTCGGCCACCACGGTGTCGGTGGTCAACGCGGCGCCGCCGAAGACACCGGCGCACCAGCCGGCCGGCAACGGGCTCGGCCTGGTCGGCATCCGGGAACGGGTGCACCTCGCGGGCGGCGACCTGACGGTCGGCCCGTCGCACGGCGGGTTCGAGGTCGTGGCCCGGTTGCCGCACGTCGCGCCGTACAAGACGGCCGTCACGCCGGCCCACCCGCTGCCCACCGCGACGGCGTCCTCGCTCGGCCTGGACCAGGGCCGCCGCCGGCTGCGGCGCGGCCTGATCATCCTCACCGTCACGCCGATGCTCGCCATCGTCACGGTCTCCGTCGCCTACTACAGCTCTATCACCTTCGGCGCCGTCCTCAACTCCACCACCTACGACGGCCTGCAGCTGGGCACCGCGGAGCAGACCGTCCTGCCCCGCCTGCCGGCCCGTCAGGTCCCCGGCCGGCCGATCGTCGAGCCGCCGGTCCCGGCCGGCAGTGCGTGCCGCTACTTCAGCGACGGCGGCTTCCTGGTGAGCCGGCACGCGTACCGCCTGTGCTTCCGTGACGGCCGCCTGATCAGCAAGGACAAACTCACCGACCGGGACTGAGACGTCCGGGACGACCGGACCGCGACAACGGGGGAAACACGCATGACCGACCTGACCGCAACACCGTCCACCCTGCTCGAGTTGTTCCAGCCGGAGTGGGTGCGGGACCCGTACGCCCTGTACCGGATCCTGCGCGAACGCTCGCCGGTCTACTGGGACGACATCATGGCCACCTGGGTGGTGTTGCGGCACGCCGACATCGCGGCCCTGAGCCGGGACCCGCGGCTGTCGGAGGACCGCGTCACGCCGCTGCTGGACCGGCTCCCGGCGGACCGGCGGGCCGGGATGCGACCGCTGGCCGACGCGCTGTCGGACATGATGCTGTTCAACAACCCGCCGCGGCACACCCGGCTGCGGGCGATGATGCGGCAGGCCTTCACCCGCAAGGCGATGGAGGAGATGCGCGGCTCCATCGAGCAGCGCGTGACCCGCCTGTTCGACGCGCACCGCGCGACCGGCCGCCTCGACGTCCTGAACGACCTGGCCGAGCCGCTCGCCCTGGACGTGGTGGCCGACCTGCTGGGCTTCCCGGAGCCGGACCGCCACCTGCTGATCGGCTGGAGCAGCCTGCTGCACGAGTTCTTCATGCAGTCGCCCGCCGAGGTCGAGCGGGTACGCCGGATCCGCGAGGTGTTCGAGCGGGTCGCCGCCGATCGTCGCGGCCGCCCGCAGCCCGACCTGACCAGCCGGATGCTGGCCGACGGCGACGCGGCGGGCGCCACCGAGGACGAGCTGTTCGCCAACTTCCTGCTGATCATCGACGCCGGCCAGGTGACCACCAGCCATCTGATCGCCAACGCGGTCCGCGCGCTGCTGCTCAACCCGGACCAGCTGCAGCTGCTGCGGGACCGTCCGGACCTGATGCCGTCCGCCGCGAACGAGCTGATGCGTTTCGACAGCTCGGTCCAGTTCACCACCCGGATGGCGACCACCGACATCGAGATCGGCGACTACCTGATCGGCCCGTCCGAGCCGGTGACCCTGGTGGTCGGCTCCGGCAACCACGACCCGGCCAAATTCGCCGACCCGGAGCGCCTGGACATCACCCGGCAGTCCAAGGAACACCTCTCCTTCGGGTTCGGGCCGCACTACTGCCTGGGCGCGGGACTCGCGCTGATCGAGATCCAGGCCGCGCTGTCCACGCTCCTCGCGGGCACCCGGACGCTGTCGCTGGTGAGCCCGGAGTTCCGCTGGAAGGACAGCATCAACTTCCGCTTCCTGACCGACCTCCACGTGGCCTTCGACCCGGCCGGCTGAGGTGGCACCGCCGCACGACACGAACGCAGGTCAACGACCGAGAACGGCAACGGAGGTAACACACCAGATGGCCCGCTTCACTGTCACCGTCGAGGCCGACGACGACCCGGCCGGAAGCAAGATGACCATCCGTCTGGAGGCGTCGTCCGCCGGCGCGCGGGTGCTCGAGGTGGCGATCGTGGCCGGTGAGGGCGGCAGTGTGTCGTCGGAGGCATTCCCGCCCGTCTCGCTGGAGCGGCTGGTCTCCGCGTTCACCGCGCCGAGCGGCACGTTCCACGCCGCCAACGGCGGCCCCCCGGTCCGCCCGAAGGCCCGGCCGGCGAACGCCAAGAGCGAGCGCAGCTACCGGCGGATGCCGGACCCGGCCGAGTTGCTCTCCGCCTACCAGAACGCGGACAGCGTGACCGGGCTCGCCCGGCGCTACGGAGTGCCCCGGCACACGATGAACGGCTGGCTGTCCCGCCTGCGCCGGATGGGGCTGCTGGCCAGCCGCTGAACCGCCGGCGGCTCCCGCGGACCCGTGCCGGGTGCGGGGGCCGCCGCCGCGGACGCGGGCGCCGGGAACCCGCCCGGCCGCGGCGGTGTCTCCCCGGCATGACGACCTACCGGCTCGCCGGGGCCGCCGCCGCGACCGCCGTGCTGCTGTCCGGCTGCACCGCGCCCGGCCCGGCCCCGCCGCCGCCCTGTTCGCCCGCGGTCCGCCGGGACGTCCTGCCGGAGTGGGCGAGGTCCGGGTTCGGTGATCCGTCGCCGTCCGGGATTCCGTTCGTGGTCGGCGACCAGGGCCGCATCCTCGGCGTGCTCTTCGGCCATCCGCTGACCGCGCCGCCCCGGAGCGCGGGTCCGGCCAACAAGATCCTGTGGACGGCGCACCCGGCGCCGGAGCCCGGCGGCCTGGTCATCGAGGCCCGCCTCGCCGGCGCCCCGGACCTGGTGCGCCACACCGTTTCCGGCGGACCGGGACCGTCCATTGTCGACCTGCCGCGGCCGGGTTGCTGGCGGCTCACGCTCACCTGGCCCGGGCACACCGACACCCTCGACCTCCGGTACGCGGAGCCGGAACTCACCGCGCTCCGGTGCGGAACTCCTCCGTGCCGAGCACCCGCAACAGCTCCAGCCGTTCCCGGGCCTCGGCGTCCGCCGGCGTGAGCACCAGCAGTTGCTGACCCTGGTCCGGCGTGACCAGGGTTTCGCAGTCCATCCGCAGCGGGCCGACCCGCGGGTGCAGCACGGTCTTGCGGTCGGCGCGCCGGACCGCCACCTCGTGTTCGGCCCAGACCCGGCGGAACTCGGCGCTGGCGGCGCGCAGTCGTGCGACCAGCCCGGCCACGGCGGGATCGCCGGACCGGCGGCCGGCGGTCGCGCGCAGGTCCGCCACGAGCTGCCGGCCGTGCTGCTCCTGGTCCGCGGGCGGGTCGGCGGCGCGAGAGCCGGGGTCGGTGAACCACCGGTAGACGACGTACCGCCGGTCGCCGGTGAAGCCGGTGAGGTCGCCCATCAGCAGGACCGCCACCCGGTTTCGAGGCGGACCACGTAGTCCACCGACATGCCGGCGAGCAGGGCCACCTCCTCCCGGCGCAGGCCGGCGGTGCGGCGGCGGGGGCCCGCGGCGATGCCGACCTCGGCCGGGCGGATCGCCTCGCGGCGGCGGCGCAGGAAGTCGGCGAGCTGGTCACGCTGCATGACCCCATGGTGCCCGCGGCCGGCGGGCCGAGCCAGGGAGCCGCTCTCCCCCGATGAGCGCTCCGCTTTCCGGCGCACGGGCTGCGCCGCAGGGTGGAGACATGATGCAGACACGAGTTCTGGGCAGCACCGGACCGGCCGTCTCCGCGCTGGGCCTGGGTGCGATGGGCATGTCGGGCGCGTACGGCCCGGCCGACCGCGCGGAGAGCGTGGCCACCGTGCACGCCACGCTGGACGCCGGCGTCACGCTGTTCGACACCGGCGACTTCTACGCCATGGGCCACAACGAGCTGCTGCTGGCCGAGGCGCTGCGCGGCCGGAACCGGGACAGCTACCAGCTGAGCGTCAAGTTCGGCATGCTGCGCGGGCCGGGCGGTGGGTTCGGCGGCCACGACAACCGGCCGGAGGCTGTGCGTACCTTCCTGGCGTACTCGCTGACCCGGTTGGGCACCGACCACATCGACATCTACCGTCCCGCCCGGCTGGACCCGGCGGTGCCGATCGAGGACACGGTGGGCGCGATCCAGGAGATGATCGACGCCGGGTACGTGCGGCACCTCGGGCTCTCCGAGGTCGACGCGGCGACGATCCGCCGGGCGCACGCCGTGCATCCGGTGGCCGACCTGCAGATCGAGTACTCGCTGCTGTCCCGCGCGGTGGAGGCGGAGGTCCTGCCCACGCTGCGGGAACTCGGCATCGGGCTGACCGCGTACGGCGTGCTCGGCCGCGGCCTGATCTCCGGGCACTGGTCCGCCGGCCGCGCGGCCGGGCCGGGCAACGCCCGCGGCCTCAGCCCGCGGTTCGCGGACGGCAACGTGGCACACAACCTCGCCCTGGTGGAGGCCCTGCGGCGGGTCGCCGGGGCGGCCGGGTGCACGGTCGCCCAACTGGCCATCGCCTGGGTGGCCGCGCAGGGTGCGGACATCGTGCCGCTGGTCGGTGCGCGGACCCGCGAGCGGCTGGCCGAGGCGCTGCCCGCACTCCGGCTGCACCTCACCGCGGAAGACCTCGCCGAGATCGAGAGGGCGGTGCCGCCGGGCGCGGCGCGCGGCGACCGGTACCCGGCCGCGTTCATGTCCGGCCTCGGCGTGGGGAACTGAGCCGGGCCCGGCGGGGAGCCCGGCCCGGGTGCGGGCGCCGGGTGCGCCCGGTCACCCGGGCCGGACCAGACCGCTCTGGTAGGCCAGCACCACCAGCTGCGCCCGGTCCCGGGCACCGAGCTTGCCCATCGCGTTGTTGATGTGCGTCTTCACGGTCAGCGGCGAGACGTAGAGACGCTGGGCGATCGCGTCGTTGGCCAGGCCGACGGCCACCAGCGCGACGATCTCCGTCTCCCGCGGGGTCAGACCGCCGAGCGTGCCGGGCACCGGCGCCGGGCCGGGCGGCGGCTCCTGCCGGAAGCGGGAGATCAGGGTCCGCGTCGCCCTGGGCGACAGCAGCGAATCGCCGCGGGCCACCCGCCGGATGCCGTCGAGCAGGTCCGCCGGCTCCACGCCCTTGCTGAGGAAGCCGCCGGCGCCGGCGTGCAGGGCGTGCAGGATGGTCTCGTCGATCTCGAAGGTGGTCAGGATCAGCACCTTCACGTCGCTCAGGTCCGGGTCGGCGGTGATCAGCCGGGTGGCCTCGATGCCGTCCAGGTCCGGCATCCGGATGTCCATCAGCACCACGTCGGCGCGGGCCGTGCGGGCCATCTCGACGGCCTCCCGGCCGGTGGCCGCCTCGCCGACCACCGCCAGGTCCGGCGCCGAGTCGATGAGCACCCGGAAGCCGGCGACGATGAGCTTCTGGTCGTCGGCCAGCAGGACCCGGATCCTGGTCACGGCGCGCTCCTCGGCGCGGGGGCCGGCAGGTGGGCGCGGACCCGGAACGTTCCGGCCCCGTCGCCGTCGGCGGTGACCGTACCGCCGACCGCCGTCGCGCGTTCCCGGACGCCGACCAGGCCGTAGCCGGTGCCGGCCGGGACCGGCGGCGGGACGCGCTGCGCGTTGTCCACCACGATGCTGACGTCCCGGTGGGTGTACGCCAGGCACAGCCGCACGGTACCGCCGGCGCCGTGCTTGTGCGCGTTGGTCAAAGCCTCCTGCACGATGCGGAACGCCGCGTGGTCCACCGCGGCCGGCAGGTCCCGGGCGTCGCCCTCCTGCGTGTGCTCGACCCGCAGGCCGGCGGCGGTCAGCGTGCGCAACAGGTCGTCCAGGCGGTTCAGCCCCGGTGGCGGTTCCGCGGCGGCCTCCGCGGGGTCGCCCGGCGCGCGCAGCACACCGAGAACGGTGGACAGCTCCTCCAGCACCGTACGCGCGGCCCGGCGCACCTCGGCCATCGAGTTCCGGGCCTGGTCCGGCTGGTCGCCGAGCACGTGCGCGGCCACCCCGGCCTGGACATTGATCATGGCGATGTGGTGTGCCACCACGTCGTGCAGTTCGCGGGCGATGCGCAGCCGTTCCTCGACGACGCGGCGGCGCGCCTCCTCCTCGCGGCTGCGCTCGGCCCGGTCCGCGCGTTCCAGCACGGCCTCCAGATACGCGCGCCGGACGCGGGCCACCTCGCCGAGCGCCGTGGCCAGGCCGCCCCAGGCCAGCACGCTCACCGACTCCGGCTGCCGCCATCCGGCGCCACCGAGCAGGACCGCGGCGAGGTAGACCAGGGTCGCCGCGACCACCGTGTACGACCAGGCCGCGGCCCGGCCGGCCGTGCTGGCGACGGTGTACACGCACACCAGCGCCGCGGCAGCGAACGCGGGAAGCAGGTTCGTCTCCGCGGTCGCGGCGGCCGTCGCCAGCGTGGCGAGCGCGAGCACCGGCAGCGGCCACCGTCGCCGGCCGGCGATCAGCGCGGCGGCGGCCACGGCCGCCGTGTAGTCCGTGCCGTGCAGCGGGCGGCTCTCCTGGTCGTCGCCGCCAATGACCGTCGCGGCGAGCACCAGCGCCGTCACCACCAGGCCCAGGACGAGGTCGCTCAGCTGGGGGTGGCTGAGCGCGCGGCCGCGCCAGACGCGCAGCTTCGATCCGATCGCCGACATGCAGATCACGGTACGGAAGCGCGGGCCGTCCGGCCTCGTCCGCCGACAGTACCCGCGGACCCGCCGGCCTACACCAGCCGCAGTAGGCGCTTCTACCGCCAGGCGCCGAAGCGGATCAGCCGCGGCGACGGCGATCGTGTGGCGGCGCGATCACCGCGTCCGATGCGTTCACCCCTGGGAGGAATCCGATGACCACCCCGGTAGCCGTCCGTGCCGACGACGTCTGGAAGCTCTACGGCTCCGGAGAGGCTCAGGTGACCGCGCTCCGCGGCGTCAGCCTCTCGCTGGCCCGTGGCGAGTTCACCGCCGTCATGGGTCCCTCCGGATCCGGCAAGTCCACCCTGATGCACTGCATGGCCGGGCTGGACGCGGTCACCCGCGGCGAGGTCCGGATCGGCGCCACCGCGCTGACCGGCCTGCGGGACAGGGCGATGACCCGGCTGCGCCGCGACCAGATCGGCTTCATCTTCCAGCAGTTCAACCTGCTGCCCACGCTCAGCGCCGCGGAGAACATCCGGTTACCGCTGTCGATCGCCGGCCGCCGCCCCGACCCGGCGTGGTGGGAGCAGGTGATCGACGCGGTCGGCCTGCGCGAGCGGCTGGGGCACCGGCCGAACCAGCTGTCCGGCGGCCAGCAGCAGCGGGTGGCCTGCGCCCGTGCGCTGGTACCCCGGCCCGAGGTGATCTTCGCGGACGAACCCACCGGCAATCTCGACTCGCGGTCCGGTGCCGAGGTGCTCGCCTTCCTGCGCGCCTCGGTCCGCGAGTTCGGCCAGACGATCGTGATGGTCACCCACGACCCGGTGGCCGCCGCACACGCCGACCGGGTGGTCTTCCTGGCCGACGGGGCGATCGTCACCGAGCTGCGCGCGCCGACCGCGGAGGGTGTGCTCGACACCATGAAGAACCTCGACCGGGTCGAGGGCTGAGCCATGCTGCACGCCACGTGGAAGAGCCTGCTGTCGCGCAAATTGCGCCTGCTGCTGTCCGGGCTCGCCATCGTGCTCGGTGTCACGTTCGTGTCCGGGGCGTTCGTCCTGACCGACACGCTCGGCCGCGCGTTCGACGACCTGTACGCCCTGCAGTACCGCAGCGTCGACGTCCAGGTGCGTCCCGCCCCGGAAGGCGGCAGCACCGAGGACGACGAGGAGATCCGCACCGGAGTGCCGGCCGGGCTGGTCGACCGGGTCCGGGCCGTGCCCGGCGTCGCCGCCGCGACCGGCATCGTCTCGGTGGACGGCGCGCGCGTCATCGGCACCGACGGCAAGGTGGTCACCACGACCGGATCGTCGCGGCTGGGCTCCACCTGGACCGGCGAGAACGACCTGGTCCGGCTGCGTGCCGGCCGCGCGCCGCGGACCGGCGACGAGGTGGTGCTCAACGCGGCCCTGCTCGAGGCCGCCGGTGTCCGCCTGGGCGACCGGGTCGGCATCCTGACCGTGCAGCCCCGGCGCACCTTCACCGTGGTGGGGGTGCAGGAGTACACCGGCGGGCGGGACAGCCTGGGCGGCAACCTGGAGGTCTCGTTCCACTCCTCGGTCGCCTCGCGGCTGATGCTCGGCCGCGACGGGCAGTTCTCGGCCGTCGGCGTGACGCCCGCGGCCGGCGTGCCGACGGCCGCGGTCCAGGCCGGCATCCGGTCCGCCCTGGGCGCCGGCTACCGGGTGCAGACCGGCGCGGAGCTGCGGGCCGCCGCACGGACGGACGCGCAGTCGGACCTGGCCGTCGTCAACAGCGTCCTGCTCGGCTTCGCCGCCGTCTCCCTGCTCGTCGGCGTCGTCCTGATCCTCAACACCTTCGCCATCCTGGTCGCGCAGCGGACGAGGGAACTGGCCCTGCTGCGCGCGCTCGGCGGCAGCCGGCGGCAGACCCTCGCCTCGGTGCTGGCCGAGGCGCTGGTCATCGGCGTGACCGCGGCCGCCGTCGGCCTGGGCACCGGCATCGGCGTCGGCGCGCTCCTCGCCTGGCTGTTCAGCACCCAGGGCGGCAGGACGGTGGCACTCGCCGGTATCGGGGTGCCGCTGATGGCGCCGGTCGCGGCCTTCGGGGTGGGTGTTCTGGTGAGCCTGGTCGCCGCGGTCGTACCGGCGTTGCGTGCCGCCCGTATCCCGGTGATCGCCGCGATGCGGGAGTCCGCCACCCCGGACCGTCCGCTGACCACGCTGAACCGCGCCGGGATCGCCGCGGGCACGCTCGGCGCCGCCCTGCTCACCGCCGGCGTCGTCGGCGACGGGACGGCCTGGCTGCTCGGCGCCGGGGCGGTGACCGGTTTCGTCGGCGTCGTCCTGCTGACCCCGGCGATGGCCCGGCCGGTCGCCGGCTCGATCGGGCGGCTCTTCGCCGGTACGGCCGCGGGGCGGCTCGGCCGGCTCAATGCCGGCCGCAATCCGCGCCGCACGGCGAACACCGCCACCGCCCTGATGGTCGGCATCGCCCTGATCACCGGGATGAACACCGTGCTGGCGTCGACCACCGCGAGCCTGCGCGACCGGATCGCCGACCAGATCACGGCGGACCTGCTGATCGCCGGGGACGCCTCGCTGGCCGACGACCCGCCGGCGTTCGACCCGGCGGTCCTGCAGCGGGTACGTGCCCTCGGCGGAGTGAGCGCCGCGGCCGGCACCTACCGCGGCGACGCGGCCGTCGACGGCGAACGGGCGGCCGTCGCGGTCGTCACCGACGTGCCCGCGCATGCCCGGATGTACTCCATGCGGGCGGTGGCGGGCGCCCTGACCGACCTCGGCCCGAACCGGGTGGCCGTGCGGGACGACACGGCGCGGCGGCTCTCCCTGCGTCCCGGCTCCACGGTGCGGGTCCGGCTCGCCTACGGCGGAACCCGGTCCATGACGGTCGCCGCCGTCTACACCGGCGGTGACGCCGTGGGCGAGTGGCTGCTGCCCATCTCCGAGGTGCCCAACCTGGCCGTGCCGCAGCTGGCGAACGTGGACCTCACGGTGGCCGGCGACGCCGCGGTGGCGGACGTGCGGCGCCAGGTCGAGGCACTGCTCGCGGACAGCCCGGAGATCACCGTGACCGACCGGGAGGGCTACCTGCGGCGGCAGACCGGCCAGTACGACCTGATCGCCACCCTGATCCAGATCCTGCTGGGACTGGCCGTCCTCATCGCGGTTCTCGGGGTCGTCAACACCCTGGCCCTGTCGGTCCTGGAACGCACCAGGGAACTCGGCCTGGTGCGCGCGGTCGGCCTCACCCGCGGGCAGACCATGTGGATGGTGACGGTGGAGGCGGTGCTCATCGCGGTGTTCGGCGCGCTGCTCGGCGTCGCCGTCGGCACCGGGCTCGGCGCGGCCGTGGTGCGCGCCCTGCACCGCAGCGGCATCACCACGTTCGCGCTCCCCTGGCCCCGGATCGGTCTCTGTCTGGCGCTGGGCGCGGTGATCGGGGTCGTCGCCGCGATCCTGCCGGCGGCGCGGGCCGCGCGGACCGACGTGTTGCGGGCGATCTCCTACGAGTGACCCGCGGGCGTGGGCGCCAGTCAGCTGGTCGGCAGGTTCGCGGTGGTGCAGGTCTGCATCATCTGACCGGCGCTCTGCTTCAGCGACAGCACGAAGGCGTCCTCCTTCGGGGTGCCCCGGGCCTCGGCCGCATTCCGGTACGCGGCGCCCAGCCGGGTGCCGGCCGCGCGCAGGAACGGCGACGCCCGCCTGGTGTCCGCGACGATGGCGTCCACCACGCCGTCGTCCAGGAGCGTCTCCGCCCGGACGGCCTCGCCGACGAGCCGGCACGCGGCCACGCCCCCCGGTGCCGGTTTCGGCGCGGACGCGGACGGCGCGGCGCCGGCCGGTGCGGCCGTGGGCGCCGGCCCGGCCGGTTCCGGGTCGCCGCCGCAACCGGACAGCGCGGCGGTCACAGCGAGGGCGAGAACGAGGGATCGGATCACCCCGCGAGGGTACGAACGCCGGACGCCGGGCCGCGCCGACTTCCGCCGATGTCCACCGGTCGGGTACGGCGCCCGCCCGCCGCCGGTCAGGTCACCAGCCCCCGGCGGTAGGCGTAGACCACCGCCTGCACGCGGTCGCGCAGGTCGAGCTTGGTGAGGATGCGCGACACGTACGTCTTCACGGTCTCCTGGCTGATCACCAGCGTCGCGGCGATCTCGCTGTTCGACAGCCCGTTGGCGATCAGGCGCAACACCTCCAGCTCGCGGGGCGTCAACGCGATGTCGTCCGGCGCGCCCTCGACCGGGCGGATCCGGGCCGCGTACCGGCCGACCAGTTGCCGGGTCACCTCGGGTGCCAGCAGCGCGGCGCCGGTCGCCACGGTGCGGATGCCGTTCAGCAGCTGCACCGGCGGGGCGTCCTTGAGCAGGAACCCGCTCGCCCCCGCGCGCAGCGCCTCGTACACGTACTCGTCGAGGTTGAAGGTCGTGACCACCAGCACCTTGACCGGGTGGGCCACCCCGGCACCGGCCAGCTCGCGGGTCGCCGCGATGCCGTCGAGGACCGGCATCCGGACGTCCATCACCACCACGTCCGGGTGCAGCCGGCCGGCGAGGTCGACCGCGGCCCGCCCGTCGCCGCACTCGCCCACCACCTCGAGGTCGGGCTGCGCGTCGATGATGGTCGCGAAACCGGTCCGGATCAGCGCCTGGTCGTCGCAGACCAGCACGCGCACCGGCGCGGTCACGACGACGTCCCGCTGGGGATGCGGGCCCGTACGACGAAGCCGCCGCCGGCCCGCCGGTCCGCGCTGAACTCGCCGCCGAGCACGGCCACCCGTTCACGCAACCCGGCCAGGCCGCGCCCGCTCCCGCCGGGGGACGCGGCGTGCGAACCCGAGTCATCGGTGCTGACCTCCACGGTCGTCTCCTTCTCGCCGTGGCGCACGTGCACGGTGGTACGGCTGCCATGGGCGTGTTTGAGGGCGTTCGTCAGGGCTTCCTGGACGACCCGGTAGGCCGCCACCTCGGTGCTGCCGGCCGTCTCCGGCGGGCTGCCCTCCGCGGTGTACTCGACCGGCTGACCGGCCTGCCGGGTCTGCTCCACCAGGGCGTGGATCTCGCCGATCCGCAGGCTGCCGTCGGCGGCCGGCCCGGACCCGCCCGCCGGGTCGGTGCCGTGGTCGGGGTTGAGCAGGTCGAGGAGGTGCCGCAGGTCGGTGATGGCCCGCCGGCCGGTATCGGTGACGGCGCTGAGCGTGTGGTCCAGGCGGTCGGGGGCGGCGGTCAGGTAGCGCGCCGCCTCGGCCTGCACGACCATCGCCGTCACGTGGTGGGTCACGACGTCGTGCAGTTCGCGGGCGATGCGGGTCCGCTCGGCGGTGCGGCTGGCCTCGGCCACGTGGCGGCGCAGCGCGGCCTCGGCGGCCCGGGACCGGCGCAGCCACGCTCCGGTGCCCCAGGCGATCGCCGTGACCAGATAGAACGTGACGTACCCGAGCAGTCCTTCGGCCGCGCCCCGCCGGTCGAGGGCGACGGCCAGGAGCACGTATGCGACGGTGGCCACGGCGATGACGGCGCGCCGGTGACGGTGCAGGTGGGCCGCCGTACTGATCAGGGCGATGCCCAGCGCGACGCCCGCCACGGTGTGGTAGCCGCGGAGCTGGTCGATCGCGAAGCCGACCGACACCAGGGCGAGGCAGACGGCCGGCCGGCGCCGGCGGACGGCGAGCGGGAGGCACTCCAGGGCGATCGCCACCACGGCCAGTGCGTCGAAAGGGCGGGCCGGCAGGTCGCCGAGCCGCGTCCCGCGGTCGTTCAGGGCCGGCACGAAGGACAGCACGGCGATCAGCAGCCCGAGCGGAAGGTCCCGGACCGTGACGTCCCACCGCCGCCACGGTTCCGCGAGTCTCCGGAGATCGATCACCGGGAGACTGTAACGGTCGACCCGGAACCGGCGCCTCAGGCGGAGTCGGCCGTGGCCTCGTTCGTCTGCTGGGCGGCCCAGAGCGCGAGCAGGCGCAGGTTGTCGTGGGACCGGCTGCCGGGATCGGTGGTGTAGACGAACAGCGTCTGGTCCGCGTCGCCCGGGAGGGTCAGCGCCTCGTAGCGGATCGTGATCGGCCCGACGGCGTGGTGCACCATCTGCTTGGTGCCGTACGTGCGCTCGTGCACCTGGTGCGCGTGCCACCAGGTGCCGAACTCCGGGCTCTTCGCGGTCAGCTCCCGGACCAGGTCGGCCAGCCGCGGATCGTCGGGGAACCGCCCCGCGTAGAGCCGCAGCGTGCCCACCACGTCGGCCGCCACGCTCGGCCAGTCGAAAAAGGCGGCGCGGGCGGCCGGGTCGAGAAAGACCCACCGGGTGTAGTTGCGGTGCCGGGGTGGCAGGCGGGTCCAGTCGGTGAGCAGGGCGCGGGCCAGCGTGTTCGACGCCAGGACGTCCGTGCGGCGGCCGATGACGAAGGCCGGATGGTCGACCATCGAGGCGATCATCTGCTGCATCGCCGGGCGGACCCGCTGGACCGGAGCCGGCGTGGCGCGGCGCCGGGCCGGTCGGGCCAGGTCGGCGAGGTGGGCCCGGGCGGCGGCGTCGAGCCCGAAGACCCGGCCCAGGGCGTCCAGCACCGCGTCCGACGGGCTGCGGTGCCGGCCCTGCTCCAGCCGGGTGTAGTAGTCCACGCTCACGCCGGCGAGCCGGGCCACCTCCTCGCGGCGCAGGCCGCGTACCCGGCGACCGGTGTGGCCGGTGATGCCGGCGGCCTCCGGCGGCACCTCCGCCCGGCACTTGCGCAAGAAGTCACCCAGATCCGTCCGTCCCGCCATGCCTTCATGATTGCCCGACCGGTCCCGCCGTGCCCAGGGGCTGGGTGGGCATGTCGTTCCCCCGTCCGGGTCCGCACCTCGGACAGCTCACGTCAGCCGAAGTTGAGCTCGAACTTCAGGTCGTCGCCCTTGGTCAGCTCCGGCGCGGCCTTCCCGCACGCCTTGATCAGCGGCATCACCGGCAGGAACCGCTGGTCGTCGCCGAACTCACCGGCCGCGGTCTCCTCCAGCACGTCGATGGACGCGTTCAGCTGGGTCAGCACGGCCTTCTCGGTCGCGCCGTCGGCGGCGATGCGCAGCTCGGCCACGGCCTTCGCCGCCGCCTCCTTGACGGGTGCGACGTCCTTCTCCGGCGGCTGGCCACCGCCCGGCCCGATCTCGATCGGATGCTTCGCGGCCACGCCGGCGTAGGTGTTGAGCGCGGCCACCGCGCGCTTGCACCGGTCCGCGACGGACTTCGGCGCCGCGGCCGGCCGGGCCGTGGCCGAGGCGGCCGGAGTGGGCGCGGCCTGGACCCAGGCGGTGTTCCCGGATTTGTCCTTGCCACATCCGGCGGCCGGCGCCACGGTGGCCAGCGCAACGATTCCAGAGACGATTGTCTTCGACGGGAGACGCATCCCGCGATGCTAGGCATTGCGATCAATACCGCTGGCGCGCCCGGCCCCCGTCTGTCTGCATCCACCGCAAGGGTGTGCCCCTCCGTACCGTCCCCGGCCCCGGCGGCATGGACGTGCTTGGATGCTCGGAGGGATGCTGCGGAGCGACGACGGTGAGGTGACCCATGAACGGGCGGGCGCGACGATGGGTGGCGGCGGGTCTCGCCGCGCTGACGCTGGCCACGGCGGCGCCGGCCGGGGCCCGGGCGGCGGACGGAACCTCCGGCGCCACGGTACGGCGGACCGAGTACGGCATCCCGCACATCCGCGCACACAGCTGGTGGGGCCTCGGGCTCGGCGCGGGGTACGCGTTCGCCGAGGACAACCTCTGCCTGCTCGCCCAGCAGATCGTGACGCTGGACGGCGAGCGCTCCCGATGGTTCGGCCCCGCGGGCGGCAACGTCGAGTCCGACCTCTACCACCGGTGGGTCAACCAGACGCGGGTGGTGGAACGGGCGCTGGCCGCACCGTCCGGGCCGTCACCCGAGGCCCGGCGACTGGCCCGCGGATACGCCGCCGGCTACAACCGGTACCTGGCCCGGACCGGCGTGGCGGGGCTGCCGGAGTCGGTGTGCCGCGGCGCCGCCTGGGTGCGCCCGATCACCGAGACCGACGTCTGGCGGCGCACGCTGCAACTGTCCGAACTGGGCGGCGCGGAGGCGGTCACCGGACTGATCGCGGCCGCGCAGCCGCCGGGCACCGCCGCACCCGCGTCCCGGACCGCCCCGCGCGCGCTCCCCCGCCGGCTGGGCAACGGCATCGGCAGCAACGCGATCGGGCTGGGCCGGGACGCCACCGCGGCCGGCACCGGGATGCTGCTGGCGAACCCGCACTTCCCGTGGAACGGAGACCGCCGCTTCCACCAGCTGCAGCTGACCCTGCCCGGCCGGCTGAACGTCACCGGCGCCACCCTGCCCGGGCTGCCGGCCGTCGCGATCGGGCACAACGAGCGGCTGGCGTGGACGCACACCGTCTCCACCGCCACCACGGTCACGCTGCACCGGCTGGCGCTCGTGCCCGGCGATCCGACCCGGTACCTGGTGGACGGGCAGGCCCGTGCGCTGCGCCGCGACCCGGTCACGGTGACCGTACGGCAGGCCGACGGCACCCTCGCCGCGGTGTCGCAGCCGGTCTACAGCACGCCCGACGGGCCGCTGGTGACGATCCCGGGCACGCTCCCGTGGGACACCACGCAGGCGTTCCAGCTGCGCAGCGCGAACGCCGGGAATCTGCGCACGATCGACCAGTGGCTCGCCATGGCGCGGGCCCGCGACGTGCACGAGCTGCGCCGGGTCCAGACCCGGCTGCTCGCCTCGCCGTGGGTGAACACGGTCGCCGCGGACGTCACCGGAACCGCGTTCTACGGCGACCTGCAGGCCGTCCCGCACGTCACCGACGCGCTCGTCGCGCGGTGCGGGCTCGCCGACGTGGACGGCATTCCGGTGCTGGACGGGTCCCGGTCCGCGTGTGCCTGGGGCACGGACGCCGACGCGGTCCGGCCCGGTCTGCTCGGGCCCGGCCGGCTGCCCACGCTGCTGCGCCGCGACCACGTGAGCAACATGAACGACAGCCCGTGGCTGGCGAACCCGGCCGCCCCGCTCACCGGGTACCCGGCGATCGTCGGCGACCAGGGGACGGCGCGCTCCGCCCGGACCCGTCTGGGGCTGGATCTGATCGCCGGCCGGCTGGACGGCAGCGACGGCCTCGGCCCGCCCGGATTCACGCTCTCCTCGCTGCGGGCGGCCATGCTCACCAACCGGAACTACACCGCGGAGCAGGGCCGCGCCGGGCTGGTCGCGTTCTGCCGCGACCGGCCCACGCTGACCGGCTCGGACGGCCGGACCGTCGACGTGCGCGCCGCCTGCGGCGTGCTGGCGGCCTGGAACGGGCGGGGCGACCTGGACGCGCGCGGTGCGGCACTCTGGCGGGTGTTCGTACAGAGCGGCCCGTTCCCCTGGGCGGTGCCGTTCGACCCCGCCGACCCGGCGCACACCCCGCGCGGTTTCGACGCCACCCGGCCCGGTGCCGGCACCATGCTCGCCGACGCGGTCACCGCGTTCACCGCGGCCGGCGTCCCGGTCGACGCCCGCCTCCGGGACGTGCAGCGGTACGCGGACCTCGGCGTGCACGGATGTTCCGGCGGCGAGGGCTGCTTCAACGTGATCACCTCCCCGGTGCCGCGGATCTCCCAGGTGCAGCACGGGTCCAGCTTCCTCATGGCGGTCGAGCTGACCCGGTCCGGCCCGCGGGCCCGGACGCTGCTCACCTACGGCCAGTCCGGGAACCCGGACTCGCCGCACCACACCGACCAGACCCGCCTCTACAACGAGAAGCGGTGGGTCACCGATCGCTTCACCGAGGAGGAGATCGCCGCCGATCCGGCGCTGACCGTCACCCGGCTGCCCGGACGCTAGTCGGTTGCGGGTTCCGGGCGTCCGCCGCGGCCGGCACCAGGATCGCCGCCAACAGCGGAAAGACGGCCACCGCGGCGAACGCCGGTCCGAAGCCGGCGCCCGCGATCACCACGGCCAGGACCGGCGGCGTGCCCGCCCCCACCGTGTTCTGGCCGGTGGTCTGGACGCCGAGGGCACGGCCCGCCCAGGCGAGACCCGCGTACTCGCCCACCGCGGTGAAGGACAGGCCGTTGGTGCTCACCACGACCACCCCCAGAAACAGCAGGACGGGCACCGCCAGGCGGGAGCCGGCCGCCGCGGCGGCCGCCAGGGCCAGCATGCCGGCGCCGGTCGTCACCGCCAGGATCCGGATGGGCCGGATCCGGCTGCCGGTCCGGTCCGACCAGGCACCCGCGCCGAGCCGGGCTAGGGCGCCGAAGACCTGCGCTCCGGCCAGCAGCTGTCCCGCGCCGACGGCCGTCCAGCCCCGGGCGTCGGTGAGGAAGATCAGCGCGAACGTGCCGACCGTGGACTGCGGCACGACGAGCAGCGCGCTGGCCGCGTGGATGCGCCACAGCACCGGCGTCCGGTACGGCGACGCCGCTCCCGCCGTCCGGCCCGGTCCCGGCGGCGGCCGTTCCGGATCGCGCACCAGGACGGCCACCGCCGCCGACGCGGCCAGCAGGCACACGCCGAGAAACAGCAGCGGTACGCCGAGACCGCCGGCCCCGAGCGTGGGCAGGATCGCGGCGGCCAGCCCGATCCCGATCGGCTGTGACATCTGCCTGATGCCCATCGCCAGGCCCCGCTCGCGCCGGGCGAACCAGCCGAGGATGAGCCGTCCGCTGGCCAGCACCGAGGCGGCCGCGGCGCCGGCCAGCACCAGGCACACCGCCAGGGTCACCGTGCCGTGCACCCACCGGGCGGCGACCAGTACGAGGCCGGCCACCGCGAGACCCGTGGCCAGCACGACCCGCTCGCCCCACCGGTCGGCCGCGGCGCCCCAGGCGATGAGCGTGAGCACTCCACCGGCCGTGGGACAGGCGACCAGGACACCGGCCTGTTCCAGGGAGAAGCCGTCGGCGCGCAGCGCCGGGATGAGGTAGGCGAACCCGAACTGGAACATGCAGGTCGCGGTCATCGCCAGCAGGCCGACGACCAGGATCAGCCAGCGCCGGCGCTCATCGGTCACCCGCCGACCCTAGTCTCAGTCCTGAAACGCCTTCCGCCGGCACGCTTCGATTCCGGGTGATCGGAAGTCACCGTTCGGGCCGATCTCGCTGAGCCCGAACTCGCCGGTCTCCGGGTCGGCGATGGTGACCTGGTAGCCCGCCTTGCGGGCGCACTCGTACCACTCCCGCTGGTTGTCCTTGTAGGCCGTGGGGTCGGTCCGCTTCTGCCGGTCCTCGAAGAGTTCCGGCTCCTTCGCGAGGCATGCCGTCCGGACCGCCTCGGCCTCGGCGTCCCCTTCGCGGTAGATCTTCCGGGCCATCTCCATGTCGTCGAAACGGGGGCCGCCCTTCTCCCGCGCGCAGGAACCCCACACCGCCCAGAGGTTCTCCACCTCCGCCTCGGTCCGGTCGATGCGGACCAGCGGACGACGGTCCTCGGGGTCATCCGACGGACGGGTCTGCGGCGCGCCCGTAGTCAGCGAGGCCACCCGCTGGCCGCCGCCGTCCTTCCCGGGTTGCGCCCCGGTACAACCGGCCGCCAGACACCACACCGCGAGCAGAACGACGGCGCGACGGACCCACGTGATACCCGACATGACGATCACGATCGCGGACGAATGTCAGCAACCTGTCAGGCCGGTCTCCGGCCGGACCGGATCGGGCCGGCGATGTGGCGACCTCGCCGGCCCGGTTCAGCGCAGGTAGACCGCGTCCCAGGTCGGCACGGACGGTGCGGTGCGCAGCGACATGTGCGCCTCGGACGGCGTCCGGTCGCCCTTACGCTGATTGCAGCGGCCGCAGGCGGCCACCGTGTTGAGCCAGGTGTTCGCGCCGCCGCGCGAGCGGGGCAGCACGTGGTCGACGGTGGAGGCGGCGCGACCGCAGTAGGCGCAGGCGCGGTGGTCGCGTTCGAGCACGCCGCGCCGGGACCAGGCCGGGCCCCGGGAGTGCCGCCAGCGGGTCACCACGTAGGAGACGAGCCGCACCACGGTCGGCATCGGGAAGACGCCGATGAGCCGGTCCGGCCGGGCCTCGTGTACCTCGGCCACCTGCCGGACCAGCATCCGCACGGCGTGCCGGAGGCTGACCCGGTGCAGCGGGCCGAAGTCGGCGTTCAGAACCAGGACGTCCACCGGAGCCTCCCTCCACCCATGTCCCCGTGCGGTTGATCTACACGGTAGGGATCGGGACTCGCGGCGGGCAACGCCTTTACGCCGGCGGCGCGGTCAGGCGGCGCCGCGGTCCACGAAGCTGAACGATCCCTGCACGGCGGCGTCCCCGACCTGCTGCACGTAGAGACTCCGGTCGTCGGCGCTCCACTGCACGAAACCGTGTTTGTCGTTCTTGATGTGGTAGGCCGGGCGACCCTTGTCGTCGGTCTTCCCGGTGTCGCTGATCAGGAAGCGGGTCGTGTCGCTCGGCTCGCACTCGGTCGTCGACAGCGACGCGCGCTCGCCGCCGGTCTTGACCACGGCACAGAACCGGCCCTCGAACTCCACCGGGCGCAACGTCTCGATCAGGTAGGCGTCGCCCTCCGGCACCAGCCGGAACCGGGCGCCGTCGTCCGTTCCTGGGCCGGTGGTGATGGGGCCCTCGTAGCTGGCCGACAGGTCCCGGTCCGCCTCCACCAGGTGGATCAGCACCTGCCGCCGGCCCTGCAGAATCGCCTCGTCCAGGTTCGCGTTCGCGACGTCGGAACCCTGGCCGGCCGGGCGGCTGCTCCGGGTGGCGGACGGCTCCGGCGGCGCGGCGGCGGGACTCGAGCCGGCGGCCTCCGGCGTGTTCCGCGGCTCGGCCGAGGAACATCCGGACTGGGCCAGCAGGGCGGCGAGCGCGGCGGCGGTGGCCAGGACGCGGACGGGCCGCCGGGACGTCTCAGACATGCGGTGTCTCCTCAGGACGGTGGCGGCCGGTACCTACCCCCACGGCCGTGCCGCCATGCGCCTGCCCCGGCGGTGTGTCCGTTCGTGCCCCGCCGCTTGCCCGGGTGCCACCGCCGATCGGTGGTGAGCGTCAGTACGGCAGGGTGTTCAGGCGGAACGGCACCGGCCGGGCCGACCGGGTGCGGGCCTCCGGCGCGGGCCCGTGACGGAACAGCCGCCCGCCGTAACGCAACCAGCGGACCTCGCCGCCGTCGCGCAGGAAGTCGGCCCGGAAGTGGGCGGGCGCGCCGTTCGGTTCGAGCACCAGCACCCAGTCGCGGCGGTAGAACGCGAGCCGCCCGATCTCGTCGCCGTCGAGTCGCATGCTGAGTTGCCCGGCGTCGGCCACCAGGTCGAGCACGATGGCGGCCGTGGAGCCGTCCGGGTTGATCTGCTCCGCGGTGAACGTACCCGTGTAGGGCGCCAGCTCGGCCGCGCCGAGCGCGCGCGGCACCGCCGGCAGGTTGTGCACCCCGGCGAAACGGGACAGCGCCCAGTCGTCGGCGAACAGCTCGGCGGTCAGCGCCGGGCCGGTCTCCGAGTTGGTCAGCACGGTCAGCGCGAAGTCGCGCTGCGGCACCATCAGGAAACCGGAGTGCTGCCCGGTCCAGTCGCCGCCGTGCTGCACCACCTTCGGGCCCTCGGCGGTCGGCCGCAGCATCCAGGTGACCCCGAAGCCGTCGGTCTCCGTGAACAGCGCGCCGCCGGGCCCGGGCCGTGACTGCATCCGGCGCATCGACGCCGGGGTGAGCAGCCGCCCGCCGTCGCCCAGATGGAAGTTCGCCCAGCGCAGCTGGTCCCGGGCGCTGGAGATCAGGCCGCCGGCCGGGTTCAGGCTCCGCCAGATGAAGAACCCCTCGGGGTACGCCACCGGCGCGCCGTCCTCGTCGTACAGATGCGAGGTGGCCACCGGCACGCCCGGCAGTTCGCCCAGCGTGAACGCGCTGTGCCGCAGGCGCAGCGGGTCGAGGACGAGGGACCGCACCGCCTGCTCGTAGGTGTCGCCGGTGACCACCTCGATCAGCCGCCCGGCGAGCCCGATCGCGGCGTTGTTGTACGCCATCACCTGCCCGGGCCGGGTCAGCTGCGGCAGCACGGACATCGCGGCGACGTACTCGGCCAGCGCGCCGTCGCCCTCGCCGGTGTCCAGGAAGAAGTCGCCGAGCCAGCCGGCGCTGTGGTTGAGCGCCTCGCGCACGGTGACCCGGGCGGACGCGGCCGGGTCGGCGGTGCGGAAGTCCGGCAGGTAGCTGCGGACCGTGCGGTGCAGGTCGAGCTGGCCGCGCTCGACCAGCCGCATCACCGTGGTGCCGGCGAACGTCTTGCTGGTGGAGCCGACCCGGAAGACGGTGTCCGCGTCGACCGGCTCCGGATCGTCGACATTCGTCACGCCGAAGCCGCCGGTGTAGTCGGCGCCCCGGTACCGCAGGCCGTACGCCACGCCGGGAATCCGGTAGGCGGCCATGCCGGCCTGGATCTTCTCCTCCAGCTCGCGCACGGCCCGCGGCCTGGTGGCCGCGGACGCCGGCCGGGAACCGACGAGAGCCGCCGCGCCGCCGGCCGCCGCGGCGCCCAGGAGAGTACGCCGGGACAGCATCAGGTTGTTCGCCATCGGCTCATCGTATGCACCGCGGTCAATGCTCCATCCGGCGCTTGAGCCGGACCAGGTCGGCCAGCACCGCGTCGGCGTCGCGGTCGAAGTCCTCGTCGCTCATCGCCGCCTGGCGGCGCAGGCTGAACACGATCTCCGAGCCGGTACCGGAGGCGGTCACCCGCATCGGGTTGTAGAAGTCCTCCCCGGACGGCAGCGTCACGTGGTGGTCGAGGACGCCGAACTCGTTGTGCGGCGCGAACGTCACCACGATCCGGCCCATCGGCGACTCCATCACCCACTGCCCGTCGACCAGGGCGATGGAGGTGCCCAGCCCGGGTGCCCACTCGGGCAGCCGGGCCGGGTCCGACGCGTAGTCGTAGACCTCCTGTGCCGGGCGGTCGATGTACGCACTGAGGTGTCGCGACGGTGAGGTCATCGGGTCCATGGCGGGAAGGTACCAAGGCCGCGGTGACGCCGTCTTGAACGAATCGGCGCCCGGGTTCAGCCGCCGGTGACCACCCCGGTCAGCACCTCGTCCGGCACCGGAGCGTCCGCGTACTCGAGGAAGTGCAGTTCCACCGCCTCGTCCGGTTCGGTCAGCGGGTCGGTGACGGTCGGGACGGTCAGCTCTCCGGTGCCCGCGTCCGGTCCGACGAACACGTACGGCGTCACCCAGGTCTGCGACAGCGGCCGGGACGGCTCGACCGGCTCCCCGGTGTTGTCGGTGAACCAGGCCGGATCGACGTCCGTGGTGGACAGCTCGGTCCCGGCCGCCGGTGGCAGCGCCCTGGTGACCGCGAAGTATCCGGTCTCGGTCGGCGCGGACACCGCGACGGTCCAGGTCAGCGTCCCGCCCTCGGCGACCCGGGCGGTCGCGGACTCCACCGTGACCACCGGATCCGGGTCGTCGTTGCGGACCGCGACGCCGCCGACGTAGTCGCCGATCACGAAGTTCTGCTCCGCCTTGGCGGTCAGCCCGTGCTCCTCCGTGTAGTTCCACACGGTGTCGCCGGTGACCTCGACCGGGACCGGGATGGTGCGCTGGCCCGGCTGGACGGTGGCCAGCCAGGACCGGGTCTCGAACGTGTCGGCGTCGCTCAGGAACAGCCGGACGACGCCGCCGCCGGCCCCGGAGATCTGGACCGGGATCTGGTACTCCGCCAAGCCGGAGTCGCCCTCGGCCACCTCGAGGTTCCCGATGTCCAGCCGGGGCAGGGCGGTCGTGCCCGGGTCCGGGGTGCCCGGCCGCCAGCCCCAGGCGTCGAGCAACCAGGCCCGGCCCGACGCGGTGCGCGGGGTGAGTTCCAGCGCCGTCAGCGGGCCGGTGACGCCGTTGAGCGGGACCCGCACCTCCTGGGCCCAGTGCGAGGTGGTGCGGGCGGTGCCGGGCAGCCCGTCGATCCGGACGTCGCCCAGCCCGGTACGCCGGCCGTCGGCGCCGACGACGCGCACCCCGAACCGGGTGCCGGTGGTGTTCGGCGGGACGATCACGCGCAGCGCCAGGTCGCGGGCGCCGGACACGGCGAACGGGCGGGACGGGGTGAGCCGGACCGGTTGCCCGGCGGCGGACCAGGACAGCTCGGCCGCGTGCCGGCCGGGTTCCGGGACGGCCGAGCGGAACGGCACGAAGTGCGCCTGTCGCGGGTCGGCCTCCCCGCCCAGGCAGGACGCGGTCTCGTCGTCGGTGACCTGGTCGCAGATCCGCGCCCCGCCGGTCACCCGGGTGGACGGGTCCGGGATGAGCGCCGGGGTGCGGCCGGCGCCGAGCGCGTGGCTGAGCACCCGGGCCGGCGCGGCCGACGGCGCGCCGCGGCCGCTGCCGTCGAGCAGCGGGCGGACCCGGTCGTCGCCGCCGACGAACAGCCGGGCGGCGGCCGCGATGTAGGTGGCGCCGACGTTCTGCTGCTGCGCCGCGGTGAGCCGGGTGGCGGCGCCGGGTGAGCACACCGGGTCGGGTACGCCGACGTCCCGGAAGTCGTCGACGGACGGCGCCGCCGACTGTCCCGGCGTCCATTCGGTGTTGAAGTAGTTGTGGTTGGCGCCGACCACGTACAGCGCGCTGTGCAGCGCCCGGCCGCGGCTGACCCCGCGGGTCTCGTCCACCAGCATCTGGCCCTGCAGGTCGGAGACGTCGCCGTCGCAGCCGGGCAGGATCGTGGCCGACGGCACGTCCGGCACCGGGTCCTGGCCGAACGCGGTGGGGCCGATCAGCAGCAGGCCGCGCACCGTCCAGCGCACCTCGCCGTGGTATCCGTCGTGCGCGGCCGGCGGCGGGGTCAGCGAGTCCATGGCGGCCCGGCTCACGCCCTCGCCGCCGCGGGAGTGGCCCATCAGGAACACCCGGGACAGGTCGGCGGGCGGCGCGGCGCGGACCGCGGCGGGTGCGCCGTCGCGCCCGGCGCCGGCCCAGTCCGCCCACGCCGCCAGGTGCAGCCGGACCAGCGAGGAGCGGGCCTGGGCGCCGCCGTCCTCGAGCACGCCGTCCTGCCCGTTCACGCCGTTCGCCGAGATGGACACGGTCAAGTAGCCCTGCGACGCCAGCAGCCGCTGGGCCTGCAGGTAGCCGCGGTGGCTGGGGACCGGTTCGGTGCCGGCCGGACACGGCCACGTCTGCGGGACGTCCTCCTCGCCGCGGAAGCAGATCCAGTGCCGGCCGTGCAGGAACAGGGCGAGCGGGCGCACGCCGGGAGCGTCCCGGGGGGCCACCACGACGGCCCGCATCTCGACCTTCTCCGGGAAGTCGGGCAGGGTGACCGCGGGGAGGTCGTACTCCCCGGTGACCGGCTCATAGGGCCCGGGTACGCCGGGGTCGACGGCGTTCGCGGGCCGCGGCGCCGGGGCCGCGGCGACCGGTCCGGCGCGCCGCTTCGTGCGTGGCTCGGGCCGGTCGATCCGTTCGCCACCGGCCCGCACGGAAAGGCCGTCCGGCCGCACCGCCCCGCGCAGCGGCAGGCTGAACGTGCGGCCGTCGGGGTGCGGGCGGGCCCGGCCCAGCATCCGGTCGCCCGACCAGAACTCCACCGCGGCGTCGCCCATCGGCACCCGCTCGCCCGACCGCCAGGTCAGCTTTCCGTCGGTCACCGACCAGCCGGCGGCGTCCCGGGCCGGTGCCGGGGTGGGCGGCGCGGCCACCGCCGGACCGGCCGCACCCATGATCAGAACAGCGGACAACGCCCCCGCGAGATATCCACGCATGGAACCGTTTCTATCCCACCGGTGCAACCCGGCCGGTCCTCGATGGACCGGCCGGGCCGGGCGCCGGGCCGGATCAGGCCAGGTCAAACCGGTCGAGTTCCATGACCTTGGTCCAGGCCGCCACGAAGTCGGCCACGAACTTGGTGTGCGCGTCCTGGCCGGCGTACACCTCGGCGAGCGCCCGCAGCTGCGAGTTGGAGCCGAAGACCAGGTCGACCGCGGTGGCGGTCCACTTCACCTGGTCGGTGGCCAGGTCCCGGATCTCGTACACGTGCTCGTCGGACTCCGACACCTTCCACCGGGTGCCCGGGGAGAGCAGGTTGGCGAAGAAGTCGTTGCTGAGCACGCCGGGCCGGTCGGTGAGCACGCCGTGCCGGCTGCCGCCGACGTTGGCGCCCAGCGCGCGCAGGCCACCGATCAGGACGGTCATCTGGGGCGCGGTCAGATCCAGCATGTAGGCACGGTCGATGAGCAGCACCTCCGGCTGGGTCTTCTCGCCGGCCCGCAGGTAGTTGCGGAACCCGTCGGCGCGCGGCTCGAGAACCCGGAAGGACTCCACGTCCGTCTGCTCCTGGGAGGCGTCCGTGCGGCCCGGCCGGAACGGCACGGTCACCTCGACGCCGGCGTCCCGGGCGGCCTTCTCGACGGCGGCCGAGCCGGCCAGCACGATCAGGTCGGCCAGCGAGATCTTCGCGCCGCCCGCGTCGTTGAACTCGCGCTGGATGCCCTCGAGCGTCTTCAGCACCGTGGCGAGCTGCTCCGGCTCGTTGACCTCCCAGGAGCGCTGCGGTTCGAGCCGGATCCGCGCGCCGTTGGCGCCGCCGCGCTTGTCGGTGGACCGGAAGCTCGCGGCGGAGGCCCAGGCGGTGGAGATCAGCTGGGCGGTGGACAGCCCGGACCGGAGCACGGTCGCCTTGAGCGCGGCGACGTCGGCGTCGTCCACCAGCTGGTGGTCGACCGCCGGCACCGGGTCCTGCCACAGCTGCGGCTCGGCGACCCACGGCCCCAGGAAGCGGCTGACCGGGCCCATGTCCCGGTGCAGCAGCTTGTACCAGGCCTTGGCGAACGCGAGCGCGAACTCGTCGGGGTTCTCCAGGAAACGACGGGAGATCTTCTCGTACGTCGGATCGAAACGCAGCGACAGGTCGGTGGTGAGCATCGTCGGCTTGTGCTTCTTCGCCGGGTCGTGCGCGTCCGGGATGATCGCCTCGGCGTCCTTGGCGACCCACTGCTTGGCGCCGCCGGGGCTCATCTCGAGCTCCCACTCGTAACCGAAGAGGATCTCGAAGAACCGGTTGCTCCACTGCGTCGGCCGGTCGGTCCAGGTCACCTCGAGGCCGCTGGTGATGGTGTCCTTGCCCTTGCCGCTGCCGTACGTGCTCAGCCAGCCCAGGCCCTGGTTCTCCAGCGCCGCGCCCTCCGGCTCCGGGCCGATGTGGTTGTCCGCGGGTCCGGCGCCGTGGGTCTTGCCGAACGTGTGGCCGCCGGCGATGAGCGCGACGGTCTCCTCGTCGTTCATCGCCATCCGGCCGAACGTCTCCCGGATGAAGTGGGCCGCCGCCCGGAAGTCCCCGCTGCCGCGCGGTCCCTCCGGGTTGACGTAGATCAGGCCCATCTCGGTGGCGCCGACGTTCTCCGCCATCGCGTTGTCGGAGACGTAGCGCTCGTCGCCCAGCCAGGCGTCCTCCGGGCCCCAGAAGATCTCCTCGGGCTCCCAGACGTCCTCGCGGCCGAAGCCGAAGCCGAAGGTCTTGAAGCCCATCGACTCCAGGGCCACGTTGCCGGCCAGCACGAGCAGGTCGGCCCAGGAGATCTGCTGGCCGTACTTCTGCTTGACCGGCCAGAGCAGCCGGCGGGCCTTGTCCAGGTTGGCGTTGTCGGGCCAGCTGTTGAGCGGCGCGAACCGCTGGCCGCCGTCGCCGGCCCCGCCCCGGCCGTCGTGGATGCGGTACGTGCCCGCGGCGTGCCAGCTCATCCGGATCATCAGGCCGCCGTAGTGGCCGAAGTCGGCCGGCCACCAGTCCTGCGAGGTGGTCAGCACCTCGGTGATGTCCCGCTTGAGCGCCTCGACGTCGAGCTTGGCGAACTCCGCCGCGTAGCTGAAGTTCTCGCCCAGCGGGTTGCCCTTGGACGAGTGGGCGTGCAGCACCGACAGGTCGAGCTGGTTGGGCCACCAGTCCCGGTTGGTGTGCGGCCGGCCGCCGGTCTTCGGGGTCGGCGAGTCGATCGCCGGGTTCTCGCTCTCGCTGCCGTGCGCGGTCACCGAGTCGTGCGCGACCGGACAGCCGTCCGCCGCCATCCGGTCCACGCCCTGCGCGCTGGCGCTGACGTTGTCCTGCGTGTCGCTCATCTGGTTCCTTCCGAACTGGCGGATCACTGGGCAGTGCGTGTGGTCAGGCAGTCGGGGCAGGTGCCCCAATACACGACCTCCGCCTCGTCGACCACGAAGCCGTGGTCGTCCGAGGCGGTGAGGCAGGGGGCGTGGCCGACGGCACAGTCGACGTCGGCGATCGCACCGCAGGAGCGGCACACGACGTGATGGTGGTTGTCGCCCACCCGCGACTCGTAGCGGGCGGCCGCGCCGGCCGGCTCGATGCGCCGCACCAGGCCGGTGGTGGTGAGCGCCCGCAGCACGTCGTACACCGCCTGGCGGGATACTTTAGGACAATGCGCCCGAACTAGCGCAATCACCGTGTCGGTGTCGACGTGCGGATGGTCGCGCAGCGCTTCGAGGACCGCCAGTCGGGGCCGGGTCACCCGCAGCGACACCGCGCGCAGCTGGGCCTCGAAGTCGGACGTCACGAGATCAACATAGGCGACTTTTCTGGAACAGATCAAGTTTTGCGGGTCGCGGGTTCCACCGTCCGGGTCACGACCCACCGGTGCTTACCGATCAGGCGGTCCCGGACGAAACCCAGCTTTTCGTACGTCGAGAGTGCGCCGTGATAGAGAAAGCCGGCGGACACCGCGTCCGCGGCCTCCGGATACCCCTCGACGGTGCCGCCGCCCAGACCGGCGATCAGGTCCAGCGCGCCCGCCAGCGCCGCCGTGGCGACGCCCCGGCGCCGGTGCCCCTTGCCCACGAAACAGCAGGCGATCCGCCAGTCGGGTGATCCGGTGCGGCCCTTCTCGTACGCCGCCCGGTTCTTGATCTGGGGCACCTCCCCCGGCGTGCCGAACTGGCACCAGCCCACACAGTCGTCGCCGTCGAAGACCAGCGCGGCGTGGGCCTGTCCCTGCCGCACGCGCTGCTCCTTCGCGGCCCGGTTCCGCGCCGGGTCGTCCCGCGACATCCCCCCGTGGAATCCCATGCACCAACAGCCGCCGAAGACGCCGTTGTGGCGTTCCACCAGCGCCGCGAAGGCGGCCCAGGTCGAGCCGTCCAGAGCCGCCACCCGGTACGGCGAAGCACCCGCGATCCGCACTGCACCCTCCCGGCGCCCCCGAAGGCAAAGATCCGGCCCAGGACGATGGCGTCCCGGGCCGGATCAGTGAAGCAGGTGCGGATGTTACCGATCAACTGAAGGTGACGTCACTGCACCACATGTAGGCCTGGTCGAGGTGCGAGGCCTGCCAGATGATGAACACGATGTGCTGTCCGGTGTATCCGGAGGTCGAGACGTTGAACGAGATGCTCTGGGCCGGTGCGTACCGCCCGGTGGTGGCGACCAGGTCGAGGTTCCCCCACCCGAGGCGCTGGGTGGTCGGGTTGAACCCGTTCTTGCTCACGTACACCCGGAAGTAGTCCGCGCCGTGGCTGGCCTGGTCCTGCAGACGGACGGTGAAGTTGTTGCTGATCGGCGTCGTCTTCCAGGCACCCGGGGTGTTCAGGCTGTTGTTCCGGGAGAGGCCGTTGCTGCACAGCTGGCCGTCCGGGGTACGGGCCTGGAACTGGGCACCGAGGCCGTCCCGCAGCGCGCTCATCCAGTTCCACATGGTGTCAGGGTTGGCCTGGAAGGCCTGGTAACACATGGGGTCCTGCTGCTGCATGGCCGGGTTGGTGTGGTTGTTTCCCCAGGCCTGCCAGCACTGGTAGGCGCGGGTGGCCGGGCTGACGACGGTGCCGTGTGCCAGTGCCGTGCCGGGCACGGTCATGATGCCGGCCAGCAAGGCGACCAGCAGGACCAGCGCGCGGACGGGCTGGCGGAAGGCGGACCGGGATCGCCGGGTGGATTGATCGAACTGTGAACGCATGAACATCCTCCGTTCATCGGCGGCGAGGAGCGGCATGGGAGCGCTTCCAAAGTATTACATCGAGTATTATAAATATCAACAATCGCGTTGTTAGAGTGCGTGTGTGCCGAGTTGGCCGGAGTCGTGCCGGTGCCTTCGGTGCCGGTGCCTTCCGGTCGCCGCCGAGCGGGCCCTGCGCCGTGGTGAGTGCCCGGCGTCCGAGGGCCCTACATCTGATCGACGGCGAGCGCCGCGACGGCCCCGGCGAAGGCGAAGCCCTGCAGGGACAGCCGGAACCACCACCGCGGAAACGCTCTGGGCCGGTACCGGCACCTCACCCCCAGGTACCACGCCGTCATGTGCGACACCAGTCATGACCCTTGAGGTAGGGAAGCGGATTCTGCCCCCGTCGCGGCAGGATCTGGAGCGGCTTCTCCGCCGTGCCGGGTGGCGGTGGCGGCTTCGCCGGCCCGGCGGCCGCGTCCATGACGAACCTGGTCACCCGCACGACACGGGCGGGGCGCCGGCCCGTTCGCCGTCCGGAGTGCGGCATCGGCCGCTTCACGTCTCCATGGTGGAACGGGCGTCGCGTTCCGGTCAGTAGCCGATGTCGCGGCGGCGCAGACCGGCATAACCGGTGACCAGCGCCCCCGCCGCCAGCACCAGGATCACGATCAGGGGGGTCAGGGCGAGATCCGCCAGCGGCACCTGCGGGGTGTGCGCGAACGGCGACGCCCGTTGCACCCAGCCCGGCAGGTCGAACGAGTCGGCGAACAGCGTGACGACCGAGCAGTACCCGACGGCCACCCACCCCAGCGCGGCGGACGGCCGGGGTGCCCAGCCCAGCGCCAGCACCACCACGGCGACGAGCAGCCAGACCGCCGGCAGGTGGGCCAGCGCGACACCGGCCAGTCGCGGGACCTGGCCGGCGTCCGCGATGGTCAGGCCGTACGCGGCGCCCTCGCCGAGGCCGAACGCGAGCAGCACCAGGGCGCTGCCGGCCAGGGTCACGCTGAGGTTGCCGGCCAGCCAGGTCAGCCGGCTGGTCGCGGTGGCCAGGACCGGTTCGGCCCGGCCGGACGTCTCCTCGGTGCGGATCCGCAGGGCGCTGGAGACGCCGTAGGCCGCCACGATCAGGGCCGCGGTGCCGACGGTCAGCGCGAGGTACGCGTCGACGATGTCCGCCGCGCCGCCGGGCAGGAACTCGGCCACCTCGGGGTTGTCCGCGACGTACTGCTCGATGGTCTCGCCGATCGACCCGTACGCGACGCCGAGCAGGACCAGCCCGACGGCCCACCCGAGCAGGCTGCCGCGTTGCAGGCGCCAGGCGAGCGCGTAGGCGTTGCGCAGCGACCGGCCGGCCGCCGCCGGGCCGGGCCGGGCCGGCACCAGCCCGGCGCCGAAGTCGCGGCGCCGCAGCAGGGCCGCCGCCACGGCCACCAGCAGGGCGGACGCCACCAGCGGGAACAGCAGCGGCCACCACCGGTCGCCGGTGTAGGGGAACGTGCGCTGGCCCCAGCCGATGGGCGACGCCCAGGACAGGGCACCGCTGCCCACGTCGCCGGCGGCCCGCAGCACGAACGCGGCGCCGAGGAGCAGCGCGACGGCACCGTACACCGCCCGGCTGTTCTCGAAGATCTGGACCGCGACCGCGGTGAGCGCGGCGAACAGGACGCCCACCGCGGTGATCGCGGCACCGAACAGCAGCGACCCGCCGACCGGCAGGCCGGTGCCGGCGGCCACCACGGCGATCAGCGTGCCGGCGGCGACGTCGGCCAGGCCGGCCAGCGCGAGGGCGGCGGCCAGCGGGGCGTGCCGGCCGACCCGGGCGGAGCGGATCAGTTCGGCACGCCCGGTCTCCTCCTCGGCGCGGGTGTGCCGGCCGACCAGGAACATGCTCATCAGCGCGACCACGACCGCCACGAACGCGAAGATCTCGAACACGACCTCGCCGCCGATCGAGTCCAGCAGCCGGGTCGGGCCGCTCATCGCGATCACCGCGGTGTTGCTGCCGATCGTCTGGCGCAGCTTGGCCAGTTCGTCGGGCGTGCCGTAGAGGTTCTGGCTCTGGGTCGACTGCACCAGCACGAGCAGGGTGGCGCCGAGCAGCCACCACGGCAGGCCGAAGCGTTCCCGGCGGAGCAGGAACCGCAGCAGGCCCGGCGCTCCGGTCATGCCGGCACCTGCGCGTCGGCCACGTGGTCGTCGCCGTAGTGGCGCAGGAACAGTTCCTCCAGGGTGGGCGGCGTGCTGGTCAGGCTGCGTACCCCCAGCGGCGCGAGCCGGCGCACCACGGTGTCGAGTTGGGCGCTGTCGACGTCGAAGCGGGCGTGGTGGTCCTCGACCACCACGTCGTGCACGCCGGGCAGCGCGTCCAGGCCGGTCAGCGGCTGCGCCGTCTCCACCGCGATCGAGGTCCGGGTCAGGTGCCGCAGCTCGGTCAGCGTGCCCGACTCCACGGTGCGGCCCAGCCGGATGATGCTCACCCGGTCGCACAGCGCCTCGATCTCGGCCAGGATGTGGCTGGACAGCAGCACCGTGCGGCCCTGCTGTTTCACCTCCCGGATGCACTGCTGGAACACCGACTCCATCAGCGGGTCCAGGCCCGAGGTGGGCTCGTCGAGCAGCAGCAGTTCGGCGTCCGAGGCCAGCCCGGCGATCAGCGCGACCTTCTGCCGGTTGCCCTTGGAGTAGGTGCGGGCCTTCTTGCGCGGGTCCAGGTCGAAGCGCTCCAGCAGCTCGTCGCGGCGGCGCCGGTCGAGCCCGCCGCGCATCCGGCCGAGCAGGTCGATCACCTCCCCGCCGGTGAGCGACGGCCAGAGCGTGACGTCGCCGGGCACGTACGCCAGGCGGCGGTGCAGGGCGACGGCGTCGCGCCACGGATCGCCGCCCAGCATCCGCGCCTGACCGGAGTCGGGACGGAGCAGGCCGAGCAGTACCCGGATGGTGGTGGTCTTCCCGCTGCCGTTCGGCCCCAGGAAGCCGTGCACCTCGCCGGTCGCCACGCTCAGATCCAGCCCGTCGAGCGCCGTGGCGCCGCCGAACGACTTGCGCAACGCGGTGATCGAGATCGCCTGGGACGACGTCGCCATGCCAGCTCCTCTGTGGAGGGAGATCCACGGTGGATGGTACGACACCCGCGCTCACCGTCGGGGACGGGTCGGCTACCGTTCGTCGCGGCCCGCGGCGAGCGCCCGCAGCGCGGTCTTGGAGAACTTGCCGGTCGCGGTCTTCGGGATCTCGGGCAGGATCCAGATCTGCTCCGGAATCCACCAGGAGGCGACCCGGCCGGCCAGGTGGTCACGCAGGTCCTGGTCGTCGAGGGTACGGCCGGGCGCCGGCACCACGCAGGCGAGCGGGCGCTCCCCCCAGCGGTCGTCGGCCACGGCGATGACGGCGGCCTCGTGGACGTCCGGGTGGGCCATGATCTCGTTCTCCAGGGCGACCGAGGAGATCCATTCCCCGCCGGACTTCACCAGATCCTTGGTGCGGTCGACGATCCGCAGGTAGCCGTACTGGTCGAGGGTGCCGACGTCGCCGGTGCGCAGCCATCCGTCGGGGGTGAACGAGGACTTGCCGGGGTCGGCACCGAAGTAGCCGGCGGCGATGGTCGGGCCGGCGGCCTGCAGTTCACCGATCCCGGTGCCGTCGTCGTCGGCGATCCGGATCTCGGCCAGCGGGAGCGGCGGCCCGGGCGTGCCGAGCAGGGTGCGGCGGGCGTCCGCGTCGAGGTCGTCGTGCGCGGTGGCGAGGCGCGAGCAGGTGACGACCGGGCTGGTCTCGGTCATCCCCCAGGCGTTGGTCAGCGGGATGCCGGCCTTCTCCTGCCAGGATCGGGAGAGGGCGTCCGGCACCGCGCTGCCACCACAGACGATCATCCGCAGGCTGGCCAGGTCGGCGTCGCCGAGCAGCGGCTCCATGCCACGCCAGATGGTCGGGACCGCGGCGGAGAAGGTGACCCGGTGCCGGGCCATCCGGCCGAGCAGCGCCTCCGGCGTCATGGCCGGTCCGGGCAGCACCAGGTCGGCGCCGGCCAGCATCGCGGCGTACGGCAGGCCCCACGCGTTGACGTGGAACATCGGCACGATCGGCATGACCACGTCGCGTTCGCTGATGGCGAAGTTGTCCACGCCCAGCAGCATCAGCGCGTGCAGCACGATCGACCGGTGGCTGTAGAGCACGCCCTTGGGGCGGCCGGTGGTGCCGGAGGTGTAGCAGAGGCTGGCGGCGTCCCGCTCGTCGACGACCGCGGGTGGCGCCGGTTCGGTCACGCGGCCGAGGAGTTCCTCGTAGCCGACGACGCGCGGGTCGGACGGCAGTTCCTCGGCGCCGCCGTCGTCCATCACCACGACCCGGCGGACCGTGCCGAAGTCGTCGATCAGCGGCCACACCCGCGGGAGCAGCGACCGGTCGACGAACAGCACGTCGTCGGCCGCGTCCGTGACGATGTGCACGAGTTCCTCGGCGTACAGCCGGTGGTTGAGGGTGTGCAGCACGCGGCCGCTGCTCGGCACCGCGAGATACAGCTCCACGTGCCGCTGCGAGTTCCAGCCGAACGTGCCGACCCGGGCCTGCGGCGGGATCTCCAGCAGGTCGAGCGCCGCGGCGAGCCGGCGGGCCCGCGCGACCACCTGCTGCCAGGTGGCCACGACCTCGCCGCCCACGGTGGCGGTGACCACCCGTTTGTGACCGAACAGCTGCTCGACCCGCCGCATCACGGCGGCCACGTCGAGGGGCCGGTCTTGCATCAGACCCTGCATCGGACCTCCCGCGCCGGTGATCTGAGAACTAAGCGCATAGTCAGCGCCCGTCGTCAAGCTGTCAAGCGCGGGCCCGCGGCCGGCCACCCGGACGCCCGGCCGGCGCCGGCACGGCCCGCTCGGCGCGCGGCGTGTTCGTCACCATCCGCAACGCCAGTTCGGCGTAGAACTCACCGAGCTGTTCCGGGGTGTCGCTGCCGTCCAGGCGGTACCACCGGGCCAGGTCGATGCTGAGCGAGAGGATTCCGCGGACCGCCCGCTTGATGTCGATCGGCGCGAAGGTGCCGTCGGCGATGCCGCGGGCCACGGTGTCCCGGAACACCTCGTTGGTCCGGTGCCGCAGTTCCAGGATCTCGTCGTGGTGCTCGGTGGTCAGCCCGCCCAGTTCGTACTGGCAGACCCGGGCCGCCACGTGGTGCCGGGCGTGCCACGCCGTGTACCGGGCGACGATCCTGGACAACCGCTCCGCGGAGTCCTCGGCCTGCTCGATCGCCGGGTCCCGGACGCAGTCCAGGGCGCGCTCGTGGCCGGCCCGGGCGATCTCGTAGAGCACGAGTTCCTTCGAGGGGAAGTGCACGTAGAGCGCCGCCGGGCTCAGCCCCACGCCGGCCGAGATGTCCCGCGTCGTGGTGGCGTGGAAGCCGTTGGCCGCGAAGCAGCGCACCGCCGAGGTGAGCAGACTGCGGGTGACCTCGCCGAGCCCGGAGTCCCAGAGGTCCGGCGAGTCGTCCTGCAGCCTGGGGTCGTCCTCCAGGTCCTGGAGTGTGAAGCGGGCCTGCCGCTTGGCCATGGCTGGACCTCCCCCTCGGCTGGTTAGCCGTCGATCCTAGCTGCGCGGACGGAAGTCCTTGACAGCCCTGATCAGATGCGGTGACTATGCGCTTAGTCACAACACCTTAGCAACATCCTGGACGGCGAGGGGAAACCTTCCAACCTACCGATTTCCGTGCATACCCGGCCGAAGGAGAATTCCATGTTCCGTACCCGTTCCCGTCGAGCCGGGACAGCCGCCGGTTCGCTCGCGCTGGTCCTGCTGGCGTCCGCCTGCGGCGGCGCGGACGACGCCGGCCCGTCCGCCTCCGGCGCCCCCGGAGCCGCCCAGCTCAAGGGCAAGACCGTCGCCCTGGTCGGCTACGGCAAGGCCAACTCCTGGGGCGCCTACTACAACCAGGTGTTCAACGAACAGCTCGCCGCCACCGGCGTGCGGATCGACGACATGACGTCGATGGACCCGGGTACGCAGGTGCAGAAGTTCAACCAGTCGGTGGCGCAGAAGCCGGACCTGATCGTGCTGGCGATCTGGGACACCGCGGCCATGGCCGTGCCGATCAAGAAGGCCAAGCAGGCCGGGGTTCCGGTCCTCGTGGTCGACGGCCGGCCCGACCCGTCGGTGCAGAACGACGTCATGTCGGTGCTCTCGGACAACGTGAAACTCGGCGAGTTCGCGGCGCAGAACATCATCGAGGGACTGCGCGGCCAGGGCCGCAGGTCCGGCAACGTCATCGTGCTCACCGGCACCAAGTCGATGCTCGTGACCCAGGACCGGATGCAGGGCTTCCACAAGGTGATGGCCACCGCCCCGGAGTACAAGGTGGTCGCCGAGGAGGACGCGAACTGGGACCCGACGCTGTCCGGCAAGATCGCCCAGCAGCTGCTGGCCCGGTTCGGCAAGGACGGGGTCCAGGCGGCGTACGGCATGGCCGACTACATGGCGCTGCCCATCGTGCAGGCGGCCAAGCAGGCCGGTTTCCCGATCGGCGGTACGGACGGCCTCATCGTCACCAGCAGCAACTGCTTCAAGGCCGGGATCGAGTCGATCCGGGCCGGTGAGCTGTACGGAACCGCCACCGAGGACCCGGGGACCATCGCGAAGCAGACCGCCGACTACACCGTCCGGTTCCTGTCCGGACAGAAGCCGCCGCAGAGCGAGACGGTCAAGGAGGAACGGGTCACCAAGGCCACCCTCGACCAGTTCGCCGAGCAGTGCAGCCACGCATGACGGCCCGGGTCGGCGTCGAGGGCCTGGCCCGCAGCTTCGCCGGGGTGCCCGCGGTCCGGGACCTCTCGTTCACGGTCGGCGCCGGCGAGATCCACGCCCTCTGCGGGCACAACGGCGCCGGCAAGAGCACCGTGGTCAAGATGCTGTCCGGGCAGATCCCGCCGGACCAGGGCCGGATCTCCGTCGACGGCGAGCCGGCCGAGCTGCGCAGCCGCCGGGCCGCGCAGCGCCTCGGCATCGCCCTGGTCGACCAGGAGCTCAGCGTGGTCCCGGCCCTGACCGTGCTGGACAACCTTCTGCTCGGCGACATCGACGCCCCGATGCTGAACCGGCGCCGGGCCGCGGTGGCGCGGTGCCGGGCGGTGCTCGACGAGATCGGACTGGAACGGATCGACCCGGACCGGCCGCTGTCGTCGCTCAGCATCGGCGAACGGCAACTCGTCGAAATCGCCCGGGCGCTGAGCCAGAAGGCCCGGCTGGTCATCCTCGACGAGCCCACCGCCACGCTCAGCGACGTCGAGAGCGACCTGGTCTTCGCGGCGATCCGCCGGGTCGCCGCCCGCGGGTGCGCGGTCCTGTACGTCTCGCACCGGCTGGCCGAGGTGCTGGACCTCTGCGACACCGTGACGGTGCTGCGGGACGGACGCCGGATCGCCACCACCCCGGCCGGCGAACTGACCGTCGGCACGCTGATCGAACAGATGCTGGGCGAGGCGCCGCACCGGCTGGCCGCGACCCGGCCCCCGGACCCGGACCTCGGGCACGCGCTGCGCATCGACCACCTGCACGTACCGGGCCGGCTGGCGGACTTCACGCTCACCGCCCAGGCGGGCCGGATCTACGCGCTCGCCGGACAGCTGGGCAGCGGGGCCTCCGACGTGCTGCGGGCGCTGGCCGGGCTGCACCCCCAGGCCACCGGATCGGTGGAGCTGCACGACCGGGCGCTGCCGCTGCGGAACCCGGTCGGCGCGGCGCGTGCCGGGGTGGCCTTCGTGTCGAACGACCGGAAGTCCGAGGGGCTCTTTCTCGACAAGACGGTGGCCTGGAATCTCGTCGCCACCCGGCTGCCGTCCCTGGGCCGGGCCGGCGTGATCCGGGCCGGCCGGGAACGGCGTGCGGCCCGCTCGCTCGCCGAACGGTCCGGACTCGCCGAGCACCGGCTGGACGATCCGGTGCTCACGCTGAGCGGCGGCAACCAGCAGAAGGTGTTCGTCGGCCGCTGCCTGGGCCGCGACGACGTGCACGCGCTGCTGCTCGACGAGCCCACCCGCGGCGTCGACATCGGCGGGCGCGCCGCGATCCACCGGCTGCTCCGGAGCGCCGCGGACGCCGGCCTGGTGGTGCTGTTCGCCTCGACCGAACTCGAGGAGCTGCTCGAACTCGGGGACGTGATCGTCACCTTGCGCGACGGCCGGACGGTCGGCCGCTACGACGGGGACGCCGACGGGGCCACGCTGATGCGGGACATGACCCACGGGGTGAACGCGACATGATGGTGTCCCGATCCGGCCGCGCCGAGGCACCGCCGGACACACCGCCCGCGACCGGCGCGCGGCGGCGGCCGGATCCGCTCCGGCTCGCGGCCGGCGTCCTGGTCCTGATCCTGCTCGCGGCCGGCGCGAGCACCGACCGGTTCCTCACCCTGGACAACGCGCGGGCGATCCTCGCCTCGACCGCTTTCGTCGGGATCACCGCGATCGGCGCGACCCTGGTGATGATCGCCGGGTCCGCGGTGTCTCTGGCCGTGTCGCAGACCGCCACCGTCGTCGCGATGATCTTCCTGGCCACGCAACCGCTCGGCCTCGGCACGTCGCTGCTGCTGGCGCTGCTCTGCGGCGTGACCGTCACCGCGGTGCAGGGCGCCGTGATCGGTTACTGGGCGGCCAATCCGATCGTGCTCACCATCGCCGCCGGTTTCGCCACCGGCGGCGTCGCCACCTGGATCAGCGACGGCACCACCGTGTCCGCCGAGGTGCCCCGGTACGACGTGCTGAACAGCACGCCACTGGGGCTGCCGCTGGCCGTCTACGTCCTGCTGGCCGTCACCGCGCTGGCCCAGTGGACGCTGCGGCGCACCACGGCCGGCCGGCAGATGTACCTGGTCGGCGAGAACCGGGCCGCGGCGCACGCCGCCGGGCTCCCGGTCGGCCGGGTCACCGTGGTCGCGTGGGCGTTCTTCGGCGCCTGCATCGGCCTGACCGGCGTCTTTCTCGCGTCGTTCAACACCGGCGCGAACTCCGCGCTGGGCGGCACCCTCACGCTCGACGCGATCGCGGCCGTGCTCGCCGGCGGCACCGCGATCGCCGGTGGCCGGGGGTCGGCGCTGCGCACGCTCGGCGGCGCGCTGCTCATCTCGATCATCTCGGACGTGCTGCTGCTCCGCGGCTACTCCACCGGCATCCAGATCCTGGTGAAGGGACTACTCGTGCTCGCCGTCGTGCTCACCGTGCACCTGCGCTCGGTCCGGGGCCGGCGATGATCCGCCGGTGGACCAGCCGGCCGGAGCGCCTGCTGCCGACCGTGTCGCTGCTGGCCGTGGTGCTCGCGTTCGCCGGTTCGCCGGTGCTGACCGGGGACGCGCTGACCACGTTCGACGTCTACAACGCCCTGCAGGGCTTCGCCCAGCTGGGACTGCTCGCCCTCGCGCTCGGCATCACCATGATCGCCGGCGAGTTCGACCTGTCGGTGGTCGGCACGTACGCCCTCGGCGGGATGCTGGCGGTGCAGACCGGACAGTCCTCCCCCGCCCTGGGTGTGCTGGTCGCGGTGGCCGCGGGCATGCTGATCGGGGCCGCGCAGGGCGGGCTGATCGCCCGGCTGCGCATCCCTTCGCTGCCGGTCACGCTCGCCACGTACATCGCACTGCTCGGGCTGACCAGCGCGATGTCCGGCGGCCTGAGCAAGAGCTACCCCAACAGCGACGCCACGCTCTGGGTCGACCGGACCGTCGCCGTCGTCTTCTCGCCGCGCAGCCTGATCACCCTGGCCGCGTTCCTGCTCGCCGCGCTCGTGCTCGGCCGGACCAGGCTGGGCCGCGAGCTGCGGGCGATCGGCGGCGACCGGCGGGCCAGCCGGGTGGCCGGGGTACGGGTGGACCGCACCGTGGTCGGCCTGTTCACCGTGTCCGGCGCGCTCGCCGCGCTCGGCGGGGCGCTGCTGAGCTACAGCTACGCCTCCGCCAACCCGGATCCCGGCCTGCAACCGCTGATCCTGGCCGCGGTCGCCGCGCTGCTCGGCGGGGTGTCGCTGGCCGGCGGCCGGGGCCTGCCCCTGGGCCTGCTCTGCGGCACCCTGTCGGTCGCCCTGCTCGCGCAGATCGTGACCACCGCCGCGCTGCCCGACTACACCACCCAGCTGCTCTACGCCGCGCTGCTGCTCGGCGCGATCGATGCTCCGGGGCTGCGCGCCGCGATCGGCCGGCTGCGGGCCCGCGTACCGGTGAGGAGTTCCTGATGCCCGAGGCAGTGATCGTCGCGGCGGCCCGATCGCCGATCGGCCGCGCCCGCAAGGGTTCGCTCGTCGACATGCGTCCCGACGACCTGGCCGTCCAGATGGTCCTTGCGGCCCTCGACCAGGTGCCCGCGCTCGACCCGGCCGAGATCGACGACCTGATGCTGGGCTGCGGCCTCCCCGGCGGGGAACAGGGCGACAACCTGGCCCGGGTGGTGTCGGTGCTGCTCGGGCTCGACCGCGTGCCGGGGACCACCGTCACGCGCTACTGCGCGTCGTCGGTGCAGACCACCCGGATGGCCCTGCACGCGATCCGGGCGGGCGAGGGCGACGTCTTCGTCTCGGCCGGCGTGGAGACCGTCTCCCGCTACGCCAAGGGCACCTCGGACTCCTGGCCGGACACGCACAATCCGCTGTTCGCCGGGGCGGAGGCGCGTACCGCCGCCACCGCCGCGGCGTCCGCGGAGACCTGGACCGACCCGCGCCGGGACGGGCAGCTGCCGGACGTCTACATCGCGATGGGCCAGACCGCCGAGAACGTGGCCCGCGCCGCCGGCATCACCCGCGCCGAGATGGACCACTTCGCGGTCCGCTCGCAGAACCTCGCCGAGGACTCCATCCGGTCCGGCTTCTACGCCGCCGAGATCACCCCGGTCACGCTGCCCGACGGCACCGTGGTGGACGCCGACGACGGCCCCCGCCCCGGCGTCACCTACGAGGCGGTGGCCCAGCTGCGGCCGGTGTTCCGGCCCGGCGGCCGGGTGACCGCGGGCAACAGCTGCCCGCTCAACGACGGCGCCGCGGCCCTGGTCATCATGTCCGACACCCGGGCCCGGGACCTCGGCATCACCCCGCTGGCCCGGATCGTCTCCACCGGCCTCACCGGACTGTCCCCGGAGATCATGGGCCTCGGCCCGGTCGAGGCGTCCCGGCGGGCACTGGCCCGCGCCGGGATGACCATCGGCGACGTCGACCTGATCGAGATCAACGAGGCGTTCGCGGTGCAGGTGATCGCCAGCGCCCGGGAGCTCGGCATCGACGAGTCCGGCGACACCCTGAACGTCCACGGCGGCGCCATCGCGGTCGGCCATCCGTACGGCATGACCGGTGCCCGGATCACCACCACGCTGCTCAACGGGCTGCGGACCGCCGACCGCGGCATCGGCCTGGAGACCATGTGTGTCGGCGGCGGCCAGGGCATGGCCATGATCCTGGAGCGGTTGTCCTGATGGGCGGGGTGACGTTCGACTTCGGCGGGCGCACCGTGGTGGTCACCGGTGCCGCCCGCGGCGTGGGCCGGGCGATCGGCGCGCAGTTCCACGCCGCCGGGGCCGCGGTGTACCTGGTCGACTCCGACGCCGGCGCGGTCGCCCAGGCGGCACACGAGATCGGTGCGGTCGCCCTGACCGCGGACGTCTCGGACACCGCTCAGGTCGCGGACGTGGTGGCCCGGGTGGTCGCCGACACCGGCCGGCTCGACGTACTGGTGAACAACGCCGGCATCCTGCGCGACGGGATGCTGTGGAAGCTCACCGACGACGACTTCGAGCAGGTGATGGCGGTGCACGCCGGCGGTACGTTCCGGTGCACCCGGGCCGCGGTCCCGCACTTCCGGCGGCAGGGCGGCGGCCGGATCATCAACGTCACGTCGTACACCGGGCTGCACGGCAACATCGGGCAGTCCAACTACGCCATGGCCAAGGCCGGCATCATCGGCTTCACCAAGACCGCGGCCAAGGAACTGGCCCGCTACGGCATCACGGTCAACGCCATCTCGCCCAACGCGCACACCCGGATGCTCGATTCCGTACCCGCCGGGAAGCTCGCCGAACTGACCGCCGCGATCCCGATGGGCCGGTTCGCGGACCCGTCCGAGATGGCGGCCGCCGTCGCGTTCCTCGCCTCCGACCTGGCCGGGTACATCACCGGGGTGGTCCTGCCGGTGGACGGCGGCATCTCGATCTGATCAGGCCGCCGGTACGGCGACCGGGATGCCGATCAGGCGGGCCTCGTTCGCCGCCCGGCGGGCGTGCTCGTCGAAGTCCGGCGCCGCGCAGGCGAACAGCGTCCGGCCGTCCGCGCCGCCCAGCGCGCAGGCGTACACCGGCGTGCCCGGCCGGACCTCGTCGGTGACGGTGCCGCCCTCGGTCACCCGGAGCAGCCGGTCGCCGGTGGCGTCGGCGATCCACAACGCACCCTCGGCGTCCAGGCAGCAACCGTCGGCGGCGACCGCGAGCTGGCCCAGCGCCTTGTGGACGTCCCGCTCGGTGGGCAGCGGGCCGAACTGCGCCCACACCCGCCGGTTGGTCAGCTGCCCGTCCGCGGCCACGTCGAACGCGGTGACCCGGTTGCCGAACGTCTCGTTCACCAGGAGCACCCGCTGCGGGGTGAGCACCATGCCGTTGGGGAACCACAGGTCGGCCGCCGCCTCGGTCACGGTGCCGTCCGGGTCCACCCGGTGCACCGCGGTCGGCGCCAGCGGCGCGCCGCCCATCAGGTCGAACCCGAAGTTGCCGGCGTACGCGGTGCCGTCGGAGTCGACCACCATGTCGTTGACGTGACCGGTGGCGTGCCGGCTCAGGTCCGCGTGGGTGACCAGCGTGCCGTCGGCCTCGCGGCGCAGCACCCGGCGGTCGCGCATCGACACCACCAGCAGGCGGCCGTCGGGCAGCCAGCCCAGGCCGGCCGGCTGGTGCGGCACCTCGGCCTCGACCCGCAGGTCGGAGCCGTCCGCGCGGGCGGACAGCACCCGGAGCGTGTAGAAGTCGGAGAACCAGATCCGCCCCTCGCGCCACCGCGGCGCCTCCAGGAAACCGAACCCGTCGAGCAGAGTGGTCGCCACGCCGGCCATGCCGTCCTCCTCTTGAACCCGCCGATCGTCCGCTGACTGAGCGCATAGTCATCCCCGGCGCGCGCGTCTGTCAAGGTCAGCCGCGCCGAATGCACCGAGGGAGTCGACCCGGCTCATGGAATCCACCGTCGGCCGTTCGGCCGGTCCGGCACGCCGGACCGGCATTCCGCGCAGCCGGCCTCATGCCCGGCACCGGCCCGCCGATGGCACTTCTTCGCAGGCCCGCTCGGCCGATCTGCCGGCGGGCCGCGAAACGGAGGCACGGAGAACATGCGACGTACTGTCACCGCGGCGATCCTCGCCGGGGCGCTGGCCGCGACCGGTTCCGCCGTCGGACCGGCACCCGCCATGGCGGCCACCACCGACTGGACGTTCCCGGCCACGGCGGCGACGCTCGCCGACGTGGCCCGCAGCATCCGCGCCGACGCGGCGTACGCGGCCGGCTACACCGGCAAGGGCGTCGGAATCGCCCTGATCGACACGGGCGTCGTCCCGGTGAGCGGACTGACCAGCGGCAACATCGCGAACGGCCCGGACCTGTCGCTGGAGAGTCAGGTGCCGTCGCTGCTGCGCTACGACGGGTACGGACACGGCACCCACCTGGCCGGCATCATCGCCGGGCGGGACAGCGCGACGACGGCCACCGGGTTCCGCGGCATCGCCCCGGACGCGAAGCTGATCTCGCTGAAGGTCGGCATGTCCAACGGCGCCGTGGACGTGACCCAGGTGATGGCGGCGATCGACTGGGTGGTCGAGCATCGCAACGACGACCCGAAGAACCCGATCCGGATCATCAACCTGTCGTACGGCACCGACGGCACCCAGTCCGCCGAGTCCGACCCGCTCGGGTACGCCGTGAGCAACGCGGTCGCCGCCGGGATCAACGTGGTCGTGGCGGCCGGCAACACCGGCTCCCGGATCACCAACCCGGCCACCGGGGTCCGCCCCATCGTCGTCGGCTCGACCGACCCGCGGGGCACCACCAACCCGGCCGACGACGTGATCTCGGCGTTCTCCGCGGCCGACGGGCGGGGCATCGCGGTGGACGTCCTCGCCCCCGGCCGGTCCGTCGTGTCGCTGCGCAACCCCGGTTCGTTCGCGGACACGTTCTACCCGTCGGCACGCGTCGGCGACCGCTACTTCAAGGGCAGCGGCACCTCGCAGGCGGCCGCCGTGGTCTCCGGGGCCCTCGCCCTGTACCTGCAGAAGTACCCGAACGCCACCACCGAGCAGGCCCGTCTGGCCACCTGGGGCAACAACCCGCAGTACGCGAACACCCAGTGGAAACTCAACGTCGCCACGATGCTGCAGCCGCCGCCGAACGTGACGCTGACGACGGCCCGGGGCACCGGTACCGGATCGATCCAGAAGGCGCGCGGCACCACCCAGGTGACCTTCGGCGACGCCACGGCGCTGACCGGCGAGCGCGACATCTTCGGCCCGCTGAGCGCCCCGGCGTGGGCCTTCGCCAGCACCACGCAGACCGCGTGGAACGGCGGCTCGTGGATGGGGCGCGTCTACACCGGCACCGGCTGGGGCCCGGCCACCAACGGGCAGGCGAACTGGGCCGGCCGCGCCTGGTCCGGACGTGCCTGGTCCGGCCGCGCCTGGTCGGACGTGGCGTGGGCGGGTCGCGCCTGGTCCGGCCGCGCCTGGTCGGGCACCGGGTCGGAGTTCACCGGCCGGGCCTGGAGCGGCGGCAGCTGGTCCGGTGCCCGCTGGGAGTGACCGGCCCGGTGCTCCGGGACCAACGGCCCTGACGGCGGAGCACCGCGCCGCGCGATCCTGACCGGGACGACAGACGGACGGCCGGCCGGGCCGTCGTCCGGTCCCAGCAGAGAGGGCGGTGGAAACCATGACCGCGTTGACCGGTGCGCCCGTGGTGGTCGGCATCGACGGTTCCCCGCGGAGCCTGGACGCGGTCGAGGTGGCCGCCGCCGAGGCCGCGCTACGCGCACGTCCGTTGCGGATCGTGCATGCCCTGCAATGGCCGACGATCCCGGTGCCGGTCACGCCCGGCGTCACCCCGCCGCGGGACGGCGCCCTGCGGGCCCGGGCCGAGACGTTCCTGGACGAGGCCGTGCGGGCCGCCACGAAGGCCGCCCCCGAGGTGACGGTGACGGCCGAGATCGTGACCGGGGCGCCGGTGCCCGTGCTGCTCGGCGAGACCCGCCGGGCCGACCTGCTGGTCCTCGGTGACCGCGGGCTCGGCCAGTTCACCGGCCTGCTCGTCGGCTCGGTGGCGGTGCAGGCCGCCACCCACGGCCACTGCCCGGTGCTGGTGGTGCGCGGCACCGCGCACCCGTCCGGACCGGTCGTCGTCGGCGTCGACGGCTCCGAGGTCTCCACCCGGGCGATCGGCTTCGCCGCCGAGGAGGCCACCCGGCGCGGCGCGGCACTCGTCGCGGTGCACGCCTGGCACACCCCGCCGGTGACCATGCCCGGTGACATGATGCCGCTGGTCTACGACCCGGACCTGCTGGCCGCCATGGAGGAACGGGTGCTGCTCCAGGCGATCGCCGGCCTGCGCGAGCGGTACCCCGATCTGGCCCTGCACCACGAGATGGCCTCCGGCCCGGCCGGCCGGGTCCTCACCGAACGCTCGCACGACGCCCAGCTGATCGTGGTCGGTGACCGCGGCCACGGCGGCTTCGTGGGCCTGCTGCTCGGCTCGGTCAGCCAGCACCTGATCTACCACGCCGACTGCCCCGTCGCGGTCGTCCGCGGCGAGCACGACCGGGACTGACGGCCCGCAGCGCCGGGTGGCCGCCCCGCGCGGCGGCCACCCGGCACCGGCCTCAGGCGTTGGCCGGCCCGGTGTCCGGCGGGACGGTGAGCGGGTGCCGGTCCGCGTCCCGCACGGCCAGGTTCGCCATGGCGTGCCGGTACTGCGGTGAGGTGATCTCGCCGGCCACCAGTTGCGCCACCAGCGCGCCCTCGAGCGTCTGCGGCGGCGCACCGCGCACCGCGGCGGTGCCGGGCGAGTCGCTGTCGTGGGACTTCGCCTCGTCCTCCTCCCACGGCCACATCGCCGCCACGCTCACGGCCAGCACCAGGACCATCACGGCAACGAAGAACAGCATCGTCATCACCTCCGGGCTCCCCCTCATACTGACCCTTGGCGGGGCGGAGCGGGAGAGCCCCCCGTCCATTCCGGACCGGTGTTCCGGCCGGCCGGAACCGGAACCGCCGCCGGAACCGGCCGTCCGGCGTCGAACCGGCCGGATGTCGAGTCGTACTCCAGCAGATGGGCCAGGGTGGCGGTGCCGTACAGGTCGTTGACCGCGACGCAGGGCCGTCCGGCCCTACTGGCCGGGACGTCGCCGGGCGTACCACCAGAGGAGGACACATACGCGCCGAGCTGATGAGGGTGAGCCGGATGGCCAGGTACGTGTACGACTTCGCGGAGGGCAACAAGGATCTCAAGGACCTGCTCGGCGGCAAGGGCGCCAACCTCGCGGAGATGACCCGGATGGGTCTGCCGGTGCCGCCCGGCTTCACCATCACCACCGAGGCCTGCCGTGCCTATCTGCGTACCGGATCGGTCCCGGCCGGACTGTTCGGCGAGGTGCAGGAGCATCTGCGGCTGGTCGAGGCCCGGATGGAGAAGGAGCTCGGCGACCCGCAGGATCCGCTGCTGCTGTCGGTCCGTTCCGGCGGCAAGTTCTCGATGCCCGGCATGATGGAGACCATTCTGGACATCGGCCTGACCGACTCCAGCGTGCGGGCACTGGCCGTGCAGAGCGGCGACGAGCGGTTCGCCTGGGACTCCTACCGGCGCCTCATCCAGATGTTCGGCAAGACCGTGTTCGGCGTACCCGCCGAGGACTTCGAGTCCGAACTGGCGGCGGCGCGTACCGGCGCCGGGGTCGCGTCCGACGCGGAACTGGGCGTGGCGCAACTGCAGGATCTGGTGCGGGCGTACCAGAAGGTGTTCCAGGCCCACACCGGCCGGGACTTCCCGCAGGCGCCGCACGAACAGCTGTTCCTCGCCATCACCTCGGTGTTCCGGTCGTGGAACGCCGAACGCGCCGTGCTGTACCGCCGGCAGGAACGCATCCCACAGGACCTGGGCACCGCGGTGAACGTGATGGCGATGGTGTTCGGCAACCGGGGCGCGGACTCCGGCACCGGGGTCGCCTTCACCCGCGACCCGGCCACCGGCCGCCGCGGCGCCTACGGCGACTACCTGCCCAACGCCCAGGGCGAGGACGTGGTCGCCGGCATCCGCAACACCGTCGGCCTGCCCGAACTCGCCAACCTCGACCCGCACAGCTACCGGCAGCTGCTGTCGGTCATGCAGCGGCTGGAACAGCGCTACCGCGACCTGTGCGACATCGAGTTCACCATCGAACGCGGCAAGCTGTGGATGCTGCAGACCCGGGTCGGCAAACGCACGGCGGCCGCCGCGTTCGTGATCGCCGCGCAGCTGGTCGACGAGGGCACCATCACGCTCGACGAGGCGCTGCAACGGGTTTCGGGCGAACAGCTGGCACAGCTGATGTTCCCCAGCTTCGACACCTCCACCGCCCCGGCCCCGCTGACCACCGGGGTGCCGGCGTCACCCGGCGCGGCGGTCGGCGCGATCGTCTTCGACTCCGCCCACGCCGCGGCGGCGGACCGGCCGGTGATCCTGGTACGACCGGAGACCAACCCCGACGACCTGCCCGGCATGATCGCCGCACAGGGCATCCTGACCAGCCGCGGCGGCAAGACGTCACACGCCGCCGTGGTCGCCCGCGGCATGGGCAAGACCTGTGTCTGCGGCGCCGAGCAACTGCGCATCGACCTCGCGACGGAAACGGTCACCGTGCACGACACCGTGCTGCACGCCGGAGACGTGCTGTCGCTGGACGGCACCACCGGCCGGGTGTACCCGGGGGCCGTGCCGGTGCACCCCTCCGGAGTCGTCCGCTACTTCGAGGGCGAACTGCCACCCACGAACGACCCGCTGCTGGCCGCCGTGCAACGCCTGATGACCCACGCCGACCACGTCCGCCGCCTCGGCGTGCACGCCAACGCCGACACCGGCGCCGACGCCGCCCGGGCCCGCCGGTTCGGCGCGAGCGGCGTCGGGCTGTGCCGCACCGAGCACATGTTCCTCGGCGAACGCCGTGAGCTGGTGGAACGGCTCATCCTCGCCGACGACGACGCCGAGCGCGACGCGGCACTGGCCGCGCTGCTTCCGCTACAACGCGCCGACTTCGTCGAGTTGTTCACCGCGATGGACGGCCGACCGGTCACCGTCCGGCTGATCGACCCGCCGCTGCACGAGTTCCTGCCGGCGCTGGAGGACCTGACCGCCCGGGTCGCCCGCGCCGAGGCGCAGGGCCGCGATCCGGGCCGCGACGCGGTGCTGCTCGCCGCGGTACGCCGCATGCACGAATCCAACCCGATGCTCGGACTGCGCGGAGTACGACTGGGCCTGGTCGTGCCCGGTCTGTTCGCCATGCAGGTACGGGCCATCGCGGAGGCGGCGGCGCTGCGGACGGCCGCCGGCGGCGACCCACGACCCGAGATCATGGTGCCGCTGGTCGGCACCGCGCAGGAACTCGAGACAGTACGCGCGGAAGCCGAGGCCGTACTGCGGGACATCGACGGCATCCCGCGCATCCGGATCGGCACGATGATCGAGGTACCCCGGGCCGCGCTGACCGCCGGCGACATCGCGCACAACGCGGAGTTCTTCTCCTTCGGCACCAACGACCTGACCCAGATGACATGGGGCTTCTCCCGCGACGACGTGGAAGGCGCCTTCTTCGGCCGCTACCTGGCACTGGGCATCTTCGCCGCGTCACCGTTCGAAACGATCGACACCGACGGCGTCGGCGAACTCGTCCGGATCGCCGTCGAACGCGGCCGGACCACCCGGCCGGACCTCACCGTCGGGGTCTGCGGGGAACACGGCGGCGACCCCGCCTCCGTCCGGTTCTTCCACCACGCCGGGCTGGACTACGTGTCCTGCTCACCGTTCCGCGTCCCGGTCGCCCGGCTGGAAGCGGGCCGCGCCGCCTGCCCGGCGGCCTCGTCGGACAGCAGGTAGTGGCGGGACTTTCGGCCCTGCCCGGACCGGGGGTCACCGGCGAGGCTGGGAGGAGAAGCGAGGAGGAGTCATGGTGCAGGAACGCAGAGATGCCTGGCGTGGGTTCACGGGTACGGCCTGGCGCGACACGATCGACGTGGCCGGGTTCATCCACGACAACGTCACGCCCTACACCGGCGACGGGGCGTTCCTGGCCGGGCCGACGCACCGCACCGACCGGATCTGGCAGGAACTGCAGCGCATGTTCGTCGAGGAACGCCGGCGCGGGATCTACGACGTCGACACGCACACCCCGTCGACCATCACCGCGCACGCCCCCGGCTACCTCGACCGCTCGCACGAACTGATCGTCGGACTGCAGACCAGCGCGCCGCTGCGCCGGGCCATCATGCCGGCCGGCGGCCTGCGGATGGTCGAGGCCGGGCTCAAGGCCTACGGGTACGCGCTGGACCCGGCGGTGCACGCGATCTACTCCCGGTACCGCAAGACGCACAACGACGGCGTCTTCGACGCGTACCCCGCCGACGTGCTGGCCGCGCGGCGTTCACACATCATCACCGGGCTGCCCGACGCGTACGGCCGCGGCCGGATCATCGGTGACTACCGCCGGGTCGCCCTGTACGGCGTGGACCGGCTGATCGCCGAACGGCGTGCCCGCAAGGACGCCCTGGACGCGCGGCTCTCCGCCGAGGACGTCATCCGCGACCGCGAGGAACTGGCCGAGCAGATCCGCGCCCTCGAAGAACTCAAGACCATGGCGGCCGGGTACGGCTCGGACATCTCCGGGCCGGCGACCACCGGCCGCGAGGCGATCCAGTGGCTGTACTTCGCCTACCTGGCCGCCACCAAGGAACAGAACGGCGCGGCCATGTCGCTCGGCCGGACCTCGACGTTCGTGGACATCTACCTGCAACGCGACATCGACGAGGGCACCCTCACCGAGTCCGCCGCGCAGGAACTCATCGACGACTTCGTGATCAAGCTGCGGATCATCCGGTTCCTGCGCACGCCCGAGTACGACCAGCTGTTCTCCGGCGACCCCACCTGGGTGACCGAGGCGATCGGCGGCCGCGGCGCGGACGGCCGGCCGCTGGTGACCCGCAGCAGCTTCCGCTACCTGCAGACGCTCTACAACCTCGGACCCGCACCCGAGCCGAACCTGACCGTCCTGTGGTCGCCGGCGCTGCCCGAGGGCTTCAAGCGGTTCTGCGCCCAGGTCTCCATCGACACCAGCTCCATCCAGTACGAGAACGACGACCTGATCCGGCCCGACTACAGCGACGACACCGCCATCGCGTGCTGCGTGTCCGCCATGCGGGTCGGCAAGGACATGCAGTTCTTCGGCGCCCGGGCCAACCTGGCCAAGGCCCTGCTGTACGCGATCAACGGCGGCCGCGACGAGATCACCGGCGAGCAGGTGGCGCCGGTGGGCCCACCGGTCGCCGGGGACGTGCTCGACTACGCCGAGGTGCTCGCCGCGTTCGACCGCACCCTGGACTGGCTGGCCGAGACGTACGTGGACGCGCTCAACGTCATCCACTACATGCACGACAGGTACGCCTACGAGCGCATCGAGATGGCCCTGCACGACTACCCGGTGCACCGCTTCCTCGCCACCGGCATCGCCGGACTCTCGGTGGCCGCCGACAGCCTCTCCGCGATCCGGTACGCCCAGGTCAAGGCGCTGCGCGACACCACCGGGCTGGTCGTCGACTACGCCGTGGACGGGGACTTTCCGACCTTCGGCAACAACGACGACCGCGCCGACGCGATCGCCGTCGACCTGGTCGAACGGTTCATGGCGAAGATCCGCCGGCAGCCGGCGTACCGTGGTGCCGAACCCAGCCTGTCGGTGCTGACCATCACGTCGAACGTGGTCTACGGCAAGCACACCGGCAACACCCCGGACGGGCGGCGCACCGGCGAGCCGTTCGCGCCCGGCGCCAACCCGATGAACGGCCGGGACCGGCACGGCCTGGTCGCCGCCGCGCTGTCGGTCGCCAAGCTGCCGTACCGCTGCGCCCGGGACGGCATCTCCCTGACCACCACGGTCACCCCGGACGGCCTCGGGCACACCCGGGACGAGCGGATCGGCAACCTGGCCGGGGTCCTGGACGGCTACACCGACGCCGGCGGCTTCCACCTCAACGTCAACGTGCTCGACCGGGCCACCCTCACCGACGCCATGGCCCACCCCGAGAAATACCCGCAGCTCACCATCAGGGTGTCCGGCTACGCGGTCAACTTCGTCCGGCTCACCCGCGAGCAGCAGCACGACGTGATCTCCCGGACCTTCCACGGTGCGCTGTGAGCGTCCAGGCCGTGCCCGTGACCGGCGCCGTCCACTCCTTCGACGTCTCCACCGGAGTGGACGGGCCGGGCACCCGGTTCGTGGCGTTCCTCGCCGGCTGCCCGCTGCGGTGCCAGTACTGCCACAGCCCGGACACCTGGTACCAGCGCAACGGCGAGCCCACCACCGTCGACGAGCTGGTCACCCGGATCCGCCGCTACGAACGGTTCATCAAGGTCGCCGGCGGCGGGGTCACCATCAGCGGCGGCGAACCGCTGCAACAGCCGGCGTTCGTCCGCGAGGTGCTCACCCGCTGCACGGCGATGGGCCTGCACACCGCGCTGGACACCAGCGGCTTCCTCGGCGACCGGGCCGACGACGCCCTGCTCGACGCGGTCGACCTGGTCCTGCTCGACATCAAGTCCGGCGACCCCGGCACCTACCAGCGGGTGACCCGGACCGGCCGCCTCACGCCGACCGTCCGGTTCGCCCACCGCCTCGCCGGGCGCGGCATCCCGATCTGGGTCCGGTTCGTGCTGGTGCCCGGCCTCACCGACGACCCGGCGAACGTCGACGCGGTCGCCGACATCGTGGCGGCCGTGCCCACCGTCGAACGGGTCGAGGTCCTGCCGTTCCACCGCCTGGGCGCCGGCAAGTACGCCGCCCTGGGCATCGACTTCCCGCTGGCCGAGACGGAGCCACCCGGCGCCGAGCTGCTCGACCGGGTCCGCGGCCGGTTCCGGGCCCGCGGGCTGACCGTGTGCTGATCCGGAGGTGCACCATGACCGTCTCCCCGGGGCACGGCCGCCCGGCGGCCCCGGCACGAGCGACGGGCCGGTGCGGCCGATGACCGGCACGATCGTCGCCGGGGTCGGTGGCGCACACGGATCGGCGGCACTGGCCTGGGCGGCCGACGAGGCCGCCGCCACGGACTCGCGCCTGGTCCTCCTGCGCGCCTACCCCGCCGCGCGGTTCCCGGACCGGCTGCCGGCGCTGCCGTTGGAGGTGGCGGACCCGTCGCTCGCGCACACCGTCGGGGTGCTGCGCAACCGCCTCGGCGGGCAGCGGGTGGCCGTGCGGACCTCGGCGGCCGCGCCGGAGTCGGTGCTGACCGAGTGCGCCGCGGACCTGCTCGTGATCGGTGCCGGTGGTGCCGGCACCACGGTGCGCCGCATCCTGCGGCACGCCCGCTGCCCGGTCGTCGTGGTGCGCGGTCTGGCCGGCGGCCGGGGCGCGGCGTTCGCCGGGCATGTCGTGGTCGCCGTGGACGGCGAGACGTCCGGGCACGCGGCCCTGCGGTTCGCGTTCGCCTGGGCCGGCCAGCACCGGGTACCGCTCGCCGCGGTGCACGTCTGCCCCGACGGTCCGCGGGAGCACGTCACCCACCCGCGCACCCGCGCCGCCCTGGACGCGCGCGCCCTGCACGTGCTGCGCGAGCGGGTGGAGCCGTACTCGGTGGCGTTTCCCGCGGTCCGGAGCCGGCGGGCGATCCTCCGCGGGCCGGTGCCGGAAGCCCTGGTGCAGGCCGGGATCGGCGCCGGCCTGCTGGTCGTCGAGGGCCGGCAGCACGGTCCGATGGGCTGGCCGCGCCAGGACGGCGTACCGCTGGTGGTGGCCCGCACCGCCGACTGCCCGGTGGCCGTGGTGCCCCGGGAGCATCCCGGCGGGCCCGACCGGACCGGACCCCGGTCCTCCGCCCTGCGGTACGCCGGCCCTCGTTCCGGCGGCACCGAGCAGGCTGAACAGCGGTGACAGGCGCGTCGGCCCGGCTCATCCGGCGGGTGTCATCTCGTTCAGCCTGATCAGCCCGTCCTGGTCGACCCGGTTCTGGCCGGACGCGCGCCGGTCCAGGTTCGTTTACCGCACGTTCGCAGGGCCCTTCGTACGGTCGCCGGATGAACAGACGTCTGGCGATGATGTCCGTGCTGCTGGCCGCGGCACTGGCCGCCTGCACAGCGGACACTCCCGGTCCGGGACCGGCCACCACCGGCGCGGAACCGGCGTGCGACCGCACCCTCGACGCCGCGTTCGGCGCCTGGGCACGATCCGGGTTCAGCGGGTCGGTCGCGATCTCCACCGGCGGCCGGTTCGAATGCCTGGCCGGGTACGGATCGGCGAACGACGCCACCGGGACACGGAACACGCCGGACACCGTCTTCAGCATCGGCTCGGTCACCAAGGCGGTCACCGCCGCCACCGTCTTCGGCCTGGTCGACGACGGGAAGCTGACGCTGGACGACCGGGCCGGCCGGCTGCTGCCCGAACTGGCCGGACCGGTCCGCGCGGCCACCGTGCGGCAGCTGCTCCTGCACACCAGCGGGCTGACCGGATCGCACGGCGAGGACTACCGGCCGCTGTCGCGGGACGCCGCCGTCGCGGCCCTCGGCCGGCTCCGGCTGGCCTTCCCGCCGGGCACCGGCCACGCCTACTCCAACGGCGGGTACACCCTGCTGGCCCTCATCATCGAGAAGCTGTCGGGCCGGAGCTACCGGGACTACACCGCGTCGAGGATTCTGTCCCGGCCCGGCGGCCGGGTCGCCGGGGGCTTCTGGAACGGCACTCCGGCCGCGGCCGGGCCGCGCGCCGTCGGCTATCTGGACGGCGGCGGCACCGGTCAGCGGGGCGACTTCGGCGGACCGCACTGGGCGCTGGACGGCAACGGCGGACTCGCCATGACCGCGCGGCAGCTGGCGTCCTGGACCCACGCGCTCTTCACCGGCGCCGTGGTCTCCGGCGGGTCCGTCGCGGCCATCGGCCGGCCCGGCTTCGACCTGGGCGACGGCCGGTCGGAGACGCCGGGGTGGGTGGCGCTCGCGGCGAAGGTGCACGGCATGCCCGTGCTGATGACCGCCGGCGGGGGCGGCGACGTCGGCCACAACGTGGTGGTCGCCTGGCTGCCGGAACGGCAGCGGGCGGTGGTGGTCACCTCCAACCGGCCGGGGATGACCGCGGAGAAGCTGCTCGGCGCGATCGGCCCGGCGCTGTTCGCCGGTGATCCGGTGCCGGTGCCCGGCACGTCGGCCGGTGCGGTGGACGGCGCCGGTATCGTCGGCACCTACCGGCTGGGCACGGGAGGTTCGTTCGAGGTGACCGCACGGGACGGCCGCATGGAGATCTCCGCCCACGGCGCGGACGGCGTCGCGGCGCTCCTCCCGCCCCGCGGCGTCCCGCCCGGCGACGTCCGCCGGCACGCGGAGCGGGTGTCGGCGCTGCTGGCCGGGCGCACCGGCGAGGGCCGCACGGAACGCGGCCTCATCGAATCGGAGTTCGGTCCGATCACCGCGGTCACCCCGGCCGGCACGATCCTCGCCGACGGCGAACTGCGCAGCTACGTGACCGTCACGACCGGCGGACGATCGGTCCTGGGCTGGTACGCCGTCGACGCGAACGGCGGCGTGCAGGGTGCCGAGCTGCCCACCGGGGCTCCGGCGCTGTCGTTCGTCCGGTCCGGTGACCACTACCGGCCGGACGACCCCACCGGCGGCGGCCCCGAGGTCACCGTCGCGTTCGCCGGCGACCGGATGACCGTGACCGGGCCCGCGGGCGGCACGACCGCCCGCCGGGCCGGCTGACGGGACCCGGTCCGCCATGCGCATCCTGCTCATCGAGGACGATCCCGATCTCGCCGAGGTCGTGGCGCTCGGCCTGCGCAACGAGTCGTACGCGGTGGATCTGGCCGGCACCTACGCGGACGCCGAGGAGCTGCTCCGGACCACCGGGTACGACGTCGCCTGCGTCGACCTCGGGCTGCCCGACGGGGACGGCCTCGACCTGCTGCGCCGGCTCGCGCACGACGGTGCGCTGCGCCGCCCGCGACGGAGCCTCGTGCTGACCGCCCGGGACGCCGTGGCCGACCGGGTCGCCGGGCTCGACGCCGGTGCCGACGACTACCTCGTCAAGCCGTTCCACTTCGCCGAACTGGTCGCCCGGCTGCGGGCCCTGGCCCGGCGCGGCACCGGGTACGGAGCGAGGATCCAGGTCGGGGAGTTGACCCTGGACCTCGCCGCGCACCGCGCCTGGCGTGGCGGCGCCGAACTGAACCTGACCGCGCGTGAGTTCTCCCTGCTGCGGTACTTCATGCACCACCCGGGCGAGGTGCTGTCCGCCGAGGATCTGCTGGAGCACGTCTGGGACGTCCACGCGAACCCGTTCACCGCATCGGTCCGGGTGATCCTCAGCCGGCTGCGCCGCAAGCTCGGCGACCCGGCGCTGATCGTCACGGTCACCAGCGTCGGCTACCGGCTGGGGGCGCCGTCGTGACCGGGACCTGGCGCTCCCTGCGGGTCCGCCTCGCGGTGCCCGGGTTCCTGGCGATCTATCTCCCGGCGCTCCTGCTGTTCGGCGTGGTCGTGGCCACCGACACCGAGACGACGGTGAACGCCGCGCGGACCGCGGAGGAGGTACGGCACACCACCCACCGGTCCGGGTGGGCCGGCTGGACGGTCCTCGCCCTCGCCCCGGCCGCGGCGGCGCTGGCCTGGTGGTGGGCCGGCCGGGCGGTCCGCCCGATCGACTGGATCCGGGCGGTCGCCGAGGACATCGAGGCGACCGACCTCAGCCGCCGCATCGGCCTGCGCCACGGCCCGACCGAGGTCGTGTCGCTCGCCGCCGGCTTCGACGCGATGCTGGACCGGCTGGAACGGGCGGCCGACGCCCAGCGGCGGCTGATCGAGGAGGCCAGCCACGAACTGCGGATACCGCTGGCCGTCCTGATGACCAACGCCGACGTGCTGCTGTCCCACCCGGATCCGACCGTGGAGGTCTACCGGGAGGGGCTGCGGCGTTCCCGGACGTCCGCGGTGCGGCTGCGGAAGGCGATCGACGAACTGCTCGTGGACGCCCGCGGGCGGGCCCGCCTGCTCGACCGGAGGCCGGCCGACCTGATGGCCGTCGTCCGGGACGTCGTCGAGGACGCCGCGGTACTCGCCGCGTCGAAGGGCACCACGGTGTCGCTGGCCGGGCCGCCGCGCGCCGAGTGCTCCGTCGACGAGCCGACCGTGAAGCGGGCGGTCGCGAACCTCGTCGACAACGCGATCCGGTACGCCCCCGCGGGGGCGGCCGTGCGGGTCACCGTGGAGAGCAGCGCGACCGGGCTCGCCGTGACGGTCGCGGACAACGGCCCGGGCATCCCGGCCGGCGACCAGCACCGCGTCTTCCAGCGCTTCTGGCGCGGCCGGCCGGACGTGCACGGCACCGGCCTCGGCCTGCCGATCGCCGGTCAGATCGCCGAGGCGCACGGCGGCACCCTCACCCTGCGGTCGCCGGGACCCGGCGGCGAGGGCTGCGTGTTCCGTCTGACCCTGCGGCGCTGACCGGCCCCAGGCGCGGCCGGTCCGGCCCGTCGCAGTGGCCGGGTGGAACCACAGGGCTCCTTGACGCCGTCTTCAGGCCAGCTTGAGGTTGGCCGCCGATCCCCTGATCAGCGCCGCCGTTGGGGCGGCCGATGAGGAAGACGAGGAAAGATGCGGGTACGACTCCTGGCCGGAACCGGCGCCGCCGCGGTGGCCGCGTCGCTGGCCTTGACGGGGACGCCGGCGCTCGCGTCGGACGCGTCCACGGCTCTGCCGGCGCCGCAGGGACTGACCGTGACGCGCGCCGCCGACGACGCCACCCGGATCGTGATGTCCTGGGAGCCGGTCGCCGGTGCGACCTTCTACCGCATCGACATGGTCCAGGGCGGCACCGAGACGGTCACCTTCGTCCCGGGCGACACCACGACCTACACGATCCCCACGACCGGACCCTGCGTGTCGTACAAGGTGCGGGTGGCCACCGAGAACGCGGACGGGCCCGGCGAGTACAGCCCCTTCGTCACCGCGCGCACCCTGGCCCCCAGCGGCATCATGGGCGCCGTCCCCGGGCGCGACGGCGCCGACGGCAGCATCGGCACGATCAGCTGGAACGAACCCACCTGGGCGGGCGAGGCGCCGTTGACCGGCTACCGCATGCAGCTCATCCGGTACTCCGACAGCGTCGTCCTGCTGGACCAGGTCACCACGGCGACCAGCCACCGGTTCCCGAACCTGGACCCGGCCCGGACGTACCTCGTGCAGGTCGCCCCGCAGAACCAGTACGGCACCTGCGCGGCCGTGCTCGGCAAGTCGCTGATCGACAAGCACAAGCCGGCCGACCCGGCAGGTGCGGTCGCCACCCGCCGGCCCAACTCGACGCTGGTGGACGTGACCTGGCAGGCGCCGACGAGCGGCCCGGCGGTCGACTACTACCTGCTCATGTACGGCGTCGAGAAGGCCACCGCCGGCTCGGTGAAGGTGAAGGCGCCGGCCACCTCCGGCGTGCTCAACCTGCCCCTGGGCAAGAACTGGGTCGTCGAGGTCAAGGCGTACAACGTCAACGGCAGTGGCATGGCGCCGCTGACCGTCACCGACCCGACCGCACCCGTGGTCCCGGCGCCGGTGGTCACCCCGGCCGCGCCCGAGAAGACCCCGCCGACGATCAAGGCGGCGCTCACCCGGGCCGCCGACCGCAACGGATGGCACAACGGTCCGGTCTCGGTGATCTTCACCTGCGTGGACGCCCAGTCCGGCGTCGGCACCTGCTCGTCGCCGGTCACCCTCACCCGGGACGGGGCCGACCAGGTCGTCACGGGCACCGTGACCGACCGCGCCGGCAACGTGGCCAGCACCAGCGTCCGGGTCAGCGTGGACCGGACGGCGCCGGCGTACCAGGCCGCGGTGGACGGCACGGCGAACGCGGCCGGCTGGTACCGCACCGCGCCGTCGGTGAGCTTCACCTGTGCCGACGGCGGCTCCGGCGTCGCCGACTGCCCGGCGCCCGTCCGCGTCGACGGCGACGGTGCCGCCCGGAGCGCCACCGGGACCGTCACCGACCGGGCGGGCAACACGACCGCCGCCGCGGTCACCGGCCTGAACGTCGACACCGCCGCTCCGGCGGTGCGGGTCAGCGGGCTCGGCCTCGCGACCTACCCGCTCGGCGCGATGCCGGCGGCGGGCTGCGACACGGCCGACACCGTCTCCGGCGTGGCCCGGGCGGCCGTCCTGACCGTGGCCCGGGACAACCGGGCCCGGTACACGGCCACCTGCGCCGGCGGCACCGACCTCGCGGGCAACACCGCCGCGGCCGTGTCCGCCGACTACACGGTCACGCCGAGCGTGCCGGACCTGAAGGCGCTGACGCTGCGCTACCTCGCCGCGAACAACGCCGGCGTGGGCCTCGGCCAGGACCTGTGCAACAAGCTGGACCACGGGCAGATCGAGCTGTACATCAGCAAGGTGCTCAAGGAGCCGAAGGACAAGAAGGCCGGCCTCACGGCCGCGCAGGCCGACGAACTCGTCTACTGGGCCCGCCTGCTGGGCTGAGCCGACCCGCTCCACCGAGCCGGATCCCCCTGGGGGTCCGGCTCGGTGCCGTCCGGGCCGGTGCGCAGCCGCCAGTCCGACGGCGTGCACCCGTACCGTTGCCGGAACGCCCGGGAGAACGAGGAGTGGTCCGGATAGCCGGACATCCGGGCGATGGCCGCCACCGAGACCAGTGCGTTGGCCGGATTGGTCAGCGCCCGCGCGGCGCGGCCGAGCCGTTCGGTCCGGATCCATTCGCCGAGCGTGACGTTCATGCCGGCGAGCACCGCGTACAGGTAGCGTTTGGAGATGCCGAAGTGGGCCGCGAGTTTGTCGGCACTCAGCTCCGGGTCGCTTACCTGGCTGCGGAGATGCAGCATGATCCGCATGCCCAGGGTGCGGCCGAGCGGTTGCCGGCTGAGGAACTCGTCGCCGCCGGCCGTGGTCAGCAGGGCGCGGATCAGGTCGACCGTGGGGTGCGCCAGGGACGCGGCCCGTTCCGGGGTCAGTTCGCCCAGCCCGGCCAGTTCGACCAGGTACTTGCGGACCATCGGGCCGAGTGGGCTGTGGCCGATGTTGCGGACCCCGACGTCGCGCAGGAAGAGGTAGGGCAGGCCCAGGTCCGCGATGGGCACGGTCACGGACCAGGCCCGGGTCGGTTCGTCGCCGTGCAGGCGGTAGGCGTCGCAGCTCCAGTACGGAACCATGGAGACCGATCGCTGCCGAACCGCCCGGCCGTTCTGCTCGATGAGGTACGGTCCGGAGGAGACGGTGAGGATCAGTCGCGGCGCGGGATCGGTGCGCGCGAGTTTCGCCGACCGCAGCCCGGAGAAGTTGTCGAGCGCGGTCCGGGTGACGTTGACACCGCCGAAGTACCGGTCCATGTGCTGGAACCGGACCCGGCGACCGCGGTCGGCCGGTCGCGCCCGGAACGGCACCGAGCAGGTGCGTGCCGCCTCGTCCAGGATCGCGACCCGGGACGACGGCTCGTTGTCGGTCAGGTCGAAGTGGCGCATCGCCGAATCGCTCCGGTGCATGGCCGAAGCGTAGCGTCGATCCGGCTCGCCGCGGGTCGGCAGGACGTGCATTCTGCTGTGCCAGGCGTGCACCCGCACCCGCCCTGGGCAGCACCCGCGGACCGCTGTGCACACGGCGCACAACGGAATGCACACCCGACGAAGGCGCCGGATCACCTACCCGGCCTACGGTTCGCTCATGAACCCCGACACCATCGTTCTGGTGCACGGCTTCTGGGTGACGCCGCGCAGCTGGGAGAACTGGATCACGCACTACGAGCAGAAGGGGTTCCGGGTCATCGCACCCGGCTACCCCGGGTTCGAGGTCGAGGTCGAGGCGCTCAACGCGAACCCGGACATCATCACCGCCGTCACCGTTCCGGCCATCATCGACAAGATCGAGAAGATCATCCAGGGCCTGGGTCAGCAACCGATCATCATCGGCCACTCGGCCGGTGGTGCGTTCACCCAGATCCTGCTGGACCACGGCTACGGTGCGGCCGGCGTGGCACTCAACTCCGCGCCCACCGAGGGCGTCCGGGTGGTACCGCTGGCCCAGGTGAAATCGACGTTCCCGGTGCTGAAGTCCCCGGCCAACCGGCACAAGGCGGTCGGCCTCACGCTCCCGGAGTGGACCTACGCGTTCACCAACACCTTCACCGCGGAGGAATCGAAGGCGCTGTACGACCGCTACCACATCCCCGCCAACGGCAACATCCTGTGGGGCAGCGTGCTGGCCAACTTCCAGCCCGGTCACCAGGACACCTGGGTCGACTACCACAACGACCGCCGGGCCCCGCTGCTGTTCGTCTCCGGCGGCGAGGACCACATCATGCCGCCCGCCGTTCAGCAGTCCAACCACAAGCACTACAAGTCCGACACCGTGACCGAGATCCGCGAGTACCCCGGCTACGCCCACCTGCTGCCCGCGCAGAAGGGCTGGGAGGCGATCGCGGACGAGGTGCTTGACTGGGCCCTGCGCCACGCCCGGACCGGTCCCGTGCCGACCGGCACATGACCCAGGTCCGCATCACCCACATCGGCGGGCCGACCACCCTGCTGGAGCTGGGCGGGGTGCGCCTGCTGGTCGACCCGACCTTCGACGCCCCCGGCCGGCGGTACTCGTTCGGCTGGGGCACGTCCTCCCGCAAGACCGCCGGCCCCGCGGTTCCGCGCGCCGATCTCGGGCCGCTGGACGCCGTGCTGCTCACCCACGACCAGCACGCCGACAACCTCGACGACGCCGGCCGCGAGTTGTTGTCGACGGTTCCCGTCGTGCTCACCACGGAGGCCGCCGCGCGGCGTCTCGGCGGCACCGCGGTCGGCCTGGCCGCATTCCAGGACGCGGCGGTCGGTGACCTCACGGTCACCGCCACGCCGTCCCGGCACGGCCCGGCGTGGGCCGTGCCGCTGGTCGGGGCGACGACCGGGTTCGCGCTACGGCCGGCCGGCGCGGCGGAGGTCGTCTGGATCTCCGGTGACACCGTGCTCTTTCCCGGCCTGCTCGCGGTGGCCGAGCGGTTCACGGTCGGCACCGCGGTCCTGCACCTGGGCAAGGTGCAGTTCGGCCTGACCGGACCGGCCCGGTTCACCATGACCGGCCGGGACGCGGCGCGACTGTGTCGCCGGATCAGGCCGCGCCACGTGGTGCCCGTGCACTACGAGGGCTGGTCACACTTCCACGAGGGGCGGGCCGAGATCGCCGCCGCGTTCCCGCCGGACGACCTGACCTGGCTCACCCCCGGGCGACCGGCGGTGCTGTCCTGACCGGGTACCGGGCCGTGGTCAGACCGGATCCACGACGAACGTGCTCTCGGCCGTGAAGTCGTCGGTGGGCTCGGCCCGATCGACCCACATCTCGTCGCCGCGGCGGTGCACGTAGGAGCCCGGATAGTTGTGCGACCGCAGCCGCACCGCGCCGTCGGCGGCCCGCTGCGGGCAGAACGTCGCGTCGGACCGGAACAGCGGCGCGTCCTCGGCGACGGCGAGGACCAGGCGCCAGGAACTGTGCCGGACGTACCGACCGTCGCCGGACCGCAGCGAGTAGCACGCCGGATCGGCCAGCCCGGTCAGCACGGAGAACGTCGCCGCTCCGGTCTCACCCGGCGGCAGGGACACCACCACCAGCTCGCCGTCGCGCGGTACGACGGTCCGCCCGGGATCGCCGGCCGGGCGCAGCGTGGCCTCGCCGAGTCGCAGCAGCCCGGTGCGGCTCGGCGAGGCCGAGGACGCCGGGGTGGCGGGCGGCGGCTCCGGGGCCGGCGCCGAGGTCCGCCGCGGAACGGTGCCGGGCCGGGCCGGGGATGCCGGGGGTGCCGGCCGGGCGGACGCGGCCGGCGGTGCGGCCACCGGCGGGGGCGTCGCCGGGTCCGGGCGGGCGAGGTACCACCCGCCGGAGGTGGCGACCGTCGCGACCGCCACGGCCGCCTTGAGCCCGGTGGCCGAGCCGAGCCATCCGCCCAGGCTCACCCCGACGGCGGTCCCGGCCCCCGAGGCCGCGCCGCCCGCGACCGCACCCGCAGTCAGCGCGCCGCCGGCGATCGTGACGCTCAGGGACGCCGGAACGGGGACCAGTGCCAGCCCGGCCAGCAGGCGCTCGATCGGCACGAAGCCGGTCCGCACGGAACCGCAGACGTCGCAGTCCCGCAGGTGGCGGGCGAAGCGTTTGCGCCAGCGCGGGCCCGGTACGCCGTCCCAGTGGCGGGCGGCCTCGTCGAGCACCGGGCAGCGCGGCCGGGCCCGCAGCGCGGCCACCAGGTACCGGCTCAGGTCGAGGCGGCGGTGCATCCGCTGGATCCGGACCCGGGTGTGCGCGCCGCTGATCCCCAGCGCCGCGGCGATGTCCGCCCGGTTGACCGCACCGGCGAGTTCCAGCCACCACAGGGACAGCAGTTCCCGGTCCCCCGGGTCGAGCCACCGGCCCGCCTCGGCCACCTGCCGCCGCTGCCCGGACAGGCCGAGCCGCAGGATGGTCACCTCGGCGAAGTCGGCGTGCGGATCCGGCAGATCGCCGGCTTCGCCGAGGTGCCCGGTGCGTTCGCGGTGCAGTCGCCAGGCCCGCATCCGGCTGCTGATCTGGTGCATGGCGATGGACACCAGCCAGGACCGGAACCTGGCGGGCGAGCGCAGGCTGGACAGGTCCCGGAACGCCCGCAGGATCGTCTCCTGCACCACGTCGTCCACGTCGGTGTGCCCGTCGAGGGCCCGGCCCACCAGGTTGTACAGCAGCGGCAGGTGCCGGGCCACGAGGTCCTCGGCGGCCCGCCGGTCCCCGTGCTGGGCGGCGACGACGAGGTGCTCGGTCTCACGGTCCAGGGCCTGCACGGTTCGCCTTTCCGCACCGGCCGCGCATCGCCGTCGCCCCACCCCATGGTTCGACGGCGATGCGCGGGCGGGGTTTTTCAGGGGGTGGTCATCTCGAAGCGCCGCACCGTGACGGAGCCGCCGAGTGCCTGGGTGGCGTGGTTGAAGATCCCGTAGCGGTAGCCCATGAAGAACTGCCACGCGTTGTTCAGGGTGAACGCCGGCCCGAGCGGGGTGAACGTCACGCCGTCGGTACTGTACGAGAACCGGGCCTGCCGGCCGGAGCCGGGCCGGATGTCGGCGTTGATCCGCAACCAGATCCGGGTGCCGGAGACCGCCGCGGCGGCCGCCTCCGAGCCCGTGCCGGTGGTGGCCCAGCTGCTGTTCATGGTCAGCCCGTTCACCATCACCACCCGGGTGGTGCCGTTGTCCCGTTTGAGTCCGATGTACGCCGACTGGTCCCGCAGCATGGCCAGCCCGGCCCGGTCCCCGTTGGCCATGCCCGCGTGGTCCAGCTCGATCGTCGCGGTCGAGGTCGGGCCCTGGATGCGGTGGGTCAGCGTGTTGCGGGCGTTGTACAGGTCCCCGGTCACGGTGGCGGTCTGCAGGCGCAGCCCGTCGCCGACGCTGTACCGGCTGGTGTCCGGGTTGTGGTTCCACTCCCACTGCGGCCCCAGCGTGGTACCGGTGAAGGTGTCCGCGCCGGTCATCGGCCGCACCGTCCGGGTCGTGCTGATCGCCGGCTTCGGGTACGTGGCGCCCCAGCGGCCGTTGACCGTCTGCAGGACCGGCCAGCCGTCGCCGGACCAGGTGATCGGCGCCAGGGTGGGCATCCGCCCGCCGGGGTAGGCGTCGGTGAACGCCATGTACCACCAGTCGCCGTTCTGGGTCTGCACGATGCCGCCCTGGTGCGGGACGCCGCCGCCGGAGATCGGGCCGGGCAGGTCGAGCAGGACCTGGCGCTGTTCGTACGGACCCCACGGGCTGGTCGAGCGCAGCACGTACTGGCCGTTGGCCGGGCGGGTCAGCCAGATGTAGTAGTAGTTGCCGCGCTTGTACATCCGGGCGCCCTCGAGCGTGCCGATGTTCGACGGGGTCTGGTAGACGGTCTGGGCCCGGACCTGTGCGGTGAGGTCCGCGTTGAGCTGGGCGACGCTGATGGTGCCGTTGCCGTACGCGACGTACGGCGTGTCGTTGTCGAACAGCAGCCCGGCGTCGTAGTAGCACGGCAGCTGGGCGCGTTTCGTCCAGGTGCCGTCCACCGCCGCCGCGGTGTAGACGTAGGACCGGTTGAACTCGATGCAGCCCAGCCAGTAGTACGTGCTGTTGCTGGGCCGGTAGTTCAGCGTCGACGCCCAGATGCCCTTGACGTACGCCCGGCCGCCGTTGAGGTTGTACGCCTCACTTCCGAAGTCCAGCCGGGGCACGGAGTGTCCGGCGTACTCCCAGTTGACCAGGTCGTAGGACCGCAGGACCGGCGCGCCCGGCGAGTAGTGCATGGTCGAGGCGGAGTAGTAGTAGGCGTCGCCGACCCGGATGATGTCGCCGTCCGCGAAGTCCTGCCAGATCACCGGGTTGTTGAAGGTGCCGTTCGCCGGCGGCGGCGTGGTCGGTGTGCCGCCGGTGCCCACCGGGACCAGCTGCCACTGCTGCCCGGCGCCGTTGTGGTCGGCGTACTGCACGATGTTTCCCCCGTCGGCCGTCGACGCGTTCTGCACCTCGACGGCCTTGCCGCTGTTGCGGTTGAGCAGGCGGACGAACCCGCCGTCGGAGTCCGCCAGCCGGAACTGCTGGTTGGTGCCGTTGCCGTCGGTCCACTGGACGATGCTCGCCCCGTCCGCGGTGGAGAGGTTGTAGACGTCGAGGACCTTGCCGGAGTGCCGGGAGCGCAGGCGGTAGTAGCCGCCGCCGGAGTCGACGAACTGCCACTGCTGCTGGGCGCCGTCGTTGCGGGACCACTGGGTGATCCGGGCACCGTCGTTGGTGGCCAGGTTGTAGACGTCCAGGGCCTTGCCGCTGTTGCGGTTCACCAGCACGTACCAGGCGCTCGGGTCGACCGTCGCCGCGGACGCGGCCGGCGCGGAGACGACCGCGGCCACCCCACCGGCGAGCATGGTCAGCACCGCGGCCAGCACGGCCAGCAGGCGGCGTCTCCCGGGCCGGGACACTGCGGTCGTACCGTCGTGGTTCATCGTCGTCTCCTCGCTCGATGCGCTCGGGTCAGCTGTGGAACTGCCACCAGTTCAGGTTGAGCAGGTAGCCGCTGCCGCCGGCGAACCGCAGGTACAGGTCCTGGGTGCCGGTCGCGCCGCTGACCGGGCAGGTGACCGTGGTCCAGGTCTGCCATCCGCCGGTGGCCGGCACGGTGCAGGTGCCCACCGTGGTGCCGCTTGGGCCGCCGAGCCGCAGCTCGATCCGCCCGCCGCTGGTCCCCGACGCCACCCGGGCGCTGAACGACGTCGCACCGCCGCCGAACGCGACGCCCTTGACCTTGATGTGGTCGCCGTTCTCGATGAAGCCGACGTTCATCCCGCCCTCGGCGGACACCTCCGTCTCCACCCCGGACGACCAGGCGATGGTCTCGGCCTCCTGGCGCACGTACGGATCGAGCGGGGCGATCTGCGGCGGGCCGGCCGTGGTCATGGACATCGTCGGGATGGTGCCGTCGGCCCGGTAGCTGAACTTCTCCACGGCCACCGACCGGGTGTAGCCGCTCCCGCCGGGAAGCGCGCCGTTGTGGTAGAAGAAGTACGAGCCGCCGTTGAAGTCGATGACGCCGGCGTGGTTGGTGAAGCTCGCGCCCTGACGCGGCATGACGGTGCCGCGGTAGGTCCACGGCCCGGTCGGGCCCGGGGCGGTCGAGTAGGCGATGAACTCCGAGCAGCACTCCGCCGCGAACACGTTGTAGTACATGCCGTTGCGCTTGAAGACCCAGGGCGCCTCTTCGTACAGCGTGGGCCGGCTCGGGTTGCCGCTGCGGGCGCCGAACCCGGCGGCGGTGAGCGGGATCTGGGTGGGGCCGCCGGAGAAGGAGATCATGTCCGGGTTGAGCCGGACGTACCACAGGTTGGGGTTGCCCCAGTAGAGGTAGGCCTGGCCGTCGTCGTCGAGGAAGGCCGCGGGGTCGATCTCACCGTTCTCCACCAGCGGCCGGCCGAGGGCGTCGCGGAACGGCCCGGTGGGGCTGTCGGCGACACCGACGCCGATGGCCATCCGGCCGGTGGCCCGGTTCTTCACCGGCACGTACCAGTAGAACCTGCCGTTGCGGGCGATGACGTGACCGGCCCAGGCGTCCGCGCTCGCCCAGCTGAACGTGGCGAGGCTCATCGGTGAGCCGTGGTCGGTCCAGTTCGCCATGTCCGCCGAGGAGTAGACCCGCCACTCCCGCATGGTGAAGTAGGTCGAGCCGTCCTCGTCGTGGCCGGTGTACAGGTAGACCCGTCCGTTGTGCACCAGCGGCGCCGGGTCCGCCGTGTAGATGGTCTGCACGATCGGGTTGTCCGCGCGGGCGTCCGCGCCGGGCAGCAGGACGGCGGCGCAGAGCAGGCTCAGCAGCCCCGCGGTCGCACGCTTGAGCGATGTCATCGGTGCCTCGTCCCGCCCCTTCAAGATCACGAATTCTGTTATCGTTAACAGCGGTATATCGCCAGGACACAGCGGATCTGAACGCGCTGGTTGGTAGCGCTCCCATCGATACGCAGCAATGTTGCCAGAGTGTTTCCACGCGCTCAAGACGCGGGCCGCAGGCGACTTGCGCGGCGTCTTTGGTGGGCCGCACGTAACACTTTCCGGCGGCGTTCGCGGATCGCGACCCCGGCCGGCTAGTCGTCCTTCGGCAGACCGGCCGCGAGTTCGGCCACGGTGTGCGCCCGTACGCCGGACAGCGGTTCGTCGCCGGAGCGGGCCGCGACCGCGCGGACGTGGTTCTGCGCGGTCTCGGCGAGTCCGTCGTAGATGGCGGCGAACAGGTCGCGCGCGGGCTCGCGCAGCCAGCCCGGCGGAAGCAGCCGGCTGGGCAGCTGCGGGTCCAGGATGGGCAGCCGCCGGTAGGTGTCCATCACCTCGGTACGGACCCGGACCGCCTCGGCGCCCGCGATCTCCCCGGCGGCCATCCGGGGCGGCGTCGGGCTCCACCGGCGGATGAAGGACTCGTACTGTTCGGCGATCGCCGCGGTGTCCCAGGCGTCGAGGGGGCCGCGCCGGACCGCGGTGTCGAAGTCGACGTGCCGGGCGCGGAACACCGTGATGGCGCCGAGCGTGAGGTGCGTCAGCTGGGCCTGGGCCTTCCCGGTGAGGTCCCGGGGCGAGACCCAGAGCCCGTCGTACAGCGGCGCGAAGCCCATCCACCGCAGCTGCGCGCGCAGCCCGCGCCGCTGGTTGCTCACCTCCTGCGGTAGCGAGAAGGCGATCAGGGTCCAGTGTTCGTCCCACGGCTCGATGCCGTCGGCGGGCGAGACGATCGCGCTGCCGCCGACGGCCAGGAACGTGGCCGCGGCCGGGGTGAGCCGGTACGCGGTCTGCCGCCCCCGCCGGCGCCCCTCCAGCACGCCCCGGCGGGCGAGCCGGCTGATCGCAGTCCGCGCCCCGGCCTGGTTCACCCCGGCCTCGGCGAGCAGGGCGACCAGGGCCGCCGACGGCAACCAGGCCCGGGTACGCAGGGTGTAGTCGGCCAGCAGGGTCACGGTGAGGTCCTGCGGTGAGTTCCCGGCCTGCCGCCGGGGCAGCCGCACCGCCCCCGCGGCGTCGCCCGGAAAGATCTCCTCGATGTCGTACGGGCTGGTCACGGTGACGCTCCGGCGGGATCTTGGTGACGGGTGACCCCGACTGTAATCGGGCGCCCGGCGCGGGCCGCCGGTGACACGGCCAGTGGATCGAAACTTGTCGATTGACAGTTTTGCGGCCGTGGAGCAAGCTAAGTGCCATACAACGCTTGTGGCGCCGGGCCGTGCGAAACGGCCGGGGCACGGCGGTGGGTACCGGCGCAGGCCGGCCCCGATGCGCGACAGGAGGGCGTGGCGCGCATCGCTCCGGCGACCTTGGGCGCCGGTGGACCGGCGGGCGCTCCGGCTACCGAGTACCGCCACCACCATCCTCATCCGCCGCCATGCGGCCGCACCGCGGTGCGGCCCGCAGCGTGCGACGGTCCCCGCCTTCCCTCGAGGAGTCATCAGCATGAAGATCAGACGGAAGCTGCTCCTGGCCGCGGCTGTCGCACTGGCCGTGGCCGGGGTGGCCGTACCGGCGACTCGGCCCGCGTACGCGGCGTCGCTGACCGAGGTCACCAACTTCGGCGCCAACCCCGGCGGGATGCGCATGCACATCTACGTCCCGGACCGCCGCCCGGCCAACCCGCCGATCGTGGTGGCCATGCACGGGTGCGGCGGCTCCGGCCCCGGCTTCTACTCGGGCAGCGAGTTCGCCCGGCTCGCCGACCAGTACGGGTACATCGTGATCTACCCGTCCGCCATGCAGGAGGCCGGCTTCGGCAAGTGCTTCGACACCTGGTCCGCGGCGTCCAAGCGGCGCGACGGCGGCAGCGACCCGGTCTCCATCGCGTCCATGGTGGCGTACGCCAACCGGCAGCACGCCGGTGACCTGAACCGCGTCTACGCCACCGGCAGCTCGTCCGGCGGCATGATGACCCAGCACATGATGGCGGTCTACCCCGACCTGTTCAAGGCCGGCGCCGCCTTCATGGGCGTGCCCTTCAACTGCTTCGCCAACGCGGCCGACTACCCGCCCGGCGGCCAGTGCACCGGAGGCAACATGAACCGCACGCCCCAGCAGTGGGGCGACGCGGTCCGCCAGGCGTATCCCGGCTACACCGGGCCGCGTCCCCGGGTGCAGCTCTGGCACGGCACCAACGACACGCTCGTGCCCTACTCGCTGCTGCAGGAGTCGGTCGAGCAGTGGACCAACGTGTTCGGGCTGAGCCAGACACCCACGTCCACCGACACGCCGCAGGCCAACTGGAACCGCCGCCGCTTCATGGACGCGGGCAGCGTCGTCCAGGTCGAGGCGTACAGCGTCCAGGGTGCCGGGCACAGCCTGCCCAGCAGCGGAATGGCCGCCGCGGCGATCTCGTTCTTCGGAATCTCCAACGCGGTGCCGCCGTCCCCGCCCTCGAACCCGCCCTCGAATCCGCCGTCCAACCCGCCGTCGAACCCGCCCTCGAACCCGCCGTCCAACCCGCCGGCGTCCGGGGCCTGCCGGGTCACCGACACGATCACCGCCTGGAACAACGGCCTGACCTCCAACCTCACCATCACCAACACCGGTTCCGCCGGCATCAACGGCTGGTCCCTGGTCTTCACGCTGCCGAGCGGCCAGACCATCACGTCCGGATGGAACGCCACCTACTCGCCGTCCTCCGGGCAGGTGACCGCGCGCAACGTCGGCCACAACGGCGCCATCGCGGCCAACGGCTCGGTGACCGTCGGCTTCCAGGCCACGCACAGCGGCAACACGGCCGCGCCGAGTGCGTTCACGCTCAACGGCGCCGCCTGCACCGTCGCCTAGACGCACCGGTGACCGGATACCGCACGGGCGCCACGCGGCGCGGCCGCTCGTGCGGGCCCCGGCGCCCGCAATACCCGCCGCCCAATGCCACGCCGACGGCACACCCTTTCGACTAGGCAAACGTTTGCCGAATGGCACCGGGCCATGTTGCATCCGTTTTCACGATCAGCAAGAAGAAGTTGCCCAAAAAGTGTTACGTCCCGTGTACCACCGTGGTGAGCTGGCCTTTCGCCGCGCAGGTCGTACCCACGGATTGACGTTCAAGAATTTTGAATGAGCTTTTATTGAGCCCATGGGAGCGCTCCCGTAGCATGCCTGACGCGGCTTGTTAACGTTAACAGAAACATCAATCCCCACGCATACGTCGGCCGCCATGTCCGGTAGGAGGATGCGTCATGAACAGGTCCCGAGCGACCAGAGCCGGCCTCGCGTCGGCCGGTGCCGCACTGCTCGTGTCCACCGCGGTCGCCGTGGCGCTGCCGGCCGGCGCCGCGGCCGCGGGCTGTTCGGTGGCCTACGCCGTGTCGTCCCAGTGGCAGGACGGGTTCGGCGCCAACGTGACGATCACCAATCTGGGTGATCCGCTGACCAGCTGGACGCTGACCTGGTCGTTCGGCGCCGGGCAGACCGTGACGCAGGCGTGGAACACCACACTGACGCAGAGCGGCGCGGCGGTGACCGCGAGAAACGTCAGCTACAACGGGTCGATCGCGACCAACGGCACGGCCTCGTTCGGCTTCAACGGCTCGTCCACGGGCAGCAACCCGGCGCCGACGAGCTTCGCGCTGAACGGCGTGGCGTGCACCGGGAGTGTGGGGCCGTCGACTCCCCCGCCGTCCGGACCGACGACGCCCCCGCCGTCCGGACCGACGACGCCGCCACCCGCCTCGTGCAGTCTGCCGTCGAGTTACCGGTGGAACTCCACCGGCGTACTCGCCAACCCCCGCTCCGGCTGGGTCTCGCTCAAGGACTTCACCACCGCCCCCTACAACGGCCGGCACCTCGTCTACGCCACCACCCACGACACCGGCACCACCTGGGGCTCGATGAACTTCAGCCTGATCAACAACTTCACCGAACTCGCCACCGCCAGCCAGAACGCGATGTCCTCCGCCACCGTCGCACCCTCACTGTTCTACTTCGCCCCCAAGAACATCTGGGTTCTCGCCTACCAATGGGGCGGACCCGCCTTCTCCTACCGCACCTCCACCGACCCCACCAACCCCAACGGCTGGTCCGCACCACAAAACCTGTTCACCGGCTCCATCACCGGCTCCAACACCGGACCCATCGACCAGGCCCTCATCGGCGACAGCCAGAACATGTACCTCTTCTTCGCCGGCGACAACGGCAAGATCTACCGAGCCTCCATGCCCATCGGCAACTTCCCCGGCAACTTCGGCACCAGCTACACCACCATCATGAGCGACACCACCAACAACCTCTTCGAAGCACCCCAGATCTACAAAATCCAAGGCCAGAACCAATACCTCATGATCGTCGAAGCCATCGGCGCCAACGGCCGCTACTTCCGCTCCTTCACCGCCACCAGCCTCGGCGGCAACTGGACCCCCCAAGCCGC
>NZ_JAIWNC010000051.1 GCF_020216025.1 Jidongwangia harbinensis | reverse complement strand
GTCACGGCCAAGATGCCCGACGGCACCACCCTCCCGCCGTACGAGGTGGAGCCGAACGAGCCGGTGGCGATCGAGCCCGGCGACGGCACCGAGGCGCCGAAGGCGATCCTCGTCGAAATCCGGATGAACTAGCGCGCCCCGGGCGCCGACGCGCAACGCGTCGGCGCCCCCGGTTCCTCCTCCTCCATCGTGGACGGTGGTGGCCGTCTTCGATCTTCCTCTGCCGTAGGAGTCGTGATGGCCGTGTCCCCGAAATCCTGCCGAGGCGCCTGGCGAGGGTGGCGCGCCGTCACCGCGGGCCTGGTGTTGGCCCTGGCCGTGCAGATGGCCGGCCCCGGTGTGCCGGCGTATGCCGATGACAACGACGACATCTCGATCGCCGAGATGCGCGACCTGGCGGTCTTCGACCTGGTGGAGGGCGGCCCGTCGGTGCGGCGCGCGGCCGAGACCGCCCTGGTGGGTACGGACCAGGAGATCCGCTCCTACTACGAGACCGGCTTCGACACCGCCCAGGAGGCGGACGAGCGGGCGGCCGCACAGGTCCTGGCCGGAATGGACGGGCCGGCGATGCGGTCCGCGGCGCTGGCCGCGCTGGAGAAGCCCCGCGCCGAGATGCGCGCGTTCGTCACCGGCGGCTGGTCCACGGCCTGGAACTCGGACGAGCGGCTGCGGGTCTACCGGCTGCTGGATTCCGGGGGAACGACGGTCCGGTCGGCCGCACAGCAGGCCCTGGACGGTGACGCCGCGGCCATCGACAAGTTCCTCTCCTCGGGGCGCGACGCCGCGGAGCACGCCGACGACCGGCTGGCCGCCACCCGGATGCTGACCGGTGCGCCGAACAACAGCGGCCCGGTGCTCAACACCGCGGCCCAGCAGGCGCTGAACGGCACCCCGGAGGAGCTGAAGGAGTTCCTGCGCTGGGGCCAGTTCACGGCCCGCGCCCGGGACGCCGAGCTGGCCTCGGTCCGGAGCCTCACCGAGCAGGCCAGGCAGGCCGGGCTGACCACGGCCCGCGAGGCCCTGGCCGCGGAGGAATCCGCGGTGCAGGCCGGCAACGCGGCCGCGGAGGCCAAGAAGGCGGCGAAGGCGGCGGACGACGAGGCCAGGGCGGCCCAGGGCGACGCGAAGAAGGCGTCCGCGGCGGCCGGGCGGGCGGCGGATGCGGCGCAGCGCGCCGCGGAGGCGTCGCGCGAGGCGGTGGCGGCGTCCAACGCCGCGATGCGGGCCGCCCGGGTCGCGGCCGACGCCTCCCGCAAGGCCACCACGGCGGCGGCGCTCACCGCGCAGGCCGCGTCGCGCGCCCAGCGGGCCGCGGCGGCGGCCCGGCTGAACGCCGGTGACGCCCGGCTGGCCCGCGAGGCGGCCGAGACGGCCCGGGACGCCGCCCGGATGGCCCGCGAGCTGACGCAGGTCAAGGCGGAGCGGGACAAGGCCCTGGCGAAGGCGGCGGCGGCGGCGGTCGCGGCCAAGCAGGCCGGCGCGAACGCGGACGCGGCCGGGGTGGCCGCGGACGAGGCGGGCCGGCAGTCCGGCGTCTCCGCGCACCAGGCGCAGCGGGCCCGGAACGCGGCCGCGCAGGCCCGGCGGGCGGCGGCCACGGCGGACCGCGCCGCGGACCGCGCCGAGAGCCTGGCCCGGCAGGCGAAGGAGGCGTCGGACCAGGCGTTCGCGCTGGCCCAGTCGGCGGCCGAGCACGCGGAGAACGCGGTGACGCAGGCCCGCCTGGCGGCCGACGCCGCGGACCGCGGGGAGATCTCGGCCGCGGAGGCGGCCAAGCACGCGCAGGCGGCGGTGAACGCGTCGAACGTCGCGGTGGAGGCCGCCAACCGGGCCATTGAGCTGGAGGCGCTGGCCCGCGCCGAGGACCAGACCCGCCTGGCCGAGTGGACCGAGCAGGGCGTCCAGGCGGCGCAGACCGCGCTGGAGACGGAACAGGCCGCGCTGGCGGCCGGCGGCGAACTCACCGCCTGGAACCGGTCGCTGCTGTGGGACACCGCCGAGCAGGACCGGATCAACGCCGCCACCAAGGCGCTGCTGGCCGAGGCGACCGCGGCCGGCGCATCCACCGAGGTGGTGATGGACCGCGGCCGGCGCGCCGCGCTGGCGCTGGTCACCACCGGCGGCGAGTGGACCAAGCAGGCCGCCCGCGACGCGCTGGCCGGCGACGAGGCCGAGCTCCGGCTGTGGCTGAGCCAGGGCCGGCGGACCGCGGCCGGCCAGGACGACCGGGCCCGGCTGTGGCGGCTGGTGGACACGCTGCCCGACGGTGCCGAGAAGACCGCCGCGCAGACCGCGCTGAACGGCGACGACGCCGTGGTGGAGAACTTCCTGCGCACCCGCAACTACCCCGGCAAGGTCACCAAGGACCGGCAGCTGGCGTACCAGATCGTGGAGACCGCCGGCACCTACGTCAACCTGAAGACCGCCGCCGAGCGGGCCCTCGGTGGCACCCCGGCCGAGCTGCACCAGTTCCTGCGCACCGGGCAGCACACCGCCCGCGCCGCGGACGAGCGGCAGGAGGTCTACCGGGTGATGGAGGGCGCCGGGCCGGAGGTCCAGGCCGCCGCCAAGGTCGCCCTGGCCGGGCCGTCGTCGTACCTGTCGTACTTCCTGACCACCGGTCTGCCGCAGGCGCACCAGCGGGACCTGGAGCAGGCCGCGCACGTGGCCACGGTGAGCAAGCTGATCGCCGAGGCCCAGCAGTACGCGCAGAAGGCACTCGAGGACGCGGACCGCGCGGTCGAGGCGGCCAAGCGGGCCCAGGGCTACGCCAACGAGGCCAACGCGGCCAAGACCCGCGCGGACAACGCCGCCCGGCGGGCGACCGAATTCGCGAACCAGGCGGCGGCCTCGGCGAACGCGGCGAAGCAGTCCGCGGACCAGGCGGCCCAGTCCGCGGTCACCGCGCGCAACGCGGCCAACAGCGCCCGGGCGAGCGCCAACGCGGCGGCCCGTTCGGCCGCCACCGCGACCGCCGCGGCGCAGCGGGCACAGGCCGACGCGCAGGCCGCCTTCCGGGCCAAGCGCGAGGCCCGGGCGTCGGCCGAGGCGGCCGGCAAGGACGCAGCCCAGGCCGCCGACGCGGCCAAGGAAGCCACGCTCATCTACCTGGAGCGGCTGGAGCAGGCGGAGAAGGACCGGCGCAGCACCGCGCCGGGCAGCGGCCCCAACGGCGAGGGCACCGCCGCGGACAACCACAAGACCTGGGGTTGCCTGAGCATCGATCCGTCCTCGGTGTCCAAGGAGTGCCTGAGCGTCTTCAAGGACTTCGCGGAAGCGCTGATGGACTCGGCCAAGTGCAGTTCCCCGGAGGCCACCAGCGCCGGCTGCCAGATGCTCGGCGACCTCAAGAAGTTCGTCGGCGAGAACGAAGAAGTCCTGCTCGACATGCTGCAGTTCACGCTGATGGCGTGCGGTCTGGTTCCGGGGGCCGGCGAGGCGTGCGACGCGATCGACGCCGCGGTGTCCTTCGGCCGCGGCGACTGGGCCGGTGGTCTGCTCTCCGCCGGCGCCGCGGTACCGGTCCTGGGCTGGTTCGCCACCGGCGGCAAGGCCTGGAAGAACTCCGACAAGCTGCGCAACATCAAGAACATCATCGAGAAGCTGAAGCGCAACGACAGCTGCCCGGTGCCGATCCGCAACAGCTTCGCGCCGGGGACCCGGGTGTTGCTGGCCGACGGCCGGACCAAGGAGATCGAGAAGGTCCGGGTCGGCGACGCGGTGGTGGCCACCGACCCGGTCGGACGGCACACCGCGGTCAAGGCGGTGACCGCGACGACCAGCGACACCGGTACGAAACGGCTGATCGACGTCGGCATCGACGAGGACGGCGATCCGCACACCGCCCCGGCGATCATCTCCGCCACCCCGGAGCACCCGTTCTGGGTGCCGTCGCGCCGGGCCTGGGTGACCGCCGGTGCGCTGGTCGCCGGATCGACGGTGCTGACCCGGGACGGTGACCCGGCCGTGGTCGCCACCTTGTCGGTACGCACCGAGACGACCTCGGTGTACAACTTCACCGTCGCCGGCCTGCACACCTACTACGTGATGGCGCACGACGAGCCGGTGCTGGTGCACAACGCGTGCTCGCGGACCAGTGGGAACAATCCGGCGGCCCGCAACGGCACCGCGATCCACGGGGACTTCAGCACGTTCCTGAACGGCATGGGCAACGGATACTCCGGGGCGCGCACGCTGTCGACCGGCCGGAAGATCGACGGGGAATGGTTCGATCCCAACCTCGGCAAGAACATTCCGATCGAGCTGAAGCCGAACAATTACAGCCAGATCCGAAAGGGCTGGAATCAGCTGGACCAGTACGAGAAGGACATGGGCGCTCCGGCCGGATCCGGCCAGTTGTGGGTGTACGATGTCGGTCCCGGCGGACAGATCTACTTCACTAGGGTGCTCTGATGCGGATCCAGGATTTGGGCACTTACGCGCGGGCGAGTGGCCGTTTCCTGGTGGACGAGCACGGGTTCGACTTCACGCGGCGGCGCTACACCCGGTCCGACGGCCTGTTGCGGAGTGTCTGGTTCCTGCCGCTCAATGCGACGCCGGACAGATATCTGTTCGAGGTCGTGTTCGACGTGGGCATTCCGGGAATCAGTGAGTTCGGCGCGCGCAAACAGGCCTATGTGGTGCGGGCCAACGCACCGAAGACCGCACTGGCGCACCCGGACTATCCGAAGCCGCCCTTCGTGCTGACCGCGGACGACGACGGCCGCCCGGTGGCCCCGATGGTGGACCAGGTGGTCCGGCGGCTGGCCGGCGACTTCCTGCTGCGCTACCGGACGCCGGCCGAGTTCTACGAGATGGTGCGCGACAGCGCCGTCCGGGCGGCCGACCAGGGGGCGCACAGCGACGACGACTTCGGCCGGCTGCGGCTCGACCCGGGCAACGCCGTCATGCGGCTGGAACTGTCGGCGGTGTACGGGGCGTTCCTGGGCCGGGACGACGAGGTCGCGGAGACCCTGGCGCTGGTCCGGGCGTACGCGCCGCCGAACCGCGTCGACTACATGATTCCGGTGGTCGAGGCCGGTGTGGAGGCGGCGCGGAAGGCCCGGGCCGAGGCCCCGCCGGCCTGACCGTTCGGCCGGATCACGGCAAGTGTGACGAACCGCGGAGGACCTTCCGCACCGGCCGCTGGAACCTCGGCGTAACGTGTGCCACACAACGCGGACGCCCGACGGCTGCGGGACCAGTGCGCCCTCCGACGGCGCGCCAGCAGGCACAGAACGGTCAGGGAGATAGACGAATGACGACGACGGCAACGAGGCCGGACGCGGGGCGTTCACGCGCTGCGATCGCGGCGAAGACGTTGCGTACCGACCGGTGGTGGTTCCCGCCGCTGATCACATTCCTGGGCCTCGGCGCGTGGGTCACCTACGCCACCGTGCGCGTGTTCATGCACAAGTGGTATTTCGTCGAGGAGTACCACTACCTGACGCCGTTCTACTCGCCGTGCATCACCGAGCGGTGCGTGCCGGAGGCGGCGCTGTTCGGCCGGTTCCTGCCGGACTGGTGGATCATCCCGGAGGCGTCCCTGACGCTGCCGTTCCTGCTGCTCTTCCGGCTCACCTGCTACTACTACCGCAAGGCGTACTACCGCGCCTTCTGGATGTCGCCGCCGGCCTGCGCCGTGCCGGACGGGCACCAGAAGTACACCGGTGAGACCCGGTTCCCGCTGCTCGGCCAGAACCTGCACCGGTACGCGTTCTACGCCGCGGGCATCATCTCGGTGATCAACACCTATGACGCGATCATCGCCTTCCGCAGCGGTGACGGCGGCTTCGGCTTCGGGCTGGGCAACATCATCCTGGTCGGCAACGTGGTGATGCTGTGGGCGTACACGATCTCCTGTCACTCCTGCCGGCACATCATCGGCGGCCGGCTGAAGCACTTCTCCAAGCACCCGGTCCGCTACCGGATGTGGGGCTTCGTGTCACGGCTCAACGCGAAGCACATGCAGCTCGCCTGGATCACGCTGGGCACGCTGGCCCTGACGGACTTCTACGTCATGGCCGTGTCCGCGGGCTGGATCTCCGACCTCCGGTTCATCGGTTAGGAAACGCACATGACCACCCGAATTGAACGACACCATTACGACGTGGTCGTGATCGGCGCCGGCGGCGCCGGTCTGCGCGCGGCCATCGAGGCCCGGCTGGCCGGCAAGCGGACCGCGATCATCTCGAAGTCGCTGTTCGGCAAGGCGCACACGGTGATGGCCGAGGGCGGCGCCGCCGCGGCGATGGGCAACCGGAACAGCCGCGACAACTGGATGGTGCACTACCGCGACACCATGCGCGGCGGGAAGTTCCTGAACAACTTCCGGATGGCCGAGCTGCACGCGAAGGAGTCGCCGGAGCGGATCTGGGAGCTGGAGACGTACGGCGCGCTGTTCGACCGCACCCCGGACGGCAAGATCTCGCAGCGCAACTTCGGCGGCCACGAGTACCCGCGCCTGGCGCACGTCGGCGACCGCACCGGCCTGGAGCTGATCCGCACCCTGCAGCAGAAGATCGTCTCGCTGCAGCAGGAGGACAAGGCCGAGTTCGGCAGCTACGACGCCCGGATCAAGGTGTTCGCCGAGACCACCATCACCGAGCTGCTGCTGGACGGCAACAGGGTGGCCGGCGCGTTCGGCTACTACCGCGAGTCCGGCGAGTTCATCCTGCTGGAGGCGCCCGCGGTGGTACTGGCCACCGGCGGGGTCGGCCGCAGCTACAAGGTCACGTCGAACTCCTGGGAGTACACCGGCGACGGTCACGCGCTCGCCCTGCGGGCCGGCGCCACTCTGATCAACATGGAGTTCCTGCAGTTCCACCCGACCGGCATGGTCTGGCCGCCCTCGGTGAAGGGCATCCTGGTCACCGAGTCGGTCCGCGGCGACGGCGGGGTGCTGAAGAACTCCGAGGGCAAGCGGTTCATGTTCTCCTACGTCCCCGACGTCTTCCGCAAGCAGTACGCGGAGACCGAGGAGGAGGCGGACCGCTGGTACTCCGATCCGGACAACAACCGGCGCCCGCCCGAGCTGCTGCCCCGCGACGAGGTGGCCCGTGCGATCAACAGCGAGGTCAAGGCCGGCCGGGGTACGCCCGCCGGCGGCGTCCTGCTGGACATCGCCAGCCGGCTGCCGGCCGCCGAGATCCAGCGCCGCCTCCCGTCGATGTACCACCAGTTCAAGGAGCTGGCCGACGTCGACATCACGAAGGAACCGATGGAGGTCGGCCCCACCTGTCACTACGTGATGGGCGGCGTGGAGGTGGACCCGGACAGCGGCGCGGCGTTCGGCCACGTGGAGGGCCTGTTCGCGGCCGGTGAGGTGTCCGGCGGCATGCACGGCTCCAACCGGCTGGGCGGCAACTCGCTCTCCGACCTGCTGGTCTTCGGCAAGCGGGCGGGCGAGCACGCGGCCGCGTACACCGACGCGCTGGGCAAGCGGCCCAAGGTGGCCACCTCCGACGTCGAGGTGGCGCTGGACACCGCGCTGGCGCCGTTGCAGCGGACCACCGGCGAGAACCCGTACCACCTGCAGCAGGACCTGCAGGCGGTGATGGGTGACCTGGTCGGCATCATCCGCCGGGAGGCGGAGCTGACCGACGCGCTGAAGCGGCTGCAGGAGCTGAAGCAGCGGGTCGCGAACGTCAGCGCGACCGGCGGCCGCCGGTACAACCCGGGCTGGCACCTCGCCCTGGACCTGCGCAACATGCTGGTGGTGTCGGAGTGCACCGCGAAGGCGGCGCTGGAACGGGAGGAGTCCCGCGGCGGGCACACCCGGGAGGACTTCCCGAAGATGAACCCGGAGTGGCGGCGGGTCAACCTGATCTGCTCGCTGGACGGCGCCGACGTGACGCTGGAACGCAAGCCGGTGCCGAAGATGCGCGCGGAACTCATCTCGCTGTTCGACCGCACCGAGCTCAGCAAGTACCTGACCGACGACGAGCTGACGGAGTTCGACGCGCTCACCACGGAGGCGAAGTAATGGGCAGCAAGCGCCACTTCCGCGTGTGGCGGGGCGACTCGTCCGGCGGCGACCTGCAGGACTTCGACGTCGAGGTGAACGAGGGCGAGGTCGTGCTGGACGTGATCCACCGGCTGCAGGCCACCGAGACGCCCGACCTGGCCTGCCGGTGGAACTGCAAGGCCGGCAAGTGTGGTTCCTGCTCGATGGAGATCAACGGCAAGCCGAAGCTGGGCTGCATGACGCGGATGTCCACGTTCGAGGAGGACGAGACGGTCACGATCACGCCGCTGCGGACCTTCCCGATCATCCGTGACCTGGTCACCGACGTGTCGTACAACTACGAGAAGGCGCGCGAGACGCCCGCGTTCGCGCCGCCGGCCGGGCTGAAGCCGGGCGAGTACCGGATGCAGCAGATCGACGTGGAGCGCTCGCAGGAGTTCCGCAAGTGCATCGAGTGCTTCCTCTGCCAGAACACCTGCCACGTGGTGCGTGACCACGAGGAGAACAAGGAGGCGTTCGCCGGGCCGCGGTTCTTCATCCGGGCCGCCGAGCTGGACATGCACCCGCTGGACGCCAAGAGCGACCGCAAGGAGTACGCCAAGGAGCACCAGGGCCTCGGCTACTGCAACATCACCAAGTGCTGCACCGAGGTCTGCCCGGAGCACATCAAGATCACCGACAACGCGATCATCCCGATGAAGGAGCGCGTGGTCGACCGGCGGTACGACCCGCTGGTCTGGCTGGGCCGCAAGATCTTCCGCCGGGACCAGTTGGAGAACGAGCCGGCCCACGCCGGGGTCGGCGGCAGTGGCGGCGGCGAGAACATGGCGCCGAGCAACTCCCGCGGCGTCACCGGCGACGCGGCCGGCGTACCGCACTCCAGCGGCCGCCTGCCGGAGCCTCCGCACCTGGGCCCGGACGGCAAGCTCGACGTGGCGGAACTGCTGTCCCAGCGCCCGGGCGGGCCGTCGCCGTTCGGCGACGAGCAGACGTTCCCGCTGCCGGCCGACCGGGTCACCTACCACCACCCGGAACCGGGCAAGGACGACGACCCGGACCAGGGCGGTCGCGAGCACTGAGGCACCAGGAGAAGGGCCGCCGGAGCACTCCGGCGGCCCTTTTTCCCGGGCGGGTGCGGGGTACCCGCCGGAGCGCCGCGGCACGTACCTTCGGGGTCGTGGACGATCGCGCCGGGGCCGGCGGGTTCCCTCGTCCGGCCCGGCCGGTGCGGGTGGGCGACACCGTGCGCCGGCCGTCCCACCACCGGTCGGCGTATGTGGACGCGCTGCTGCGGCAGCTCGCCGAGCACGGATTCGCCGGGGCGCCGCGCCCGCTGGGCTACGACGGACACGGGCGGCAGATCCTGACGTACATCGAGGGCGAGGTGCCGGACGGCGAAGGCCCCTACCTGCTCACGGACGCCCGGATCCGCAGTGCCGCCGCCCTGATCCGGGCCTTCCACGACGCCACGGTGCGTTCTCCGCTGCGCGCGGGCGGGGAGGTGGTCTGTCACGGGGACCTCGGACCGCACAACACCGTGTTCCGCGGTGCGCAGGCGGTCGCCATCATCGACTTCGAGGACGACGTCGGTCCGGGCCGCCGGGTGGACGACTTCGCCCAGGCGGTCTGGGGTTTCGCGGACCTGACCGAGCCGGCGGTCGCGCTGACCGAGCAGGCCCGGAAGACCCGGCTGATGTGCGACGTCTACGGCGGCATCACGCCGGCCGCGGTCGTCGCGTCCCTGACCGAGCGGTTCCGCCGGGCCCGCGACGAGCACCACGCCGCGGGACTGCGCGGCGCGGTGCTGGTCTTCGACGATCTGCTGACCTGGGCGGCACGGTACGGGCCGGAGATCGCCGGCGGATGAGGCACCGGCCCGGCGGTCAGGAGTGCGCGTGCACCCGGACGGACCGCGCCTCGTCCGGCGCTTCGACCCGGGCGTCGTCGACCCGGCCGCCGGGCAGGATCCGGTCCAGCCACCCCGGCAGCCACCAGTTCGCGCGGCCGAGGAGCGTCATGGTCGCGGGGACCAGCACCATCCGCACGATCGTCGCGTCGACGAAGATGGCGGTCGCCAGGCCCAGGCCGAACATCTTGGTGGACGGGTCGTCGGCGACGGCGAAGGACAGGAACACCGCCACCATGATCAGGGCGGCCGAGGTGATGACCCGGGCGGTGCCGGCGATCCCGCGGACGATCGCCGCGCCGTTGTCGCCGGTGCGCTGGAACTCCTCGCGCACCCGGGACAGCAGGAACACCTCGTAGTCCATGGACAGGCCGAACAGGATGGCGAACAGGAACATCGGGATGAACGACACGATCGGCACCGTCGACTCGAGGCCGATCAGCGCACCGCCCCAGCCCCACTGGAACACCGCGACCATGATGCCGAAGGCCGCGCCGATGCTGAGCAGGTTCAGCAGCACCGCCTTCAACGACACCAGGACCGACCGGAAGACCAGCAGCAACAGGACGAAGGACAGCGCCAGCACGGCGGCGACGAACAGCGGCATCCGTTCGCTGGTCCGCCGGCCCACATCGGACAGGCTCGCCGCGGCGCCACCGACGTGGGCCCGGGCCGGGCCGGCACCGACCGCGGCGGGCAGCACGTCGGCGCGCAGCCGGGCGACGGTGTCCGTGGTGGCGCTCTGCTGCGGTCCGGTGGTCGGGAACACCACCAGGGTGCCGATCCCGGTGGCCTGATCGACCTGCCGGGACGCGACCGACGCGATGCCGGGGTCCGCGGTGACCGCGCCGACCAGACGGTCCATCGCCCCCGGGTCGCCGGCCGGGTCCACGGCGATGATCAGGGGGCCGTTGGCGCCCGGCCCGAACCCCTCGGCGACCAGGTCGTACGCGCGGCGCTCGGTGCGGTCGTCCGGCAGCGACCCGTCGTCGGGCAGCCCGACCCGCAGAGCGAACACCGGCAGCGTGGCGACCAGCAGCAGCCCGGCGGCGCCGAGCGCGTACGGCACCGGGTGCCGGTTGACGTGCCCGATCCAGCGCGTCCACCGCCCCGCCGCCCGCGCTGGTGTACCAGTGGAGCGCTCCAGTGGTACACCAGCGCTGTTATGGGGGGCGGATAACGACGTTGGTGTACCACTGGGGGTGATCAAGAGCCGCCGTGCCACACCGGCCGCGAACCCGGACCGACCGGACCGACCGGACCGAGCCGACCCAGCGGACCGACCGGACCGACCGGACCGAGCCGACCCAGCGGACCGACCGGACCGAGCCGACCGACCGGAGCGGCCGAACCGGCGGCGCCGGGCGAGGCGCGACCCGGCGACGCCGAGGAAGGCCGGCAGCAGGGTCACCGAGGCGACCACCATGATCATTACGACGAGGGAGACCGCGAGCCCGCCGATCGTCATGAACGGCACGTCCGCCACGGCCATGCCGAGCATCGACACCACGACGGTCCCGCCGGCGAAGACCACCGGCCGTCCGGCCGTGGCCACCGCCCGCCCGGCCGCCTCGTGCGGCGCGACGCCCCGCGCGAGGTACTCCCGGTGCCGGGCCAGCACGAACAGCGCGTAGTCGATGCCCACGCCGAGCCCGACCATGCTGCCGAGGATCGGCGCGAAGGTCGGGATCTCGGTCACCCTGGCGAGCACGGTCATGGTGGCGATCCCGACGGTCAGCCCGAAGACGGCCATGCCGATGGGCAGCGCGGCCGCGATGAGCGAGCCGAACGCCAGGAACAGGATCGTGGCCGCGGCGAGGATGCCGATCAGCTCGCCGGCGCCACCGGCCGGGTCGGAGAACGCGAAGAAGAGGTCCCCGCCCATCTCGATGCGCAGCGGCAGCTCGCCGCGCAGCCGTTCGACGACCGCGATCAGCGCGTCGAGATCGTCGGCCGACAGCCGGCTCTGGTCCGGGTACTGCACCCGGACGACCGCGATCCGCCCGTCGGCCGACACCAGGCCGGCCCGGAGGGCCGCGTCCGCACCCTGGTCGAGTGCGCCCGCCGGGTCGCCGGTGCCGAGGACGTGCGGTAGCCGCCGCAGGTCGGCCTGCAGGCGGGCCAGCGCGGTCCGCGCGGCGCCCGGGTCGAGGAACGTGGCGCCGGCGTCGGCGGGCGCGACGACCACCTGGGCGGTCATGCCGTCCTGGCCGGTGCCGGTCCGCTCGATCAGTTCCGCGGCCAGCTGCGAGTCCAGTCCCGGTGCGGTCATCGCGTCGGCGGTCCGCCCGCCGAAGGCGGCCGCGGCGACGACCGCGAACACGGCGGCGAGCAGCCACGCCGCGATCATCCGCCACGGATGCCGGGCGGCGCTCCCACCCAGACGGGAGAGGGCTTTCGAGAGCATCGGGGTCCTCCAACCACCTAGTCGGCCGCTTCCGCACGGCCGCCGAGTTCAGGCTCGTCGCGCCGGCCCTCCCGGACATCCGCTCGGAAGCCGCGGATCCGTCCCTCCCCGGGCCGAGCGACGTGCCGTTCTTTCGGCCGATGCGCGGCGCGGCGGGCTCCCTAGGCTGGGCATCGTGCTGCGTGACGACCTGCGAACGCTCTGGACCGAGCCGCCGCCACCCGACGTGCCCGGCCGGGTGTGGCGGGACTGGGCGCTGCTCGCCGCCGGCCTGTGCGGCGTGATCCTGGAGGTCGTGCTGCGGGACGACGTGGTGTGGCGGCCGGTGGCCGTGGCGCTCGCCGTCTGGATGTGCCTGCTGCTCCTGTGGCGCCGGACCCACCCGCTGGCGATGGTGGCACTCGGTTTCGGCGCGATCATCCTGCTCGAGCTGGCTTCGCTGGCCAGCGGCCTGCGAGAGTCGGTCGGCCTGTACACCGGCGTGGTCGTGGTCGTGCTGGTGTACGCGCTGGCGCGGTGGGGCGCGGGCCGGGACATCGAGGTGGGGATCGGCGTCATCCTGGTGGCCTTCGTGCTGCAGGTGTTCACGGACAACGTCACCCCGCCCGCCGAACAGGGCGCCGGCCTGGTGTTCCTGCTGATGCCCCTGGTGCTCGGCGCGTCCGTCCGGTTCCGGACGACCGCGCGGGAGCGACAGCTCGACCAGGTGCGCTCGCGGGAACGGGAGCGCATCGCCCGGGAACTCCACGACACCGTGGCCCACCATGTCTCGGCCATGGTCATCCGCGCCCAGGCCGGCCGGGTGCTGGCCCGTACCGACCCGGCCGCCGCGGTGGACGCGCTGGAGGGGGTGGAGGAGGAGGGTGCCCGCACGCTGGAGGAGATGCGGGCGATGGTCGCCGCACTGCGCAGCCGCGGGACCGGCGCCGAACTGGCCCCGCTCGCCGGGGTCGCCGACCTGGAGCGGCTGGTGCCGGCCCCGGGCGGCCGGCTCCGGGTCGACCTGCGGCTCGACGGCGACCTGGACGCGCTGCCTCCGCAGGTGGACGCGGCGGTCTACCGGATCGTGCAGGAGTCGGTGACCAACGCGATGCGGCATGCGGTGGACGCGACCGAGGTGGTCGTCGGGGTCACCGGAGGACCGGAGCGGGTCCGGGTGACCGTGCGCGACGACGGCGCGCGGACCGGCCGGGGTCGCGACGGGTACGGTCTGGTGGGACTGCGCGAGCGGGCCACCCTGCTCGGCGGCGAGCTCCACGCCGGTCCGGCCGCCGACCACGGCTGGCAGGTCGAGGCCGAGCTGCCACGAGAGAGGGCGGACGATGGTGCCCATCCGCGTCGTCGTCGCTGACGATCAGGCCATCGTGCGGACCGGCCTGCGGATCATGCTGGACGCCGAGCCGGACATCGAGGTGGTCGGCGAGGCGGCGGACGGACGGCACGCCGTGCGGCTGGCCCGCGACCTGCGCCCCGACGTCTGCCTGTTCGACATCCGGATGCCGGTCCTGGACGGGCTGGCGGCCACCCGGGAGATCGCCGGTCCGGGCGTGCCCGATCCGCTGGTGGTGGTCGTGATCACCACGTTCGACCTGGACGAGTACGTCTACGGCGCGCTGCGCGCCGGGGCGCGCGGCTTCCTGCTCAAGGACGCCGGCCCGGAGCTTCTGGTGCAGGCGGTTCGGTCGGCCGCCGACGGCGAGGCGCTGATCGCGCCGAGCGTCACGGTGCGCCTGCTGCAGGCGTTCGCGGACGTGCCGGCCGGACGTCCCGCGGCACAGCCGATCTCGCCGGTCACCGCCCGCGAGGAGGAGGTGCTGGTCGCCGTCGCCCGCGGGCTGACCAACGTCGAGATCGCCGACGCCCTGCACATCAGCCTGAGCACGGTGAAGACGCACCTGGCGAGCCTGATGGCCAAGCTCGGCGCCCGGAACCGGGTGGAGATCGCGATGTGGGCCTACGAGACCCGCCGGATCGTCCCGGGCAACTGATTAGTACGGGCGTACGAATGCGGCGTAGGGTGTGCTGGTGAGCAGCTATCAGCCGTCGATGTTCGATCTGATGTCGCCGGTCACCGCGGTCGAGACGCTGCCCGGCCGGCTGACCCGCCACCGGCTGACCGCGGGCGCCTGGGTGGACGTGCTGCCCGGCTGGATCACCGGCTCCGACGCGGTCTTCGAGACGCTGCGGCACGACGTCGACTGGCGCGCCGAGCGCCGCCAGATGTATGACGGCGTGGTCGACGTGCCGAGGCTGCTGCGCTGGTACGCCGGCGACGAGCCCTTGCCGCACCCGGCCCTGACCGAGGCGCGGTCCCGGCTCAACGCGCACTACGCCGACGAGTTGGGCGAGGAGTTCGTGACCGCCGGCATGTGCCTGTACCGCGACGGCCGGGACAGCGTCGCCTGGCACGGCGACACCCTGGGCCGGTCCGCGACCGCCGACACCATGGTGGCCATCGTGTCGTTCGGCTCGCCGCGCAATCTCCTGCTCCGCCCGCGGGCCGGCGGTCACGACACGCTGCGGTTCCCGCTCGGGCACGGCGACCTGATCGTGATGGGCGGCTCCTGCCAGCGCACCTGGGAGCACGCGGTGCCGAAGACGGCGCGGCCGGTCGGTCCCCGGGTGAGCGTGCAGTTCCGTCCCATCGACGTCGCCTGATTGACAACGCATCGGAGAAACTTACACTCTGAGTGTAATAACTTGGCACGCCTCCGATTCGAGGTGCTCCGATGCCTTCGTCCCCGGATTCCGCCGCGCCACCCGGCCTCGCCCTGCAGAACATCGGGGTGCGCTTCGGCGGTCTCGTCGCCCTCGACGACGTCTCCCTGCACGTACCGCCCGGCCGCGTGGTCGGCGTCATCGGGCCCAACGGCGCCGGCAAGACGACGCTGTTCAACGTGGTCTGCGGCTTCGTCGCGCCCACCGCCGGCACGCTCACGCTGGACGGCCGCCCGCTGCGCCCGCAGCCGCACCGGCTCACCCGGCTCGGCATCGCCCGCACCCTGCAGGGCGTGGGCCAGTTCGCCGGCCTCACCGTGCTGGAGAACGTGCAGGCCGGCGCCGGCCACCACGCCCGCACCGGGTTCGCCTCGGCGCTGTTCGGGCTGTCCCGCGCCGACCGTGACGAGCGGCGGCTGCGGGACGAGGCCCACGCCGCGCTGGAACGGTGCGGCGTGGGCCACCGCGCGCACCTGCGGCCGGACGCCCTGCCCTACGCCGAGCGCAAGCGGGTGGCACTGGCCCGGGCCCTGGTGAGCCGGCCCCGGCTGCTGCTCCTCGACGAGCCGGCCGGCGGCCTGGGCGCCGACGAGATCCGGGAACTGGGCGCGCTGATCACCGGCCTGGACTGCGCGGTGCTGCTGGTGGAGCACCACATGGACCTGGTCATGGCGGTGTGCCAGGAGATCCTGGTGCTCGACTTCGGACGGCCGGTGGCGTTCGGCACGCCCGGTGTGATCCGCGCCGACCCGGTGGTCGCCGAGGCCTATCTGGGCGCGGAGGTCGAGACACCGTGAGCGCGTTGTTGCGGGTCCAGGAGTTGACCGCGGGCTACGGCGCCGCGCCGGTGCTGCACGGCGTGGACCTGACCGTACCCGCCGGCACCATCCTCGCCGTGCTGGGCGCCAACGGCGCCGGCAAGACCACCCTGTTGCGTACGCTCTCCGGCCTGCTCCGGCCCACCCACGGGCGGATCCGGTACGACGGCACCGACCTGCGCGCCACCCCGGTCGAGCAGATGGTCCGCCTCGGCATCGCCCACGTGCCGGAGGGCCGCGGCGTGGTCACCGAGCTCACCGTCGACGAGAACCTGCGCCTCGGCGGCCTGTGGCGCCGGGACCGGGCCGACGCCCGGCGCGCCCTGACCGAGGTGTACGACCTGTTCGAACCGCTGGCCCGCCGTCGCCACCATCCCGGTCACCAGCTCTCCGGCGGGGAACGCCAGATGCTCGCGCTGGGCCGGGCCCTGGTCGGCCGGCCCCGCCTGCTGCTGCTGGACGAACCGTCGCTGGGCCTGGCCCCGCGGGTCACCGCCCAGATCATGGCGCTGCTGCGGACGCTCCGGGACACCACCGGGCTCACCGTGCTGCTGGTCGAACAGAACGTGCGCAGCGCGCTGTCCGTCGCGGACCAGGGCGTGGTGATGTCCCTGGGCCGGATCGTCGCCCGCGACGACGCCGCGTCGCTGCGTGCCGACGCCGACCTCCGCCACGTCTACCTGGGGTTCTGATGGAGCGCTTCCTCTTCCTCACCTTCGACGGCCTGAGTCGCGGCGCCGTGTACGCGGCGTTCGCGCTGGCCCTGGTGCTGATCTGGCGGGCCGCCCGGATCGTCAACTTCGCCCAGGGCGCGATGGCCGTGGCGACCGCGTACGCCGGCTACTCGGTGGCGTCCGCGACCGGCTCGTACTGGCTGGGTTTCGCCGTCGCGATCGTGGCCGGCCTGCTGCTGGGCGCCGCGGTGGAACGGGTGGTGATGCGCTTCGTCGACCACTCCTCGCCGCTGAACGGCGTGGTGGTGGCGCTCGGCCTGGTGCTGGTCATCCAGGCGGTGCTGGGCATGCTGTACGGCAACGAGTACCGCCCGGCCGCCGCGCCGTTCAGCCGGTCGGCGTTCCAGGTCGGCGGCGTCGCGCTGCTGTCCCGCTTCGACCTGTTCGTCTTCGCCGCGGTGTCCGCCGTGGTCGGCCTGCTGGGGCTGCTGTTCACCCGGACCGCGGTGGGGTTGCGAATGCGGGCGGCGGCGTTCGCGCCGGACGTGTCCCGGCTGCTCGGCGTGCCGGTGGCCGGGATGCTGACGCTGGGCTGGGCGCTGGCCGCGGCGGTCGGTTCGCTGGCCGGCCTGCTCGTCCTCCCCACCGAGCTGGGCCTGCACCCGAACGCGATGGACCTGGTGTTCGTGTCGTCGTTCACCGCGGCGGTGGTCGGCGGTCTGGACAGTGCGGTGGGCGCGGTGGTCGGCGGGCTGGTGGTGGGCCTGCTGCTCTCCTTCGTCAGCGGCTACCTGGGTGCCACGGTGGCGCCGATGGCGGTGCTCGCGCTGCTGCTGGTGGTCCTGCTGGGCCGGCCGGGCGGCCTGTTCACCCGGGGCCGGGCGAGGGCGGCATGACCGGGCGGACGTGGCTGCGGCACCTGGCGTTCCTCCTGCCGGCCGCCGTGGCGGTGCTGGCACTGACCTATCTGCTGCCGCCGTTCCGCACCTACCAGCTGGCCACCGTGGGGGCGTACCTCTGCGTCACCGCGGGACTCACCGTCCTCACCGGACTGAACGGCCAGCTCTCGCTGGGGCACGGCGCGCTGATGGCCACCGGGGCGTACACGCTGGCGCTGACCCAGAACGCGCTGGCCGGGCGCGGGCAGTGGACGCTGCTGGTCAGCACGGCGGCGGCGGTCGTGGTCACCACCGCGGTGGGTGCGGTGATCGGCTGCGCGGCGGCCCGGCTGCGGGGGCCGTACCTGGCCGGGCTCACGCTCGCGGTGGCGGTGGTGGTGCCGTCGGTGACCAGCACGTTCGAGTCGGTCTTCAACAGCGATCAGGGCCTGTCCGTGGCGCTGGATCCGCCGCCGCTCGCGCTGGGTGCCACCTTCCCGTACGAGCGCTGGCAGGCGTGGCTGAGCTGGGCCGGCGCGCTGCTCACGCTGTTCCTGCTGGCCAACCTCGTCCGGGGCCGGTTCGGGCGGAACCTGCGGGCGGTCCGCGACGACGAGGCGGCGGCCCGGCTGGCCGGCATCAGCGTCGCCCGTACCCAGGTCTCGGCCTTTGTGGTGTCCGCGGCCTGCGCCGGTCTGGGCGGCGCGCTGTTCGCCGTGCTCGCGCAGAGCGTCAGCCCCGGCGCGTTCCCGCTCACCCTGTCGCTGTTCCTGCTGATGGCCGTCGTGATCGGCGGGCTGGGCAGCCTGACCGGCGCGGTCTGCGGCGCGGTGCTGCTGGTCGCGCTGCCGGCCGCCACGCACTCGCTGACCGACGCCGTGCACGTCTCGCCGGCCGTCGCCCAGCGGCTGGAGGGCAACCTGCCGCTGGCCGTCTTCGGCGTCGTCCTGATCGTCGTCATGCTCGCGCTCCCCGGCGGCCTGGCCTCGCTCGGCCGCACCCTCAGAAGAGAAAGGCCCGACCCATGACACCTTCGATGAGGCGGGGACTCGCCGTCCTCGCCGCTCTCGCGCTGACCGCGGGCTGCTCCGGCGACGGCCAGGGTTCCGGCGGAGGCGGCACCCCGGGCGTCACCGACACCGAGATCCTGGTCGGCACGCACATGCCGCTCACCGGACCGGCCGCCGCCGGCTACTCGAAGATCGCACCCGCCACCCGGGCGTACTTCGACTACGTCAACGCGAACGGCGGCGTGCACGGCCGCAAGATCACCTACAAGATCATGGACGACACCTACAACCCGGCGACCACCCAGCAGGTGGTCCGCGAACTGGTGCTGCAGGACAAGGTCTTCGCGATCCTCAACGGCCTGGGTACGCCGACCCACTCCGGCGTTCTCGACTTCCTCAAGACCAACCGGGTGCCGGACCTGTTCGTGGCGTCCGGCAGCCGCAGCTGGGACCAGCCGGACAAGTATCCGGGCACCTTCGGCTTCAACCCGGACTACACGGTCGAGGGGAAGATCCTGGCCACCCACGTCAAGGCGGCGCACGCCGACCACAAGGCGTGCTTCCTCGGCCAGGACGACGACTTCGGGCGGGACAGCCTGGCCGGCATCGAGCAGATCCTCGGCCCGGTCGCGGCGAAGCAGAGCTACGTGACCAGCAACCCGAACGTCGGCCCGCAGATGGGCGCGCTCAAGCAGAGCGGCTGTCAGGTGGTCATGCTGGCCACCGTGCCCGGGTTCACCGCGCTGGCCATCGGCACCGCCGCGAAGATCGGCTGGCGGCCCCAGTTCGTCGTCTCCAACGTGGGCGCCGACCCGGCCACGCTGACCCGGTCGCTGGGCGCGTCGGCGCCGTTGCTGGAGGGCCTGGTGGCGACGAACTACCTGCCGCTGGCCACCGACGACGCGAACCCGTGGATCCAGCTGTACCGGAAGGTCAACAGCGCCCACAACGGCAACGCCCAGCTCGACAACAACGTCGTGTACGGCATGTCGGTCGGCTACCTGTTCGTGCAGTCGCTGCAGGCCGCCGGGCCGGATCTGACCCGGGAGAAGCTGATCGCGGCGGTGGAGAAGGGCGGCTTCACCGGACCGGGCCTGGCGCCGCTGCGGTTCTCGCCGGACGACCACTCCGGGTACGGCGGGGAGCGGCTCACCCGGATCACCGGCGGCAAGGCGGTGTACTTCGGCACCGCGTACCAGACCGACGAGGGCGACGGGCCGGTCCAGGCGTACCAGGCGGCGCCGGTCGCCCCGCCGCCGAACGGCATTCCGGCGGCGTCCTGAGCCATGCTTGCGGCCCGCCGCCCGCTCGGGGATGGTGGGCGGCGGGCCGCATTGTGCAGGTATCTGTCTGATTGAAGGAGTAACCGGATGACGCAGTTGACCGGCGCGGTGGCGCTTGTGACCGGAGCCAGCCGGGGCATCGGCCTCGCCATCGCCCAGCGGTTCGTGGCGGCGGGGGCCCGGGTCTGCATCACCGGGCGCAAGACCGAGGCGCTGGAGGCGGCGGTCCGGGAACTCGGCGGGCCGGACGTGGCGATCGGGGTGGCCGGCAAGGGCGACGACGCGGACCACCGGGCCGCCGTGGTGGACACCGTGCGCGACACGTTCGGCCCGATCACCACGCTGATCAACAACATCGGGATCAACCCGGTGCACGGCCCGCTGGCGTCCGTGGACCTGGGCGCGGCCCGCAAGATCTTCGACGTCAACGTGGTCGGCACGCTGGGCTGGGTGCAGGAGGCGCTGCGCGGCGGCCTGGCCGACACCGACCGCGGCGCGATCGTGAACATCTCCTCGGTCGCCGGGATCCGCCCGGCCCCCGGCATCGGCTTCTACGGCGTGACCAAGGCCGCGCTGATCCACCTCACCGGGGAACTCGCCCTCGAACTGGCCCCGCGGGTACGGGTCAACGCGGTCGCCCCGGCCGTGGTGAAGACCCGGTTCGCCACCGCGCTGTTCGAGGGCCGCGAGGAGAAGGTGGCGGCCGGGTACCCGATGCGCCGCCTCGGCGTACCCGAGGACGTGGCCGGCGCGGTCGCCTTCCTGTGCTCCGCGGAGGCCGGCTGGATCACCGGCCAGACGCTGGTGGTGGACGGCGGCGTGACGCTGACCGGAGCGATGCAGTGAGGGTCGTGGTGACCGGTGCCGGCGGCGGGATCGGCGCCGCGCTGGCCCGCCGGTTCGCCGCCGACGGCGCCCGGGTGGTGGTGAACGACCTCGATCCGGCGGCGGCCGAGGCGGTGGCCGGGCAGACCGGCGGCGTGGCGGTCCCGGGCGACGCGGCCCGGGAGGCGGACGTCCGCCGGCTGGTCGACGTGGCGTACGCCGAACTCGGCGGCATCGACCTGTTCTGCTCCAACGCCGGGGTGCTCTCGGCCGGCACCGAGGACACCCCGGACGAGGTCTGGCAGCGCGACTTCGGCGTCAATGTCCTGTCCCACGTGTACGCGTCCCGCGCGCTGCTGCCCCGCTGGCTGGACGGCGACGGCGGCCGGTTCCTGATGACCGTGTCCGCGGCCGGCCTGCTCACCATCCTGGGCAGCGCGCCGTACGCGGTGACCAAGCACGCCGCCCTGGCGTACGCCGAGTGGCTGCGGGTCACCTACGCCCATCGCGGCCTGGTGGTGCAGGCGCTCTGCCCGCAGGGCGTCCGCACCGACATGCTCACCCGCGGCGGCGAACGCGGCAGCGCGGCCGCCGCGCAACTGGCCGCCGGCGCCCTGGCCGCCGACGAGGTCGCCGAGGTGGTCGCGAAGGCCCTCGACGGCGACCGTTTCCTGATCCTGCCGCACCCCGAGGTGGCCGAGTACTACCGGCGCCGGGCCGACGACCCGGACCGCTGGCTGACCGGCATGAACCGGATCCAGCGCGGCTTCGACCAGGCGGACCGGCCGTGACCGGGCCACGCGGGCTCGACCTGGCGAAGCTGCGGGCGTACCTGGGTTCGGCACAGCCGCTGACCGCCACCATGTTCGCCGGCGGCCGGTCCAACCTGACGTACGCGGTCACCGACGGCACGAACCGGTGGGTGCTGCGCCGTCCGCCGCTGGGTCACGTGCTGCCCACCGCGCATGACATGGCCCGCGAGCACCGGGTGCTGGAGGCGCTGTCCACGGCCGGTTTCCCGGCGCCGAGGCCGGTGCTGCTCTGCACCGACCCGGACGTGCTCGGCGCGCCGTTCTACCTGATGGAGCACGTCGACGGCACCGTCTACCGCGACGTCAAGACGCTCGAGGCGCTCGGCCCGGCCGCGCTCCGGTCGCTGCTGCTGTCCCTGGTGGACACGCTGGCCGACCTGCACGCGCTGGACCCGCGGGCGATCGGGCTGGCCGACTTCGGCCGCCCGGAGGGCTTCAACGAGCGGCAGGTACGCCGGTGGAAGAAGCAACTGGACGCCTCCCGCAGCCGCGACGTGCCCGGCATCGAGGAGCTGCACGCCCGGCTGGCGGTGGACGTACCCGCCGGTGACGGCACGGTGGTGCACGGCGACTACCGCCTGGACAACGTCCTGATCGGCGACCGGCTGCAGGTCAACGCGGTACTGGACTGGGAGATGTCCACCCTGGGCGACCCGCTCGGCGACGTCGCGCTGATGCTGGTCTACGCCGGCCGGCCGCTGCTCACCACGGACGGCGATCCCCGCTCCCCGCTGTCCGTGCCGGGCCACCCCGGCCTGGCCGAGATCGCCGCACGGTACGCCGACCGGTCCGGCCGCGACGTCGGCGACCTGCACTGGTACGTGGCGTTCGCCGCGTTCAAGCTCGCCGTCATCCTCGAGGGCGTGCACTACCGCTACGTCCAGGGACAGACCGTGGGCGAGGGCTTCGCGGAGGTCGGCGCGCTGGTGCCGGCGCTGGTGGTGCAGGGACACGAGGCGCTGGAGGGAAACTGATGGACTTCGGATTCGACGACACCACCGAGGACTACCGCAAGCGGCTCCTCGCGTTCATGGACGAGCACGTGTACCCGGCCGAGGCCGGCTTCCACGCGGACGGCTGGCGCCCGCCGCCGATCCTGGCGGACCTGAAGGCCGCGGCCCGCCGCGCCGGGCTGTGGAACCTCTTCCTCCCCGGCGAACACGGCGCCGGCCTGACCAACGTGCAGTACGCCCCGCTCGCCGAGATCACCGGCCGCAGCCCCGCGATCGCACCGGCCGCACTGAACTGCGCCGCCCCGGACACCGGCAACATGGAGGTGCTCAGCGAGTTCGGCACCCCCGACCAGCAGCAGCGCTGGCTGCGCCCGCTGCTCGACGGCACCATCCGGTCGGCGTTCGCGATGACCGAGCCCCAGGTCGCCTCGTCCGACGCCACCAACATCGGCACCCGGATCGTCCGCGACGGCGACGAGTACGTCATCACCGGCCGCAAGTTCTACATCTCCGGCGCGATGAACCCGGACTGCCAGATCTTCATCGTGATGGGCAAGACCGACCCGGACGCACCGCGCCACCTGCAGCAGAGCATGGTGCTGGTGCCCCGGGACGCCCCCGGGCTGACCGTGCACCGCGGCATGACGGTGTTCGGCTACGACGACGGCGACCACGGCGGGCACGCCGAGATGACGTTCGACGGGGTCCGCGTACCGGCCGCCAACCTGATCGGCACCGAGGGTTCCGGCTTCGCCATCTCCCAGGCGCGGCTCGGTCCCGGCCGGATCCACCACTGCATGCGGCTGATCGGCATGGCCGAGCGCGCCGTCGAGTTGATCTGCCGGCGCGCGCTGGACCGCACCACGTTCGGCACGCCGCTGGCCGACCAGGGCGTGGTGCAGGACTGGATCGCCGAGTCCCGGGTGCGCATCGAACAGGCCCGCCTGCTGGTGCTCAAGGCGGCCTGGCTGATGGACACGGTCGGCAACCGGGGCGCGCACACCGAGATCCAGGCCATCAAGATCGCCACCCCGCGGACCGTCGAGTGGATCCTCGACAAGGCGATCCAGACGTACGGCGCGGCGGGTGTCGGCCAGGACACGCCGCTGGCCCGGCTCTGGGCCTCGGCCCGTACGCTGCGCCTGGCGGACGGCCCGGACGAGGTGCACAAGCGGTCGCTCGCCCGCCGAGAGCTCAACCGCTACCGGAGCGTGTGATGACCAGTTCGTCCCCGCGCGTCGACGGCCGCACGGCCCGCTCGGAACGCACCCGCAACGCGATCGTGGACGCCCACGTCAAGCTGATCACCGACGGCGACCTGCGCCCCACCGCGGACCGCATCGCCAAGCTGGCCGGCGTCTCGCTGCGCGCCCTGTGGAGCCACTTCGCCGACATGGAGGCGTTGTTCGCCGCCAGCGGCGAGCGGATCCTGCAGCACCGCGACGCGGCGTTCGCGCCGATCCCGGCGGACCTGCCGCTGGCCGAGCGGATCGACGCGTACACCCGGCAGCGGGCCCGGCTGCTGGAGCAGATCGCGCCGGCGGCCAAGGCCGCCGCCCTGAAGGAGCCGTTCTCGCCCGCCCTGCAGGGCTACCGCAAGGTGCACACCCAGCGGGTACGCGACGAGCTGCGCACCCTGTTCGCGGCCGAACTGGCCGACGACCCGGAGCGGCTGGCGGCCCTGACCGCGGTGAGCATGTGGCCGACCTGGGAGACGCTGCGAACCTCGATGGAACTGGACGTGGAGGCCGCCCGCCGATCACTGGCCCGGGTAGTCACCGCCCTGCTGTCCAGTCATCCGAAGATGGGGTGACCGCCCGTGGTGGTACCGGGTTCAGGCGGAAAGCCGCGGAGCCAAGCGAATCGTCGACCTTCGCAGTCCGAAATCTTGGAGGCTCGGGCAGATCTTGGAGGCTGCTCGCCCTCGTGGGGGCCATTTCGCTCCAAGAATCGTCTCGCCCTCCAAGATCTGCCCACTCCTCCAAGATCTGCCGGCACCGGCGACGCCACACGGGCTCGAAACGGGAGATGTCGACCGACCCTCAGAACACCACCACCGAGCGCGCCCCCTCGCCCCGGGCCATCCGGTCGAACGCCGCCGGCACGTCGCCCAGCCCGATCCGGTCGGTGACCAGGTGGTCCAGCGACAGCGCACCGGCCACCACGTCCCGGGCCAGCGCCGGAATCTCGGAGTCCGGGTCGGACGAGCCGTACACCGACGACCGCAACGTCCGCGCCGAGGAGAAGATGTCCAGCGCGCTCAACTGCACCAGGTCGTCGGCGCGGCCCATCCCGACCACGGTGACCTGGCCGCCGCGCCGGGTGGCCCGCCAGGCCGCCCGGATCGTCGCCGCCCGCCCCACGCACTCGAAGCTGTGGTCGGCGCCGCGCCCGGACGTCAGCCGCCGGACGTCGGAGGACAGCGTGTCCGCGGCGACCACGAAGTCGGTGGCCCCGGCCGCCTCGGCCAGCGCCTTCTTGTCCGGCGAGACGTCCACCGCGATGACCGGTGACGCGCCGGCCGCACGGGCCGCCGTGACGACCGACAGTCCCACCCCGCCGAGCCCGAGCACCAGCACCGACGCGCCGGGCGCCACCCGGGCGGTGTTGCGGACCGCGCCGGTCCCGGTCAGCACCGCGCAACCGAGCAGCGCGGCCCAAGACCAATCCAGATCCTCGGGTACGCCGACCACCGCGTTCTCCGGCACCACCACCTGCTCGGCGAACGCGCCCAGCCCCAGCGCCAGGTGCACCGGCGCGCCGTCCACCGTGCTGCCGTTCGCCACCGCGGCCGCCCCGGCGCCGTGTTCACACAGCCACGGCTCGCCGTGCGTGCAGAACCAGCACCGGCGGCAGGCGGGCGCCCAGTTCAGGGCCACGTGCGCGCCGACCGTGGTGCGGCTGACCCCCGCGCCCACCTCGACCACCTGGCCGGCCGCCTCATGACCCAGCACCAGCGGGTACGGCGGTTCCAGCGTGCCGTTGACCATGGACAGGTCGGAGTGGCAGACCCCGGCCGCGCGGATGCGTACCCGCACCTGTCCGGGCCCGACCTCGGGCAGATCCACCTCCGCGACGGCGGGGGCGGCACCCGCCTCGCGCACCACCAGGGCGGCGACCCGGGTCATCGCTGGATGGCCTTCACCTGCTGGAACTCGGCCAGCCCGTAGGCGCCGAGTTCGCGGCCGACGCCGGACTGCCGGTAGCCACCGAACGGCGCCAACGGGTTGAACGCGCCACCGTTGACGTCCACCGCGCCGGTCCGCATCCGGCGGGCGACCGCGAGGGCGCGGTCGTCGGAGCCCCAGACCGCGCCGGCCAGGCCGTACCGCGTGTGGTTGGCGATCGCCACCGCCTCCTCGTCGTCGTCGAACCCGATGATCGACAGCACCGGACCGAAGATCTCCTCCTGGGCCAGTTCGCTGTCCGGGTCGACGTCGGCGGCGACGGTCGGCGCCACGAACCAGCCGCGGTCGGGCACCTCGGCGTCGAGCCCGCCGGTGACGATCCGGGCGTCGGTGCGGGCCAGGAATCCGCGGACCCGGTCCCGCTGGGCCGCGGAGACCAGCGGTCCGAGCCGGGTCGAGGAGTCGAACGGGTCGCCGGTGCGGTAGCCGCGGGCGGCCGCGGCCGCCAACTCGACCGCCTCGTCGTAGCGGCTGCGGTGCACCAGCATCCGGGACCACGCCGTGCAGGTCTGCCCGGAGTTGAGGAACGCGTTGCCGACCCCGACCTTCACCGCCTTGGCCAGGTCCGCGTCGTCCAGGATCACGTTCGCCGACTTGCCGCCGAGTTCCAGCGCGACCCGGGCGATCCGGTCGGCGGCGGCGTGCGCGACGGCCCGGCCGGTGGCGGTGGAGCCGGTGAACGAGACCATGTCGACGTCCGGATGACCGGCCAGCGCGGCGCCGACCACCGGTCCGGTGCCGGTCACCAGGTTGAGCACCCCGGGCGGTACGCCGGCCTCCTCCGCCGCGTCGACCAGCAGGTACGCCACCAGCGGGGTCAGCTCGCTGGGCTTGAGCACGACCGGGCAGCCGGCGGCGAGCGCGGCGGCCACCTTCGCCACGATCTGGTGCAGCGGATAGTTCCACGGGGTGATCGCGCCGACCACGCCGACCGGCTCGTGTTCGATGAGCGAGTTGCCGATCGTCTCGGTGGGTGCCGGGCGGGCGGCTGCGTCGGCGTACCCGCGGAGCACGGTGAGCGGCAGTCCGGCCTGGACCCGCTGCGCGATCTTGAGCGGCGCGCCCAGCTCGAGCCCGACGGTGCGGGCGATGTCACCGGCGCGCCCGGCCAGCGTGGCGTGCAACCGGTCCAGCACGGCGGCGCGTCCGGTCATCGGCGTGCCGGCCCAGCCGTCGAACGCGGCGCGGGCGGCGGCGACGGCCGCGTCCACGTCGGCGGCGGTGCCGGCCGGCACGGTGCCCAGCACCTCCTCGGTGGCCGGGTTCTCCACGGCGATGGTGTCGGCGGAACTGGACGCCACCCAGGCACCGCCGATGTACAGCTGGTCGCGGGACAGGATCACGTCGGTGGACGCGGTCATCGGGACTCCGTTCGCATCGAAGGGGACCCGACCGTGGTGTTCCAGTGGTACACCACGGTCGTTTCAGAGGCCGTGTAACGACGCTGGTGTTCCAGTGGAGCGCTCCACTGGAACACCAGCGCGGTGCAGCCGGTCCAGGCCGGCGATGAGCGTCTCCAGGCCGAGCGTAAACGCGCCCTCATCCACCCGGTGCTGGTGTTCGGCGAGCAGGTGCGCCTGGCGCAGGTGCGGGTACCGCTCGTACAGCTGGGGGTCCCCGGCGAAACCGAGCGCGAACGAGCCGAGCGCCGACCCGGTGACCAGGTAACGCATGAGGGCGCCGATGTGGGTGGCCCGGGCCGGCGACCAGCCCGCGTCGATCAGCGCGCCGTAGACGGTGTCGGCCATCGCCAGCGCGGCCGGGCGGCGGCCCGGGCCGTGCGCCAGCACCGGCACGATGTTCGGGTGTGCGCTCAGCACCTCGTGGTACGAGTGTGCCCACCGGCGCAGGGCGTCACGCCAGTCGTGGCCGGCGAACGCGGACACGTCGACCTGGGCGATCACCGCGTCAGCCACCGCGTCGATGATCTCCGCCTTGGTGGCGAAGTGGTTGTACAGCGAGGGGCCGCGGACGCCGAGTTCGGCGGCGAGCCGGCGGACCGACACCGCTTCCAGACCTTCCGCGTCGATCAGGGCGGCGGCCGTCTCGACGATGCGCTGCCGGGTGAGCAGCGTCTGCCGGGGCCGGGCCATGCCATCTCCTGTCGTCCGCCGGGAAATGCGATTCTTGCACTGGACGTGTTAAAACTTACACCGCTAGTTTAAGCCGCATGGACTTCTCGCTCACCGACGAGGAACGCGCGGTTCGTGACACCGCCCGCCAATTCATCACCCGCGAGGTCATGCCGCTTGAACCGGAGGCGCTGCGCCGGGAGCGGGCCGGGCGGCCCGGCCTGGAGCGCAGCGAGCTGGTCGAGCTGCGGCAGAAGGCGAGAAAGTTCGGCTTCTGGGGCCTCGGCACCCCGGAGGAGTACGGCGGGATGGACCTGCCGGCCGTCCTGCAGTCGCTGCTCTGGACCGAGGTCGGCCGGACCTGGGTCCAGTTCTCGTTCGGCGGCGAGGCGGACAACATCCTCTACTACTGCAACGAGGAGCAGAAGCAGGAATACCTGATCCCGACGATCGAGGGGACCCGGATCTCCTGCTTCGCGATCACCGAGCCGGGCGCCGGGTCGGACGCCGCGAACATCCGGCTGAGCGCGCGCCGGGACGGCGACGACTGGGTGCTCAACGGCGAGAAGACGTTCATCACCAACGGCAACGACGCGGACTTCGCCATCGTGGTCGCGGTGACCGACCGGGACAAGGGCGTGCGCGGCGGCGGCACCACCGCGTTCCTGGTCGACCGCGCGATGGGCTGGACCTCCGAGCCGATCCAGACGATGGGCGAGGGCGGGCCGGCCGCGCTGGTCTTCGACAACGTGCGGGTGCCCGGCCGCAACGTGCTCGGCGAGATCGGGCAGGGCTTCGAGCTGGGCATGAAATGGATCGGCCGGGGCCGCTACCTGATCCCGTCCAACGCGGTCGGCATCGCCGAGCGGGCGCTGGGCATGGCGATCGAGTACGCCAACACGCGCGAGACGTTCGGGAAGCCGATCGGGTCGAACCAGGCAATCCAATGGATGATCGCCGACTCGGAAGTGGAGCTGGAGGCGGCCCGCTGGCTCATCCTGAAGGCGGCATGGACCGTTGACCAGGGCGAAGACCCGCGGCACGCGTCGTCGCACGCCAAGCTGTTCGGCGCGGCCATGGTGAACAATGTGGTCGACCGGGTCATGCAGATCCACGGTGGCATGGGCTACACCCGAGAGTTGCCGATCGAGCGGTGGTACAGGCAGGTCCGGTTGATGCGCATCTACGAGGGCACCGACGAGATGCAGCGCCTGATCATTTCCCGTGACCTGCTGCGCGGGTATACCAAGATCGGAGGGCACCTCTCGTGACCGTGCTGTCGTTGGCGATGATTCTGGCGGAGGGCGCGCGGCGGTACCCGGACAAGGTCGCCGTGGTCGACGGCGCCACCCGGGTCACCTACGCGGAGCTGTGGCACCAGGCCCGGTCGTACGCGGCCGGGCTGCGGGCGCTCGGCGTCGGCCCGGGCGACACCGTGGCCGTCCTGATCCCCAACGTGCTCGACTTTCCGCGGGTCTACTACGCGGCGCTCGCCGTGGGCGCCCGGATCGTGCCGGTGCACCTGCTGCTCGGCGCGGAGGAGGTGGCGTACACGCTGCGCGACAGCGGCACCGACGTGCTGGTCGCGCACAGCAGCCAGCTCGCCCTGGGCGCGGCCGCCGCACAGGCCACCGGCACCCGGCTGGTCAGCGTGGGCCCGACGCCGCCCGGGCTCGCCGACGCACCCACCCGCCTGGAGGACGTGTCCGCCGAGGTCGAGCCGCTGCACACGTACGTCACCCGGGAGGCGGAGGACACCGCGGTGGTGTTCTACACCAGCGGCACCACCGGCGAACCGAAGGGCGCCCTGCTCACCCACCTCAACCTGGTGATGAACGCGACGGTGAACGCGTTCGACGTCCACGACGTGAGCGCCGACGACGTGATGCTGGGTTGCCTGCCGCTGTTCCACACGTACGGCCAGACCGTCGCGATGAACGCCGCGTTCCGGCTCGGTGCCACGGTCGTCCTGCTGGCCCGGTTCACCGGCGAGGCGGCGCTCGAGCTGATGGTGCGCGAGCGGGTGACGATCTTCCACGGCGTACCGACGATGTACATCGGCCTGCTCCAGGCCGCCGCCACCGCGGACCGCCCGCTGAGCTCACCCGCGGCGGAAAACCAAAGGCGAAAGCTCCCAAAGCTACGGTTCGGCTCGTCCGGCGGCGCGTCGCTGCCGGTGGCGGTGCTGGAGAGGTTCGCGGACCTGTTCTCCGCGCCGATCTACGAGGGGTACGGCCTGTCCGAGACCTCCCCGACCGCGACCACGAACCAGCCGGTCTTCGGTACCCGGCCGGGCAGCATCGGGCACGCGATCTGGGGCGTCGAGGTGGAGATCGCCCGGGCCGAGGTCGAGGATCGCATCGAGTTCGTGCCCACCGGCGAGCTGGGCGAGATCGTCATCCGCGGGCACAACGTGTTCGCCGGGTACTTCAACCGGCCGGAGGCCACCGCGGAGGCCATGACCGACGGCTGGTTCCGCAGCGGCGACCTCGGCACCAAGGACGACCAGGGCTTCGTCACCGTCGTCGACCGCAAGAAGGACCTGGTGATCCGCGGCGGCTTCAACGTGTACCCGCGGGAGGTGGAGGAGGCGCTGGCCCGGCACCCGTCGGTGCAGCAGGTGGCGGTGATCGGGGTGCCCGACGACGTCCTGGGCGAGGAGATCTGCGCGGTCGTCGTGCCCAACCCGGGCGGGGCGGCCGAGGAGGAACTCGTCGACTGGGCGAAACAGAAGCTGGGCAAGCACAAGTACCCGCGGCAGGTGCGGTTCGTGGACGCGCTGCCGTTGGGGCCGAGCCACAAGGTGCTGAAGCGGGTGCTACGGCAGCGGTTCGCCGAGCAGCCGGGCGGGTAGTTCCGCCACGATCGGGCGGTCGGCCGGCAACCACGGCACGGTGTCGAGTTCGTCGGCCGCCAGCCAGCGCATCGCCGCGTGTTCCAGCGCGCGGGGCACGTCGCCGTCGAGCAGCCGGACCGCGTACACCCGCAGGACCGCGCGGCCGTGTGCCAGCGGCACGTCCGGGCCGACCCGCTCGGCCACCTCGACCCGGACGCCCAGTTCCTCGCGGCACTCCCGGGCCAGCGCCTCGGCGTCGGTCTCCCCGGGTTCGACCTTGCCGCCGGGGAACTCCCACCGTCCGGCGGCCTCGGGTGGTGCGGACCGCTCGCAGGCGAGTACACGGCCGTCCGTGACGATGACCGCGGCCACGATTACTTTGCGTGACGGCGTGGTATTGACGTGTCGTTCCGACGGCATGAAGAGAGAGGGTGCCACAAAAGTTCACCGTTCAGCGTGCCCGAGCCGTCCCGATAGTCACGAGAACACGGATATGTGGGCGTGGACATGGTTGACACGGAAGACAAGACTGTCAGGACCGACCATGACGACACGGCGACAGTTTGGCCACAAGCCGGCAACGACGCCAAGGGGGGGTGTGGCGATGCGGGGCAGGCGGCAGCGCAGGAACGGCTCCGATTATCTCAGCGACGCACTGACTCTACTGAGCGGGTGGACCCAGGACGGGGTCCAGCTCAAGCGCGAGCTTGCCTGCGACGAGAGCCAGCATGCCGCGCTGACCGAGCGGATCAAGGTCGCCGCCGACACCTTGCGCATCCGGCCCACCATCCGGCGCACCGACGGCCATACCCAGATCTGCCTGGGCTCGCGAGACGGCGACGCCATCACCGACGGTCAGGTAACGCTCGCAGCGCGTATCGAGGATGCGTATCGCACCGTGTGCGGAGCCTCGACGGGACACTGATCGATACGCTCGGGTCATGAGCGATGTGATCTATGACAGCAAGGGCCAGCTGAAGCAGATCCAGAGCGGCCTGCTGGACGGCGAACAGATCATTGCCGTGTACGACGCCGTCGGCGCCGGCACCGGCTTCCTCGGGCTCACCGACCGTCGCGTGATCATCCAGGACCAGTCGTTCGTCGGGAAGCGCTTCGCGATCACCAGCATCCCGTATTCCAAGATCAGCAGCGTGAGCGTGGTCAGCAACAAGAGCTGGGCCGGACAATACTTCTCCACCGGCACCATCGCGATCACCGTGGGCACCCACATCTACGAGGTCGAGTTCCGCGGCTCGGAGAAGACCCACCACGTGCACAACGTGATCCTGCACTACATCAGCTGACGTCTTTCGTCTCAATCGACGAAAGTATTTACATCCGAGTCCAAAGTCGACTACCGTGCCGTTACAGATAAGTTCCGTTACAGATCAGTAACAGCGCGGTCATCCCCGGGCCGCATCCCCCATCCCCCGGCCAGGGCTCGGCGTATCGGCGCAAGGTAGCCCACCTGGCAATCCCCAGTCAGGAAAGGGGCTAGTTCGCCATGCCCAGAAAACGTCTCCTCGGCTCGTTACTCCTGCTGGCCACGGCGATCGTCGCCGTTCCGCCGGCAGCACAGGCCCACCCGGTCGTCCCGGCCGACTTCCAGCAGGTCACCCTCGCCAAGGGGGAGGCCGAGGTGGGCGAGCCGATGACCATCGCGGTGCTGCCCGACCGCTCGGTCCTGCACACCGCCCGCAACGGCACGCTGCGGCGCACCGACGCCGCCGGCACCACCACCGTGATCGGCACGGTCGCCGTCTACACCCACGACGAGGAGGGCCTGCAGGGCGTCGGCATCGACCCCGGCTTCGCCACCAACCGGCAGATCTACCTCTACTACGCCCCGCCGCTGTCCACGCCGGCCGGCGACGCCCCGGCCACCGGCACGAACTTCTCCGCCTGGCAGGGCGTCAACCGGCTCTCCCGGTTCACCCTCAACGCCGACTTCACGCTCAACACCGGCAGCAGGGTCGACGTCCTGGACGTGCCGGCCGACCGCGGCCTGTGCTGCCACGTCGGCGGCGACATCGACTTCGACGCGGCCGGGAACCTCTACCTGTCCACCGGCGACGACACCAACCCGTTCGACTCGGCCGGCTACGCCCCGCTGGACGAGCGGACCGACCGCAACCCCGGGTTCGACGCCCAGCGCAGCGCCGGCAACACCAACGACCTCCGCGGCAAGGTGCTGCGCATCAAGGTGAACGCGAACGGGACGTACTCCGTCCCGGCCGGGAACCTGTTCGCCCCCGGCACGCCGAACACCCGGCCGGAGATCTACGCGATGGGGTTCCGCAACCCGTTCCGGATGACCGTCGACAAGGCCACCGGCGTCGTGTACCTCGGCGACTACGGGCCGGACGCGGGTACCAGCAGCGCCGGCCGCGGGCCCAGCGGCCAGGTGGAGTTCAACCGGATTCCCAGCCCGGGCAACTACGGCTGGCCGTACTGCACCGGCACGAACACCACCGCCGAGACCTACAACGAGTGGAACTTCGCCAACGCCACCGGCGGCGGGAAGTACAACTGCACCGGCGGGCCGGCCAACAACTCGTTCCGCAACACCGGCCAGGCCACCCTGCCGCCGGCGCGCGCGGCCTGGATCCGGTACGCGGGCGACGCCGGCACCCCGCCCGAGTTCGGTGGCGGCTCGGAGTCGCCGATGGCCGGCCCGGTGTACCGGTACAACGCCGCGTCGACCTCCCCCACCAAGTTTCCACAGTCGCTGGACGGGCATTTCTTCGCCGGTGAGCTGGGCCGCGGCTGGATCAAGCCGATCCACGTGAACGCGGACGGCTCGGTGGGCGAGATTTCCAACTTCCCGTGGAACGGCAAGCAGGTGATGGACTCCGCGTTCGGCCCCGACGGCGCGCTGTACGTCCTGGACTACGGCACCGGGTACTTCAACGGCGACGCCAACTCCGCGCTCTACCGGTTCGACTACCTGGCCGGCGCCAACCGGGCCCCGACCGCGGTGGCCGCCGCCAACCGGACGTCCGGGCAGGCGCCGCTGACCGTGGCGTTCTCGTCCGCGGGTTCGTCCGATCCGGAGGGTGGCACGCTGCGCCACTCGTGGGCGTTCGGCGACGGCACCACCTCGACGGCGGCGAACCCGACGAAGACCTACACCGCCAACGGTACGTACTCCGCGACGCTCACGGTCACCGACCCGGAGGGCGCGACCGGTACGGCAAGTGTGCAGATCGGCGTCGGCAACACCGCGCCCACGGTCACCATCACCTCGCCGGGCAACGGCCAGTTGTTCTCGTACGGCGACACGGTCCCGTTCCGCTTCACCGTCACCGACCCGGAGGACGGCACGATCGACTGCGCGCGAGCCAAGATGACGTACGTGCTGGGCCACGACAACCACGGCCACCAGATCACCTCGGTGAACGGCTGCTCCGGCTCGATCACCATTCCGGTCGACGGTGAGCACGACGACGCGGCGAACATCTTCGCGGTGTTCGACGCCGAGTACACCGACAGGGGCGGCCTGGTCACCCACGCCCAGCACAAGCTGCAGCCGCGGCACCGGCAGGCCGAGCACTTCACCGCCGCCTCCGGTGTCAACACGTTCACCAAGGGCACGGCCGAGGGCGGCCGTACCGTCGGGGACATCAACAACGGCGACTGGATCGCGTTCGAGCCGTACCGGCTGGGCGACGCGACGTCCTTCTCGGCGCGTGCGTCCTCGGCCGGCGTGGGCGGCACGCTGCAGGTACGGGCCGGCTCGCCGACCGGCACCGTGCTCGGTTCGGCGGCCGTGCCGAGCACCGGAAGCTGGGACACGTTCACCACGGTCGGCGGCACGCTCTCCGGCGCCCCGGCCGGCACCACCACGCTGTACCTGACCTTCACCGGCGGTGCCGGCGCGCTGTACGACCTGGACGCGTTCACGCTCGGCGGCCGAACCGGCCCGATCGTCGGGCTGGCCGGCAAGTGCCTGGACGTGTCCGGCGGCAACAGCGCCGACGGCACCAAGATCCAGCTCTACACCTGCAACTCCAGCGCCGCACAGACCTGGACGGTCACCCCGAACAGCACGATCAAGGCGCTCGGCAAGTGCCTCGACGTGGCCGGCGGTGCCACCGGCAACGGCACCCTGGTCCAGCTCTACACGTGCAACAACAGCGCCGCCCAGAACTGGGCCGCCCAACCGGACGGCACGGTACGCAACCCGCAGTCGGGGCGCTGCCTCGACGTCAGCCAGCAAAACTCCGCCGACGGCCAGCAGATCCACATCTGGGACTGCCTGGCGGCCGCCAACCAGAAGTGGACGCTGCCATGATCGCGAACCTGCTCGCTGCCCTGGTCCTGCTACCCGCGCCGGTGGTCGCCGCCGACGACCCGTACGACGTCCTGGTCTTCTCCCGCACGGCCGGGTTCCGGCACGACTCGATCGCGGTGGGCACCCAGGCCGTCCGGGAACTCGGCGCGGCACACGGGTTCACCGTGACCGCCACCGAGGACCCGGCCGCGTTCACCCCCGCGAACCTGGCCGGCTACGAGGCGGTGATCTTCCTCAACACCACCGGCGACGTCCTCAACGCCACCCAGCAGAGCGCGTTCGAGTCGTACATCCGCAGCGGCCGCGGCTACGTCGGCGTGCACTCGGCCGCCGACACCGAGTACGACTGGCCGTTCTACGGCGACCTGGTCGGCGCGTACTTCGCCTCACACCCGGCGATCCAGCCGGCCGACGTGGTGGTGGAGGACCGGGCGCACGCCGCCACCACGCACCTGCCGCAGCGCTGGAACCGTACCGACGAGTGGTACAACTACCGCACCAACGCCCGCTCCACCGCGCACGTGCTGGCGTCGCTGGACGAGTCGACGTACTCCGGCGGCGGGATGGGCGCCGACCACCCGCACGCCTGGTGCAAGTCGTACGCCGGCGGCCGGTCGTTCTACACCGGCGGCGGCCACACCCAGCAGTCGTACGCGGACCAGGCCTTCCGGCAGCACCTGCTGGGCGGCATCCGGTACGCGGCCGGACAGGCGCACGCCGACTGCCGGCCGGAGACCGGGTACACGGCGCTGTACAACGGCGCCACCACCGGCTGGACCCAGGCCGGCCCGGGCAGCTTCACCAACACCGACGCCACGCTCACCTCGACCGGCGGCATGGGGCTGTACTGGTACCAGGCCAAGCAGTTCACCAACTACTCGCTCAAGCTGGACTGGCGGCTGGCCGGCGACGACAACACCGGCGTGTTCATCGGCTTCCCGCCGTCCAGCGACCCGTGGTCCGCGGTGGACAACGGGTACGAGATCCAGATCGACGCCACCGACGCGGCGGACCGCACCACCGGCGCCGTCTACGGCTTCAGGTCCGCGGACATTGCGGCCCGCGACGCCGCGCTGAACCCGCCCGGCGAATGGAACACCTACGAGATCCTGGTCGAGGGCGAGCGTCTGCAGGTCCTCCTCAACGGCGTCAAGATCAACGACTACACCAACACCGATCCGGTACGGTCGCTCGCCGGCCACATCGGCATCCAGAACCACGGCGACGGCGACGAGGCGTCCTTCCGCAACATCCGGATCAAGGAACTGGGCGGCGGAACCGGCCCCGACCCGGTCACCCGGACCGGCCCGGTCACCGGGCTGGCCGGCAAGTGCCTGGACGTGGCCGGCGGCAACAGCGCCGACGGCACCAAGGTGCAGCTGTACACCTGCAACCGCAGCGCCGCGCAGACCTGGACGGTCACCCCGAACAGCACGATCAAGGCGCTCGGCAAGTGCCTCGACGTGGCCGGCGGCGGAACCGGCAACGGCACCCGGACCCAGCTGTACACGTGCAACAACAGCGGGGCCCAGCTCTGGTCGGCGCAGGCCAACGGCACGATCCGGAACCCGCAGTCGGGGCGGTGCCTCGACGTGAGCCAGAACAACCCGGCCGACGGCCAGCAGATCCACATCTGGGACTGCCTGGGCGCCGCGAACCAGAAGTGGGTGCTGCCCGCTCAGTAAGACAGGACCCGGGTGGGCAGCGGCGTCTCGGTCACCGAGCCGTCCGCTGCCCGCCTGAGTTCGTACCCCCGTGGTCCGTCCCGGTCCGCCACCACCTCGGCCAGCCGGGTGCCGCGATAGACCAGCCCCGCGCCGTCGTCGGTGGCGTAGCCATCCGGCAGCGTGCCGTCCGCGATCAGCTGGTGCATCATCGGCCGGCGCTGTTCCTCCGCGTCGTAGTGCACGCCGTTGCTGTACGGCAGCCAGCCCAGCCCGTCGGTGAACCCGCGCAACCGCAGCCCGAAGCTGTCCGTGCTGCCGCCCACGTGCCAGCAGATCGAGCCGGCCGAGACGCCGCCGAGCACCACACCGGCCTGCCAGGCCTCGTGCAGAATCCGGTCCAGGCCGTGCACCCGCCAGACCGCGCACAGGTTGGCCACGCTGCCACCGCCCACCCAGATGATGTCCTGGGCCAGCAGGTGCGCGCGGATGTCCTCGACGTTCGGCATCGGGAACAGCTGCAGGTGCGACGCGCGGAACCGGGTGCCGGCGAACGCCGCGTAGGTGGCGCCGATCCGCGCCTCCGGGTCGCCGGTGGCCTGGTTCAGCACACAGATCCTCGGCGCCTCGACCGCGTTCGCCAACTCGGCGGCGAGGTGGTGGATCGGTCCCGGTCGCATCGACATCGGCCCGGACCCGCCGGGCCGGAAGCTCGCACTGGTCGCCAGGATGGTGGGTTCGTCGGCCGTCACGGTGCCTCCTGACCGGTTCCGCCCTGCGGCGGAAGTCATCTGGACGACATCATGGCGCACGCGTCGGCGGTGTCCAGAACCAGGTCCGCGGCCGTGTCCAGCGCACCGGACAGGTGCACCGGGTCACCGTCCAGCCGGGCGAACACCTCCGCCACCCGCTGCCGGAACCGCTGCGGCGCACCCGGCAGCGCGTCCGCGGCGGCCACCGCGCCCTTCTCGTTGATCAGCCAGCGCCCGGCCGCGCCGTGCAGCGCGTGCACGCACACCCCGACCAGCCGGAACAGGCACCCGGCCAGGTAGGCGGCGTCGCCCCGGGAGACTGCCTTGCGGGCCAGGCCGACCAGGAAGTCGGCCTCCCACAGCCCGGAGACCAGCCGCTCCCGCAACGCCGGCGGATAGGTCCGCGCACGCTCCTGCAACGCGGCCAGCTCGCCGGTGGGGTCGGCCAGGATCACCCCGAGAGCCACTTCCCCGGGGTACGCGAAGTCCGGCACGCCCAGCGGATGCCCGGCCTGGGTGTGGAACTCGTACCGGCCCTCGGTGGCGTCCCGCCACGCCCGCTGGACCCGGTCCAGGTCGCGGTAGATCCAGTCGACCGCCGCGCCGTCCACGGTGAGCCACCCGCCGCCGTCCACCCACGGCCCCCACCCACCCGGCTCGGTGAGCCGCGCGGACTCCCCGGCGACGGCACCGGCCGCGGCGCGCAGCGCGGCCACGTCGAGCGGGCGGCGGTAGTACAGCCCCAGGTCGGTGTCCGAGTCCGGGGTGTGGTCGCCGCGGGCGCGGCTGCCGCCGAGGACCACACCGGTCACCCCGGGAACCGCGATGATGCGCCCGGCCAGGTCGTGCAGTCGCTCCTCGGTCAGCGTCATCGCGGCATCCTCCCGCACGGTGCGGGCCGTCGCACCGCAATTCCCGCCCTGACTCTCCGCGTTTCGGACACCCTCAACCTGGCATATGGTCAGGCCGAGGCGGACGTCTTCTTGGCGAGCCCGACTCGGGTGATCGACGAGCGCGGCTCATTGCGTTAGCCACGTTCTGGGGTCAGATTGATCCGGCTGTCCTTCGCCAGTGAACTGTGTCCCGGCAGGGATTCGTGCCATCGAAAGTTGTCCGCCGGGTCGAGACGGTTCCCTCCCCGTGCACCTCTTTGTTCGACCCGGCCACGAGGTCGGCATACTCCTGTGGTGAAGATTCCCCGCGCGGTCGCGGTCGTGACCGAAGGATCTCAAGTGTTGCTGATCAAGCGGTTCCGCCGCGGCGCATCATCCTCGGACTGTGACATGTGCGAGGACAGTGGCTGGACCGGCCCGCGCTGCCCGGGACATCACTATGCAGTGCTGCCGGGCGGTCACGTCGAGGACGGTGAGAGCGCCGCCGTCGCGGCAGTGCGAGAGCTTGCTGAGGAGACCGAACTGCGGGCCGAGGTCGGCCGGCAACTGTGGTTCGGGCAACACAACGGCCGTCCGGCTCAGTACTTCCAGATGGTTGGCGTCACTGGTGTGCCCGTGCTGTCCGGCCCCGAAGCCGCGCAGAACAGCCCGGACAACAGCTTCGAGCTGATGTGGGCGACCGCGGATCAGTTCGAGGTGTTGAACCTCCACCCGGCTGACCTCCGCCTGATCTTGAGGGAGTTCCTCGCGACGTAGTCAATCTGCCCGTTGCGGGTGACGTGATCATGGCTTAGGCCGGTTCCGTTCGACGCTTCTACCCGGCGGACAAAGCCCGCACGGGCGCCCAGATGCGATCGCCGATGAGCCTGGAACCGGCGATCGCGCTGCTGATCGGCCTGGTGGCGGCGCTGCATCAGGTGCCGACCGGGTACGCGGTGGCCGGGCTCGGGTTCGTGGTGGTGGCCGGGATCGGCGCGGAACGCACCGGCCACCGTGGCCCGGACCCGGTCCCGGCCCTGGGGCCCGTCTCCGGTCAACAGATCACGGTGGGGTCCAGCCCGAGCCCGTCCAGGTCGCCTGGTTCCAGCAGGTAGGCGTCCCGGTCGGGCGCCACGCCCGCCGCTGGGTCATGCCCCGCCGCTGGGCCGCGTTCCGCCGCTGAGCCACGTCCCGCCGGACCGCGTCCCGCCACCGGGGCACCTTCCGCCGCCGGATCGCTTCCCGCCGCTGAGCCACGTCCCGCCACCGGGGCACGTCCCGCCGCCGGATCGCGTTTTGCCGCCGGATCGCGTTTTGCCGCCGGATCGCGTTTTGCCGTGCCCGATACCGGCTCGCTCGGGCGGGGCGCCTTGCTCGCGGTCGGCTCCGGCTCGGCCGGATTCGCCGGTTCCGCGCAGTTGCCGTCCCGCCCGATCGGGAAACACAGTCCCTCGCGGCACTCCCGCGGGCGGTCGTGGCTCAGACCGCGCCGGGTGCCGAACGCGACCACCCGATGCTGCGGCTGCCGGGCCACCACGGAGTCCAGGAGCCGGCGCCCGGTCTCCCGCCCGTCGGCGTACGTCACCAGGTACCGCCGCTTCTCCTCGCCGGTCACTCCAGGCGTCCGGACCCGGCGCTCGCCGCGGCGCATCCGGGGGTCACGGACCGTCCGGGTGCGATACGGAATCGCCCGCGTCTCGGTGACCGTCCGCATGGTGACCTCGGGTTCGCGCGGCGCGCCCGGCGGCGCCGGGGCGACCGGCGGCTTGGCCGGGGTGGCCGGACGCTGGGCCGAGCTGTGCGGGCGCTGGGCCGAGCCGTACGGGCGCTGGGCCGAGCTGTGCGCGCGCTGGCCCGCGGTGACCGGGAGCGAGGCCCGGCTCACCGGCCGGCGGGGCTCCCGGGTCCCGGTCCGGTCCGCCTGGTCGGAGGTGCGCCGGTCCACCGCGGCGTTCGCGGCGTCGTCGGCGGTCCGGCCGTCGGTGCCGGACTTGCCGGGCTCGCCGGGCTCGGTCGGCACCGGGGTGTCCGCGACCGCCGCGGCCGGTGGCATCACCGCGATCCGGCCGGGCGCGGCCGGTCCGGCCGGGTGGATGGTGCGGGTCTCGTTCTCGGTGAGAACCGCGATGCCGGCGGTGCCTCCGCCGATCAGCACCAGGAGCGCGCTCCCGCCGGCAGCCATGCGGACCGCGAACGGAAGACGAGCCCACCAGGACTTCGGTGGCATTTCGAGAAGATGCTGCCAAGAGTCACTAGTTGTCTGGTTTTGCACCAGAGCATTGTGCAGGCTCCACGCCGCGATGCAAGCCGTGCCGACGACCCCGAAAGGTGGACCGGCACGGCCGTCACCAAGGCGCGGTCAGGCCGTTGCCGGGGCCCGCAGCGGCGCCAGCGCCGTGCTCCACGCCACCAGCTGATCGAGCATCGTGGTCAGCGCGGCGGCCTGGTGCCCGCCCGGCGTGAACTCGCTGTAGTTCCGGAAATCGGTGGCCAGCGACAGCGTGACCTGCGCGCGTACGTCCGCCATCATCAGCTCCCCGGCGATCAGCCGGAGGTGCTCGACGGCGCGCGCACCGCCCAGCGCGCCGTAGCTGACGAAGCCGACGGCCTTGTTGTTCCACTCGGCGAACAGGAAGTCGATCGCGTTCTTCAGCGCACCCGAGGTGGAGTGGTTGTACTCGGGAGTGACCATGACGTAGCCGTCGAAGGACGCGATCTTCTCCGCCCACTCGCGGGTGTGCGGCTGGCTGTACTGCCCCATCGACGGCGGCACCGCCTCGTCCAGGTGCGGCAGCTTGTAGTCCAGCAGATCGACGAGCTCGAACTCCACGTCCGTGCGCTGCTGGGCCAGCTCGAGCACCCATTTCGCCACGGCCTCGCCGTTGCGGCCCGGCCGCGTGCTGCCGAGGATGATCCCGATCTTCGTCATCTCAGTGTGTCCTCTCATTTTTGCTACGTCAAACAACTATCGCATGGGCAGACACCGGTCAAGGCCGTACGATCAATGTCATGTCCGCCACGTCCCGGTCCAGCTCAGGGGCCGATGACCGACCGGCCGACCCGCTGCCGCTGAGCACCGACGAGGAAGCGGTCATGCGCGCCCTCGGTCGATTGATCCTGGTCCTCCCCCGGGTGATGGACGCCGATCTCGAGCGACACCAACGAATGTCTCTCAGCGAGTATTCCGCCCTGCGCCAGCTCTCCGAGGCCCCCGGGCAACGGATGCGGATGAGCGAGCTGGCGGCCGCCTGCGACATGTCCCTGAGCGGGATGACCCGCCTCGCCGGCAAGCTGGAGTCGCTCGGCTACCTCGACCGGATCCGGTGCGAACGGGACGCCCGCGGGCTGGAAGCGGTCCTGACCGACGCGGGACTGACCCGGCTGCGGCAGGCGTGGCCGTCCCACCTGGCCAGCGTGCGCCGGCACATCTTCGACCACCTCTCGGAGATCGACCTGAACCAGCTGGCGGCGGCCCTGAACGCCATGGCGCGCCCCTGAATTTCCCTCTTGCACGTCCGGCGACCCCGAACTCCTTGACGTATTCCCTTATAGGTATACGATTGGGTCATGGCACGAGCAGCAACTACCACCGACGCGTTCAACGCGGTCGCCGAGCCCCGGCGCCGGCAGATCCTCGACCTCCTCGCCACCGGCGAGCGGCCGGTCAACGATCTCGTCCAGCTTCTCGGCCTGGCGCAGCCGCAGGTGTCCAAGCACCTGCGGGTGCTGCGCGAGGTGGATCTCGTGCACGTCCGCGACGAAGGGCGGCAGCGGATGTACCGGCTCAACGCGGAACCGCTCAAACCCCTCCACGACTGGCTCAGCAAGTACGAACAGTCCTGGAACAAGCGGTTCGACCTGATGGACTCGGTTCTCGACGAACTCAAGGAAACGGAGCACGACAATGACCACGACGACTAGCGGCACGGCCAAGGTCACCCTGCCGGGCGACAACCAGATCCTGATCACCCGCGAGTTCAACGCACCCCGGCACCTGGTCTGGCGGGCGTACACCACACCGGAACTCGTCCGGCGCTGGTGGGCCGGCGACAAGGGCAAGGTCACCGCCGCCGACATCGACCTGCGGGTCGGCGGCGCCTGGCGTTACGTGATGGAGGCCAACGGCGGCTTCGAGGTGGCGTTCCGCGGCGAGTACCGCGAGATCGACGCACCCGACCGGCTGGTCCACACGGAGATCTTCGAGGGCCTCCCCGACCCGGACGACCACGTCGGCGTGATCACCACGACGCTGACCGAGAAGGACGGCCGCACGCACATGGAGATGCTGTGCGCGTACCGGGACCAGGCCGACCGCGACGCGGTCATCGCCTCCGGCATGGAGGGCGGCATGCAGGAATCCCTCGACCACCTGGAGAAGGTCGCGGTCGAGCTGTCCTGACGGTGCGGGGGCCCGGCACCGGCCGGGCCCCACCCGCACCCGCCTTTAGTCACCCGGCTGGGGCTTACCCCACCCGGCGGGCCAGGAGCACCGCGCTCAGGCCGATCACGCTGGTGAAGGCCATCACGCCGAGGTACGGCGCCCGCGTCGACGCCGCGCCCAGCGCACCGAAGATCAGCCCCGCGAGCGCCAACGCCACACTGCCGCCGACCGCGTCCGTGATGCTCTTGGCAGAGGTGTTGAACCCCTCCCGGCCCGGCTCCGAATAGGCCAGCACCAGCGTGCCCATCCGCGGATACAACGTGCCCATGCCGGCCCCCGCCAGGAACCAGCCGGCCGTCACCACCGCCGCCGGCAGCATCAGCGCCACGGTGACCAACTCGGTGACCGCGCCCGCGGCCAGCACCACCGCACCGGCGGTCACCGCGCGCCGGGGGGACAGCCGGTCGCCCAGGCGGCCCTGCAGCGCGGAGGCCAGCGCCCACGCCACGGCCGCCGCGGTCAGCGTGACCCCGGCGAGCCAGGCCGGCAGTCCGTACCGCTCCTGCAACAACAGCGGCAGGTACACCTCGGTGCCGTAGAAGACCGCGCCGGCCACGCCGCAGAGCAGGACGGCCGCGGGCAGACCGGGCTTGGCCCGATAGGTGCCGGCCGGGAGCAGACCCCGAGCGGCGTACGCCACCACACCGAGCACCGCGGGCGCGACCAACCAGGCCAGCCCGCCGTCCAGCTCGACGGCGTACCCGAGCGCGACGACCGCGGTCGCCACCACGACGGCCGCGCCGGTCCGCCTCCCCGCGCTCCGTCCGCCGCCGGTCCGTTCCGATCCCGTCGCCCGAGGGCCGGGAGGCTCCACCAGATCCGGCCCCGCACTGGTGCCCGACGACTCCACCAGGTCCGGCCCCGCACTGGTGTCCGACGGCTCCGCCGGACCCGGGCCGGTTCTCGTGTGGTGCTCGCGCAGGGCCGGGACGATCATCGCGGTGGCGGCCGCGACCAGGACGAGGACGCCCAGGAAGACCCAGTGCCAGCCCCAGGCGTCCGCCACCAGGCCGGCCGCGAACGGCCCGATCATGGACGGCAGAACCCACGCCGTCGCGAACGCACCGAAGATCCTGATGTGCAGGACCGGCGGGTACATCTTGGCGACCAGCACGTACAGCGCGACCGTGATCCCGCCCGCACCCAGCCCCTGCAGGAACCGGCCGCCGACGAAGACCGTCATCGTGGATGCCGAGCCGGCCAGCACGAGCCCCGCCCCGAACAGCCCGATCGCGGTGAGCAGTGGCCGGGCCGGGCCGACGCGGTCGGCCCACGAGCCGAACATCACCATGCCGATCACCCCGGCCGCCAGCGCCGCCGAGAAGGCCACCGAGTACAGCGCGCGCCCGTCGAGGTCCGCGGTGACGATCGGCATGATCGTGGTGACCGCCAACGACTCGAAGGCCGCCAGGAAGACCAGACTCCACGAGCCGATCGTCGGCAGGGCGTACGGCCGTCGAAGAATCCCGGGCTCTCGCTGCAGCGTCCCCACCATGCCGCGACGCTACGGCCTCAAGCCCGCTCGAGGTCAACCGATCTAGCCGAGCGGTGGCGTATCCCCCGCCCGGGCCGCACGCCGGGCCTCGGCCACCTCCAGGAGATCGGAGGGCAGCGCCAGGGCGACGCTCAACAGGCCCATCCGGATTCCGAGCGCCCGGTGCGGATGAGGGTGCCCGGCCCGGGTCAGGCGCGCCAGCCAGCGTTTCTGGAGCTGCCGTCCGCCGATCGCCAGGCCTCCCGACAGCACCATGGACACCACTGCGGTCTTCTGGGAAAGGGTCCGGTCGGCCGGTTTCCCAGGCTCGGGCGCGGTGACGTCCTTGAGGAGGATCGGGGTTTCCAGGAGGCGCGGCTCGGCGGGTGCGCTCTTCCGCTCCCGGGCGAGCTGGGTGGCCGCGATGGCCATGTCGGCGAGCAGCACACCGGCTCGCAGCGCCCGGCGCTTTCCGGGTGACAGCGCTCCGGCTGCGACCCACGTGCCGGTCGACACGGCGTGGATGGCCGCCGCCGAGAACGCGCCGGCGTACGTCTTCGTTCCTACCATTCACCCGACGCTAGCGGCGATTGTCAAAGATCCGAGCCGCCCAGAACCCGGTTGCCCGTGCCCAGCAGGTACGCCCCGCAACCCGACGATCAGTGCCGACAGCCGCCAACGAGCCGAGCCCGCCCCGCAACCCGACGATCGGTGCCGACAGCCGTCAACGAGCGGGGCTCGCGCCGCAACGCGGTGCCGGCGGCCGTCCGGGCCGCCGGCACCGTGCTCGCTCAGTAGCCCTGCTGGGCCGGGGCGCTCGCGGTGCGGGAGAGGCCGTCGATCTTGGTCTGCAGCTGCTCGATCATGGACTCGAGTTCCACGATCCGGGTCCGGGTGTCGGTCATCACCCGCCAGGCCGCCCACCGCGGGGTGACCCCGTTGGCCGGCGGAATGCCCTGGTCCAACGCATTGCGGCCGATCATGCTGGTGAAGCTGCCGTCCGCCTGCTTGTCCCGGTCGGAGAGTGCCGCGACCACGGCCGCGGTGGTGCGCCTGACGATGTCGTCCCGATCCGCCTGAGTCACGATGTCCTCCACGCCGAACGGAGCTCGGCTGTTCTCGCGCGCCCGCACGTAGCTGGCGCTGAAATGGGCGTGCTTGTCGTGTGGGTTGGAGCCGCTGTAGTCGCGCGGCCGCCAGTCGTAGCTGGCGGACCAGATGGTCCGCTCGTAGATCACGTACGTGAGCCGGTTGTCCCGGCCGGCCCGGTGCCGGCGAACGACCTCCTCGACGCATTCGCGCAACGACGCTCCCGGAGCGCGCAGATCCTCGTCGACATCGATGGCGTGCACGATGCCGCGGCTGTCCGGGTTGTGGTCCGACCGGCTGGCCTGATGCGCGGCGTCACCGATCCATCCGTCGGAGCTCTTGTCGCGGCGCGGGAAGTTGCGGTTGAACTCCGACCGCAGCGCGTCGAGGCACGGTACGAGCGTTGCCATCAGTGTCCCTTCCGGTGCACGGGCTGCTCCTCTGTCTGACGACGGTCTCCCGACCACGGCGCCGGATGCTCCGGAGGGAAGCGCGGCGCCGCGTGACTCTCTGTACCCCGAATACGGAAACGCGATGCCGGTGGTTCGAGTGAAACCTGTGGATTTGGCACATTGGACTGCTGAGCGTGGTCCACAAGGGCACGCCAAGGCGCGCCGGAGCGACCACATTGGTCCGGAAAGCGGCACTTGAGCTGCCGATTTTCGATCCCCGGCGCCGCCGAGGCGCGATACCCCACAGTTACTGATAGCTACTGAGATCTTGGGCCGGGTCGGCGTGCGCCATGCGGCCGGGGCCGGACCGGCCCGGGCTGCCGATCGTCCACGGGCGTATAACGACGCGAAGAACGATCTCCCTCGGCCGGCCGGAAACGCTGCTCGTCCCCGTCGCCTCCACCATCACCAACCCGGACACCTTGCCGGCAAGGAGGTCTGCACGGTGTCCGGCTCCACCCCCGCCAAGCGCATCCAGACCGAGTACCAGGACACCACCAAGCTGACCAACTGCGCCTGGCCAGCACGGGACGTCATAGCCGCCAGCCGGTCATCGAGCAGCAGAGAAAGCGCAGCGAATGCCGGTTCACCGGGCGTACTGCCTAGCCGAGCCGATGCGACGACGGCACACCGCCCCCGGCGCCGCATCGGCGCAAGCCTGCCGGAATCCCGTCACGGCCGACGGCCGGGTGCTGCTGCGACCGTCGGTGCGCCGGCTCATGGTGCCGCCGCGAACGTCGCACCGACTGGACCGGCCGGACCAGCTCGACCGGCTCGACCACCGGGGTCATCGGTGATCCTCGGCATTCGACCGGTGTCGGTCTGAGCCGCGCCCGGAACGCCGGGTCGGCTACGTCGGAGCCCACATACCGCTGGCGGTCGCTGACCCTAGGCGGCAGATGCTGGGCCGGAATCAGACATTAAATCTGAATTCGACCACATCGCCGTCCTTCATGATGTAGTCCTTGCCCTCCATGCGCACCTTGCCGGCGGCCTTGGCCGCCGACATCGAGCCGGCCGCCACCAGGTCGTCGAAGCTGACGATCTCGGCCTTGATGAAGCCGCGCTGGAAGTCGGAGTGGATCACGCCGGCCGCCTCCGGTGCGGTCGCGCCCACCGGCACCACCCAGGCACGCGACTCCTTGGGACCGGCGGTGAGGTAGGTCTGCAACCCCAGCGTGGCGAACCCGACCCGGATCAGCTGGTTCAGGCCGGGCTCGGTCTGCCCGGTCGACTCCAGTAGTTCCATGGCCTCGTCGTCGGGCAGGTCGATCAGCTCGGACTCGATCTTGGCGTCCATGAAGACCGCGTCGGCCGGCGCCACCAGCGCCCGCATCTCGTCCAGGAAGGCCGCGTTGCCGAGTTCCGCCTCGTCGACGTTGAACACGTACAGGAACGGCTTGATGGTCAGCAGGTGCAGCTCGGCGAGCTGGTCAGTGTCGATGCCCGCGGCGGCCGCACCGTGGTAGAGCGTGACCCCGTCGTTGAGCAGCTTGAACGCGGCCTCGGCGGCGGCCACGGCCGGCGCCCGGTCCTTCTTCAGCTTGGCTTCCTTCTGCAGCCGGGGCAGCGCCTTCTCCACGGTCTGCAGGTCGGCCAGGATGAGTTCGGTGTTGATCGTCTCGATGTCGTCGGCGGGCGACACCTTGCCGTCCACGTGCAGCACGTTCGGGTCCGAGAAGGCGCGGACGACCTGGCAGATCGCCGAGGCGTCGCGGATGTTGGCGAGGAACGCGTTGCCGCGGCCCTGCCCCTTCGACGCGCCGCGCACCAGGCCGGCGATGTCGACGAACGACACCGGCGCCGGGATGATCTTTTCGCTGTGGAAGATCTCGGCGAGCTTCGCCAGCCGGTCGTCGGGCAGCCCCACCACGCCGACGTTCGGCTCGATCGTGGCGAACGGGTAGTTCGCGGCGAGCACGTCGTTCTTGGTCAGGGCGTTGAACAGGGTGCTCTTGCCGACGTTGGGCAGGCCGACGATTCCGATGGTGAGGCTCACGACGAGCCAGTCTACGCAGCGGGTACGTCGTGCAGCGCACCCATGGCCAGCATCCGCTCCGGGGGACGGGCCGATCCCGCGCCGTCCGGCTCGGGCCGCTGCCCGGCCAGGAAGTCGAGGATCAGGAGATTGACCAGGTCCGCCTTCTGGATGGGCGCGCCGTGCCCGGTGCCGGGAACGACGGCGAACTGCCCCCGGGGCAGCGCCCGGGCGAGTGCCAGATTCCACTCGATCCGGACGCCGTCGTCGTCACCCTGCATGACCAGGACCGGCGCGGTGATCCGGGACAGCTCCGCGATCGGCATCTCCAGCGGGTTCCGCCACATGGTGAAGATCTTGTCGATGACCACGTCGTAGTGGTCGGGCCCGTCCGGCGAGGTGTCCGCGAAGCCGGCCCGGAACGAGTCGGCGAGGTCCGGATCGTGCATGAGCGCCCGCACGGCCCGGGTCTCGCCGTCCACCGACAGCGCCTGCCCGATGAGTACGGCGCTGCGCACCAGGTCGGGACGGTGCAGCGCGAGGTGGGCCGCCACATACGCCCCGTCGCTCCAGCCCACCACGTGCACGGGCCCTTCGGCCAGTGCCTGGATGACGGCGGCGGTCTCGGCCGCCATGGCCTCGGTCGTGTACGGCCCCGGCACGTCCGGCGTGCGCCCATGGCCCCGCCGCTCGGGCACGAAGACGTGGTGGCCCGCGGACAGCGCCGGAATCTGCCGCGCCCAGCACTCCGCACCGACGAAGCCACCGTGCAGCAGGAACAGCGGCTCCCCCCCGCCGTGCTCCTCGACGTAGACCGCTGATCCGGCAGATCCAGATAACCCGTCATCGCCTCATCCTCCCGAAGGTGGCCGTCATCGTGCGCCGACACCGAGAACCTTGCGCAGGCCGTCGTCGACCGCGCTCATCTCGTCGAACGGCACCGAACCGACCGGACCGTCCAGGACCGCCTTGTCCACCGTGATCAGCGCCGCCACGTTGACCACCGCGTCGTGCGGCAGCCCGGACATCGCCGCGGGCAGGAACACGTTGCCGGGGAGCGCTGCCGCCTTCGTGTTGGACGTGACCACCGCCGCCAGCACGGTCGGCAGCCGGCTGTCGTTGTAGGGCTGGGCCTGGACCACTAGCACGGGCCGGGGGGAGCCCAGCCCGGCCCAGTAGATGTCTCCGCGCCGGATCACCGGACGTCCTCTCCGGCCGGCGGGCGGCGATGGGCGTAGTCGACGACGACCTCCACGGCTGCGGGATCGGGCCAGGCCACGTCGAGCGCCAGATTGATCCGGCCGGTCAGCGACTCGGCCTCGAGATGCTCGATGTACCGCCGCACGGCCCGGGTGAAGAACTCCGACCGGCTCATCCCGAGCGCGGCGGCGTGCTCCTCGGCTTGCGCGAAGGTGTCGTCCGGAATGGAAATTGCCGTCTTCACGGACCGAGTATAACCGGGTATAACTGAACCCGTGAAGCCCCTCCCCGCCCGGAACGCCGATGTCCGGAACCCGCGAGCCGACCCACCCCGCGCAGGAGCAGACTCGACCGCATGGAGCTGGACTTCGAGCGGTGCTACCGGGCCGTCGACAGCCGCGATCAGCGGTTCGACGGCTGGTTCTACACGGCGGTCAGGACCACCGGCATCTACTGCCGGCCGTCCTGCCCGGCGGTCACCCCCAAGCGGGCCAACGTCACGTTCTACCCCAGCTCGGCGGCCGCGCAGCGCAACGGCTTCCGCGCCTGCCGACGCTGCCGGCCGGACGCCGCGCCGGGTTCGCCGGACTGGGACGTCCGTGCCGACGTGGTGGGCCGGGCCATGCGGCTGATCGCTGACGGCGTGGTGGACCGCGAGGGCGTACCAGGACTGGCCTCCCGGCTCGGCTACACCGAGCGCCACCTGCACCGGATGCTCACCGCGGAACTCGGTGCCGGACCGCTGGCGCTGGCCCGCGCGCAACGCGCCCAGACCGCTCGCATCCTGATCGAGACCACCGATCTCGGCCTGGCCGAGATCGCGTTCGCCGCCGGGTTCGGCAGCGTCCGGCAGTTCAACGACACGATCCTCGAGGTGTACGCGGCAACGCCCGGCGCACTGCGCGAACGCCGGCCCGCCACCCGCACCGGAGCCGGGACGATCCACCTGCGGCTGGCGTTCCGCGCCCCGCTGCACGCTCCGGCGCTGCTCGAGTTCCTCGCCGCCCGGGCGCTGCCCGGCGTGGAGGAGGCCGACCACGTCCGCTACCGGCGGGCACTTGCCCTGCCGCACGGACCCGCGACCGTCGAACTGCGACCCGAGGAGCGCTGGGTCTCGGCCACCCTGCACCTCGACGACGTGCGCGACCTGGCACCCGCGGTGGCGCGCTGCCGTCGCCTCCTCGACCTCGACGCCGACCCGGCCGCGGTCGACGCCGCGCTGGCAGCGGACCCGGCGCTCACTGCGGTCATCGGCAAGGAGCCGGGGGTCCGGGTGCCCCGCGCGGTCGACGGCTTCGAGATGGCGGTCCGGGCGATCGTCGGCCAGCAGGTCAGCGTCGCCAGCGCCCGCACCACGTTGAGTCGCCTGATCCGCGCCGCCGCCCCAACCTACGCCGCCCCAACGCACGCCGCCCCTACCCACGCCGCCCCTACCCACGCCGCCCCTACCCAGGCAGCCCACACCGGTGCGCGCGACGCCGACGCGGGCCGCCCCGCTGCGTGCGACGCCGACGCGGGCCGCCCCGCTGCGCGCGACGCCGGCGCGGGCCGCCCCGCTGCGCGCGACCCGGGTCGAGCCGCTCCGCCGCTGGTGCCGTTTCCGGCCGCGTCGGAGATCGCCGGGCTGCCCGACGAGGCGTTCGGCATGCCGGCGGCGCGCCGGGAGACCATCCGGGCGCTCGCACAGGCCGTCGCGGCCGGCAAGCTCGACCTCGACCCCGGCGCCGACCGGGACGAAACCGTGGCCCGCCTCCAGGAACTGCCGGGCGTCGGCGCGTGGACCGCGGGATACGTGGCGATGCGCGCGATCGGCGACCCGGATGTCTTCCTCCCCACCGACCTGGCGGTCCGGCGCGGCGCCGCCGCGCTCGGCCTGCCCGGCTCCCCCATCGAACTCGACCGGCACGCCGCGTCCTGGCGACCGTGGCGGTCCTACGCGCTCGTCCGCCTGTGGCGTGCCGCCTGACAGCCCGACCAACCACCCGGTAGGAGACCAACATGTTGCGTCACTCGATCATGGACACCCCCATCGGTCCGTTCACGGTCATCGTCAGCGACTCCGGCGCGGTCCGCGCCTCCGGCTTCACCAGCGATGTCCCGGCTCTGCTCGGCCTCGTGCATCCGGGTCTGGTCGAGGACGTCAGACCCGAGACCGACCCCGGCGCGGTCGGCCTTGCGGTGCGCTCCTACTTCGACGGTGACCTCACCGCGATCGATGACATCCGGGTCGAGCAGCACAGCGGCGGCCAGTTCATGACGTTCGCGTGGCAGGTGATGCGCGACATCAAGCCCGGTGCGCCGGTCACGTACACCCAATTCGCCGCGCTCGCGGGTCGGCCGGCGGCGGTACGGGCCGCGGCCGCCGCCTGCGCGCGCAACCCGGCCGCACTGTTCGTGCCGTGTCACCGGGTGCTGCGCACGGACGGGTCGCTCGGCGGCTACCGCTGGGGCCTGGAGGTCAAGACGTGGCTGCTCGACCACGAGCGAGCCGCATGACCCCCAGATGGCCGCCGCCCACCCGCCGGAATCCCGGGCGCGGCACCCCGGGCGCGGCACCCGCAGCCCGACACTGCGAGCGGAAGAACCGGCAACCCGGCAGGGCGGGCGAAGAACCGAGGGCCGGCACGGCTGCAAACTGCTGGCCGTACCAACCGCAACGGCCCTACGCTGGCGCGATGACGGAGCCCCGAACCGGCGCCATGCCGGATCGCCCGAGCCTTGACGGCCTAGAGGAACGTTGGGCAGCCCGCTGGGAGGCTGACGGCACCTACCGGTTCGACCGGTCGGTAGCCGAGCGCGCCAACGTGTTCTCGATCGACACGCCGCCGCCGACCGTATCGGGCGAGCTGCACATGGGACACGTCTTCTCGTACACGCACACCGACACGGTCGCGCGCTTCCAGCGGATGCGCGGCAAGACCGTGTTCTATCCGATGGGCTGGGACGACAACGGCCTGCCCACCGAGCGCCGCGTGCAGAACGTCTACGGCGTGCGCTGCGACCCGGCGCTGCCGTACGACCCGGACTGGGAGCCGCCCGCGACGCCGCCGAAGCCCGCGGTGGCGATCTCCCGGCGTAACTTCGTCGAGTTGTGCGGGCGCCTGACCGCGGAGGACGAGAAGGCGTTCGAGACCTTGTGGCGGCGGCTCGGGCTGTCCGTCGACTGGACCATGACGTACACCACGATCGGCCGCACCTCTCAGGCCGTCTCGCAACGTGCGTTCCTGGCGAACCTGGCCCGCGGCGAGGCCTACACGGCCGAGGCACCGACCCTGTGGGACGTCGGCTTCCGCACCGCGGTCGCCCAGGCCGAGCTGGAGGACCGGGAACGGCCGGGCGCGTACCACCGGCTGCGGTTCCACGGACCGGACGGGCCGGTGGAGATCGACACCACCCGGCCGGAGCTGTTGCCGGCGTGTGTGGCGCTGGTCTTCCACCCGTCCGACGAGCGGTACAAGTCGTTGCTGGGCCGCACGGTCCGGACACCGGTCTTCGACGTCGAGGTGCCGGTGTACGAGCACCCGATGGCGGCACCGGACAAGGGCACCGGCATCGCCATGGTGTGCACCTTCGGTGACCTCACCGACGTGATCTGGTGGCGCGACCTGAAGCTGGACACCCGGGTGGTGATCGGCCGCGACGGCCGGTTCCTGCCGGACCGGCCACCGGGCGTTCCGGCCGTGGCCTACCAGGAGTTCGCCGGCCTCACCGTCAACGCCGCGCGGCGGGAGATGGTGCGCCTGCTGGGCCTGGCGGGCGACCTGCTCGGCGAGCCGCGGCCGGTCACCCATCCGGTCAAGTTCTACGAGCACGGGGAGTCGCCGCTGGAGATCGTCACCAGCCGGCAGTGGTTCATCCGCAACGGCGGCCGGGATGCGGATCTTCGCGCCCGGTTGCTGGCCCGCGGGCGGGAACTGCAGTGGATCCCGGGGCACATGCAGCACCGCTACGAACACTGGGTGAACGGCCTCACCGGGGACTGGCTGATCAGCCGGCAGCGGTTCTTCGGCGTGCCGGTTCCGATCTGGTACCGGCTCGACGACGCTGGCGAGCCGGACTACGAGCAGCTTCTCATACCGGACGAATCAACGTTGCCAGTCGACCCGTCCTCGGAGTGTCCGCCCGGATTCGACGAGTCCCGGCGGGACGTCCCGGGTGGCTTCACCGCTGATCCCGACGTGATGGACACCTGGGCCACGTCCTCGCTGACCCCGCAGATCGTCACCGGCTGGGGCACCGGGGACCTGTTCGCCCGGGTCTTCCCGATGGATCTGCGACCGCAGGGACAGGAGATCATCCGCACCTGGCTGTTCTCCTCGGTGGTCCGCGCCCACCTGGAGAACGGCGTGCTGCCGTGGCGCCACGCCGTGCTCTCCGGCTGGATCCTGGACCCGGACCGCAAGAAGATGTCGAAGTCCAAGGGCAACGTGGTCACGCCGATGGACCTGCTGGTGCGGAACGGCTCGGACGCGGTGCGGTACTGGGCGGCCAACGGGCGCCCGGGCACCGACCTCGCGTTCGACCCGGCACAGATCAAGGTGGGCCGGCGGCTGGCGACGAAACTGCTGAACGCGTCGAAGTTCGCGCTCGGGCTCGGTGCGGCGGACGCGCTGCGGCAGCCGGTGTCCGAGCCGCTGGACCGCGCCGTGCTGGCCCGGCTCGCCGAGGTGGTCACGGACGCCACCACGGCGTTCGAGGCGTTCCAGCACACCGACGCGCTGCAGGTGACCGAGTCCTTCTTCTGGACGTTCTGCGACGACTACATCGAGTTGGTCAAGGAGCGGGCGTACGGCGAGGGGCCGGGCGCCGACTCGGCCCGGGCCGCGCTGGCCGCCGGGCTGGCCGTGCTGCTGCGGCTGTTCGCGCCGTTCCTGCCGTACGTGACCGAGGAGGTCTGGTCCTGGTGGCGGTACGGCTCCGTGCACCGGGCGACGTGGCCGACGAAGTACGAACTCACCCGGGTGGCACCGGACGGTGACACGACGCTGCTGGCGCTGGCCGGCGACGCGTTGCGGCAGGTCCGGCGGGCGAAGTCGGACCGGAAGCTGTCCATGCGGGCGGAGATTCCGCTGGCCGAGGCGCTCGGGCCGGCCGACGTGCTGGACCGGCTGGCCCGCATCGAGGGTGACCTCAAGGCGGCCGGCCGGATCGGCAAGCTGGACATGCTGCCGGACCGCACGCCGGAGTTGGTGATCGCCTGCGCGTTCTAGACGGCCGGGGCAGCATAGGAACCATGTCGACCGCACCCGAGGAGGTAGCCGCGCCCGCCGATGACGCGGTGCTGTTCCGGTCGTCGCCGGTACGGACGTTCGCGGCGGTGTTCGGGACCGTGGTGGTCGCGTACCTCCTGGTGTCGCCCCTGGTGAACCGCCTGGTCGGCGATGCCGACGACCTGGCGTCCACCGCCGTGCAAGCCGTGGTGGTGGGCACGCTGGTCGCGGGCGGGTTCGCGCTCTCCGCGCGGTCCTCGCTGCCCACCTGGGTGCGGGTCTCCGCCGCCGGGCTGGAACTGGCCGCCCAGGGCAGCGATCCGGTGCTGCTGGCCTGGCCGGACATCCGGACCGTGGTGGTGCAGCGCAGCCTGACCCGGACCGTGCTGGAGGTGACGCCGGTCGACCTGGACCGGGTGCACCCGGTGGATGGCGAGGGCCCGGGCTGGCCGGCGATGACCGAGACCGGCTCGGGCACCGCCTTCACCGCGGATCTCACCCAGATCTGGCCGGGCCCGCGGGCACTCCGCCGGGAACTCGCCCGCCGGCTGCACGCCCACCCGGACGCCGCCCGCGGTCGCTAGAAGTCGCCGCCGAAGTCCCCACCGAAGTCGCCGCCGAGGTCACCGCCGCCGTCGCCGCCGTCGGCCGAGGCGTCCTCGAAGTCCTCGCCGTACCCCAGGTCGCCGAAGCCCGGCGACAGCAGCGCGTCGAAGATCAGCATGCCGCCCAGCACGCCGGCGCCGGCGCCCAGCGCGGTCTTCCACAGCGGCGTCGAATACCAGCCGGCCGGCACCGGGCGGCCCTGCACCCGGCCGCCGGGGTAGTAGTACGGCGTGCCGGGGCCCGGCTGCGGCCCGGCCCGGTAGTGCTGACCCTGGACACTGACCTCGCGTTCCCGGGTCAGCTGCCCGGCGCCGTGTGCACCGGCCAACGGCGGCAGTTCCGGACCGGGGTCGATGCCCATCGCGATCCGGGCGGCCCGGACGTAGGCCAGTCCCTCGAGCGCCGACTCGCGCGCCAGCTCGTACTGTCGCACGGTCTTCGCCTGCTGCAACTGCCCACCGGCCGCGTTGTAGCGCTCGCCGGCGTCGGCCAGCGCCTGCCGCGCCGCGGGGTCGTCGGCGTGCAGGTTGAGCACCTGGCCGCCGAGGCGCTCGTACCAGCGCTGCGCCTCCGCCCGGGCGTCGTCGAGGTGCCGTTGCTCACGGGCCACCGCACCGCGGCGCCACGCCACCACCAGCGCGATCGCGACCAGGACCACGAGGAGCAGCAGAAACACCTTCATGTCTCCACGGTACCCGCGCAAATCCTGTCGCACCCCTCTGGCACAGTGCCCTACGTGACCTTCTCGACGCTGGCCGTGGTCCTCGTCTGCCTCGCCGTGGGGGCCGCTCTCGGATGGTTCGCCGGGCGCCTCCGGGCCGCCACCGACATCGCCCGGCTGGAGGCGACCGTGCGGGCCGGCCGCGACGGCGAGACCCGGTTCGAGCAGTCGATGAAGGCGTTGTCCTACGAGGCGACCGCCCAGTCCCAGGAGGCGGTGGCCCGGGCGATCGCGCCGTTGCACGAGACCCTGCGGCGTTATGAGCAGCGGGTCGCCGAGCTGGAGCACGAGCGCGTCGACGCCTACGCCGAACTGCGCGAACAGGTCCGCTCCATGGGCGCGGTCTCCGGCGAGCTGCGCACCGAGACGAAACAGCTGGTGGCCGCGCTGCGCGCGCCCCAGGTGCGGGGCCGGTGGGGCGAGCATCAGCTGCGCCGGATCGTCGAGGCCGCCGGCATGCTCGAGCACTGCGACTTCGCCGAGCAGGTCACGGCCACGACCGACACCCAGGGGGTACGCCCGGACATGCTGGTCCGCCTGCACGGCGGCCGCAGTGTGGTGGTGGACGCGAAGGCACCGTTCGACGCGTACCTGTCCGCCATGGAGGCCCGCGACGAGCGCACCCGCGACACCCACCTGGACCAGCACGCACGCCACCTGCGCGGGCACGTCGACGCGCTGGCGGCCAAGGCGTACTGGACGGCGTTCGAGTCCACGCCCGACTTCGTGGTGCTGTTCGTGCCGGCCGACCCGTTCCTGGACGCCGCCCTGCAGCGTGATCCGGTGCTGATGGAACACGCGTTCACCCGCAACGTCGTGCTGGCCACCCCGGCCACGCTGGTGGCGCTGCTGCGGACGGTGGCGTTCTCCTGGCGGCAGGAGGCGCTGGCCCACAACGCCGCGGCGGTGCACAGCCTGGCGCGTGAGCTGTACGCGCGGCTGTCCACGCTCGGCGACCACGTCGGCAAGGTGGGCAGCTCGCTGAGCGGCGCGGTGGTCGCGTACAACAAGGCGGTGGGTTCGCTGGAGTCGCGGGTGCTGGTGAGCGCGCGCAAGCTCGCCGAGATGGGCGTCTCGGACGACGACCTGGTGACGCCCGCGCAGATCGAGCTGGCCCCGCGCCAGCCGCAGGCGCCGGAGCTGGTCGACGGACTCGACCCGTCCACCATGGCGCGATGACGGTCCTCGTCGTGGCGGCCCGCGAAGACGCCGGACCGCTATTCTCCCGGGTCGTGCGGAATCCCACCGTCGGGCGGTCGTGACGCTTCACTGCCATGGCCCAGATGCCATTCGCGCAACGTCAGATTCCGGTCCTTTTCGTCCGCTCGCCGCTGCCGCTCATCGGCGACGTCGTCGCGGGCGTCCTGCCACTCACGCGCATCACGCAATGCTGCTTCACGTTCGAGGGAAAGCGCGTCACGCTGTTGCTGCAACAGCTCCCGGTCGGTGATCTCGGCGTCGCGTTCGTCGAGTTCGTGCTCGCGCTCATCGTCGCGGCGTGCACGCTCATTGAGCGCCCTTTCCCGCTCGGAGAGCGGCTCCCGCGGCATGTCGGGATCGCGGTCTTCCGCTGCCATCGGACCACAATAGACCCGTTGGACGTCTCATTCCATCGAGGCCTTGCGCCACGGCCGACCCGGCCGCATGGTCTAGGGGACGGACGATGGGACAGAATCGTGGAGCAGTTTCGCGAGCACGGACCTTATCTGGCGCCCGGCGCACCGAAGATCGACGTAGTGCACCACTTGATCCGCTGCTATACCGAGGTCAAAGTGCACGGCGATTGGACTCCGCAGCTGCGCACGAGCATTTCGGAACAATTGCGGGCGTGCCTCGCCGAGCACCCCCGCGCGGTGGTTATCGATCTGTCCGACCTGTCTGATCCCGAAGGCATGTCGGAATCGACCTGGCGGACCGTCGCCCGCTACGCCCGGACGCGCAGTCCCACCGCCCGGGTCCTGATCTGTGCGTGCCCCGCACCGCTGGATCAGCGGTTGCGCGACGACGGCCCGGCCGCCCAGGTCACCATGGTGCACAGCGCGGATGAGGCGCACACCGTGCTGACGGCGGTACCGATGCCACCGAGCGTCGCGTTGTCCCTGACCGCCGACCCGATGTCGGCGTGTACCGGTCGCACCGCCGCCGGCGACGCCTGCCTGCGCTGGGGACTGGCCCACCTGTCGCACCACGCCCGGCTGATCACGTCGGAACTCGTCACCAACGCCGTCGGGCACGTCCGCACCGGGTTGACCCTGCAGGTTTCGCTGCGCACCGGCGTCCTGCACCTGGCCGTGCAGGACTCGAGTGCGGTGCTGCCCCGACTGCTCGCGGTCCGTCCCTACCACCCGGGTCAACCGCTCGAGTTGCCCGGCACGGGGCTGCGGATCGTGGACGCCGTGGCCACCGCCTGGGGTGCACTGGCCTGCCACGCCGGCAAGGTCGTGTGGGCCACTCTGGCCGCCTCGGAACGCGGTGTGGCATGACCCGCTTCCCGGGCGTCAGCTCGCAACCGCCGCCACGCCCGGTGGTCGTGCACGTGTCCCGCGCCGGCCCGCTGATGACCGTGGTCCTGTGCGGTGACCTCGACGGCATCACCGCGCCCGCCGTCGTCGAGGTCATCGAGACCCTGGCCGTATCCCCGGTCCGGCAGGTCGTCCTGGAGGCCACGGACGTCGGCTTCCTGGACCTCGCCGGCCTCCGGACCCTGCTCCGGGCGCACCGGCTCAGCGCCCGGCGCGGCGTCCGGCTGACCCTGCACCATCCCGCACCGCACATCCGGTGGCTGTTGACCTTCACCGACACCGCCGCGCTCCTGCTCGACCACGAATCCAGCACGACCGCCGACGACGCCCCGAACCGCCGCGCCTAGCTTCTGTTCCGTGGGCCGCGGAGGTGGCCCGGCACGCCGCTGCGCACCCGCTGGAACCCGGGGTCTCGGTGGACTCGTGAGTGCGAGGCGACTCGCCCGTCGATACCCGCCCTAAGCCGGTCCGCGCAGGGCGTCGACCGGCTGCATCCGTGCCGCCCGCAACGCCGGATAGAGCCCGGCCAGCAATCCGACGGTGGCTCCGGCCAGCGGCGCCGCCCCGGCGAGCCCGGCGTCGAGGACCGGCGTCCAGTGCCGGGTGACGCTGATGACGACCACGGCGATGATGCCGGCGCTCGCCCCGATGATGCCGCCGAGGAGACCCACCGCGGTGGATTCCAGGAGGAACTGCGTGGCGATGTGCCGGCGGCGGGCACCCAGGGCCCGGCGCAGGCCGATCTCGGCGGTGCGTTCCATGACCGTGACCAGGGTGACGTTGGCGATGCCGAGCGCGCCGACGACGAGCGAGACCAGCCCGAGGATGAGCAGCAGGCCGCTGACGTCCTCGGCCACCCCGGTGCGTAGCTCGGCGGGGTCCGGCGGGGCTTCCACCCGTACCGCGGCGGGGTCGTTCGGGCTGAGCGCGATCGGGGCCTGCCCGGCGATCAGCGGCGCGGCGCCCAGGACCGTCGTGATGATCACCGTGGTGGCCGGGCCGAGGTGCAGGCGGTCGTCGGCGGTGGTCCAGGGGATGACCGCCGAGCCGGTCAGGTCCTGCTGGTCGGCGCGCCGGACCGGGCCGAGGATGCCGATGACGGTGAACGGTGCGCCGCCGATGAAGACGGCCGGCCGGTTGTCGATGCGGGTGACGCCGAGCAGTTGCGCGGCCTGTTCGCCGAGGACCACCACCCGGTCGCGGCGGGCGATGTGCCCGTCGTCGAAGAAGCGCCCGACCGCGACGTCGGTCCGGGCGGCGGCGGGCAGCGCCGTGGTGGCGCCGAGAACCGGGAGCGCGCGGTCCAGGACCCGTTCCGGGTCGCGCAGCGTGTTGGCGCGCACGGACGGCTCCTTGCCGGATTCCGTGCGCGAGTACGCCGCCACCGCGTCCACCCCGTTGAGACGCGCCAGGTTACCGAGGGCGGCCCACGGCACGGTTGGCGGCGAGTCCGGGGTCAGCCGAGGCGGGATCTCCACGGCGACCTCGGTGGCGGTGACCGAGTCGAAGCGCCCGGCGATCTGGTTGCCCGCGGTGGCGGAGACGCCCAGCGTGGTGACCAGGGTGCCGATGCCCAGCACCGTGCCCAGGATGGTCAGGGCGGTACGCGCCGGCCGGGTCCCGATCCCGGCGAGCACCTCGGTGACCAGGTCACGCAGGTCCAGCCGGCTGGCCGGGGCGGGGGTGCCGCCACGCCGCCGGAGCCACCTCATGCCCGGCCGCCGGTCGCGCCGAGCACGGGAAGTTCGACCGTCGCCGAGTCGAGTTCGCTCAACCGGCCGTCGGTGATCCGTACCCGCCGGTCGGCCCGCGCGCTGACCGCCTCGTCGTGGGTGATCACCACCAGCGTGGTGCCACCGGCCCGCAGCTCCTCGAACAGGTCGAGCACCGCGGCGGTGTTGACACTGTCCAGGTTGCCGGTGGGCTCGTCGCACAGCAGCAGCGCCGGGTCGCCGATGAGGGCGCGGGCGATGGCCACCCGCTGCCGTTCCCCGCCGGACAGGCGGCCGGGCCGGAAGTCGCGCCGGTGTCCCATCCCGACCCGGTCAAGTGCCGCGGCCGCCCGCTCGCCCCGGCCGGACCGGGGCGCGCCGGTGTACAGCTCGCCGAGCATGACGTTGTCCGTGACGTCGCGGTGGGCCAGCAGGTGGAAGGACTGGAACACGAAGCCGATCCGGGAGCCGCGCAACGCGGTCCGGGCGGTGTCGTCCAGTCCGGTGGTCTCCACCCCTTCCAGTTCGTACCGGCCGGTGTCCGGCAGGTCGAGCAGCCCCAGGATGTTGAGCAGCGTGGACTTGCCGGAGCCGGACGGGCCGATGATGCTGACGTAGTCGCCGCGGGTGATCCGCAGGTCCACCTCGACCAGGGCCGGCACCGGCGGGTCGGTGGCGAAGGTACGGCCGACGCCGGACAGCGCGATGACGTCGCTCATGCGGTGCCCACCACGACCCGGTCACCGGCCCGCAGCGCGGCCGGCGTGGCCGGCGTCACCTGGACGTTGCCCCCGGTGGTCAGCCCGGCCTCGACCGCCACGTCGCGGACCGCGCCGGAACCGTCCTGGACGGTCACCCTGGCCTGGCCGTCGGACGAGGTGAACACGGCGGCGACCGGGACGGTCAGGACGGCGTGCCCGGTGCCGCCGACCTTGATAGTGATCTTGACGGCCTGCCCGGCGTACCGGGTCAGCTTCTTCTGGCTCTTCGGTTTCAGCCGGACCGGCGTGCCCCCGGTGGCTTCCGGCGCCTCCTCCTCCTCCTGCCCTTCGCCGGACGACCGGTCCGGATCGGACGGTGCCGGCGCGGCCGGCGCCGCCGCGGCGCCCAGCGCGCTGAGCGTCGCCGGGACGGTGCCGCCGGCCGAGTGTTCCAGGGTCGCGGCCATGCCCACCTTGAGCAGGTCCAGGTCGTCGCTGGCGACGTCGCCGTTGACCACCAGGGTCGGGTCGGCCACGGTGCCGATCACCCCGGACGCGGGGGCGCCCGCCTTGACGGTCACGGTGGTCAGGCGCACCGGCAGCTTCGGCAGGAACAGGACCTCGCCGCTGGCGATGGTGATCCCGTACGTCTTCTTGAACTCGGCCAGTTCCTCCTTGGCGGTGGCGAGCACCGCACCGCCGGCGGGCTTCGACGCGGTCACCGCCTGCTCCAGCCGGCGCAGCTCGTTGCGTTCCTCGCGGCTGGGCTTGGCCGCCTGGTAGCCGCGCCGGTCGTACCAGGACGCCACCGCGTCCAGGGCGCCGCCGTCGAGCGGCCCGGACCGGGACACGCCCCGGCCGGGCAGCAACCGCCGCAGGGCGGATCGCAGTTGGCGTACGTCGTCTCCGGTGCTGCCGCGGGTCAGGTTCCGGTACATCGGGACCTTGCCGGTCAGCACGAGGACCGGCCGGCCGCTCACCTCCAGCAGCACGTCGCCCTCGCGCAGGGTACGGCCGGCCGCCGGCGCCTTGGTGATCAGCGGGGTCGCACCGGTCACGCCGGCCCCGGTGGCGACCGAGCCGGTCAACGTGAGCGGCTGCGGCGCGCCGTAGGCGACCGTGCCCTGCGCGGTCACCGTCGCCGTGAGCGTCCGCTTCTCCACCGGGACGGTGATCAGCGACGGCTGCGGCGGCCGGTGCGCGGCCGCCGCGTCCGCGGGCGAGCGCACCTGCGCGCCGATCAGCCACCCGGCCGCCCCCGTGGCGAGGGCGACCGCGGTCGTCACGGCGACGACCCGGCTGGGTCCGGATCGGGGAAGGCCGAACGGCACGGTCAGCCGACCCCGATGCCGTCGGACATGGCCTTGGCGTGCTTGGTCCTGACCAGGGTGGCGTAGTCGGTACGGCAGTCCAGGTCCGCCAGCGCCGCCTTGATCTCGACTTCCAGCGCCGCCTTGGCCACCTCCGGGCTCACCGGCGCGGACCCGCCGACCGCCGCGGTGGCCGCCCCGCCGGTCGGGATCTTTGCACCGGTCGAGTCGTCCATCGGGAGCTTGCCGTCCACCGCGGCCATGGACATCGCCTCGTCGACCTCGCCGGGGCGGGCGGAGTCCACCTTGTAGCCCTTGCCGCGCAGGCAGTCCGCGTACTTCTGGGCGGCGGCGACGACCTTGGGATCGGTCTGGAAGGCCCGGTAGGCGCGCTCCGCCTCCTTGGTCGACACCTCCTCCTCGGTGCCGTCCCCGTACACCTTGACGGACGCTTCGCCGTGGCAGCCCTGCGCCTTGAGGTCCTTCTTCTTCTTGGCCTCGTCCTCGGTGAGCTTCGGGTCTGCCTTGGCGCCCTCCAGGGCCAGGTCGTACGCCTTGCGGCGGGCCGGGTCCAGGCCTTCACGGATCTTGTTGTTCGGGTTCGTCGAGGGGTCCATGACCTGCACGGTGACCGCGGGGTCGTTCGGGTACACCAGCCGGGAGTAGTGGCCGAACCCGTACTTCTGCCGGAACTTGCGGACCTCCTCCGTGGATTCCAGCATCGACGACCGGCCGGTGAACCGGCCCAGGTCGGAGTTGCCCGTCTCGAGCGGGCGCGGGACGTACTGGAAGCCCTGCTTCTTCATGCAGTCGGCGACGAGATTCTCGAACTCGCGCTGCTGGGCGTCGATCTCGCTGACGGAGGCCGCGCCGGTGGCGCCGGGAGCGCCGGCCGCGCGGTCCGCATCCGCTTCGGCGGACCCGGAGTCCTTGTCGCCACATGCCGCGACAAAGGCGAGGCTGAGGGCAGCCAGGGGTACGAGCACGCGTCGCATCGGGATCTCCTCGTGGTGCGGCCGGAATGGATGTCGACCTTGGGACGACACCCTGATGACCACACCGGAGCGATAAACGGTTGCATCGCCCCGAAAGCTCGCCGACGGTGACGGAGCGGCTACCTCGTGCCGCGCGCCGCGGCCGCCGCCTTCATGTCGCGGCGCAACTCCTGCGGCAGCGAGAAGGTCAGCCGCTCCTCCGCGGTGGTGTACTCGGTCACCTCGCCGAAGCCCCGGTCGGCCAGGTGCGCCAGCACCTCCATGACCAGGTCCTCGGGGACGCTGGCGCCGGACGAGACGCCGACCGTGGTGGCGCCCTCCAGCCACTCGTCCCGGATCTCGGACGCGAAGTCCACCAGGTGACCGGCCCGCGCGCCGGCGTCCAGCGCGACCTCGACCAGGCGCACCGAGTTGGACGAGTTGGTGGAGCCGACGACGATGACCACGTCGCAGTCCGGAGCGATCTCCTTGACCACGTGCTGACGGTTCTGCGTGGCGTAGCAGATGTCGTCGCTGGGCGGCGACTGCAGCAGCGGCAGCCGGGTCTTCAACCGGGCCACCGTCTCCATCGTCTCGTCCACCGACAGCGTGGTCTGCGACAGCCACACCACCTTGGCCGGGTCCCGCACGGTCACCTTGTCGACGCCGTCCGGCCCGTCGACCAGCTGGATGTGCGCGGGCGCCTCACCCGACGTGCCGACGACCTCTTCGTGACCTTCGTGACCGATGAGCAGAATGTCGTAATCCTCCGACGCGAACCGCCGGGCCTCGTGGTGCACCTTGGTGACCAGCGGGCAGGTGGCGTCGATGGCCTTGAGGTTGCGCTCCCGCGCCTGGTCGTGCACCTCGGGGGCCACGCCGTGCGCGGAGAACACCACCGTCGAGCCCTCCGGCACCTCGGCGTTCTCCTCCACGAAGATCGCGCCCTGCGCCTCAAGCGTGGTGACCACGTGCTTGTTGTGCACGATCTGCTTGCGCACGTAGACCGGGGCGCCGTACAGCTTCAGCGCCTCCTCGACGGTCTGCACCGCCCGGTCGACGCCGGCGCAGTAGCCCCTCGGCTTGGCCAACAGCACACGCTTGCGAGATTCGCCCACCCGGCCATGGTACGTGCCCCGCGGGACCGGCGACCGGGATGCGATCTGCACCACAGCCAGGGCCGCCGGCCGGGCGGGCGACGACGCGGAGACACCGCCGTCCCTCGGTCATACTCGTCCGATGGCGAATGAGGTGCCCGGTGGCCCGGCCCCGCGACCCGAGGCCGACGACGGCCGGCGCGGAACCGCGGGACGGCCGGCGGTCTGGCGATGGGTGCTCGGCCTGTTCGGCACCGCGCTCGGCGCGGTGTCGCTGGTCGCCGGCCTGACCTGGACCCTGCTGTACGTGGAGGGGCCGCAGCCGGTGGTCGACGTGACGGTCGGCGTGGTGCTCGCGCTCGGCGGTCTGGTCCTGCTCATGCCGCACCGGTTGCCGCTTCCGCCGCTGGCCACCACCGCCGCGGCGGCCGGCACCGCGCTGGCCGGCACCGCGGCCGGACTGGCGGCCGGCACCACCCGGGTGTGCTGCATGTACGGCTACGTGGCCGAGCGCGGCTTCCCGCTGCGCTGGCAGGCCCGGGGCGCGATCGCCGACGACCCGGACACCGCGCGACGGCTCGCCGAGGACAGCGGTTGGCACGTCGACCTGGCCGCGCTGGCCGCGAACCTGTTCGTGTGGTCGTACGTCGGGATGCTCGTCGTCGCTCTGGTCGTCCTGGTGCGCCGGGCGCGGTGACGGTCACCCCCCTTCCGTAGGCTGACCGGGTGACCCAGCCCGAGCCGAGAGCCCCCGAGCCGAAGAGCACGGCCGACGAGCCGTGGCCGGTGCGTGTCGTCAGCCAGAAACTGGGCGCCTGGGTCGCCAAACTCGGCTGGGTGTGGGTGGACGGCCAGGTCGCCCAGATCAGCCGCCGCCCCGGTTCCACCGTGGTCTTCCTGACCCTGCGCGACCCGTCGGCCGACCTGAGCCTCACCGTCACCGCGCACCGCGACGTGCTCGACGCCGGCGCTCCGGAGCTGGCCGAGGGCGCCCGCGTCACGCTGCACGCCAAGCCCGAGTTCTATCCGGCCCGCGGCACGCTCAGCCTGCGGGCCGACGAGATCCGCCAGGTCGGGCTGGGCGAGCTGCTGGCCCGGCTGGAGCGGCTGAAGAAGCTGCTCGGCGCGGAGGGCCTGTTCGCCCGGGAGCGCAAGCGCCGGCTGCCGTTCCTGCCGCAGCGGATCGGGCTGATCACCGGCCGGGCCTCGGCCGCCGAGCGGGACGTGCTGATGAACACCCGGCGCCGCTGGCCGTCGGTCGACTTCCGGGTGATCAACGTGCCGGTGCAGGGGCCCACCGCGGTCCCGCAGATCATCGACGCGCTCAAGGTGCTGGACAACGACGAGACCGTCGACGTGATCGTCATCGCCCGCGGCGGCGGCAGCGTGGAAGACCTGCTGCCGTTCTCCGACGAGGCGCTGTGCCGGGCGGTGTTCGGCGCACGTACCCCGGTGGTCAGCGCGATCGGCCACGAGACCGACGCCCCGCTGGTGGACTACGTCGCCGATCTGCGCGCCTCCACACCGACCGACGCGGCCAAGCGGATCGTGCCCGACCTGGCCGAGGAGCGGCAGCTGATCGAGCAGGCCCGCCGCCGGCTGGACCGCGGGGTGCGCACGCTGATCGACCGGGAGACGCATCGGATCGAGGCGTGGCGCACGCGGCCGTCGCTGGCCCGGCCGGAGTTGCTGGTCGAGCAGCGCGCGGCGGACGTGACCGGGTTGCGCGACCGCGCGGTGCGCAGCCTGGAGCACCGGCTGCGCCGCGCGGACGACGACCTGCGGCACACCGTGGCCCGGCTGCGGGCCCTGTCGCCGGCCGCGACGCTGCAGCGCGGCTATGCGATCGTGCAGCGCGACGACGGCCACGTGGTGCGCGCGGCCGACGAGGTCAAGACCGACGACCTCCTTCGGGTACGCCTTGCCGACGGCGAACTGCGGGCAACGGTGCGGGAGCAGGCGTGAGCGGGAGCGGTCGGTCCACGGAGCGGGAGTTGGCAATGAGCGACGAGAACCTCAGTTACGAGCAGGCCCGGACGGAACTGGCCACCGTGGTGGAGCGCCTGGAGACCGGCGGCAGTTCGCTGGAGGAGTCGCTGGCGCTGTGGGAGCGCGGCGAGAAGCTGGCCGACGTCTGCCAGCGCTGGCTGGACGGGGCCCGGGAGCGCATCGACGCCGCCCGGGCCGCGCGTGACCAGGACTGACGATCAGCTGTTCAGCATCTCGTAACCCTGGGCGGACATCTCCTCGGTCTTGTCGGCGGGCGGCTTGGCCTGCGCGGTCTGCTCGCCGTACCCGCTGATCGTCACCGACCAGGTGCCGGCCGGGATCTCGCCGGCCTTCGGCGCCTCGAACGACAGCTTGGTGAGCCGGCCCTGCTCGTCCAGCGTCGCGGTGTACGGCAGCGCCTTCGCGGCGGCGCCCATCGCCTTGAGGTCGTCGGCGTCCCACGGCGAGTTGGTCTGGTCCGACTTGGTGGCGTCCAGCGTGCCGGTGATGGTGCGGGCGTCGCCCTCCGCCGTCACCACGCCGGCGATCAGGTCACTCGCGCCGGTCAGGTCCGGGTTCTCCTCGTCGAGGCTGAGCTCGCCGGGCTCCTTGACCTTGGTCAGGTCGACGTGCTGCCACTTCTTGCCGCTGAACATGTCGACCATGTCCTCGAGGCCCTCGACCATCTCGGCCATCTCGGGGTCGCTGGTGTCGACGTCCTTGAGCTGGGCGCTCAGCGCCTTGGTGTCCATGTCGAACTTGGCGTAGCGGTCGGTGTCGACGAACCGGAAGGCGATCGAGCCCTTGATGCCGTCCTCCTCGACGAACATCGTCAGGTTGGCGCTCTTGCTGTCCTTGTGCACGACCCCCTTCCCCTTGCCCGCGGGTGATTCGGAGATGAACGCGTAGTCACCGGCCTTGAGGCCGGAGGCCGACGCGGTGAGGGCGGCCTTCGGGTCGGCCGGCGGCTCCGCCGCAGCGGTGTTCCCGCCGTCGGTGGAGGTGCCACAGGCGGTCAGGGTGGCACCCAGCGCGGTGGTCAGGACCATCACGGCGAACTTTCCCCGTGCGAACTTCATTTAATACTCCGTACTGAGGGTGAGAATCGACGCGCGGAGCGTAGAACACCGTCGATGGTCACCGCCGTCCCGTTTCCAGGGACGGGCATCACAGTTCGGATTCAGGACAGCGAGCTGGCCAACGCCTCGAGGTTCGCCCACTCGCTCCGGCCGACCACCACGACCGTACGGCCCGACTCGGCCAGCACCAGCGCGGCCTCTCCGGGGCGGGCGTCGTAGCGCCGCCACACGCCGCTCGGCGCCCGGAACATGCCGCGCACCTCCGCGTCCTCGGTCAGTTCGGCGGGCAGCAGCGTCTCCGCCGGGACGCTGCTCTGCACCAGCTGCACCGGGTCGTCGCCCGGGTCCACGTAGCCGAGGCGCAGCGTGGCGCCGTCGTCCTGGCGGCGGAACATGGCGGTGGTCACCCGCCAGTCGTCGCCGAGGCCGGCCGGCAGCACGACCGGGAAGGCCCCGGCCGAGCGGGCCTCCTGGACCGCCGGGGCCGGGTCGACCCGGATCGGTTCGTCGCCGTCGAGCACCACCCGGTAGAACGTGAGCAGCAACGCGATCGGGATCAGCAGGACCGCCAGCGACAGCGCCATGTCACGCGGCGACCGCCCCTCGCGCTTGCCGAGCGTGATGGGCCGCTGGTCGGCGTCGGGGGCGTCGGGTTCCACCTCTCCATTGTTAACCATGTCGCTCGGGGCGGGACTTTGTGCCCGGCGCCGTGTGAGGATCAGGTCACCCACACCCGCAGCGTCGCGAGGAGGCCACATGCCCGGTGCCCGGATTCCGCAGGATCTCGACCGCAACATCGCTCTCGATCTGGTCCGTGTCACCGAGGCCGCGGCGATGGCGGCCGGCCGGTGGGTCGGCCGCGGCGACAAGGAGGGCGGCGACGGCGCCGCTGTCGACGCCATGCGCAAGCTGATCAACTCGATCCCGATGCGCGGCGTCGTGGTGATCGGCGAGGGCGAGAAGGACAACGCCCCGATGCTCTACAACGGCGAGCAGGTGGGCGACGGCACCGGACCCGAGGTGGACGTGGCGGTCGACCCGGTGGACGGCACCACGCTGATGAGCAAGGGCATGCCGGGTGCGGTGGCGGTGCTGGCGGTGGCCGAGCGGCACGCGATGTTCGACCCGAGTGCGGTCTTCTACATGGAGAAGATCGCGGTGGGCCCGGACTGCGCCGACGTGATCGACATCAACGCCGGCGCCACCGAGAACCTGCGCCGCATCGCGAAGGCGAAACGGGTCAGCGTGTCCGACGTGACGGTCTGCATCCTGGACCGGCCGCGCCACGCGGCCCTGGTCAAGGAGGTACGCGACACCGGCGCCACGATCCGGTTCATCTCCGACGGCGACATCGCCGGTGCCATCTCCGCGGCGCGCGCCGAGTCGGACGTGGACGTGCTGATGGGCATCGGCGGCACCCCGGAGGGCATCACCGCGGCGTGCGCCCTGAAGTGCCTGGGCGGCATGATCCAGGCGAAGCTGTGGCCGCTGGACGAATCAGAGCGGGAGAAGGCCGTCGCCGGCGGGCACGACCTGGACCGGGTGCTCACCACGGACGACCTGGTGACCGGCGACAACTGCTTCTTCGTGGCCACCGGCGTCACGTCCGGCGACCTGCTCAAGGGCGTCCGCTACCGGTCCAGCGGGGTGCACACCCAGTCGATCGTGATGCGCTCGAAGAGCGGCACGATCCGGGTGATCGACTCCTGGCACCGGCTGGAGAAGCTGGCGATGTACTCGGCGGTCGACTTCGACGGCCACCTGCCCGCGGTGCCGCCACCCTCCTGACTAGTCGCCGTAGAGGTTGGGGCCGGGGTAGAGCGGGGGCGCGGCGGGCGGGCGCCGGCGCCGGAACAGCACGGCCGCCACCATGCCGCCGAGCAGCCCGAGCAGGTGCCCCTGCCAGGACACCGGCTGGTCGGTCGGCAGGATCGTGTAGAGCTGGTACCAGTACAGCAACCCGATGAACGCGGCCACGCCCAGGTTCCACCAGTTGCGCTCGACGAACCCGCGGGCGAACAGCAGGCCCAGGTAGCCGAACACGACGCCGCTGGCGCCGACCACCACGCTCTGCGGGTCGCCGACGAACCACACGCCCAGCCCGCTGACCGCCATGATCAGGGCGGTGGAGTAGAGGAACCGCCTGCTGCCACCGGCCAGGACGAACGTGCCGAGCAGGATCAGCGGGACGCTGTTGCCGTACAGGTGCTCCCAGCCGGCGTGCAGGAACGGGCTGAACAGCACGCCGTCCAGGCCCTCGATCCGGCGCGGGATGATGCCGCCGGCCACGTCCAGGTAGCCGGCGCCCAGGCCGATGTCGAGCACCTCCACCAGGAACAGGAACGGGACGACCGCGCACATCGTGACGAAGGCGCGGCCCAGCGAGGCGTAGAACGCCTCGGTGCCGAACTTCATCGCCGCCTGTTCGCGTGCGTCGTCCAACCCGTAAGCCATGCACCCATGGTTACAGGTCGTGTCCCCAGCGCCAACCGCTCAGCTCAGGCGGCGGGTGGCGATCCGGATCGCCGCGCGGAACGCGGACAGCTGGGTGTAGACGCCCGGGTAGCCGGTGCGGGCACAGCCCAGGCCCCAGCTGACGATGCCGACCTGGGTCCAGCGGCCGCGGCCGTCCTTGCGGACCAGCGGCCCGCCGGAGTCGCCCTGGCAGGTGTCGACGCCGCGGCGTCCGGCGCAGAGCGACTCGTTCTCCACCAGCTGCACGCCGACCGTCCGGTACGCCTTGGCGCAGGCCGCGTCGGACACCATCGGCACGGTCGCGTACCGCAGCCGGCGCTCCTGGCGGACGGCGCCCTCGCTGGTCTGTCCCCAGCCGAGGATGGTGAACGGACCCTTGTCCCCGCCCACGCCGGCCTGGGTGACGTCGAGCGTCGGCAGGTTCAGCGCGCGGTCCAGCCGGATCAGCGCCCAGTCGTCGCCGCGGGTCTCGCTGAGGAAGCCGTCGGCCCGGATCACGGTCACGGACCTGGCCCGGACCGCGCGGCTCGACGTCAGGTCGGTGACTCCGGCGGTGACGGTGATGCTGGTGTCCGGCCCGCTGCCGGCCACGCAGTGCCCGGCGGTCAGCACCACCCGCGGCGCGGTCAGCGCACCGCCACAGCCCATGGACAGCCGCACCATCCAGGGGAACCGGCCCTGCGGTGCCAGGTTGCCGCCGACCACCTCGCGGAGCGGCTGCGCACCGTCTCCGGCCCGGGCCGGTATCTCGCCGACGGACAGCGCCGTGGCGAGGACACCGAGCAGGAGCAAAGAAGCCACTTTACGGACCATATGGACATTTGACCATCGCCGGACCGGGAAAAGGGGGTACGCGCCGAGCGCGTACCCCCTTTGTCCTGCAGTTTTAGTACCAGCCGACGTCCTCGGAATGACCCCAGGCGCCGCACGGCGTGTCGTACCGCCCCTTGATGTAGCCCAGGCCCCACTTGATCTGCGTGGCCGGATTCGTCCGCCAGTCGCTTCCCTCGGAGGCCATCTTGTCGCCGGGCAGCGCCTGCGGGATGCCGTACGCACCGGAGCTGGGGTTCTCGGCCTTGTGGTTCCAGCCGCTCTCCCGCTCCCACAGCTTGTTCAGGCAGGAGAACTGCTCGATGTCGAAACCGGCCTGGATCATCAGCGAGCAGCCGGTCTCCCGGTTGCCACTGAACTCGTTGCAGGACTCCGGCACCGGCCCGGTGTACTCCACCGTGCCACCGCCGCCCGACGAGGACTCGTTCCTGGCCTCCGCGGCCTCCTTGGCCTTCTTCTCGGCGGCCTTCTTCGCGATGACCTTCTTCTCCAGCTTCCGGGCCTTGCCGGCCGCGGCCTTCGCCTCGGTGGCGGCCTTGGCGGCCGCGGCATCCTCCGCCCGGCGCTGCCAGGCCCGGGCCGCCGCGTGCTCGCTGTGCCGCGCCTTCAACAGCACTTCCTCGTTCACCTGCGGCTGGACGGCGCGCTGGGACTGCGAGGTGCGCTGCGGGACCTCGCGGTCCTGCCCGATGTAGACACCACCGATCACGCCCAGAACGAGCAGACCGACCGAGGTGGCACGGATACCGACCCGGCTCCAGAGCCGATTCACGAAGTATCCCTTTCGTTGGGGGCAGGGAACACCCCCAGGTCGATCTTCATCGCCGGGGGGGTTGCGATGACGCTCGCCAGCCACCATGGCGCAACGTGAAGTCGATGTGAAACGGCGGCGTGTCCTTGTGACTTGGATCACGCCGCCGTTGCCTTCAAATCGACACCAAATACCCCTGTGAGCAGGTGATTACTGAGGGATATCCTCCAGTAGATCGGTGACAACTTCAGCAATCGGTGACCGCTCCGAACGGGTGAGCGTCACGTGCGCGAAGATCGGGTGACCCTTCAGCGCCTCGATGACCGCGGCCACCCCGTCGTGCCGTCCGACCCGCAGGTTGTCCCGCTGGGCCACGTCGTGGGTGAGCACCACCCGGGAGCCCTGACCGATGCGGGACAACACGGTGAGCAGCACGTTGCGTTCCAGCGACTGGGCCTCGTCCACGATCACGAACGCGTCGTGCAGGCTCCGGCCGCGGATGTGGGTCAGCGGGAGCACCTCGAGCATGCCGCGCGCCAGCACCTCGTCCATGACGTTCGCGTGCACCACCGCGCCCAGTGTGTCGAACACCGCCTGCGCCCAGGGCGACATCTTCTCCGACTCGCTGCCGGGCAGGTAGCCGAGTTCCTGGCCGCCGACCGCGTACAGCGGACGGAACACCACGACCTTCTTGTGCCGGTTGCGTTCCATGGTGGCCTCGAGCCCCGCGCACAACGCCAGCGCGGACTTGCCGGTGCCGGCCCGGCCGCCCAGCGACACGATCCCGATCGACTCGTCCAGCAGCAGGTCCAACGCGACCCGCTGCTCCGCCGAGCGTCCCCGCAGCCCGAACGCGTCCCGGTCACCGCGTACCAGCTTCACGCTGGAGTCCGGAGTGACCCGCCCCAGCGCCGAGCCGTTCTGCGAATGGATGACCAGGCCGGTGTGGCACGGCAGGTTCTCCACCTCCGCGAGTTCCAGCTCCTCGCCCGCGTACAGCCGGCTGACCTCGTCCTCGGCCAGGGTGAGGTCGGCCATGCCGGTCCAGGTCGGGTCGCTGGCCTGGCCGTGCCGGTACTCGTCCGCCTCCAGGCCCACCGACGCCGCCTTGACCCGCAGCGGCATGTCCTTGCTGACCAGCGTGACCTCGCGGCCCTCCGCGGTGAGCCCGAGCGCCACGGACAGGATCCGGGTGTCGTTGGCGTCGTTGCGGAACCCGTGCGGCAGCACGCTCTGGTCGGCGTGGTTCAGCTCGACCCGCAGCGTGCCGCCCTCGTCGTTGCAGAGCACCGGACGGTCCAGCCGCCCGTACTTGATGCGCAACTCGTCCAGGATCCGCAGCGACTGGCGCGCGAACCAGCCGAGTTCGGGATGGTGGCGCTTGGCCTCCAGCTCGGAGATCACCACAAGCGGTACGACCACCTCGTGGTCGCTGAACCGGCGGAACGCCGCCGGATCGGACAGCAGGACCGAGGTGTCCAGCACGAAGACCCGTCCCGCTGGGGCGGGCTCCGCGTCCGCGTGCCGGTCGCGGGACTTGCGCCCCGTTCCGGCACGGCTGCTGGAGACGTTGGCGGCCGGGTTGTGAGTAGCCCCGGCGTCGGTACGGCGAGATGTCACAGGCCTGCTCCAGCGGGCGTGCAACCCGGTCCGCCCGCGGTCCGCCACCTCCGACGCCCATCTGGTTGCACGGGGTCGGGATGCGGGCCCCGTGGCGCTTCTCTCGCAGGTCCGGGCGGCCGGCTGGCTAGGGATGACCCCTTGCCATGTCTAGAACGCTAGCGGTCAACTGCGACGGGCGGTAGTACAAAGCGGCACGGCGCGCCATCCGGGGACGGTTGAGAACTTCGCGTACCGAAAGTGCTCGCCCGAGCAGGTAGTCTGAAAGCCGTGGCAGAGACTGCACGCCCCACCCATCCGCTGAGTCCCGCGGAGGCGTGGCGCTTCACCGCCGACCATGCGCAGCGCACGACGTTCTTCTTCGATTTCGACGGCGTCCTCTCGCCGGTCACCGACGACCCGGACGCCTCCCAGCCGGTGGAGTCAGTGCTCGGTGTCCTGGAGCAACTGGCCGGCAAGGTGAGCCGGGTCGCGATCGTGTCGGCCCGGCCGGTGAGCTTCCTGCGTTCCCGGTTCGCGTCGCTGTCCCACGTCGACCTGTACGGGCTGTACGGCCTCGAGGTCTGGCACGAGGGCGAAGTGGTGACCGAGCCGGCCGCGCTGCCCTGGGTGCCGGCGATGGCCGACCTGGCCGAGCGCGCCCGCACCGAGCTGCCCGACGCGATCCTGGTGGAGTACAAGCGGCTCTCCGTCGCGCTGCACTACCGGACCGCCCCGCAGCTGGCCGGCACGGTCGACGCCTGGGCACACGAGCAGGCCGAACGCCTCGGCCTGAAGACCCAGGGCGGCCGCATGGTGGCCGAGCTCAAGCCGCCGGTGGACCAGGACAAGGGCATGGTCATCAGCGAGGGCGTGAAGGCGGCCGACTGCGCCTGGTATTTCGGCGACGACATGAGCGACATCAAGGCGTTCGACGCGCTGCGCGCCCGGGAGGCGGTGGAGCCCGACTTCTTCGGCATGTGCGTGGCGGTGGCCAACCCGGAGACCGGTGCCGAGGTGTCCAGCGCCGCCGACCTCACGCTGGCGTCGCCGCAGGCCGTCGCCGAGTTCATCGCCGACGGGATGCGGAGCTTCTAGACGCTAGGCGCCGTACCGGCGTTGCCGGTTGGCGTACGAACGCAGGGCCCGGAGGAAGTCGATCCGGCGGAAGTCCGGCCAGTTGGCGTCGTGGAAGTAGAACTCCGAGTGCGCCGACTGCCACAACAGGAAACCGGACAACCGCTGCTCGCCGCTGGTCCGGATGACCAGGTCGGGATCGGGCTGGCCTCGGGTGTAGAGATGCTCGGCGATGTGCTCGACGTCGAGGATCTCGGCCAGTTCCTCGATGGTGCGGCCGGCCGCGGCGTGCTCGTGCAGCAGCGAACGCACCGCGTCGGCGATCTCGCGCCGGCCGCCGTACCCGACCGCCATGTTGACCTCGACACCCTCGGTGCGGTCCCGGGTCCGCTCCTGCGCCGCCTTCAGCGTGGCCGCGGTGGACGCCGGGAGCACGTCGAGCGCGCCCACCATGCGCAGCCGCCACGGGTTGCCGTCCTCGGCCAGCTCGGTCGCCAGATCCTCGATGATCTGCAGCAACGGCTCCAGCTCGGCGGCCGGGCGGCGCAGGTTGTCGGTGGCCAGCAGGTAGAGCGTGACGTGCTTGATGCCGGCCTGATCGCACCAGGCGAGCAGCTCGGTGACCCGGGCCGCGCCGACCCGGTGGCCGTCGTTGGGGTCGACGTAACCCATCTCACGGGCCCACCGCCGATTGCCGTCACACATGACGCCGACATGCTGCGGCACCGGCTTGCCGGCCAGCTTTCCGGCGAGGCGCCGCTCGTAGAACGCGTAGACCAGGGAACGCAGACTCATCACACCCAGCCTATCGAGCCCCGGGCCCGGCTCAAGGGCCGACCGGGCGCGAGCGGGTCAATTCACCCGCGATGCGTCCGATCGTGCGAAGGTCGAAAACCCCGTCACCCAGCCCCAGAGCCACCATACGGTCGAATACCGCCTGATCCGACCGGGCGGCCCGGACCGCCGCGTCCACCACGGCCGGCCGCTGGGTGAGCCGCGCGGCCAGGCCGGAGTGCCGCAGGTGCCGGCCGAGCCGCCGGTGCAGCGCGGCGGCGTACCGGGCCGCGGCCCGCTCCGGGCCACCCGCGGCGGCCGCGCCGGCCAGCGCACCGGAGAGCACCGCGTAGAAGATGCCCTCGCCGGTGAACGGGTTGATCAGCGACAGCGCGTCCCCGGCCAGCAGCACCCGGTCCCGGCCCGGCGGCGGGCGCCGGGTGGACAACGGCAGGTGGTGGGCGCGCAGGCCGCCCGGTTCGCTGCCCGGTAGCAGGTGGTCCAGCCGCTCCAGCAGGTACGCCCGGCTCAGCGCCCGGCCGCGCCGCACCTCCCCGTACCCCACGTTGGCGGTGCCGTCCCCGATCGGGAACGACCAGGCGTACGCGGGCCAGCGCGCGCTCGTGGTGACGATGTGCTGCTCGGTGTTGTCCGATCGGGCGTACCCCCGGATCGCGACCGCGAGATGCCCGTCCGGGTTGGCCGGATGACCGAGCGCCCGCCGGACCGTCGAATTCGCGCCGTCCGCGCCGATCACCACGTCCGCGGTGCACAGGTCGTCGAGGTGCACCGCCCGCCGCGTGTGCACGCTCCGGACGGTGTGCCGGCGCAGCTCCGCCCCGGCCGCCACCGCCGCCGCCACCAGCCGGGCGTCGAACACCCGCCGCGGCACGGTGTGCGCCGGGCGGGGCAGCGGCCGGGCCACCGCGGAGCCACCCGGACCGACCAGGCGCAGCCGGGCGACCGGCGGGTAGCCGTCGGTGATCCCGGTGACGCCCAGCCCGGCCAGCACGTCGAGCGCCTCGGCCGCGATGCCGTCACCGCACGGCTTGTCCCGGGGGAAGTCGGCGCGGTCGAGCAGGAGCACGCTCGCACCGGCCCGCCGGGCCGCGATCGCGGCCGCGGCACCGGCCGGTCCCGCACCGACCACCGCGACGTCAAAGTGCCCCACGCCCTGATCGTGCGGCGCCCGCCCCCACACGGCAAACGCTCGGCCCCCATCGCCTCCGGGACAGACGCTGCTCGTTGCGGTTTTGCTTCCCGTGAGGTGATCTGAGCAGGATTGCGCTCGGGGAACTGGGGCGGCGGCAGATCTTGGAGCCGGACGCAGATCTTGGAGGCGCTTGGCCGCCAGGAGGGCAGTTTCGCTCCAAGATTTGGCCATGGCTCCAAGATCCGCGAAGGGACCGCCGATCATCTCCCGCTAAATCAACACCAACCGTCGCGCGTGGGCGACCGGGGTGATTGTCCGGTCGGCCGAGGGACCGCCGTGCCGCATGCCAGAGTGGCCGCGGCACATGGCAAGCGGTGCAGCGCCCGCCGTACCACCTCGCTGAGTTCGCCCAGTGGAGCGCTCCACTGGTACGCCGACGTGGTTATGAGCCCTTTCGCGCCACCCTCCAGGCAGGCGTGTAGCGCAACGGCTCGCTGCACGCCGAAACTCGACACGCCGCGCCACCCCCACACGCCTTGTGCAGCAACGGCTCGCTCCGCGCCGGAACTCCACACGCCCCGCTGCCCCGAGTGAGACGGGACGTGCACGACACGCAACCCTCGCGGATGACGAACCGGTCAAACCGCCGCCTGGCCGGCCCGGCGTTCCGCGTCGCCGGCCGGCGTCGCGGAACGGGACGCGCGCCACAACGACCAGAACGTCAACAGCACCGCCGCCACCAACGGCGCCCCGTCGCGGACCAGCCCGTCCAGACCCAGCAGCAGGAAGCACAGCGGCAGGTCGACGACCAGTACCGCGACGCTCACCCAGATCAGCAGCCGCCGCCCGAACGGCCGGCCGCGGAGCAGGAAGATGGTGCTCAGCAGCACGGCATAGCTGGCCGCGACGCCGGCCGCGAACCAGAACAGCACGGCCAGCAGGAACTCCGGCCGCTCGCCCAGCTCGCCGACCGCGACCAGGCAGGGCACCAGGATCAGCGGGCTGTAGGTGAAGGCCGACACCCGGGCGGTCAGCACCCATCCGGCGACCGGTGCCCGCTTCGGCGCCGTCTCCACCAACCCGATGCCGTCGCGGGTGAACACCAGCCGGCGCGGGTGCCGGACCAGGTAACCGCGGACCACGGGATGCCGGTAGAGCAGGACCACGACGGTGACGCAGAGCGCGGTCAGCACCGCGAAGCCGGCCAGTCCCGGCAACGGCGGTGTTCCGGTCCGCGGTACCACCAGCCGGCCGACCGCGAAGACCGTGGTCACGGCCAGGATCAGCCCGAACGCCCGGGCACCGGACCGGCCCCGGCGGACGTGCCGGATCAGGATCAACCAGCCGAGGGTACGCAGCAGCGCCCAGCCGGTCCGGACCGCGAACCCGTATCCGTGCTCCGGCGCGTACCGGTAGTTGAGCACCTCGACCACGACGGTGGCCGCCGCGGTCGCGACCAGCAGCCAGGTCAGCGCGCGCACCGCGCCGGGGCGTGCCTCGCCGTCGGTCATGTACCGGAGCTACCCGGTGCGCGCCCGCCCCAAGCATGCGGGCGGGCGCGCCGTCGTCAGCCGGCGTTCAGCCGGGCCCGCAGCGCGTCCAGCTCGGACCAGAGCACGGCCGGCAGCTTGTCGCCGAACTTGTCGAACCATTCGGTGATCTGCGGCAGTTCGGCCAGCCACTCGGCCCGGTCCACGCGCAGCGCGGCGGCCACGTCGTCCGGTGCGATGTCCAGGCCGGTCAGGTCGAGTGCGTCGGGCGCGGGTACCTGGCCGATCGGGGTCTCCACGGCGGCGCCGGTGCCGTCCAGGCGTTCGCAGATCCATTTGAGCACCCGGGCGTTCTCCCCGAACCCGGGCCACAGGAACCGGCCGTCGTCGCCGCGCCGGAACCAGTTGACGTAGAACACCCTGGGCAGTCCGGCCTCGCCGCCGGCGGCGCCCTTGGCCATGTCGAGCCAGTGCTGGAAGTAGTCGCCGGCGTGGTAGCCGATGAACGGCAGCATCGCCATCGGGTCGCGGCGCACCACGCCGACCCGGCCGGCCGCGGCGGCGGTCGTCTCGGACGACAGGGTGGCGCCCAGGTACACGCCGTGCACCCAGTCCCGCGCCTCGGTGACCAGCGGGACGGTCGTCTTGCGCCGGCCGCCGAACAGGATCGCGTCGATCGGTACGCCGCGCGGGTCGTCGTACTCCGGTGCCAGGATCGGGCACTGGTTGATCGGCGTGCAGAACCGGCTGTTCGGGTGCGACGACGGCGACTCCGACGACGGCGTCCAGTCGTTGCCCCGCCAGTCCGTGAGGTGTTCCGGCGGCGAACCCATGCCCTCCCACCAGATGTCGCCGTCGTCGGTGAGCGCCACGTTGGTGAAGACCGAGTTGCCCCGGGCGAGCGTACGCATCGCATTGGGGTTGGTGTGGAAGTCGGTGCCGGGCGCGACGCCGAACAGGCCGTACTCCGGATTGGTGGCCCACAGCCGGCCGTCGGAGCCGAACCGCATCCAGGCGATGTCGTCGCCGATGGTCTCCACCTTCCAGCCCGGCAGCGTGGGTTCCAGCATGGCCAGGTTGGTCTTGCCGCAGGCCGACGGGAACGCCCCGGCGACGTACCGGACCTGGCCCGCGGGCGAGGTCAACTTCATGATCAGCATGTGTTCGGCGAGCCAGCCCTCGTCCCGGGCGGCCACACTGGCGATGCGCAGCGCGTAGCACTTCTTGCCGAGCAGCGAGTTGCCGCCGTACCCGGAACCGAAGGACCAGATCTCCCGGGTCTCCGGGAAGTGCGAGATGTACTTGGTCTCGTTGCACGGCCAGGGCACGTCGGACTCGCCCGGCGCGAGCGGCGCGCCGACGGAGTGCAGCGCGGGTACGAACGGCGCGTCGTCACCCATCGCCGCCAGCACGGCGGTGCCCATCCGGGTCATGATCCGCATCGACGCCACCACGTACGGGCTGTCGGTCAGTTCCACCCCGAACATCGGGTTCTCGGCGTCCAGCGATCCCATGCAGAACGGGACGACGTACATGGTCCGGCCCCGCATGCTGCCGCGGTACAGCTCGGTCATGGTCGCCTTCATCTCGTCCGGCGCCATCCAGTTGTTCGTGGGCCCGGCGTCGTCCGGGTCGGCCGAGCAGATGAAGGTGCGTTCCTCGACGCGGGCGACGTCACCGGGATCGGTGCGCGCCCAGAACGAGTTCGGCCGCTTCGCCGGGTCCAGGCGCACCAGCGCGCCGCTGTCCACGAGGTCGTCGGTGATCCGGGTCCACTCCTGCTCGGAGCCGTCGCACCAGACCACGCGGTCCGGGTTGGTCCGGGCGGCGACCTCGTCGATCCAGGTCAGGAGGCGTTTGTGGGAGGTGGGGGGAACGGACAAGGCGATCTCCTATCGGTCGACGTTGACCAATGACGGCAGGGCCGGTGGTCCGGCCTGCGTCATGGGAGTGCGCTCAGCGTAAGCCGAGGAAGCGTTCAGTTCAGCGGTACGACCTGTGGACAACCGCACAATCGATGGTCGCCGTGCGTGTTGACGTTCGTTTCTACGGCGCCGGGCGCATCTCCGCGCAGTCCGGATGACCGTCTTTCGCAAAACGGACTAAACGTCATAAGCTTGGCGGCATCGGGCTTTCCTCCCACATCCGGCTCTGGAGGCAGGAATGACGATCCCGGGCAGCGACACGGACACCGATCTCCTGGCCGCGGTGCGGGCCGGCGACACCGCGGCGTACGGAACCCTCTACGAGCGGCACCGGGCGGCGACCCGAAAGCTGGCGTACGCGCTGGCCAGCGACCCGGCCGACGCCGACGACCTGGTGGCCGAGACGTTCGCCAAGGTGTTCGCCACGCTTCGCGCCGGCCGGGGACCGCTGGTCGCGTTCCGGGCGTACCTGCACACCACCATGCGGCACGTCAGCTACCACCGGGCCCGGCGCGACCGCCGCCTCATGTTCACCGACGACCTCTCCCGGTACGACGCCGGCGAACCGTTCCCGGACCCGACGCTGGAACGGCTGGAACGGACGTACGCGGCCCGCGCCTTCCGCCAGCTCCCGCCGCGGTGGCGGGACATCCTGTGGATGACCGAGATCGAGGGCGCCGGGCCCGCCGAGATCGCGCCGCGCCTGGGCCTGACCCCGAACGCGGTCGCCGTGCTGGCCCACCGCGCCCGCGAGGGACTGCGCCGCCTCTACCTTCAGCAGCACGTGGCGACCGCGGTCCGGCCGGACTGCCGGTGGACCGGCGACCACCTCGGCGGGCACCTGCGCGGCCGGCTCGCCCCGCGCGACGCCACCCGGATGCGTACCCACCTGGGCTGGTGCGCCGAGTGCCGGGCCCGGCTCGCGGAGGTCAGCGAGGTGGACGCCATCAGTCACCGTCCGTACCGGCAACGTAACCGGTCGGGGCCGACGGGTTAAGACTCGCCAACGAAAACAGCAGGCCGTGACGGGTGCCGGTACTCTCGGGTCCGTGCCTGCCTCCTCACCGCCGCAGACGACTCTGCGCACCCGGCTGTGGGGGCTCGTTCACGAACTGGGCAAGTTCGGCACGGTCGGTGGCATCTGCTTCCTGATCGACGCGGCCATCTTCAACGTGCTGCTGCAGGCCGACATGGAGACCCTGGCCGCCAAGACCATCTCCACCGCGATCGCCACCACGCTGGCGTTCACCGGCAACCGGTTCTGGACCTGGCGGCACCGCGAACACACCCACATGGGTCGCCAGTACGCGATGTTCTTCCTGCTCAACGCGGTCGGCCTGGGCATCGCCCTGGTCTGCCTGTGGATCAGCCACTACGGTCTCGGCCAGTTCTGGCCGGCGCTGCAGACCCCGCTCGCCGACACCGTGTCCGGCGTGATCATCGGCTCGGCGTTCGGGTCGCTGTTCCGCTTCTGGTCGTACCGCCGCTTCGTCTTCCCGGCCGCCATCGCGGCCGAGCCGATCGTTGCGGAGAGTGCCGGGGACACCGATACCGACGACGTCCCGGCACCGAACATCGTTCCCCGGATGTAACGCCGGAAGCAGCAGCTTCGCGCACCGGAATCCCCCTTGTCCTCTCCCCGTAAGGTTGTCGAATGCCTTCAGCCCGTCTGCTGACGGAACGCCTGCGCCGCCTGGTCCCCGAGGCCTTCGCGTTCGGTGTCATCGGAGCCGCCAACACGCTGCTCTACCTGGCCATCACCTGGGTGGCGCTGCCGATCGGCGCCGTCAAGGCCACCGTCATCGCGACCGTCGTCACGACCACGGTGGCGTACTTCGCCAACCGGTACTGGACGTACCGTCACCACACCAAGACAGCGCTGCGTCGCGAGTACACGCTGTTCTTCGGCTTCAACCTGGTCGGGATGATCATCCAGTCGGGTGCGGTCGCGGTCGCCAAGTACGGCGGCGGCCTGAACGAGAAGGACCACGCCCTCCTGATCATGGTGGTGACGCTGAGTGCCGCGGGCGTCGCCACGATCTTCCGCTTCTGGGCGTACCGGACGTTCGTCTTCCTCAAGCCGCCGGTGGACGGCCACGAGGCCGCGATCGCCGAGATGGACGTGGCCGCCGGCCTGGCCGAGCTGAGCGCCGAGGGACACACCCACGCGCACCACGACCTGGACGCCGAGCTGGCCTCCGAGCTGGACGCCGCCCGCCGGGCCGAGCACCACTAGTGCGCTGACCACGAACGTTCACCGGGTCGGCGACACACCGGTGCACGTGCGCGGGTAGTCGTTGCCGAAGGCTCACTCTCAACGGCGGTGATATTGGCTGTTGAGAGGGAGGTGGCGGGTTGG
>NZ_JAIWNC010000050.1 GCF_020216025.1 Jidongwangia harbinensis | reverse complement strand
CGTGCTGGCCGCGCAACGCCGCGAACGAGCCCGAGTCCGCAGCGAACGCCAGCAACGCTGGGGGCGACCCCGGACCAAGGCAGCCTGACGGGTCAGACCCGGTGAACGTTCGCGGCCAACGCACTAGCCGAGCACCATCTTGATGCAGGACGCGGTCGCGAACGTGCCTTCCCGGGTGCTCTGCGCCACCTCCTTACCGTCCACCGTGGCCCGGCAGCTGATCGAGCCGCTGTCGAGGCCACTGCGGATCGCCGTCACGGAGACCAGCGCGGCGCCGGTCATGGACGTCTTCAGCTTCCAGGGCAGCTCGGCTTCGGCGACCCGCTTCGGTGACTCGCCCAGCTTCTCGGTGTAGACGATCTCCACCGGCCCGTCGCCGGTCACCTCGTACACGACGTCGATCGTCTTGCCGCTGCCCGGCAGGTTGGGCAGGTCGGTGGGGAGCGCGGGCAGGTCCGTCGGCAGGTCCGGGATCTCCGTCGGTACCGGCGGCACGGTCGGGTCGGTGATCGGCTCGATCGCTTCCTTGGCGCGGTCGGTGACGTTGTTGACGATCAGCACGCCGGCGGTCACCGCGCCGCCGCAGAGGAGCACGGTGACGGCGAGGATCAGCGCCACCAGTGGGGCGTTGCTGCGGCGCGGTGGCGGGCCCGCCGGTGGGTAACCGGGTGGCATCCCGTCCGGGCCCGCCGGCGGGTAGCCGGGTGGCATCCCGTCCGGGCCCGCCGGTGGGTAGCCGGGTGGCATCCCGTCCGGGCCCGCCTGGGGTGCGTAGGCCGGTGTGCCGTCGTACTGCGTGGGGTGGCCGGGGAACGGGGCCGTCGGCGGGGGCGGCGCGGCATAGCCGGGCTGGTACTGCGGCGGTGCCGGGGCGAGCGGGTCGCCGGACGGGTGGGACCACGGGTCGGCGGACACCGGGTGGGCCGGCCCCTCGTCCCCCGGCGGCCGGGGTGGGCCGGCGCCGGGCTGGCCGGACGGTCCGTGCGGCTGCGGTGGGTGGTAGGGCCCCAGCGGGTCCGGCGGTTGGTTGCTCAACGTCTCTCCCGGTGCGGGCTCCGTAACGGTGCGCAAGTCGACGGTACGCCTGCCGGGCAATCATCCGGTATCGCGGGCGGGTGGGGAGCCGCGGTGTCGATCCATCGAAGGAGTGGTTGTCGGCGGAGGTTCCGTCCGCCCATCGCGAAGGACCGACCGAACGGCTATTTCAATCACGTATGATGCGCGAAAGCATGGCTCTTGCGCATGACGGATGAGCGAACGTCCGCTACGCTGCCCCACATGTGTGGGATTGTGGGTTACGTCGGGAACCGCCCGGCGGTCAGTATCGTGCTCGACGGACTCCGGCGTCTCGAGTACCGCGGATATGACTCCGCCGGCATCGCCGTGGTGGACGGCGACGTCGTCCTGACCGAGAAGCGGGCCGGCAAGCTCGCCAACCTGGAGAAGGCGCTGACCGAGCGGGCCGCCGACGGCATCGCCACCGGCTGCACCGCGATCGGGCACACCCGGTGGGCCACGCACGGGGGCCCGACCGACCGCAACGCCCACCCGCACCTGTCCGGCGACGGCCGGGTCGCGGTCATCCACAACGGCATCATCGAGAACTTCGCCCGCCTGCGCGCCGAGCTGGAGGCGGGCGGCGCCGAGTTCCGCAGCGACACCGACACCGAGTGCGCCGCGCACCTGCTGGCCGCGGAGATGCGCGCCCTGCGGGAGAGCGGATGTGCGGACGGCCCGCAGCTCCTGGCCGAGGGCATGCGCCGCACGGTGCGCCGGCTGGAGGGTGCGTTCACGCTGCTCGCCGTGGACGTCCTGGTGCCCGACGCGGTGGTCGGCGCCCGGCGCAACTCGCCGCTGGTGGTCGGCCGCGGCGCCGGGGAGAACTACCTGGCCAGCGACGTCTCGGCGTTCATCGAGCACACCCGCGAGGCGGTCGAGCTGGGCCAGGACCAGGTCGTGCTGATCACGCCGGCCGGCATCGAGATCAGCGACTTCCAGGGCAACCCGGCGACCGGCAAGGACTTCCACATCGACTGGGACGCGTCGGCCGCCGAGAAGGGCGGATACGACTACTTCATGCTCAAGGAGATCGCCGAGCAGCCGCAGGCCATCGCGGACACGCTGCTGGGCCGGCTCTCCGAGCGTGGCGACATCGTCCTCGACGAGGTCCGGCTCACCGACCAGGACCTGCGCGACGTGGACAAGGTCTTCATCATCGCCTGCGGTACGGCGTACCACTCCGGGATGGTCGCCAAGTACGCCATCGAGCACTGGGTCCGCATCCCGTGCGAGGTGGAACTGGCCAGCGAGTTCCGGTACCGCGACCCGGTGCTCGACCGGTCCACGCTGGTCATCGCGATCAGCCAGTCCGGCGAGACCATGGACACCCTGATGGCGCTGCGGCACGCCAAGGAGCAGAAGGCCCGGGTGCTGGCCATCTGCAACACCAACGGCTCGACCATCCCGCGCGAGTCCGACGCCGTGCTCTACACCCACGGCGGCCCGGAGATCGCGGTGGCGTCCACCAAGGCGTTCCTCACCCAGCTGGTCGCGTGTTACCTGATCGGCCTGCACCTGGCGCAGATCCGCGGGGTCATGTACGCCGACGAGGTCGCGTCCGTGGTGTCCCGCCTGCAGACCATCCCGGACCAGCTGCGTGACCTGCTCGCCGGGATGGAGGACGTCCGGGCCCTCGCCCGCGACCTGAAGACCGCGTCCACGGTGCTGTTCATCGGCCGGCACGTCGGTTTCCCGGTGGCCCTGGAAGGCGCGCTCAAGCTCAAGGAACTCGCCTACATGCACGCCGAGGGCTTCGCCGCGGGCGAACTCAAGCACGGGCCGATCGCGCTGATCGACCAGGGCACCCCGGTGGTCTGCGTGGTGCCCTCGCCGGCCGGCCGCGGCGTGCTGCGGGACAAGGTCGTCTCCAACATCCAGGAGGTACGCGCCCGCGGCGCCCGCACCATCGTCATCGCCGAGGAGGGTGACGACGCCGTGGCACCGTACGCGGACCACCTGATCCTGGTCCCGCGCACGCCGACGCTGCTCGCGCCGCTGATGACCACCGTGCCGTTGCAGATCCTCGCGTGCGAGATCGCCGCGGCCCGTGGGCACGACGTCGACCAGCCGCGCAACCTGGCGAAGTCGGTCACGGTCGAGTGACACCGGGCCGGTCATGACGGGCCCCGCCGCACGGTGATGCCGGCCAGCGCGTCGAGCGCCGGGCCACCCGGTTCCCAGTAGCCGGTGTGCCCGGCGCCGGGCTGGCAGCCGAACACCCGGGCGCCGAACGCCGGGTCGGCCGGGTTGCGCCCGTGCCACAGGTCGTCCTCGGGCAGGCCGAACGCGAGGACCGGCCCGGCCACCGGCAGGGCGCGCGAGACGACCAGGTCCTCCAGCAGGCTGCGGGCCGAGACCGCGGCGTACTGGACGACGTCCGAGCGTGCGGTGCCGGCCCACACCCGGTCCGGCGGCACCGCGAGGTCGCGGACGGAGTCCACGCCGACGCCCGGCGAGCCGACGAACACCACGTCATCCGCCTGCAGGCCCGGGCCGGTCGCGGCGGAGCCGACCACCAGCGAGCCGTAGCTGTGCCCGAGCACGGTCAGGTGGCCGGCGTCGCCGTGGTGGGTGGCGCGCAGCCCGTCCTGGAACCCGCGCAGCCCGGCGGCGCCCGCCTCGGCGAGACCCCGGCCGGCCGCCTCGTCGACGAAGTCCGGTGCGTCGTAGCCCAGCCAGAGCACCGCGCTGGTCCCCGCGGCCGGGGCCAGCTCGGTCGCCCGGACCGCCACCCGCTCCGCGCGCGCCAGCTCCGGCCGGTACGACGCCAGGTCGGCGGTCATGCCCGGCACGTGGGTCAGGACGTGGTCGGCCCGATCCGGATCGCCGAGCGCCACGACGGCCCCGCCCTCGCCGTCGAACGTCAGCGCCAGCAGGTAGCCACGCGGGCCCTCGGCCTGCACCAGGCGGCGCTCGAGGTCGTCCAGTCCGTCCCGGAGACCGCCCAGGCGGCGGCGTTCCCGGCCGGTCGCGTGTGCCATGGCCCGGTCCAGGCCGGCGCGGTGCTGGTCGAGCAGCAGCCGGTTCGCCAGGTCGCGATCGGCGGCCGGGATGCCGTCGCGCGGGCCGATCCGGGCCGGCTCCGTCGCCACCAGGTGGTGCCGCTGGGCCGGGGACAGGCCGTCCCACCAGCGGCGTACCTCGGCGGGGGCGGCGGTGGGCGGGGGAAGCGGAGCCGGCGGAACGGGTGGGGCCGTGCCGCCGGGCGCGGCGGCCAGTTCCGCCAGGCCGGCGAGACGGCGGGTGGCGGCCGCGTCCGCCGCCGCGGCCAGCCGCAGGACGGTGGCGAGATCACCCGCTGCCTGGGCCGCGCCGGCCCGCGGCAGCGAACCGTCGTCCCGGATCACCTGGCCGGCCCGCGCCGCCGCCTCCGTCGCGCGTGCCAGCAACGCCCGGGCCCGCACCAGCACGGCCGCGAACTCGCTCAGCGTCTGGTCCGCCTCCCAGCACAGCAGCCGGAGCCGGTCCAGCGCGCAGCGCAGCCGCCGGATCCGTGCCGCCGCGGAGGCCGCCGCGGCGCCGGTCCACACGGCCTGCACCCGGGCCAGGTGCGCGGCGAGTTCGGCCGTCCAGCGCCCGGCCGCCGCCGCCCACTGCCGCCAGTCGAGCGCGGCGGCGCGCCACCGCCCGGGATCGGCGGCCCGCAGCCGCGCGTAGGTCACCGCAGTCATCGCCCGCGCCTCACCGGTGGGCCGCCAGCCGGGCGGCGGCCCGGTCGTCGGCCGCCTCGTAGGCGTCCGCGGTCGCGGACATCTGCCGCGCGGTGCCGGTGACGTCGGACCCGAGCCCGACGAGCCGTTCGGCGAGGGCGTCCGCCAGCGTGCCGGCCGCCTCGGACGCGGACCACCGCGGCACGGCCACCGCGGCCGGTGCCCGGGCGGCGCCCGCGGCCAGCCGGGCCCCGGTGTCCGCCACGTCGGCGGCGCACCGGCGCACGGCGGCGGTGTCGACTTCGAGATCGGGTCGCATCGGCGGCCTCCAGGATGGGGAGCGGGGACGACCCCGTCGACGTTAGGGCCGCACCCCGGCGGAGATCCGGCCCTGTGGACGGCGTGCGTCCGGCGTACCCGGACGTTGTCCACAGGTCTTGCACACCGGCCCGGGCCCCCGTCGCCGACGAGAACCAGTCCCCTCGGGGCAGGTCGTCTAGGGTGGGCGCCGTGATTGTGTCCGTCGGCATCGACGTCGTTCTGGTGGAACGCTTCGCCCGCGCCCTCGAGCGCACGCCGCTGCTGGCGGACCGGTTGTTCACCGACGGTGAGCGGCTGACCGGCTCCGGCAATCCGCGGTCCGCCGAGTCGCTGGCCGCGCGGTTCGCCGCCAAGGAGGCGGTGGCCAAGGCGCTGGGCGCGCCGGCCGGCCTGCGGTGGCACGACTGCGAGATCGTGGCGGATCCGGACGGGCGGCCGTGGCTGACCGTGTCCGGTACGGTCGCCGCAGCGGCCATCGAACGGGGCATCAACCGGTGGCACCTGTCCCTGTCCCACGACGGCGGCATCGCGTCGGCGATGGTGGTCGCGGAGGCGTGACGCCGGAAACGGCACGGAGGTAACCGATGCGGCAGGCCTGGCGGGTGGCGGTCGTCCGCGCGGCGGAACAGACGCTGATGGCGACGCTGCCGGACGGCACGCTGATGCAGCGGGCCGCGGCCGGCCTGGCGCGGCGCTGCCTGCTCCTGCTCGCGGAGAGCGGCGGGGTGTACGGCGCCCCGGTGCTGCTGCTGGTCGGCAGCGGCGACAACGGGGGCGACACGCTGTACGCGGGCGCCCGGCTCGCCGCCCGTGGCGCCCAGGTCCGCGCCCTGCTGCTGAACCCGGAGCGGGTGCACCTGGCGGCACTGGCCGCACTGCGCGGTGCCGGCGGCCGGACGGTACGCGACCTGCCCGAGCGCGCCGACCTGGTGCTGGACGGCATCGTCGGGATCGGTGCCAGCGGCGGACTGCGCCCGCCCGCCGCCGACCTGGTGGCCCGGCTCGGCGACCTGCGCGGGCGGGCCGGCCGGCGGGCCGTGGTGGTGGCGGTCGACGTGCCGAGCGGGGTCGCGGTGGACACCGGTGACGTGCCGGGCGACGCGGTGGACGCGGACGTCACGGTCACCTTCGGGTGCCTGAAGCCGGCGCATGTGGTGGGTCCCGCCGCGGCGCGCACCGGGCACGTCGAACTGGTCGACATCGGGCTCGGTCCGGTCCTGCGCGCCGATCCCGCGGTCCGGGTGCCGGACGCACCCGACGTGGCCGGCTGGTGGCCGCAACCCGGACCGGCGTCCGACAAGTACAGCCGTGGCGTGGTGGGCGTGGCGACCGGCTCGGCGCAGTACCCGGGTGCCGCGCTGTTGTCGGTGGCCGGCGCGCTGGCCGGGCCGGCCGGCATGGTCCGGTACGCCGGCAGCGCCCATGCCGAGGTGGTACGGGCCCATCCGTCGGTCGTCGTCGCGCCCAAGGTGGCCGACGCGGGCCGGGTGCAGGCCTGGGTGTGCGGTTCCGGGATCGGCACCGACGCCGGCGCCCGCACCGAACTGCGCAGCGTGCTGGCCACGTCGTTGCCGGTGCTGCTGGACGCGGATGCGATCACCCTGCTGGTGGACGGCCAGCACGCGAACGACCTGCGGCGGGACGCGCCGCTGGTGATCACGCCGCACGACGGCGAGTTCACCCGGCTGGCCGGCGAGGCGCCCGGTGCGGACCGGGTGGACGCGGCCTGCCGGCTGGCCGCCTGGCTCAACGCGGTGGTCCTGCTCAAGGGTGACCGCACGGTCGTCGCGACGCCGGCCGGGGAGGCCTGGGTCAACCCGACCGGCAGTGCTGCGCTGGCCACCGCGGGCAGTGGCGACGTGCTCGCCGGGCTGCTCGGGTCGTTGCTGGCGGGCGGGCTGCCGCCCGAGCGCGCCGCGGTGGCCGCCGCGTACGTGCACGGCCTGGCCGGCCGGCGCGCGGCCGAGGGCGGGCCGGTGACCTCGGCGGACGTGGCGGCGGCGCTGCGCACGGTGCTGGCCGGACTGCTCGGCTAGGCCCCGGCGGGGTGCCCGGAAGTGTCGTACCCGCCCGTAGGCTGGACCCATGTGGCAGGCCGAGGTCCGGATCGATCTGGACGCCATCCGGGACAACGTGGCGATGCTGCGCGCGTCCACGCGTGCCGAGGTGATGGCCGTGGTGAAGGCCGACGGGTACGGCCACGGCATGCTGCCGTCGGCCCGGGCCGCGCTGGCCGGCGGCGCCACCTGGCTCGGCGTCGCGACGCTGACCGAGGCGCTGGCGCTGCGCGCGCAGGGCATCACCGCGCCGGTGCTGGCCTGGCTGCACGCACCCGGGGTGCCGCTGCGGGACGGCGTCGCCGCCGGGGTCGACCTGAGCGCGGGCGGCGTGGCGCAGCTCGGCGAGCTGGTGGAGGCGGCCCGGTCCGCGCAGCGCCCGGCGCGGGCGCACCTCAAGCTGGACACCGGCCTGGCGCGCGGCGGGGCCACCGCGGACGAGTGGCCGGCCCTGCTGGACGCGGCGGCGAAGGCGCGGGCCGACGGCGACGTCGAGGTGGTGGGCATCTGGAGCCACTTCGTGTCCGCGGACGATCCCGGCGCCGAGATCACCGACCGGCAGCTGGCCGCGTTCGCCGACGGTCTGGCGGTGGCCGAGCGACACGACATCCGCCCGCGGTACCGGCACATCGCCAACTCGGCGGCCACGCTGTCCCGGCCGGACGCCCACTTCGACCTGGTCCGCACCGGCATCGCGATCTACGGCCTGTCGCCGATCGAGGGGCGCCGGTTCGGTCTCCGGCCGGCCATGACCGCCCGCGCCCGGGTCGCGCAGACCAAGCGGGTCCCGGCCGGCCAGGGCGTGTCGTACGGGCACGCGTACCACACCGACCGGGAGACGACGCTGGCGCTGATCCCGCTGGGCTACGGCGACGGGGTGCCCCGGCACGCCTCCAACGTGGGGCCGGTCGAGGTGGGCGGCGCGGTCCGTACCATCGCCGGGCGGGTGTGCATGGACCAGGTCGTGCTGGACTGCGGGGACGACCCGGTGACGCCCGGCGACGTGGCCACGCTGTTCGGCGCGGAGCGGCCGACCGCCGACGACTGGGCCGCGGCGATCGGGACGATCAACTACGAGATCGTGACGAGGTTCGGAGGCAGCCGCGTGCCGCGCGTCTACGACGGCTCTGCCGGGCGCGGTGCCGGGGACGGGGAGGCTGGATGAGTACGGCGAGGTCGAGCCGGCGCGCCAAGCGGGTCGGGCTCGTGGGGGCGGTCGTCGGGGTGGCCGCGGCGGGGCTGGCCACCGCGTTCGCGGTCGAGCGGGCGCTGGTGCGCAAGTCGCTGAACGCCCCGGGCGACCCGTACCGGGACGAGGAGTTCGGCGAGCAGCCGTTCGACTCGGAGCTGACCGTCACCGCCGCGGACGGCACCGACCTGCACGTGGAGATCGTCGAGCCGGGCACCGCGGCCGGCCGGCCCACCGTGGTCTTCGTGCACGGCTTCGCCCTGGACATGGGCACCTTCTACTTCCAGCGCCAGGCGATGAGCCGGCACGGGCGCAACCGCCTGGTCTTCTACGACCAGCCGGGGCACGGCCGGTCCAGCCGGCTGCGGTCCGGCAACTACGACATCGCCGCGCTCGGCAAGTCGCTCGCCGCGATCCTCGACGCGACCGTGCCGGACGGGCCGATCATCCTGGTCGGGCACTCGATGGGCGGCATGACCATCATGGCGTTCGCCGAGCAGTACCCGGAGTGGTTCGGCCGCCGGGTCACCGGCGTCGTGCTGATCTCCACCTCGGCCGGCCTCATCGACAAGACCAAACTGGGTGTGCCGACGCTGGTGGCCCGGGCCAGCGCGCCGTTCTTCCCGGTGTGGACCGGCGCCACCCGGATCGGCGGCAACGTCATCGACCGGGCCCGGATCGCCTCCGCCGACCTGGCCTGGCTGCTCACCCGCCGGTACGGTTTCGGCGACTCCCGCCCGAGCCCGTCGTTGGTCACGTTCGTGGAGCAGATGAACTCCAAGACGTCGGCCGAGACCCTGACCAAATACCTGCACACGCTGTATTCGCACAACCGCTTCCCGGCGTTGTCCGCGCTCGCCGGGGTGCCCGTGCTGGTGCTGGTCGGCACCAAGGACTATCTGACTCCGGTGACCCACTCCGAGGAGATCCTGCGTCACCTGCCGGAGGCTCAGCTGGTCAAGATCGACAACAGCGGCCACGTCGTCATGCTGGAGAAGGCGGACGACGTCAACGAGGCACTACTCTCCTTCGTGGACAAGCTGAGCATGGAGAACAATTCGTGATCACCACCGGCATCCGGCTGGCCACCGTGGACGACACCCGCGCGTTCGGCCGCCGCCTCGCCACCGTGCTGCGCCCCGGCGACCTGGTGCTGCTCACCGGGCCGCTCGGGGCCGGCAAGACCGCCCTCGTGCAGGGCATCGGGGCCGGGCTGGGGGTGCGCGGCGACGTCACCTCACCCACGTTCGTGATCGCCCGGGTGCACGCCGGGCCGGTGCCGCTGGTGCACGCGGACGCGTACCGGCTGGGCGACCGCCCCGACCCGCGGGCCGAGATCGACGACCTGGACCTGGACGCCTCGGCCGACGCGGCGGTCACCGTGGTGGAGTGGGGCGAGGGCCTGGTGGAGCAGCTCAACGAGGAATACCTGCAGGTCCGGATCGACCGGGAGGACGACGACACCCGGGTGATCGACCTGGTGCCGCGGGGCGGCGACTGGGCCGGCCGGCTGGCGGCGCTGTGAACCTGACCGAGCTGCTGCCGGCGCCGTGGCGCGCCGAGCTGGCCCCGTTCCTGGACCCGGACCGGACCGCGGCGCTGGGGGAGTTCGTCGCCGCGGAGTACGCCGCGCACACGGTCTATCCGCCGGTGGAGGACCTGTTCGCGGCGTACCGGCTGTGCCCGCCGGCGGACACCCGGGTGCTGATCCTGGGGCAGGACCCGTACCACGGTGCGGGGCAGGCGCACGGGCTGAGCTTCAGCGTCCGGGACGGGGTACGGATCCCGCCGTCGTTGCGCAACGTGTTCAAGGAGCTGGCCGAGGACGTGGGCGTGGCGCCGCCGCCGTCCGGCGACCTGACCGGCTGGGCCCGGCAGGGCGTGCTGCTGCTCAACGCGGTGCTGACGGTGCGCGCGGCCGCCGCGGCCTCGCACGCCGGCCGGGGCTGGGAGGCGTTCACCGACGCGACGATCAGGGCGCTGAACGCGCGCCCGGAACGGGTGGTCTTCCTGCTCTGGGGCTCCTACGCCCGGAAGAAGGCGGCGCTGGTCACCAATCCGGTGCACGCGGTGCTGGAGTCCGGCCATCCGAGCCCGTTGAACACCAAGGGTTTCCGCGGCGCCCGGCCGTTCAGCGCGGCGAACAAGGCGCTGGCCGACGCGGGCCGCCCGCCGGTCGACTGGGATCCGCGCGCCTGACCGGGCGGCGGCGGGGGATAGGCTCCAGGACGTGTTCGTACTCGCTCTCGACACCGCGACGCCCGCCTCCACGGCGGCGATCGCCCAGGTCACCGACGACGGCCTGACCGGGCTGGCGGAACGCCGCACGGTCGACGCCCGCGCGCACGGTGAGCTGCTCGCCCCGCAGATCGAGGCGACGCTCGCCGAGGCCGGTCTGCGCCCGCGCGACCTCGGCGCGATCGTCGCGGGACTCGGGCCGGGACCGTTCACCGGCCTGCGGGTCGGCCTGGTCACCGCGGCCAGCCTGGGCCAGGCGCTGGGCATCCCGACCTACGGCGTCTGCTCGCTGGACGCGCTCGGCCGGGCCGCCGGGCCGGGCCGGGTGCTGGTGGCCACGGACGCCCGGCGGCGCGAGGTCTACTTCGCCACCTACGCCGACGGGGTACGCCTCGGCGAGCCGGACGTGGCGAAACCGGCGGACGTCCCGGTCGACGCCGACCGCGCGGTGGGCGAGGGCGCGGTGCAGTACAGCGAGGTCTTCGGCCTGCCGGTGGACGAGGCGCTGCGGTATCCGCCGGGCGCCGCGCTGGTGGCCCTGGCCGCCGACCGGATCCGCGCCAAGGCCGACAGCGAACGCCTGACCCCGCTCTACCTGCGCCGCCCGGACGCCGTCGCGTCGTCCGCCCGCAAACACGTCCTGCAGTGATGCGGCTGGAACGCTTCCGCTGGTGGCACATCGCCGAGGTGCTGCCGATCGAGGAGGACCTGTTCGGCGTGGAGAAGTGGTCCGCGGCGATGTTCTGGAACGAGCTGGCCCAACGGCACCACTACCTGGTGGCGCTGGACGACGAGCGGGTGGCCGGTTACGCCGGCTTGTCCGTGGTGCACCGCGACGAGGCCTGGGTGCAGAACATCGCGGTCCGCCGGGACGCCCAGCGCCACGGCGTCGGGCGCAGCCTGCTGGAGGCGCTGCTCGCCGAGGCCGCCCGGCGCCACGTCACCCAGGTGCTGCTGGAGGTCGCGGTGGACAACACCGCGGCGCAGCGGCTGTACGCCACCTACGACTTCGAGCCGGTCGGCATCCGCCGCGGCTACTACCAACCCAGTAACACCGACGCTCTGGTGATGATGCGAAGTGCCTGACGAACCCCTGGTACTCGGAATCGAGACCTCCTGCGACGAGACCGGTATCGGCATCGTCCGCGGCCACACGCTGCTCGCCGACGCGCTCGCGTCCAGCGTGGACCAGCATGCCCGGTTCGGCGGCGTGGTCCCCGAGGTCGCCAGCCGCGCCCACCTCGAGGCGATGGTGCCGACCATGCAGCGGGCGCTGGACGACGCCGGCGTCACGCTCGCCGACATCGACGCGATCGCGGTGACCGCCGGGCCGGGCCTGGCCGGTGCGTTGCTGGTCGGCGTGGCCGCGGCCAAGGGGTACGCGCTGGCCGCGGAGAAGCCGATCTACGGGGTGAACCACCTGGCCGCGCACGTGGCCGTGGACACGCTGGAACACGGACCGCTGCCGGAGCCGGCGATCGCGCTGCTGGTCTCCGGCGGGCACTCGTCGCTGCTGCTGGTCGACGACCTCACCGCCGGGGTGACGCCGCTCGGCGCGACCATCGACGACGCGGCCGGCGAGGCGTTCGACAAGGTGGCCCGGCTGCTCGGCATGGGCTTCCCGGGCGGGCCGGTGATCGACCGGACGGCCCGGGACGGCGACGGCGCGGCGATCGCGTTCCCGCGCGGGCTGACCGCGCCCAAGGACCTGGCCGGGCACCGTTTCGACTTCTCCTTCTCCGGCCTCAAGACCGCGGTGGCGCGCTGGGTGGAGGCGCGGGAACGCTCCGGCGAGCCGGTGCCGGTGGCGGACGTGGCGGCCAGCTTCCAGGACGCGGTGTGTGACGTGCTCACCGCGAAGGCGCTGGACGCGTGCCGGGCGCACGGCGTCGACACGTTGATCATCGGCGGTGGCGTGGCGGCGAACTCGCGGCTGCGGGTGCTGGCCGAGGAACGGGCGGCCAAGGTCGGCGTGCGGGTCCGCGTACCCCGGCCCAAGCTCTGCACCGACAACGGCGCGATGGTCGCGGCACTCGGCTCGCATCTCGTCGCGGCCGGCGTCGCGCCGAGCCGGCTCGATCTGCCGGCCGATTCGGCCCTGCCGTTGACGACCGTCACTGTGTAGGGGTAGGCAGAGCGGATGATCGCACGCATGTGGGAGATCCGGGCCTTGGGCAGCGGCCTCGACGAGTTGCTGACCTGGGTCTGCGACGTGGCGGTGCCGGGACTCGAGGTCCTCCCGCAGCACGTGTCGAGCGACGTCTATTCCTCCACCGACAAGCGCATCGTGGTGATCTCGCGCTGGCGGCATTCGCCGCAGCACCTGCCCGACCCGCCGGCGCACCTGGTCGCGCGCTCGCCACACGTGTGGGACTTCACCCCGGTCGACCGGTAAACCGGTCGCCCCCGGCGGCGGCGGGACCGTAGCGTCGAAACCACGATGCGTACGCTTCCTGACGCCGATCCGGGCGTGCCCGACGAGCGATCGGCGACCCGCTACCTGACCTGGCTGCTCCGCACCACCTGGGTGCCGGTCACCGCCGCCATCCTGCTGGCCGTCGTCTGGATGGTCAGCCAGGCGCTGGTGCCGGCCGTGGTGGGCCGGGCGATCGACGCCGGGCTGATCGACCGGGACGGCCGGGCGCTGCTGGCCTGGAGCCTGGTGCTGGCCGGTGTCGGCCTCGTGCAGGCCGCGGCCGGCATCGGGCGGCACCGGTTCGCGGTGGTCAACTACCTGTCCGCCGCGTTCCGCACGATCCAGCTCGCGGTGCGGCAGGCGAACCGGCTCGGCTCGGCGCTGCCCCGGCGGGTCGAGGCCGGCGAGGTGGTGGCGATCGGCACCTCCGACATCGGACACGTCGGCAGCGCCGTGGACATCACCGCCCGCGGCGTCGGCTCGCTGGTCGGCGTGGTCACCGTCACCGTGGTGCTGCTCCGCACGTCGGTGCCGCTCGGCCTGGTGGTGCTGCTCGGCGTGCCGGTGCTGATGGCGGTGGTGAGCGTGCTGATCCGGCCGCTGCACCGCCGGCAGGCCGCGTACCGGGAACAGCAGGGCACGCTCACCGCCCGCGCCGGTGACCTGGTCGGCGGCCTGCGGGTGCTGCGCGGCGTGGGCGGGGAGGCGGTGCTGTCCGCCCGGTACCGCGCCGAGTCCCAGACGCTGCGCACGGCCGGTGTGCGTACCGCCCGGGTGGAGTCGTTGCTGGAGGCCGCGCAGGTGCTGTTGCCGGGCGCGTTCCTGGTGCTGGTGACGTGGCTGGGTGCCCGGTTCGCGCTGTCCGGCCGGATCACCGTGGGCCAGCTGGTGTCGTTCTACGCGTACGCCGCGTTCCTGGTCGGGCCGCTGCGCCAGCTCACCGAGACGATCGACAAGGTGACCCGGGGCCACGTGTCGGCCCGCCGGGTGGTGCAGATGCTGCAGGCCCGCACCGATCTGTCCGATGTCGACCGCCCGGTGCCCGCGCCGCCGCCCGGTGACCTGGCCGATCCCACGTCCGGCGTGCGGATCCGGCCGGGCCGGGTGACCGCGCTGGCCGCCGCGGACCCGGTGGACGCCGTGACGATCGCCGACCGGCTGGGCCGCTACCACCCGGACGGCGCGGCGACGCTGGCCGGCGTACCGCTGCGGGACCTGGACCTGGCCACCGTGCGGAAGCGGATCCTGGTGGCCGACAACGACGCCCGCCTGTTCTCCGGGCCGCTCCGGGCCGACCTGGACCCGCACGGCCGCGGCGGGGTGGCGGCGGCGCTGCACACGGCCGACGCCACCGACATTGTCGAGGCCCTGCCGGACGGCCTGGACGCCGAGGTCGCCGAGCGCGGCCGGTCGTTCTCCGGCGGCCAGCAGCAGCGGCTGCGGCTGGCCCGCGCGCTGGTCGCCGACCCGGAGGTGCTGATCCTGGTGGAACCGACCAGCGCGGTGGACGCGCACACCGAGGCCCGGATCGCGGAACGGCTCGGCCCGGCGCGGCACGGCCGGACCACCGTGGTCTGCTCCACCAGCCCGCTGGTGCTGGCCCGGGCCGACACCGTGCTCTACGTCGAGTCCGGCACGGTGGTGGCCGAGGGCAACCACCGGACGCTGCTGCGGACCGAACCGCGGTACGCCCGCACCGTGCTCCGGGAGGACCGGTGAACGGCATGAGCGGCGCCCTGCCGGTCGCCGACACCGTGCAGGTGCGCCGGTACGCCCGTGAGCTGTTCCGCCGCTATCCGCGCGCGCTCGCCGTCGCGGTGGGTCTGCACGTGCTCGCCGCGGCCGCCGGTCTGGTCGGCCCGCGCCTGCTCGGCGACATCGTGGAGGCCATCCAGCACGGCCGGGCCGCCGCCGTGGTGGACCGGCTGGCCGCGCTGATCGCGGTGTTCGTACTGCTGCAGGCGATTTTCGTACGGTTCGCACACCTGGCGTCGGCCCGGCTCGGGGAGCGGGTGCTGGCCCGGTTGCGGGAGGACTTCGTGGACCGGGTGCTCGCGCTGCCGCTGTCCACGGTGGAACGGGCCGGTAGCGGTGACCTGCTCACCCGGACCACCCGGGACGTGGACGCGCTCAGCAAGTGCGTGCGGTTCGCGGTCCCGGAAACGATGATCGCGATCCTCACCGGCGCCCTGGTGCTCGGCGCGCTGCTGCTGGTCGGGCCGTTGCTGGCGGTGCCGCTGCTGGTGGCCGTGCCGCTGATCGTGGTGAGCACCCGGTGGTACCTGCGCCGCGCCCCGGCCGGCTACCTGCGGGAGAACGCCGCGTACTCGCAGGTCACCGACGGGCTGGCGGAGACCGTCGAGGGCGCCCGCACGGTGGACGCGCTGCGCCGGGACTCCCAGCGCATCGCCCGTACCGACACCGACCTGCACCGGTCGTACCGGGCCGAGCGGTACACGCTGTTCCTGCGCACGGTGTGGTGGCCGATCCTGGAGACCTGTTACGTGCTGCCGATCGCGGCCACGCTGCTGATCGGCGGCTGGTTCGCGTTGCGCGGCTGGGTGACGCTCGGCCAGGTGACCGCGGCGGTGATCTACGTGCAGCTGCTGATCGACCCGCTCGACCGGCTGCTCAGCTGGCTGGACGAACTGCAGGTGGGTGCCGCGTCGCTGGCCCGGCTGCTGGGCGTCGCGGACACCGGCGGTCCGGCCGCCACGGACCGGCGGCCGGACGGCGCGCGGATCGAGGTCGGTGGCGTGCGGTTCGCGTACGTGCCGGGCCGCGAGGTGCTGCACGGCATCGACCTCACGCTGGAACCGGGCGAGCGGCTGGCGATCGTCGGCCCGTCCGGCGCCGGCAAGTCCACGCTGGGCCGGTTGCTCGCCGGGGTGCACGAACCGACCGCCGGCACGGTGACGGTCGGCGGGGTCCGGCTCACCGACCTGCCGCTGGACCGGCTGCGGACCGAGGTCGCGCTGGTCAGCCAGGAACACCACGTGTTCATCGGCACGCTCTACGACAACGTCGCGATGGTCCGGCCGGAGGCGCCCGCCGCGGCGGTCCGGGACGCGCTCGCCGCGGTGCACGCCCTGGACTGGGCCGCCGCGCTGCCGGACGGGCTGGACACCGCGGTCGGCGCCGGTGGCGTGGTGCTGTCCGCGGCGCAGGCGCAGCAGGTGGCGCTGGCCCGGCTGGTGCTGGCCGACCCGCACACGCTGGTGCTCGACGAGGCCACCTCGCTGCTCGACCCGCGGACCGCCCGCGACCTGGAACGCTCGCTGGCCGCGGTGCTGCACGGCCGTACCGTGGTGGCGATCGCGCACCGGCTGTTCTCCGCGCACGACGCCGACCGGGTCGCGGTGGTGGCCGACGGCCGCATCATCGAACTGGGCTCGCACGACGAACTGGTCGCCGCGGGCGGCTCCTACGCCGCGCTGTGGCGGTCCTGGCACGGCGACACGGCGCTAGTTCCGTAACGCCATCGCCCCGGCCAGCAGCACCAGCACCACCGCCGCGATCAGGACCAGGATCAGGAAGTCGCGGCGCGGGCCGTCGTCCAGCTGCGGCAGATCACGGGTCACCGCGGCGAGGTCATCGAGGGTACGGGCACCGCACGCCGCCTCCACCCGCGCGGCGAACTCGTCCAGTGTGAGCCGCCCGGCGCCGGTGTGCCGCTCCAGCGCGGCCAGCACCCGTTGCCGATCCTCGTCCGACGCCCGGATGTCCATCGCCGCATGGTAGCGCCGACGACGAAGGGCGCGCCGCTGACCGCGGCGCGCCCTCGATGCGGGTCGACTCAGAAACCCGGGCCGTGCTGGTGGCCGTGGCCACCGTGGCTGTGGCCGTGACCGCCGGCGGCGGCGGGCTCCGGCTCGGCCGGCTTCTCCACCACGAGGCTCTCCGTGGTGAGCAGCAGCGCGGCGATCGAGACGGCGTTGGAGACCGCGTTGCGGGTCACCTTCACCGGGTCGATGATGCCGGCCGCCACCAGGTCGACGTACTCGTCGGTGGCCGCGTTGAGGCCGTGGCCCCAGCCCAGCTCCGCCGACTTGCCCACCACGACGTAGCCGTCGTGGCCGGCGTTCTGCGCGATCCAGCGCAGCGGCTCGATCAGCGCCTTGCGGACGATGTTGACACCGACCGCCTCCTCGCCGGTGAAGCCGAGGTCACCGTCGAGCGCGGAGGCGATCTGCGCCAGGGCGGCGCCGCCACCCGGGACGGTGCCCTCCTCGACCGCGGCCTTGGTCGCCGCGATGGCGTCCTCGATGCGGTGCTTGCGCTCCTTCATCTCGACCTCGGTGGCGGCACCGACCTTGATGACCGCGATCCCGCCGGAGAGCTTGGCCAGCCGCTCCGACAGCTTCTCGCGGTCCCAGTCGGAGTCCGACGCCTCGATCTCCTTGCGGATCTGCGCGACCCGGTCCTCGATCTCGGACTTGCGGCCACCGCCGTCCACGACCGTGGTGTTGTCCTTGTCGACCACCACGCGCCGGGCCGAGCCGAGCATCTCCAGGGTGACCTGGTCCAGCTTGTAGCCCAGCTCGGGCGCGATCAGCTCGCCGCCGGTGGCGATCGCCATGTCCTGCAGCATCGCCTTGCGCCGGTCCCCGAAGCCGGGAGCCTTCACCGCGGCGACCTTGAGGGTCTTGCGGATCGCGTTTACCACGAGGGTGGACAGCGCCTGCCCCTCGACGTCCTCGGCCACGATGAGCAGCGGCTTGCCGGCCTGCAGGACCTTCTCCAGCAGCGGCAGCATCTCCTCGACGCTGGAGATCTTCTGGGTCGTGATGAGGATGTACGCGTCCTCGAGCACGGCCTCCTGCGACTCGGCGTCGGTCACGAAGTTCGGCGAGATGAAGCCCTTGTCGAACTGCAGACCCTCGGTGACGTCGAGCTCGGTGGCGAGGGCGGAGCCCTCCTCGACGGTGATCACACCGTCGCGGCCGACCCGCTCCATCGCCTCGGCGATCAGCTCGCCGATCGTGGCGTCCTGCGCGGAGATGGTGGCCACGTTGGCGACCGACTTCTTGTCGGCGACCTCGACGGCCTTCTCCAGCAGGGCCTTGGAGACCACCTCGGCGGCGGCGTCCATGCCACGCTTGAGCGCGATCGGGTTGGCGCCCGCGGTCACGTTGCGCAGGCCCTCACGGACCAGCGCCTGCGCGAGCACGGTCGCCGTGGTGGTGCCGTCGCCGGCGACGTCGTTGGTCTTCGTCGCCACCTCCTTGACCAGCTGCGCACCGAGGTTCTGGTACGGGTCGGTCAGCTCGATCTCCTTGGCGATGGTGACGCCGTCGTTGGTGATCGTGGGCGCGCCGAACTTCTTGTCCAGGACGACGTTGCGGCCGCGCGGGCCGAGGGTGACCTTGACCGTGTCGGCGAGCGTGTTGACGCCGTGCTCCAGCAGGTGCCGGGCGTCGTCGGAGAAACTCAGAATCTTCGCCATGTATTGGTCCCTTCACGCATTACCGCCCCGGTCCTCAACTCAAGGACCAGGGCGGCGGATGCAATCAGTAGGTCACTTCTCGATGACCGCGAGGACGTCGCGGGCGGAGAGCACCAGGTACTCCTCGCCGGCGTACTTCACCTCGGTGCCGCCGTACTTCGAGTAGAGGACGGTGTCGCCGACCTGCACATCGATCGGGACGCGGTTGCCCTTGTCGTCGATGCGGCCCGGGCCGACAGCGAGGACGGTGCCCTCCTGCGGCTTCTCCTTGGCGGTGTCGGGGATCACGATGCCCGACGCCGTCGTCGTCTCAGCCTCGTTCGCCTGGACCACGATGCGGTCCTCGAGCGGCTTGATCGCAACCTTGGTCGCGGTAGTCACGGGCATACCCTCCTGGGTACAGATTTCGCCGGCCATGGTGCAGGCCGAGCTCATGCCTCATGCCACCGGGCGGGGCCGTCGTCGCGGGTGCCGGTCCGCCTGGCGCAAGCGCGGCCCGGATTGGGCTCGCGCTGGCACCCTCGTGGTGAGAGTGCTAATCGGAGATTATGCCGGAACTAGCACTCCGTCAACCAGAGTGCCAGCCGAGTCACCCGTGGAGAATGACCGCTCGTGGATCCGGAACTCTTGGCCGACCTGCGTACTCCCCTCGGAGCGGACGCCCTGGCCGTCGCGGCCGAGGTGGCCGACGCCGACCCGTTGGTCGCCGCCACCCGGCTGCGCGCCCGCGGCGTGGCGCCGGCCCTGGCCGCCGCCGCCCTCACCCAGGCCGACCTGCGGCGCCGGGCGGCGGCGAAGTTCGGACCGGACGCGGCGGGCATGTTCCTCACCCGGCCCGGCCTGGAACAGGCCACCCGGGCCGTGGTGGCCGACCGGCGCGCCGCCCGGCTGGCCGCCGCCGGGGTGCGGACCCTGGCCGACCTGGGGTGCGGGCTGGGCTCCGACGCGCTGGCCGCGGCCCGGGCCGGCATCCGGGTGTACGCGGTCGACGCCGACCCGCTCACCGCCGCGATGGCCCGCGCCAACGCCGACGCCGCCGGACTCGCCGACCGGGTGACCGTGGAGTGCGCCGACGCCACCACGGTCGAGGTGGAACGGTTCGACGCGGTCTTCGCCGACCCGGCCCGGCGGCGCGCGGGCGGCGGCCGGGTGTTCGACCCCCGCTCGTACTCCCCGCCCTGGGACTTCGTGGCCGGCCTGGCCGGCCGGGTGCCGCGCACTGTGCTCAAACTCGCCCCCGGCATCGACCACGCACTGCTCCCGCCCGGCGCCGAGGGCGAGTGGGTGAGCGTGGACGGGGACCTGCTGGAGGCCGCATTCTGGTGCGGGCCCTTGGCCGCCGCCCCGCGCCGCGCCACCCTCCTGCCCGGCGCCGCGGAACTCACCGGGACCGGCACCGTGACCGGGCCGGTCGGTCCGGTCGGCACCTACCTGTACGACCCGGACCCCGCCGTGGTGCGGTCCCACCTGGTCGCCGAGTTCGCCGAGACGGTCGGCGGGCGGCTGGCCGACCCGGACATCGCCTACGTCTACACCGACGCGCCGGTGGACACGCCGTTCGCCCGGCGGCTGGCGGTCACCGACGTGCTGCCGTTCTCCCTCAAGCGGCTGCGCACGCTGCTCCGCGAGCGGGGAGTGGGGCGGTTGGAGATCCGGAAGCGGGGCTCCGCCCTGGAGCCGGAGAAGCTGCGGCGGGACCTGCGATTGTCGGGTTCGCGGGGTGCGTCGATGGTGCTGACCCGGGTCGCGGGGGCGCCGACCGTACTGCTCTGCCGCCCCTGACCGGGGTGTCGCGCCGATCGGGGCACCGCGTCGTGCTTGCTCACCCGGCCCGGACGGCGAGGTCGTGTGGACGGTGTTGGTGTGCCAGTGGAGCGCTCCAGTGGTACGCCGACGTGGTTATGAGCGCCTGATAACCGCACTGGTGTTCCACCGAGGCGCGCCGGGTGCTCGGAAATGTGGCCTTGGGACGGCAGTTAGGGGGTGCGGCGGTCGCGGGGGTCGATTTGCCCGGAACGTCCGCACGGGTAGAGCGTCGATGTCCGGCGCGCGGCGGCGTGTCGCAGGCGTGGCGGGTCGCGTGTGGTTCCGAAGGTGTTAGGCGGGTGTGGGCTTCCGGAGTCCTCCACTTTTGTGCGGCGGGCGCGGGGTGCTGCGTGTGCGGTTCGTGGGTGTTTGGCACGCCGCCGCTTGCAAGGCGGGCTTGGGGTGCTGCATGTGTGGTTCTCGGGTGCTCAGCGCGCCGCAGCTCCGCACGCCGTGCTCGGGCGATAGAAGCGTGTCGAGTTGCGGCGCGCAGCGCACCACTACGCCACACGCCATGGTCGGAGAGGGGCAGATGATGTCCTGTAACGGGGTAAATGGGCTGATGCGGCCGGTGGGAGAGGCGACGTTGCGCAGCCGTGGTCGACATGCTGCGACCCACAGGCATGGCGGGGCAGCGTGCCTGCAGGCGTGGCGGGGCGGCGGGGCGGCGTGCCTGCAGGCGTGGCGGGGCGGCGTGCCTGCGGCGTGGGGCGGGGTGCAGGCGGGGCGGGGCAGGGTGCGGGCGTGGCGGGGCGGCGTGCTTGTAGCCGGGGCGGGGCAGGGTGCAGGCGTGGCGTGGCGTGGCGTGGCGGGGCGCAGGCGTGGCGGCGCGGGATGTCTGTAGGCGTGGGCGGCGGGGTGATGGAGTGGCGGCGGGGCGTAGCGTGCGCCGCATGGCGAAGAAGGCGGCCGGCACCCCGGCGACCGTCCTGCTGGTCGCGCGGAAGATCGACCACGACCTCCATCCGTACGACGTCTCGCCGGACGCCCCGAACTATGGTGCCCTGGTCGCCGAGGCCCTGGGCGTACCGCCGGAGCGGTTGTTCAAGACGTTGATCGCCGAGGTGGACGGCGCGCTGACCGTGGCGGTCGTCCCGGTCACCGGGGATCTGGATCTGAAGGCGCTGGCGCACGCGACCGGCGGCAAGCGGGCCGTGCTGGCGGACCGGGCGGCGGCGGAGCGGAGCAGCGGGTACGTGCGCGGCGGGATCAGCCCGCTCGGTCAGCGGCGGCGTCTGCCGACCGTGGTGGACGACTCGGCGCCGGCGCTGGATTCGATGTACGTCTCCGCGGGCCGCCGCGGGCTTCAAGTTTCGCTGGCGCCCGCCGATCTGATCGGGTTGACCAACGCCGTAGTGGCACAAATTCGGACATAGAGCTCGATAAGCGATACGACCTTCGGGACCGTTACGGCACCGTTACTCGGCGGGAGGAGCTTTCTCCGGGGATTCGGCAAGTTAGGACCTCGGAGTGACTTAGCGTCACGTTGTGGTACGACGCAGGTCACCGTCATCGTGGCGGTACGCGGTTGACGAGGTGGGAGTCTCCGTGTCACCGCCGTGTTGCCGGATTGTTATGCCGAGCGGCCAGAACGCCTGGCAAGACTTCTTGTGCTACAGGGCGCAACGGGAATACGTTGCCGGACACAACAAACTGTCTCTGATCCGCTTGCGTCCCGGAGCGCATACTCCCGGCAACGCACGCTGGAGTTCGACTAAGGCCCGGATACACCCCGAAAGGACACAAGAATGCGTAAGGGAATGTTCGCCCTTGCTGCCGTAGGCCTCCTGGCCACCGGCAGCATGGCCGCCTGCGGCGACGACGCCGGCTCCGGCAGCGGCAGCACCGGTGGCGGCAACGCCGCCCCGGGCAAGGTCGGCGTGATCCTGCCCGACACCAAGAGCTCGCAGCGCTGGAGCGTCGACGACCCCAAGTTCCTGAAGGCGGCGTTCGACGCGGCGGGCGTTCCGGTCGAGATCCAGAACGCGCAGGGCGACAAGAGCCAGTTCCAGACGATCGCGGACAGCATGATCTCCAGCGGCGTCAAGGTCCTGATGATCGCCAACCTGGACTCCGGCACCGGTAAGGCCGTGCTGGACAAGGCCAAGGCCGCGGGTATCGCCACCATCGACTACGACCGTCTGACGCTGAACGGCGGCGCGAACTACTACGTGTCGTTCGACAACGTCAAGGTGGGCGAGCTGCAGGGCCAGGGCCTGGTCGAGTGCCTGACCGCGATGAAGGTGAGCAAGCCGGTCGTGGCCGAGCTGAACGGCTCGCCGACCGACAACAACGCCACGCTGTTCAAGCAGGGCTACGACTCGGTGCTGCAGCCGAAGTACGACTCCAAGGAGTACGTCAAGGGCCCGGACCAGTCCGTTCCGGACTGGGACAACGCCCAGGGCGGCACGATCTTCGAGCAGATGCTCACCCAGAACCGCAACATCAAGGGTGTGCTGGCCGCCAACGACGGCCTCGGCAACGCGGTCATCTCGGTGCTGAAGAAGCAGAAGCTCAACGGCAAGGTCCCGGTGACCGGCCAGGACGCGACCGTGCAGGGTCTGCAGAACATCCTCGTGGGCGACCAGTGCATGACCGTCTACAAGGCGATCAAGGAAGAGGCCGACGCGGCGGCCGGGCTGGCCATCGCGATCGCCAAGGGCGAGAAGCCGACCACCGCCACCGGCGTCACGAAGGACCCGGAGTCGGGTGCCGACGTCCCGTCGGTGCTGCTGACCCCGAAGTCGATCACCAAGGCCACGGTCAAGGACGTCGTCGCGGATGGCTTCGTGACCAAGGAGACGCTCTGCACCGGCACCTTCGCCAAGCTGTGCACGGACAACGGCATCAGCTGACCTGAACCGGGGGTCACCCCGAACGGCTCCACGACGGCGCCGCTCATGCCCCTGGGCATGGGCGGCGCCGACCGTGAGCCCTACCCCCCAACCCGGTCACCGAGCGAAGGAGAACCATCCGTGGCCGCCTCACCTCTTCTGGAGCTACGCGGGATCGACAAGAGCTTCGGCCCTGTCCAGGTCCTGCACGATGTCGGACTCAGCGTCTACCCCGGCGAGGTCACCGCGCTCGTCGGCGACAACGGCGCGGGCAAGTCGACGCTGGTCAAATGCGTCAGCGGCATCTACACCATCGATGCGGGCACGGTGACGTTCGACGGCAAGCAGGTGGCCATCCACACCCCGCGCGACGCCTCCACGCTGGGCATCGAGGTGGTGTATCAAGACCTCGCGCTCTGCGACAACCTGGACATCGTGCAGAACATGTTCCTGGGCCGCGAGAAGGTCAAGGGCATCGTGCTGGACGAGCCGACCATGGAGCAGATGGCCGGCGACACGCTGGCCGGTCTCTCGGTGCGCACCGTGAAGTCGCTGCGCCAGCTGGTGGCCAGCCTCTCCGGTGGTCAGCGGCAGACCGTCGCCATCGCCAAGGCGGTGCTCTGGAACAGCCGCGTGGTCATCCTCGACGAGCCCACCGCAGCGCTGGGCGTGGCCCAGACCGCCCAGGTGCTGGAACTGGTCCGCCGGCTGGCGGACAACGGGCTCGGCGTCGTGCTGATCTCGCACAACATGAACGACGTGTTCGCGGTGTCCGACCGGATCGCCGCGCTCTACCTGGGCCGGATGGCCGCCCAGGTGAAGACCGCCGACGTGACCCACTCCCAGGTCGTCGAGCTGATCACCGCCGGGCGCAGCGGCAACCTCGGCCTGCCGCCCGAGACCCCGAACGACTTCGTCGACATCACGCCCGCGGGAGACGAACGATGAGCACAACCGCCACCACTCCCTCGGCCGGTGCGGTCAAGGTGCAGAAGCCGACCGTGGCCAGCCACGTCAACGACTACTGGGGACGGGTCCGCGGCGGCGACCTCGGCGCGCTGCCGGCCATCCTCGGCCTCGTCGTGCTGTGCCTGATCTTCGGCGCGGCCCGCCAGGACACGTTCCTGAGCACGCTCAACTTCGCCAACCTGTTCTCCCAGGGCGCCCAGGTCATCCTCATCGCCATGGGCCTGGTCTTCGTGCTGCTGCTCGGCGAGATCGACCTGTCCGCCGGCTTCGCCAGTGGCGTGTGCGGCGCGGTCATGGCGATCCTGCTGACCAACCACGGCTGGGACTGGTACACCGCCGTCCCGGCCGCGTTGATCACCGGCCTGGTCATCGGCTTCGTGCTGGGCTTCCTGGTCGCCAAGGTGGGCATCCCGTCGTTCGTGGTGACGCTCGCCGCGTTCCTCGCCTTCCAGGGCATCCTGCTGGTGCTGCTCAGCGGCGGCATCAACGTGTCGGTCCGCGACCCGTTCGTGCTCAAGCTCGCCAACAGCAACATGTCCGTGCTGTGGAGCTGGGTGCTGGCCATCGGCTCGGTCGTCGCGTACGCGGCGCTCCAGCTCAACCGCATCCGCAGCCGGGCGGCCCGCGGCCTGACCACCGACCCGGTGGGCATCGTCGCGCTGCGGATCGGCGGACTGGCCCTGGTGCTGCTGGTGGCGACCGCGCTGCTCACCCAGGAGCGCAGCATCAACCCGGTGATCATCTCGGTCAAGGGCGTGCCGATCGTCGTACCCATCATCGCGTTCTTCCTGGTCCTGTGGACGTTCGTGCTGAGCCGGACGACCTACGGCCGGCACGTGTACGCGGTCGGCGGCAACGCCGAGGCGGCCCGGCGCGCCGGTATCCCGGTGGACCGGATCCGCATCTCGGTGTTCGTGATCGGCTCGTTCATGGCGGCCATCGGCGGCATCCTGGCGGTCAGCCGGGCCAACTCGGTCGACCCGAACACCGGCGGCAGCAACGTCCTGCTCTACGCGGTGGGCGCGGCCGTGATCGGTGGCACCAGCCTCTTCGGCGGCAAGGGCAAGGTGGTCAACGCGGTGATCGGCGGTGCCGTGGTCGCGGTCATCGACAACGGCATGGTGCTGATGGGCTACAGCTCGGGTGTCAAGTACATCTTCACCGGTCTGATCCTGCTGATCGCCGCCAGCGTGGACGCGCTGTCCCGGCGCAGAGCGGCCGCCACCGGCACATGATGGACGAGGCCCTGGGTATGGGGACGGCCCGCTGATGCGGGCCGGCCCCAGTCCGGAGGAGGTACGCCGGCACAACCTCGGGACCCTGCTGCGGTACGTGCACGTCCACGGCGCCACCTCCCGGGCGGAACTCACCAACCGGCTCGGCCTGAACCGCAGCACCATCGGGGCCCTCACCGCGGAACTCACCACCGCCGGGCTGGTCCACGAACAGGCGCCGGGCGAGACCGGCCGGGCCGGGCGACCCTCGCTGGTCGTCCGGCCCGAATCGTCGATGGTCTACGCGTACGGCATCAGCATCGAGGTGGACCGCCTGCGGGTGGCCCGGGTCGGCCTGGGCGGGCACATCCAGGACCGCCGGGAGACCGACCGCCCGCGCGGCATGCAGGTCGTCGACGCGGTGCAGCCGCTGGCGACGTTCATCCGGGACATGCGCAAGGACGCGCCGGATGCGGCCCGCTGCATCGGCGGCGGCCTCGCGGTCGCCGGGATGGTACGCCGGGACGACGGCGTGGTCCGCCTCGCGCCGACCATCGGCTGGGTCGACGAGCCGGTCGGTGAGGCCCTCACCGCCGAACTCAGCCAGCAGATGGGTACGGACGTCGGCCGCCTCACCGTCGGCAACGTCGCGGACGTGTCCGCCATGGTGGAGCACAGCCGGGGCGCCGCGGTGGGCTGCGACAACGTCATCTACCTGTACGGCGACGTGGGCGTCGGCGGCGGCATCGTCACCGGCGGGCGGCGGGTCAGCGGCCACGGCGGGTACGGCGGCGAGGTCGGCCACATGGTGGTCAACCCGCAGGGCCGGCCGTGCAGCTGCGGGTCCCGCGGCTGCTGGGAGACCGAGGTGGGCGAGAACGCGCTGCTCCGGCTGGCCGGGCGGGAGGACCGCACCGGGCGCGAGGCGGTGCTGGACGTGGTCGAGGCGGCGATGCGCGGCGACCGTACCGCCCAGCACGCGGTCCGCCAGGTGGGGGACTGGCTCGGCTTCGGCGTCGGCAACCTGGTCAACATCTTCAACCCGGAGACCGTCATCTTCGGCGGCACGCTCCGCGACATCTACCTGGTCGCCGCCGCGCAGATCCGCAGCCGGCTGAACTCGGTGGCGCTGCCCGCCTGCCGCGAGCACATCCGCCTGCGTACCCCCGAACTCGGATCCGACGCCGCCCTGATCGGCGCCGCCGAACTGGCGTTCGAGCACCTGCTGGAGGACCCGCTCTGCTGAGCGGCCGGCCCGGGGCCGGATGTCCGGCCCGGTGGCCGGGATGCAAGGCTCGTGCTGCGGCGCGACGGGTGGGCGCCGCTGATCCATTCCGGACGGAGGACGTGGGTTGATCGTCGTCGTCGAGGGCCCGAGCGCCGCCGGGAAGACGTCGTGGTGCCGGCGGCAGGTGGGCCGGTTCGTGGCCGAGCAGGTGCCGACCGGCGCGGAACCGGCCGACGGGCAGGCGCTGGCCCGGCACTGGGTCCGGGTCGGGATCCGGCGCTGGGCCGAGGCGCAGGAGCAGGAGTGCCGGGACGGCGTCGCGTTCTGTGACACCGATCCGGTGCGGCTGCACTACGCGTGGGGGATGGCGGCGCTCGGGCTGGCGCCGCGGGCCCTGTTCGACCGGGAACTCGCCGTCGCCCGGGTCGCGTTCGAGGCCGGACAGCTGGGCCTGGCCGACGCGGTGCTGGTCGGCCTGCCGGACGTGGAGACCCTCCAGCGCCGGCGCGACCAGGACCCGACCCGGCGGCGGCGCAACTTCGCCACCCACGTGCAACTGCGCGAACCCCTCCGGCAGTGGTACGCCGCCCTGGACCGGCTCGACCCCGGACGGGTGATCTGGGACCTGCCCGCCGACGGGATGCCCGACCTACCCGGCCCGCGTCCCCGGCGCACCGGGGTGGACCTGCTCGACGCGCTGGTGTCCGCGCTGCCACCGCTCCGGCCACCGGTAACCACGCCGTAAGGTCGGTTCCGCGCTCGCGGGTGCACGATGGGACGGTGAAACTTTCCGTCCGTGCCGGCCTGTCCGGTGTCGCGGCCGCCGCGGTCGCGCTGGGGCTCGCCGAAGTCGTCGCGGTCTGGACCGGCCCGCTCTCCGCACCGCTGCTCGCGGTCGGCGGGGTGGTCGTCGACTCGGTGCCGGCGCCGGTGAAGGACGCCGGGATCGCGGTGTTCGGGGTGCATGACAAAACCGCACTGATCACGGGTACGGCCATCCTGCTCGCCGGGTACGCCTGGCTGCTCGGCCTGGTGGCCCGGCGGTCGTGGCGGCTGGCGCTCGCGGGCATCGCCCTGTTCGGGCTGATCGGGGTGGCCGCCGCGGTGACCCGGCACGACGCCGGACCGCTGACCGCGTTGCCGTCGGTGGTGGGCGCGGCGGTCGCGGTCCCGGTGCTGGGCTATCTGCTGTCGCTGGCCGGCGCCCGCACCCGGCCCGTCCCGTCGGCCCTGGCCGGTGCGCCGGGCGCCTCCGTGATGCCGGATTCATCGGCGGGCGCGAGTGCGCCGGTCGAGCCGTCTGCGTCCGGAGTGCCGGCTGCGTCCGGAGTGGCGGGAGTTGCCGGAGTGCCGGCTGTGTCCGGAGTGGCGGGAGTTGCCGGAGTGTCGGGCACTTCTGCGATGCCGGATGCATTGGCGGAGTCGGGGGTCGGTGCTGCCGGAGGCCGGCGGGCGGGTGCCAGGGCGGACGGTCCGGGGGAAGGCGGGACTCAGGCGGCGGTCGGGGGCCCCGAATCGGCGTACCCCGGTGGTGGGGATCTTGTCGTGCCGAGCCGGCGGCGGTTTCTCCAGGTCCTGGGGATCGCGGCTGGGGTGGCCGCGGTCGGCGGCGTCGGCGGGCGGCTGCTCACCTCGCGCCGGGCGGTGGCCGCGGCGCGTGCGGCGGTGGTGTTGCCGCCGGCGGTGCGGCAGGCGCCCGTGACGCCGGCGAACGCGCAGGCGCCGGGTGCGGTGGCCTATGTGACGTCCAACGCGGATTTCTACCGGATCGACACCTCGCTGTACCCACCTCAGATCGACCCGGCCGGCTGGGAGCTGCGCATCCACGGCCTGGTCCGCAACCCGATCACGCTCACCTGGGATCAGCTGTTGCGGCGGCCGATGGTCGAGCGGTACGTGACGCTGGCCTGCGTGTCGAACGAGGTGGGCGGCGACCTGATCGGCAACGCGCTCTGGCTGGGCACGCCGATCAAGGCGTTGCTGGACGAGGCCGACCCGCTGCCGGACGCGGACCAGGTGGTGCAGCGCTCGATCGACGGCTGGACCTGTGGCAGCCCCACCGCGCAGCTGCGGGACGGGCGGGACGCGCTGCTCGCGGTCGGCATGAACGGTGCGCCGCTGCCGGTGGAGCACGGGTTCCCGGCGCGGATGGTGGTGCCGGGGCTGTACGGCTACGTATCGGCGTGCAAGTGGATCACCGAGATCGAGCTGACCCGGTTCGCCGACTTCGACGCGTACTGGGTGCCGCGGGGCTGGTCCGCGCAGGCACCGATCAAGACCCAGTCCCGGATCGACACCCCGCGCGACGGTGCCGGCCGGCGGGCCGGTGCGGTGACGGTGGCCGGCGTGGCCTGGGCGCAGCACCGCGGGATCGCCCGGGTGGAGGTGCAGGTGGACGACGGCCCCTGGCAGGCCGCCACGCTCGCCGGCACGGTGTCGACCGACACCTGGCGGCAGTGGTCCTGGTCGTGGCCCGCCACGCCGGGCCGGCACACCTTGCGGGTACGGGCCACCGACACCACCGGTGCGACGCAGACCGACCGGACCGCGCCGCCCGCTCCGGACGGTGCGACGGGCCGGCACACCATCGACGTCACGATTGAGTAGTCGGCGCGCCGGGGTCGGTAGGGGCGGTCGCCGAAGCCGCACTGCGCGTCCGACTTCGGGCGGAGATTCGCTCCTACGGTGGCTTGCATGTCCACCGATGCGGTTGATGAACCGCTGAACAGAACGGCGCGGCCGGAGCATCTGGGCCGCGCCGCGAGCTGTGTGGTGATTCCGCGTGTCGGGCGGCGTCAGGCCGCCGGTACCTGCCGTTGTGCCGGTACCGCGGACTTGTGGGGTCGGCCGAGGCGTGCCTCGAGCCGGGCAAGGTCGACGCGTCCGTGATGCCGGTCGGCAAGGTCCTCCCAGCCGACCGCGAGCAGCCGCAGCCGCTCCGCTTCGCTGAAACCTCCCCAGACCCCGTACGGCTCACGGACCGCGAGAGCGTGCGCGGCGCATTCCGCCCGAACCGGGCAGGCGCCGCAGACACTCTTGGCCTTCGCCTCGCGGCGGTTGCGGGACGACCCGCGCTCGCCGTCGGGGTGGAAGAACTGGGCGCTGTCCCGCCCCCTGCACAGGCCGAGTCGCTGCCAATCCCAAAGGTCGGCGATGGGCCCGGGCAGTCTGCGAACGTTCGACATCAACACCCTCCTCCCGCGCGGCACCGCGGAGTGTTGTCATTTCGGGACCGGTCACCGGCCTGCGCCGGGTGTACCCCCGCGGTCGCCGCCTCACACGCGAGATGTCGATGTCTTCGTGAGCCTTCTTGCATCGCCCCCGTAACCCGTTCCGATCTTTCCTGTTTTTTCCATCTAAAGCGCGTAATGCTGCGGCCCTCGCGTGATCTCCTCTGAGAGAGAAGGAGGATCACTGTGCGTACCGTCCTCGTGTGCGTCCGTACCCCGCTGGCGGCCCAAACCGTCGCGTCCACCGCGGCCCGGCTCGGCATGACCGGCGTCGTGCGGACGGCGGTCAGCGAGACCGAGGCCATGATCCGTCTGGCTGAACGTCCGGCCGAGGTCGTGCTGGCCGACACCGCCGTGACCCGTCCCGACAGCGTCGGTTTCACCCGGCGCGTCCTCGCTCGCGCCCCGCAGGCACAGCTCGTCCTGTTCGGTGCCGAAGACCCCCGGGTCGCCGCCGCGGCAGTCGCCGCCGGTGCCCGAGGCGTCATCCGCGGCGTCGAACACGACCTGGTCAGCGTGGTCGCCAAAGCCCTACTACTGCTGTTGCTACCGGTCCGCCCGCAACCGGGCATGCCGATCAACGGCGCCAACGCGCAACCGGCCACCGTGGCCGGCGGCGCCCGCAACACCAACTCGGCCGCCGCCCGCGGGCTGCACCGCGACGGCCTCGGCATGGGCTCCCCGAACAGCGGGACCGTGCCGGCCATGCTGCCCAACTCGCCGATGGTCCCGGCCCAGCGCGGAGACGCGCCGCTGGACCCGGCGACCGGCCGACCGATGGTCTGGCCGGGCAACGACGGCACCGGCGTGGGGGTGGCCGAGGGCGCACCCGCCGGGCGGCGCCTCACTCTCACCGAACGTGAGTTGCAGGTGCTGCGCGGAATGGCGGACGGCAAGAGCAACGCCGAGATCGGGCGCGAGCTGTTCGTGTCCGAGGACACCGTGAAGACGCACGCCCGGCGGCTGTTCCGCAAGCTGGGTGCGCGGGACCGGGCACACGCGGTGGCGGCGGGCTTCCGGGCCGGATTGGTCGCTTAGCCGGCCGGGTTGGCGCTTGGCTGGATGGGTTGGCGCTTAGCCGGCCGGGTTGGCGCTTGGCTGGATGGGTTGGCGCTTGGCTGGATGGTGGTGGCGGGCGGTTCCGGGTGACCGGGGCCGCCCGCGCCGTTTCCGCCGGCCGGTCGCCCCGGTCGACGCGACGGGCGCGGAGCGCGCCCCGGCGTCACACGCCCCGTGGCCGTGTGTGGGGTTTGGGTGCGGGGCGCGCCTTTGCGGCACACGCGTGGTGGTGGGGGAGCGGTGTGTGGGGTTTGGGTGCGGGGCGCGCCTTTGCGGCACACGCGTGGTGGTGGGGGGAGCGGTGTGGGGGGTTTGGGTGCGGGGCGCGCCTTTGCGGCACACGCGTGGTGGTGGGGGAGCGGTGTGTGGGGTTTGGGTGCGGGGCGCGCCTTTGCGTCACACGCGCGGCGGTCGGGGGAGCGGTGTGGGGGGTTTGGGTGCGGGGCGCGCCCTTGCGGCACACGCGTGGTGGTCGGGGAGTCGCGCGGGCACCTGGCGGAGCACGGCGGGCCGCAAGCTCCGTGATGTCCGGGTGTGCAAGTCGCCGACGAAAATCTTGGCGCCGTAGGCAGGTCTTGGAGGCGCCCTGCCCCCGGGCGGGCCATTTCGCTCCAAGAATCGCCGCTGCCGATGAGATCTGCGGCTACGGCCGCGCGGACGTCGATCGCTGCCCGCCGGGGCACTGCGCTCAGGAGGGGTCGTCGTCGGTGCCTTCGGTCAGGGTGTCGTGAACGCCGTCGGCGTAGCCGCGGGCGTACTCCCACGTTACGTAATGGTCGGGGTCCGGGTCGTAGGCCGGCTCGTGGACCCGGGGGCGCCCCGAGGTGAGTAGGTGGCGCAGGTTGCCGCGCAGCAGATCCCAGTCGAAGTAGTGCGGCTCGTGGCAGTCCTCGCACTCGATGACCAGCCCACGGATGCCCGTCGGACTCAGCAACGCCTGGTAGATCTCCAGGTCGGAGAGGTCCTCGAGCACGTCCTGCCGCTCGGCCTCGGTCAGCGGGTCGCTCTCGACGTCGTCGTCGGCGTCGTCGAGTTCCGCGGCCGGGTCGGCGGGGTCGCCGGTGAACGGGTCGATCGGTTCTTCCTGCACCCCCATACCGTACTCATGTCGGGCGCGTGTGTGCTGGCCCGCACGTGGTGTCCGCCCCGCGGAGCGGACTCGCGCGATGGGTAGGATGAGACACTCGCCTTCTCTCTTGGGGATGATCCGTGGACATTGAATCGGCGCGCTCGGTTCCGCTCGGCCTGACCTTTGATGACGTTCTTCTCCAGCCGGGCGAATCGGATGTCGTCCCGAGCCGGGTCAACACCATCACGCGGTTGACCCGCAACATCGAGCTGTCGATTCCGCTGCTGTCGGCCGCGATGGACACCGTCACCGAGGCCCGGATGGCGATCGCCATGGCCCGTGAGGGCGGCATCGGGGTCCTGCACCGCAACCTGTCCCCGGAGGACCAGGCGGCCCAGGTCGACCTCGTGAAGCGCTCCGAGTCCGGCATGATCACCAACCCGATCACCTGCAGCCCGGACGACACCCTGCGGCAGGTCGACGCGCTCTGCGGGAAGTACCGGATCTCCGGCGTGCCGGTGGTGGACGCCGAGGGTGTGCTGGTCGGCATCGTCACGAACCGCGACATGCGGTTCGTGACCGACGACAGCGCCAAGGTCCGCGAGGTGATGACGCGGATGCCGCTGATCACCGCGGCGGTCGGCGTCACCAAGGACGAGGCGCTCGCGCTGCTGCAGCGGCACAAGGTGGAGAAGCTGCCGCTGGTCGACGACAACGGCCGGCTGCGCGGGCTGATCACGGTGAAGGACTTCACCAAGAGCGAGCAGTACCCGAACGCGACCAAGGACCCGCAGGGCCGGCTCCGGGTGGCCGCCGCGGTGGGTGTCGGCGACGACGCGTACAAGCGGGCCCGGGGCCTGATCGACGCGGGTGTCGACGTGATCATCGTGGACACCTCGCACGGTCATCAGCGCCAGGTGCTGGACATGATCGCCCGGCTCAAGCGGGACACCGGCACGGACATCGTCGGCGGGAACGTGGCGACCTACGCGGGCGCCAAGGCGATGGCCGAGGCCGGCGCGGACGCGGTGAAGGTCGGCGTGGGGCCCGGTGCCATCTGCACCACGCGGATCGTGGCGGGCGTCGGCGTACCGCAGATCACCGCCATCATGGAAGCCACCCGGGCGTGCCAGGCGGCCGGCGTGCCGGTGATCGCGGACGGCGGCATCCAGTACAGCGGCGACATCGCCAAGGCGCTGGTGGCGGGCGCCGAGACGGTGATGCTGGGCGGGCTGCTGGCCGGCTCCGAGGAGAGCCCGGGCGACCTGATCTTCATGAACGGCAAGCAGTACAAGTCGTACCGCGGGATGGGGTCGCTCGGCGCCATGCAGTCGCGTGGCCAGGCCAAGTCCTACTCCAAGGACCGCTACTTCCAGCACGACGTGCCGGAGGAGAAGCTGGTGCCGGAGGGCGTCGAGGGCCAGGTGCCCTACCGTGGCCCGCTGTCGCGGGTGGTGGCCCAGCTGGTCGGCGGGGTGCGCCTGGCGATGGGTTACGCCGGTGCCGAGACCATCCCGGACTTGCAGGCCAAGGGCCAGCTCATCAGGATTACCGCGGCAGGTCTGAAGGAGAGCCACCCGCACGACATCCAGATGACCGTCGAGGCACCGAACTATCACTCCCGTTAACTCATAAATGAGGTCAGGACATGCGTGACGTGGTCGAGATCGGGCTGGGCAAGACCGCGCAGCGGGGGTATCACCTCGACGACATCGCGATCGTGCCGAGCCGGCGCACCCGCGACGTCGACGACGTGTCCACCGAGTGGCGCGTCGACGCGTACCCCTTCAAGATCCCCTGCGTCGCGCATCCGTCCGACGCCACCATGAGTCCGGAGTCGGCGATCGCGCTGGGCCGCCTCGGCGGCCTGGGCGTGCTCAACGCCGAGGGACTGTGGACCCGGTACGAGGACCCCACCAAGGTTCTCGAGGAGCTGGCCTCGCTGGACGAGGAGGCGGACGCCACCCGGCGGTTGCAGGAGGTGTACGCCGAGCCGATCCGCCCCGAGCTGATCGCGGAGCGGGTGCGCGCGGTCCGGGACGGCGGCGTCACGGTCGCCGTCCGGGTGTCGCCGCAGCACACCCTGGCGCTGGCCCCGGTGATCCTGGACGCGGGCGTCGACCTGCTCGTCATCCAGGGCACGCTGGTCAGCGCGGAGCACGTGTCCACCACGGACGAGCCGCTCAACCTCAAGGAGTTCATCGCCGACCTGGACCTGCCGGTCATCGTCGGCGGGTGCACCGACTACAAGACCGCGTTGCACCTGATGCGTACCGGTGCGGCCGGCGTGATCGTGGGCGTCGGCGCGGACGAGTGGGCCACCACCGACACGGTGCTCGGCATCCGGGTGCCGATGGCGACCGCGATCGCGGACGCCGCGGCGGCGCGGCGGGACTACCTGGACGAGACCGGCGGCCGGTACGTCCACCTGATCGCGGACGGCGGCATCTCCACCTCCGGCGACATCGCCAAGGCGATCGGCTGCGGTGCCGACGCGGTGATGCTGGGCGAGCCGCTGTCGCTGGCCGAGGGCGCGCCGGCCGGCGGTGCCTGGTGGCACTCGGCGGCCAGCCACCCGAGCCTGCCGCGCGGCGGTTTCTGCATCGCCGGCGAGCCGGACGGCACCCTCGAGGAACTGCTGTACGGCCCGGCCGACCGCCCCGACGGCCAGCTCAACCTGTTCGGCGGACTGCGGCGGGCGATGGCCAAGTGTGGCTACCGCGACGTCAAGGAGTTCCAGAAGGTGGCCCTGGTCCTGGACCGCTGAGCGTCCACCGTCGACCGGGATCACGCCGGTCCCGTGGAATCGAGTAGCATCGCTCCGTCCGACTCGGCACGGGGGTCGAGCGGCACGATTCCACGGGGGAACTTTGATGTCACGGGGACTGTCCCGACTGCTTCGTCCTGCCTCGGTCTGTGTTCTCGCCGTACTGGTGAGCGCGACCGGTGGCACCGCCGCCCGCGCCGCCGGTGGACCGGTCGCGCCCACGGCGTACGACTTCGTCACCCGGCTGCAGATCGGCACGCCGGGTGCGGCCGATGCCCGGTCCTGCACCGGTGTCCTGATCGGACCGCGGGCGGTGCTCACCGCCCGGGAGTGCGTGGCCGGCTCGACGTCCGCGATCACCGCGGTCTTCCGGTCCGGCGCCGCCGTCAAGGTGGTGGACGTTCGGCCCGACGCCGCACCGAACCTATCCCTGGCGATCCTGACCCGGCCGGTGACGACGGCCGCGATCCCGCGTGCCACGGCCGCCGCGGCGGCCGGCGACGCGCTGACCGCGGTGGGCTTCGGGCGCACCGCGGACACCTGGGTCCCGACCGAGCCGCACGCCGCCACGTTCGCCGTGGAGGAGGCCGCCGGTGACCGCCTCGACCTGGCGCCGGCCGGCTCGGCCGGGCTGTGCCGCGGCGACGCCGGCGCGCCGCTGGTCCGCGACCTGGGCGAGAACCGCGCCGAACTGGTGGCGGTGGCCCGCCTGGCCGGGCAGAAGGGCTGCATCGGCTCGTCCGACACGACCGCCGCGGTGGTGGCCCAGCCGGTGCCCGCGCTGACCCTGCCGGCCGCCTCGGCGGACCCGTTCGACCAGCTCACGCTGACCCCGACGGACGCCGGCGTCGCGCCGGTGGCCAACGCCGGATTCGGCACCGCGGTCGCGACCGCCGACTTCAACAAGGACGGTTTCCTGGACGTCGCGGTCGGCGCCCCGGCGGACACCACCGGAGCGGCGAACGACGTGCCGTCCGGCACGGTGACCGTGTTCGCCGGCGGCCGGAACGGACCGGCTGCGGGCAAGCGGCTGCTGCAGAGCCGGTGGAACGCCGCGGACGAGGCCGGTGACCGGTTCGGCTCGGCGCTCGCCACCGGCGACTTCAACAAGGACGGCTACGCCGACCTGGCGATCGGCACCCCGGGCGAGGTGGTCGGCACGATCAAGGCCGGCGCGATCGCGGTGTTCTCCGGGTCGGCCAACGGCCTGGACCAGGCCAAGGGCTTCGACCAGAACGACATCGGCCGCACCGACGGCGCCGGGGACGAGTTCGGCAAGAGCCTGGCCGCCGGCGACTTCAACGCGGACGGCTACACCGACCTGGCGATCGGCACACCCGGCAAGGTGATCGACAGCAAGCGCAGCGGCGAGGTGACCGTCCTCAAGGGCAGCGCGTCCGGGCTGGTCAAGGCCTGGTTCGTGAACCAGTCGTCGGCCGGCGGCGCGAACGAGGCCGGCGACCTGTTCGGCGCCTCGGTGGCGGCCGGCAACGTCCTCGGCCCGAAGACCGGCACGGTGCACGCCGATCTGGTGGTCGGCGCGCCCGGTGAGGCCCCGGGCGAGGACCCGCAGGGCGGCGCGATCTTCATCATCCCCGGGTCGGCCAACGGCCCGGTGACCTCCGGCGGCGTCGGCCCGAACCAGGCCGGCAACGGCGGGGCGAACGAGACCGGGGACCGCTTCGGTGCCGCGGTGGCGGTCGGCGACTTCAACAAGGACGGCTGGGGCGACGTGGCGATCGGCATTCCCGGCGAGGCGCCGAACGCCGACCCGCAGTCCGGCACCGTGACCGTCCTCCCGGGCGGCAACACCGCGCACGGCGCCGCCTTCGGCCTGGCCGGGACGGATTTCGCCAACAACCCCAACCGGACCGGTGACCTGTACGGCAGCGCGTTCGCGACCGGCGACGTCAACGCGGACGGGTACGCCGACCTGCTGATCGGCGCGCCGGGACGCAACGGCAACGCGGGCGTGCTGTACGCCTACGCCGGCGGCGCGGTCAGCACCGCCCGGCCGAAGGCGCTGACGGCGCTGCAGATGATCCGTCAGCAGGACGTGTACGGCACCGACGAGGCAGACGACCGGTTCGCCGCCGGGCTGGTGCTGGGTGATCTGAACAAGGACGGCAAGGCGGACGCCATCGTGGGCAGCCCCGGTGAGGCCGCCACCGGTGAGCCGAACGCCGGCTCGGTGACCACGCTGTCCCGGGTCGCGGGCACGCCGTGATCCGGCGGAGCGCGCCGGTCGTCGCGTTCCTCGCCGCCGGTCTCGCGCTCTCCGGGTGGTCCGTCGTACCACCGTCCGTCGAGGCACCGGCGCCGTGTGCGCCGGCGCCGGCGGTGGTGGCGCACCGCGGCGGCACCGAGCGGGCGATGGAGAACACGGTCGGCGCGTTCCGGGCGGCCGGCGCGGCCGGCGTCACCACCTGGGAGCTGGACGTGCACTTCGACGTCCGGGGCACGCCGGTGGTGCTGCACGACGCGACGGTCGACCGGGTCAGTCCGCTGAGCGGCCCGGTGGCGCAACTGGACGCCGGCAACCGCGGCATCCCGACCGACGACGGGCAGTACGTCCCGACGCTGCGCGAGGTGTACGCGGAGGCCGTCGCCCACGAGGCGTTCGTGCTCACCGAGCTGAAGGTGACGCCGACCGCCGAGCAGTGGCGCGCGGTGGCCGACGAGATCGACCGGTCGGTGGGCCGCGACGCGGTGCTGATCATGTCGTTCAGCCGGGACGTCGTGCTGGCCGCCCGGGACCACGTCCCGGGCGCCCGGACCGGCCTGCTGCACACCGCGGGCTACCTGCACGCGGACCAGATCCGGGAGTACGGCGACGCGTTCCTCAAGTCGTACTCGGCGATCAGCGCGAGCCGGGCGACCGAGTGGCGGGCCGGCGGCATCCGGCTGTACGCCTGGACGGTCAACCAGGAGGCCGACTGGCCGCGGATGGCCGCGATGCCGGTCGACGAGATCATCACCGACCGTCCGATCGCCTACCGCGCATGGGCCGCCCGGCAGTGCGCGGTGGGCGGCTCCTGATCGGGACTGCGACGTAGTGTCGGTTGGTGTGAGGGGACACCGATATCACTGGGCACGGGTCGCGGCCGTGGCGTTGCTGGCGGGCGGCTGCACCTCCGACGGTGCGCCGCCGGCCGCGCCGCCCAGTTCCGGGCCGCCGCCGGACTTCCGGCCCGGCGCCGAGGGCATCGGCGACCCGTACTTCCCGAAGTACGGCAACGGCGGGTACGACGTCGGCGGGTACGACCTGAAGCTGCGGTACGACCCGAAGTCCGGCCAGTTGCGGGGCAGCGCCACCGTCACGGCCACCGCAACCCAGGACCTGTCCCGGTTCAACCTCGACCTCGCGCACCTGGTCGCCGGCAAGGTCACGGTCGACGGGCGGGCGGCGCGCGCCACCGCGGACGGCAACGAACTGGTGATCACGCCGGCCGCCGGGATCACCCGCGGGACCGCGTTCACCGCGGTGATCGAGTACTCCGGCCGCCCGGAGGCGTTACGCAACGAGGAGCTGGGGGTCGGCGGCTGGTTGCGTACCGACGACGGCGCGTTCGCGCTCGGCGAGCCGGAGTCCGCCAGCACCTGGTTCCCGGTGAACGACCACCCGGCCGACAAGGCCACGTTCGCGCTGGCCATGACGGTGCCGGCGGGCGTCGAGGCGATCAGCAACGGGGTGCCGGGCGAGCGGACCACCGACGCCGGCTGGACCACCTGGACCTGGACCGAGAAGGCGCCGATGGCGAGCTACCTGGCGACCGTCGCGATCGGCCAGTACCGCGTCTCCACCAGCACGCACGCCGGCAAGCCGATGGTCATCGCGATTCCGGAGTCGTTGCCCGCGGACGGTCCGGCGGCCCGCTCGATGGCCCGTACCGGCGAGGTGGCGGACTTCCTGGCCACCCGGTTCGGGCCGTACCCGTTCGACGCCTACGGCGGCATCGTGCTGGACGACGACCGGGTCGGCTACGCGCTGGAGACCCAGTCACGGCCGGTGTACGGCAACACGTTCTTCCGGAGCGGCACGCAGACCACGGTGGTCGCGCACGAACTGGCCCACCAGTGGTTCGGCGACAGCGTGGCGCTGGAGCGCTGGAAGGACATCTGGCTGAACGAGGGCTTCGCCAGCTACGCGGAGTGGCTGTGGCAGGAGCACGAGGGCGCCACGACGGCGGAGCAGAACTTCGCCCGCCGGTACGCCTCGTTCGACTGGTCCGAGCCGCCGGGCGATCCGGGTCCGGAGGGCATCTTCAGCCAGTCCGTCTACCAGCGCGGCGCGATGACCGTGCACGCGCTGCGCAAGACGATCGGCGACGAGGCGTTCTTCCGGCTGCTCAAGTCGTGGCCGGCCGAGCAGCGCAACGGCAACGTGACGACCACGGAGTTCATCGCGGCCGCGGAGAAGGAATCCGGCAAGGATCTCGACTCGCTGTTCCAGGCCTGGTTGTTCGGCACGACCCAGCCACCACGTCCGTGAACTCAGGCCCGAGTCCGAGCGGCGAGGCGCGCCGGTACGAGATCGATCCGGACCCGGCCTGGGACCTGTCCGGCGAGGAGGACGGCGTGCTCAGCGTTGAACTGTCGTGGGCGCCGGACGCGCTGGCCGGCCGTCCGCCGGAACTGGTCGCCAGCCCCGAGCTCGTCGCGGCGATGGCGGCCGCGGGGCTCACCGGCTACACCACCGGTGCGGCCCGTGGCTACTTCGGTGACGGCGCGTTCGGCATCGAGGATGGCGCGATTGCGCCCGAATTGATTCGCCTCATCGTCGGCGACGACCCGGCGGCTGACGTCTCGTACGTGCGCGGCCAAGGGCTGGCCGTGTCCGAGCGTGCTCTGGCCCTGCTTCGAGCCCAGTGCCAAAGCCTGACGGTGCAACAGGGCGGCTGAGGTCAGATGCGTGACGCAGCCGCCGCGTACCCGGCCGTCAGCGGTGGACCAGTTCCGGGTGATCCGCCAGGTACGTCTCCGGCCGGCCCTGCGCCACCGCGCGCAGGAAGCCACGGCCGACCGACGTCAGTTGTTCACCGGCGTACCCGCCGCCGCTGCCGATCGACGCGCCGGGCAGGCCGACCAGGGTGAGGTCCGCGGGGCTCAGGTTGCGCAGCGCGTACGCGTACTCGATGGGGTTGCGGCCACCCACGTAGAGCAGCGTGTCGCCGAGCGCGGTGAGCACCGACTGCAGTTTCGCCGGATCGGTCGCCAGACCGGCCGTGCCGACCCGGGTGAGCAGCGCCTCGACCAGCTGGCGCTGGTGCCGTTGCCGGGTGTAGTCGCCGCCGGGGGTGTAGCGCTGCCGCGCGTAGTCGATCGCCTGCCAGCCCTTCAGCGTCCGCGTCCCGGGCAGGTAGGTGGCCTGCGGGCCGGTGTACCCGCCGCCGCCCGAGCGCATCGTGCGCATCGTGCCGTCCGGTCGCCGGTGCTGCGAGACCACCTTCTGGTCGATGCGCAGGGTCACGCCGCCGAGCGCGTCGGTCAGCCGGCTCAGGCCGTTGAACGTGAGCACCGCGCCGGCGTGGAAGGTCTCGATGCCGGTGTAGTCGGAGACGGCCTGCTCGAGCAGTTCGTAGCCCTGTGCGGCGCTGGGCCGGTTGGACCCGGGTACCCGGGAGCCGCGGCTCATCGCCTCGGTGATCTTGTAGCGCCCGCCGCGGAAGCCGGCCTTCGGGAACGCCGGCACGTTCACCCGCAGGTCGCGGGGGAGCGAGTACAGGTAGCCGGACTTCAGGTCGGCGTCGACGTGCAGCAGCATGATGGCGTCCGCGTGCGGTTCCCAGTCCGGGATGCTGACCCGGGTGTCCACCCCGACGATGAGCAGGTCGAGCGGGCCGGTGATGTCGGCGCCGGCCGGCGGCTCCGGGCTGGCCGAGGTGGGCGGCGGCGTGGCCGGCGGGGTGGCCGGTGCCGGGGCGGCCACCGGCGGGTCGGTCCGCTGGGCGAGGGCCAGCGCGATGCCCGCGCCGGTGAGAACCAGGACGGCCGCGATGGCGGCGATCGTCCAGACCACCCGTGTGTTCCGCACACCGGAACACTAGGTGAACGGAATTCCCAGCTCAATGACCGATGATCTCGATACGTGAAACTGTGTCCCCGTTTCCGGGCGGGGTGGCCGTACGCTGACCCGCGCGTTTCGCCTCCGGCGGGCGCGTCAAACGGGGAGTGTGTGCGTGAAGAAGCTGGTGGGTGCGGCCGCGGCGGCCGTCGTGGTGGCGATGACGAGCGTGACCACCTGGGCGGTGGCCGAGGTGATCGAGCCGGGAGCGGTGCGGATCGTCGTGGGCCTGAAGGCCGGCGCCGACCAGCAGGCGCCCGCCCGCGCCGTGTCGAGGTTCGGCACCCGCTGGGCGGCACCGAGCAGCTCCGGCCGCGCGCAGCTGGACGAACTCCGGGCGAAGACCGCCGAGGTGCCCAGCGATCGCCGGGATCAGGCCATCACGGCTCTGCGGGCCGATCCGAACGTCGCCTATGTCGAGGTGGACCAGCAGGTCGAAGCGTTCGACGTGACGCCGAACGACCCGCAGTACACGGCCGGCAACCAGACCGAGTTCAGCGACGTCAACGTGCCGGCCGCGTGGGACACCACCACGGGTTCCGCGGTCACCGTCGCGGTGGTGGACTCCGGGGTGACCGCCACCGGCGACCTGGCCGGCGCGGTGCTGCCCGGCTACGACTTCTACAACAACGACAGCAACGCCGCCGACGACGCGGGTCACGGCACCCGGGTGGCCTCGCTGATCGCCGCCCGCGGCAACAACGGAAGCGGCATGGCCGGCGTGTGCTGGTCCTGCAAGATCCTGCCGGTCAAGGTCCTCAATTCAGCCGGGCGCGGCTACGCGAGCGACATCGCCGAGGGCATCGTGTACGCCACCCGCAACGGCGCGAAGATCATCAACCTGTCGCTGGGCGGAGACTGGAGCAAGGTCGAGGCCGACGCGGTCGCGTACGCCAACCTCAAGGGCGTCCTGGTGGTGGCCGCGGCCGGCAACGAGAACAGCACTGCCCCGGTGTATCCGGCGGGGTATGCGGGAGTGGTCTCGGTCGGTGCCACCGCCTCCGGTTCGGATGCGCCGGCGTACTTCACCAACCGCAACTCCTCCACCACCAACTGGGTGGACGTCGCCGCCCCGGGCATCGTCACGTCGATGACCAACCGCGGCAGCTACTCGGTAGCCGAGGGCACGTCGTTCGCCGCTCCGATCGTGGCCGGCGTCGGCGCGCTGGTGAAGACCCGCAACCCCAGCTACACCGGCTACTCGCTGGCGAACGCGCTCACCGGCAAGGCTCGCAAGATCGGTTCCTGGGTGAGCGCCGGCATCGTCGACGCGCCCGCGTCGCTGACCGCCACCACCGACCGCCTGGCGCCCACCGTCACCGGTGCGTCGCCGGCCTCGGGCGCCAAGACCCGCGGCACCATCACGGTCAAGCCGACCGGCGTGGCCGACACCGGCGGCTCGGGCATCCGCAACGTCGACCTGTACGCCTACGGCAAGTACGTCAGCCAGGACACGACCGCGCCGTACGAGCTGAAGCTGGACACCACCCGGCAGAACAACGGCACGGTGGCGCTGACCGTCTACGTCTACGACCGGGCCGGCAACCGGGGCTCCTACAACCGCTCGATCGTGGTGGACAACCTGGCGCCGTCCGTGAAGATCACCAGCGCGCCGGCGAACAACGCCCGGGTCCGGGGCACCGTGACGGTCAAGGCGTCCGCCTCCGACTTCTACGGGGTCAACCGCACCGAGCTGATCATCAGTGGCCGGAAGGTGGCCACCGACAAGACGTCGCCGTACCAGTTCTCGTTCGCGGCGTCGAGCCAGCCGCGGAGCATGAAGGTGCAGGTCCGGGCGTACGACCAGGCCGGCAACGTGAAGTACTCCAGCACCCGCAACTGGACCCGCTGACCGGGTCCACCGCAACCGAAGCGCTACCGGCCCGCGCCGCGCCGCGCTCCACCGCCCGTCGAGGGTAGGTGGGCGTCGGCCGGGCGGGCCGTCGCGCTTCGGGGGAGGCGGGACGATGCGGGTATTCGTACGGGCGTTGACGGTGCTGATGCTGGCGGGTGCCTGCGCGCCGGTGCTGCCCGCCGCCGCCCGGGCCGACGAGGCCCCGGTGTCGCTCGTGGTGGGCCTGCGGTCGGCCACCGACGTGGTCGGCGACCTGGCCGAGCACGTCGACGTGGTGCACGCCGAGCAGCTGCCCGGCGCGGTCGCGGTGGACGTGCCGGCCGGTCAGGTCGCCGCCGCCGTCGCGGAACTGCGTGCCGACCCGGTCGTCGCCTACGTCGAGCCGGACCACGTCGCCCGGATGGCCCTGGTGACCCCGGACGATCCGTCGTACGCGTCGCAGTGGGGGATCGCCCGGGCCGGCGTCGACCGGGCCTGGGCCACCACCCGGGGCGCGAGCGGCGTCACCGTCGCGGTGCTGGACACCGGCGTACGCCCGCTGCCCGATCTGGCCCCTCGGCTGCTGCCGGGGTACGACTTCGTCAACGGCGACGCCGACGCGAACGACGACAACGGGCACGGCACGATGACCGCGGGCGTGCTCGCCGCCACCGGTGACAACGGGGTGGGCGTCGCGGGCGTCTGCTGGTCCTGCACGATCCTGCCGGTGAAGGTGCTGGGCGCGAACGGCAGCGGCTCGTACAGCGGCATCGCCCAGGGCATCCGGTACGCGGCCGACCGGGGCGCCGACATCGTCAACCTGTCGCTCGGCGGGTCCTCGGACAGCCGGTTGCTGACCGACGCGGTGGCCTACGCCGTCGCCAAGGGTGCGCTGGTGGTCGCGGCGGCCGGCAACGACGGGAGTTCCGCCCCGCACTACCCGGCCGCCATCCCCAGCGTGCTGGCTGTCGGCGCGTCCACCAAGACCGACGCCCGCTACTCCTGGTCCAACTACGGCAGCGGCTGGGTCGACCTGGCCGCGCCCGGCTGCAACCCGGCGCAAGGGCTGAGCGGAGCGGTCGGCTCGTTCTGCGGTACCTCGTCGGCCACCCCGTTCGCGGCCGGCGTGGCGGCGCTGATCGCCGCGCAGACCCCGGCGCCGGCCCCGGCCGACGTCCGCCGCGCGCTGACCACGTCGGCCACCGCCATCGCCGGGGGCTGGGTGTCCGCCGCCTCGGGCCGGGTGGACGCGCCCGCCGCACTGGCCGCGTGGCGGACCTCCGTCGCGGCCCGGTCCGACACGTCGCCGCCGGTCGCCGGGATCTCGTACCCGGTGGCCGCCGCGCTGGTCCGCGGCGTCGTCCCGGTCGCCGGCCGGGTCACCGACGACGTCCGGGTGGCCAGAGTGGACCTGGCGGCGGGCGGCCGGCTGGTCGGCACGGACACCGTGGCGCCGTACTCGTTCCGGTGGGACAGCCGGGGCCTGCGCGGACCGGTCGTGCTGACGCTGCGCGCCCAGGACGCCGCGGGCCGGGTGACGCTGGTGCGGCGGACCGTCCGGGTGGACAACGACGCACCGGCGGTGGCCGTCCTCGCCGGGCGCCCGCACGGCACCCGGGGGGTGCGCCGAACGCTGTACGTCACCGCCCGCGCCGCCGACCCGTCCGGGATCAGCCGGATGGAACTGGTCGTCGACGGCCGGGTGACGCAGCGGTCCGCGGGCGCGCTGCGGCAGTTCCCGGTGCAGACCTGGCGGCACGGCCCGGCGCTGACCGTGCAGGTCCGGGCGTACGACTCGGCCGGCAACGTGCGTACCACCCCGGCCCGGACCTGGTACCGCTGACCTCGCTAAACTTTTCCGCCATGACCACTCCTCGGCCCGTGCTCGTTGTCGATTTCGGCGCTCAGTACGCCCAGCTGATCGCCCGGCGGGTGCGCGAGGCCCGGGTGTATTCGGAGATCGTGCCGCATTCGATGCCGGTGGCCGAGATGCTGGCCAAGAACCCGGCGGCGATCATCCTGTCCGGCGGACCGTCCAGTGTGTACGAGCCGGGTGCCCCCGGCCTGGACGCCGGCCTGTTCGACAGCGACGTGCCGGTGTTCGGCATCTGCTACGGCTTCCAGGCGATGGCCCAGGCCCTCGGCGGCACCGTGGCGCACACCGGCGCGCGGGAGTACGGCCGTACCGTCCTGACCACCCAGGCCGGCACGCTGCTCCGCGAGCTGCCCGCCGACCTGCCGGTCTGGATGAGCCACGGGGACAGCGTGACGGCGGCGCCGGAGGGCTTCGCGGTGACCGCGTCGTCGGCGGGCGCGCCGGTCGCCGCGTTCGAAAACCTGACCGCCCGCCGGGCCGGCGTGCAGTTCCACCCCGAGGTGGCGCACACCCGGCAGGGCCAGGAGATGCTCCAGCGCTTCCTGTACGACATCGCCGGCCTGGCACCCACCTGGACACCCACCAACATCATCGAGGACCAGGTGGCGGCGATCCGCGCCCGGGTCGGCGACAAGCAGGTCATCTGCGGCCTGTCCGGGGGCGTCGACTCGGCGGTCGCCGCGGCGCTGGTGCACAAGGCGGTCGGCGACCAGCTCACCTGCGTCTTCGTCGACCACGGCCTGCTGCGGGCCGGCGAGGCCGAGCAGGTGGAGAAGGACTACGTGGCGGCCACCGGCATCCGCCTCAAGGTGGTCGAGGCGGAGGACCGGTTCCTGACCGCGCTGGCCGGTGTCGAGGACCCGGAGCAGAAGCGGAAGATCATCGGCCGGGAGTTCATCCGGGTGTTCGAGGCCGCGGCCCGCGAGGTGGACGCCGAGCGGCACGTCGAGTTCCTGGTGCAGGGCACGCTCTACCCGGACGTGGTGGAGTCCGGCGGCGGCACCGGCACCGCCAACATCAAGAGCCACCACAACGTCGGCGGCCTCCCGGACGACCTGCAGTTCGCGCTGGTCGAGCCGCTGCGGACGCTGTTCAAGGACGAGGTACGCGCGCTCGGCGCCGAGCTGGGCCTGCCCGAGGAGATGGTGCAGCGCCACCCGTTCCCGGGTCCCGGCCTGGCCATCCGGATCATCGGCGCGGTCGACCGGCACCGCCTCGACGTGCTGCGCGCGGCCGACCTGATCGCCCGCGAGGAGTTGACCGCGGCCGGTCTGGACCGCGACGTCTGGCAGTTCCCGGTGGTGCTGCTGGCCGACGTGCGCAGCGTCGGCGTGCAGGGCGACGGCCGGACCTACGGGCACCCGGTGGTGCTGCGGCCGGTCTCCAGCGAGGACGCCATGACGGCCGACTGGTCGCGGCTGCCGTATGACGTCATCGCCCGGATCTCCACCCGCATCACCAACGAGGTGCCCGAGGTCAACCGGGTCGTGCTCGACGTGACCAGCAAGCCGCCGGGCACCATCGAGTGGGAGTAGGTCACGCCGTCGGCGGCTGTCCCCAGGTGGGGTCGGCGGGGTCCGGATACACCGGCGCCGCCGGCCGCGGCTCCTCGGGCATGAGGAACCACATGACCGGGTACGCGAGCAGCGCGGTGCCCCAGGTGAGGATCGTGAGGACGGCCAACCCGACGCGGATCAGCACCGGGTCGACGCCGAGGTAGCGTCCGAGGCCGCTGCAGACCCCCGCGATGATGCGGTCGTCGGTGGGCCGGCGGAGTTGCTTGTACGGGGCGACGGTGGGCTCAGTCATGACTCAAGAGTGGGTCGGTGCGGTGCCTAGCCGCCTCGGGAAGTGCCCGGATACGACCCTGATTCCGGTCCCTTACTCACTGTGATGGATCTAGGGCCGATAGTGGGCATCTATGCCCTGAACTGCAATTACAGACAGCTATCGCCCTGTCAGGAATCCGACAGACGTTTTCCGGAGGTAACATAATCCGGGCAGAATGCCGCCCGTGACCCCCGCACTGGAACCGCTCCGCAGGATCGCCGCGTACGCCGTCTGCACCGATGGCGACGGCCGCGTCCTGCTGGTCCGGGCCTCGACCCGCTCCGGCACCCCGGGTGTCTGGTCGCTGCCCGGTGGCGCCGTCGACCACGGCGAAGACCCCAACCACACGGTCGTCCGGGAAACCGCCGCGGAGACCGGCCTCTCCGTCGCCGTCACCGGGCTGCACGACGTGCTGGCCGACATGCGGTCGCTGCCGCACCGCGGCGTGACCATCCACACCGACCGCCTGATCTACCAGGTGTCGGTGCGCGGCGGCACGCTCGTCGACCGCGTCGGCCACCCCACCGACCTGGCCCGCTGGCACACCCTCGCCGAGGCGGAACAACTCAAACTGCGCCCGTTCACCGCGGCCGCCCTGGGACTCTCCGCCGCCTCCGCCGACCTGCGGCCCGAGGAGGCACCGGACTTCCCCTCGTTCTACGCCTACCCCGGCCCGGACGGGCTGCACCGGGCCCAGCGCTTCGCCGCGTACGCCATCGCCACCGACCCGCAGGACAACCTGCTGCTCACCCGGATCGCGCCGGGCTACCCCGGGGCCGGCTGCTGGCACCTGCCCGGCGGCGGCACCGACTACGGCGAGCAGCCCGGCACCGCGCTCATCCGGGAGCTGGTCGAGGAGACCGGCCAGCAGGGCCGCCTGGTCGAGCTGCTGGGCGTGGCGAGCCACCGGGACGCGGCGTCGCTCGGCCCGGAGGGCTACCCGATCGACTGGCACGGGGTCCGGGCGTTCTACCGGGTGGTCGTGGACGCGCCCACCGAGGTGGCGGTCGGCGACGTCGGTGGCTCCACCTCCGAGGCGCGCTGGATGGCGCTCAAGGACGTCACTGAACTCCCCGCCGAGCAGCTCACCGAGGTGACCGCCGAAGCACTGAAAGCGGCGCGGCTAACCTAGCCGGAGTGAAGATCAGACGAGTCGGTGCCTACGGACTGTGCCGGGACGCCGACGGCCGGGTGCTGCTCGCCCGCAACTCCGCCGCCTCCGAGTTCCCCGGCCGGTGGGGCCTGCCCGGCGGCGGCGTGGAACAGGGTGAGCACCCCGACGACGCGGTGGTCCGGGAGTTCGCCGAGGAGACCGGCCTCCGGGTACGCGTCGCGGGTCTGCGCGCGGTCATCGCCGACGTGGCGCGGCTGCCCAGTTCCGGGGCGCTGGAGCACACCGACCGGATCATCTACGACGTGGTCGTGGACGGCGGCACGCTGCGCCCCGAGCCGGACGGCACCACCGATCGGGTGGAATGGGTGGCGGTGGCCGCCGGCCCGGACGGTACGGCCACGGCCGGGCCCCGCACCGACCCGGACGCTTCAGCCACGGCCACCGCCGGGCCCCGCACCGACCCGGGCGCTTCAGTCACGGCCACCGCCGGGCCCCGCACCGACCTGGGCGCTTCAGTCACGGCCACGGCCGGGCCCCGCGCCGAACCGGGCGACGGCGACCGGCCGCTGATGCCGTTCACCGCCCGCATCCTGGGCCGGGCCGCCCCGGAACCGGAGGACTTCGACGGCGAACCGGACATCCGCCCCGAAAAGCCCACCAGGGTTCAGCGCTTCGGTGCCTACGCCGTGGCCACCGACCCGGCCGGGCGCATCCTGCTCACCCGCATCGCCACCGGCTACCCGGGCGCCGGCCGCTGGCATCTGCCCGGCGGCGGTACCGACCACGGCGAAGCCCCGGAGGACGCCCTCGCCCGGGAACTCGTCGAGGAGACGTCCCAGCGCGGCCGGGTGACCGGTCTGATCGGCATCTCGCACCGGCACGACCCGGCCGCCCGTGGCCCGGAGGGCGTACCCGTCGACTGGCACGTGGTCCGGGCGATGTTCCGGGTCCGGGTGGAGGCGCCGACTCCCGCGGTGGTGACCGAGGCGGCCGGCGGCTCGACCGCCGAAGCGGGCTGGTTCACCCCCGCGGAGGCCGCCGCGTTGCCGCTGACCGAGGTGGCCCGGTCCGCCGTAGAGGGGTGGGCAGCGGAGAAGGTCAGTTAGACTCGTCACAGGGAGCGCCTGAAGTCGGGCCATCCCGTCCGCCCGGAGGATGAAAGAGGCGGAGGGCGTCGTTGCACAAGACGGTCGTCGGTCTCTCGCCAAGGCTGGTCGGCTGTGCAATGGTGTAACCCGCCAAAATGCCGCAGGCGCGGCGGTCCGTACGAGCAGACGGGCGATGGCACCACCCCGCCACTATGAGTCGGTGGGCAGACGACCCCAAGATGGAGGAGCACGTGCCGAGAACCCCGTGGCGCCGGCGTCGTACGACGGATAGTCCCCGTCCCGCCGGGCGTCGTTGGGCAGGCCGGCTTCGCCGCGGCGGTACCGCCGCGCGGCAGGCCCTGTTGGTGCGAGTGGGACGGCGCGCCGGTGATGCCGGCCGGGCCGCCACCGCCACCCAGGCCGAAGTCATCTACACCGGCGCCGAGTTCGGACGCGCCCGCACGCTCGCGATCACCGGGAGCAGCCACGTTCCCGCACCGCCGCCGGTGGTGGTGATCGAGGAGACCGGCGACGCGCTGCTGCCGGGCGCCCACACGATGCGCCGCCGTGCCGGGTTCGCGCTGGTCAACGCCTGCACGCTGGCCAGTCTCGGGCTGGGCCTGCTGGCCATCTTCCTGGCCATGCAGGGCGACGTCCGCTACGCCGCCGCCTGCCTGGTGGCCTGCGTGGCGTTCGACGGCCTGGACGGTGCCCTGGCCCGACGGCTCGGCGTCTCCAGCCCGTTCGGCGCCCAGATGGACTCGCTCGCCGACATGTGCTCGTTCGGCCTGGCCGCGCCGGTCGTCGTGTACGCCTCACTGGCGCACACCGTGCCCACCCCGGCCGCCGCGGTGGCCTGCATCATGGTGGCCGGCTGCGCCGCGATCCGGCTGGCCCGTTTCAACGTCTCGCCCAAGGACGGCAAGTTCTTCTGCGGCGTGCCCACCACGATGGTCGCCGCGGTGCTCGCCCTCGGTGTCCTGATCGACCTGCCGATCCCCGGCCTGGCGTTGCTGGGCGGCGTGGCGCTGCTCGCGTTCGCCATGGTGTCCAGCTTCCCGTACGCGAAGCTGGCCCGGATCGTGAAGCTGCCGCCGTGGCTGTGGTTGCTCCCGGTCGTCGGCGCCCTGGTGGACGCCCGTCTGACCTTCGTAGCCGTGGTCGCGGCCTACCTGATCAGCGGCCCCTTCCTCTGGCTACGTCTCCGCCGCCCCTGACCCCGCTCCACCGGGCGCCGCTCGTCACGCGGCGCCCGGGGGCACGGAGCGGGGCGCGGGTCAGCGCCAGCGGGCAATGACGGAGGCGGCGCCGAGAACGCGGTCGCCGACGGTGACCTCGGCGTCGGCGCGGTCGGCGGGCAGGTAGACGTCGGTTCGGGAGCCGAACCGGATCAGCCCCATCCGCTCGCCGCGGGCGACCAGCGTGCCCACCGGCGTGCGCTGCACGATGCGGCGTGCGATCAGTCCGGTACGCTGCGCCACCACCACGGTGCCGTGGTCGGTGTCCAACACGGTGTACGCGGCCACGTTGTGCTCCGCCGCCGCGGTCATCGCGTTCGCGTAGCCGCCGTCCTCGACGAAGTAGTCGGTCACCCGGCCGGCCACCGGCGTCCGGTTCACGTGCACGTCGAGGACCGACAGGAAGACCGCGATCCGCAGGAACTCGCCGGGGCCGAAGCGCTCGTCGTGCATCCGTTCCACCGACAGCACCCGTCCGTCACTGGCCGCCACCACGGCGGTCGGATCGGTCGGCACGTCCCGTTCCGGGTCCCGGAAGAACGCCGCGATCGGCGCCGCGGCCAGTGCCGGGATCAGCCACAGCCGGGACTGCGGGCGGGCCCGCCGGGCGACCGCGGCCAGCCCGAGCGCGATGCCGGCGGCGGCCACACCGTTGGAGTCGATGTGCATGGTGCGGGTCACCGGCACGCTGGACGGCCGGTACGCCGGTGCCAGGGTGGCCGCCACGGCGGTGTCCGCGGTGGTGAAGCGCAGCTTGTGGACGCGCATCGGCGGGGAGTTGCGGACCACCAGGTCGGACCCGACGCCGAACAGTGCGCTCTGCCGGAACAGCTCGGCCGCCGCGCCGCCGGTGCGCCCGGGTACGGCGGGCGTGGCCACCGAGACCACGGCGCCGTCGGTCAGGTACTTGCTCAGGCCGTCGAGGACCGCGCGGACGTCCTCGGCGGTGCCGGTCTGCGGCTCGCCGACCACGACCACGTCGGCCGGGTCGGCCTCGGCCAGCGTGTCGACGATCCGGACCCGGTCGGCGATCCAGCTGCCCAGCCCGGTGATGTGGTCGCGGAGCAGGTCGGCGGTGCTGCGCTCGCCGGGCACCAGGGTGAGCCGGTCACCCGGCAGCAGCGACTCGATGGCGGCGGCCACGACGGCGGAGGCGTGGTCGGCACCGATCACCAGCGCCGTGGTGGCCGCGTTGTGCCGGGCGAACTCTGCGGTCAGCGCGCGGGCGGCACCGGGGCCGATACCGGCCACGGGTGCCGTGGACACGGCGGGAAACGGCGTCATGGGCGGGTGGGCTCCTCGCGGCGATCGGTGAACGGGAACGTCACCGAGCATATTGCGCCGCCCGCTGCACCCACTCGACGGTGGGGGACAGCGGGCGGCGCGTCGCGGTGTCAGTCGCGGTGCGGCCTGGGCTCGGGCGGCGCCGGCCAGGTCTCCGGGCCGGCCGCCGGGTGGTCCTGGGCGAACCGGGTGGCCGGATCGTCGAGCAGTTCGCGCACGATGTCCGCGTGCATCTCGGGCGGCAGGTCCCCGGGCGTGGTCACGGCCGCCTCGGCCGGCACCGGTGGGCGTACCTGCTCGCGCCGCCCGGACTGGATCGCGCCGAGCAGGCCGACCGTGCCGAACAGGATCAGCACGCCGGCGATCAGCCAGCCCAGCGCGGGGAGCCGCAGCGTGACCACCTGTGCCGCCGCCCACCAGGCCGCCACCAGCAGGAAGATCAGACCGAAACTGAGAGAAACCCCGTCGGTACGGTGCGGCCTCATCGGATGACCTCCACGTTGCCTGCGTTCATTTCGATGATCAGGTGCAGTGAGCCGCCACCGGCGCCGTCGGCGCCCAGGTCGGTCAGCGTCTGGCCGTCGATGCTCCGGCCGTCGGACTCCCGGCCGAAGACGTACGCCCGGCCGTTGTTCATCCGTACGTCCGCGGTGGTGTCGACGTTCTCCGGCAGCAGCACCTTGACCTGACCGGCCCGCATCTCCACGTAGGTCTCCTGCTGCGCCCCGGTGAAGTCGACCTTGCGCAGGTCCAGGGTGACGTTGCCGAGCGTGAAGTCGTAGCGGTCGGCGACCGCGGGGACGGTCTGCGGGCGGTACACGCTGTTGGTGATCTGGCCGCCGAAGCGCTCGACGCCGGACGAGATGCCCAACCCGAACGCCGCCACCAGGGCGAGGGCGATCAGGCCGCGGGCCCGGCCGAACCAGGCGCCGACGATCAGCCCGAGCGACACGGTGGCGAGGGCGGCCGCGAAGTACGCGGAGACCGGCATGCTGAACCCGGCGGTGTCGACCATGGCCAGCACCCCGAGCACCATCACCACGCCGAAGAACGTGATCCGGCCGAGCTTGGACTTCTCCCGGGGCGGCTTGGGTGGCTTCGGCGGTCGCGGCCGTGGCGCCGGGAACTGCAGCGTCGCGCCGGCCCACGGCCCGTGCGGGGCGAACGGTGCCCGGTACCCGCCCTTCGGCGGGGGGAACGACGGCGGTCGCGGGGCCAGCGGGGGAGTGCCCGCGCCCGCGGTGGACGGCATGGGCGGCTCCGGCGCCAGTGGCGGCAGCGGTGCGGTGACCGGCTTCCCGGCCGACGCGGTGGCGGCCGTCGGATCGGTGGCGGTCGTGCCGAACCCGGCCGTCGGATCGGCGGGGGTCGTGCCGAACGCAGCCGTCGGATCGGCGGGGGTCGTGCCGAACGCAGCCGTCGGGTCGGCGGGGGTCGTGCCGAACGCGGCCGTCGGGTGGGTGGCCGTCGTGCCGAACGTAGTTGCCGGATCGGCCGGGGTCGTGGCGAACGCGGCCGTCGGATCGGCGGACGACGACGGCTGGGCCGGGTGCGTCCGGTCGGCCGGGGAGGCGGAGGGCCCACTTGGCGGAGCAGCGGAGGCGCCGGCCGCGGAGAAGCCCGAGGTGCTGGCCGCGGGGAAGCCCGAGGTGCCGGCCGCCGCGAAGCCGGAGGTGCCGGCGGTGGGCGTCCCGGCCGGGTGGGTCGTCGGGCCGCCCGGCGGGTAGGCGTTGGCCGACCCGGCGTTGCGCTTGAGCAGCAGCGTGGCACCGATCAGCACGGCCGCGGCGAGCAGTGCCGCGCGGAAGCCGTCGTTGACCACGAACGCGAAGGTCAGCACCGCCGCGCCGGCCAGCAGCACGATGGAGAAGGGCGCCATGGCGGAACGGCCGCGGCCGAGCAGAGACTCGATCGGTGACGCGGTGTCGTTCTCGGCCGGGATGACCAGCCAGCCGATCAGGTAGATGAGTACGCCGACGCCGCCGAAGAAGCCCATCACGGCCAGCAGCACCCGCCACAGCACCGGGTCAGTGTTGGTGGCCCGGCCGAGCGCGGCACAGACACCCGCGACGTAGCGGCCCCGGGTGGGGCGGATCAGGTTCTCCTTGGCGAAGGTCGGCCCGCCGTCCGCGCCACCGAACCACGGCGGCGGAGTGGGCGGAACCTGCCCGCCGCCCGGAGGCACCGCACCACCGGGCGGCGTCGGACCCGCACCGGGCGGAGGCGGCGGCGGAGGCCCGTCCGCGGCACCGGCACCCGGCGCATCTTGCGCATCCGGCGCGGGCGGCTCGGTCTCCGCCGTCAGGGGCTCCGGCGCCGGCCCGGTGGCCGGCGGAATCGGCTCGGTGGCCTCCGCGCGCAGCCCAGGGTCCGGTTCGAGGGCCGCGGTGGGCGGTTCGGGGTCCGGTTCGAGGGCCGCGGTGGGCGGCTCCGGGTCCGGCTCGAGGGCCGCGGTGGGCGGCTCCGGGTCCGGCTCAAGGGCCGCGGTGGGCGGCTCGGTGGCCGGCGCCGTTGCGCCGTCGGAGGAAGATACGGAAGACGCCGGTCGGTCCTGCGACGGACCGGTACCCGTCGTGGCCGGTCCGCGGGACTCGGCAGCTTCGTCGTTCATGTCTTCGATACTGGTGGTCGAGGAGCCTCAACCGCCTCAGGCGCCGACCCTGAGGCCACCCTGAGATCGGTGCACCGCAGACCCGGGGGAGTCCCCCGTGGCTAACCGACCCCCGTACGTGTGACGATCGAACAGACACCAGAAGGAGGTGTGCGATCACTACCGCCGCCACGCCCGCGCCACCGCGTCGCCTGTACCGGCCGCGCGATCACCGGATCGTTGCCGGGGTCGCCTCCGGCCTGGCGCATCACCTCGGTGTGCCGGTGATCGCGGTTCGGATCGCTCTGGTCGTACTCCTGGGATTCAGTGGTCTGGGCCTGATGCTCTATTCCGCCTTCTGGGCGGTCCTGCCGCAGCAGGTGCCCACGGACGAGCCGCCGGCCCGGCGCGACCTGACCGCGCTGCTGCCGTTCGCGGCCATCGGCCTGGGTGTCGTGCTGCTGCAGAGCCTGGTCTTCGGCGACGGCCCGGCCAGCCAGGTGGGCTGGCTGATCGCGATCATCGCGGTCGGCGCCGGGGTGATCTGGCACCAGTCCGATCCGGCCCGCCGGGGCCAGGTGGCCGGCGAGGCCCCGCAGGCACCGTGGCTCGCCGCGGTGGTCGCGGAGAGTGACCGCCGGTCGTTCGTGTTCCGGTTCGTCGGCGGCGGGGTCCTGGTCGCCACCGGTTTCATCGGGGTCCTGGCGGTGTACGCGCCCACCCGGGTGGGCATCACCTCGATCTTCAACGGCGTCATCTTCGCGGTCGTCGGCCTGCTCGGCGTCGGCCTGGTGGTGGCGCCGCTGCTCTGGCGCACGTTCAACCAGCTGCGCGCCGAGCGGGAGGGACGCATCCGCGAGCAGGAGCGGGCCGAACTGGCCGCCATGATCCACGATCAGGTGCTGCACACGCTCGCCCTGATCCAGCGCAACTCGACCGACATCAAAGAGGTGCAGCGCCTCGCCCGTGGTCAGGAGCGCAGCCTGCGGAACTGGCTGTACAAGCCGACCGCCTCGCCGACCGAGCGGTTCGCCGCGGCGCTGGAGCAGGCCGCCGCCGAGGTCGAGGACACCTATGCGATCACCGTGGAGACGGTCGTGGTCGGCGACACCCAGTGTGACGAGCGGGTCGGTGCGCTGGTCGCCGCGGCCCGGGAGGCGCTGGTCAACGCGGCCCGGCACGCCGGTGTGCAGACCGTGTCGCTCTACGCCGAGGTGGAATCGGACGAGCTGAGCGTGTTCATCCGGGACCGGGGCGAGGGATTCGACATCGACTCGGTGGCGGACTCGCGGCACGGCGTCCGAGGGTCGATCATCGGCCGCATGCAACGTCACGGCGGCCGCGCGGAGATCCGCAGTGCCGTCGGTGACGGTACCGAAGTGCGCCTCACCCTCCCCGCATCCATGCGGGAGAGCGTCGGCGCGGTGAAGGAGACGACGAGATGACCGAGCCCGTGCAGCAGAGCAGCCGGCTCACCGTGTTCCTGGTCGACGACCATGCGATGTTCCGCGCCGGGGTGCGTGCCGAACTGGGCGCGCACGTGGATGTGATCGGCGAGGCGAGCACGGTGGCGGAGGCCGTCGCACGGATCTCCGCGGCCACCCCGGACGTGGTCCTGCTGGACGTGCACATGCCGGACGGCGGCGGGCGGGCGGTGCTGGAGGCGATGCGGCGTACCCATCCGCAGGTCCGTTTCCTCGCACTGTCCGTCTCCGACGCGGCGGAGGACGTGATCGGCCTGATCCGGGCGGGGGCCCGGGGGTACGTGACCAAGACCATCTCGCCGGACGAACTGGCCGCCGCGATCAAGCGGGTGGCCGACGGGGACGCGGTCTTCAGCCCGCGGCTGGCCGGGTTCGTGCTGGACGCCTTCGCGTCCCGTCCGGACGTGCCGGTCGCCGACCCCGAGCTGGACCAGCTCACCAACCGGGAGCGGGAGGTGCTGCGCCTGCTGGCCCGCGGTTACGCCTACAAGGAGATCGCCAAGGAGCTGTACATCTCGATCAAGACGGTCGAGACGCACGTGTCGAACGTGCTGCGGAAACTGCAGATGAGCAACCGGTACGAGCTGTCCCGATGGGCCGCGGACCGCAGGCTGGTCTGACTCCTCAGGTGGCGCGGTGGGCGGGTATGGGCCGAATATCGGCTTGATAACGGCGTCATCGACGCGCAGTTTGGGTGTGCCAGAGTGGCAGCTACTCACATACCCCCCGCGTGAGCGCCCCTGAAGGAGGCATTCCCCATGCTTGGGAAACGCCCATGGAAGATGGCGGCCGGCGCGGCCGCCATCGCCCTGTTGGCCGCCGGATGCACCGGAGGCGGTTCCGACGACAGCGAAGATTCCGCGGACAGCGTCGTCATCGGCATCGTGGAGCCGCAGCACCTGGTGCCGTCGAACACCACCGAGACGGCCGGCTCCCAGGTGCTGGCGTCGCTGTACTACCCGCTGGTGACGTTCGACGCGAAGAAGCAGCCGGTCGAGACGGCCGCGGAGTCCATCACCTCCGACGACAACAAGGTCTGGACGGTCAAGCTCAAGCCCGGGTTCACGTTCCACAACGGGGAGCCGGTCACCGCGGACAACTACATCGACGCGTGGAACTACGGTGCCTACGCGCCGAACGGGCAGGGCGGTTCGTACTTCTACTCGCGGATCGACGGCTTCGTCGACCTGCAGGCCAAGGACCCGGACGGCGAGGAGGGCCCGCAGAAGGCCCCGGCGCCCAAGGCCAAGACCCTCACCGGCCTGAAGAAGGTCGACGACACCACGTTCACGGTCACGCTGTCGGCGCCGTTCGCCGGCTGGAAGGCCGTGATGGGCTACAACTCGTTCTACCCGCTGCCCAAGGCCGCGTTCTCCGCCCCGGGCGTGCTCGCCGAGGGCTTCGAGGACGCGCCGGTCGGTAACGGCCCGTTCAAGATGAAGGGCAAGTGGGAGCACGATTCGGAGATCAAGGTCGAGAGGTACGCCGACTTCAAGGGCACCGCTCCCAAGGTCAACGGCATCACCTGGAAGATCTATCAGGACCAGCAGGCACAGTACGCCGACCTGGTGGCGGGTAACGTGGACGTGCAGACGCAGATCCCGTTGGAGAGTCTCGCGTCCGCCTCCGGTGACCTCGGTGACCGGCTGCAGCGGAGCCCGAACTCGTCGTTCCAGTTCGTGGGCTTCCCGACCTTCCTCAAGGAGTTCCAGAACCGCGACGTCCGCCGGGCCATCTCCATGGCGATCGACCGCGAGGAGATGACCAAGCAGATCTTCCTCGACTCGGAGACGCCCGCGACGTCGTTCGTGTCTCCGGTGGTGACCGGGTACCGGCCGAACTCGTGCGGCGAGTTCTGCGTGCACGACCCGGCCAAGGCGAAGCAGCTGTACACCAAGGCCGGCGGCCCGTCCGAGATCCGGATCACGTACAACACGGACGGCCCGCACAAGGCGTGGGTGGACGCGATGTGCAACCAGCTCAAGGCGGCGCTCGGGGTCAACTGCATCGGCGTGGGCGAGCCGAAGTTCTCCGACATGCTCACCAAGGTCAAGGCGCGGGAGCCGGTCGGGCTGATCCGCCTCGCCTGGGTGATGGACTACCCGCTGATGGAGAGCTACCTCGGGCCGCTGTACAGCACCACCGGCTCGTCGAACTACTACGGCTACAGCAGCACGGCGTTCGACAACCTGCTGGCCCAGGGCTCCGCGGCGCGCACGCCGCAGGAGGCGATCAAGAAGTGGCAGCAGGCCGAGGACATCCTCGCCGACGACATGCCGGTGATCCCGCTGCGCTTCGGCCAGAATGTGTACGGATTCTCCGACCGGGTGGCCAACGTTTCGGTCGACCTGTTCCGCAAGGTCGACATCTACAAGATCGAACTCGTGGCCGGTAAGTAGCAGACACCGTCCGACATGGTGGCGTCACGGCAAGCTGACACCGTGGCGCCACCTTTCGCGGAAGAGGCCGCTCCCCATGTTCCGCTACATCCTGCGGCGCCTGCTGCAGATGGTGCTCACCTTCTTCGGCGCCACCTTCATCGTGTACGCGCTGATGTTCGCCAATCAGGACGACCCGGTGCAGGCGCTGGCCGGCGACCGGCCCATCACGGACAGCCAACGCCAGATCCTCACCGAGCGCTACCACCTGGACGAGCCGTTCCTCCAGCAGTACCGGTACTACATGGAGGGTCTGCTGACCGGTGACTTCGGCACCTCGCTGACCGGGCGGCGGATCTCGGACATGATGGCCGACGCCTGGCCGGTGACGATCAAGCTGGCCCTGCTGGCCATCGTGATCGCGGCGACCGTGGCGATCACCGCCGGGGTCGTCTCGGGCATCCGCCGGGCCGGCACCTTCGACAACGTCACCCTGGTGCTCACGCTGGTCATCCTGTGCCTGCCGATCGTGGTGCTGGCCCCGCTGGCCCGGCTCGTCTTCGGCGTCCAGCTCGGCTGGTTCCCGCCCACCGCCGGCCGGGACGCCTCGTGGTGGGCGCTGCTGCTGCCCGCCATCGTCCTGGGCAGCCTGGTGGTCGCCACCCAGCTGCGGGTGACCCGGTCCGCGGTCGCGGAGAACCTGCGGGCCGACTACGTCCGTACCGCGCGCGCCAAGGGCCTGTCCGGCCGGCGGGTGATCGGCGTGCACGTGCTGCGCAACTCGCTCATCCCGGTGGTCACGCTGGTCGGCGTCGACATCGGCAACCTGATGTCGGGCGCGATCGTCACCGAGGGCGTCTTCAACATTCCGGGCGTCGGCTTCAACCTGTTCCGCGGCATCACCACCGAGGACGGCCCGCTGGTGGTCGGGTTCGTCAGCATCCTGGTGATCGTCTTCCTGGTGGTGAACCTGGTGGTCGACCTGCTGTACGCCGCCCTCGACCCGCGGATCCGCTATGCGTGACCCGGGGGTGGTGACCGGCGTCGCCGGCCCGGCGCCCGCGGCGGACCGGCCCCGTGGCCTGGCCGGGGACGCGTGGCGGGACCTGCGTCGCAGCCGTACCTTCTGGATCGCCGCCGTGCTCGTCGCGCTGTTCCTGGTGATGGCCGCGTTCCCGGCGCTGTTCACCCCGGCCGACCCGCGCGCCTGCACGCTGGACCGGCAGTACGACGGCCCCAGCGGCACGGCGTTCTTCGGGTACGACTTCCAGGGCTGCGACACCTACGCCCGCACCGTGTACGGCGCCCGCAACTCGATCACCGTGGGCATCCTGGCGACGCTGATCGCCGGTGTGATCGGCCTGGTCGTCGGGCTCGCCGCCGGCTACCTCGGCGGCTGGGCGGACGCCGTGCTGTCCCGGGTCGTCGACGTCGTGCTGGGCATCCCGTTCCTGCTCGGCGCGATCGTGCTGGCCCGGCGGCTGTCGCAGAACGCGAGCGACGACGGCGTCCTGGCGGTGGTCCTCACGCTCGGCCTGCTCGGCTGGACCACCGCGGCCCGGGTCGTCCGGTCCTCGGTGATCTCGGCGAAGAACCAGGACTACGTGGCCGCCGCCCGGATGCTCGGTGCCGGCCCGGCCCGGCTGATGATGCGGCACATCCTGCCGAACTCCGTGGCGCCGTTCATCGTGGTGCTGACCGTCCTGCTGGGCGCCAACATCGCCACCGAGGCGACGCTGTCGTTCCTCGGCATCGGCCTGCAGGGCGACGCGATCAGCTGGGGCATCGCGATCAACGAGTCCGGCCGGTTCGTCCGCTCGGCGGCCGCCCCGCTGGTCTGGCCCTCGGTGTTCCTGGCCCTGACCGTGCTGGCCGTGATCATGCTCGGCGACGCCATCCGCGACGCCTTCGACCCGAAGCTGCGGTGACCGTCCGATGACCGAGATCAGGGCGGAGACGGACGTGCTCCCCGGCGTGGACCGGGCGGCCCCGCTCCTCGAGGTGACCGACCTGCACGTGGAGTTCCGCACCCGGTACGGCGTCGCGCACGCCGTCAACGGCGTGAACTTCCGGGTGTCGCCCGGCGAGACACTCGCCATCCTCGGTGAGTCCGGGTGCGGCAAGTCGGTGACCGCGCAGGCCGTCATGGGCATCCTGGACAGCCCGCCCGGCCACGTCACCGGCGGCGAGGTCCGGTACCGCGGCCTGGACCTGCTGCCGCTGCCGGAGGAGCAGCGCCGGCGGGTGCGCGCCAACCGGATCGCGATGATCTTCCAGGACGCGCTGTCCGCGCTCAACCCGGTCTACACCGTCGGGTTCCAGCTCGGCGAGCTGTTCCGGGTGCACCGCGGCATGTCCCGGCGGGACGCCCGGAAGCGTGCCGTCGAGCTGCTCGACCAGGTGCAGATCCCGCTCGCGAAGGCCCGGATCGGGGACTACCCGCACCAGTTCTCCGGCGGCATGCGGCAGCGCGTCATGATCGCCATGGCGCTGGCGCTGGACCCCGAGGTGCTGATCGCCGACGAGCCCACCACGGCCCTGGACGTGACCGTGCAGGCCCAGATCATGGGGCTGCTGGCCGAGCAGCAGCGGCAGCGCAACATGGGCCTGATCCTGATCACCCATGACATGGGCGTGGTGGCCGACGTCGCCGACCGGATCGCGGTGATGTACGCCGGCAAGGTCGTCGAGGAGGCACCGGTCCACGACATCTACGCCCGCCCCGCGCACCCGTACACCCGGGCCCTGCTCGAATCGATCCCGCGCCTGGACCACAAGGGCGGGCAGCTCAACGTGATCCGCGGGTTGCCGCCGGCACTCGACGCGATCCCGGCCGGCTGCCCGTTCCACCCCCGGTGCGACTACGCGCAGGATGCCTGCCGGCACGACCCGCCCCCGCCGTACGCGGTGGCCCCCGGCCGCACCGCTCGGTGCCACTTCTGGAGAGAGGTGGTCGGCGATGAGTGACCGCGCCGACGTCGTACTGGAGACCCGAGGGCTGGTCAAACACTTCCGGTCCAAGGTCGGGGCGGTGCGCGCGGTCGACGGCGTGGACCTGCACCTGCGGCGCGGCGAGACGCTGGGCGTGGTGGGGGAGTCCGGCTGCGGCAAGTCGACACTGGCCAAGCTGCTGGTGGGCCTGGAGAAACCGACGGCCGGGGAGATCGGAGTCCGGGGCCAGAACATGGCCGCGCTGACCGGTGGCGCGCTCCGCCGGGCCCGGCGGCACATCCAGATGGTGCTGCAGGACCCGTACACCTCGCTGAATCCCCGGATGACGGTCGGCGACATCGTCGGTGAACCGTTCGCCATCCACCCGGACGTAGTCCCGCGCCGCGGCCGCCTCCGGGCCGTGCAGGACCTGCTCGACACGGTCGGGCTCAGTCCCGACCACGCGAACCGGTACCCGCACCAGTTCTCCGGCGGCCAGCGCCAGCGCATCGGCATCGCCCGGGCGCTCGCCCTGAAACCGGAGATCATCGTCTGCGACGAACCGGTGTCCGCGCTGGACGTGTCCATCCAGGCCCAGGTGATCAACCTGCTCGAGCAGCTGCAGGACGAGTTCGGGCTGTCGTACGTCTTCATCGCGCACGACCTGTCGGTGGTCCGGCACATCTCCGACCGGGTCGCGGTGATGTACCTCGGCAAGATCGTGGAGATCGGCGACGACCGGGAGATCTACGAGCAGCCGACCCACCCGTACACGCAGGCCCTGCTGTCCGCGGTGCCGGTCCCGGACCCGCGCCTGCGCGGCCGGCGGGACCAGATCGTGCTCTCCGGCGACGTGCCCTCGCCGGCCGACCCGCCGTCCGGGTGCCGGTTCCGGACCCGCTGCTGGAAGGCCCGGGAGGTGTGCGCGGAGCAGGAGCCGGCGTTGCAGATCAGGGACCGGTCACCGCACCCGAGCGCATGCCATTTCGCGGAGGTGCGCGACGTGCTGCACAGCGGATAGCAGCCGGCTCCGGCTCGGTCGGGCCCGGTGCCGTCGTCAGAGCGGACCGCGCCCGGCGCGCAGGATCATCAGGGCGACCTGGGTGCCGTCCGCGCCCAGTGCGGTGCGGAAGCGCTCCACGATCTCGCGCTCCCGGGACAGCACCAGCCGGGTCCCGCCGGAGGCCATCCTGGTCTTGCCGACCTGCTGGGACAGGCGTGCCCGTTCCAGCCACAGGTCGATGATGGCCTGGTCGATCTCGTCGATCCGCTCGCGCATCGCGCGGATCTCGTCCGCGGCGGGGGCCTCGCCGGCACCGGTCGGCTGGTCCATCACATCGGCGGTCATGTCGTGCTCCTCAGGTGCTGAGGCCTCGGTCGACCCGGCCCGGGCAGCATCAAGCCCCGGGCTGGGCAGCCCGGGGCTTGATGTAGGTCTGTCGTTCAGACGCGGCCTACGGTCGCCGGACTGCCGGTGCCGTAGTAAAAAAATCGCGTCTGCGGGATCACGAAGCGAGTATGTACCCGCCGCGGGCCGCTCCGCAAGGAAACGGCCCGAACGGTGGGAATCACGCCACGCCGGTGATCCGGTTCGCCGGGCCGGGCGCGACCGGGTTCGGCCCGCCGAGGTACGCGATCAGCGCGTCGACGTCGAAGCCCGGCGCGGTGGCCCGGTCCGTGCCCAGCGTCAGGTTGGTGAAGCCGTCGCCGCCGTTGGCCAGGAAGTCGTTGGTCGTCACCCGGTACGTCGCGGCGGGGTCGATCGGCGTGCCGTTCAGCGCCAGGTTGCTGACCCGCGAGCCGGCCGCCGCGGTCTTGTCGAAGGTGTACGTGAAGCCCGCCGACACCTGCAGGATGCGCTGCGTGCCCTGCCCGCCGAAGCCGACGAACTGCTGTTCCAGCACGTCGGAGAGCTGCGCACCGGTGAGCGTCTGGGTGACCACCAGGTTGTTGAACGGCTGGACGGTGAACGCCTCGCCGTACGTCACCTGGCCGGGTGCCTCGCCGCCGGTGCTCGCCATGGACAGCGAGGCCCGGATGCCGCCCGGGTTCATCAGCGCGATCTGCGCGCCGTTGGCCTGGGTGTACGCCAGCTGCGCGTCCGCGATCACGTCGCCGAGCGGGCTCTCGCCGTTGGGCCGGGCGTCCCGGACGATGTCGCCGGTGATCGCGCCGACCACCCGGTTGGCGATCGGGGCGACCGCGGTGCGGTACTTGTCGGCGACCTTCTTGGCGGCCGGGTCGACCAGGTCCGGGTTCTTCACGAAGACGCCGCCCTGCGACTGCCAGGTGCCGTCCGGGTTCCGGACGCCGTTCTCGACGATCACGTTGCGCGCGTCCACCTCGGCGAACCGGCCGCTGCGGCGGTCCAGCGTGTAGGCGACGTCGGTGATGATCTGCCCGTTGTTGCCGGCGCTGGTGACCACCGAGGTGCCGCCGCGGTTCGGCAGCGTGCAGGTGTAGAAGCGGTGGGTGTGGCCGGAGACGACCAGGCTGAACTCGGGGTTCAGACCGGCCACGATCGGCACGATGGGACCGGTGAAGCCGTTGCAGTCGTCCACCCCGGGGGTCGGCGACACCGCCTGGGCGCCGCCCTCGTGCACCAGCAGCACCTGCGCCTTGACGCCGAGCAGCTTGAGCACGTTGCTCCACTTGTTGGCGGTCCGCACCTCGTCGGTGAAGCGCACGTTCTTGATGCCCGCCGGGTTGACGATCTCCGGGGTGCCTTCCAGCGTGAGGCCGACGAAACCGACCGGGACGCCGCCGACGAAGCGGATGTCGATGGGCGGCAGGATCGGCAGGCCGGTCCGCTTGTGCACGGTGTTCGCCGCCAGGTAGCGGAAGTCGGCACCGCCGAAACCGTCGCCGTCCTGGCAGCCGTCGGTCGGGTGGCAGCCGCCGCGCTGCATCCGGATCAGCTCGTCCACGCCCTCGTCGAACTCGTGGTTGCCGACGGAGCTGACCTGCAACCCGATCTCGTTCATCAGCTCGATCGTCGGCTCGTCGTGGAACGCGGCGCTGACCAGCGGCGTTGCGCCGATCAGGTCGCCGGCACCGACGGTCAGCGTGGTGCGCTTCTCGGCGGCCGCCTCGGCGCGCAGCCGCTTCAGCCAGGTGGCCAGGTATTCGACGCCGCCGGCCGGGGTGCCGTTGACCGCCGCGCCGCTGCCGGCCGGCGGGTCGATCGCGCCGTGGAAGTCGTTGTAGCTGAGGAACTGGCCCTTGACGGTCGCGCGGCCCGGAAGGCCGTAGGAGACGCTGGCCGGTGCCATGCCCGGCGCGGGCCCGGTGGCCTCGGCCGCCGGGGATTCGGATCTGGTCATCGGCAGGGTGGCGACGACGGCCAGGGCGAGGGCGGGTACCGCGAGGTGGCGCAGCACGGCCCGGCCACGAGGGCGGGGGTGGTTCATACTTCGGTCTCCCGATCGGGTCTTGGGACCAGCCAACGAGATCCAGCCTGGTGTATCGACGCTGGTCAGCGCTACCGATTCCGGATGACAACTAGATTGCGGCGGCCCCGTCGTACCCCCTGGTCCGCTTTTGTCACACCCGACCGCGGGAGCGATTGTTGTCGGTGGTGCGGCATAGACTTGCCGCCGAGATGCGAGCCCTTCCGGAACACCCCCAGCCCCTGTTCGGCGTCCCGCCCGTGCAGCCACCGCCCGCCCGGGACACGCCGCGGCGCCCGCCCGCCCGCCGGATCGACGCGGAGTCGCTGCTGACCGGGCTCAACGGGCCGCAGCGTGACGCGGTGACCCATGCCGGCTCGCCGTTGCTGATCGTGGCCGGCGCCGGTTCCGGCAAGACCCGGGTGCTCACCCACCGGATCGCCTACCTGCTGGCCGAGCGGAACGTCCACCCCGGCGAGATCATCGCCATCACGTTCACCAACAAGGCCGCCGGCGAGATGAAGGAGCGGGTGGCCGCGCTGGTCGGCCCGCGGGCCCGGCTGATGTGGGTGTCCACGTTCCACTCGGCCTGCGTGCGCATCCTCCGGGCCGAGCACGAGCACGCCGGCCTGAAGAGCACGTTCTCCATCTACGACGCGGACGACTCGCGGCGCCTGATGCAGCTGGTCACCCGCGAGCTCGACCTCGACCCGAAGCGGTACCCGGCGCGCGGCCTGGCCGCCCAGGTGTCCAACCTGAAGAACGAGCTGGTCGAGCCGGAGGAGTTCGCCGACCGCGCCAAGGGCCCCAACGAGCGGGCCCTCGCCGAGGCGTACGTGCTGTATCAGCGCCGGCTGCGCGAGGCGCACGCGCTGGACTTCGACGACATCATCATGTCGACCGTGCACCTGCTGCAGTCGCACCCGCACGTGGCCGAGGCCTACCGGCGGCGGTTCCGGCACGTCCTGGTGGACGAGTACCAGGACACCAACCACGCGCAGTACACCCTGGTCCGGGAACTGGTCGGCCCGGCCGACGCGGACCCGCCGCCGGCCGAGCTGTGCGTGGTGGGCGACGCGGACCAGTCGATCTACGCGTTCCGCGGCGCCACCATCCGCAACATCCTGGAGTTCGAGCGCGACTATCCGGACGCGCGCACCATCCTGCTGGAGCAGAACTACCGCTCCACCCAGACCATCCTGTCCGCGGCCAACGCGGTGATCGACCGCAACTCGTCGCGCAAGCCGAAAAGACTGTGGAGCGACCAGGGCGCCGGCGAGCAGATCGTCGGGTACGTGGCCGACACCGAGCACGCCGAGGCGGACTGGGTGGCGCGGGAGATCGACCGGCTCTGCGACCACGAGGAGGTCCGCCCCGGCGACGTGGCGGTCTTCTACCGCACCAACGCCCAGTCCCGGGTGTTCGAGGAGGTGTTCATCCGGGTCGGCCTGCCCTACAAGGTGGTCGGTGGGGTGCGCTTCTACGAGCGCAAGGAGGTCCGCGACGCGCTGGCGTACCTGCGGGCGATCGTGAACGACGACGACACGGTGAGCATCCGCCGCGTGCTGAACACGCCGCGCCGCGGCATCGGGGACCGCGCCGAGGCCTGCGTCGAGGCACTGTCCACCCGGGACCGCCTGTCCTTCGGGCAGGCGCTGCGTCGCGCCAAGGACGCGCCCGGCATCTCCACCCGCGCGGTCAACAGCATCGCCGAGTTCGTCGCGCTGCTCGACGACCTGCGCGAGCTGACCCGCACCGCGCCGCCCGAGGAGGTGCTCGAGGCGGTGCTGCAGCGGTCCGGTCTGCTGTCCGAGTTGGAGGAGAGCATCGACCCGCAGGACCAGGGCCGGGTGGAGAACCTGCAGGAACTCGTGAGCGTCGCCCGGGAGTACACCGAACGGGTGGAGGCGACGGCCGCCGACGAGGGCGCGCCGGGCGCCACCCTGGCCGGCTTCCTGGAGCAGGTCGCCCTGGTGGCCGACGCCGACCAGGTGCCCAGCGACGACCCCGAGCACCAGGGCGTGGTCACGTTGATGACGCTGCACACCGCGAAGGGCCTGGAGTTCCCGGTGGTGTTCCTCACCGGGCTGGAGGACGGCGTCTTCCCGCACATGCGCGCGCTCGGCGACAACACCGAGCTGGAGGAGGAGCGCCGCCTCGCCTACGTCGGAATCACCCGGGCCCGCCAGCGGCTCTACCTGTCCCGGGCGGTGACCCGGTCGGCGTGGGGGCAGCCGCAGTACAACCCGCCGTCCCGGTTCACCGACGAGTTGCCCGTCGAGCTGGTCCGGTGGGAGCGCACCGCCGGGTCGTACACGTCCTGGTCCGGCACCGGCGGGGGCGTGGGTGGTCGCGGTGGCGGCGACCGTGGGCGCGGCGGAGGCTTCGCCGGGGGTACGCCCAAGGCGCAGCGCCTCGCGGAACGTCTCGGCGTGGACGCCAGCAAGCTCACCACGGCGAGCGAGATGCGCCAGGCCCCGAAGGTCTCGGCCGGCGACCGGGTCAACCATCAGCGGTACGGGCTGGGCCGGGTGGTCACGGTGGAGGGGCACGGGCCGGGCGCACGGGCCCAGATCGACTTCGGTGACCAGGTGATGTGGCTCGTCCTGCGGCACGCCCCGCTGGAGAAGATCTAGCCCGCCGCCTTCTCCCCGTCCTTCTCTCCGTCCTTCTGCTCGTCCTCCTCGTCGTGCGCGTGGCCGGGGTCGTCGGTGCCGGCTTCGTCGCTGGCGCAGCCGTTCAGGTCCACGCCGCGCTCGGCCATCCACGCGGTCGGCTCGATCGGGTTCTTGTAGCTGCCCTCGTGCACCTCGAAGTGCAGGTGCGGCCCGGTCGAGTGGCCGGTGGAGCCTTCCTTGCCGATCTCCTGGCCGACCGCGACCTGCTGGCCCGCGGTGACGCCGATGACGGACATGTGGCCGTAGTGGGTGAGGAACCCGTTCCCGTGGTCGATCAGCACCGCGTTGCCGTACCCGCCGGCCTCGCCGGCCCGCACCACGACGCCGGCCCCGGCCGCGTGGATCGGGGTGCCGCTGGTGGTGGCCAGGTCGACGCCGGCGTGCAGGCGGCCCCAGCGCGGCCCGAAGCAGGAGGTCACCGCGCCCTCGGCCATCGGGTGCACCCACTCCACGACGATCGGGGGTGGCGGCGGCGGGGGCTTGACCTTGCGGGCGCCCCGTACGCCGGCCCGGTTGGCCCCGGCGAACGGCAGGGCGACGTCGTGGCCGGCCAGCTCGGTGCCGTTCCGCATCGCACCGTCGGCGGCGTAGCCGGTGCCGGTCAGGTCGAGGCCGGTCGTTCCGGTGGCCGAGCCGGTCGGGGTGTAGCCGGTGGCGTTGCCGGTCGGCGTGAGGTCGACGGCGTCGTAGGGCACGGTGAGGTCGACGGCGCGCGCCGCGGTGACCTCGGCGGTGGACGCGGAGGAGGCGGCCGGCGTGCCGGTGGCCCCGGTCGCGGCGTAGACGGACATGCCGGAGCCGCTCGCCTGGGCGCCGGCCGCGGCGCTGGACATGCCGACGACGCCGACGCCGGCGACCAGCGCGGCGGTCATCACGGCGTGGCGGCCGCGCTCGCCGAGCAGGGCGGGGGCCAGCGGCTTGGTGGGTGCCCGGTGCCGGCCCGGGGCGGGCCGGTCCTCCAGCCGCAGGAAACGGGCCGCGGCCTGGTTCTCCGGACGCGCGGAGCGCGGGGTCGGTGCCTCCGGGCGCGAGGCTGCCGACTGGTCAGCCGGGCGGCGGCGCGGGGCGCGGTGGCGGTGCAGCGCTTCCGTTCGGCGGTGACGGCCGGGCTTGGCTCGATGCTGCACGGTGGAGTGATCCCTCCGGGGCTGCGGGGCGGGTGCTCGACACCATGAGGAGTCGGCACGGCCCTGCGAACCTTGAGGGACGACAGGCGTGATGCGGGACATCCACCCGAGTTGCAACCGGGCGGGGAGGAAAAGTTGCGATCAGGAAGCGGCGAGGTTGCCGTACACCGATTCGATCTTGAGCTTGACGTCGACGCCGTGCTGGCGGAGCAGCGGAACCGGGTCGGTGGGCTCGCCGTCCTTGTGGATCTCGATGTGCAGGTGGGTGCCGAGTGAGTGGCCGGTGTTCCCGACCTGACCGATCGGCTGACCGGCCTTGACCTGGTCGCCCTTCTGCACGAGCAGGCGCCGCGAGTGCGCGTAGATGATCTCGGTGCCGTCGTCCTGGCGGATCGTGAGCGAGTAGCCGTACGCCCCGTTGTAGCCGGCGGCGGTCACCTCGCCCGCGTGGATCGCCTGGTACGTCGTGCCCTCCGGCGCCACCAGGTCGATGCCGGCGTGCAGCTTGCCGACCCGCACGCCGTACGGCGAGGTGAAGGTGAACTCGTCCAGCGGGAGCAGCCAGGCCTCGGCCTCGGCCTGCTCGTCGGAGATCTTGGTGGTGGCCTCCGTGCCGCGTTCCTCGCCACGGGAGGCGCGGTCCGAGTCGGCCTCGCGCTCCGCCAGGCTGTCGCTGACCGCGGCGTTCTCCAGATCCTGCAGGACCTGAGGGCTGACCGCCTTGACGTCCGGGAGGTTGGACGCGGCGCCGATGGCGACGACTCCGGCCCCGACGAAGGCGGCCGCTCCGACTGCGGCATAGCGGCTGCGGGGAGGGGTAGGCACGCGACGTCGGCCGCGATAGCGATCGGGCTCAGACGACAAGCGCTGGCGCACGAACAACCCTCCGTCAGTGGCATTCCGGGCGGCGGTCCACCGGGTCCGCGACAGCGGGTGAGCGGTGGTGTGCCGAGCCGTCTCCTGGGGTTAACCCGTTGACAGCCGTGGGCCACGGTAACGAAACGCACCGCGCGTCACAAGTCGGAGCGCCAATTCCCTGACAGTTCCGTATGGGCATTGGAGCGCGAATGTCCGAATTCGTTACCTTTTCCGTGGAGGTTCGTTGATTGCTCTCCGTTACTGGCCGGGAAACGCAAAGTCATGTGACGTGGAATACGTTAAACGGTGCTTGCTTTATGCGCCCGCGGTTTCCGGTGAGTTGGCACGGATCGGGGAGTCGGCTACCCGGCGCGCGGTCCGGGGGTTACCGTTCGTTCAGGTGCTTCAGTCGAGGAGGGTCGTCGAGATGCAGGCTCGGATCAGGGTCGTCGTGGCGAAGCCGGGGCTGGACGGCCACGACCGCGGTGCGAAGGTGGTGGCCCGGGCGTTGCGCGACGCCGGCATGGAAGTCGTCTACACCGGCCTGCACCAGACCCCGGAGCAGATCGTAGAGACGGCGATCCAGGAGGACGCCGACGCGATCGGGCTCTCGGTGCTCTCCGGCGCCCACATGACATTGTTTCGCCGAGTAATCGAGCTGTTGGCTGAGCGTGACGCCGCGGACATCGTGGTATTCGGCGGCGGCATCATTCCGGCCGACGACATCGCCGAATTGGAAACGCTCGGGGTGGCCCGGATTTTCACTCCGGGAGCCACCACCGCGTCCATCATCGAATGGGTACGCGCCAATGTGGCGACCCCGGTCGGCTGATTAGGGAGAGGCCGGACGCACCCCTCACACGTCCGGCCTCTCTATGCACGATGCCCCGCCGCCACCCCTCGACCGACAGGGCATCGGCCGCTTCCACCGGGCGCTCAGCGCTCCGACATCACACTCAACGACGCCCTGGTGAGCCGGTTACGCGGTTGGTCAGATCTTTCGAACCGGCGCGTACATGTGCCGTCTTGCACACCGTGCACCCGCGCCAGCGTGGCCGCCCACCCGGTGGATAGTCTTCCGATGGAGGTCGTCCCGCATGCGCGGCGACCGGACATTCCTCTCACGCCGGCGGCGCCGGGATGCCGCGCCGCGGACACAGGTCGGGACGCAAGGGATCCGGGCGTCGCGAGCGAAAGGAGACACGTGGACCTGTTCGAGTATCAGGGGCGCGACCTGTTCGAACGGCACGGGTTGCCCGTGCTGGGCGGCGGCGTCGCCGAGACCCCGCAGGAGGCGCGCGCGATCGCCGAGCGGGTCGTTGGCCGGGTCGTGGTGAAGGCCCAGGTCAAGGTCGGTGGCCGCGGCAAGGCGGGCGGCGTCAAGCTGGCGGCGGACGCCGACGAGGCCGAGGCCCGGGCGACCGACATCCTCGGCATGGACATCAAGGGCCACACCGTGCACAAGGTGATGCTGGCCGAGACCGCGGACATCGTGGAGGAGTACTACTTCTCCTACCTGCTGGACCGCGCCAACCGCACCTACCTCTGCATCGCCAGCGTGGCCGGCGGCATGGAGATCGAGCAGGTCGCCGAGGAGCAGCCGGACAAGGTCGCGAAGATCGCGATCGACGCGAACGTCGGCGTCGACCGGGCCAAGGCCCACGAGATCGCGGCCGCCGGGCAGTTCCCCGCCGAGGTGGCCGACCAGGTCGCCGACATCGCGGTGAAGCTGTGGCAGACCTTCATCGCCGAGGACGCCACGCTGGTCGAGGTGAACCCGCTGGCCAAGGTCGGTGACGGCCGGGTGCTCTGCCTGGACGCCAAGGTCACCCTGGACGAGAACGCCGGTTTCCGGCACCCCGACCACGAGGCGCTGGTGGACCAGTCCGCGGTCGACCCGCTGGAGCAGGCCGCCAAGGCGAAGGACCTCAACTACGTCAAGCTGGACGGCGAGGTCGGCATCATCGGCAACGGCGCCGGCCTGGTCATGTCGACGCTGGACGTGGTGGCGTACGCGGGCGAGGGCCACGGCGGCGTCAAGCCGGCCAACTTCCTCGACATCGGCGGCGGCGCCAGTGCCGCGGTGATGGCGAACGGCCTCGAGATCGTGCTCTCCGACCCGTCCGTGAAGTCGGTCTTCGTGAACGTCTTCGGCGGCATCACCGCCTGCGACGAGGTCGCCAACGGCATCATCCAGGCCCTGGCGCTTCTCGAGCAGCGCGGCGAGGCGGTCACCAAGCCGCTCGTGGTCCGCCTCGACGGCAACAACGCCGAGGCCGGCCGGGCCATCCTGGACGAGGCGAAGAACCCGCTGGTCGAGCGGGTGGACACGATGGACGGAGCGGCCGAGCGCGCCGCCGAGCTCGCGGCTGCGGGGAAGTGACGACATGGCTATCTGGCTCACCAAGGACTCCAAGGTCATCGTCCAGGGCATGACCGGCTCGGAAGGCTCGAAGCACACCCGCCGGATGCTCGCCGCGGGCACCAACGTGGTCGGCGGCGTGAACCCGCGCAAGGCCGGCACGACCGTGGACTTCGACGGCACCGAGCTGCCGGTCTTCGCCGGCGTCGCGGACGCGATCAAGGAGACCGGCGCGGACGTCACGGTCATCTTCGTGCCGCCGCAGTTCACCAAGGCCGCGGTGCTCGAGGCGATCGACGCCGAGATCCCGCTCGCCGTGGTGATCACCGAGGGCGTACCGGTGCAGGACTCGGCCGCGTTCTGGGCGCACAACGTGGTCAAGGGCGAGCGGACCCGGATCATCGGCCCGAACTGCCCGGGCATCGCCTCGCCCGGCGCGTCCAACGCCGGGATCATCCCGGCCGACATCACCCCGGCCGGCCGGATCGGCCTGGTCAGCAAGAGCGGCACGCTGACCTACCAGCTGATGTACGAGCTGCGCGACATCGGCTTCTCCACCTGCGTCGGCATCGGCGGCGACCCGGTCATCGGCACCACCCACATCGACGCGCTGAGGGCGTTCCAGGACGACCCGGACACCGACGCGATCGTGATGATCGGTGAGATCGGCGGCGACGCCGAGGAGCGCGCGGCCGAGTTCATCAAGGCGCACGTGACCAAGCCGGTGGTCGGCTACATCGCCGGCTTCACCGCGCCGCCGGGGAAGACCATGGGCCACGCCGGGGCGATCATCTCCGGTTCGGCCGGCACCGCCGACGCCAAGAAGGAGGCCCTGGAGGCCGCCGGCGTCAAGGTGGGCAAGACCCCGAGCGAGACCGCCCGGCTCATGCGTGAGGTCATGAGCTGAGCAGGCCGGAGGGAACGCTCCCGCCCGGTTGAGGGCGGGAGCCAGGTAGATGGATGGGCGCCGCAGATCGGGGTTTACCGCTCCGTTCGGCGGCGCGCCGTCGTTTCTACGTCGCTGTCGGGGGTCCGGCGTGGAAAAGTAGGGCTCGATGCCGATCACTCCCGACCGTCCCGACGGCCCCGACGGCTCGGAGGACCTCTTCGAGGTCGCCGAGGCGACGGGGCTTGCCGACACGCGCGAGACCGTGCGGGTGGCGCGGGCCCGGTCCGGTGAGCCCGCGGCCGCCCCGGGCGGCGCCGACGACGATCTGCTGGTGGACGACGTCCGCGAGACCGTGCCGGTGGACGTGTCCCGGCACCGGACCCAGGGGATCGACGTGGCGGACCGGGCCACCGTGCGGATCGATCCGCAGGCCGGCAACCGGGAGACCGTCAAGCTGTCCCGCCCGCGCCGGCCGGCGGACCGGTCCGGGCGTGCCCCGCTCGCGGTGGCGGCCGGGTTCGCCACGCTGTGGGCGGCGCTCCTGTCCTACCTGCCGGTCACCGCGGCGGTCGGCCTGGCCCGCACGCTCGAGGGCGACGGCGGCCTGGGCGGAGCCGCGGAGGCCGGACTGGCCGGCTGGCTGCTCGGTCACGGCGTACCCCTGGGCACCTCACTCGGGCCGCTCGGCCTGCCGCCGCTGCTGCTCAGCCTGCTCATCGGCTGGCGCCTGATCCGCGCCGGCCTGCATGTCACCCGCGCGATCGGGGCCCGGCACAGCGGTTCGTTCCGCGACGCGCTGCTGGTCGCGGGCGCGGTCGGACTCTGGTACGCGGCCCTCGGCACGGCCACCGCGATGGTGGTGAACGGACCCGGCCACACCGTCGTTCCGTCCCGGGCCGCCGTGTACCTCCTGATCATCGGGACCGGCGGGGCGCTGATCGGCTCGCTGCGCAGCACCGACACGCTGATGGTGCTGGCACACCGGATCCCGCCGGTGGCGCGGCACGGGCTGCGGACCGGGATGGTGGCCGCACTGCTCGTGCTGGCGGCCGGCGCCGCGTTCACCGGGCTGTCCGTGGCGGTCGGCGCCGGTCAGGCCGCCGACATGTTCGCCGCGTTCCGCACCGGCGTGGTCGGTCAGGCCGGCATCACGCTGGTCAGCCTCGCATACGGCGCGAACGGCGCGGTGTGGGCCGCCGCCTACCTGCTCGGGCCGGGCTTCTCGCTGGGTGCCGACACCTCGATCCGGGTCACCGAGGTGACCGTCGGGCCGTTGCCCACGCTGCCGCTGCTGGCCGGACTCCCGGACGGCCCGATGGGTGCGACCGGCGCGGCCCTGCTGGCGGTGCCGGTGGCGGCCGGGATGTTCGCCGGGTGGATGCTGACCCGCCGGCTGGTCACCCAGCAGGCTGACGTGGCCGGGCCGGCCTGGTCGCGGGTGCTCGGTTCGGCGCTGCTCGCCGGGCCGGTCGCGGGCCTGGTGCTGGGTGCGCTGGCCCGGATCTCCGGCGGCCCGCTCGGCGACGGGCGGATGGCTCAGGTGGGCCCGGTGGCCTGGCAGGTGATGCTGGCCGGTGCCGTGGTGGTCGCGGTGTCGGCGACGGTCGGCGCGGCCGCGGCCCGGGCGTTCCGCGCCACGCCGCGCCGCTGAGCACCCGCGGACCGGACGGCTGCCCGCCCGACCCGCGGTGCCGGCGGACTCAGTTGCTGTTCTCGTTGATGTAGGTCTGCCAGTCGAACGCGCTCAGGCTGAACGACAGGATGACGATCAGGATGCCCAGCACGACGCCGATGATGCCGCAGATCAGGCCGGTCTGCGCCTGGCTGCGGTTGGTGGCGAGGCCCTGTGCGGCCTTCTGCCGGCCGAGGTAGCCGAGGATCGCGCCGGCGATGCCGACCGGGACGCCCAGGTAGGGGCAGCAGGCCAGCGGGATCGACGCGATGCCGAGAATCAGCGCCACGAGGCCCTGGGTGTTCTGGGGAGCGCTCGGCCCGCCGGCGGGCGGACCGTAGTAAGGCGGTGGCGTCGTCACGTCAGGTACCTCCGTGTGATTACCGAACATCGTTGAGTAGAAGAAAGGACCGGCAGCGTAACCGATGATCAGCCGATTCCGCTGACCATCGGCGCGCTGGTCGCGACCCGTCGGCCGGGGTCCGGGGGCCGGGCGTTAGGGTGCTCAGGTGACCGACCCCGCGCCCGCCCGCCTGGTCGTCCTGCTCTCCGGGTCCGGCAGCAACCTGCAGGCTCTCCTCGACGCCACCGCCGACCCCGGATACGGTGCCCGCGTCGTCGCGGTCGGCGCCGACCGTGACGGCATCGCCGGGCTGGACCGCGCCGCCGCCGCCGGGGTGCCCACGTTCGTGGACCGGGTGAAGGCCTATCCGACCCGGGCCGACTGGGACGCCGCGCTCACCGCCCACGTCGCCGAGCACAAGCCCGACCTGGTCATCTCGGCCGGCTTCCTGAAGCTGGTCGGCGACACCTTCCTGACGGCCTTCGGCGACCGGTACGTGAACACGCACAACGCGCTGCTGCCGTCCTTCCCCGGCATCCACGGCCCCCGGGACGCGCTCGCGTACGGCGTGAAGGTGGCCGGTGCGACGCTGTTCTTCGTCGACGCGGGCGTGGACACCGGCCCGATCATCGCGCAGGTCACCGTTCCCGTGCTCGACGACGACACGGAGGAGTCGCTGACCGAGCGCATCAAAGTGGCCGAGCGCGCCCAGCTGGTCGAGTACGTCGGCCGGCTGGTCCGAGAGGGCTGGACCATCCAGGACAGAAAGGTACGTATCCCATGACCTCCGAGGCCGAGGGCCGCCGTCCGATCAAGCGGGCGCTGCTCAGCGTGTACGACAAGACGGGCCTCGTCGAGCTGGCCGGGGCGCTGCACGCGGCCGGCGTCGAGGTGGTCTCCACCGGCTCGACCGCGGCGACCGTGGAACGGGCCGGCGTGCCGGTGACCCGGGTCGAGGAGCTGACCGGCTTCCCCGAGTGCCTGGACGGCCGGGTGAAGACGTTGCACCCGAAGGTGCACGCCGGGCTGCTCGCCGACCTCCGGCTGCCGGCCCATGCCGAGCAGCTCGCCGAACTCGGTGTGGCGCCGTTCGACCTGCTGGTCAGCAACCTGTACCCGTTCACCGAGACGGTTGCCTCGGGCGCGAGCGTGGACGAGTGCGTCGAGCAGATCGACATCGGTGGCCCGGCGATGGTCCGGGCGGCGGCCAAGAACCACCCGTCGGTGGCCGTGGTGACGTCCGTGGCGGCGTACCCGCTGATCGTGGACGCCCTGGCGGACGGCGGTTTCACGCTGACGCAGCGCAAGCTGCTCGCGGCCCGCGCCTTCGCGGACATCGCCAAGTACGACGTGGCGGTCGCCAACTGGTGCGCGACCACGCTCGCACCGTCTGATTGGCCGGAGTTCGCCGGGCTGGCGCTCAAGCGGGACGCCGCGCTGCGCTACGGCGAGAACCCGCACCAGCAGGCGGCGTTGTACGCCGACCCGAACGCGCCGGCCGGGCTGGCCCAGGCCGAGCAGTTGCACGGCAAGGAGATGTCCTACAACAACTACGTGGACGCGGACGCCGCCTGGCGCAGCGCGAACGACTTCACCGACCCGTGCGTGGCGATCATCAAGCACGCCAACCCGTGCGGCATCGCGGTCGGCGCGGACGTCGCCGACGCCCACCGCAAGGCCCACGCGTGCGACCCGACGTCGGCGTTCGGCGGCGTGATCGCGGTCAACCGGCCGGTCACCGTGGAGCTGGCCCAGCAGGTGGCGGACATCTTCACCGAGGTGATCGTGGCGCCGTCGTACGCGAGCGGCGCCGTCGACGTGCTGCGCGAGAAGAAGAACCTGCGGGTGCTGGTGGCCCCGCCGTGGAACCCGGCACCGGCCGAGTTCAAGCAGGTCGGCGGCGGCGTGCTGGTGCAGATGGCGGACCGGATCGACGCGGACGGCGACGACCCGGCGAACTGGACGCTGGCCACCGGCGCGCCGGCCACCGCGGACGACCTGCGGGACCTGGCGTTCGCCTGGCGGGCGATCCGCAGCGTGAAGAGCAACGCCATCCTGCTGGCCTCGGACGGCGCTACCGTGGGCGTGGGCATGGGCCAGGTCAACCGGGTGGACGCCGCGCACCTCGCGGTGAGCCGGGCCGGTGCCGACCGGGCCCGGGGCAGCGTCGCGGCCTCGGACGCGTTCTTCCCGTTCCCGGACGGGCTGGAGGTGCTGATCGAGGCCGGCGTCAAGGCGGTCGTGCAGCCGGGCGGCTCGATCCGCGACAACCTGATCATCGAGGCGGCGGAGAAGGCCGGGCTGACGGTCTACCTCACCGGGACCCGGCACTTCTATCACTGACGGGACGGGCGGTGGCGTGGTGGATGCCGACCAGGTGGTGCACAACGAGACGTTCTCCGGCAAGGACTGGGCGCTCGCCGAGGTCGGCCGCGTCCACTACGAGGACTGCGCGTTCCACGACGTCGACTGGTCGGAGGCCCGGCTGACCGGCTGCACGTTCACGCACTGCCGCTTCGGCAACGTCCGGTTCAACGCGGCCGAACTGAACAACTGCGCGATCCTGCAGTCGGTCGTCGAGCGCTCGTCCTTCTTCGACGCGACGCTGACCGGCTGCAAGCTCACCGGCACCCAGTTCCTCGACTGTGGACTGCGGCCGTTGACGATCGACGGCGGCGACTGGGGGTTCGTGTCGTTGCGCGGCCAGAACCTGACCGGCGCCAAGCTCGCCGGGCTGCGCCTGCGGGAGGCGGATCTGACCGGGGCCGACCTGTCCCGGGCCGATCTGCGCGACGCGGACCTGTTCGGCGCCCGGCTCGCCGACGCCAAGCTCAAGGGCACCGACCTGCGCGGTGCCGACCTGGGCGGCGTGCAGCTCAAGGACATCGACATCACCGGAACGAAGATCGACGTGCCGCAGGCGGTGCTGTTCGCCGCCGCGTACGGGGCCAAGGTTGAGGGGTAGAAAGCTGTGACGGCGAAGATCCTGGACGGTAAGGCCGCGGCGGCCGCGGTGAAGGAAGACCTGCGTACGCGGGTCAAGGCACTGGGCGAGCGGGGTGTCGTGCCCGGCCTCGGCACCGTGCTGGTCGGTGACGACCCGGGTTCGCACGCCTACGTGGAGGGCAAGCACCGGGACTGCGCCGAGGTCGGCATCGCCTCGATCCGGCGCGACCTGCCGGCCGACGTCTCCCAGGAGCAGCTGGAGGCGGTGATCGCCGAGCTGAACGCGGACGAGTCCTGCCACGGGTACATCGTCCAGCTGCCGCTGCCGAAGCACCTGGACACCGGGCGGATCCTCGAACTGATCGACCCGGACAAGGACGCCGACGGGCTGCACCCGGTGAACCTGGGCCGGCTGGTGCTGGGCTATCCGGGCCCGCTGCCGTGCACCCCGCGGGGCATCGTGCACCTGCTGCGGCGCCACGACATCCCGCTGGACGGCGCCGAGGTGACGGTGGTCGGCCGGGGCACCACGGTGGGCCGGCCGCTGGGGCTGCTGCTCACCCGCCGTACCGAGAACGCCACCGTGACGCTCTGCCACACCGGCACCCGGGACCTGGCCGCCCACCTGCGCCGCGCGGACATCGTGGTGGCGGCCGTGGGCGTACCCGGGCTGGTCACCGCGGACATGGTCAAGCCCGGCGCCACCGTGGTCGATGTCGGCATCACCCGGGTGGTCGGCGACGACGGCAAGGGCCGCTACACCGGTGACGTCGCGCTCGACGTGCGCGAGGTGGCCGGCGCGGTGGTGCCGGTGCCCGGCGGCGTCGGCCCGATGACCCGGGCGATGTTGCTGACGAACGTGGTGGAACGCGCCGAGTGGCTTAGTTCGCGTTAAGAACCCCTGCGCGGCAGGCAGCCGTTACCCGACTGATACGGTCCGGAAAAGACCGACTGGGAGTGGATAGCTATGGGCAAGAAGGTCACCGTCGTAGGCGCCGGCTTCTACGGTTCCACGACCGCACAGCGGCTCGCCGAGTACGACATCTTCGAGACCGTGGTGCTCACCGACATCATCGACGGCAAGCCGGCGGGCCTGGCGCTGGACATGAACCAGTCGCGTCCGGTCGAGGGCTTCGAGACCAAGGTCGTCGGCGTCACCACCGGTCCGAACGGCGAGGGTTACGAGCAGATCGAGGGCTCCGACGTCGTGGTGATCACGGCCGGCCTGCCGCGTAAGCCGGGGATGAGCCGGATGGACCTGCTCGAGGTCAACGCCAAGATCGTCCGCCAGGTGGCGGAGAACGTGGCGAAGTACGCGCCCAACGCCGTCGTCATCGTCGTCTCCAACCCGGTCGACGAGATGACCGCGCTCGCGCAGATCGCCACCCAGTTCCCGCGCAACCGGGTCTTCGGCCAGGCCGGCGTCCTCGACACCGCGCGCTTCACGAACTTCATCGCCGAGACCCTCGAGGTCCCGGTGAAGAGCGTCAAGGCGCTCACCCTCGGCTCGCACGGCGACACCATGGTCCCGGTCCCGTCGCGCTGCACGGTCGACGGCAAGCCGCTCGCCGACCTGCTCCCGGCCGAGAAGATCGAGGAACTGGTGGTCCGCACCCGCAACGGCGGCGCCGAGGTGGTTGCGCTGCTCAAGACCGGTTCGGCCTACTACGCCCCGTCGGCCGCCGCGGCCCGGATGGCCAAGGCCGTCGCGGAGGACTCCGGCGCGGTCATGCCGGTGTGCGCCTGGGTCGACGGCGAATACGGCATCAGCGGCGTCTACCTGGGCGTCGAGGCGGAGATCGGCGCCACCGGCATCAAGAAGGTGGTCGAGGACAAGCTCACCGACACCGAGCTGGCCGGCCTGAAGGAGGCCGCCGAGGCGGTGCGCGCCAAGCAGGCGGACGTCGCCGACCTCTGAACCAGACACTGACGGAAGGCCGGGGCCGTGCGCCCCGGCCTTTCACCGTCCGGTACGCAGGAACGGCGTGCCCAGGTGCGACACCGCCAGCTCGCCGCCCGCGGCCAGCACCGACGCCCGGCTGACCCGGGCCCGCCCGGCGTCCATGTCGTGCGCGTACCCCAGCTCCGGGTGCAGCAGCTGGATCGCGTGCACCAGCAGGTCCCCGGTGACCACCAGGCGGCCCTCCGGCCCGGACACCACCACGCACTGGTGGCCCGGCGTGTGCCCGGGAGTCGGCAGCACCCGTACCCCCGAAGCGATCTCCCGTTCGCCGTCGGTCACCTCGAGCCGTCCGGCCGCGCGCAACGGGCCGAACAGGTCCGCCTCCCGCACCGCGGCGAACGCCGCCAGGTCGGCCTTCGGCACCACCACCCGGGCCTGCGGGAACGGCGTGGTGGCCGGCATCGCCCAGCCGATGTGGTCGGTGTGCAGGTGGGTCAGCACGATCGCGGCCACGTCGCCCGGCGCGATGCCAGCCTCGGCCAGCGCGTCGGGCAGCCGTCCCGGCACCGGCGCCCAGGACTTCGCCGGCGCGCCGGCCGGCCCGATGCCCGCGTCGACCAGCGTGACCGGGCCGTCCGCGTACCGGATCGCGAAGCTCCGGAAGCGCAACCACCAGCGGCCGTCCGCGGTCCGCGCGGCCGGGTCGAACGCGTCCGCCGCCGCCCACTGCGCCGGGGTGGCGTCCGGGAACGCGCGCTCGCGGGGCTCGAAGAACGGTCCCTCGGCGTCCTGGACAGCGGTGACGGTCAGCGGTCCCAGGGCTCTCCGCAGCATCACCCGAGCCTAATGCCGACGCCGATCAGGGTCGGCGAGCGATCTTCCACCCGTGGGCAGTACGCTCGTACTGCTAACGCATGTGTCCTGCGGAAGGGAGCGCCGGCCGAATGGCGAAAATCAAGGTCAACAATCCGGTCGTGGAGCTCGACGGCGACGAGATGACCCGGATCATCTGGAAGCAGATCCGTGAGCAGCTGATCCTGCCCTACCTCGACGTACCCCTCGAGTACTACGACCTGTCGATCCAGCACCGCGACGAGACCGACGACCAGGTCACCGTCGACGCGGCCAACGCCATCAAGCAGCACGGCGTCGGCGTGAAGTGCGCGACCATCACGCCGGACGAGGCGCGGGTCGACGAGTTCGGCCTGAAGAAGATGTGGCGCTCGCCGAACGGCACCATCCGCAACATCCTCGGCGGCGTGGTCTTCCGCGAGCCGATCATCATGTCGAACGTGCCCCGCCTGGTGCCCGGCTGGACCAAGCCGATCATCATCGGCCGGCACGCGCACGGCGACCAGTACAAGGCCACCGACTTCGTCGCGCCCAAGGCCGGGTCGTTCACCATGACCTTCACGCCCACCGACGGTTCCGAGCCGATCGAGTTCCACGTCGCGGACTTCCCGGCCGGCGGCATCGGCATGGGCATGTACAACTTCGACTCCTCGATCCGGGACTTCGCCCGCGCGTCGTTCCGCTACGGCCTGGCCCGGAACTACCCGGTCTACCTGTCGACGAAGAACACCATCCTCAAGGCGTACGACGGTCGCTTCAAGGACCTGTTCGCGGAGATCTTCGAGACCGAGTTCGCCGAGGACTTCAAGGCGGCCGGCCTGACCTACGAGCACCGGCTGATCGACGACATGGTCGCGGCCGCGATGAAGTGGGAGGGCGGCTACGTCTGGGCGTGCAAGAACTACGACGGTGACGTGCAGTCCGACACGGTGGCCCAGGGCTTCGGCTCGCTGGGCCTGATGACCTCGGTGCTGATGACCCCGGACGGCCGGACCGTCGAGGCGGAGGCCGCGCACGGCACGGTCACCCGGCACTACCGGCAGTGGCAGAAGGGCGAGAAGACCTCGACCAACCCGATCGCCTCGATCTTCGCCTGGACCGGTGGCCTCAAGCACCGCGGCGTGCTCGACGAGACGCCCGCGGTGACCGAGTTCGCCGAGACGCTGGAGCGAGTCTGCGTGGAGACCGTCGAGGGCGGCCAGATGACCAAGGACCTGGCGCTGCTGATCTCGAAGGACGCGCCGTGGCTCACCACGGACGAGTTCATGACCGCGCTGGACGAGAATCTGGCTCGCAAGTTGGCCTGAGTCTTCCCGGGGGCCGTCGGCGTGCGCGCCGGCGGCCCTTTCGTCCGCGGTGCGCCGGAGTGGTGAAAAATCATGCACAATACTGCATGTTTTAACCGCGTAACCGGCGACATGTGTCATCGTTTTCCAAGACAGAACGGATGACGGTCGCGAGACCGAGGGGTCGCCCGCCGATCTGGCTGCCTTGTCCCGGGCGCCGATCGGTTCTCCCCGGAATATCGCGACCAGTAGGCAGAGTTGGCCTGCCGTCCCTTCCCTGCGGGGGGCCTTGTCCCGGGCCCCCCGCCCCCTAATCCCGGCTCCGGCTCCGGCTCCGGCTCCGGCTCCGGCTGCGTTCCGGCTCCGGTCACGGCTGTGGCTGTGGCTGTGGCTGCGTTGCGGCTTTCGCCCCGCCTCAGCTGCGGTCCCGGCTGGGCTCGGCTGGGCTCGGCTGGGCTCGGCTGGGCTCGGCTGGGCTGGGCTGGGCTGGGCTGGGCTGGGCTCGGCTGGGCTCGGCTGGGCTGGGCTCGGCTGGGCTCGGCTCGGCCTGGGTCCCGGGTCCGCTCGGCTCGGAGCGGGTTATCGGGCGGCGATTGCGCTGCAGCATGCATTTATGCGTGTTGCGTGCGGCGTTCGCGGCATCTCAGTTCTCACATAACTGCGGGAAGTTGGGGCGCGTTTCGTGCCCATGCTTCCCACGCGGTTTGCGGTGCTGTGCGCTGCGGGGAGTTGTGGCGAGCTCCGTGCCCCAGCTCCCCACGCGGTTTGGGCTTGACCCGATTCGGCGGACAGGGTCTATGTGTTGATCGTCAAGCTACCTTGAGCGCGGTCAGCGGTCGGAGGTTGGTGTTGTCCTCGTAGGTGGCGGGGCTTTGGTAGCCGAGGCTGGAGTG
>NZ_JAIWNC010000049.1 GCF_020216025.1 Jidongwangia harbinensis | reverse complement strand
TCCTGGCGTACCAGTACCTGCAGTCTCTGCCGCAGATCGCCAACGGCACGGCGAACAAGGTCTGGATCATCCCGACCGAGCTGAGCAAGGCCATGGAGGGCCTCGGCGGCGCGCTCGGCGGGCTGGCCAACATGGTCGGCGACAAGCCGTCCGACGCGGTCGACTCCGGTGCGGTCGAGCGCGAGGCGGCGGAGGCGGCGCAGGCCGCGGCGGACGAGGCCGCGGCGGTCAACGCGCAGGTACGCGAGGCGGCCGCCCAGGTCTCCAGCGACGCCCCGAAGGGCCTGACCGCCGGCGAGCCGGTACCGCCGTCCGCGGCGCTCGGCACCACCGACTACAACGGCGCCGGCCAGCCCGAACGCGGCTGACCACGCACCACCGCCACCGACTACAACGGCGCCGGCCAGCCCGAACGCGGCTGACCACGCACCACCTTCCGGCCGGTCCCGCCCCGCGGGACCGGCCGGCTCATGTGCCCCGCCAGTATCACTGCTCCCTTTTTGGGCGTTTCGCGCATCTCGACGCTGTCCATTTGGGATGCTGACGCGAGAAATCTCCGACCGGACCCCCGGCCGCTCGGCTGACCGTGAGCGAGGCGGGCCCATGAGCATCAGCCAGCACCAGACCGCGAGTGGACGGCCCCTGCGGGTCGCACCCGCCTGGGTCGGCGGTGCCCGCCCGGCCGGCGACGAGGACCCGGTGCTCCCGGTACGCGACGTGGTGTGGATCTGGTCGGTCCGCCGGTACGCTCGTGCCGCCCTCTGGGCCCTGCCGCTCAGCGCCGTCCTGCTCGGCTGGTCCACGCTCGGCGTGGACACGCCACCCGGCCCGCTGCCGGTCGGACTGGCCGCCGGCTGGACCGCCACCATCGCCATGATCGCGCTGACCGGCCTGCTCGCCGCGTCCCGTACCCGCAGATCCGCCCTGCTCGGCCTGCTCATCGGCCTGGCCGGGCTGGTGCTCCTGCTGCCGTTCGCCGCACTGCCGGCCGGCGTCGGCCCGGACGGCGTCGCGCTGCCCGCCGACCGGGTACACACCGCGTCGCTGGTCGGAGCCGGGGTGTTCGGTCTCGGCTGGCTGCTGCTGGGCTGGGCGGTGTTCCGTTCCAAGCTGGTCAACCCCGCCGACGGAATCCTGCTGATGCTGGCGGCGGTGTCGATCGGCGCCGGTACGTACGCGGTCAAGCCGCTGCCTACGGTCGGTGCGTTGCTGCTGCTGGCGGCGGGCATGGGGATCGCCTGGACCGGTAACCGGCTGATCCCGCCGTCCTGACCTTCCGCACTGGGCCTGGGGCGCGCGCGTGGTGGCTCGGCTTTTCGCACGTTGAGCCCGGGTGGTCGCGGGTCTCGCCGCTCGCGCGGCGCCGCCGTTTCCGCACGCTCTGCCGCGCTGTTGCTGCGTGTGGAGTTGGGGTGTGGTGGGTGCCGTAAGTCCGCGCGGTCTGTAGCTGTGGTGGGGGCGTGTGGAGTTGGGGTGTGGTGGGTGCCGTGAGTCCGCGCGGTCTGTAGCTGTGGTGGGGGCGTGTGGAGTTGGGGTGTGGTGGGTGCCGTGAGTCCGCGCGGTCTGTAGCTGTGGTGGGGGCGTGTGGAGTTGGGGTGTGGTGGGTGCCGTGAGTCCGCGCGGTCTGTAGCTGTGGTGGGGGCGTGTGGAGTTGGGGTGTGGTGGGTGCCGTGAGTCCGCGCGGTCTGTAGCTGTGGTGGGGGCGTGTGGAGTTGGGGTGTGGTGGGTGCCGTGAGTCCGCGCGGTCTGTAGCTGTGGTGGGGGCGTGTGGAGTTGGGGTGTGGTGGGTGCCGTGAGTCCGCACATTCTGCAGCTGTGGTGGGGGCGTGTGGAGTTGGGGTGTGGTGGGTGCCGTGAGTCCGCACATTCTGCAGCTGTGGTGGGGGCGTGTGGAGTTGGGGTGCGGTGGGTGCCGGAAGTCCACACGTGAACCGGCGCGGCGATACGGTGGCCGGTTGGCGCTCCGAGCCGGACGCCTTTGCGGATTGCGCCGGTGCTGGTTCCGCGCATCGTGACGAGACGGGCTGAGCTGGGCGAACGGCGGCCGCGGTCGAGGCGGCCGCGGTGCCGAGAGGGCGAAACTCAAGTGGCAGATGGTGGCGGCGCGTGGCAGATCTTGGAGGCGTGGGCAGATCTTGGAGCGCGATGGCCCTCAGGGGGCGTTGCGGCTCCAAGATTCGTCCGAGCCTTCAAGACCTTGCCGGGATAGGTTCGCATTTCGGACAAAAGGGCGCGGCGGGGCAGTGGGTCGGGGGCACCAGGAACTTCTGGCGCCTGTGGCGGCGGGTAGCCGTGGTGGCGGGTAGCCGTGGTGGCGGGTGGCTGGGGTGGCGGGTGGCCGTGGTGGCGGGTGGCCGTGGTAGCGGGTGGCCGTGGTGGCGGGTGGCCGTGGTAGCGGGTGGCTGGGGTGGCGGGTGACTCGTGCGATGCCGCGATGGCGGTACTCCGGCGCTGTTTCTGTCGTACCGGGGTGGCATGCTCCTCTGCACGGTCGAGGGAGGAGCGGGTCATGTCGAAAGTGGTGGGCGACATCACCGTGTCGCTCGACGGGTTCGTGACCGGCCCGGATCCCGATCTCGCACATGGCCTCGGCCGCGGCGGCGACGAACTGCACCGGTGGGTCACCGACGGCGATGCCGTCGACGCCGCGGTGCTCGCCGAGACCAGCGACGCGACCGGCGCGGTCATCATGGGCCGGCGGGTGTTCGACTTCGTGGACGGCCCGCACGGGTGGACCGACGAGAGGGGATACGGCGGTCCCGAGGCGGGCATGCCACCCGTTCTGGTGGTCACCCGCACGCCGCCGGAGTCCACCCGGCTGGGCGAGCGGTTCACGTTCGTGGTCGACGGCATCGGCAGTGCGGTCACCAAGGCCGTCGCCCTGGCCGAGGGGCGGGACGTGGTGATCATGGGTGGGGCCACGGTGATCCGCGGCGCGCTCGAACGCGGCCTGCTCGACGAGTTGCGGCTGCATCTGGCGCCGGTGCTGCTGGGCGCCGGCACGCCGCTGTTCGACGGCGGGTCGCCGCGCGTGCTCCGGCAGACCCACGTCCGGCCGTCCGGGCACGCCACCCACCTCAGCTACCGGGTCGGCTGAGCGCCCGTGCCCGCCGTACACCCGATCACCGATCCCGACGACGAGCGCCTCGGTGACTACCGTGCGCTCACCGACCTGGAACTCCGTACCCGCTGGGAGCCGCCGAACGGCCTGTTCATCGCGGAGGGCGAGCTGGTCCTGCGGCGCGCCCTGCGGGCCGGATACCGGCCGCGGTCCTACCTGATCGACGCCAAGCGCGCCGACCAGCTCGCCGACCTGCCGGACGACGCCCCGGTCTACACGGCCACGCCCGCGGTGCTGGAGCGCGCCACCGGCTTCCACGTCCACCGCGGGGTGCTGGCCTCGTTCCACCGGCTGCCGTTGCGCAGCGCCGACGACGTCCTGGCCGGCGCCCGCCGGGTGGCGATCCTGGAGGACGTCAACAACCACACCAACATCGGTGCCGTGTTCCGCGGCGCGGCGGCGCTCGGCATCGACGCGGTGCTGCTGTCCCCGACCTGCGCCGACCCGCTCTACCGCCGCAGTGTCCGGGTCAGCATGGGCGAGGTGTTCGCGGTACCGTACGCCCGGATCGAGCCCTGGCCGGACGGCCTGGACCAGGTCCGGGCGGCCGGGTTCACGGTGCTGGCCCTCACCCCCGCGCCCGACGCGGTGCCGATCCAGCGCCTCAAACCCGACCAGCGGGAGCGCGCGGCGCTGCTGCTCGGCGCGGAGGGCCCCGGCCTGTCCCGGCACGCGCTGGCGGCCAGCGACGTGGGGGTCCGCATCCCGATGCGCCGCAACGTCGACTCACTCAACGTGGCGGCGGCCGCGGCGGTCGCGTTCTGGGAACTGAGCCGCGACGACGATCCCGGCTGACCGGAGGGGCCACGTGACCGGACAACTGCGCACCGACCGGCTGCTGCTGCGGCAGTGGCGGGACGACGACCTGGACCCGTGGGCGGCGCTCAACGCCGACCCGGAGGTCCGCGAGTTCTTCCCCGGCACGTTGACCCCGGAGGAGAGCGCCGCCTCGCTGCACCGCTTCCGGTCCGACCTGGCGGCGCGCGGCTGGGGCTGGTGGGCGGTCGAAGTGGTCGAGACCGGCGCGTTCGTCGGCTTCGCCGGCCTCGATCCGGTCGACGAGGGCATGCCGTTCCACGGCCTGGAGATCGGCTGGCGGCTGGCCCGGTCCGCCTGGGGCCACGGGTACGCCACCGAGGCCGCCCGCGCCTGCCTGGCGTACGGTTTCGGCCCGCTGGCCCGCCCCGAGATCCTCGCCGTGGCGGCCGCGGGCAATGTGCGCTCGCACGCGGTGATGCGCCGCCTCGGCATGACCCACGACCCGGCCGACGACTTCGACGACCCGACCGCACCACCGGGCCCGCTCCGGCCGAGCGTGCTCTACCGCATGCGGAACCCGCACCCGCAACCCTGATCCGGAGGCACCGTGACGACGGTCGTGGACGATCCGGCCGCCCTGCGCCGTGGCCGGATCGCCGTGTCGCTGCTGTTCCTGCTGTACGGCACCGTGCTCGGCGCATGGACCGCCCGCATCCCGGCGGTCAAGGCCGGGCTGGGCCTGAGCGACGGCGAGCTGAGCCTGGGCCTGCTGGCGTTCGCGGCCGGGGCGATCACCGGCATGCAGGCCATGGGTCCGCTGGCCGACCGCTTCGGCGGCGCCCGGCTGATGGCACCGGTCGCGGTGGTCGACGGCGTCCTGCTGGTCACCCCGGCGTACGCGGGTGCGCTGTGGTCGCTGTGCCTGTGCCTGTTCGCGTTCGGCACCGCCCACGGCATGCTCAACATCGCCATGAACGCCCACGCGGTCGAGGTGGAACGGGCCTGGCGACGTTCGATCATGTCATCCTTCCATGCGGTGTACAGCGTGGGCGGCTTCGTCGGCGCGGCGGTCGGCGGCCTCTTCGCGGCGGCCGACCTGAGCGCGGGGATCACCTTCCTGGCGGTGGCCGCCGGCGTGATGGTGGTGGCGGCCGGAGCCGGGCGGTGGCGGCTGCGGCAACCAGGGGGCGGCGGTTCGGCCGCCCTGGACGGACCGGCGGAGCCCGAGGAAGCGGCCGAGCCCAGGGGAGCGGCGGAGCCCGGGGGAGCGGCGGATGCTGCCGGATCGGCGGAGCCCAGGGGAGCGGCCGAGCCCGGGGGAGCGGCCGAGCCCGGGGGAGCGGCCGAGCCCGGGGGAGCGGCCGAGCCCGGGGGAGCGGCGGATGCTGCCGGATCGGCGGTTCCCGCGGGTGCGGTGGGCGCTGCGGGGTCGGTGGCCTCCTCCGGGGCGGCGGGCGTGGGGGGATCGGCCGCGTCGGCGCCGGAGGGCGGATCTGAGCGCGGGGTCTTCTTCCTCGGCGTGCTGGTGTTCTGCTGCCTGGTGGGTGAGGGCGCGGCCGCCGACTGGAGTGCCGTGTACCTGCGCGACACCCTCGGCAGCACGGCCGGGTTCGCGGCCGGTGCCTACGCCGCGTTCGCGATCATGATGACGGTGGGCCGGCTGGTCGGCGACCGGCTCGCCACGGCGCTCGGCCCGGTGCGGCTGGTCCGGGTCAGCGGCGCGCTCGCCGCGACCGGTCTCGCGGTGGGACTGCTGATCGACCATCCGGTTGCCGGGGTGGTGGGGTTCGGCTGCCTGGGCGCGGGCCTGTCCTGCATCGCGCCGCAGGTCTTCTCGGCGGCCGGGAACCGCGACCCGGCGCGCGCCGGACAGTCCATCGCCCGGGTGGCGAGCATGGGTTTTCTCGGCTTCGTCGTCGGCCCGCTGGTGATCGGCGCCGCCGCCGAGGTGGTCGGCCTGGCCTGGGCGCTGTCCATCCCGGTCGTGCTGGCGCTGTTCGTGGCGGCCGCCGCCCCGGCGCTGCGCCCACGACCCCGCGCGTCTCCGGCAGCCGGCCGGTGAGGGGCGGCGCGGCTGATCCACAAGGGATTCGCCGGGGTCCGGGCTGTGGCGCAGGTCGGCCCGCGGGCGCCGCGGCCGGGACGCCGCCGCGGGGCGGTTCCGGCGGGCGGCGAGTTGCGGCCCGTGCCCGCCGCCGGTGCCGGTCGGAGGTCGGGACCGGCACGTTAGTGGTCCCACTTAGCGGTGGGCGTGGACACCGCAATCGCGGGAGGATGGGACGGTGAGCGCCGAACTGCCCGTCGCCCCGCTGGCCGCCCTGCGCCGCCGGCGCAGCGCCAAGTGGCGTACCTATCCCGAGGATGTCATTCCGCTGACCGTCGCGGAGATGGACTTCGGCCTGGCGCCGCCGGTGCTCGACGTGCTGCGGGAGGCGGTGGAGGCGTCCGACACCGGCTATTCGGCCGCGGTGCCGGAGCTGGGCGAGGCGTTCGCCGGGTTCGCCGCGAAACGCTGGAACTGGGCGGTGGACCCGGCCACCGTCACCGCGGTCACCGACGTCGGCGTGGGCGTGGTCGAGTTGCTCCGCGCGCTGGTCCGGCCCGGCGAGGTGGTGGCGATCAGCACCCCGGCGTACCCGCCGTTCTTCGGTTGGTCGCCGGAGGCCAGTGCCGGGCTGCTGGAGGTGCCACTGGGGTACGGCGACGACGGCTACCGGCTCGACCTGGCCGCGCTGGAGCGGGCGTTCGCCACCCACCCGGCCGTCTACCTGCTCTGCAACCCGCACAACCCGGTCGGCCGGGTGCACGACGCGGACGAACTGGCGGCGCTGGTGCGGCTGGCCCGCCTGTACCGGGTGACCATCGTGAGCGACGAGATCCATGCGCCGCTGGTGCTGCCCGGTGCCACGTTCACGCCGCTGCTCACCGTGCCCGGCGCGGCCGACGTCGCGCTCAGCGTGGTGTCCGCCAGCAAGGCCTTCAACCTGGCCGGCCTGAAGTGCGCCGCGGTGGTGGCCGCGTCCCCGCCGATGGCCGCGGTGGTCGACCGGCTGCCACCCGACACCCGCTGGCGCACCGGTCACCTCGGCGTGCTGGCGTCGGTGGCCGCATTCCGCGACGGCGGCCCCTGGCTGGACCAGTTGCTGACCACGCTGGCCGCCCGGCGTACCCAGCTCGGCGAACTGCTGCGCGACCGCCTGCCGATGGTGCGCTGGCATCCGCCGCAGGCCACGTTCCTGGCCTGGCTGGACTGCACCCGCCTGGGCCAGGACAACGAACCCCGCGACCTCTTCCTGGAACGCGGCCGCGTCGCGGTCGAACCCGGGCTGCGCTTCGGAGCCGCCGGCGCGGGCCACGTGCGCCTGAACTTCGGCACCGGACCCGCCGTTCTGGACGAAGCACTCGCCCGCATGGCCGGTGCTGTGACCGGGTAGGCATCGAACCTGCCGATGCGGCAGTACGGTTGTACGGGTCGCTTCGTCGCGGGTTCGGGGGTGTGCACGTGTCGTCCGGTTCAGGTTCCGACCCGCATCTGCGCGCACTGCTGCGCGCCATCCGGCTGCGGCAGGCCGCACCCGAGGCCGCGGAGGCCGGTGCGGCAGATGCGACCGCCGCGTTGTCCGGGGGTGCGCCATTCGGGGGTACGCCGTCCGCTGTGCCGCCGTCTGCTGTCCCACCGCCGTCTGCTGCTGCCCCGCCGTCTATTGCTGGCCCGCCGTCTGCCGCGCCGCCGTCTGCCGCCCCACCATCTGCTGCCGCCCCACCATCTGCTGCCGCCCCACCATCTGCTGTCCCGCCGTCCGCTGCCGCCCCGCAGCCGACTCCCGCGAGTCACCCGAGCCTGCCGGCCGGTCCCGCCCGGGCGGCGCTCGGACCCGCCGAACCGGGCGCGCCCGACGACTCCCGGCCGGCGGGCGACGGGGCCGCCGAACCGGCCGGACCCGAGCACGGGGCGCGGCCCGCCAATGTCGATCCGATCGCCCGCCTGGCCGCCGGAGCCGCAGGGGCCGCCGACGGTACGGCGTCGCTGCCGCCCGCCCACCCGTCGCGCGAAGTGCTCCGCGACCACCACAGCCAAGAACTCGCCGGTCAGGGGGCCGGACCGGTCAAGCCCCGGTCCGTCACCCCACCCAGCCCCGAGGCCGCAAGGCCCACTCCTTACCGGCCGGCGACGAACATCCACCCGCACCTCCCACCGGCGAACCTGCCGCCGGCGCCGCCGCACCCCCACCCCCCTGCCGCGACGCCCCCGTCACCCCCGCCGGCCACCCCCAACGTCCCGGCCACCCCCAACGTCCCGGCCACCCCCAACCTCCCGGTCGCCCCGGCGACCCCGAACTTCCCGGCGGGCCCGGCCACGCCGAACCTTCCGGCCGGCCCGGCAACCCCGAACCTCCCGGCCGTCCCGGCAACCCCGAACCTCCCGGCCGGCCCGGCCAAGCCCACACCTCCCGCACGCCTCCACCCCCCGATCCACCCGTGGACCCCGGCCCCGCACCACACCGCCTCCCTCACCCCGATCACCGGCGCCTCGTTCCCGGTGGGCGGCGTGTCGGGTGTCTCGCCGGTCGACCGCCCGGTACCGGGTCAGCACCCCGAACCGCCCAACCCCGGCCTCGTGCCGCCGCTGCCCCCGGCGGCCGTCCCGCCGGTGACCGGCGTCGTGCCTCCGGCCCGGCTCGCCCCGGTCGACGGCATGGACCCCGCGGACGACGTCGCGTTGCGGGAGATTCAGCGGCTCCTCGGCAACAGCCTGTCGATGGCCGGCGGGCCGGAGGAGGTGGCGGAGCGGCTGCGCGCGGCCCTGCTGCAGGCCCGGCCGCAGGTGCTGGCCGCGCTGCCGGGCAACCCGCAGTGGCAGCGGGAACAGCTGGCCCTGGCGCTCACCTGGCTGGTGCACAACCTGGACCAGCCGCCGGTGCTGGCGGCCGGCTGTGCGCAACTGGGTGCGGCGCTGGCCGAGTGCGGGGTGCCGGGGCAGCAGTTGCAGCTGACCGGGGCCGCGCTGGCCGAGGCGATGCGTGCCGGGATGGCGGCGAACGGCTGGCGGCAGGACTTCGATCAGGCGTGGCGTACGACCTGGCAGCACGTGCACGAGTGGATGGCGCACGGCGAGGCGGCCCGGGCGTACCAGCCGGCGGTGTGGACCGCGGTGGTGGTGTCGCACGAGCTGCGCCGCCCCGATCTGGCGGTGCTGCGGCTGCGTCCGTACCTGCCGATGCCGTTCCGGCCGGGGCAGTTCGCCCGGGTGGAGGTGCCGGAGCTGGCCGGGGTGTGGCGGCCGTACTCGCTGGCCGGTTCGCCCCGGCGGGACAATCTGATCGAGCTGCACGTGCGGGCGAAGAGTGCGGCGGGGGTGAGCGGCGCGCTGGTGTACCGCACCGCGGTCGGTGACACGGTGCGGTTCGGGCGGGCCGAGGGGGAGATGGGGCTGCCCGAGCATCCGGCCCGGGATCTGCTGCTGGTGGCGGGGGACACCGGGGTGGCGCCGTTGAAGGCGATGCTGGCGGAGCTGGCCGCGACCGGCGACCGGCGGTCGGCGGTGCTGTTCTGGGGGGTCCGTGACCTGGACGAGCTGTACGACATCGAGGACATCGCCGACATCGCCCGGGCCTGCCGCCGCGCCACCGTGGTGCCGGTGGTGTCCGAGGGCGAGGCCGGCCCGTACGCGTCGGGGCTGGTGACCGACGCGATCGCGGCGTACGGCGAGTGGTCCGGCGCCGAGGTCTACCTGGCCGGGCCGCCGGTCATGCTGGCCGCGACCAGCGCCGCCCTGCGGATGCTGGGCGTGTCACCGGAGCGGATCCACCACGACCCGCAACCCTGATCAGGCCAGCGCGTCCGCCAGGATCTTCGCGTACGCGGGCGGGACGTACGTCGGGCCGCCGGGCGTGAGCACGTCGTCGGCGGAGGCGGCGATCCAGGCCGAGGCGGGTACGGCCGCCCGCAGCGCGGTCAGCACCGGAGCGTCCCGCCACTGTTCCTGCTCGCTCAGCAGGGTCAGCGCGACCAGCGACTCCTCCACCTCGCCGACGCACTCGAACGGCTTGTGCGCGTCGATGCCGAGCAGTTCCAGGTAGCCGGGCAGCTGCGCCGGGTCGGCGAACAGGTCGAGCCCGAAGATGCCGGTGAGCCGCTCGCGTGGCATGAACGGCGCCATGGCCAGGAACACGAACCGGCACTTCGGACAGTCGCCGCACCAGCGGGCCGTCGGGTCGTGCAGCTTGAACGCCTGGTTGCAGCTGGTGACGACGGGGTCGTACCGGGTGTGTGCGGCGAACAGCTGGGCGATGTGCAACTCGGACAGCGAGCGCAGCATCGAGAAGTACGGCTCGGTCAGCCCGGTGTGCGCGACCACCGCGGCCCGCAGCAGCCCCTCGGCGGCCACGCCCTTGGACCATTGGTGGTTCACCTCGTGACCGTTCCAGATCAGATTGGGGTCGGACGCGGACCGCTCGTTGGACATCACCACCGGGCCCAGTCCGTGCCAGGTCGCGGCGGCCACCGCGATCAGCGAGTTGATCGCGGTGACCGGGATGTGGCCGTTGCGCGCGCCGGCCGCGTTCAGCTCGAACAGGCGCGGGTCCAGGCGGCGGCGGGCGGCCAGCGCGGGCAGCCCGGAGGCGGTGTTGACGTTGACGATGACCGGGTTGGGGTTCACCGAGAACGGCACCGGGTCCAGCCCGGCGGCCCGCAGGATCTCCAGCGTGACGATCGAGTCCTTGCCGCCGCCGACGGCCGACAGCGGGCGACGGTCGGCGTTGTCCACCGGTGTGGCGGGCGCGGACAGCGACGGCACGTCCACCACCAGGTCGAGCACGTGCGGCAGGTCGTTGCGGTACGCGTACTCGGCCATGCCCTTGGTGTAGACCGCGGTGAACAGCGCGGCCGCCTCGGCCGGCACCGCCGCCGGGGCCTCGACCCGGGCCGGCGCGCCCACCTTGAAGTAGCTGACGCCGGCCACCACGTGCAGCAGGTCCAGCACCCGGCGGACGGTTTCCACCGGGCCGGGGGAGTCCGGCACGGGCAGCGTGACGGTCTCGGTGAAGTGCAGGGGCTCGGGCCCGTCGAGCAGGTAGTCGAATTCGGCCACACCGGTCTCGGGATCGAACCGGTATGCGGGGAACCGCATGACTTCGTACTGCGAACGCACCCAAGACTCCCGTCGTCGCGCCGGCGAGCAATACTAGTGCGACTGTCCAGCGACTGGGGGAGATGTACCGTGCGCCTGGCTGACCTGCGGGGCCGTTCGGTTGCCGTCTGGGGTACCGGCCGCGAGGGCCGCGCCGCGGTCACCGCGATCGCCGCGCACCGGCCCGCCCGGTTGATGGCGGTCGACGACAGCGCGAACTTCCTGTCCGTGCCGTGGGAGGGCGACCTGGCCCGGCTGGCGCCGCTGGCCGGCGGCGAGCACGCGTTCGGTGCGCTGGCCGCGGCGGACGTGGTGGTCCGGTCGCCGGGGGTGCCGCAGACCCATCCGTGGATGGCCGAGCTGCGCGGCCGGGGGATCACCATCACCGGCGGCAGCGCGCTGTGGCTGGCCGACCACGCGGCGGCGACCGTGGGCGTCACCGGCAGCAAGGGCAAGAGCACCACGTCCAGCCTGATCAGCCACCTGCTCGCGGCGGCCGGCCGGCCGAACGTGTTCGGCGGCAACATCGGCGTACCGCTGCTGGACCTGCCGGAGGCGGAGCGGTACGTGCTGGAGCTGTCCAGCTACCAGTGCAGCGACCTCACCGACTCGCCGCGGGTGGCGGTGGTCACGTCATTGTTCCCGGAGCACCTGGACGCGCACGGCGGCGAGCGGGAGTACTACCGGGACAAGCTCAACCTGCTGGCCCACGGTCCGGAACTGATCGTGATCAACGGCGCCGACGAGCGGCTCGTCGCGGAGGTGTCCGGCCGCACCGACGCCTCCGGGTTCGCGCCGGTGCCGGCGGCGGCCGGCGACTCGCGGTTCCGGGTGGACGCCGACGACCTGGTCTACTGCAGCGACGAGCCGCTCTTCCCGCGCAGCGCGTTCGCGCTGCGCGGCGTGCACAACGGGCGGAATCTCTGCGTCGCGCTGGCCGTGCTGGACGGTCTGGGGGTGGACGTCCGCGATCCGGCGATCGAGGCGGCGGTACGCGGTTTCCGGGGTCTTCCGCACCGGCTGGCCGAGATCGAGGACCCGTCCGGGGTGACGTTCGTCGACGACACGCTCTCCACCAGCCCGTACTCGGCCATGCACGCCATCGACGCCTACCTGGACCGTCCGCTCACCGTGCTGGTCGGCGGCACCGACCGCGGCCTGGACTACGCGCCGTTACGCGAGCACCTGCGGGACCGGGAGCTGACCGTGATCGGCATCCCGGACTCCGGGCCGCGGATCGTGGCCGAGCTGGCCGGCCTGCCCGGCGTGCGTACCGAGGTCGCCGAGGACCTGCCGGCGGCGGTCGGGCTGGCCCGCAAGGTCACCCCGGCCGGCGGCGTGGTGCTGTTGTCGCCGGCCGCGCCGAGCTACGGGCGGTACCGCAACTTCGAGCACCGTTCGGAGGCGTTCGTCGAGGCGGTCCGGGACACCGCGGTCTAGCACCCGGCGGCGGTCACCGGGTCTTCTCGAAGGCCCGCTGGTGGTACGGCCCGTCGTCGTAGCGCGGGATCTCCCGGTAGCCGCTGCTCAGGTACAGCGCGGCGGCCTCGGTGAGGACGTGGTGGGTACCCAGCCGGACGGTGCCGAAGCCGTGTGCGGCCGCGCCGTCCTCCAGCCGGCCGAGCAGCCGGCGTCCCAGCCCGAGCCCGCGGGCGCCCGGGTCGACCCACAGGTGCCGGATCTCGGCGGTGCCGGGGCCGAGCCGCTGCCACACGCCGCAGCCGACCGGCCGGTCCTCCTCGCGCGCCACCAGGAACTCGCCCGGGCCGGCGGTGAGTTCGCCGGGTCGCAGCAGCGCGGACTCCTGGTAGCCCTCGGGGAAACGGACGGACAGTTCCGCGGCGTACGCCGCCAGGCAGTGGCGGGCCTCGGCGGAGTCGTCGGCCACCGGGTCGACCGTCACGGCGGCCAGGCGCAGCAGCGTGCGGACCTCGGCCTGGGCGGCCACCAGCCGTCGGCGCTGTTCGGGGGTCAGCGGGCCGAGCAACTCGCCGATCCCGGCGCGTGACCGGGCGTCCAGGTCGGCGCGTTCGCGTACCCCGGCGGGGGTGAGCGCAGCGACGCGGACCCGGCCGTCCTCGGGATGGGGGTGGGTCCGCACCAGCCCGTGCTCCTCCAGCGAGCGCAGCAGCCGGCTCAGGTGGCCGGAGTCGAGCCCGAGCCGGGCCCGCAGTTCGCGGACCGTGGTGGCGTCGCCGATCTCGTACAGCAGCCGGGCCTCGCTGAGCGGGCGGTCCTGGCCCAGGTAGCGGTCGGCCAGGATGCCGAGCCGGCGGGTGTAGTAGCGGTTGAAGTCGCGTACCTGCTCAACGGGGTCGGAGGGGTCCATTCCGCGATGCTAGAGCAATCTCTGACCTGGGTCAGATAAAAAGTTTTTCAGGTAACGGTTTGAAAACTTCACCCAGATTCTTGACACAGGGGGTCTCGTAGTAAGAACTTTTACCGCGACAGTTAACACTCCTTATGAAGGGACCCCGCATGGTCGAGCCCGAGGCCGACGGCACCGCCTCCACCGCGGTCGCCGACGCCGACGTGCGCGACCAGGTCCCGCCGGAACGCAATGGCACCGGCGACGCGCTCGACGCGGCGCCGATGCCGGGCCGGGACGACGGCGTCCTGGTGCGGGTCCGGACCCTGCTGCCGGAGTTCACCGGCGCGCTCCAGCGGGTGGCCGAGCAGGTGCTCGCGGACCCGGCCGCCGCGTCCCGCGCCACCATCGTGGAACTGGCCGAGCGCAGCGGCACCTCGCCGGCCACGGTCACCCGGTTCTGCCGGGCCCTGGGCTTCGACGGGTACGCCGACCTCCGGCTCGGCATCGCGGCGGAAACCGGACGGGCCCGGTCCGCCGGGTGGACCGTCGACATCGGCCGGGAGATCCAGCCGGGCGACCCGCTCGAACGGGTACTCGGGCAGATCATGGCGGCCGACACCCGGGCCATGCACGACACCGCGTCGCTGCTCGATCTGTCCGAGGTGGAACGGGCGGCGGTCGCCGTAGCCGCCGCGCCCCGGGTGAACATCTTCGGCGCCAGCGGCAGTGCGCTGGTCGGCGAGGAGATGCAGTTCAGCCTGCACCGGATCGGCGTACCCGCGTGGGCCTGGACCGATGTCCACAACGGCCTGGCCAGCGCCGCCCTGTCCCGCCCCGGCGACGTCGCGCTCGGCATCTCGCACAGCGGCGCGACCGGGGAGACCATAGAGCTGCTGGCCGAGGCCAGCAGCCGGGGCGCGACCACGATCGCGCTGACCAGCTTCCGGCGTTCCCCGCTGGCCGAGCTGGCCGACATCGTGCTGCTCACCGCCACCCAGGCGACCACGTTCCGGCCGGACGCGCTGAGCGCGCGCCACCCGCAGCTGGTCGTCCTCGACCTGCTCTACGTCGCCGTCGCGCAGCGGACCCACGAACGATCGCACGCCGCGTTCCAGCGCACCGCCCAGGCGGTGCACGGGCACAAAGCCGTCAAGGACGGGACCGCATCACCCTGATCCGCACCCGACACACCCCGAATCCGATATGAACATCCCTTCCCGGGCCCGACACGAGGAGAACTACGATGACCGACGTATTTACCAAGCCCGAGCTTGACCGGCGCACCCTGTTGCGTCGCGCGGCCGCCGTGGGCCTGCTCGCCACCCCCGCGGTCGGCATGCTGAGCGCCTGCGTCGGCGGCGGCGAGGAGAAGACCCAGGACCAGGCGGAGGGCGCGAAGTCCGACACCAACCCGCTGGGTGTCGACCCGAAGGCCCCGCTGGAGATCATCATCTTCAACGGCGGCCTGGGCACCAAGTACGCCACCGACGTGGACATCCCGTCGTACAACAAGCTGTTCCCGGAGTCCAAGGTCGCGTTCAGCGAGACCACCGAGATCGGCAAGGTCGTCCAGCCGCGGATTAACGCCGGCACCCCGCCGGACATGGTCAACAACGCCGGCGCCGGCCTGATGGACATGGCCGCCATCGTCAAGGCGGGCCAGGCCCAGGACCTCACCGACATGTTCAACGCGCCGTCGGTGGACATCGCCGGTAAGACCGTCAAGGACACGCTGGTACCGGGCGCCTACGAGCAGGGCCTGTTCGACGGCAAGCCGATGGTGCTGAACTACGCGTTCACCGTCTACGGCCTCTGGTACAACGCCGCGCTGTTCAAGAAGAACAACTGGACCCTGCCGAAGACCTGGGCCGAGTTCACCACGCTGCTCGACCAGATCAAGGCCAAGGGCATCACCCCGTTCGCGTACGCGGGTGCGAACGCCGCCTACTACCAGTACCTCGCCATCCTGACCAGCGCGGCCAAGATCGGTGGCGCGGAGGTCCTGAAGGCGATCGACGAGAACGCGGACGGCGCCTGGACCGCGGAACCGGTCAAGCAGGCCGCGGCCGCCTGGGCCGAGATCGGTGCCAAGTACTCCGACAAGAAGTTCTCCGGACTGCGGCACACCGAGGTCCAGCTGCAGCAGAACCAGGACCGGGTGGCGTTCTACCCGTGCGGGTCCTGGCTGGAGAACGAGCAGGCCAAGGACACCCCGGCCGGCTTCGAGTACGCGGTCATCCCGATGCCCAGCATCACCGGCGCCGACAAGCTGCCGCAGACCGCGATCTACGCGGCGGCCGGCGAGATGTACTACGTGTCCAGCAAGGGCAAGAACCCGCGCGGCGGCATGGAGTTCCTCCGGCACATGCTGTCCAAGGAGGCCGCGGCCGGCTTCACCAAGCTGACCAAGGTGCTCACCGTGGTCCAGGGCGCGGCCGACGGCCTCACCGTGTCGCCCGGCCTGTCCAGCGGCAACGAGCTGGTCAAGGCGGCCGGCAAGGACTACTTCGGCTACCGCTGGCCGGAGCTGTACAAGAAGCTCGACACCGAGTGCCAGGCGGCCACCAACGAGCTGATGTTCAACGGCGGTACCGCGGACAAGTTCTGCGACCGCATGCAGAAGGCCGCCAGCGCCATCTGAGATCGCCCCACCCCGACCGGAACCCCTGAGAGGACGCCATGCGGCACGGCAAGTATCCCTTCATCATCGGTTTCCTTGCCGTGCCGGTGACGCTCTACGTCACCTTCGTGGTCGCGGCATACGTCCAGACGTTCCAGCTGGCGTTCACCGACTGGTCCGGGCTCGGCCCGATCAGCTACGTGGGCTTCGACAACTTCGTGGAACTCTGGAACGACGAGCTGTTCTGGCGGTCCGTCCAGCACAACCTGTTCCTGCTGCTCGCGCTGCCGATCATCACGATCGCCATCGCCCTGGTGTTCGCGTTCCTGCTCAACGTGGGCGGCGGACACCGGGGCGGGACGACGAAGGGCGTGTGGGGCTCGAAGGTGTACCGGATCATCTTCTTCTTCCCGCAGCTGCTCGCCCTGGCCATCGTCGCGGTGATCTTCGGCCGGGTGTACTCGCCGGACGACAGCGGCCTGATCAACGGCCTGCTGCCGGCCGGCTGGGACCCGATCCTGTTCCTCGCCGACAAGCAGCTCGCCATGCTGTGCATCCTCGCGGTGCTGGTCTGGCAGTCCGTCGGCTTCTACGTCGTGCTGTTCTCGGCCGGCATGGGCTCGGTGCCGACCGAGATCTACGAGGCCGCGGCCCTGGACGGCGCCAACCGCGTCACGCTGTTCTTCCGGATCACCATCCCGCTGCTGTGGAGCACCATCCAGGTCGCCTGGGTGTACCTCGGCATCGCCGCGTTCGACGTGTTCGCCCTGGTGAACATCATGAGCGTGGAACGCGGTGGCCCGGACGGCGCGACCTCGGTGCTGAGTTTGATGATCTACCGCAACGCGTTCGAGTTCTCCCAGGCCGGTTACGCCTCCGCACTCGGTGTGTCGCTGTTCATCCTGACCCTGGCGTTCGCCGCGCTGACCCTGCGGGTCACCCGCCGCGACGCCGTCGAGCTGTAGGAGAGGCCCGCGATGAGCAACCTCACCAAGACCCCCGCCCCGGTCGGACCGCCGTGGATGGCCGGTGCCAAGACGGCCGGCCGCAAGCCCGACGTGAAGCGCGAGGTCAACGGGTTCAGCACGCTGGCGCACATCGCGCTGTTCGTCTGGGCGCTGGCCACCGCGGGCCCGCTGATCTGGGTGGTGCTGAGTTCCTTCAAGACCAACACCGAGATCTTCCTCGGCCAGCCGTTCGGCCTGCCCGGATCGTTCTCCTTCCAGACGTACGTCGACGCCTGGAACACCGCGCACGTCGGCCGGTACTTCCTGAACAGCGTGTTCGTCGTCGCGGTCAGCACCGCCGGCACCATGCTGTTCGGCTCGATGGCGGCGTACGTGCTGGCCCGCTACCGCTTCTGGGGCAACCGCTTCCTGTACTACCTGTTCGTCTCCGGGCTGGCGTTCCCCACGTTCATGGCCCTGGTGCCGCTGTTCTTCATCCTGAAGAGCTTCGGGCTGATCAACACGTTCACCGGCCTGATCCTGGTCTACATCGCCTACTCGCTGCCGTTCACGGTGTTCTTCCTGGCCGCGTTCTTCAAGACGTTGCCCAAGGAGATCGAGGAGGCGGCCACCGTGGACGGCGCCTCGCACACCCGGACGTTCTTCCAGATCATGGTGCCGATGGCGCGGTCCGGCCTGATCAGCATCACGATCTTCAACATCGTCGGCCAGTGGAACCAGTACCTGCTGCCGGTCGCGATCATGCAGGGCGCGGGCGCCGACTCCAAGTGGGTGCTCACCCAGGGCATCGCCAACATCAGCACGTCGGCGGGATACCAGGCGCAATGGTCGACGCTGTTCGCCGCGCTCACCCTGTCGATCCTGCCGATGATCATCGTGTACGCGATCTTCCAGCGGCAGATCCAGGCCGGCCTCACCGCGGGCGCGGTCAAGTAGCCGCCCGGTCGGTGCCCGGATAACGGCGTTGGTGTTGACCCAGCTCGGGGCACAGGTGAAAAACAAAAACATTGGTCCAC
>NZ_JAIWNC010000048.1 GCF_020216025.1 Jidongwangia harbinensis | reverse complement strand
GGCCCCGGGGGGGGGCCCGTGATAGCGGGGTGGTTTACCCTGGGGCGCGCCCCGGGGTAACCCCAACGCCGTTGTGCTCCACCGAGGTGGTCGGACGCTACCGCGACGGGGAGCGGGAACGGCCGCGCCACCTCGCCGGCCACGAACACCGCCGCCCCACGGCCTACCGGGATCACCCCGCGGAGGTCCGGCTACCGGGTCCAGGGTTCGGCGGGCCGGCACGGCGGGTCCGGGTCGCCGTGGACGACGGTGCCGGACGGGTCCACGTAGCACCGCCGGTCCGCGCCGGTCGGCGGGAACAGCCGGCGCCGGCCGGCCTCGCCGCCGTCCGCCGTGTAGGCGACCAGCTCGGCCGTCTCCGCCACCTCGCCGTCGCTGATCAGCCCGAACACGCCGCGCTCCAGGCGCGCCACCGTGGTGTGTCCGTTCCCGTGGTCCAGGACGAGCCGGCGTACCCGGTCGCTGACCCGGCCGGCCACGATCACCTCGCCGCCGTCGATCTCCGTCGATGACGCGCTCAACCGCTGCACCGGACCCGGCATCCAGTCCCGCGACAACCACCGCTCGCCGCCGGCGCTGCCGCTGCTCTCCACGCCGTCCGGCGTCCCGGAGAGGTCACACGTGAAGTAGCCGATCGGCGTGAGGAACACCGCCACCGCCCGATGGTCGCGGCGTGCCGCCATGGCGAGATCCGCGGCCCGTACCGCCGGGACCGTCGGCGCGTGGCCGGCCGGGCCGATCGTGTTGCACGGTGCCTAGGCGAAGGTCAGCACCAGCGCCGGGCGCCTGGCCACCATCGGGTACTCCCGGGCGTAGTACGCCTGCCCGCCGGTGTCGTTCTCGGTGGCGTCGCGGATCAGCCAGCCGTACCCGCCGCCGGCGTACTGTGCCTGCGTCTGGGCCAGGACGTTCCAGCTTTCCACGCCCCCGTTGGGCAACGTGGCCACGATGGAGACCGGGCTGCCGGTGGTGGCCGGCTGGGTGTTCCAGGTGACCGCGGCCTCGGTCCAGGCGGACGCGACGGTGAGGACCTGTACCGTGCGCCCGGCGGTGGGGGTGCCGACCGTGAGGTTGAGGTGTGCGGCGGTGAGGATGCAGCCGGTGCCCGGCGCGGGCAGGGTGAACCGGATCAGGCCGCGCCGGTTGGCGGCGCTGGACGAGGCGACCTGGATCTGGCTGGCGGTGCCCTTGGTGGTCGTCGGCAACGCCTGGTCGATGTACGAGTCCGCGACCGCGTCGAGCGTCTGGGTGCCGGGGCTGGCGCAGGTGGAGGCGGCCCGGCTCCAGGTCTGGGCGGCGGCCGCCGTACCCGCGGTGTAGCGGGCGCCGGACGGCTGCCAGGCCAGCGTGGCGACCGCGGTCAGGACGGCGAGCGCCGCGACGGCCCGGACCGGCCGGCTCACGCCGCCGCCTCGCCGCCGGTGGCGCGCCACGGGACCCCTCTCGTCGTACCGAAGATGGTTTCGCTCTTGGGCAGTCGGGCGCCCGCGGCGGAACCTGAGGCGTTGCCCGGTGCGATCTGGGACACCGGGGATTCGGGCCCCGCAACCGGGCGGCACCCGGGGGCGAACCGTTCTGCTACCCGGGCGGCCCAACGTCGTCTCATCTGGGAGCGCTTCCAGGTGATGCCCACGCCGAGGTGAGGAACAGATGATCCCGAGACACTCGCTCCGCCCGGTCCGGCGGCTGCCGCTGGTCGCCGTCGCCGTCGTGCTCGGTTTCCTCGGCAGCGGCGCGCTGGTCTGGCAGGCGTCGCAGGCGGCGTACAGCGCGCAGACCAGCGTCACCGCCAACACGTTCGACAGCGGCGGGGTCGCCATCACCAACGAGCGCGCCGGTCAGCTGATCTTCACCAGCGGAACGTCCAACCTGGCGCCGGGCGACAGCGGCACGAGGTGCGTCGAGGTGACCTACTCCGGTTCGCTGGCCGCGCAGGTGAAGGTGTACGCGTCGACGTACGCCTCGACCGGCCTCGGGCAGTACCTGGTGCTGACGCTGGAGGAGGGTACCGGCGGCGACCACGCGTCCTGTGCCGGCTTCACCGCGACCAGCACGCTGATCAACGCGCAGACCGCCGACACCGCGTTCGGCGCCGGCGCGCACAGCTCGTTCGCCACCGGTTACTACGGGACCTGGTCGCCGACCGGCACGGACACCCGGACCTACCGCCTGACCTACAGCCTGCCGATGGCCACCACCGGAGGTTCGGGCACCGACGTGGAGATCGCGTTCAGTTGGGCAGCGCAGTCGACCTGATCCGGTGGCCGCGTCACCGGGCACCGTGGGCGGGCGTCGCGCGATGACGTCCGCCCGGCTGCTCGTGCGCGCGGTCGCCGTCGCCTGCCTGAGCGCGTACGCCGCCACCCTGGTCTGGTCCCTGGTGCCGCTGGCCGTCGGCTGGCGGGCCGCCGTGATCACCAGCGGTTCGATGTCGCCGGTGATCAGTGCCGGGGACGTGGTGGTGTACTCGCCGCTGGGTCCGGCGGACCCGCGCCCCGGGCAGGTGGTGGTGTTCGAGAACCCGGCCCGCCCGGGCACCCTGTTGTCGCACCGGGTGGTCGAGCACACCCCGGACGGCCGGCTGATCACCCGGGGCGACGCCAATCCGGTGCCCGACTCCGACCCGGTGCCGCGCGACCGGGTGCGCGGTGTGGGCCGGCTGCTGATTCCGTACGTGGGCCGCGTCGCGCTGGTCCGCCAGGGTGACTGGGCCGCCGCGGCGGCACCGGTGGCCGCGCTGGCCGGTGCCGCGGTGCTGCTGGTGCTCACCGAGGACCGGGTGCCCGGACGCCCGCCTGGCGCGACGTCCGCGGGAGCCCGCTTCCCGCGCGGCCCCCGCTTCCGACGCGGCGTCCGCTTCCACCGCGGTGCCCGCTTCCACCGCGGTGCCCGCTTCCACCGCGGTGCCCGCTTCCCTCGCTGCGCCCGCTCTCACCGCTGCGCCCGCTTCCACCGCTGCGCCCGCTCCCACCGCGTCGGCGCTGCCCGGCACCGCCGGGTGCCGGTCGCGGCGTGAGCGAACCCCGCTCGTTCGGCCGTCCTTGCTGCGCACCCGGGTCATGGCGGGAAAGTGTCGTACCCCGGCGGCAGAATGACGGCGTGTTGATCGGGGTGACGGCGGAGGGCGGAGCGGGCGCACACGGGGGCGGCCGGCTGCAGGTTCTGCGGCCCGACGGCACACCGGCCGGCCCGGTGGAGGCGGTCCCGGATCTGGCGGCCGCCATCCGGGAACGGGAGGCCACCGGGACGGTCCGCTGGCTGTGGGCGGCCACCGCCGACCTCTATCCGGCGCTGCTGCGGGCCGGAGTGCGGGTGCGCCGCTGCCACGACGCCGAGCTGACCGAGGCGCTGCTGCTCGGCCACGACGGCCGCTGGGGCGAGCCACGGGCGCTGGCCGCGGCCTGGGCCCGGCACACCGGCCGCCCGGTGCCGCCCGATCCACCGCCCCGCCAGCCCGAGCCGCCGGGCCTGAGCCAGGGCGCCCTCTTCGAGACCGCGAGCGCGCCGCCGGCCGCCGCCGGGTTCGACCCGCTGCAGGCTCTCACCGAGGTGTACGCCGACCAGCACCGCCGCTGCGCCGCCGCCGGTCCACCGGGGCGGTTCCGCCTGCTGGTCGCCGCGGAGTCGGCCGGTGCACTGGTCGGTGCGGAGATGGGCCACGCCGGGCTGCCGTGGCGTGCCGACCTGCACGACGACCTGCTGCGGGAGCTGCTCGGGCCGCCGCAGCCGGTCGGGCCGCCCCGCCGGATCGCCGAGCTGGCCGCCGAGGTCAACCAGGCGTTCGGCGTGCACGGCCTGCATCCGGACTCGCCGGCCGAGGTGCTGCGCGCCTTCGCCCGGGCCGGCATCGAGGTGCCGAACACCCGGGCCTGGGTGCTGCGCAAGGTCGAGCATCCGGCGGTCCGGCCGCTGCTGGAGTACAAGGAGCTGTACCGCATCTGGACCGCACACGGGTGGACCTGGCTGGACTCCTGGATCAGCGGGGGCCGGTTCCGCCCGGAGTACGTGCCGGGCGGCGTGGTCTCCGGCCGCTGGGCCACCCGCGGCGGCGGCGCGCTGCAGGTGCCCAAGGTGGTCCGCCGGGCGGTGGTGGCCGACCCGGGCTGGCGGTTCGTGGTCGCCGACGCCGGCCAGCTCGAACCGCGCGTGCTCGCCGCGGTCTCCGGCGACGAGGGCCTGGCCGCGGCCGCGAGCGCGGGCGACCTCTACGCCGCGCTGGCCACCCAGTCGTTCGACGGCGACCGCGCCCGCGCCAAGCTGGCCCTGCTCGGCGCCATGTACGGCCAGACCGGTGGCGCCGCCATCCCCGCTCTGGCGGTGCTGCGGCAGAGCTATCCGACCGCCTTCGAGTACGTCGAGTCCGCCGCGCGCACCGGGGAGGCGGGCGGACTGGTCCGATCCTGGCTCGGTCGCACCTGCCCACCGGCGTCCACGGCCTGGCGCGACGCCGGCCTCGACCCGCCCGAGGAGGTCGGCTCCGCCGAGTCACCGCAGGGCGGCGCGTCCGGCCGGGCACGGGGCCGGTTCACCCGCAACTTCGTCATCCAGGCGACCGCGGCGGAGTGGGCGCTGGTGCTGCTGGCCACGCTGCGCACCGCGATCGAGGGCAGCAAGGCCGAGCTGGTGTTCTTCGTGCACGACGAGGTGGTGGTGCACTGCCCCGAGGAGCAGGCTGACGCGGTGGTGGCCGCCGTGCACGCCGGCGCCGCCGAGGCGGGGCGGCTGCTGTTCGGCGACACGCCGGTCCGGTTCCCGCTCGACGTGTCGGTGGTGGAGTGTTATGCCGACGCCTGACCCCGGCGGTCCGGAACGGCGCCGGGTCGCGTCAGCCGCCGTCGGCCCAGACGTCCAGGTCGAAGCGCTGCAGCACGTGCGGGGCGAACATGCCGAACACGGCGAGCAGCGCGACGACCGTGAAGAGGCCGCGCAGCACCAGCACCTCGCCGCGACCGCCCACCTTGATGGCCAGACCGTCGGGGACGCCGATCATGCGCCACATCCGGCCGCCCAGCGGCATCGGCCAGAGCAGCGGCACCCCGTTCCGGGTGATCATGTCGCCGAACAGATGCACCACGCAGCCCACCGCGACCGCGGCCCCGAGCATCGGATATCCGCGGTCGCCGGGCAGGTGCGCGGCGGTCAGCCAGGCCAGCACCCCGGCGGTCAGGGTGACGATCAGCCAGCCGGCCCGTTCCGCCCACTCGTCGAACAGGCCGCGCAACGCCAGGCCGGTCATGAAGAACATGACGCCGACCACCGCCCACTTGCCGTACTGCGCGCACAACGCCGTGGTGCCCCAGCCGACCAGCGCGGCGAACGGCAGCGTGTGGGTGAACGTGCGGTGACCGTTCGTCCGGCGCGGGTCCCGCCGCAGCTTCGTGGCGGTGTAGATGCCGAGCGACACCTTCTCGGTCACCTCGGCGACGAAGAGCGAGAAGACCCCGAAGGTACGGGCCACCGTGGCGCCGCCCTGGTTGCGCGTGACCTTGCCGGACAGGTCGAGGTCGGGCAGCAGCGCGCCGCCCGCGCACACCGCGGTGCCCACCGCCACGGCGAGCGGCGACTGGTCGTACCCCGCGAAATGGTCCAGAGCCCAGCTACCCGCCAGCCAGGCGGACGCCCCGGACAGCGCATGCGACGGACCCATCATGGTCTTGCCCATCCTCCCCGTGCCCCGGGACCGGTCCGGGAGCAAACCCGGCTACTGTCGCAGAGCGGGGGAGGGCGGACAACGACCGCCACGTCCATCATGGAGTGTCGCGGATCACCTGCGGTCCGGCGCGTTCCAGGGTGCGACTCCGTGCGGGTGGTGGTATCGGTGCCCGTGCGGACCGTGCTCGCGGTGCCGCAGCAAGCCCATGATCAGGAAGAACATCGGGATCGCCGGCCAGAAGAAGTGCGCACCGGACAGCGCCCAGATGCCGGTGAGCACCAGCCCGACGAAGACCACGAATCCGGCCCGCGCGCGGGCGTCCCGGCGTGTCGCGGCCCGGGCCTCCGGGGTGTGCGCGAGCGCCTGGCGACCCCCGTTCGGCAGGTCGGCGGTGTACTGGGCGAGTTCGTCACGGTAGGTGGCGGCGTACACGGCGGCCAGGCGCTCCTCGCCCTCGGCCAGGGTCAGCCGGCCCTCGGTCATGGCGGCGCGCAGGATCGTGGCGACCTGCTCGCGCTCGGCGTCGGAGGTACGCAGCCGGTGCGGGCCGGACCAGGTGGCGTCGGTACTCACGGGTTCCTCCCCAGTGGTGGACTGACTCCAGCGTGGCGTCGACGGCGGCCGGGCGCGTCGGCCCGCTGGGGCATCCCGCGGGCGCAGGAGACACCGCCGCGACGGCGCCGGATACTCCGCCGGGCGCAGGGCGGGCCGGCCGGCTACGCCCCCGGAGGTAGGCGGTCCCGCGCCGGCTCGCCGATGTCCGGGCCGGCGACCCTGCCGTACGGTCAAGACGTGCGAGACCACGACCGGCAGGAGCCCCCACGGCGGTGCGCCGGGCCCGGGAGTGAGGAGCCGTCGTGGCGGCGTGCCGAGTCGGGGCGTGACCCTGACGGGCAGGGGCCGTCGTGGCGGCGTGCCGAGTCCGGGCGTGACCTTGGCTGGCCGCATCCGCCTGGGCGGAAGAATTCGGCGGGTAAGCACGACTGGCCCGGCGGCGCCGTCCTCGCGGCCGGCCTCTTCCACGCGCTCGGTGCCAAGTCGCAGGTCGACAACGGCGGCGTGTTCCGGCCGATGGACCTGCTCGCCTACGCGGTCCTGCTGGCCGGTCCGCTGGCGCTCGGCTGGCGCCGGAAGGCACCCGTGCTGGTGTTCGCCATCGCCGCCGCCGCGTCGATCGGGTTCGGCACGTTCGCGGCGCCGCGGTGGACGTTCCTGGTGGCGCCGCTGATCGCGCTGGCGTCCGCGGTCAAGGCGGGGCGGGGCCGGGCCGCCTTCGGGGTGGCGGTCGCCGGCTACCTCGCGTACCTCTTGATCACCTCGGTCTTCGCCGCGGAACTGGGAGTGCCCACGGGTGCGCGGCCCGACCTGCGCGTCGCGTTGCTGCTCGCCGCCGCGCTGATCGGCGCGATGTTCGTCGGCAGCGCCGCCAAGGCACGGGCCGAGCAACTGGCCGAGGCGACCAAGACCCGCGCGGAACGGGCCCGCGTCCGTCAGGAACAACAGCGCCGGCAGGCGTCCGAGGAACGGCTGCGGATCGCCCGTGAACTGCACGACGTACTCGGTCATCACCTTTCGCTGATCAACGTGCAGGCCGGGGTCGGCCTGCACCTCATGGACAACCGGCCGGAGCAGGCGCGGGAGGCGCTCACCGCGATCAAGACGGCGAGCGCCGAGGCGCTGCGGGAGGTGCGCGCGGTGCTCGGCGTGCTGCGCCCGGAAGAGGAGGCGGCGCCCCGGCAGCCCGCGCTCGGGCTCGACCGCCTGGACGAACTGACCGCGGACGCGGGCCTGCCGGTGACCACCACGACCACCGGGGAGAGGCGCGCGCTGCCCGCCGAGGTGGACCGGGCGGCGTACCGGATCGTGCAGGAGGCGCTGACCAACGTCCGCAAACACGCGGTCACCGGGGCGTCCGCTGAGGTCGCCGTCGACTACCGGGACGCTGAACTGCGCCTGGTCGTCCGCAACGACGGGCCGCGCCCGTCCGCCGCCGACGGTGCCGGGCGGGCGGTCACCGGCCTGCTCGGCGCGGCCACCGGCCTGCTCGGCGGTGGTTCGGTGCTCGGGCGGGACGGTGGTTCGGCGCGTGGCCGGGAGGGTGGTTCGGTGCTCGGGCGAGACGGTGGTTCGGCGCGTGGCCGGGAGGGTGGTTCGGTGCTCGGGCGGGACGGCGGTTCGGGGTCCGGTGGGGATGCCGGGTCGGGGCTCGGGCGGGACAGTGGGCCGGGCGGGGACGGTGCCGTCGCGGGTGGCAGCGGGATCACCGGGATGCGGGCCCGGGCGGAAAGCCTGGGTGGCACGCTGACCGCGGGTCCGCTCGCGGAAGGCGGTTTCGAGGTCGCGGCCGTCCTGCCCACCACCGAGGAGATCACGTGATCACCGTCCTGCTCGCCGACGACCAGGCCCTGGTGCGGGCCGGCTTCCGGGCGCTGCTCGGCGCGGAACCGGACCTCACGGTGGTCGGCGAGGCGTCCGACGGGGTGGAAGCGGTGCGCCTCGCCCGCGAACACCGCCCCGACGTGGTGCTGATGGACATCCGCATGCCGGGCGTGGACGGCCTCGAAGCGACCCGCCGGATCGCCACCGAACCCGCACTGGCCGGCACCCGGGTGGTCATTCTGACAACGTTCGAGCTGGACGAGTACGTGTTCGAGGCGCTGCGTACCGGCGCCTCCGGGTTCCTGGTCAAGGACACCGAGCCGGTCGAACTGCTGCGCGCGGTGCGGGCCGTGGCGGCCGGCGACGCGCTGTTGTCGCCGAGCGTCACCCGGCGGGTGATCGGGGAGTTCGCGACCGCCGGTGCACGCGGGCGCAGCACCCCGCCGCCGCGCGAGCTGGAGCAGCTCACCGAGCGGGAACGGGAAGTGATGATCCTGGTCGCCGAGGGACTCTCCAACGACGAGATCGCCGGACGGCTGCTGATCAGCCCGGCGACCGCGAAGACCCACGTGAGCCGGACGATGATCAAGCTGGGGGCGCGGGACCGGGCGCAGTTGGTGGTCTACGCGTACGAGGCCGGGTTGATCCGTCCCGGCTGGCTGACCTGACCGGCACCTGGCCAGGTGGGACAGGCCCCCAAGATCCGTGAAGGCTTGGTCGAGGGTGGCGGCGTGGCTTCGAGGAAGGGGCGAAGCCGGCCGGTGGCGGCATAGGGGTTGAGGAAGCTGTGCGCCGTCGGAGCCGCTGGCACCTCGGGCCCGTCGCCCGCGCGCGATCATCGCCGGCTGTGCTTCCGCCGGCCGCGATCTTGTGGGCTCCTGGTCGTATATATCGACCACAGCTGCACGACTTCGGCCCGCACGCTGGGTGGGCAGACGGTCGGGTGACCGACGTGCCCGGCGGCGGCGTCCTTCGGCTCCGTTCCTGCCGCGGGGGCGTGGAGTTCCAGCGCGTCGTCGGCTCGGACGTTGCGTGTGGATATGTGGCGCGCTCGGCGCCCGGAGTTTCCACGTGTCGTGGGGTCGGGCGCTGCGTGTGTGGAGGTGTGGCGTGCTCCGTGCCGGGAGTTCCCACGCGTCGTCGGCGTGGGCGTTGTGTGTGGAGGTGCGGCGTGCTCCGTGCCGGGAGTTCCCACGCGTTGGTGGCGTGGGCGTTGTGTGTGGAGGTGTGGCGTGCTCCGTGCCGGGAATTCCCACGCGTTGGTGGCGTGGGCGTTGTGTGTGGAGGTGTGGCGTGCTCCGTGCCGGGAGTTCCCACGCGTTGGTGGCGTGGGCGTTGTGTGTGGAGGTGCGGCGCGCTCTGCACCTTGAAGCCCCACGCGTCGTCGCCGGCCGACAGCACGCGCGACCCTTGGACCTGTACCACGCAGCCCCGGCGCACCCGGTGATGTGATGCGCGGCTATGGGCACCACCCGAGCTCCACGAGCTGCCGGAACTGCGGGAACGAAGTGGGACAGAATCCCGGGGTTGAGGGCTGGCACGCGTATCGCGCCGGGGAACGCAGTCGGGGGGGGCCCCCCGGGGGGGGGGGGGGGCCCGGGGGGGGGGGGGGGGGGTGTGGGGGGGGGTGGGGCCCCCCCGGCCCGGGCCCGGGG
>NZ_JAIWNC010000047.1 GCF_020216025.1 Jidongwangia harbinensis | reverse complement strand
GGGGGCGGGCCCGCGTCCCGCGCGGGGCCCCGCTGTCGGCCGCACCCCGCGGGGCGGGGGCCCGCCCGACGGTGATCGTGCCGTGGTTATGCGGTGGTGAGCGCCCGCCGTGGACGGGACGCGGTCAGCAGGCCGCCGCCGCCCAGGACCAGGCCGGCGCCGAGCGCCAGCAGCAGCGCCACCGGGGTGCCGGTCACCGGCAGGCCGCCACCGCCGCCCGCGGCGATGGTGAGTGCCAGCTGCATGTAGCGCGGCTTGCCGTCGAGGCCGGTGCCGCTGGCGAGTAGCGAGTGTTCGCCCACGTACCCGTCGGGCAGTTTCACCGTGGCGGAGAACGTACCGTCGTCCTCGACGGTCGCCGAGCCCAGCGTCACCGGCTCCGAGTAGATCGCGAGCAGCACCGTGCTGTAGGGCTGGTAGCCGGTACCGGAAATGGTGATCGAGTCGCCGGCGGCCGGGTCGGCGCCATCCAGGTCGGACCGCATCGGGGGCGCGCCGTCCGGGATCGACGACGGCAGCGGGATGGTCAGCTTCGCCGCCGCGCGTCCGGGCTCGGACATCACGTCGCCGATGGCGTAGGCCGTGATCGTGTACGCCGTGCCGGCCGGCAGGTCGTCGACCGTGCAGGTCAGCGCGTCCCGGGGTTCGTCCCAGCAGCCGGTGCCCCAGTTCTCCGCCCCGATGCCGCCCATGTACTTGATCGGCACGCCGAGGGCGCTGGTGACCGGTTTCCAGGAGATGGTGATCGCGTTCGGGCCGCTCAGCTTCGCGGTCACGCCGGTCGGCGCGGGCGGGGTCTCGGGCAACGGGGTGGCGGCGACGGTCGCGCCCTCCGACTCAGGGCCGGCGGTCTTCGCCACCACACTGACCGTGTACTCCCGGTAGGTCAGGCCGGTCAGCGCGCAGCCGGTGGTCGACTGGCAGGACACCGGCTCGCCGCCGACCGGCGTCGCCGTGGCCACGTAACCGGTCACCCCGGGGCTGGGCGACGGCCCCCACGCCACGGTGAGGCCGTGCAGCGTCGGCGTCGCGGTGACCGCGACCGGCGGGGCCACCGGGACGTCCGCGTCGGCGTCGGCGTCCGTCCAGCTGCCTTCGTCCTCGCGGTACTCGACCGCATAGCTTCCCGGCGGCACCTCGGTGAGCTGGCACGAGCCGCTGGCCGTGGCGGTTTCGGCGCACTCGATGGTGGTGTCGCCATTGAGCCGGAAGCCGACGGCGGCGGTGTTCTCGTCCGGAAGCGTCCAGGCGATCGTCACGGTTGCCGCCTGACCGTCGACGGTCACGTCCACCGAGGTCGGGACGGACCGCGCCTGAGCATCGCCGGGCCGACCATCGCCGGGCCGACCATCGCCGGGCCGACCATCGCCGGGCCGCCGATCGCCGGGTCGACGATCGCCGGGCCGACGATCGCCAGGCCGAGCGTCGCCGGGCTGGGCGGCGGCGCGGCGGGCGGCGGCGCGCCTGGCCTTCGCTGCCTTCGCCGACTCAGCCTTAGCCGCAACCTTCCGGTCGCCGTCAGCTTTGCCGGCGTTGGCGGCCTTGCCGGCCTTGGCGGCCTTGGCGGCCTTGCTGGCGGCGTCCGTCTTCCGGGCGAGGCTGTCTCCAGCTGTCGCCGTTGCTGTTGACGTAGCTGTCGCCGGCCCGACCGCCGTGGCCGGAGCCGCCTGCACCCCCACGACCGCCGCCACCGCCAGCACCCCGACGGCATACCGCAGCGCCCGCCGGCCGCCCCGCTCCACCGACATGACCTTGTTACGCAAATCGATCCCCCGCTGCTTCGCCCGGGCGAAGGACTGCACCCGGCTCCACGCGAAGGCTAGAAGAAAAAATCGGGCGAAACAGTCGAACCGCTACATTCGGCGGGCCCGTAGTGCTTCCGCCACCGACCAGGCCTGGAACGGGCAGCCGGTGGCGGCGTGCGGGGCGTCGCCGTCCGCGGTCTCCGACACCGAGCCGATGCCGTACTCGCCGAGGTGGCCGTCCGCGTCGCACAACGTCTGGTCCGCGGAGACGCCCAACCGGGCCCACGCGGCCACGTACGGGCCGGTGAGCCAGGGCCAGACCGTCCCGGTGTGGTACGCCGTGTCGCGTTCGGCCGGCGTGCCCCGGTGCCGGCCGCGGTATCCGGGCTCGCTCGGCGCCAGGCTGCGCGGGCCCAGCGGTGTCATCAGGGCGGCACCGATGCGCTGAAGCACGGCCGGTTCGGGGCGCAGCGGCGCGTACGGCAGCGACCAGGCCAGCAACTGGTTCGGCCGCAGCGTGGCGTCGTCGCCGCCGGGGCCGTCGAGCACGTCGTACAGCCAGCCGGTGGGTGCCGGGAAGCGGCGGGCGAACGCGGCGAGCGCCGCCGGGTGGGCCCGTTGCGCGGCCCCGGCGCCGGTCCGGGCCTGCCAGGCCAGCTTGATCACCACGGCCAGCGCGTTCACCCACAGGGCGTTGATGTCCACCGCCTTGCCCGCCCGGGGGGTCACCGGCACCCCGTCCACCCTCGCGTCCATCCAGGTCAGGGCCTCCCCGGCGGCACCTTGGCGGAGCAGGCCGTCGGCCGGGTCGGCGCCGATGCCGTACCGGGTGCCGGCCAGGTGGGCGTCCACCACCCCGGTCAGCGCGGGCAGCAGCTCGGCGGCCAGGTCGGTGTCCCGGGTGGCCGCCACGTGCCGGCCCACCGCGTGCAGGAACCACAGCGTGCCGTCGGCGGTGTTGTACTCCACCGTGCCGGTGTCGGCGGTGTTCGCCAGCATGCCCTCGGACAGCGTGCCGGCGTACCCGCGCAGCAGGTCACGCCCGAGTTCGGCGCGGCCGGTCGCCAGGAACAGGCCCTCGTAGCTGATCATGGTGTCCCGGGACCAGGCGCCGAACCACGGGTACCCGGCCACCACGTCCGGCCCGGCCGGGGTCCGCACCACGAACGCGTCGGCGGCCAGCGCCAGGGTGGCCTGGGCCTCGTCGGCGGGGGAGGCGGCCGCCACCACGGCCCGGTTGCGCACCCGGGCGGCGGCCACCACGTCCGGCGCCGGGGGTGGCGGGTCGTCCAGGTCGCCGGCCCAGGCGGACACCGACACGGTGGCCCCGGGCTGGCGGAGTTCGGCGTGGAAGCTCCCGGCGTACCAGAGATCCTCGGTGGGGGTGAGCCCGCGGGCCGCCTCCTCGCGGTGCCGCACCCCGCGGTGCCAGACACCGGCCGGGCGGAAGTCCGGGCCGCGCAAGCGGTACGCGTGCTCCACCACGCAGCCGTCCGCGGTGGTCGTCACCCGCGGCGGCGGCCCGTCCGCGGTCCGCTCGCCGTGCACGTCGCGCCAGGTGACGAGCGCCTCCACGGCCAGGCTCACCGGGCCGCCGGCGAGCAGCCGGTGCACCACCGCCAGGCTGGGCCGCCCGTGCCGCATCGCGAGCGTGCGTTCCAGCACCACGTCGCCGACCCGCCAGCGCCACCGGGGCAGCCCGTCCACCAGCTCGAAGCCGGCCAGCAGGCGGTGCCCGCGGGGCGCCACGGTGTGGTCCGCCCACTCGTGCGTGCCGAGCCGGGCCACCCGGCCGGACGGCCAGGTCAGCACGGCGTCGAGCGCGGCCAGGCCGAGGTGCCGCCGGGCCGGGTCGGCACCGGCCACCACCAGCAGACCGTGGTACCGCCGGGTCCGCAGGCCGCTCACCGTGCCGGTGGCGTACCCGCCGCACCCGTCCGGGATCAGCCACTCGCGGGCGGTGCCCTCGTCGAGATGACCGCACACCGCAGGGCCGAACGCGAAACGCCGCATGATCCTCCGATTAATCTTCACCACATGTGCCGGTGACAAACTCAGTGTCGTCGACGGCGGAGGAGAAGGTCGAACTATGGGGGTGAGCACCGGCGTGGCGGAGCGTGAACGCCTGGCCCAGGCCGACTCTGGTGCGCAGCCGTGGCGGGTCTGGGGTCCCTACCTGGCGGAACGTGCCTGGGGCACGGTGCGCGAGGACTACAGCGAGCACGGCACCGCCTGGGACTACTTCCCGCACGACCACGCCCGGTCCCGGGCGTACCGGTGGAACGACGACGGCATGGCCGGGGTGTGCGACGACCGGCAGACGTTCTGCTTCGCGCTGGGGCTGTGGAACGGCCGGGACCCGATCCTCAAGGAGCGGATGTTCGGCCTCGGCGGCGACGGCGGCAACCACGGCGAGGACTGCAAGGAGTACTGGTGGTACCAGGACTCCACGCCCACCCACTCGTGGATGCGCTGGCGATACCACTATCCGCAGGCCGCGTTCCCGTACAACGACCTGGTCCGGGTCAACGGGCAGCGGACCCGGGAGGAACCGGAGTACGAACTGGTCGACACGGGCGTCTTCGACGACGACCGGTTCTGGGCGGTCACCGTCGACTACGCCAAGGCCGGCCCGACCGACATGTGCATCGAGATCACCGTCGCCAACCGCGGCCCGGACGAGGCAACCCTGCACGTGCTGCCCACGCTGTGGTTCCGCAACACCTGGTCGTGGGGGCTGCCGGGGCGGCACGCCGTACCGTCGATCGACGGCACTCCGGGCCGGCTGCACGGCCGGCACCGTACCCTCGGCTCGATCGTGCTGGACGGCGAGGGCGAACCGCCCGCGCTGATGTGCGACAACGAGACCAACGCGCAGCGCCTGTGGGGCCTGCCCGGCACCACCCAGTACCCGAAGGACGGCATCAACGACCACCTGATCACCGGCGCGCCCACGGTGAACCCGGCCGGCGTCGGCACCAAGGGCGCGCTGCACTACCGGGTCACCGTGCCGGGCGGCGGCAGCCGGCAGATCCGGCTGCGGCTGTTCCGCAGCGAGGACGACCGGCCGCCGGCCGCCGACCTGGGCGAGGGCTTCGCCACGGTGGTACGCGACCGCGGCGCCGAGGCGGACGCGTTCTACGCCGAGCTGATTCCCGCCGCGGCCGGCGACGAGGAGGCCGCCGTGGCGCGGCAGGCCATCGCCGGGCTGATGTGGGGCAAGCAGTTCTACCACTTCGACGTCAAGCAGTGGCTGACCGGCGACCCGGGTTCGGCGCCGCCGCCACCGGGCCGCCGGTACGGGCGGAACAACGCCTGGTGGCACATGAACAGCTTCGACGTGGTCTCCATGCCGGACCCGTGGGAGTACCCGTGGTACGCGGCCTGGGACCTGGCGTTCCACGTGGTCACCATCGCCCGGGTGGATCCGGGCTTCGCGAAGAGCCAGCTGCTGCTGTTGCTGCGCGAGTGGTACATGCACCCCAACGGCCAGATCCCCGCGTACGAGTGGGCGTTCGGCGACGTCAACCCGCCGGTGCACGCCTGGGCCGCGCTGAAGGTCTTCGAGATCGACGGCGGGCGGGACTTCGACTTCCTCGCCCGGGTCATGCACAAGCTGCTGCTCAACTTCACCTGGTGGGTGAACCGCAAGGACGTCGGCGGCAACAACGTCTTCGAGGGCGGCTTCCTCGGCCTGGACAACGTCGGCCCGTTCGACCGGTCCGCGGCGCTGCCGGTGGCCGGGGTGCTGGAGCAGTCCGACGGCACCAGCTGGATGGCGATGTACGCGCTGAACCTGCTGGACATGTCGATCCGGCTGGCGCTGCACGACCCGACGTACTCGGACATGGCGACGAAGTTCTTCGAGCACTTCGCGTACATCGCGGGTGCGGCGTACCGGCAGGGTCTGTGGGATTCCGAGGACTGTTTCTTCTACGACGTGCTGCGGCTGCCGGACGGGCACCGGCTGCCACTGAAGGCCCGGTCCATCGTGGGCCTGCTGCCGCTCGCGGCCACCACCCGCCTCACCGCCGGCACGCTGAACCGGCTGCCCGAACTCGGCGCGCGGCTGCGCTGGATGCTGGCCAACCAGGCGGACTACGCCGACGTGATCAGTGCCCGCCGGTTGTCGCCGGACGGCCGGCAGCAGCGCCTGCTGTCCATGGTGGGCCAGGACCAGCTGTTGCGGATCCTCGCCCGGATGCTGGACCCGGAGGAGTTCCTGTCCGACTTCGGGTTGCGCACGCTGTCCCGGGCGCATCTGGACAAGCCGTTCACGGTCTCGCTGGGCGGCTCCGACTTCACCGTCGGGTACGAGCCGGCGGAGAGCACCAGCGGCCTGTTCGGCGGCAACTCCAACTGGCGCGGTCCGGTGTGGATGCCGGTGAACTTCCTCCTCATCGAGGCGCTGCGGGAGTTCGCCGCGTTCTACGGCGACGACCTGAAGGTGGAGTACCCGACCGGCTCCGCCACCAAGGTCTCGCTCACCGAGGTGGCCGACGACCTCTCCCGGCGGCTGGTGTCGCTGTTCGTGCCGGACTCATGGGGACGGCGCCCGATCTACGGCGCCGCAGAGAAGTTCCAGACCCACCCGGACTGGAAGGACCTCATCGTGTTCCCGGAGTACTTCCACGGTGACAACGGTGCGGGCCTCGGTGCCTGGCACCAGACCGGCTGGACCGCCCTGGTCGCGGACCTGATCCTGACCCTGCACCGGCGGTGAACCGGACGGGACGCCGAGGTGGGCGAGCGCCTCGTCGACGGTCCGGCCGCGCGGCAGCGACTCGATCCACTCGCGCCAGATGTCCCGGTCCCGCCGCCACGCGGCGAGGTAGTTGAAGCACAGCGTCGGGGTGATCCGGTGCAGGCTGGCGCGTGCGGCCCGCAGTGATGCGGCGATCTGCTGCCGGCGGAAGGCGGTCAAGTCCTGCTGCCGCGGCAGGAGCTGCAGGAGGTGCTCGATGATCCGGGCCCGGTCGGCCAGGAACCTGGTCCAGAACGTGTGGTCGCCGTCGGCCGTGGTCAGGCCGGCCTCGATCAGCGCGAAGACCCCTTCGGCCAGGCAGTCGCCGAACTCCTCGGCGCCGGCCCGGGTGGGATTCGCGTACGGGTCGAACTTCGCCTGCGCGAACCGGCCGGACACCGCGCACTTGGCGAGTTCCGCGGAGTTCAGCAGGAAGAACCAGTCCTCGTTGTACACCTCGGGGAAGAAGGAGGTGGTGCGGGCGGCGGTGTACAGCATCGCGCCGGACCCGATGAACGTGCCCTGCCGGCCGCCGGTGTCGCGGATGGCGTGACAGACCACCGAGTTGTCCGGGAACCCGACGTTGTCCATGCCGACCACGTCGTACAGGTCGAGCAGGGTGGCGGCCCGTTCCACGGTGTCCACGCCGAGATCGTGGATGTCGTCGTCGAGCGCCAGGATGCGCCGCCATCCGGCCATGTGGGCGACGGCGAGACCGAGGTTGCGCTTGGCGGGCGTGTCCCGGCGGTAGCGGAACGGCGTCTCCGCCAGGAGCGCGGTGGTGAGTAGCCGGGGCAGCGTGTGCACGGTCCGCATGTCGACCGGGTGCACGGTGGCGCCCGCCTGCCGTGCCGCGGCCCGCACGTCGGCGGCCTCCGTCCGATGACTGCACAGCACGAGCAGGGGGCAGCCCAGGCCGGCCGCGAGCGCCATGGCGGGCTGCAACCGGCTGCCGTGCCGCGAGGCGGGTACGACGATCCCGTCGATCCGGGTGCGACGGGTGGCGACTGGCGGCCGTTCGAGCAATTGATCATGGAATGGCGACTGTGCGGGCCTAGGGCGTGGCGGTGGAACGCTCATCCCCGGCCTCCGGCCACTCGTGTAGGCGAATGTCGTCCCGCGTCCAGTCCGGAACGACCACTTCATTGGCGACGATCTTCACGCGGCAGACGATGCTATAGGTGTCGGCCGGGGGAAATCTACGGGCGATGTAGGCCGCGTTCCGCTCCTGGATCTTCGGATCGGTCAGGGCCCGCACCACCCCGTAGCTACCCCGGCTGTACATGCCGTTGAAGGAGGTCAGGGTCCGGGCGTGATTATAGGGATTCGGTGCGCGGAGAAAGTGCGCCACGTCCTCCTTCAGCGTGGTGTTGCCATGCTCCCGGATGAGTTTCGGTTTCAGATCACGACGCCGCGATCCGCCGCCCACCGAGAATCCGCCGGGGTCGTCGTCGCTGGGCCGCAGCAGTTGCTTCACCGGTACGTGCTCCAGGTCGGACAACGCCGCGGCGGTCACCTCGTTGAAGTCCACCCCGCCGAGCGCGATCAGGTGCGCGGTGAGGTCGTCGGTGGACAGCTCCCGGACGATGCCCACGGTGACCGGGTTGACCGGGTTGAGCCAGCGGACGTACGGCAGCAACTCGATCAGGGCGTCGAGATCCGCGTACTTGTAGGACTCGATGTAGTCGGGGTGGTGGGACCGGGCCCAGCCGAACTGGGAGCGGAGACGTTCCGGCAGCTCGGAGCAGACGATGGTGATGGCTTCCCCGGGCGGGTACTGCAGCGGGCTGGTGGCGGTGACCACGGTCGCGGTCCCGTCGGCGTGGTCGCGCAGCGCCAGCAGCTCGCGGCGCAGCTTGACGTAGGAGGCGCGCTCGGCGTCGTCGAGGTCGTCCTCCGCCGGCAGCTGCGGTTTGCCGTTCAGCGCGGTGCCGGCCCGGGCGAACAGCCGCGCGTAGGCGTCGATCCGCTCGTCCGGCGGCGGCGTGCCGTGCTCCCAGGACGAGACGAGCGGCACGCTCACGCCGAGCGCACGACTCAGCCGCGACTGGGTCAGGGGCTGGCCGGCCCAGCCGCCGGTGCGCAGGTCTCTGAGGCGGTCGGCGAGCGGGGTGACGGAGGGCATCGATGCCGCTCCCTTCAGAAATTTCAGTGCGTTGCCGCTGAAGCTCAGCGAGCAGACTAAACCCGGTTTGCGGCGAGTATGTGACCGGACTCGACGGAACGCGGCATAGTCGGCCCAGGCGCCAGAAAGGACGAATCCGACCGTCTACTTCAGCCGGTCGCTGAATATTAGGCTGAGCGTACAGCGACTGCTGAAGTTGCTACCTCGGACGAAGAGGTGATGGCGATGCCGATTACCGACCGTCTGCCACGAGGGCGTGGCCCGCCGCTCAACGGATCGTCCGTCTGGATCCGCGCGCACCGCTTCGGTGCGGAAGAAGAGAGCACCCCCGGATTGCGGCCGGAGGTGCTCGGCAGACACATCTCTTCGCCAGGGAAGGCCTGCATTCACATGACCATAACGCCGGAACTCGCCGACGTACATCAACTTCCTGTTTCTCTTCTGGCTGGTCAGGCAACCGGGCAGGCGCCGAACGACGTGTTCGGCGTCATCGCCGTGGTGGTCGTGATCATGTTGCTGGGGTTCGCCTTGGACGGTTTACGCACCGTAGTGTCCAGTCTCTGGGCGATGTCCAGGCTGTTGTTCTCGGCGCTCGGCGTGGCGATCTCCCTCGTCGCCGCGCTGGCCGTTCTGATCGGGGCGGTGATCGTGGCGATCATCGGTGACTGAGGTACCCGACGTGTCCCGGCCGGCGGCCGGGACACGGCCCGGCTAGCCAGGTCCCGGACGTTCGGATTAGCTGTGTCGATGGAGGGCGAGGTCCGGGTCGCGGAACCGGGCGACCTCGACCGGTTCGCCGACGCCTTCGGGCCGGAGCAGTACCACCTGTTCCGGAGCCGGGCGTCCCAGTGGCGGCGCGGACTGGGCGAGATCCTCGTCGCGCTGCGGGACGGTCGTCCGGTCGGCGCCGTCTTCGTGTCCTGGGACGTCGCCGACGAACCCGCGGTGCGCAAGTATCTGCCCGGCGTGCCGGTCATCTTCCATCTCCACGTGGCGGCGGCGCATCGCCGTCAGGGCGTCGGCACCGGGCTGATCCGGGCGGCCGAGCGGCGACTGCGCGGTCGGGGCCACACCCGTGTGCTGCTCGGCGTGGACGAGTCCAACCGCGCGGCGCGCCGGTTCTACCTCCGGCTCGGGTACGTTCAGCCGGACGAGCCCGCACTGCGCGGCCTGCACGCCCCCGCCGAGACGTACGACATCCTCGTGGCCGACCTGAACCGGGCCTAACATCGACGGCATGGAATACGGCGTCGGATACTTCCCCACCCATGACGGCATCGGACCCGGCCCCCTCGCCCGCAAACTGGAGGAGCGCGGCCAGGACGCGCTCTTCTTCGCGGAACACACGCACATCCCGGCCAGCCGGGAGACGCCCTGGCCCGGCGGCGCGGACCTGCCGCGCAAGTACTGGCACACCTACGACCTGTTCGTGGCGCTGACCGCGGCCGCGTCCGCGACCAGCCGGCTGCGGGTCGGCAGCGGCGTCTGCCTGCTGATCCAGCGCGACCCGATCGTCACCGCCAAGGAGGTCGCCAGCATCGACCACCTGTCCGGCGGCCGGATGGAGTTCGGCGTGGGTGCCGGCTGGAACCGCGAGGAGATGGCCAACCACGGCACCGACCCGCGCACCCGGATGGCGTTGCTGGGCGAACGGATCCAGGCGATGCAGGCGATCTGGAGCCAGGAGGAGGCCAGCTTCGCCGGGGAGTTCGTGAGCTTCGACCGGATCTGGTCCGCGCCCAAGCCCGCCCAGAAGCCGTGGCCGCCGGTCTACATCGGCGGCGGCGGGCCGACCGTGCTGGACCGCGTGCTGGCGTACGGCGACGGCTGGTTCCCGCAGTGGCACGACCGGGACGTGCTCGCGCGGATCGCCGAACTCACCGCCCGCGCCGACCGGCACCTGCAGGTCCAGGTGCTCAGCGTGCCGCCCGACCCGAAGGTGCTGGAGCAGCTGGAGCGCGCCGGCGTGCACCGCGCGTCGATGTGGCTGCCGTCCGGGCCGTGGAGCGTGGTGGAGCGCGGCCTGGAGCGATGGGAGCAGGCGATCAACGAGGTCACCGGCGGATGACGCCGGCCGAGCGATTCGCCGGTGCGCGGGTCGCCCGGCTCGCCACCGTCGACGACACCGGCGCGCCGCATCTGGTGCCGATCGTGTTCGCGCTGGTCGGCGACGTCATCCACACGGCGGTCGACGCCAAGCCGAAGCGGCACCGGCGGCTGCGCCGGCTGGCGAACATCGCGCACGAGCCGCGGGTCAGTGTGCTCGCCGACCACTACGACGAGGACTGGTCCGCGCTCTGGTGGGTCCGCGCCGACGGTGTGGCCCGGGTGCGCGAGTCGGCCCCCGAGGCGGTCGCGGCGCTGGCCGCGCGCTATCCGCAGTACCGCGGGACGCCGCCGCCGGGACCGTTCGTGGCGATCGAGGTGCTGCGCTGGTCGGCCTGGCCGGTGTGACGTCCCCCGGTCACGGCGGGCCGGAGTCCAGGATCTGCCGGACCCGGTCGAGCAGCGCCGCCTCGGCGAACGGCTTGGCGATCAGCGCGACGTCCGGGCCCAGCGTGCCGTCTTCGGTCAGCCCCGGGGCGTACCCGGACATGAACAGGATGCGGACCCGTGGCTTCAGCGCGGTCAGCGCCTCGGCCACCAGCGGCCCGTTCAGGCCCGGCATGACCACGTCGGTGAGCAGCAGGTCGACGTCCTCGACGTGGCGCCTTGCGAGGGCCACCGCCGCGGCGCCGTCCTCGGCGGCCAGCACGCGGTACCCGTGCCGTTCCAGGATGCGCCGGGTGACCTCGCGGAGCGCCGGTTCGTCCTCGGCCAGCAGGATCGTCTCGTCGCCGCCGCGCCGGGCGGCCGGCGCCGGGGCCTCGGCCGCGGACGCCGGGGCCTCGTCGGTGGCCGGCAGCAGCACGGTCATCGTGGTGCCCCGCCCGGGTTCGGAGTCGACCCGGACCTGACCGCCGACGTTGGTGACGATGCCGTAGACCGTGGCCAGGCCCAGACCGGTGCCCGCACCGAGCGGCTTGGAGGTGAAGAACGGCTCGAAGATCCGGTCCGCGGTCTCCCGGGTCATGCCCACGCCGGTGTCGGTCACGTCCAGCCGCGCGTACCGGCCGGGGGACACCGCGAACCCGGCCGCGGCGTGCTCGTCGAGGGTGACGTTGGAGCCGGAGACGGTGACCCGGCCGCCCGTGGGCATCGCGTCGCGGGCGTTGACCACCAGGTTGACCAGGATCTGTTCGAGCTGACCGGAGTCGATCCGGACCCGCCACAGCCCGGGTTCGGTGGCGGTCCGCAGCTCCACGCGCTCGCCGATGGTGCGCAGCAGCAGCTGTTCCACCTCGGCGACGACCGCGGCGATGTCCAGCACCTCGGGCTGCGCGATGTCGCGCCGGCCGAACGTCAGCAGCTGCTGCACCAGCCGGGTGGCGCGCTCGGTGGTGCGGCGGATCTGGTCGACGTCCTCGCCGGTCCGCTTCCAGGTCGCCGGATCGCGGGCCGCCGCGGCGGCCACGTCCTCGGCGACGAACTCCAGGTAGTTCACGATGACCGCGAGCAGGTTGTTGAAGTCGTGCGCCACGCCGCCGGCGAGCTGGCCCAGCGACTCCAGCCGCTGGGCCTGGTGCAGCCGGCGCTCGTACAGGTCGCGTTCGGCCTGGGCCTGGGCGTGCTCGCGGGCGGTCTGCAGTTCGAGCCGCTCGGTGATGTCGTGCATGAAGGCGTGGAAGTGGCGGTCGGCGCCGACGCCGACCTGCCAGATGGACAGCTCGACCGGCAGTTCCCGGCCGGACCGGTGCAGCGCGGGCACCTCGACCCGGCGGCCGGTCAGCCGGGGCCGGCCACCGTCCAGCAGCCGGCGCAGCCCGGTCCGGTGCGCGTCCCGCATGGCCGGCGGGATCAGCGTCTCGGCCAGAGGCCGGCCGATCACCTCGTGCCGTTCCCACCCGAACACCTGCTCCGCGCGGTCGTTCCAGTCGGTTATCAGGCCGTCGACGTCCATGCTCACGAACGGGTCGCCGGCACTCTGGATGATCAGCCGGCTCTGGTCCTGCTGCCACCGCATCTGCCGTTCGCTGTGCCGCAGCGCCTCCTCGATCCGCTTGCGCTCGATCGCGTGCCGGATGGCGCGGGCCAGTTGCTCACCGTCGACCGTGCCCTTGACCAGATAGTCCTGGGCACCGGCGCGGAGCACGGCGACCATCAGGTCGCGGTCGGGCCGGCCGGAGAGCACCACCAGGGGTACGCCGGACACGTCGCGGCGCAGTTCCTGCACCGCGTCGTACCCCTCGGCGTCGGGCAGGGACAGATCCAGGAGTACGCAGTCCGCGCCGCGCGCCCCGAGATGGTCGCGCGCCGGGCCGAGCCGGGTGAAGTGCTCGACCACGAACGTCTCGTCGGCCGCCTCGGACAGCAGCGCCTCGACCAGCGCGGCGTCGGCGGCCTGGTCCTCGACCAGGACGATGCGCACGGTGGCGCCGGGCGGGCTCACCGGGCCGCCGGGAGGGTGAAGGAGAACGCCGCGCCGCGGCCGGGCGCGGACTTCACCCAGATCCGTCCGCCGTAGCTTTCCACGATCTTCTTGCAGATGGACAGCCCCATGCCGGTGCCCGGGTACTCGTCGGCGGTGTGCAGCCGCTGGAACACCACGAAGACGCGCTCGTGCTGGCGCGGATCGATCCCGATGCCGTTGTCCCGCACCGTGATCCGCCAGAACGCGCCCTCCCGCTCGGCATGTGCGTGCACCACCGGGGCGTCCGCGCCACGGTACGTGATCGCGTTGCCGATCAGGTTCTGCAGCAGCTGGTTGGCGTGCAGTGCGGTCACCCGTACCTCCGGAAGGTCGTCGCGGTCGACCCGCGCACCGGCTTCGGCGATCGGGGTGTGCAGATTCGCCACCGCCTCGTCCCAGGCGGTGTTGAGCGGCGTCGGTGCCGCCGGGACTTCCGCGCTGCTCATCCGGGAGTAGGCGAGCAGTTCCGTGATCAGCTGGGACATCCGTTTCGCGCCGTCGGCGGCGAACCGGATGTACTCCCGGCCCTGGTCGTCGAGGCGGTCGTCGTAGCGGCGCTGGAGCAGGCCGAGGAAGCTGCTCACCGTGCGCAGCGGTTGCTGCAGGTCGTGCGAGGCGACGTAGGCGAAGCGTTCCAGTTCGCCGTTGGACCGGGCCAGCAGCCGTTCGCTCGCCCGCAGCTTCGCGGTCATCTGGCCGGCCAGCGTGACGGCCCGGGTCCGGGCCGAGGACAGCGCCCAGAACAGCCAGGCGGTGAGGCCGCTGAGCAGGACGCCGACGATCGCGATGGTGATCGGCGCGGCGCTCTCCAGACCGGAGGAGAGCGACGCCGAGGGCCGGTAGTGGATCTCCCAGCGCCGGCCGCCGACGTCGAGCGTCAGGACCACGCCGTCGGTCGCGGCGGCGTCCCGGTCGCCCCGAGGCAGCAGGTCGGCCGGCGCGGCGGGTGTGGGGTCGGCGGCCAGTCCCCGGTCGTAGACGGCCAGCGAGCGCTCCGAGACCCTGGTCGGCCCCAGCACGCCGGCCAGCAGGTCGCCCATCCGGAACGCGGCGTACTCCACCCCCGCGAACGCCGCCCGGCGCTGGTCGACGGTCGCGGTGGGCAGACCGGTCCGGTACGACGGCACCATGATCAGGAACCCGGTCTGGCGGCCGGTCTCCTGCACCAGCGTCACCGGCGCGGTGGCCGCGGCCCGGCCGGTGTCCCGGGCCCGCTGCACCGCGGCGCGCCGGGCCGGCTCGGTGAGCAGGTCGAATCCCAGCGCCGGCTGGTTGCCGTCCTGCGGTTCGACGAAGCTGATCGGGGCGTACTCCGCACGCTGCCCGGAGGGATGGATCGAGAAGCGGGGGTACGGCAGGCGGCTGGCCGTGATGTCGCGCCGGACGGTCACCTCATAGTCGGCCCGGGCCGGGTCCGCGACCAGCGGGGCGAAGCCGATCACCTGGATGCCGGGGTAGCGGCGCCGGATGTCGAGGCGGGCGACGTACCGGTGGAACTCGAGGTGGGTGACCGCGGTGCTGGCGCTGCGCAGGCCGCTGGTACCGATCAGCATCTCCTGGTACTGGTCGAGGCGCCGGTCGATGAACTCGCGGGCGTCGGCGGCCTGGACCGCGGCCTCGCGCTCCTCGCGGTCCGCGACCAGCACGCCGCACCACACCGAGGCCGCCACCGTGAGCCCGAGCAGGGGCACCGCGACCAGGGCAGCGCGGAGGGCGCCGTACCGGCCCGGCCGGTCCGCCACCGCTGATCTCGCCGCCCGAATTCCCCGTTTGATACCAGAAATATAACTTTCGCGCTATCCCGTAGGTGGGAAAGCCCGGTTCGCGGACTCGCGGGTTCTGAGTACGACGACTCAATCGCGGCCCGGCCTGCGAAGACGAGGATCAGGACGTGACCTACCCGTGCCCGTACTGCCGTACCGAAGCCGACGTTGCCACCGGATGCCCCGGCTGTGGCCGCGGACCCGATCCGGACGCGGCCGCCGTGGTCCGCCTGGACGCCGAGATCGGTGTGCTCACCGCACGCCTGGCGGCGGCCCGGCAGGCTGCCGAGGCGTTGGACGGCGAGCTTCGCGACGCGTGGCAACGCCGGCACACCGCGGCGGCCCGCGTCCGCGCGGCCGTCGCGGCCGCCGCTCGCCGGGCCGCTCCGGCCGCCGGCCCCGCGTCCGGGCCTGTCGCCGGTCTGGGGTCCGGGCAGGCCGGCGGGCCGGGTGGCGGCGGGCCGGGTGGCGGCGGGCTGGTTGGCGGCGGGGTGCGCCGGCCCGAGACGTCCGCCCGGCTCGTGCAGAACGCGCTGTTCCTGCTCGGCGGTCTGCTGCTGGCGGTGGCGGCGATCGTGTTCACCGCGGTGGCCTGGTCCCAGTTCGGCCTCGGCGGCCGGGCCGCCCTGCTCGCCGGCTTCACCGCGGTCGCGCTCGCCGTTCCGCCGCTCGCGCTCCGCCGCGATCTGCGCGCCACCGCCGAGACGTTCGCCGCGCTCGGCCTGCTGCTGGTCCTGCTCGACGGGTACGCCGCCTGGTACGTGAACCTCTTCGGCGTCGCCGACTACTCCGCCTACGGGTACGCGGGCGCGGTGTGCGCGGTGACCGCCGCGGTCGCCGCCGGATACGAGCACGTGACCGGTCTGGCCGGCCCCCGCTACGTGGCGCTGGTGATCGCGCAGCCGGTGCTGCCCCTGCTGGTGGCGCCGCTCGACCCCGACCCGGCCGGCTGGTCGTTCACGCTGGCCGCCGTCGCCGCCCTCGATGTCACGGTCATCTATTTTCGGGGACGCGGATGGGCCGGAATCAGTATCACGGCGTACCTCTGCGGTCTCCTTTCTATCGCGTGGTCCGTACTCGGAGCGCTGATCGCCCTGGCGGTCGCGTCGACCGTGGCCGAGGCCGCGCTGGGCGGGACCGCCCTGGTGACCGCCGTGCTGGTGGTGACCGCCGCGGCGGTACTGGCCAGGGTGGCGGTCGCCCAGGCGGTGGCCGGCGGACTGATCGTGGTCGCGCTGGCCGTCGGCGGGGCGCGGGTGCTGAACCTCGCCAACGGCGAGTACGCGCCGGTGCTGATCGCCGCGCTGGTGGCCGGCCTGGCGTGGGCCGCGGTCGCGGTTCGGCGGGTGCTCCCGGCGGTGGTCCGGCGCGGCCCGTGGGCCGGTGCCGTGGCCGTCGTCGTGGTGCCCGCCGCGGTAACGCTGATCGTGGTGGCGTTCGCCGCGTCCGGTGCGGTGGAAGCGGCCCAGCCGTTTCTCGGCGCCGATCCGGGCCGCGCGGTGGAGCGGAACGGCTTGCAGTTTCCGGCCGTGGTGGCCCTGGTCGCCGCGGCGGTGGTCGCTCTGCTGCCGGTGGGCCTGCGTCGCTGCGGCGTGATCGGGGGTGTGGCGGCGCTCGGCCTGACCGTGCCGGCCGGGTTCGGGTTGGCCTGGTGGTCCGTGCCCGCGGTGGATCTGCTGGTGGTGGGCGCGGCGGTGGCGCTCGCGGTCCGAACGGCGACACCGTCCGGTTCTCCGGCCGCAGGGTCTTCGGTTGTGGGGTCTCCGGCGGCGGGGTCTTTGGCTGATGGGTCTGGCGGGGCTTCTCCGGTCGGGTCGGCCGGGGTCGGTGGGTGGCGGCCGGGAGGTGCTGGGGCGCGTGCGGTGCCGGGTGCCGTGGTCTGGTTCGGCGCCGTCGCCGCGATGCTGGTCGCGCATGCCGTGCTGACCGGATTCGGCCGGGCCGCGGTGGCCGCCGCCACGCTCGGTGCGGTCGCCCTGATCGGCACCGCGGCGGCGGCACTGGCCCGGCCCGAGCGCCGGGGGGATGCCGGCGCGGTCTCGCTCGCCGGGGGTCTGCTCGCCGTACCGGCCGCCGTCTGGGCCCTCACGGTGGCGTTGTCCGTGCCGGCGGTCTGGCAGACCCGGGCGGTACTCGCCTCGGCCGCCGCGCTGGTGGTCGTGCCGTTCCTGGTGCACCGTGCCGGGACGGCGTACCGGCGACCCGCCCACGTCGCCGTGCTGCTCGGGCTGATCACCGCGCCGCTGTGGGCACTGGAGTCCGGTGACTCGCCCGGCATCTACGCGGCCGTGGCCTTGCTGCTGACCGCCGTCACCGTGCCGCTCCGGCCCGGGGTCGCGGTGCCCGCCGCGCTGCCCCTCGGGTTCGCCCTCGTGCTGGCGGTCGCGGAGAGCGTGTGGTCGGTGCTGGTGGCACCGTACGGCTGGTTCGGCGCGGTGTGGGACGGCCGCCCGGCCGGGGTAGGTCTCGACCCGGCCGGACTCGCCGACGTGGCCCCGGACGACACGGTCGCCGTGGCGCTGGCGGCGTTGGTGGCCGTGGTGCTGCGGGGCGCACCGGCGCTGCTGTGGTCGGGGGACGGTTCGGCGGTCTCCGGGCAAGGTGGCGGTTCGGCGGTCTCCGGGTCGGGTGGCGGTTCGGTGGTCTCCGGGTCGGGTGGCGGTTCGGCGGTGGCGTGGCTGCGGGTGGCGGTGGGGAGCGCCGTCCCGGTGGTGATCGTGGCCGGGCCGATGGCGGTCGCCGCGGCAGGGGTGCGGTGGCCGGGGGTGCCCGCGGTGAGTCTGCTGGCGGGTCTCGCGGTCCTGCTGACGCTGGCGTTGCGACCGCCGGCCCGGGACGGGATCACCGCGGCGGTGTGCGCGGGTGTTGCCGCCCTGGCCGCCGGTGCCGGGCTGGCGGGCGCGCTGCCGACACACGCCTCGACGCTGGCGGCCCTGGGCGGTGTGCTGGTCGCCGGTGCGGTGGCCGGCGTGGCGGGGCGGGCCATGGGCGTACGGATCGTGGGCTGGCTGGTCGCGGTGGTGGGCAGCTTCGGGCTGGCGTTCACCGTGGGCCGGGCCTGGGATCTGGCGCTGACGCCCACCGCCTTCATCGTCCTCGGCGCCGCGGCCGCGGCGCTGGCGCTCGGCACCATCCTGGCCGGCCGCCGGACACCTGCGGACCGGACCGAATCCGGGGCGGCGGCCCTGGACGGGATCGGGACCGGGTCCGGGGCGGTGGGCGCGGATGCCGGCCCTGGTGGCGTCGGGGGATCGCGGGCCGGGCGGCGGGCTTTGGAGGGCCGGGTCGTGCAGGCGGCGGCGCACGCCGGGGCGGTGGTGGCGGTGCTGTTGGCCGCCGGGTCCGTCCGGGCCATGGCCGTGGTCTGCACGTTGTGGGGTCTGGCGCTGGGGGTGCGTGCGCTGTGGCCGGGGGAGCGCACCGTGGTGCGGCACGGGCTGGTCGTGGCCGCGGCCGGCGCGGAACTGCTCGGCTGGTGGCTGCTCGTGGCGGACGCCGAGGTGGCGATGCGGGAGGCGTACACGCTTCCGGCGGCCGCGGTGGCGCTGCTGGCCGGATGGCTGGCGTGGCGGCGGAGGCGGGAGCTGAGCAGTTGGGCCGCGTACGGGCCGGCGCTGGCCGCGGCGCTGCTGCCCACATGTGCGTCCGTGCTGGTCGACGACGGGGCGCCGGTGCGGCGGCTGGTGCTCGGCCTGGGTGCGCTGGCGGTGCTGCTGGCCGGCGCGTACGCCCGGTTGCAGGCGCCGGTCGTGGCCGGCGGGGCGGTGCTGGCGGTCACCGCCGTCCATGAGCTGGCCCTGGTGTGGGACCTGTTGCCGCGCTGGATTCCGCTGGCCGTGGCGGGGCTGCTGCTGGTCGGGCTGGCCATGACGCTGGAACGACGGCGGCGGGACCTGTCCCGGGTCCGGGCCGCACTGACCCGGATGAACTGAAGACAGCGGATACATACAGCACGTATGTTGATGGGATGGAGAAGGAGATAGCGCTGGCGGGGGGCACGGTGCGGTACCGCGACCACGGCACCGGGCCACCCGTGGTGTTCGTGCACGGACTGTTGATGCACGCGGGTCTCTGGCGCAACGTCGTACCCGGCGTGGTGGACGGCGGATTCCGCTGTCTCGTACCGGACTGGCCGTTCGGTGGGCACTCGGTCGCGGTGCCCGCGGCCGACCTCACCCCGCCCGGCCTGGCCGCGATGATCGCCGACTTCCTGGAGCGGCTGGACCTGCGCGACGTCACGGTGGTCGCCAACGACACCGGCGGCGCGATCGTGCAGATCCTGATGGCCGCCCGGCCGGAGCGCATCGGCGCCGTCGTGCTCACCCCGTCGGACAGCTTCGAGCGGTTCCCGCCGCCGGTGTTCGCCGCCCTGCCCACGCTCGCCCGGCTGCCCGGCATGGTGTGGTTGCTGGTCCAGCTCTTCCGGATCCGGGCCCTGCATCCGCTGCCGTTCGCGTTCGGGTGGGTGGCCAAACGGCGGGTGCCCGCGGACGTCGCGGACTCCTACCTCGGCCCCTCGCGGCGGGACCCGGCGATCCGGCGGGACCTGCGGCGCTTCCTGCGTACGGTGCACCGCAGGCACACCCTCGCCGCCGCCCGCGCGCTGCCCGGGTTCACCCGGCCGGTGCTGCTGGCCTGGGCGGCCGAGGACCGGATGTTCCCCCTCGACCTGGCGCACCGTCTCGCCGCCCTGCTGCCGGACGCCACCGTCGTGCCCATCGACGATTCCTACACGCTCGTGCCGGAGGACCAGCCGCAGGTGCTGACCGAACTGATCGTGGACTTCGCCCGCCGCCATGCCCCGGCGTAGCCAGCGGGAACGTTCGGACACCACCCGGGCCGCGCTGGTCGCCACCGCTCGGGAGCTGTTCGGCGATCGTGGCTACGCGCATGTGCCCGCGGACGAGGTGGTGCGCCGGGCCGGGGTGACCCGCGGGGCGATGTACCACCACTACGCGGACAAGCGGGACCTGTTCCGGGCGGTGCTGGAGGAGGTGGAATCGGAGATCACCGAGGAGATCGCGGCCGCGGTGGCGGCTGCTCCGGACCGGGCGGCCGGTCTGGTCGCCGCGGTCCGCACCATGCTCGGCATCTGCCGGCGCCCGGCGGCGGTTCGGATCGTACTGATCGACGCCCCGGCGGTGCTCGGCTGGCAGGAGTGGCGCGCGGTCGAGGAGCGGTACGGCCTCCGCCTGATCACCGGGCTGCTCGACGACGCGGCGCGCGACGGCCAGGTGGAGCCGGCGGCCGTGCCGATCCTCGCGCAGTTGGCGTTGAGTGCGGTGATCGAGGCCGCGCTCATCGTCGCGCACGCCGAGGACCGGGAGAAGGCGGTCGCCGACGCGGAGCGGGCCCTGCTGACCCTGTTGTCCGGCCTGCTGACGGGCGACCGGCGGCGGTGAACCGTCCGGCCGGGGCCGGACCCGAGATGGTCAGCGTTCGGAGTGGACGATCGCCTGGGCCACGCGGCGCAACTCGGCGGCGTCCGGGTGGAAGCCGGCCGCGATGTCCGGGTGCAGTCCGGAGCGGGTCTGGTCGAGCAGCATCGCCTGGACCTGGTCGACGGACTCCCCGGCGTACCGATGACTGATCTTGTCGGCAGCGGCCTGCAGGGCCGAGGTCAGCTGGTCCTCCAGCGGGCCGCGCAGCTTCTCCTCGACCGGGCTCATGGTCTGCGGGTCGAGTGAAATATGGGGATCCACCACGGTGGTCCTTCCGGGTAAGAGCGACGACGGCGCGCGACGGATACCCATCCGTGCGGCACGGTCAAACCGTCCGGCCGGGTGACTACTGGCGCGCGTGTCACACACTGCTGGAATGGACCTCGCGACGACTCTCTTCGTGGCCGGCCTGGCGCTGGCCGTGGCAGGTGCGGTGTGGGCGGCTCGCCGGGCCGGTTCGGACCGGCACCCGAGCGGTTACGGTTCGGGGACCGGCGACCACCGGTTGGCCGGCGGTACGACGGCCGCGGGCGGGATCGGCGCGACCGTCGACGACAACCGCGGCGGTACCTCCGACGGCGGCTCCTTCGACGGCGGAAGCTTCGGCGGCGGCGGCTTCGACGGCGGTGGCGGCGGCGGGGGTGGCGGCGGCAGCTAGGCGGCTTCGGCCAGGGGGCGGCTGCCAGGCGGCTGCGGCCAGGCGGCGGCAGCTAGCCGCCGCCGTCCCGGGCGGCCGGTCGTGCCGTCGTGGGTCAGCCCCGGCCGCGCTTGAGTTCGAAGAACGTGCCGCTGTGGGCCAGCGGCACCACCGCGTCCCAGATCGCCAGCGCCTCCGGGTGGTCCGGCACCTCGCTCAGGATCGGGCCGTGCACCGCGCGGGGCGCGCCCTCGATCCACAGCACCGGCGAGCCGATGTCCGGGCCGGCCGAGGCGAACGCCTTCTCGTGCGAGGCGCGGACCGCCTCGTCCCAGGACGGGTCGTCGAGGATCGCCTTGACGTCCTCGAGGCCGGCGGCCTCGGCCGACGCCGCCACGATGTCGTCGCTGAGCGGGACACCGGCGTCGTGGGTACGGGTGCCGAGTTCGGTGTAGAACGCCCCGGCCTCGGCATTGCGCTGATCGGCGGCCAGGGCCTCGACCAGCCGGAGCGCGCGGCTGGCGGCGGCCATCATCGAGCGGTACTCCTCGGGGGCGTTGCCGCCGCTGAGGATGGTCAGGCTGAACGCCCGCCAGTGCACGGTCACGTCGCGTTCTGCCGCCACGCCGACCAGCCACCGCGAGGTGCGCCAGGTGAACGGGCAAGCCGGATCGAAGTAATAGGTGGCCTCCATGCCCCGATCGTAGGCCGCCCGGCCCGGCGTCGCGGCCCGGAGCCGTGTTGCGGATGCGTTTCGCGTTTGTGTCGTCACCCACTGGGGCAGGAGATCAGCAGCCGCCTCTCGTGACCGGGATCACCATCGGGTCGCTTCGTGGGCGGAGAACTGCCCGTCGGCCCCGGGCGTCCCCCGCCCGCCGCCGGCGGCTGCCGGACGGAGGCTCAATGGCGATTCGGGACCGACATCCGCAACGGGGCAGCGTGCGTGCCCGGGCTCTCGCGGTCGGGGCCGCGATAGCACTGATGGCACCACTGACGGCGTGCGGATCCAGCGACGAGGGTGGCGTACCGACCCTCAACCTCTACCAGTTTCCTGTCGAAGGCATGCAGAACGTCATCGACAACTGCAACCGGGCGGCCAACGGTCGCTACATCATCGTCTACCAGGTGCTGCCCCGCGCGGCGGACGACCAGCGGGTGCAGATGGTGCGCCGGCTCGCCGCCGAGGACGACAGCATGGACATCCTCGGGCTGGACGTGACCTGGACGCAGGAGTTCGCCAGCGCGGACTGGATCCAGGAGTGGACCGGCGAGGACCGGACCGAGATCGAGAACGGCACGCTGCCCGGGCCGCTGGCCTCGGCACAGTACGAGGACCGGCTGTACGCGGCGCCGAACAACACCAACGTGCAGCTGCTCTGGTACCGCAAGGACCTGGTGTCGGAGCCGCCGAAGACGTGGGACGAGATGATCGAAGCCGCGCTGCGACTGAAGCAGGAGGGCAAGACGTACCAGGTGCTGACCATGGGTGCCCAGTACGAGGGCCTGGTCGTGCTCTTCAACAACCTGGTGGCCAGCGCCGGCGGCAACGTGGTCAGCGAGGACGGCAAGACCGCGGTGATGGACGCCGGCACGGTACGCGCGCTGGAGGTCATGCAACGCTTCGCCACCGCGGGAGTGACCAGTCCGTCGTTCACCAACCAGATCGAGGACGACGTACGGCTGGCGTTCCAGAACGGCGCGGGCGCGTTCCAGCTGAACTGGCCGTACGTCTACTCCGCGCTGCAGAGCGACGCGCCGCAGCTGGCGCCGAACGTCACCTGGGCGCGCTACCCGGCGATCGACCCGAACACGCCGAGCCGGGTCACCATCGGCGGTTCCAACATGGCGGTCAGCAAGTACAGCCGGCACTCCGACCTCTCCTTCGAGGCGGTCAAGTGCCTGCGGAACGCGGAGAACCAGAAGTACCTGGCGATCAACGCGGGCCAGCCGCCGACCATCGAGGCGGTGTACTCCGATCCGGAGATGCTCGAGGCGTACCCGATGAAGGAGACCATCCTCGAGGAGCTGAAGGACGCGGCGCCCCGGCCGCTGACGCCGGCGTACCAGAATCTGTCGACCGTGGTGGCCGCGACGCTGTCGCCGCCCGCGGACATCGACCCCGGCCAGACCGCCGCGGCTCTGAAGAAGTCGATCCAGGAGGCCATCGACTCGAAGGGGGTGCTCCCGTGAGCATTTCGTCCACCACGCCGGCCGGCGCCGCCACGACGGACGCCGAGAAGCGGGCCGGCACCGCGCCGCGGCGCCGGGGCAGGACCCCGCTCAGCGAGGGTAAGAAGCAGGAACGGAAGCTGGGCTGGCTGCTCTGCGCACCGGCGGCGCTGGTGATGGTGGCCGTGACGGCGTACCCGATCCTGTATTCGTTCTGGCTCTCCCTGCAGCGCTACGACCTGAAGTTCCCGGACGAGCGGCAGTTCGTCGGGTTGGAGAACTACGCCACCGTGCTGACCAACAGCTACTGGTGGACCGCGTTCGCCGTGACCGTGCTGATCACCGTCGTCTCCGTGGTGGTCGAGCTGGTGCTGGGCATGGGGCTGGCGCTGATCATGCACCGGACCATCGTCGGGCGCGGCCTGGTCCGCACGTCGGCGCTGATTCCGTACGGGATCGTCACGGTGGTGGCCGCCTTCAGCTGGCGGTACGCGTGGACGCCCGGCACCGGATACCTGGCCAACCTGGTGACGCCGGACGGGGCGCCGCTGACCGAACGGGCCAGCGCCCTGGCGATCATCATCCTGGCCGAGATCTGGAAGACCACGCCGTTCATGGCGCTGCTGCTGATGGCGGGCCTGGCCCTGGTGCCGGACGACCTGCTCAAGGCCGCGTCGATGGACGGCGCGAGCTGGTGGCAGCGGTTCACCAAGGTGATGCTGCCGGTGATGAAGCCGGCGATCCTGGTCGCGCTGCTGTTCCGCACCCTCGACGCGTTCCGCGTCTTCGACAACATCTACGTGTTGACCAACGGGGCCAATCAGACCTCGTCGGTGTCGATGATCGCCTACAACAACCTGATCAAGGGGCTCAACCTCGGCATCGGATCCACCATGTCGGTGCTGATCTTCCTGACCGTGGCGATCATCGCGTTCATCTTCGTGAAGCTGTTCGGCACCGCCGCGCCGGGTAGCAGCGACGACGGCGGGAGGCGCTGATGGCCACGCTCGACACCTCGAACCGGGCGAAGTTCAAGTGGGGTCTGCTGGACGCCGTCGTGGTGGTCTTCGCCCTGATCCCGGTGCTCTGGATCATGTCGTTGTCGTTCAAGACCACGGCCACGCTCACCGACGGCAACTTCATCCCGCGGGAGTGGACGCTGGACAACTACCGGACGATCTTCCAGACCGACCAGTTCGTCCGGGCCCTGGTCAACTCGATCGGCATCGCGCTGATCTCCACGCTGATCGCGGTGGTGCTCGGCACGATGGCCGCGTACGCGATCAGCCGCCTGGACTTCCCGGGCAAGTCCCTGCTGGTCGGGGTCTCCCTGCTGATCGCGATGTTCCCGCAGGTGTCGCTGGTCTCGCCGCTGTTCAACATCGAGCGGCAGATCGGGCTGTTCGACACCTGGCTGGGGCTGATCCTGCCGTACATCACGTTCGCGCTGCCGCTGGCGATCTACACGCTGTCGGCGTTCTTCAAGCAGATCCCGTGGGACCTGGAGAAGGCGGCCAAGATGGACGGCGCCACCCAGGGCGAGGCGTTCCGCAAGGTGATCGCGCCGCTGGCCGCGCCGGGCGTCTTCACCACCGCGATCCTGGTCTTCATCTTCTGCTGGAACGACTTCCTGTTCGCCATCTCGCTGACGTCCACGGAACGGTCCCGCACGGTGCCGGTGGCGCTGTCGTTCTTCACCGGGGCGTCGCAGTTCGAGGACCCGACGGGTGCGATCTCCGCGGCCGCCGTGGTCATCACGATCCCGATCATCCTCTTCGTGCTGTTCTTCCAGAAGCGCATCGTCGCGGGCCTCACGTCCGGCGCGGTCAAGGGTTAGGTGACAACAGATGGCTGACATCGTTCTCGACAAGGTGACCAAGAGCTATCCGGACGGCACCACCGCGGTGCACGGCATCGACCTGGAGATCGCCGACGGCGAGTTCATCATCCTGGTCGGCCCGTCCGGCTGCGGGAAGTCCACCACCCTCAACATGATCGCCGGGCTGGAGGACATCACGTCCGGCGAACTGCGGATCGACGGCGCCCGGGTCAACGACAAGGCGCCGAAGGACCGGGACATCGCGATGGTGTTCCAGTCGTACGCGCTGTACCCGAACATGACCGTGCGGGAGAACATGGCGTTTCCGCTGAAGCTGGCCAAACTTCCGCGCACCGAGATCGACAAGAAGGTGAACGACGCCGCGAAGGTGCTTGAGCTGACCGACTACCTGGACCGCCGGCCGGCCAACCTGTCCGGCGGGCAGCGCCAGCGCGTCGCCATGGGCCGGGCGATCGTGCGCAACCCCAAGGCGTTCCTGATGGACGAACCACTGTCCAACCTGGACGCCAAACTGCGGGTGCAGATGCGTACGCAGGTCTCCCGCCTGCAGAAGCAGCTCGGCACCACGACCGTCTACGTCACCCACGACCAGACCGAGGCGATGACGCTGGGCGACCGGGTGGTGGTCATGCGGGCCGGCCACATCCAGCAGGTCGGCGACCCGCAGACGCTGTACGACAACCCGAACAACCTGTTCGTGGCCGGGTTCATCGGCTCGCCGTCGATGAACTTCCTGCCCGCCGAGGTGGCCGAGGGCAAGCTGCGTACCGCGCTGGGTGACCTGCCGCTGGGCGACCGGATCCAGCGGATGCTCGCCGCCGGGGACGCCCCCCGGCAACTGGTGCTGGGCATCCGGCCCGAGCACTTCGAGGACGCGGCGCTTGTCGAGGACCACCACCGGGCCCGCGGCGTGGAGTTCACCGCGCCGGTGGACCTGGTGGAGTCGATGGGCTCGGACAAGTACGTGTACCTGACCGTCGAGGGGGACGCGGCGACCGCCGCCGACCTGGAGGATCTGGCCGCCGACGCGGGCGGTGCGGACCTGCCGAACCAGTCCGGGCTGGTGACCCGGTTGTCCGCGGAGTCCCGGGTACGCGAGGGCGCGGACGCCAAGATCTGGCTCAACCTCGACAAGATCCATCTGTTCGACCCGGCGGACGGCCGGAACGTGACGCTGCACGAGGGGCGCGCGGCCGGGGTGTCCGCTTCCTGAGGTGCCGCCGGTGTTCAGTGGAACACCACGGTGGTTTTCGAGCGCCTGTACCAGCGTTGGTGTACCAGTGGAGCGCTCCACTGGTACACCAACGTCGTTTCGGGCGGCTCGGCCTGGCGGCTCGGCCTGGCGGCTCGGCCTGGCGGCGTCCGATATGTGGCCTTCGGGCAGTAGATCTTGGAGGCGTGGGCAGATCTTGGAGGCGGGTGGCCCTCCTGAGGGCCGTTGCGCTCCAAGAATCGTGCACGCCTCCAAGATCTGAGCAGCAGTGGCGGCGTTGGCCTCGAGGACGAGACGGCGCTGTCGGGGCGGCCCCGTGCGCGGCGTGTGGGGGTGTGGTGGGGTCCGTGCCGGAAGTCGACACGCCCCGTCGTTGGGGGCGCGGCGTGTGGGGGTGTGGTGGGGTCCGTGCCGGAAGTCGACACGCCCCGTCGTTGGGGGCGCGCCGCGTGTGGGGTGCGGCGCCCTCCGCACCGGGAATCGCGCCGCACCCACGGACGCGCCTCGCTTGCCGCTGCTCGGCGGGGTCAGATGGCGCGGCTGCGCTGGCCGATGCCGAGTTCGCCGTACGGGTAGTCCGGCGTGTGCAGGTCGCTCGCCGCGTCCAGCGCCGCCGTCTCCTCGGCGGTCAGGTGCAGGTCCGCGGCGCGCAGGTTGACGTCGAGCTGGTCCAGCGTCCGGGCACCGAGGATGGTCGCGGTGACCGCCGGCCGGTCGGTCACCCAGGCCAGCGCCACCTCGGCCATCGACACGCCGCGGTCCTCGGCGACCCGCTGCACCGCCTCGACCACGTTCCAGGTGCGTTCGGTGTCCCGGCGCTCCCAGGCCTCCATGCCCTTCTCCGGGTTCTCGCCGAGCCGGGTGGCGCCGCTCGGCCGCTGGTCGCGGCGGTACTTGCCGGTCAGCCAGCCGCCGCCCAGCGGGCTCCACGGCAGCAGGCCCAGGCCGGCGTCCTGGGCGGCCGGGACGATCTCCCACTCGATCTGGCGGACCAGCAGGTTGTACTGCGGCTGCAGGCTGATCGGTCCGGCCAGGCCGAGTTCGCGTGCCAGGTGTACGGCCTTGGTGAGCTGCCAGCCGGTGAAGTTGGAGAAGCCGTAGTAGCGGATCTTGCCGGCCCGGACGAAGCCGTCGAGCGTGCGCAGCGTCTCGTCGAGCGGGGTCAGCGGGTCCCAGGCGTGCGCCTGGTACAGGTCGATCGCGTCGACGCCGAGCCGGGTGAGGGAGGCGTCCAGCGCGCGGGTGAGGTGGCGGGCGGACAGGCCGAGGCCGTTGGGTTCGTCGGCCATCGCGAAGCGGCCCTTGGTGGCCAGGACCACGCGGGCGGTCACGTCGGCGGGCCGGGACGCGTACCAGTGTCCGATGATCCGCTCGGACTCGCCGGCGGAGTACACGTCGGCGGTGTCCACGAACGTGCCGCCGGCCTCGACGAAGCGGTCGAGTTGGGCGTGTGCCGTCTGTTCGTCGGACTCGCGCCCGAAGGTCATGGTGCCGAGACAGAGTGCGGACACGGCGCAGCCGCTGCGCCCGAGGGTGCGATATTCCATGCTGCCAACCTATGCCGGGCCGGCGGGCGCCGCCCGGTTCAGCAGAACCCGGCCGAGGATCGCGGTCACCACGCCGCCGAGCACCACCGCGAGCAGGCCGACCCGCAGGCTGCTGAGGTCGGCGAGCAGGCCGATCAGCGGCGGCGACACCAGGAACCCGATGCGCAGCAGCCAGGACACCACGGTCAGGCCGACGCCGGGCGGGAGGCCGGGCAGTTCGTCGGCGGTGTGCATGGCGGCCGGCACGAGGGTGGCGGCGCCGAGGCCGGCGAGCGCGAAGCCGGCCAGGGTGGTGCCGACGGTGGGCCACGCCAGGGCGCCGCCGAGGCCGGCCGCGGTGAGCAGTCCGCCGGTGCGGACCACGGTGCGCTGGCCGAAGCGGTTGACCACCCGGTCGCCGAGTAGCCGGCCGAGGGTCATCGCGGCCTGCAGGGCGACGAACGCCAGGCCGGCGGTGGCGGCGCCGGTGTGCAGGTTGTCGCGCAGGTAGATGGCGCCCCAGGAGGCGCCGGCGTCCTCCACCAGTGCGCCGCAGGCGGCGAGCAGGCCGAGCGCGGCGAGCATCCGGACCGCGGTGCCGGTGAGGCGACGTGCCGGTGACGGTCCGGTGGTGCTCGCCGCGGGGCGTTCGCGGTCGTCCGGGCCGGGCAGCGTGTACCGGTACGCCACCAGGACGATCACGCTGATCAGCGCGCCGGCCACGCCGAGGTGCAGGGCCAGCGGTATCCGGAGCCCGGCGGCGGCGGATCCCATCACGCCGCCGGCGACGCAGCCGACGCTCCACAGGCCGTGGAACGAGTTGACGATCGAGCGACCGTAGATCCTCTGCACCCGCAGGCCGTGTGCGTTCTGCGCGACGTCCACCACCGAGTCGACCGCGCTGGCGACGAAGAGCACGCCGGCCAGGACCAGCCCGTTGGGGGCGAGCGCGAGGAGCGTGAACGCCGGCGCGAGCAGCACCATGCCGAACGCCGCGACCCGGGCCGACCGGAGCCGGCGGATCACGCCGGCCGCGAAGAACCCGGCCAGCACGGCGCCCACGGTGCCGGCCGCCAGGGCGGTGCCGAGCGCGGTGTTGCTCAGCTCCAGGCCGGTCTTGAACTCGGGGATGCGCGGTACGACGTTGGCGAACATGGCGCCGTTGGTGAGGAACAGGGCGGCCACCGCGACCCGGGCGCGGCGGACCGTGAGGGTCGCAGGCATGACACCGTGACTTAAACGTGTCAGCGAGGTGCTGTCAAGCCGCGACACAGGGTGGCCGGTGATCCGGGCGGGGGCTCTCGACCCGCCCGGATCACCGGCACACCTATCCGCTACCCGATGTGGGACGGACTAACCACATCGATGAGCAAAGCTGTGACAAGTTCTTCGAGGACGGCCGTCCCGTCCCGGCTGAGCACCGACTCCGGATGGAACTGCACGCCGGCGAAGGAGGGCCCGCGCAACCCGTGCAAACTGCCGTCGGACTCGTCGCCGGCGATCTCCACCGGGCCGTACGGGGTGTCCAGGGTGGTGCCGGAACCCAGCGCGGTGAAACTGGAGTAGAAGCCCACCCGCCGGGTGGTGCCGAACAGATCGATGTCGCGGGCGACCCCCTGGTACGGCGCCTCCCGCCGGTGCAGCGGCAGGCCCAGCGCGCCGGCCAGCATCTGCTGTCCCAGGCACACGCCGAGCGTCGGCCGGCCGCCGGCGAGCAGACCGGACAGCAGGCCGCGGAGGAAGGTCATCTTCGGGTCCGTCGTGGACCGGGGATCGCCCGGGCCGGGGCCCACCACGACGAGATCCGCGGTGAGCGGCCCGGTCGCGTTCCACGGCACCACCGACACGGTCAGGCCGAGAGCCCGCAACTGGTGTGCCAGCATCGCGGTGAACGTGTCCTCGTTGTCCACGATCACCGCGCGGTGCCCGGCGAGGTGGGTCGAGGCGGGCCGGCGCTCGTCGAGCCAGAACCGGGCCAGGCCGACGTTGCGGGCGGCGAGCGCGGCCTGCACCTCGGGCGTGTCGACGGCGGGCGGCGTACCCCCGGAGGCCGGTGCGGATCGCAGGCCCAGCGCGGCCAGGATCCCGGCGGCCTTGGTGTGGGTCTCGGCGACCTCGCCGGCCGCGGTGGAGTGCCGGACCAGGGTGGCGCCGACCGGCACCCGCAGGGTGCCGGCCGGGGAGATCTCCGCGGTCCGGATCAGGATCGGCGCGTCCAGCGTCTGCCGGCCCTGGTCGTCGTGGCCGAGCAGCGCGAGTACGCCCCCGTAGTAACCGCGCCCGCGGCGTTCGTGGCGGGCGATCACCCGGCAGGCGTTCTCGATCGGGCTGCCGGTCACGGTCGGCGCGAACATGGTCTCCCGGAGCACGTCCCGGACGTCCATCGAGCCCCGCCCGGCGAGCAGGTACTCGGTGTGGGTGAGCCGGCTCATCTGCTTCAGGTACGGCCCGACCACCTGCCCGCCGTGCTCGGCGACCGCGGCCATCATCTTCAGTTCCTCGTCCAGCACCATGTAGAGCTCCTCGGTCTCCTTGGCGTCGGCGAGGAACTCCAGCAGCGAGCCGGAACCGTGCCGGAACGTCCCGCTGATCGGGTTCATCATGGTGAGGCCGTCGGCGACGCTGACGTGCCGCTCCGGGGACGCACCGACCAGCGTGCGGGTGCCGGTGTGCACCAGGAACGTCCAGTACGCGCCCTGCTCGCGGGTGAGCAACCGGTGGAACGCGGCCCTCGCGGCGGTGAGCGGGTCACCGGTGACGGAGGCGGTGAAGACGCGGTGGATGACGAAGTTGGCGCCCTCGCCGCGGCCGATCTCGTCGCGCAGCACGTCTCCGACGACGGTGCCGTACTCCGCGTCGGAGATGTCGAACGCGCCGCCGCTCACCTCGAACGGATGGTCGCCGAACGCGTCCAGCGGGGCGGTCTCGGCCGAGGTGATCCGCAGGCATTCCAGCGGCGCGCCGTCGTCCACGCAGTCGAAGCCGCGTTCGGTGATCTGGCGGTAGGGGATCACGGCCAGGGTCTGGCCGCCGGTATCCAGCGGGATGTCGGCGAGCGTGTCGACGGTGACCAGGTCTCCGGTGAGCACCTCGACGTGATCGGCGCCGTCGCGGTGCAGCAGGGCGAACGGTGGCATGGGTCCTCTTTCCTCGAGCGGCGCCGCCGAGGCCGGACCATGCGAAAACGGCCGCCTCGGGGAGGCGGCCGCGGTGTGCTGACGTTACGCGCGGGTGGGTGTGGCCGCCGGTGAGGCGGGCCACCACTGGTTCCGGTGCGCGTGCATGGCGGGAGTTTACGGCCGGCGTGCCGGCCGCGCCAGCCCCGGCCCGATGCCAGTGATCTGCCGCGCCGGACCGGAATGTCCAGATAATGTGCTATTCAGTGGCTGCAGCTACGAACCGAGCGTAGGGGGAAGCCGTGACGGTGGTGCTGGTCGCCGACGACGACGCCGACATCCGTGATCTGGTGGCCTTCAAGCTGGAACAGGCCGGTTTCGAGGTGATCGCGGTCGGCGACGGGCCGGCCGCGGTGGAACAGGCCGCGCTGCGCCATCCGGCGCTCGCCGTGCTGGACGTGTCCATGCCCGGGCTGTCCGGCATCGACGTCTGCCGGATCCTGCGCGGAGAGCCGGCCACCGCGGACATGCTGATCATCATGCTCACCGCGCGGGTGCAGGAACAGGACGTCGAAGGCGGGTTCAGCGCCGGCGCCGACGACTACGTGACCAAACCGTTCAGCCCGCGTGAACTGGTCTCCCGGATACAGGCGCTGCTGAGCCGGACCCGCGCCTGATCGCGTCCGATGCAACGTGACCGGTCCGTCGGGCATCTGCTGACCAGAGCGTTTGCCGCGCTGGTCCTGCTGATCGTCGGCGCGGGCCTGGCCGAGATGACCACCGTGCTGATCCAGCACCGGGTGGTCGACCAGCTGTCCAACCACGTGCAGCCGCTGCAACTGGCCAACGCGCACCTGCGCGGGGTGCTCGCGGACGGCCAGCGCGGGGTGCGCGGCTACCTGCTGACCGGCGACAGCGCGCAGCTCGACACGTACCACGTCGCCCGGGCCGACTACACGGTGGCGGTGATCGAGCTGCGCCGGCTGGCCACCAGCGAGGAACGGCAGGCGGTGGACGGCCAGGTGGCGCGGGCCGACATCTGGTGGACCCACGCCGAGGTGCAGCGCCAGGCGGCACCGCGCAGCGACGCCGCGATCCGGTACGTCGCCGCCGGCCGCCCGCTGTTCCAGGACTTCCTGACCGCGAACGACCAGTTCGACGACCGCCTGCAGGCCCGGGCCGACCGCCTGCAGGAGCGCAGCGCCTCGCTGAGCCGGTTCACCATGGTGACGCTGGCCGTGGTGACGCTGCTGGCCGCGGCGCTGGCGGCGACCACGGCCGCCCGGACCACCCGGCGGATCACCGGACCGCTGGGTCAGCTGGTCGCCGTGCTGGACCGGATGCGGGCCGGCGAGCACGAGGCCCGCGCCGACCCCGAGGACGGCCCGGCGGAGATCCGCGCGGTGGCGGACGCGGTCAACACCCAGGCCGACGAGAGCGCCCGGGTCCGCCACGCCGAACAGCGGACCGCCCGGCTGCGGGACGAGGCCCGCCGGCTCGGTTACCGGATCCGGGCGCACCTGGCCGTGGACGACGCGATCCGGGAGGCGATCGACGGCCTGGCCGGCACGCTCGACGCGGACCACGTGCTGGTCCGGATGGCGCCCGCGGAGACCGAGGTGCCGCCGGCCGCCAGCCTGCGTGACGAGCACGACGGCGGCCCGCTGACCGAGCTGGCCGGCTGCGATCTCGGCTGGCTGCGCAGCGGCGACGTCTGGTACACCGACGACCCGGCACCGGCCGGCGACGCCCGCCCGCCGGAGATCGAACTGCGCGCCGGCAACCCCACCGGCCACGGGCACGTCCTCACGGTCGCGGTGAGCGCGGGCAGCGATCTGATCGGGGCGCTCACCCTGATCCGGGACAACGGCCCGGCGTGGACGCCGGTCGACGTCCGGCTCGCCGAGTCGGTCGCCGCCGACCTGGGGCGCGGCGTCCACTACGCCCGGCTGTACGAGCAGGAGCAGCACCTGGTGGCCCGGTTGCAGGAGCTGGACACCGTCAAGACCGATCTGATGTCCACCGTCTCGCACGAGCTGCGGACGCCGCTGACCAGCATCGCCGGCTACCTGGAACTGCTGCAGGACGCGGAGGCCGGTGACCTGACCGATGCGCAGCGGCGGATGCTGGAGGTGATCAGCCGCAACACCCGCCGTCTCCGGGAACTGATCGAGGACCTGCTCACCCTGTCCCGGATCGAGTCCGGCGGATTCCGTACCTCGACGCGCGACGTCGAGGTGGGCGCGGTGGTCGACGGCGCGCTGGCCGCGATCTCACCGGTGGCGGCCAAGGCGTCGGTCGGGTTGTACACCGAGGTGCAGCGCCCGCTCGGGCTGCAGGCCGATCCGGACCAGCTGGACCGGGTACTGATGAACCTGCTCACCAACGCGGTGAAGTTCACCCCGCCGGAGGGCACGGTCACGGTTACCGCCCGCCGGGAGGAGGACGAGGTGGTGATCGCGGTCGCGGACACCGGCATGGGTGTTCCGGACGCCGAGCAGCCGGGGCTGTTCGGCCGGTTCTTCCGGGCCACCAACGCGATCCACCAGGCGATCCCGGGCACCGGTCTGGGTCTGGCCATCGTCGCCGCGATCGTGGAGAACCACGGCGGCTCGGTCGGGGTGCGGTCCGCCGAGAACGTCGGCACCACCGTCACCGTCCGCCTGCCGGTGCGCACCGATTGACCGGCCCGCCGGCCGCCGCCTACTGCCGGTAGGTGGAGAGGAACCGGGCCAGCCGGTCGGTCGCGTCGTCCAGGACGTCGACCGGCGCCAGGAACACCATGCGCAGGTGATCGGTGGTGGGCAGGTTGAACCCGGTGCCGTGGGACAGCAGCATCAACTGCTGTTCGAGCAGGTCGACGATCATCTTCTGGTCGTCGCGGATCTTGTGCACCTCGGGGTCGAGCCGGGCGAACAGGTACAGCGCGCCGCGCGGCTTGACGCAGTCCACCCCCGGGATGGCGGTCAGCTTGCGCCAGGCATGGTCGCGCTGTTCGTAGAGGCGTCCGCCGGGCCGGATCAGCTCGTTGATGCTCTGGTAGCCGCCCAGCGCGGTCTGCACCGCGTGCTGCGCCGGCACGTTCGGGCAGAGCCGCATGTTGGCGAGCAGCTGCAGCCCTTCCAGGTATTCCTCGGCCAGGTTCCGCGGGCCGGACACGGCCAGCCAGCCGGAACGGAACCCGGCCGCCCGGTACGTCTTCGACAGCCCGCCCATGGTCAGCACCAGCAGGTCCGGGGCGAGCGCCGCCGTGCACTCGTGCCGGGCGTCGTCGTACAGGATCTTGTCGTAGATCTCGTCGGCCAGCACCAGCAGGTCGTGGCGGCGGGCGATGTCGAGCAGGCCGAGCAGCGTCTCGCGGGAGTACACCGCGCCGGTCGGATTGTTCGGATTGATGATCACCAGCGCCCGGGTGTTCGGCGTGATCTGCGCGGCGACGTGCTCCAGGTCCGGTTCCCAGCCCTGCTCCGACAGGCAGCGGTAGTGCACCGCGCGGCCTCCGCAGAGCGTCACCGCGCCGGTCCACAGCGGGTAGTCCGGGCTCGGCACCAGGACCTCGTCGCCGGTGTTCAGCAGCGCCTGCAGCGACATCACGATCAGCTCGGAGACGCCGTTGCCGAGCAGCACGTCGTCCGGCTGCACGTCGCGTACGCCGAGCGTCTGGTAATACTGCGCGACCGCGACCCGGGCCGAGTAGATCCCCCGGGCGTCGCTGTAGCCCTGCGCGTCGCCCAGGTTGTGCACCACGTCCGCCATGATCGGCTCCGGGGCGTTGAGCCCCCACGGCGCCGGGTTGCCCAGGTTGAGCTTGAGGATCCGGTGGCCGGCGCTCTCCAGCTCCTGTGCGCGGCGCAGCACCGGCCCGCGGATGTCGTACCGGACGTTCCTGAGCCTGCTCGCCTGACCCACCATCACGCCAGCTTAGAACGCGCTCAACGCAGGCAGTGCGTCCGGGACCGTCACGCCGGTGGCCGAGACGGTGAACGCGAAGACGCTGCCGCCGCCCGGGTTCGCGGTCACGCCGATCTCGCCGCCGTGCATGTCCACGATCCGGCGGCACACCGCCAGCCCCAGCCCGGTGCCCGGATAGCCGTCGGCGGCGGGCGCGCGGTGGAACGGCGCGAAGATGCGAGCGCGGTGCTCCTCGGGTACGCCGATGCCGCGGTCGGCTACCTCGATCCGCCACCATCCGGGGCCGGCCTCGGCGGCGCTGATCCGTACCCGGGCGGCGGTGTCGTGCCGCACGAAGCGCACCGCGTTGTCCACCAGGTGTTCCAGCACCTGGCGCAGCAGCGCCGCGTCCGCGGTGACCACCGGCAGCTCGCCGACGTCGATGCTGGGCCGGGTGCCGGTGTGGGTGTCCAGGTGGGCGGCGACGACCTCCAGGGTCAGCCGCTCGGTGTCGACCGGTTCCGGCCGCAGCGCCTGGTCCATGGTGTCGGTGTACGCGCGCAGTTCGTCGACCACCCGCAGCATCCGGGTGGTGCTCTGCTCGATGCGGTCCAGGAACCCGTGTGACGCCTCGCCCAGCCCGGGCGTCTCGTCGCGGAGCAGTTCGGTGAAGCCGGCGATGGCGTGCAGCGGGGCGTGCAGGCTCTCCGCGGCGGTCGTGGCGAGCCCGGTGAGTTCCGCCTCCCGGTCCCGGGCGGCCTGCTCGGCCTGCTCGGCGCGGCGCTCGGCGGCGGTGCGCCCGGCACGGTCGGCCCGGGCGCGGGCCGCGGCGGCCCGGTGCGCGGCCGTGACGACCAGGACGATCAGTGCGGCGAGCGTGCTGACCGCGGCGGCGGCCAGCATGGTCAGCGGGGCGGTGGCCGGGCCGGCGCCGTCCGACGGGGTGGTGGCGTGCACGGTGACCTGCCAGGACTGGCCCGCGACACCGAGGTCGGCGGTGATCGCGGCGGCCCGGGCCGGGGGACCGTCGGACCAGTGGGCGACCTGGCCGGCGCCGGCGGCGGTCAGGGCGACCGAGACGCCGGAGACGCCGGCGCCGTGCAGCGCCGCGTCCAGCAGGTCGCGGGCGCGGATGCTGACCACGACCCACCCGGCCCGCGGGCCGGGTTGCGGTGCGGCCAGCTCGAACGCCGGTTGGCGGCGGGCCGGTGGCAGCGGGAGGTCGGCGAGCAGCAGGTGCGGCGGACCGGCGACCAGGCGGCCGCTGGCGCGGGCCTGGTCCAGGGCGCGGAGCAGGTCCGGTCCGGGGCGCAGCCGCGGCTGGTCGGGCGGGGTGGTGCCGTCGAGGACCCGGCGGTGGTGCACCGCGCGGTCGGCGCCGATGATCAGCAGTTGGTACGCGCCGGGCAACCGGTCGGCGGCCACCGCGGCGACGGCGGTGGCGGGGTCCGGTCCGGTGGCGGTGCGGGCCGCGAGGTCGTGCATCGTGTCGGCGTACCGCTGCATCGTGGTGGTCAGCGCGGCGTGCACGGCGCCGGAGCGCCGGGCCAGGTCGGCGGCCTGGGCGCGGTCCTCGGCGAGCGCGACGCCGCCGGTGGCGACGCCGCCGGCGGTCAGCCCGAGCATCAGGACCGCGAGTGCCAGGGCCGCTCCGCGCCGACCGGGCACGCGCATCACCCCGCTGATATCCACGGTGCCTCTATCGGACCCGGGGCATGCGGCTTGAGCAGCACCTCCCAGGGTTGCGGCATTGCTACCGTTGCCCGGGTCGCATCGGTTGATAACGGATATATTGGGCGGACCGGCGGAGGGAGCGGGAAGCGGTGAGCACCATCCTTCTCGTCGAGGACGACCCGGACATCCGGCAACTGGTGTCCTTCAAGCTGGTCCGGGCCGGGCTGCGGGTGGTCGAGGCCGCCGACGGCCTCAGCGCGCTCGACGCGGCCCGCCGGCACTCACCCGACCTGGTCATCCTGGACGTCCGGATGCCCCGCATGTCCGGGCTCGAGGTCTGCCGCGAACTGCGTGCCGGGCCGCTGCCGACCGAGGTGCCGATCATCATGCTGACCGCCCGGGCCCGTCCGCAGGATCTCGAACAGGCCTACGCGGCCGGGGCCACCGACTACGTCGTCAAACCGTTCAGCCCGCGGGCGCTGCTGGAACGGGTCCAGTCGGCGCTGCTGCAGGTGGGCCGCTGATGTCCGACCTGTTCGAGATCACCCTGATCGTGCTCGCCGCGGTGGTCGTGGGCATGACCGCCGGCATCGTCGTGGTCCGGCTGGCCCGGCACGTCCGGGAGAGCCGGCGGGCGGCCCTGGCCGCCGGGCCGCGCCGCGCGCTGCTCGCCTTCGTCGCGGACAACGGCGAGACCGGTGGCGACGAGCTGGTCGCCATCGGCGACGACGCCTGGTCCGCCGCCGAACCCGCGGCGCTGAGCCTGCTCGGCAAGCTGCGCGGCGAGGCGCACCTGGGCCTGGTGTCGGTCTTCCTGCGTCGCGGCACCGCCCGCGCCGCGCTGCGTGACCTGCGCTCGCGCAGCGCGGTGCGGCGTGCCCGGGCCGCGCAGATCCTCGGCGACCTGGAACTGCGGCAGGCCGTGCCGGACCTGTGCCGCCTGCTCACCGACCGGCACAGCGAGGTGCGCGTGGTCGCGGTCCGGGCACTCGGCCGGATCGGCGACCCGGCCGCCGCCTGGCGCCTGATCGCCAGCCTGGACCAGCCCGATCAGGTGCCGTCGCTGCTGGTCACCCACACCCTGGTGCAACTCGGCCCGGAGACCGAGGTCACCCTCTCCGCGGCGCTGGACCACCCCGAGGCCCGGGTACGGGTGGTCTGCCTGGACGCGCTCGGCCTGCTCGGCGCCGCCGGGTCGCTGCCGCGGGTGTCCCGGGTGCTGCGGGAGGACCCGGTGCCCGAGGTACGCGTGTCCGCCGCCGCCAGCCTCGGACGGTTCGGCACCCGGTCCGCCGTGGAACCGCTCACCGCCGCCCTCGCCCCGGCCCGGCCCACCGAGCTGCGGGCCGCCGCCGCCCGGGCCCTCGGCGACCTCGGTTCCCCGACGGCCGTGCCGGCGCTGATCGAGCTGGTGCACGACGACGCGTACCGGGTCGCGCACGAGGCCGCGCAGGCGCTGCGCCGGCTCGGCCCGGCCGGGCTGCGGGCCCTGCAGGAACTGCTCGACGAGGAGGCGAACCGGGCGCGGGCGAACGGCATCGGCGCGCACGCCCGCCCGTCCTCCGGGGTCGCGCACGCCCGCGAGGCGCTCGCCCTGGCGGCGATCACGTCGCCCGGCCGGCTGGTGACCACCGCATGACCGAGGATCTGGTGCGGGACGTCCTGCGGATCACCGACTGGGGGATCTTCGCGTACTTCATCGCGCTCAACAGCAGCTACCTGGTGCTGATGGTGCTGGCCGGGCTGGAGTTCATCCGGCACCTGCGGCGGATCCCGTTCGCCGGTGCCGACGACATGTTCCGCAGCCCGCTCACCCTGCCGGTGTCGGTGATCGTGCCGGCGCACAACGAGGGCGCCGGCATCGTGGCCGCGGTGCAGGCGATGACCGCGCTGCGGTATCCGCGGTTCGAGGTCGTGGTGGTCGACGACGGCTCGTCCGACGACACGTTCGAGCTGCTGCGCCGCAAGTTCGACCTGGTCGAGGTGCCCCGGGTGGTGCCGGGCGAGGTGCCGTACCGGTCCCAGGTGCTCAGCGTGCACGTGGCCCGGGACAACCCGGAGGTGCTCACCGTGGTCCGCAAGACCAACGGCGGGAAGTCCGACGCGCTCAACGTCGGCATCAACCTGGCCCGGCACCCGCTGATCTGCATGGTGGACGCGGACTCGGTGCTCGACCCGGACGCGCTGCTGTCGGTGGCGAAGCCGTTCGGTGACGACCCGCTGCGGGTGGCCGCGTGCGGCGGCGTGGTCCGCATCGCCAACGGGTGCAAGGTGGTCGGTGGCCGCGTCGTGGACGTCCGGATGCCGCGCCGCTGGCTGGTCCGGATCCAGGTGGTCGAGTACCTGCGCGCCTTCCTGATGGGCCGCACCGGCTGGTCCCGCCTCGGCGGCCTGGTGGTCATCTCCGGCGCCTTCGGCGTCTTCCGCCGCGACCTCGTCGTCAAGGTCGGCGGCATGGCGCACGACACCATCGGCGAGGACGCCGAACTCGTCGTACGCCTGCACCACTACCTGCGCGAACGCGGCGACGACTACCGCGTCGTGTTCGTCGCCGAACCGGTCAGCTGGAGCGAGGCCCCGAGCACCTGGAGCGTCCTGGGCCGGCAACGCCGCCGCTGGCACCGCGGCATCGCGGAGATCCTGAGCAAACACCGCCGCATGATCGGCAACCCCCGGTACGGCCGGATCGGCCTGCTCGCCCTGCCGTACTACGTGGCGTTCGAACTGCTCGCGCCGTTCGTCGAACTCGCCGCCCTGGTCCTGCTGCCGCTCGGCCTGTGGGTGGGCGCGGTGGACGTCGAATTCGCCTGGAAGTTCGCCCTGGCCGCGTACGGCTACGGCCTGCTGGTCAGCCTGGTGTCGCTGTTCATCGAGGAGGTGTCGTTCCACCGCTACCGGCGCTGGTCCGACCTGCTGCGCGGGGTGCTGGCGGCGATCGGCGAGAACTTCGGCTACCGGCAGGTGCTGGCGGTGTGGCAGGTGCGCGGCGCGGTCGGTGCGTGGCGCGGCGGGCAGGCCGTGTGGGGCACGATGGAACGGCAGGGGTTCGAGACGGTGGCCGCCGACGCCGGCGAGAGGCCGGTCAACCCGGCGGCGCCCCCGATGGAGACGGTCGGACTGCACCCACCTACCAGGGGATGACGCCGTCGTCGTTGACGAACGTGCCGGTCGGGCCGCCGTCGGGCAGCGTGGCGAGGCGGATCGGGGTGGCCGCGGCCTCCCGCGGCGGGCGGCCGACGAAGCCGGTGAAGTCCGTCGCCACCAGGCCCGGGCAGGCCGCGTTGATCAGGATGCCGGTGCCGGCGAACTGCCGCGCGTACTGCACGGTGACGGCGTTCAGATACGACTTCGTCGGCGAGTACGCCGCCATGATCGGGCCCACCTCGACGGCCGGGTCCGCCTGCCAGGTCACCGACCCGACGCTGCTGGAGACGTTGACGATCCGCGGCGACGCGGACCGCCGCAGCAACGGCAGCATCGCATTGGTCACCCGGATCACCCCGTAGACGTTGGTCTCCACGATCTCGCGGACCACGTCCAGGTCCAGCGTGGTCGGGTCCTGCACCCACCCCGGGCCGGTCTCGCCCGAGATCCCGGCGTTGTTGACCAGCACGTCCAGGCGCTCGAGCAGGTCCACCGCCCCGGCCACGCTGCGGTCGTCGGTGACGTCCAGCGGGACCGCGAACGCGTCCACCCCCGCGGCGTGCAGCGACTTCACGGCCGCCTCGCCCCGGGCGCCGTCGCGGGCACCCACCGCCACCCGGTAGCCGAGAGCGCCCAGCCCGGCCGCGATCTCGTACCCCAGTCCCTTGTTCGCGCCGGTCACCAGCGCGGTCTTCGTGTCACTCATGACGTCGATGCTGGCCGGTCCGGGACCGGCGGCCCAACACCGATCCGGTGCGCTGTCATACCCGCCCGGTATCACCGACGTATCGTGGTGCGGTGGACACGCTGGAGACCCGCGAACTGCGATACTTCGTCACGGTCGCCGAGGAACTGCACTTCGGCCGGGCCGCCGAGCGCCTCGGCATGGCCCAGCCGCCGCTGTCCCGGGCGATCCAGCAGCTGGAACGACGCCTCGGCGTGACCCTGCTCGACCGCAACCGCCGCGGCGTCGCGCTCACCGGCGCCGGGCAGGTGCTGCTCGACGAGGCCCGGACCCTGCTCGACGGTGCCGCGGCCGCCGCCCGCCGCACCCGCCGCGCCGCGTCCACCACCACCCGGCTGGTGCTGGCGACGAAGGCCGGCGCGAACCACGACCTGCTGCGGAACCTGCTCGACGCGCACGCCGCCGAGCCCGACGCGGCCGAGATCGAGGTGGTGCTGTGCGGGATGGGGGACCAGGCGCGGATGCTGCGCGACGGGCGCGCCGACGTGGCATTCATGCAGCGGCCCTTCGACAACCTCGCCGGCTTCGACACCGAGGACCTGACGACCGAGCCGCAGGTCGCCATCGTGCCCGCCGCGCACCCGCTGGCCGCGCGCACGTCGCTGACCACGGCCGAGATCAGCGACGTGCCGGACCTGCCGCTGGCCCGCTGGCCCGATCCGGACGGCCGGTACGAACCCGGCCCGGGCCCGGAGATCCGTGACCTGTCCCAGCTGGCCCAGCTGATCGCGCTCGGACACACCACGGCGGTGCTCTGCGCGTCCGCCCGGTCCTGGCTGTGGAGCGCGCACGCCGCCATTCCGCTGACCGACTCCGCCCTGGTCACCACGGTGCTCGCCTGGCCCGCGCACAGCCGGTCCCGGGCCGTCGCCGGGCTGGTCCGCACGGCCTCCCGGCTCTGACCGCCGCTGGCCCGTCCACGCGCCGGTGTGCGGCGTCGGGCTATCCGCGGACCAGGCGTGCGGAATCGGGTCCGTCGGGCTCGACCTGCCATCCCTGCGGTGGGAGGTGCGCACGGTCCAGCGGGCCGGAGAGGTGCACCCCGTCGAAGCCGGGCGGTCTGCCGAACGACGCCCCGTCGAACGAGATCAGGCCGTGGAAGGCGGCGCCGGCGTACGCGTTCACCGTGAAGTCCTCGCCGCCGAACTCCGCGCCGCCCTGGAAGACCGTCCGGCCGAAGCGGGCGTCGCCGAGGAACGACGCGCTGCTGAACGCGCAGCCGTCGAGGAAGGCGGCACCGTCGAAGCGGGCGTCCCCGGCGAACGAGACGCTCCGGAAGGCCGCGAAGTCCTCGAACACCGCATCGCAGAACGAGGCCCCCTCAAAGGCCGGGGCGTCACTCAGCCGAGGGTCGTGGACCGCGACCTCGCCCCGCCCGGGCCGGCCCTCGAAACGCGCGTCGCTGAACCAGGCGGTGTCCTGGAACGTGGCCCCGGCGAAGTTGGCGAACTCCGGGAAGGTGGCGCCGAGGAACGAGGCCGGACCGTCGAACGTGGTCCCCTCGAACGACGCCCATCCCCGGAACGTGGCGCCGGCGAACTGTGCCGGGCCCACCCGGCAGCCGCGCATGTCGAAGTCGACCAGCACGGCACCGGCGAAGTTGAGTTCGAGGTCGCGCCAGAAGCCCTGATCGGCGGGTCGCAGGTGGCCGAGGAGGACGCCCTGCGCGGTGCGGCGCACCTCCAGTTCGTCCGGGGACGGTGATCCGGCGTCGCCGTCGTCGTCGCCGGCCGGGAACGGCATGCGGAGGTAGGCGCAGATGAGGTTGGCGATGGTCCGCCGATGGCCGGGTTCGCCCTGCGCGAGCCGTTCCAGCGCGTAGAGGCCGGCCATCCGCACCGGCGCCTTGTCCGAACCGAGTTGCTCGGCGGCCTTGACGTACAGCTCCGTGATCCGCTTCTCGGCGGCGTCGTACTCCACACCCTTCGCGGCATGTTCCTGGTGATGCTGACGGCGGAACGCCAGCAACAGCGCCGCCGCGGCTCCGGCGCCGCCGGCCGCCGTCAGTCCCGTTCGGATCGCCTCGATCCGGGCCCTCGCCTGATCCGACGCCGGCCGGATCGACGACGCCTCGTGCAGCAGCCACGCCGTGGTGGCCCACATGGTCGCCGCCACGACCGCTGCGGCGGCGACCGCCCACCACGCTGTGAAGGTGTGCAGATTGCGCACCCCGGGCGGGAACTCCGGGGTGTAGAAGTACATCGGCCGGACGACGAACGCGGCGATCAGGCAGATCAGGGCCGAACTGAGCAACAGCAGGTCGAGCGCGGACCGTCCGCGGGCCACCCCGGCCAGCCACTGCCACGGAACCACCGCGGAGGCCAGCAGGCCCATGCTGACCACCGCGAGGGCCCAGCTCGCCAGCAGATTGCCCCGAGCCCTGATCATGCCGTCCCGCCCCAGGTCACGTGGCCTAGTGCGTGATGCGGATGTCGTCGATCCAGCCGCGGTAGCCGCCGGTGTTCGCCGGCTGGTCGTACCCGATGTCCAGCTGGGTGATCTCCCGGCCGTTGGCCGCCGCGCCGAGCGGCACACTCACGTAGGTCCACTGGTCGAGCGGCACCTTGGTGCACTGGGCCCGCGGATGCACGGCGTTGCCACGCTGGTCGACCACGTCCGCGTCGCGCAGGCTGAGCTGCGTGGCGTCGCGGTGGTCCAGGAAGATCGCGTCCATCGCCACGCAGGTGCTGTTCTGGCCGGTCACATGACGGTTGCTGGTGGTGCTCTGTGGATAGATCCAGTACGACAACCGGGTGCTCGGCGTGACGAACACGCTGCTCAGCTGGAACACCTTCGTGTAGGCGTGCGAGCTGGTCGCGTTGTCGTCCTTGCCGGAGAACATCAGCATCTTCTCGCCGCCGTGCGTCGGGGTCTCCGCCCGCACGCCGGTCTCCGGGCCGGTCAGGGAACAGCACACCCCGCTGACGTTCTTCAGCCCGCCGCGCGGCGCGCCGGTCGACACGGTGTCGCTCCACGTCGGAGCGGGCTGGCCGGTCTCCAGACCGGTGGCGAACGGGGCCGGCGCGATGACGTCGGTGATCGCGATGTCGTCGACGTACCCGCGGTAGCCACCGGTGTTCGCCGGCTGGTCGTAGCCGACCGAGACGGTGGCGATCTGCTTGCCCTCGGCCGCCTCGCCGATCGGCACGACCACCTGCGTCCAGGTGTCCAGCGGCAGCTTGTTGCACTGGTGGGCCGGGTGCGGCCGGTTGCCCCGCTGGTCCACCAGCGCGGAGTCGCGCAGGTTCTTGCCGTCCGTGTAGACCAGGTCGACCGCCACGCAGGTGCTGTTGCTGCCGGTCACGTTGCGGTTCCCGGTGGTGCTCTGCGGGAAGATCCAGTAGGACAGCACGGTGGACGCCCGGACCCGCAGGTTCCCGGGCTTGAACACCTTGGTGTACGCGTACGAACTGGTCGCGTTGTTGTCCTTGCCGGAATACATCAAGGCCTGCCGGCCGCCGTGCGGGGTGCCCTCGGCCCGGACGTCCGCCTCGGGACCGGTCAGCTCGCAGCACACCCCGACCACGTTGCGGATGCCGCCGTGGCCGGCCCCGGTGTCGTCGACGGCGTTCTTGAAGTGCGGTGCGGGCTGGCCCGCCTCCAGGCCGGTGACGAAACCGGGGAACTGCCCGACGATCCAGGCCCGGATGTCGTCCACCCGGGTCTCGGTGGCGGTCGCCTCGCCGCGCGGCTCGCCCAGGCAACCGGCCTGATTGGAGTCGTGGTGCACGGCCAGCAGCTCCACGGTGCCGTCGCGGTCCCGGAACGCGGGGCCGCCGGCGTCGCCCCGGCACACCCCGGCCCCGGCGTCACCGGACGAGATGGCGAACGTCGCACCGGAAACGGCGGTGACCGTGGACCGGCCCTGCTTGAGCCGGTCCGGCACCCAGTCGGTCGCGGTCCGGCCGTACCCGGCGATGCTCAGTGTCTCGCCGGCCTCCGGCGCGGCGGTCGCGATGGCGACCGGCGCGGCCGTCGCCGGGGCCTCCAGCCGGGCCAGCGCCAGGTCGCGGTCCGGGTGCGGGACGACGTCGGTGACCGCGGTGACCGTGCCGCCGGTGCCGCCGGCCAGGTTCGCCCGGCCGACCGTGACCGTGGTGGGCCAGGCCGGATCGCCGCCGCGGACCGTGCCCTGCGCGTCGGCGAAGCACGCCGCGGCGGTCAGGACGAGCTGCGGGTGGACGAGCGCGCCGCTGCACGACCGCTCGGTGGCGCCGATGGAGATCTGGGCGACGAACGGGTGGTCCGCCGTGTCGGCGCCGCCGGTGATCGCAGCCGCCGGTCCGGCACCGAGCCAGACCAGAGCGGCAGCGGCCGATGCGCAGAAAGCACGCATGGGCGTGCGAAATCGATGTGTCATGAAGTTCAAGCCCCCGCTCGTCCCCGTGTCGGCGCCATGTAACCACAGCGCCGCCGGATCGAGCAATGCCGATCAGCTGGGGAATCAGGAACCGTCGTCGGGGCGGCCGGCCGCCATCGCCGGGTCGGTCACCGGGTGCCGCAGACCCGGGTGCCCGGCCGGCAGACTGCGCCGGATCACCCACCAGCTCACCGCCAGGCACGCCGCCACCAGCGGCCAGGTCAACGCGACCCGGGCCGCGCCCAGCGCCACCACCTGCCCGCCGGCGTAGAGCGGCAGGAACACCGCCACCCGCACCACGTACTGGCCGACCCACACCCAACTGCCGCGCGAGTACGCCCGCAGCAGCTCCGGGTCCCGCCGCCACCGGGTCCGCTGGCCGAGCACGGCGCCGACCACGACGCCCAGCAGCGGCCACCGGATCACGATGCTGACCACCCAGGCCAGTGCGCTGGCGGCGTTGCTGAGCAGCTGCAGCAGGAAGAAGTCCTCGGCCCGGCCGGTGCGCAGCGCGACCAGCGCGGCGACGCACACCCCGAGCAGCCCGATGAGGACGGCGCGGGGCCGGTCGCCACGCGCGAGCCGCCAGGCCGACACGGCCACCGCCGCGACCACCGCGGCGCCGGCACCGGCCCAGACGGACTGGCCGCCGGCGAGCCAGCCACCCACGAACCCGACGGCGGGCACGGTGGCGTCGACCGCGGCACGTCGCCCGCCGAGCAGGTCCGCCAGCGACTCGTCCGCCACGCCTCACCCCCGCCTTGAACTTAGGCCAGCCTAACCGGCGGGTCCGGCACCGTCGACGCCGGTTACCGGCGCGTCGCCGGAGGCCCGCGGGCCGGGGCGTGCGGGAGCCGGCTCGGGGCCGGGCCGCGCGGCGGCGGACTCAAGTCCTGGGTCGGGGGGTGTGGGGGACTGGTTCGGTTGTGGGCCGGGGTATGCGGCGGGCGGTCCGGGGAGGCCGGCCGGGGGTGCTGCCGCCGGTTCCGTGCCGGGGCCTGGGTGCGCGGTCCGGCGATGCCAGTACAGCGGACCGGGATGGACCTGCCACCAGAGCTGCCGCCACCGGGGACGCCGCTCGCGGAGCGCGTCGGCGTACGCGACGACCTGCGCTGCCGCCCGGTCCGCCTGGTCGGCGTCGGCCGCGGCCGGCGCGAAACCGGCGATGTTCACCCCGGCGACCAGTTCGTCCAGCGGCGGCAGCGGGCCGGCGACGGTCCGGTCCGGTGCCGGCCGCCGGCCGGTGCCGGCCTCCTCCTCCGTCGGCGGTGCGGTGTCCGGCGGGCCGGGGTGTGGTGCGGCGTCCGGTAAGGCGGGGTCTGGTGCGCTGCCCGCTCGGCCCGGCCGGGGTGCCGCGGGCCGCAACCGGAGACCGCGCCTGAGGATTCCCTCCGGTGGCGGCGGCAGCACCGAGGCGAACGCCGCCGCCTCCGTCGCGGCCAGATACCGCGGCACCGGCCGCCCCGCCAGCCGCAGCGCATCGGTGAACTCCAGCCAGGCACCGGCGATGCGGTCGTGCGGCGCGCCCTCGACCAGCCGGCGCCGGCGCTGCGACCGGCGCATCAGCACCACGGCCAGCGCCACCCCGGCCAGCACCAGCAGCACCGACCCGGAGGCGCCCCCGGCCACCAGCACGGCCGGCGCGCCGCCGTCCGGGACGGCCGCCAGGACCGGCGGCGCGGCGGACGCGCTCGGTTCGTCACTCGGCGGGGTGGCGTCCGGCGTGGTCGGCGGCGGCGTGGACGGCTTCGGGGTGAAGTCCTCCTCGACCGGCCGCGGCGGTTCCTTGCTCTTCGGCAGCGGGTCGAACGCCACCCACCCCAGGTCCTCGAACAGGATCTCCGGCCAGGCCACCGCGTCCGCCCCGGTGACGGTGCCACCGGCCGCCGGGGCGTCGAAGCCGACCACCACCCGGCTGGGCAGTCCGGTCAGCCGCGCCAGCAGCGCGAACGACGCCGCGAACTGCTCCGACGTGCCCACCTGTCCGCCCCGGTTGCGCGGCCCGAACAGGAAGAACGACAGATTGGGGTACGCGTGCCCGCTGGGCGCGTCGGACACCTTGCGGTAATGCTCGGCGAGGAACTCCTCGATGGCGACGGCCCGGTCGAACGCGGCGCCGTTGCCGTCGGCCAGCTGGTCGGCGAGCCGCTCGACCGAATCCGGTACGCCCGCACCCACGGTCAGGTAGCGCGTGACCGTGTCGCCGGGCGGGGTGTCCGCGGCGGGCAGCAGGTTCAGGTCCGGAGTCTGCCGTGCGGAGGTGACCGCGTACCGGACGCCCTTCTGCAGCTTCTCGGGCCGGATCAGCGTGCCGGTCGCCGGGTCGTACGCCACCCGGGCACCGGTCACCTCGGTCGGCGTGGGCACCACCGGCAGCAGGCGCCCGGTCAGTTCGGCGATCGTGATGTCCTGGCGTACCTGGTCCACCGCCACGTCCGGCAGGGCCGGCTGGGGTGGCAGCACCCGGCCCGCGTTGCGGTACGTGGCACCGACCCGCCACGTGACACCGTCGTAGTCGGACAGCACCGCCAGCCGCAGCCGTACCGATGTCTCCCGTCCGGCCGGCATCGGCTCCACCTGCAGCAACCGCTGGTCCGGGTTGAGCGCCCACCCGGAGATCCGGTTCAGCGGGCTCTCGTCGAGGCTGTCCACCTGGGGTGGCTCCACGTACCGGCGCGGGTCCACCGGCGTCGCCGACACCTGACCACTGACCCACGGACCGACCAGGGCGATGAGCCCGACCACGACGGCCAGCCCGGCGGCGGCACCGGCCAGCGCGCGTCCCCGCACGGCCGTGCGCGTGGGAGCGGGGACGTCCCGGAGATCCGTACCGCTGCGGGGTCGGGAAACAGCGAGACCGGCCACCACCGCGACGGCGAACAGCAGCGTGGGCCACCCGGCGGCGGCCGCGTTGGGGCCGACGACGTAGAGCGCACCCGCGTACAGCGCGGCCGCGGGCAGACAACCCAGCAGCACCCGGCCGGCGCGCACCGCGATCTCCGTGCCGGCCAGCCCGGCGAGCCACGCGGCGATCACCGGCACCACCACCGTGTCCGGCGTGGCCTCCACCGGGATCATCGCGGTGAGCAGGCGGGGAATGCCGTTCACGAGCGCGTCGGGGAGGACCTCCGGCAGCGGTTCGCGGATGTCCGCCCGGTTCGCCGCCACGGCCAGCGCGCCCGCGGTGTACCCGGCCAGCAGCAGCACCGACCCGGGCGCGACGCTCCAGCTGGGCAGCCGGCTCGCGGCCACCCCGGCGCCGACGGACAGCACCGCGGCGCCGGCGACCAGCTGCGCGAGCAGCCCGTCCGCGTAGATCCGGCCGAGGACCAGTCCGGACAGGGCGATCAACCCGGCCAGCATCAGCGGTACCACCGCGGCGCGCGCCGGCCGCACCATCCGCGGTACCACCGCGTCGCGCGCCAGCCTCACCATCCGCGCACACCGTCCCACGCGGCGGCGAATTCCCGGCCGTCGTCCGCCTCCACCACGATCATGCCGCCGCTGGTGGACACCGGCGCGCCGTCCCGGTCGCCGAACAACCCGGCGATCACCACCGGGTACGGCCCGCGCAGCCCGCTCACCGCGCCCAGGTCGGGGTGCCCGCCCGGCCCGGTGAGGAACACCAGGGTGTCGCCGAGGCGCCGGCTGCGCAGCGTCCGGACGCGGGTGGTCAGGTCGCCGTCGGCGAGCGTCACCTCGGTGAGCACGTCGAGGAACGGGCCGGTGCGTTCGCCGCAGACCAGGTGCAGGCTGACCGGCAGGTCCTCCCGGACCGCGGCGCTGACGATCGACGCGGCGGCCTCGCAGGCCACCTCGAACGACTCCGGGTCCGGGTGCGCGACCGCGCGGTCGTCGAGCAGCACCACGATGGTCGGTTCGCTGGTGTCCAACTGCTCGCGGACCATCAGTTCGCCGACCTTCGCGCTGCTGCGCCAGTGCACCCGGCGCAGCTCGTCGCCGACCACGTACTCGCGCAGCGAATCGAACGTGATCGTGCCGTGCGGCACCTTGTCGATCCGTCCGTCGAGGCTGCGCGCCATCCCCGCCGGAACCGCCCGCAGCAGGTGGATCCGCGGATGCACCCAGACCGCCGCGGTGTCGCCGTAGGTGCGGGCCAGCGACACCAACCCCAGCGGATCGGTACGGGTGACCCGCAGCGGTCCCACCGGCACCACGCCCCGCCGCTCGGTGGGCACCGGATAGGTCACCGTGGTGTCGTGGCCCGGGCGCAGCCGCAGCAGCGGAACCGGCACGTCCCGGCCGGCGCAGCGGTCCGTGGCGACCAGGCTGGCAGCGCGTAACCGGCTGGTGTTGCGCACGGTCAGCGCCAGGTTCGCCGGCTCACCACGGGCCACCCGGTCCGGGTCGGCGACCCGGGCGACGCCGAGCCTGGGCCGCCAGGACGCGAACCCGGCCGCGGAGGCCGCCGCGACCGCCGCCGCCGCACCGAGCAGCGCCAGGTCCGGGTATCCGAACCGGAACCCGGCGGCGAGCAGTGCGCACGCGGCGGCCAGGACACCGGCGCCGCGCGCGGTGACGCCCTTCACGCGCGTTGGTTGTCCGGCAGCGGCACCGGAACGGACCGGATCGCGTCGTTCAGCACCTCCGCCGCGGTGACGCCGCGCAACTGGGCGTCCGGGGAGAGCAGCACGCGGTGCGCGAACACCGGTTCCACCAGCGCCTTGAGGTCTTCGGGCAGCACGTACCCGCGGCCGTTGATCAGCGCGTACGCGCAGGCCGCGCGGGTCAGCGCGATCACGCCACGCGGACTGACGCCGACCCGGACCTGCGGGTGGTTGCGGGTCGCGGCAGCCAGCCGGACCGCGTACGTGTACAGCGGGTCGGCGATGTGTACGTGCAACGCCATCCGGACCATCTCGCCGACGGTCGCGGTGTCGGTGACCGGTTCGAGGGTGTCCGGGGACCGCAGCGCCGCCCCGCGCAGCACCTCCACCTCGACGTCCTCGTCCGGATAGCCGACCGAGAGCTTCACCAGGAACCGGTCCAGCTGCGCCTCGGGCAGCCGGTAGGTGCCGTCCATCTCGACCGGGTTCTGCGTCGCCACCACGAGGAACGGCTGCGGCACCGGGTGCGGCACGCCGTCCACGGTGACCCGGCGTTCCTCCATGACCTCCAGCAGCGCGGACTGCGTCTTCGGCGAGGCCCGGTTGATCTCGTCGGCGATGACCAGGTTGGCGAACACCGGTCCGGGGTGGAACTCGAACCCGCGGCTGGCCTGGTTGAAGATCGTCACGCCGGACACGTCGGACGGCAGCAGGTCGGGCGTGAACTGGATCCGCCGCCACTGCCCGCGCACCGCCGCGGCGAGCGCCCGGGCCAACGTCGTCTTGCCCACCCCGGGCACGTCCTCGAGCAGCACGTGACCCTGGGCGAACAACGCGGTCAGCGTCAGCCGCACCACGTCCGGCTTGCCCAGCACCACAGTGCCGATCCGGTCGGCGAGCTGCCCGGCGATCTGGGCGAAGCCCTGGATGTGCTGGGGCGGCAGGGGTTCCGGTTGCACGGGTGACCTAACAGCCGGGCAGGTTGTCGAGGTCGTCGCCGCCGTCGAGGTTCAGCCACGCGTACGGGATGTAGTTCTTGCCCTTGTAGTCCACCTGGATCCACATGCTGCTGGCCTTCTGGCTGTTGTAGATGTAAGAGTCCACATGTTCGCCGGACTTCTTGCAGAACGCCTTCAGCCGCGTGCCGTTCTCCACCCACCCGGCCTGGCGGTCGTTGTCCTGCCGGGTGACCTCGAAGATCTCGTTGCCGTTGCGCCCGTTGACGTCGTCGTTGCAGTACGTCCTGGTCTCGCCCTCTTCACCGTTGACGCACCGGGCGGTGCCGTACAGCGCGTCGGTCGTCTGGGCGCGGGTCTTCGTCACCGTCCCGGCCGCGTTCTTCGCCGTCACCGTCAGCGTGTAGGCCGTGCTGGGCTTCAGCTTCTTCGCCGTCAGGCTGGAGCAGCTGCCGTCGTCCGACCCGCCGCCGTTGTTCGCCGAGACCGAGCAGGTGGCCGTGCCGCCCCCCGCATCCACGCTGAACGTGACGGTCGCCGTGTTGAACGTCGCCGAGCTACCGGTGATCGTCACGGTCGGCTCGGCCACCGTACGGGCGGTCGCGGTGCCCGGCTCACTGTCCCCGGCCTCGTTGACCGCACGCACCTGCACGGCGACGGTGGCACCGGCGTCGAACCCGGTCAACGTGACCGCGGTGCCGTCGACCACATCGGTGGACCGGCCACCGGCGGTCACCACGTACTTCGACACCGGGCGGCCGTTGTCCACCGACGGCGTCCAGGTCACCCGGACCGCGCCGGCCTGGTCGCCGACCGTGGCCGCGTCCACCGCCTCGGGCCGGCCCGGCTTCGCGAACGGCACCACGCTGTTGCTCACCGGCGACGCCTTCGACCCGGCGCCACGCTCGTTGACCGCGACCACGGTGAACGCGTACTGCTGGCCGTACTGCAGCTCGCCGTCCCGCAGCACCAGCTCGGGGCCGTCCGACTCGCCGATCGGCGCGCTGCCGCCCTCGGACACCGCGGTCACCGTGTACCGCTTGATGTCCAGGCCCTGCCCGTTCGCGGCCGGCCACCGCACCACCACCGTGCCGTCCGGCCGCGCCTCGGCGCGTACCTCGGTCGGCGCGTCCGGCACCTCGGACGTCGGCCGCACCGGGTTGCTGGTCCGCGACGGCCCGTCGCCCTTCGCGTTGACCGCGTGCACCTCGAACCGGTACGTCTCACCGTTGGTCAGCCCGGTCACGTTCACCGACCGCTGGTTCGCGCCCACCTGGAACGTCCGGCCCGCACCCACCACCACGTACCGCGAGATCGACGCGCCGTTCGCGCTCGCCGCCTGCCAGCTCACCCGGGCCTCGGCGTCACCGGCCGCGGCGCGCACGTTGCGCGGCGGGCCCGGCTCGCTCACCGTCGGCTTCTTCGGCTTCGGCGGCGGCGGGGGAGTCGGCGGCGCGGGCGGCGCGTCCCCGCCGAGCACGTCGTCGGCGTACTTGTCGACCACCCGCACCGTGTGCGCGTTGTCCACCACCCGTGCCGTCGACGAGCCCGGCGCGTTGATGAACAGGTAGTTCTCCCGTACCTCGAGTTCCAGCGGCCCGCCCGCGTTCCGGAACGGGATGTCCCGCTGCGGCTGTCCCGCGCCGTCGAAGACGTGCACGACGCCGGTGTCCGAGTCGGCGACGTAGAAGAAGCCCTCCCAGGCCACCGCCGGCTCCAGCCGGGTGCCGTCCCCCGGGACCGGGAACTGGCTGCGCATCCGGCCGTCGGCCACCACGTAGACCCGTCGCGCGTCCGGCTCCGTGACCGGCACCGCCAGGCCGTCGGTGCGCGGCGCCAGCGAACCCGGCCCGGTCAGCGGCAGCGTCGTCGGGGTCGCCGCCTTGCCGTCGCGGATCGTGGTCAGCTCGTTGGTCGTGCGGTTGAGCACGGCCAGCCCCGAGTCCAGCGTGGAGATCGCCAGGTCGTGGCTCGGCGGAGCGACCGCGGTCGTGCTGATCTGGCTCGGACCCGCGGCCGCGGCGGTGCCGCCCTCCGGGCCGTCGGACGCGAGCGGCGCCGCCGTGATCGCCGACACGGTGCCCTGGCTGGGCACGGCGATCCACAGCCGACCCTCGCCGTCGAACACCCCGCCGGTGATCCCCGGCGGGTAACGCAGCGGTTCGCCGAGCGGTGCCAGCGTGCGCGGATCGAGCTGCGCCACCTCGCCGCGCACCGTGTCGATGATGAAGGCGGCATCCTCGTGCAGCGCCACCCGCACGCCGATGCCGGGATTGTTCAGGCTGGCGCGGTATTCCTTCAACGAGGTGAGGTCCATCGAGCTGATCCGCCCGGTGCTCACGTCGCGGAGGATCACGAAGCGGTCGTTCTGGCTGACCTGCATCTTGTGGCCGCGTCCCCGGGGCACGTCCACCCGGGTGTCCACCCGCGCCGTGACGCCGTTGATCCGGGCGATCTCGCTCTTGTTGGAACTCCAGACCCAGGACGCGGCATCGAAGCTCGCCACCGCCTGGTCGGCCGCGCCGAGCCCGAGCACGGTCAGGCCCAGGCCGGCCACCAGGCTCACGACCGTGCCGATCGTGACGAGGCCACCGCGGCTGCGCCAGCGGCGCTTCGATGCGGTCACGGCGCGTCCCTCCTCGGGTTTCCGCTGCAGAACGGAGGCCATCATAGGGGGAGGGGGACGGCGGGGGACACCCGGTCAATCACGATTGTGGATAACCATGATCGCCGTCCGTAGTGGATCAGTCGGTCTGATCGGCCTCCGGCCGCCCCGGCACCCGGCTCGTGCAGGCCTGCGGCGAACTGGCGAACTGGTCGGTGCCGTAGACCGCCACCACGGCGAAGCAGTAGTCCAGCTGATCGTTGAGTCCCTGCAGGTCGTACTGCGTGACGCCGGGCCCCACCTCGCCCATCGGCTTGAGCACCTCACCCGGGTGTCCACCGGTGACGATGAAGGAGGTCTTACCCTCGCCGGGATCGCCCCAGGTCACCTGGATGCGCGAGCCGAAATCGCGGACCCGCACGTCCACCGGCGGCGGCCCACCGCCCAGAGTTGGCACATCCGTCCGGTCCGGACCGTCCCCACGGTCGGCAAGCACGAAGACCAGCGCGACCACCGCGATGACGGCGGCGAGGACCGCGGCAATCGCCGCGAACAGGACCGGACCCCTGCGCGGGTACGCCGGTCCGCCCGTTCCCGGGTACGCCGCTTCCGGCCGCGGGTACGCCGGCGCATCAGGTGGTGCCGTGACGGGCGACGGGGGCGGCCCCGGCGGCGGTGAGGGCTGGTGGGCCGGGAGGCCGGTGCGCGGCTGCACGATTGGATGCAGGACGGTGGGCTCGTTCCCGACCCTCGCCTGAGGGTCACGGGTGTCGGGCGGCAACTGCCGTCCCGGGACCCGCCGGACGAGAGGCGGCGGCTCGACGTCCAGCGGCTGGACCGGCCACAGTTCGGTCGACGGCGGGCTGGGGGGTGGTGGTGTCGGCTCTGCCGGCCGCGCTGTCTCCATGGGGCGGGCGGGCTGGGTCTGCTGGGGTGTCTGGGTCGGCTGGGCTGGCTGGGTCTGCCAGGCCGGTTGGATCCGCTGGGCTGATTGGACCGGCTCGGTCGGCTGGACCGGTGGGGCTGGCTGAGCCGGCGGGGCCGGCCGGCTCTGTGAGGCGGTGGGTGCGGGCTGAATCGGCGGGGTCTGGTCGACCGGTCGTGGCGGCTGGCCAGGTGTCGGATAGTGTGGCGGAGCCGTCACTGCCTGGGTCGGTGCCGGCGGAGGTCGCACCGCCGACGTCTGCCCGCCCAGGTACTGTTGAGCCCGCGTAACCGCCCAGTGGAACTCGCCCAGCACCGCCGGCCCGTGCTCCGCGACCCGCCCGAACGCCTTCCGCGCCTCGTGCCGGTTTCCCAGCTCCTCCGCCACCACGCCGAGGTCGTAGGAGATCTCCAACATCAACGGATCGACGTCGCCCAGCCGCCACTGACCGGCAGCGTAAGCCTCCTCCAGCACCCGCCGCGCCGCCGACGGGTCGTCGGCGGACTGGTGAACCCGAGCCAGCTGATGCGCGGCGGCGAGGACATCCGGATGGTCCTCACCAAGATTCACCCGCCCCAGCGAAACCGCGTGCCGCAGCAGCGCCACCGCCCCGGCCCGATCACCCGAGTCGGCCATGGCCTGTGCACGCTGCCGGGCAGGCGTGAGCGGGGACGGCTGGGACACGCCCGCCATGCTGCACGCTGCCCACCGGCGACGCCAAACCACTTGCCGTTATGCCCGGAACGTCATGTTCGCCGACGTCCGGCGGGCCTCCATGAGGGGGTGGCCGGAGGGCGTGTAAAGTGCTTCCCTGTGCAGCTCCAGAGGGCTGCCGATCCCGGGTGCGAGCAGGGGATCGGTCCCGCTAGGCTGTGCAGAGCAGGTCCGGGTGGCGGAATGGCAGACGCGCTAGCTTGAGGTGCTAGTGCCCTTTATCGGGCGTGGGGGTTCAAGTCCCCCTCCGGACACACTTTAGTACATGATCCACGGCCACCGGTCGCCGTGGATTTGTGGTCCAACTCGGGCCTCGGACACACTTGAGTACAAGATCCATTTGGCGAGGCCTCTGCTTGAATCAAGCGGAGGCCTGGCTTGTATGTGAGCTTGATTCCAAGTTGTCGGTAGACCTCGGCTTTGTCCGTGGGGTCGGCTCGCCGCAGGATCGTCGCGATACCGGCCATGGCCTCGACCAGGGTGTTGATCTCGTCAGGGGTCATGGTGCGGCGTCCGTGATTCGTCGTAGGTCGGCCTCGGCGACGGCTTTCTCGGCTTGGACCTGGGTGATCCACTGCTGGACCAGGACCGGGTCGGTACCGGCGTCGAGTGCGGCACGGTACCGGTCGAGCTTGGTCTGAGACACCCAGGGATCCATTAGTAGATCTTGCGTTGATCAGGTCGGAGTGGCGATTTCAAGGTTTGGATGCAACACCCACGTTTCTGCAGGTAGGAGTGGGTTGTGGCAGGGAGATTGTCGGCGTTGGAGCGGGAACGGATCGGGTTAGGGCGGGCGGCGGGTGAGTCGGTCCGG
>NZ_JAIWNC010000046.1 GCF_020216025.1 Jidongwangia harbinensis | reverse complement strand
GGCCGTGACCCGCGCACCCGCAAGCTGGTCGAGCCGATGTCCGACGACGAGATCTGGAACCTCAAGCGCGGCGGTCACGACTACCGCAAGCTGTATGCGGCGTACCAGGCGGCGACGACCCACACCGGCCAGCCCACGGTGATCCTGGCCAAGACCATCAAGGGCTGGACGCTGGGCTCGCACTTCGAGGCCCGCAACGCCACGCACCAGATGAAGAAGCTGACGCTGCCCGACCTGAAGGGTTTCCGGGACCGGCTGTACCTGGACATCAGCGACAAGCAGCTGGAGGACAACCCGTACCTGCCGCCGTACTTCCACCCGGGTGAGAAGTCCGACGAGCTGCAGTACCTGCTGGAGCGCCGCAAGGAGCTGGGCGGTTTCCTGCCGTCCCGGCGGAACACCACGATTCCGCTGAACATCCCGGACTCGTCGCGGTTCGCCGACGTCAAGCGCGGCTCGGGCAAGCAGAAGGTCGCCACCACGATGGCGTTCGTCCGGCTGCTCAAGGACATCATGAAGGACAAGGAGTTCGGCGCGCGCTGGGTGCCGATCATCCCGGACGAGGCCCGTACGTTCGGCATGGACTCGTTGTTCCCGACCCGCAAGATCTACTCGCCGCACGGCCAGACCTACACGTCGGTCGACCGGGAGCTGTTCCTGTCCTACAAGGAAGCGACCAACGGCCAGATCCTGCACGAGGGCATCAACGAGGCCGGTTCGACCGCGAGCTTCATCGCGGCCGGCACGGCGTACGCCACGCACGGCGAGCCGATGATCCCGCTGTACATCTTCTACTCGATGTTCGGCTTCCAGCGCACGGCGGACGAGCTGTGGGCGGCGTCCGACCAGATGACCCGCGGTTTCCTGCTCGGTGCCACCGCCGGGCGGACCACGCTGAACGGCGAGGGCCTGCAGCACGAGGACGGCCATTCGCTGCTGATCGCGGCCACCAACCCGGCCGTGGTGGCGTACGACCCGGCGTTCGCGTTCGAGACGGCGTACATCGTCGAGAACGGCCTGCACCGGATGTACGGCGAGAAGCAGGAGAACGTCTACTACTACCTGACCGTCTACAACGAGCCGATCCTGCAGCCCGCGGAGCCGTCCGGCGTCGACGTGGAGGGCCTGCTCAAGGGCATCTACAAGTACGCCCCGGCGGCGGAGTCCACCGGACCGCGGGCGAATCTGCTGGCGTCCGGCAGCGGCATGCAGTGGGCGCTCAAGGCGCAGCAGCTGCTGGCCCAGGACTGGGGCGTGGCGGCCGACGTGTGGTCGGTGACCTCGTGGACCGAGCTGCGGCGCGACGCGGTGGAGGTCGAGGAGCACAACCTGATGCACCCCGGCGACCAGCCGCGCAAGCCGTACATCCAGCAGAAGCTGGAGGGCACCGAGGGCCCGGTGGTCGCGGTCAGCGACTGGATGCGCGCGGTGCCGGACCTCATCTCGCGCTGGGTGCCGGGCGACTACACGTCGCTGGGCACGGACGGCTTCGGCATGAGCGACACCCGGCACGCGCTGCGCCGGCACTTCCACGTCGACGGCGAGTCGGTCGCGGTGGCCACGCTGCGCCAGCTGGCGCTGCGCGGCAAGGTGCCGTCGCACGTGCCGGCCGAGGCGGCGAAGAAGTACGCGATCGACGACGTGTCGGCCGCACCGGTCGGCGAGACCGGCGGCGACAGCTAGTTCGGTGATCGAGCGACGGGCCCGGCCGGCTGGCCGGGCCCGTCGTCGTCCGGGGTCAGGGTCGTCCGGGGTCAGGCCGGCACGTACGTGACGACCTCGACGCCGGTCGTGGTGGTGAAGCTGCCGGTGTGCTTGAGGGCGACCCTGGTGCCCTCGTCCCACAGCCGGCGGCCCTCGCCGACGACCACGGGATAGAACATGATCCGGTATTCGTCGATGAGGTTGTGCCGGGTCAGGAAGTTCACCAGGGACGCGCTGCCGTTGATCATCAGGGTGTCCGGGCCGGAGCGGAGTGCGGTGACCGCGGCGGCCACGTCGCCCTGGATGAACCGGGCGTTCCACTCGGGCGTGGTGAGCGTGGTGGTGGCGACGTGCTTGGGCATCCCGTTCATCCTCTTGCCGAAGTCGCCGGTCTCCGCCTCCATCTGCGGCCAGGCGGCCTTGAACCCCTCGTAGGTCCGGCGCCCGAGCAGCAGCGCGTCGGCCTCGGTCAGGTTGGCCTGCTGCCAGTCGCCCAGTTCGTCGTTGAAGTAGGGTCCGCTCCAGGCGGGCTCCTCGAAGACGCCGTCGAGGGTCACGTACTCCACCGCGTAGACCTTGCCCATCCGGCGCGCTCCTTTATTTAACAATCTCGTTAATTAACTGCCTTGAAAAGTACGCCGCCCGTTCGGCACCCGTCAAGCGTCGCCGCGCCGAAACTGGTATAACCGGTTACATGAGGCTGCGGCATCCGGACGGCCAGGTGTTCTCGTTCGACGCGGGAACGCTCAGCCTCGAGCTGGCCTGCACCACCGGCGGCGAGGGCTTCCGGGCCCGGTTCGAGATCCTGCACACCCCGCCCGACCTGGCCCGGTGGGTGGCGGGCTCCCGGCTGGGCGTGCCGGCCGCCGACGTCCGCGCCACCGGGCCCGAGCTGCGCCTGGTCAAGCTGCTGCGGGAGGCGGTCTGGGCCGGGGCGTACGCGCTGGTGACCGGAACCCCGGTGGCGGCCCGGGACGCGGACACGGTCAACGAGATCGCGGCCGGCCCGCCGCCCGTACCCCGGATCGCGCCGGACGGCACGCCCACCTGGCGGCGACCGGTGACCGGCGCGCAGATCGCGGCCGCGATCGCCCGCGACGCGGTCGGCACGCTGACCCCGCCGGCCGCCACCCGGATCCGGATGTGCGGAGCCGACGACTGCTACCTCGTCTACCTGGACACGTCCCGGCCCGGCAACCGGCGCTGGTGCTCCATGGAACGCTGCGGCAACCGGGCCAAGGTGCGCGGCCACCGACAGCGAAAGGAACACCCGTGAACCTCGACGAGATCCTGCGGTGGCGGATCGGCCGGCAGTTCCTGGGCCGCACCCGCGGCACCGACGTGGTCGCCGTGGCGCGCCGGGTGGGCGGCCTGCACGCGCAGGTGACCGCGTCCGCGCACGCCGCGGCCCGGCTGCGCCTGCCGGACCCGCCGGACCTGGACGCGGCGCTGTACGCCGACCGCACCCTGGTGCGGACCTGGGCCGCCCGCGGCACGCTGCACCTGCTGCCCGCCGCCGACCTGCCCCGCTGGGTCGCCGCGATGAGCACCCGCAACCGGGAGACGAAGGGATCGTGGCTGAAGTACCACGGGGTGACCGCCGCGCAGATGCGGGACATCGTCGCGGCGGTCCCGGACGTGCTGGGCGGCACGCCGATGACCCGCGAGGAACTGGCCGAGGGGCTCATCGCCGGCACCGGGCACGACGACCTGCGCGGGCCGCTGACCCAGGGGTTCGGCGCGATCCTCAAGCCGCTGGCGTTCCGGGGCCTGCTCTGCTCCGGGCCGCCGCGCGGGCGCAACGTGACGTTCGTGGCGCCGCGGGCGTGGTTCGGCGACTGGGAGCCGGTGCCGGTCGACGCGGCGATCGACGAGCTGGCGCTGGCGTACCTCGGTGCCTACGGTCCGGCCGACCCGGCCGAGTTCGCCCGCTGGTTCGACCTCACTCCGTCGCTGGCGAAGAAGTCGTTCGCCCGGCTCGCCGACCGGTTGACGCCGGCCGGCGACGGATTCGTCCCGGCCGACCTGGCCGGGGACGGAGACCGGACGGACACCGTGCACCTGCTGCCGGCGTTCGACCCGTACGTGGTGGCCAGCACCCGGCAGCTGGACCGGATCAGCAGCGGCCCGAAGTCGGCGGTGTCCCGGCCGCAGGGCTGGATCTCGCCCACCCTGGTGGTGAACGGCCGGATCGAGGGCGTGTGGGAGGACGTGGACGGGCGGGCTGAGGTGCGCCCGTTCGGCCGGTTGGCGGCGGGGGTGCGGCGGGCGCTCCCGGACCATGCCGTGGTGGTGTAGCGCGCCGGCGTGCGGACGTTGGTGTTCCACTGGAGCGCTCCAGTGGAACACCAACGCTGTCATCCGGGCTGTTCCCCTGGCGGTGATCGCTACGGCAGTGTCCAGCGCTGGTTGGCGCCCGCGAAGCAGTCCCAGAGCTGCAGCCGGGTGCCGTTCGCCGAGCTGTTGTTCTGGGCGTCCAGGCAGCGCCCGGCGGCCGGGTTGCGCAGCGTGCCGTCCGGCTGCGACTGCCACGCCTGGGCACCGGTGCCGTTGCAGTCGTACAACTGCACCAGCGAGCCGTTCGCGGTGCCGGCCGCGTTCACGTCCAGGCACTTGCCCAGCGCCCGCACGGTGCCGTCGGTGGCCACCGTCCAGGTCTGCGCGGCGGTGCCGTTGCAGTCGTACAGCTGCACCGCGGTGCCGTTGGCGCTGGACGCACCGGCCACGTCGACACACTTGCCGCCGACGCCGGTGATCCGCCCGCTCCGGCCGCCCGGTGACGTGCCGCCGCCGGTCGCCACCTCGTAGATCGCGCTGACCAGCGACGTCGAGCCGGTGCTGTCCTGGGACAGCTCCCAGTTCATGATGCCGCCGGCGTTCGCCATGGCCCACTGGGTCTTGCGCTTGACCGTGGGGATGCCGTTGTAGCACTCGCCCGACGGGGTGCAGTCCCGGTTGGCGTTCGCCGGGTCCTGCTGCACCAGCTGGGCGAACGTGAGGTAGCCGGGCCGGCTGTAGAACGGCACGCCCAGGACGGTCTTGGCCTTCGGCAGGCCGCGGTTCATCCAGAAGTTGGCCGCGTTGATCGACCAGTCGAAGTTGGCGTGCGGGCTGCCGCCGTCGTACGCCATGATGTTCAGCCAGTCGACCGCGGCGAAGACGGCCGGCTGCACGCCGTTCGCGGTGCCGCCCTCGGCGACCACGGCCGCGGTGAGCAGCTTGCCCTCGGCGTGCAGCGCGGTGCCGAGCTGTTGCATCAGCGCGGTGTAGTTGTTCGCCGACTGGCCCGGGTCGGGGTATTCCCAGTCCATGTCGATGCCGTCCAGGTTGTACTGGCGGACCGCGCCCATCAGCGCGTTGACGAACGTGGTGCGGGTGCCGGCGTTCGCGGCCAGCGACTCGAACGCGGAGTCGTTGCCGTCGTTCCAGCCGCCGACGGCCAGCGAGACCTTGACGTTGTTCTGGTGGCCGAGCGTCACCAGTTGCTGCAGCTTCGCGGTGTTCTCGATCGGCTGCAGGGTGCCGTTCGCGTTGGGGAGCGCGAACGAGTAGTTGATGTGGGTCAGCTTGCTGAACTGGATGCTCGGCACGCTGCCCGACCAGGACGGCATGTACCCGACGCTCTTGAAGCCGTTGGGCAGCACCGCGGCGTGCGCGGTGGCGGGGACGCCGAGCGCCACGGCCGCGACCGCAGCGGTAGCCGCGACCGCGGCCAATGTTCTTCTCATGACCTAAATATTAGGAAGGTTTACTAATACTCGTCAATATACGACGTGATGAAAGCCCGCCGACAAGGCGTTCGACGGGCGCCGTAGGCTTGTCGGGTGACTGTGCGCGTGCGTTTCGCCCCCTCTCCGACCGGGATGTTCCACGTCGGCGGTGCCCGTTCGGCGCTGCAGAACTGGATCTACGCCCGGCAGCACGACGGCGTGTTCGTTCTGCGGATCGAGGACACCGACGCGGCCCGCAACCGGCCCGAGTGGATCGAGGGCATCCTCTCCGCGCTGGACTGGATCGGCATCGAGCGCGGCACCTACGAGGGTCCGTACCACCAGTCCGCCTACGCCGCCGAGCACACCGCCGCCGCCACCCGGCTGTACGGCGAGGGCCGCGCGTACTACTGCGACTGCACCCGCGACGACGTGGTCGCCCGCAGCGGCAACAAGCACACCGGCTACGACGGCTTCTGCCGCGACCGCGCGCTGGGACCGGGCGAGGGCCGGGCACTGCGGTTCCGTACCCCGGACGACGGCGCCACCGTGGTCGTCGACCTGGTGCGCGGCGAGCCGACGTTCGAGAACCGCCTGCTCGAGGACTTCGTCATCGCCCGCAGCGACGGCAGCGCGGTGTTCCTGCTGGCCAACGTCGTGGACGACATGACCATGGGCATCACCCACGTGATCCGCGCCGAGGAGCACCTGCCCAACACGCCCAAGCAGCAGCTGCTGTGGGAGGCGCTGGGCGTGAAGCCGCCGATCTGGGCGCACGTCCCGGTGATCGTCAACGAGAAGCGGCAGAAGCTGTCCAAGCGGCGGGACAAGGTGGCGCTGGAGGCGTACCGGGACGAGGGCTTCCTACCCGCGGCCATGCGCAACTACCTGATGCTGCTCGGCTGGGCGCCCACCGGCGACCGGGAGATCGTGCCGTGGTCGGTCGTCGAGGCCGAGTACCGGCTCGAGGACGTCAACCACTCCCCCGCGTTCTTCGACGTCAAGAAGCTGCGGGCGTTCAACGGCGAGTACATCCGCGCGCTGCCGGCCGAGGAGTTCGCGGCGGCCTGCACGCCCTGGCTGACCGGCACCGCGACCATCCCGGCACCGCCCTGGCCGGCCACCGCGTTCGATCCGGCCGTGTTCGCCGCCGCCGCGCCGCTGGCCCAGACCCGGATCACGGTGCTCGGCGAGATCGTCGACTACGTCGACTTCCTCTTCCTGGACGAGCCGGTCCGCGACGAGGCGTCCTGGGCCAAGGCGATGAAGGAGAACGCGGCGGCCCTGCTGGACGCGGCACACGCCGCGTTCGCGGCCGAACCGGTCTGGACGGCCGAACCGCTGAAGGCGGCGCTCGAGCGGGTCGGCGAGCAGCACGGCCTCAAACTCGGCAAGACCCAGGCGCCGGTACGAGTCGCGGTGACCGGCCGGACGGTCGGGCTGCCGCTGTTCGAGTCCCTGGAGGTGCTCGGCCGGGAGCGCACGCTGGCCCGGCTGACGGCGGCGCGGGCCCGCCTTTAGAGGTTTCCCGCCGCCGGAGGCAACGTCCGGGCCACGGCGGACGTCTTTAAAGGTATGACGGTCCGCTGCCCGGACGGCCGCCCGTCCCACCACTTGCGGTGGGTCGGTACTATCCGGCTGCTGATCAACGGCCTCCGCAGGTTACGAAGTTCATCGCAGTTTGCTTTCAATCTACCCTTCCTGGGATGCGCGGCAGCCGCTAAGCGACAAAACTGTGGGGACCGGGGCGTGCAGCAAGGTGCATCCGAAGGCGGGGGAGGCCGGATCGTGGTTCGAGGGGTGATCACCCGACTCGGGTCGGCGACCGTGGCATTCGTCGCCGCCGTCGCGGTGCTGCTCGCGGTGGCTCCGGCCGGCGCGCAGGCGGCGCCCACCAAGTCGGCCACCAAGCCGACCGCCGTGACGCTCGCCGGCAAGGGCGTCACCGGCAAGCTCACGGTGACCCAGCCGGACCGGCCCGAGGTCTTCCAGGCGCTGCTCAACGAGGTCAGCTGGCTGGCCAACGCCACACCGCAGACCACCAAGCCCAAGGCGGACAAGCTCGGCCCGAAGTACGTGCTGACCGTCCTGGCGAAGAACGCACCCCAGCAGGTGTACGAGCTGTACCCGCTGGCGTCCGGCGGCCCCCGCGCGCACCGCCCGTCGAAGCAGCCCACCGGCAAGAAGGCCGACGGCTGGTTCTACGGCCGGCTGAGCATGTCCGATTCGCTGCGGGTCGCCGGCGTGCCGCTGGAGGCCAAGAGCCGGGTGGTGAACGGCGGCATCGGCGGTGGCATCGGCGAGCAGGTCGCGGTCGAGGAACTCGACCCGGTCGCCGGGGTCAACAACTTCATCGACCAGATGCGCCAACTGGTGCTGCTCAACGGCGCCGTCCTGGTGGTCATCCTGTTCGGCCTGGCCGGCATCTCGTTCCTGATCCGCCGCCGGGTCTGACACCGCCGCCGGGCCGGCCGGGCCGGTCACTCCGCGGACAGCTCCGGCAACGGGACACGCAGCAACGGGCAGGCCGGGTCCGGGCCGTTGCAGGACTCCTCCGGGCCGAACGCGTTCATCACCCGCGCCTGCACCGCCACCTCGGCCGCCTCCCGACCGGTCAGCGGCGGCCGGCCCGCGTCGGAGTCGCCGGTGCCACGCTGCCCGGTGGCCATCACCACGACCACCCGGCCGTCCGGCACCCGGCGCGCCACGGTCTGCGTGACCTGCCAGTCCTCGTCCTTCTCGTCGGCGTACCGGACGTACTCCACGTCGCCGGAACGATCCGGCCGGGCGCACACTTCGGGATCCGCCCGGACCGGGAAGCAGAGACCGTCCGGGGCGGCGTACACCGAGATCTGGATCAGACCGCGCGGCCGGCCGGTCTCGCTGCTCACCGCGAACTGGCGCCAGCCCTCGCCCTCGGCCGGCGGGCGCGGCACCACCCGCAACTCCCGGTCCGCGGTCACCGCGGTCAGCACGTCCAGCACCGGGTCCCGGGCCGGCGCCGGGGTCGCCGCGGCCCCCGCCGAGGTCCGCTTCGGGGTGGTCGGCAGCACGGCGCTGGTCAGCACGTAGCCCACCACGGCCACCACCAGCGCGACGGCGGCGCCCGCGGACACCAGGTGGCGCAGCCGGCGGCGGCGGATCGCCTCGGCCCGCCGGAACACCGCCGCAACGCCGTCCGCGACCGGCGGCTCCCCGTCGAACACCTGGGCCAGCAGCCCGGCGAGCCGGTCCGCGTCGGTCCGCTCGGTCCGCCGGCCCGGCTCGTCCGCCCGCAGGATGATCGTCTCGCGGCGGTTCTCCTCCGTGGGCCGGCTCATCGGGACACCGACGGGCGCTCGTTCAGGAAGGCCACCGCGACGTCGTCCGCCCCGGCCGTGTTCGCGAACAGGTCCCGCAGCGTGGCCAGGCCGGCCGACTCGTACTCCCGGACCTTCTCGTCGGCCAGGTCGAGGATGTCCGCCGTCTCGTCCACCGCGAACCCGTCCCAGTGCCGCAGCACCAGCACCGCCCGGCAGCGCGGGGACAGCCGGTGCAGCGCGTCCAGCACCAGAATGGTCCGCTCCGCGTTGCCGGCGTCCGCGTCCGGCGCCGCCACGAACACGTGCTCGCGGCGGGCCGGCCGGTGCTGGAAGGCGGCCATCACGTCCGCGTACAACTGGGCGTCGGGATCGTCCACCCCGCCCCGGCGGGACTCCGCGACCAGCAGGGCGAGCGCCTCCCGGCTCAACTCGTCGGCCAGGCCCCAGTCGCCGCACATCAGGAACGCGGAGCGGCGCAGGCCGGGATACCGGCTGGTCACGTACTCGTGCAGCGCCTCGTCGTCAACGCCCTTCATGCGTGCCCCCGCGATCATGTGCTGGTGCACTCTTTATAGGCCCGCACCGGCCAAGATCAACGGAGAATGGCGTTCACCCGACCCGAACGGCGACCTCGACCAGCCGAACCAGGTCCTCCAGGTCCGCGTCGAACTCGGCCGCCCCGGCGCTCTGCCGGGCGTCGGCGTCCGGCCCGCCGGCCGGATCTCCCGCATCGTCGCCGCCCTCCGGGACGGCTTCGGCGCCGCCGTCGCCCTCCTCGGCGGGCCGGGTGCCGGGCGGAAGGCCGCCGGTCACCTCGCCGGTGGTGTAGCCCAGCAGGAACGCGCAGATCATCCGCGCCATCCGCGGCACCTGGTCCGGCGCGGCACCGGCGTCGTGCAGCACCCCGCGCAGCGCCGCGGTCAACCAGGACGCCGAGGCCGCCGCCGCGGGCCGGTTCAGCAGCAGCGGGAAGGCGCCCGGATGCTCATGGGCCAGCTTGCGGACCGCGCGTCCCAGCGCCCGCAGCCGCTGCCGCCAGTCGATGTCCGCCGGGTCGTCGCCGTAGGCGCTGCCCAACTCGATGCCGAGCAGGTCGACCAGGCCGTCCAGCAGGGCGTCCTTGCCCCCGACATACGGGTACAGGGCCATCGACGTGAGCCCGACCCGTTCCGCGACCGCCCGCATGGACATCGCCGCCAGGCCGTGCTCGTCCACGAGAGCCAGGGCCTGGTCGAGGATGAGCCGTCGCTTGTCGTCCACCGTCTCACGGTGTCCGGACGCGGCCGTTCCGTCTGCCGACGCGCCGCACCCGATCCGGCAGTCACCCACCCGGGTGAGCCGCCGACGGCGCCGGGAAACCTACGACCCGGGTGGGCGGCTCAGCACCATCGGCCGGGCGGGCGGCCGCGACGGGCCGCCCGGCGGCGCGGGCGCACCGCCCCGTGCAGGTGGGCGCCGGCCCAGCCACGCAGCTCGGTGCGGCAGCCGCCGCGGACCGGGACGGACACCACGATCTCGTCCTCGATCTCCTCGACCGGCGTACCGGGCTCGGGGTCGGCGCGCAGCGGGCCGTCGTCGCGTTCCGTCATGTCGCCTCCTCCTCTCCGGTCACCGGTTCCATCGGCACCGTTTCGCCTCGCTTGACGTCCTCGGCGGCGCCGGTCCGCCCAACGTCAGAACGTCACCCTGCCAGGTCACCGACCGGAATCAGGGGAGAGGCTCACCGCTATTACCGTCAAACAGCATCAAAACCCCCTAACGGCCACAAACCTCACGAGGTACCGGCGACCGCTCGCGCCCGGGACCGGGACACGGCCAGCGCCAGCGCCGGGACCACGGCCGAGGCCAGCAGCCAGCCACCGAGCACCTGACTCGGATAGTGCGCCAGCAGCACCATCCGGGTCAGCCCGATCACCAGCGCGAACCCCACCGCCGCGGCCACCAGCGCGGTCCGGGCGCGACCGCCGAGCCGCGGCCAGAGCAGCAGCACCGCCACCCATGCCGCCGCAGCCGCGTTGCTGCTGTGGCCGCTCGGGAAGCCGTTGCTGGTCACCACGACGAAGGCGTCCTCCGGCCGCGGGTGCAGCAACCACAGGTGCATGAGAGACCAGAGCACGGGTACGACCACTGTCACACCCCCGCACAACCACGCCTCGCCGATCCGCCGGCGCACCGCGAACAGGACCGTGACCGCGGCGCCGGCGACCAGGTACGGCACCGTGGCGGCCAGGTCCGTGCCGATCCGGACCGCGTCGATGAGCCCGGGCTGCGGCCGGCCGAACTCCCGGAACCAGCCACTGACCGTCTCGTCCGCCGTGGACAGCGGCGCCCACCCGCCGAGGGCCGGCACGGCCAGCACGAGGAACGCGATCGCGGCGGCGGCCGGCCAGCGTGGCCGAAGAAGGAGCATCATCGCCGAAATCCTGACACGCCCGCGCCAGGTCGACGAACGGTCGTGACACGCTGGACGCGTGACTACGGCAACACCAACCGGGAGTACGGCGGGCCGGCCACCGCTCGCGGCCACCCTGCGCCGCATCGAGCAGCGGGCGGGGAAGCTCGCCAGCTCCGCGGTGGCCCGGATGGACGAGACGCTGCCCTGGTTCCGCGCGCTGCCGGCCGACCAGCGTTCCTGGGTGATGCTGGTGGCGCAGGCCGGCGTGCGGTCGCTGGTGGAGTGGCTGCGGTCCGGCGGCACCATCGCGGCCACCACCCAGGAGATCTCCGACGACGTGTTCGCGGCGGCACCCCGGGCGCTGGCCCGCTCGATCACGCTGACCCAGACCGTGGCGCTGATCAAGGTGACCATCGACGTCGCCGAGGCCCAGGTGCCGGTGCTCGCCGCGGACGGCGAGGAGGACGCGCTGCGGACCGCGATCCTCAAGTTCTCCCGCGAGATCGCGTTCTCCGCCGCCCGGGTGTACGCCCGGGCCGCCGAGTCCCGCGGCGCCTGGGACGCCCGGCTGCAGGCGCTGCTGGTGGATGCGTTGCTGCGCGGCGACTCGTCGGACGTGCTGGCCAGCCGGGCCGCGGCACTGGGCTGGGCGGACGCGCCGCCGGTCGCGGTGGTGGTGGGCCGTTCGCCGGGCGGCGACATCACCGCGGTGCTGCACTCGGTGTACCGGGCGGCGCGCCGGGCCCGGGTGGAGGTGATCGGCGGAGTGCACGGCGACCGGCTGGTCGTGGTGGTGGGCGGGGCCAGCGATCCGTGCGCCACCGCCGGTCAGCTGGCCACCAGCTTCGGGGAGGGCCCGATCGTGGTGGGCCCGGCGGTCCCGTCGCTGGACCAGGCCACCGAGTCGGCTCGGGCGGCCCTGGCCGGTTTCCGGGCGGCGCCGGCCTGGCCGGGTGCACCGATCCCGGTGGCGGCCGACGACCTGCTGCCGGAACGGGCGCTGGCCGGCGACTCGGAGGCGCGGCGGGTGCTCCGGCACGACGCGTACGGCGCGGTGGCACGGGCCGGCGGCGGCCTGCTGGAGACGCTGGATGCGTTCTTCGCCGCGGGCGGTGTGCTGGAGAGCGCGGCCCGGGAACTCTTCGTGCACCCGAACACGGTCCGGTACCGCCTGAAGCGGGTCGCCGAGGTGACCGGCCTGTCGCCGCTGGACGGCCGGGACGCGTTCGCGCTCCGGATGGCGCTGGCGATCGGGCGGCTCGAACCCGGGACGTAAGCCGTCTTTGCGACGCGGATCACGGCGTTTAGTCAAGGCTCTTTTATGTCAGCATACCGGCGTCAAAACGGGCAAAACGCACACCCCGTTGTAGGGACCCTACAACGGTGGTCGTAGGGTTTCGTACCACGCAGCACCCACGCAACGTCCGTCCATCCGGAAGAGTCAACAACGTGCTCGCCGTACTCTCGCCCGGTCAGGGCTCCCAGAAGCCCGGCTTCCTCTCCCCCTGGCTCGCGCTGCCCGGAGCCGAGGCCCGCCTCCGCTGGTGGTCCGCGCTCGCCGGGGTCGACCTGATCCACCTCGGCACCGAGGCGGACGCCGAGGAGATCAAGGACACCGCCCGCACCCAGCCACTGCTGGTCGCAGCCGCGCTGCTCGCCGCCGAGCACCTCCCGATGTACGACGTCGGCCTGGTCGCCGGGCACAGCGTCGGTGAACTCGGCGCCGCCGCCCTGGCCGGTGTCCTCCCCGCCGAGGCCGCGATCACGCTGGCCGGGGTCCGCGGCCGGGAAATGGCCGCGGCCTGCGCCCTGGAACCGAGCGGGATGAGTGCGGTGCTGGGCGGCGACACCGACGAGGTGCTCGCCGCGATCGACAGGATGGGCCTGTACCCGGCCAACCGCAACGGGGCCGGCCAGATCGTCGCCGCCGGGGGCCGCGACGCGCTCGCCAAGCTGGCCGCGGAGCCGCCGGCCCGGGTCATCACACTGAAGGTCGCCGGGGCGTTCCACACGCCGTACATGGCGCCGGCCGAGCAGGCGCTGGCCACGGTCGCCGCGGGCGTCACCGTCTCGGACCCCTCCAAGATCATCGTGTCGAACCTGGACGGCGCCGCCGTGATCCACGGCCGCGAGCTGCTGCAGCGCCTGGTCCGCCAGGTCACCGCGCCGGTCCGGTGGGACCTGTGCATGCGGACGCTGCGCGACCTGGGCGTCACCGGCGTCATCGAACTGGCCCCGGCCGGCACGCTGGCCGGGCTGATCAAGCGCGAGCTCAAGGGCGACGGGGCCCCGGAGATCGTCACCCTCAACACCCCGGACGACCTCGGCGCGGCCCGCGACCTGATCGCCCGGCACGGCATGGCGCCCAGCCTGGAGCCCACCCCGCTGTTCCGGGTCGTGGTGGCGACCAGCGCCGGGATGTTCCAGCCGGCCGAGGACCTCGAGGAGGGCCACAACGTGCGCTCCGGCCAGGTCATCGGCCAGATCGTCACCCGCCAGGGCGCGGTCGAGGTGCCCGCGCACGCCGCCGGCGTGCTGACCGAGTGGCTCGCCCACCACGACGACCCGGTGGCCACCGGCCAGCCGGTCGCGCGGATCGGCGGCCAGCAGTGAGCGAGCCGATGAGAAGGAGCGAACGATGACCGTCGGTTCCCGGATCGTGGCGCTGGGCCACTACCAGCCCTCGCGCATCGTCACCAACAACGACCTGGCCAACATCGTGGACACCAACGACGGCTGGATCCGGGACCGGGTCGGCATCGCCGAGCGCCGCATCGCGGACCAGGAGTCGGTCGCCGACATGGCCACGTTCGCGGCGGAGAAGGCGCTGGCCAACTCCGGCCTCACCCCGGCCGACATCGACATGGTCGTGGTGGCCACCTGCTCCTCGATCGACCGCTGCCCGAACGTCGCCACCCGGGTCGCGGCCAAGCTCGGCATTCCGGCGCCGGCCGCGTTCGACCTGAACACGGCGTGCTCCGGTTTCTCGTACGCGCTGGCCACCGCGGACCACGCGGTCGGTGCCGGCGCCTCCCGCAACGCGCTGGTGATCGGCGCGGAGAAGCTCTCCGACGTCACCGACTGGACCGACCGCACCACCGCGGTGCTGTTCGGCGACGGCGCCGGTGCCGCGGTGGTCACCGCGGTCCCGGACGGCGAGCAGCCCGGCATCGGCCCGGTGCTCTGGGGTTCCGCCCCGGACAAGGGCGACGTGCTGCGGATCGAGGGCTGGCAGCCGTACATCAAGCAGGAAGGCCAGATCGTCTTCCGCTGGGCCACCACCGCGCTCGCGCCGTTCGCCATCGAGGCGTGCGAGCGGGCCGGCGTCAAGCCCAGCGACCTGGCCGCGTTCATCCCGCACCAGGCGAACACCCGGATCATCGACGGCATCGTGAAGCGGCTCGGGCTCGGCCCGGACGTCGTGATCGCCAAGGACCTCGTCGAGTCCGGCAACACCTCCGCGGCCAGTGTGCCGCTGGCCCTGTCCAAGCTGATCGAGCGGCGCGAGGTGCCCTCGGGCGCCCCGGTCCTGCTGTTCGGCTTCGGCGGCGGCCTCACCTACGCCGGCCAGGTCGTCCGCTGCCCCTGACAGGGCGGGCCGACCCGGACGGAGCAATCCCCACCATCGAGAGGAAAGTCCCAGAATGGCAACTCGCGAAGAGATCACCTCCGGCCTCGCCGAGATCCTCGAGGAGGTCGCCGGGGTGAACCCGGACGACGTCGCCGAGGAGAAGTCCTTCACCGACGACCTGGACGTCGACTCGCTGTCCATGGTCGAGGTCGTGGTGGCCGCCGAGGAGAAGTTCGGCGTCAAGATCCCGGACAACGAGGTGCAGAACCTCAAGACCGTCGGCGACGCCGTTTCCTACATCGAGGCGAATCACTGACATGAGCCGCACAGACGTCGTCGTCACCGGGCTCGGCGCGACGACCCCGCTGGGCGGGGACGTCGCGTCCACCTGGGACGCCATGCTCGCCGGCCGCTCCGGGGTGAGTGCGCTCACCCAGGAGTGGGCCGGGCAACTGTCCGTCCGCATCGCCGCGCAACTCGCCGTGGACCCGGCAAACCTGATCGAGCGGGTCAAGCTCCGCCGGCTGGACCGGTCCGAGGCCATGGCGCTGATCGCCGGGCACCAGGCCTGGGCCGACTCCGGCCTGGCCGACTCCGGCCTGGCCGACTCCGGGCTCGACCCGGAACGCCTCGCGGTCAGCATCGGCAGCGGCATCGGCGGCGCGATCACCCTGCTCAACCAGTACGACGTCCTCAAGGAGCACGGGCCGCGGCGGGTCAGCCCGCACACCGTGCCGATGCTCATGCCGAACGGCCCGGCCGCCTGGGTCGGTCTCGAGCTGGGCGCTCAGGCCGGCGTGCACACCGTGGCGAGTGCCTGCGCCACCGGCGCCGAGGCGCTGGCGCTGGGGCTGGACATCATCCGTTCCGGCCGGGCCGACGTGGTCGTCGCCGGCGGCACCGAAGCGGTCGTCCATCAGCTGCCGATCGCCGGCTTCGCCTCGATGCGGGCCATGTCGACCCGCAACGACGACCCGGAGAAGGCGTCCCGCCCGTGGGATAAGGGCCGCGACGGCTTCGTGCTGGGCGAGGGCGCGGGCGCGCTGGTGCTGGAACGCGCCGACCACGCCGCCGCCCGCGGCGCACGGGTGTACGCCCGGTTCGCCGGCGCCGGGATCACCTCCGACGGGTACGACATCGTCCAGCCGCACCCCGAAGGCCTGGGCGGCATCCGGGCGATGAACATGGCACTGCGCGACGCCGACCTGTCCGGTTCCGACATCGTGCACGTCAACGCGCACGCCACCTCCACGCCGGTCGGCGACATGGCCGAGGTGCACGGGGTACGCAAGGCGATCGGTGACCACCCGGTCCTGACGTCCACCAAGTCCATGTCCGGACACCTGCTCGGCGCGGCCGGCGCCCTGGAGTCGATCGCCACCATCCTGGCGATCCGCGACAGTGTCGTACCGCCGACGATCAACCTGGACGACCCCGACGACGGACTTAGCCTGGACGTCGCCGCCCACAAGGCACGGCCGATGGACATCCCGGCGGCGCTGAACAACTCGTTCGGCTTCGGCGGCCACAACGTGGCTCTGATCTTCACCCGCGCGTGACCCCTCATCCCACCTTGGAGAACGCCGTGACCACCACCTCATCGGACATAGACTCGTCGGTCGACTACCGCGATCCGGAACTGCGGCTGCGCAACCTCTTCGACGGCGGCAGCCTGCGCCTGCTCGCGCCCAAGGACGACTCCGGTGTCCTGTACGCGCGCGGCGAGATCGACGGCACCCCGGCGATCGCCTTCGCCAGCGACGGCACCCGGATGGGTGGCGCCATGGGCATCGAGGGCTGCCAGCACGTCGTCGACGCGATCGACACCGCGGTCCGGGAACGGGTACCGGTGATCGGCCTCTGGCACTCCGGCGGCGCCCGGCTGGCCGAGGGCGTCACGGCGCTGGACGGCGTGGGCCAGGTCTTCGCCGCCATGGTGCGCGCCTCCGGCCGGGTACCGCAGATCTCGGTCGTGCTCGGCCCGGCGGCCGGCGGCGCGGCCTACGGCCCGGCGCTCACCGACATCGTCATCATGAGCAAGGCCGGCCGGATCTTCGTGACCGGTCCCGAGGTGGTCCGCAGCGTCACCGGCGAACAGGTCGACATGGAACGGCTCGGCGGACCCGAGCCGCACGGCCGCCGCTCCGGCGTCGTGCACATCACCACCAAGGACGACGAGACGGCGATGCTCGAGGCGCGCAAACTGGCCGCGCTGCTCGGGCACCAGGGCCGCTTCTCCCCCGCCGACGTGGCCGACGGCGGCGACAACGGCCACAACCTGGGCGCGGCGATGCCCGCCGAGGCCAACCGGGCGTACGACGTGCGACCGGTGGTCAAGGCGCTGCTGGACGAGCCCGGCGTGGAGTTGCACGCCAAGTGGGCACCGAACGTGGTCACCACGCTCGGCCGGTTCGCCGGCCGCACGGTCGGCGTGATCGCCAACAACCCGCTGCGCCTGGGCGGCTGCCTGGACGCGACCAGCGCCGAGAAGGCGGCCCGGTTCGTGCGGATGTGCGACTCGCTCGGCGTGCCGCTGGTCGTCCTGGTGGACGTGCCCGGCTATCTGCCCGGCCTGGGTCAGGAGTGGGACGGCGTGGTGCGCCGCGGCGCGAAGCTGCTGCACGCCTTCGCCGAGGCGGTGGTGCCCCGGGTGACGCTGGTGACCCGCAAGGCGTACGGCGGCGCGTACATCGCGATGAACTCCCGCTCGCTGGGCGCGACGGCCGTGTTCGCCTGGCCGAACGCGGAGATCGCGGTCATGGGCGCGAGCGCCGCGGTGAACATCCTGCACCGCAAGAAGCTGGCCGCGGCCGCGCACGAGCAGCGCGAGTCGCTGCGCGAGACGCTGATCGCCGACCAGATCAAGATCGCGGGCGGGGTGAACCGGGCCCTCGAGATCGGCGTCGTGGACGACGTGATCAAGCCTGAGGAGACCCGTCGCCGGCTGGCCGAGGCGCTGGCCGCGGCTCCGGCTGCCCGGGGTGCGCATGGGAACATTCCGCTCTGATTCGCTCTGATTCGCTCTGAGGCCGGCCGCGGGGCGGGGCCGGCCTCAGGCGGGCGGCCTCAGGCGGGCGGCCACACGCGGGCGGCCACACGCGGGCGGCCACACGCGGGCGGCCACACGCGGGCAGCCACACGCGGGCAGCCACACGCGGGCAGCCACACGCGGGCGGTCTTGAGTAGGCCGCCTCGCGTGGGCGGCGGACGACGTGAGGCGCTGGCGCTCATGTTGTCGGATGGCTGTCGCGTCGGCGCGCAGGAGATGCGCTCGCCCTCAGGACCGGTGGCGTCTGGTGGATCGGTGCCTCGTCCGGGACGCCTCGCGGTGAACAGCGCTTACCGGCAGGTGCGCGGCCAGCTGTACCGCAACAGCAGCAACAACGGCGGCGACATCAGACGCGCACCGGCAGACCCGCTACCGCGACTGGCGGCAGCAGCGCGCCGGCACCGCTCTCCCACTCAGCACGCGCCGACGAACACCCGGACGACTCGGCCCCTCCGCCCCTCGACCCCTCAATCTGGGACTTGTGGTGCCCGAATTGGCGGTGGGACGCGGCGTTTGCCGCCACCACAAGTCCAAGATCGACGTTTGAAGCTAGGCGGGGGCTAGGAGGGGCAGGCGGTTCGGGGGAGGCTGGGGACGGGGACGGGGGCTCGGCCGGTGGGGCGGGTTTTGCCGGCTATGGCGTTGGCCAGGGCGGTCATGGACAGCGGGCTGGAGGAGTAGGTGGCGATCAGCATCGGGGAGCGGGACGCCGCCAGCAGGTAGGGCGTGTCCATCGCGACGGTGAGGTCGGCGGACAGCGCGAGGTCGGTGGTGCGGTCGCCGTACCCGACGAGGTGGACGACCTTGCCGCCCGCGGCCTGGACCTGCACGCCGGCCGCCTGCAGGGCCTTGACCAGCGCGACGCGCGTGGCCTCGCGGCCGTCCGACGCGGTGACCGTGACCGGGCCGGTGACCAGTGGGGCGGAGCACTTGCCGCGCAGCACCGTGATGGACGCGGCGCCGGCGGCCAGGACCGCGCGGTCGTGTGCCGGCGACTTCAGTGCCGACAGCTCGGGCTGGGGCTTTGCGGCGGTGCGGAACTTCAGGGTCAGGATCCGGGTCGCGGCCTCGACCAGGCGGGCCCGGGGCAGGCTGCCGTCCCGCAGGGCCGCCAGCAGGCCGTCGCGGGCGCCGGTCAGGTCGGGTGGCATCAGCAGCAGGTCGTTGCCGGCCTTGAGCGCGCGGACCGCGGCCTCGCCGGGCGGCCACTTCATCGCCGGCGCCATGTTCATCGCGTCGGTGACCGCGACGCCGGTGAACTTGAGTTCCTTGCGCAGGACGCCGGTCATCACCTTGGACGAGAAGGTGGCGGCCACGCCCGGGTCCAGCGCCTTGACGTCGAGGTGGCCGGACATCACCAGGCCGGCGCCGGCGGTGATGCCGGACGCGAACGGCGGCTTGTCGCCGGCGTTCCAGGCCTTGCGGCTGTGCCCGACGACCGGCAGCTCGTCGTGGCTGTCGCCGGTGGTGTGGCCGTGACCGGGGAAGTGCTTGAGGGCGGCGGCGACCCCGGCGCCCTGCAGCCCGCGCACCGCGGCGGCGACCTGGGCGGCGTTCGCCTTGGCGTCGCCGCCGTACGAGCGGGAGCCGATCACCCGGCTGCCGTCGCCGCCCAGCGTGTCGGCCACCGGGGCGAAGTCGACGTTGACGCCCATCGCGGCCAGTTCGGTGCCGGCGGCGCGCCACGCCGCCTCGGTCAGCCGGGGCTGACGGCCGGCGCCGAACGCCATCGCGGACGGCAGCAGCGTGACGCCGTCCTTGACCCGGGTCACCACGCCGTACTCCTGGTCGGTGCCGATCAACAGCGGCGCACCGGCGGGCAGCCGGCCGGCCGCCTGCTGCAGGCCGGCGGTGAGCGCGCGGACCTGCTTGGGGCTCTCCACGTTGCTGGTCGGGTTGGTGCGGCCGGTCGGGTCGTCGGCGGTGAAGCTGACCAGGATGATGCCGCCGAGGCGGAACTTCGCCACCATCTCGGCCGGGGTGTCCACGCCGCCCAGCTTCTGATTGCCGGCCTTGGAGCCCCGGTCGACGTCGGTGGCGGAGTTGCCGTACGCGTACGGCATCAGCACCTGGCCGACCAGGTCCTCGTCGCCCAGCCCGCGGGCCACCTCGGCGGCGCGGGCCGCCGGGTCGCCGGTGGGTGCGGGCGGTGCGCTCGACGAGGGCACCACCACGGGCGGCGCCACGCTCGCGGCCGGTGTGGGCCGCGGCGGCGTGTCCGCACCGCAGGCGGCGAGCAGCACCAGCGGTATGGCGGTGGCGGCAATGCGCAGTCCCCTGGTCACCCGCCCCATTGGATCAGTTCCCGGTGACCCGCGCGACCCGGGGGTACGCCCTACCCGACGCGGGTGAGCAGGGTGAGCGGGGCTCCGTCGCCGGCGTAGCGGTACGGTTCGAGTTCCGCGTCCCATGCGGTGCCGAGGGCCTTCTCCAGGGCGTGGGACAACGCCTCGGGGGCCCGGGCCGAGTCCATGATCGCCCGCAGCCGGTCCTCGCCGACCTGGATGTCGCCGGAGGCGCCCATCGTGCCGCGGAACAGGCCGCGGCCGGGCACGTGCATGAACCGTTCCCCGTCGACACCGGGGCTGGGCTCCTCGGTGACCTCGAAACGGATCATGGGCCACTGTCTGAGGGCAGCAGCCAGCTCCGCACCAGTGCCGGGTCTCCCCGACCAGCTGCATTCCGACCGCCGCATGGCCGGATCGACCGGCTGCGCAGTCCAGTGCAGATTGACCGGCGCGGTGAGGACGCGCGCGATCGCCCACTCGACGTGCTGGCACACGGCGAGTGGGGTCGAGTGGACGTATACGACGCCACACGTTGGCACGGTGACCTCCCGGAGACCGAGGTGCGTCTTCCCCTACGACCTCGACCACGGTTGATCGTGTCCCATGATGCCGGGTGGTACGGATGGTGCGCCAGAGAAACCGCAATATCGACTATGGGAACGGCCGTCGAGGCACACCTGGGATAACGCCTGACCTGCTCCGGCGGCACGGCAGGTCGGCCGTCGTGTAGGCTTGCTCCGGCCTTTTCTGCTTTTCACTCAAGGAGTACCGCCGTGGCGAGCAACACCTCTAAGACCGCCCGCGCATCAGTTCGCGCCGGCCAGAGTTCGGGCGGCGCCCTGAGCGTGCTGGGTGAGTACAAGTACCTCATTCCGCTGGCCAACGGTCGCTTCGCCTACGTGCGCAACCTGACCAACGGTCGCACCAACCACCTCAAGACCGACTCCGACGCGTTCGTCGAGGAGATCCGCGTCCTCGCCGCCGCCGGCCACGGTGCGAAGATCCGTTCCGAGCTGAACGTGCTCAACGAGACGTTCCCCGGTGACGGCTGGGACGCCACCGAGAAGCGCCTCGTGGACGCGGGCATCTTCGAGGGCTGACCGCACCGCACGCCGAAAGGCGCTCTCCGCATCCGGAGAGCGCCTTTTTGCATCTACCGATGATCACGACAAGTTGATCAGCTGAGCAGGTCCACGCAGCCGGTGTCGAGGTCGTACACGGCGCCCACGACGGTGACCCGGCCGGCCGCGGTCGCCTCGCCCACGCCGGCCACCTCGCGGAGCCGCCGGACGGTCCGGCCCACGTGCGCCCGCATCGCCTTGGCGGCCACGTCCGGGTCGTCCAGGCCGACCGAGAGCACCGCCGGGGCGATCTCGTTCACCAGGTAGCCGAGGTCGCCGACCGGCTCGGCGTCGGCCCGCAGCGCGTCGACGGTGGCCTGGACGGCGCCGCAGCGCACGTGCCCCAGCACCATGACGAGCGGCACCCGCAACGCGGTGACCGCGAACTCGACGGAGCCGAGCACCGCCCGGTCCACCACGTGGGCACCGGAGCGCACCACGCAGATCGAGCCGAAGGTCTGGTCGAAGATCGCTTCCAGGGGTACGCGGGAGTCGATGCAGCCGACCACCACGGCGTGCGGCTGCTGGCCACCGGACGCCGCGGCGGCCGCCGAGACGTTGTGACCGTGTTCGGGACGCCCAGTGACGAAACGGCGGTTTCCAGCCACCAGTTCGGCAAGCGCGTCGGCGGAGTTGAGTGCGGGCACAGGCGCGGGAGCCGTCATAGTCCTTATTTTCTACGAGTGACGGCCGAGTGACAGAGGATGCGAGGCAGGTCACCTATACGCCCGTGGTGGCTTTTTCGGTTTGCAGGCGTGATGCTTATTACCCGTGGGTACAACGGGGCCGTGCGACTCACAGAGGTGCCCATGTCCGAACGCTCGGAAGCGATCCTCTCCGACGGCGTCCGGCTGTTCGTCGAAGCGTCCGGACCGGCCGACGCGCCGGTGACCGTCGTGCTGATGCACGGCTGGTGCCTGGACCGGCGCACATGGCATCACCAGGTCAGCGCGCTGGAGGCGGCGGGCGGCGCGCGCATCGTCCGGTACGACGCCCGCGGGCACGGCCGCTCCGGCGCCACCCGGCTGCACTCGGCCACGCTCCCCCAGCTCGGCCGCGACCTGGCCGAGGTGCTCCGGCGGTACGCCCCGCACGGTCCGGTCGTGCTGGCCGGCCACTCGATGGGCGGCATGACGATCATGGAGTACGCGGACTCGTACCCGGAGGAGTTCGCCGCCCGGATCGCCGGGCTGGTCTTCGTCTCCACCACCGCCGAGGGCCACACGCACACCCGGTACGGCCTGCCCGCCCAGCTGGCGACGCTGATGCGGGCCGGCGAGACGGCCGGGGCCGGACTGCTGGCCCGCTGCGGTGCCTGGCGCCCGCACCGCGCCGTGCTGCCGGTGCTGCGTCCCAGCGTCCGCTGGCTGCTGTTCGGCGACGACCTCGACGACGCGGCGCTGCAGGTGACCATGGACGCGGTGGGCCGCGCGCCGCTGCGCTCGATCGGCGGCTTCCGTCCGTCGATCGGGGCCCAGCAGCGACTGGACACGCTGGCCGCGCTGGGCGACGTACCGGCCGCCGCGCTGGTCGGCGACCGGGACCGGCTGACCCCACCGGCCTGCGCCGAGTCGATCGCCGGCGCGCTGCCCGGCACCGAGCTGACGGTCTGCCCCGGCGCCGGTCACATGCTGATGCTGGAACGCCCGGAGGCGGTGAACGCGGCGCTGACCACGGTGGTCGCCCGGGCCGCCGGGAGCACCCCGGTGGAGCGTTCCCGGCGCCGGCGCCGCGCCCACGCGCGGGACGAGCAGCGGGCCGGGTACGACCAGGCCGCCTAGGCTTCCCGGCTGAGCGCCTCGCCGAGCGCGGTGAGCAGGCGCTCGGTGCCCTCGACGCGGTACTTCGGCTGGTCCAGCCGTCCAGGTAGACGCCCTGCTCGGTGATCGTGACGACCCCCTCCCGGCCGCCCTCGCGGAAGTCGAACACCAGGTCTTCCTGCTGCGGCTCCGGACCCGGCCGACCTTCTCCGACCGCACCCGGCCGCTCCCCTCCAGCACCTGCAGGTGCTGGAGCACCACGGGCAGCGACATGGCCAGCGGCGCGGCCAGTTCCTTGACCGAGGCGGGGCCCCGGCGGTCGACCATGCTGCGCCGGGTGGTGTCAAGGGCGCGCCGCCGTCGACGAAGGCGCCCTAACCGGAGTAGGTTCGATTGCCCCCTGGCGTACCTGCCGGTGGCTACTGCCGTAAGAGAACCGTCCGGGGAGCATGACCGACTTGAGCGACGCCACCGTCCTGCAACAGGAGATCGCCGTCGAACAGGCGCACGTCGACCGGGTCTACGCCCGGCTCGGCGAGCTGCGCCGCGACGCGTCCCGCGCCGAGAAGGAGGGCTACCAGCTCGCCGGCGTCGGCACCTTCGGCGCCCTGGTGGAACGGGACGCGATGGTGTTCCACGCGGCCCGCCGCCGGCACGCGCTGGACACCGAGTACGAAGGGCTGGTGTTCGGCCGGCTCGACCTGCGGACCGGCGCCGTGCACTACGTGGGCCGGATGGGCATCCGGGACGAGAACTCCCAGCCGCTGGTGGTCGACTGGCGGGCACCGGCCGCGGCGGCGTTCTACCGCGCCACCGCCGCCGAACCGCTCGGCGTGATCCGCCGCCGCATGATCCAGTCCAGCCGGGAACGGGTCATCGGCATCGAGGACGACCTGCTCGACCCGGAAGCCGCGCCGGAGGACATGCGGGTCGTCGGCGACGGCGCGCTGCTGGCCAGCCTCTCCAAGGCCACCGGGCACGGCATGCGCGACATCGTGGCGACCATCCAGCGCGAACAGGACGACGCGATCCGCTCCCCCGCCTCCGGCGTGACGATCGTGACCGGCGGGCCCGGCACCGGCAAGACCGCGGTCGCGCTGCACCGGGCGGCGTACCTGCTCTATTCCGACCGCAGCCGGTTCGCCGGCGGCGGCATCCTGGTGGTCGGCCCCTCCGGGGTCTTCGTCACCTACATCGCCACCGTGCTGCCCTCGCTCGGCGAGGACACCGCCACGCTGCGCTCGCTCGGCTCCCTGGTGGTCGGGTACGACGCCCAGCGCGTCGACCCCACCCACGTGGCCGCCGTCAAGGGCTCACTGCGGATCCGCCGGGTGCTGGAACGCGCCACCCACGACGCGGTACCCGGCGCACCCACCGAGCTGCGGCTGCTCTACCGCGGCGCGCTGCTCCGCCTGGACGCCGCCGACCTGGACCGGATCCGCCGCCGGGCACTGCCGCGCGGCGCCCGCCGCAACGAGGTCCGCGGCGCCGGGTTCGACGGCATCTTCAACGCCCTGTGGACGCAGGCCCGCACGCAGAAGGTGACGAACCTGCCGGAGAAGCCCGACTTCGAGGCGGAACTGGCCGACCGCGGCGACTTCCGCGACTTCCTGCGCGCCTGGTGGCCCCGGCTCACCCCGATGCGGGTGCTGGGCTGGCTGGCCGAACCGGGCCGGCTGCGGGCGTACGCGAACGGTCTGCTCTCCCGCGACGAGATCGGCACCCTGCAGGGCTCGTTCGACGGGCTCGCCGAGCACGGCCCGACGATCGCCGACGTGGCGCTGCTGGACGAGCTCGACGAACTGATGGGCCGTCCGAAGCAGGCCGCGAAGAAGACCCGGAACCCGTTCCACGTACGCGACGGCGTGCAGGAGGTCAGCACGTACGCGGACCGGCAGGCGGCCACCCGCGCCCAGCAGACCCAGCGCGAGGACGACTACCGGGACTACGCCCACGTGGTGGTGGACGAGGCGCAGGACGTCTCGCCGATGCAGTGGCGGATGATCGGCCGCCGCGGCCAGTACGCCTCCTGGACGGTGGTCGGCGACCCGGCCCAGACGGCGTGGTCGGGCGACCCGGCGGAACTCGACCGGGCCCGCGACCGGGCGCTCGGCTCCCGCAAGCGCAGCACGTACGCGCTCACCACGAACTACCGCAACTCGTCCGAGATCTTCGCGGTGGCCGCCTCGGTGATCCGTACCATCATGCCGGACCTGCCGTTGCCGTCCGCGGTGCGCAGCACCGGCGTGGACCCGGTGGACGAGGTGGTGCCGGCGGCGGGCCTGGCGACCGCGGTCCGGCAGGCCACCGAGAAGCAGCTCACCGACGTCGACGGGACGATCGGCGTGATCACCCCGGTGCCGCGCCGCGAGGAGATGGCGGCGTGGGTGGCCGGGCTGCCGGAACGGGTCCAGGTGGTCAGCGTGCTCGAGGCCAAGGGCATGGAGTACGACGCCGTGGTGCTGGTCGAGCCGGGCGAGGTGGCGGTCGACGCCAGCGGGGTCCGGACGCTGTACGTGGCGTTGTCCCGGGCGACGCAGCGCCTGACCACGGTGGGTACCGATCCGGCGTGGCGCCCGGCGATGATTCCGCGCGGTACGCAGACCCTGTTCTGAGCGGCGCCGCTTACCGCGTTGGGGGGGGGGGGGGGGGGGGCCCCCGCCCCCCCCCCCCCCCCAACGCGGTTTCCCCGTGGCGTCCGGACCGTGCCGACAGTGCTCGGAGCAGGGAAGTGCTCAGCGGCGCCGTGTGGAACTCCGGTGAGGAACCCACCGCTACTCCACACACGCCACCGTGACGGCGCACCCGTGTGCCACTGCGGCTCGGAGCGCGCCACAACACCACACATGCCACTGCGACGGCGCACCCGTGTGCCACTCCGGCTCGGAGCGCGCCACAACACCACGCGTTGTCGGGGCGGTGGGAGCGTGCCGGCGGCCCGGTCGGGACGGCGGCACCCCGGTGATCGCTACGGGATCGGGACGGCCACCGCGGTGTACGGGGTGGTCGGCTCGGCGGGCGTGGTGAACCGGGCGTTCGGCAGGTAGAAGCGGCCGCCGTACTCGGCGATGGTGGTGGGTACGTCGAAGCGCGGGTCGCCGGTGCGGGAGACCACCTCGCCCCGCGTGCCGGCGCGGTTGAGCTTGATCTTCGCGATCTGGTTGAGGCGGTTCTGGACCACGTACAGGGTGCGTCCGCGCAGCCAGAGGCCGTCGCCGTTGCCGACGGTCTCGCCACCCAGGTCGATCTCGGTGGTGACGCCGGCGTACGTGGTGTGGAAGAGCTTGCCGGTGTTGGCCTGCACGATGATCAGCGCGCGTCCGTCCGGCGTGGGGCTGATGCCGTTGGCGTTGGGGCCGGGTGTGGCGTAGGCGATGGCGCCGGTGAGCGGGACCGCGGTGGCCGCGGACGGCAGCGCGCCGTGCCGGCCGAGCGGCAGCTTGAACAGGGTCGGGTTGGTGGAGTCGGTGTACCAGGCGGCGCCGCCGGTGAGCGTGACGTCGTTGATGAACGCGGGGACGGTCTGCAGCCGGTAGGAGGCCAGCACGGCCCCGGTGCGCGTGTCGATCACCCGGGCGTCGCCGCCGGAGCCGCCGGCCACGAAGAGGCGGCCCCGGCCGTCGACCTTCATGCCGAGGGACTGGGTGCCGGGGCCCTCGCTGATCACCCGGCCGCGTCCGGTGCGCAGGTTGACGCGGTAGATGTCGCCGTCGACGCGGGAGCCGAAGTAGGCGTACGGCTGCTTGCCGATCGCGATGCCCTCGGGCTGGAAGCCGGCGGGCAGGTCGAGCGTGGTGGGCGCGGCGGGACGGTGGGACCCGGCGCCGGCGGCCGGCGGGGCGACGAGCGTGACTGCCAGGGCGGTCGACACCACGATCGCGACGGTACGTCTGGACATGAGGTGGTTTCCTCCAGGTGGGAACGGCCTTCGTTCCTCAGTGCATACCCCGGGAATGACAATCCAGTTCAACTTGCACACATAGCGATGTGAACATATATTGGCCGGGGTCAAACGCCGCGACGGAGGGTTGAGGCATGGGAGCCGGGCACGACCACGGCGCCTCCGCGGCGCACGCCGGCGGGCAGCACCGGATCCGCCTGTGGTGGGCGGCGGGACTGCTCGCCGCGTTCATGATCGTCGAGGCGGTGGCCGCGCTGGTCACCGGATCGCTGGCGTTGCTCTCCGACGCCGGCCACATGTTCACCGACGTGCTCGGCATCGCGATGGCGCTCGCCGCCATCACCGCGGCCGGCCGGGCGGGCACCGATTCGCAGCGCACCTTCGGCCTCTACCGGCTCGAGGTGCTCGCCGCGCTGGCGAACGCGCTGCTGCTCACCGGCGTGGCGGTCTACGTGCTGATCGAGGCGGCCCGCCGGTTCACCGACCCGCCGGACGTGCCGGCCGGCTGGATGCTGCTGGTCGCGACCGGCGGCCTGCTGGTCAACCTGGTGGCGTTCGCGCTGCTCCGGGACGGTGCCCGGGAGAGCATCAACGTGCGCGGCGCCTACCTGGAGGTCCTGGGCGACCTGCTGGGCTCGGTCGGCGTCATCGTGGCCGCGGCGATCATCGCGGTGACCGGCTGGTCGTACGCGGACCCGATCGTCGCGGTGCTCGTGGCGCTGATGATCCTGCCCCGGACGTTCGCGCTCGGCCGGTCCGCCGTCCGCATCCTGGTCCAGGCCGCACCCCGCCACCTGGACGTGGGCACGGTGCGCGACCGCCTCGCCGCGGTCCCCGGCGTCTGCGACGTGCACGACCTGCACGTCTGGACGCTCACCTCGGGCATGGACGTGGCCTCGGCCCACCTCAGCCTGGACCCGGACGCCGAACTCGGCGCGGTGCTCGCCAGTGCCCGCGACGCACTCCACGAGGACTTCTCGATCGACCACGCCACGCTCCAGGTGGAGCCGGTCGGCGCCGGGCGGTGCACACCGGTCGGCTGGTGAGCCGGGAGGACAGTTCGCCGAACGGCGCGCGGCATCGCAGAACATCAGTGAAAATTGGGACATGAGTGCGGTCATGGTGTTCGCTCCGGCCCCCCAGCTGACGGTGACCATCGAGCAGCAGCACGACCAGCCGGAGCTGCACGTCCACCCCGGCGGGCAGGGCATCTGGCAGACCCGCATGATCACCTCGCTGGGCGCCGAGGTCACTCTGGTGGCCGCGGTCGGCGGCGAGGTCGGCGCGGTGCTGGAGCCGCTGCTCGCGTTCGAGGGCGTCACGGTGCGGACCGTGCACCGCGGTTCCGGCAGTGGGTGGTACGTGCACGACCGGCGCAGCGGCAGCCGCGAGGAGATCGCCGAGCAGCCCGGCGTCCCGCTGTCCCGGCACGTCCTGGACGAGCTGTACAGCCTGGCCCTGGCGGAGGGCCTGCGGGCCGGCGTGGCGGTGCTGAGCGGGCCGGCGCACCCCTCGGTGATCGGTCCGGACGTGTACCGGCGGCTCGCCGGCGACCTCGGCGCGAACGGCTGCCGGGTGATCGCCGACCTGTCCGGCGACCACCTGGCCGCGGTGCTGGAGGCCGGGCTGCACGTGGTGAAGGTGAGCCACGAGGAACTCATCGCGGACGGCCGGGCCGCCGACGACTCCCCCGGCGAGCTGATCAAGGCGCTCCACCGGCTGCACACCGACGGCGCCGGGACGGCACTGGTCTCGCGCAGCGACGCGGGGGCGTACGCGCTGATCGACGACCGGGTGTACGAGGTCGGCATGCCGACACTGGCACCCGCCGAGACACGTGGCGCCGGCGACTCGATGACCGCCGGCGTCGCGGCCACCCTGGCCCGCGGCGGCGACCTGGCCCAGGCGGTCCGCACCGGCGCGGCCGCCGGCGCACTCAACGTCACCCGGCACGGCCTCGGCACCGGCCACGCCGACGCGGTCCGGGTACTCACCGAGCGGGTCGACCTGACCCCGATCAAGGCGGACTAGATGAGCGAACGCATCCTGATCACCAACGACGACGGGATCGAGGCGCCGGGCATCCGGTGGCTGGCCCGGGCCGCGCAGCGCGCCGGATACGACGTCGTGGTCGCCGCGCCGCTCACCGAGGCCAGCGGGAGCAGCGCCGCGATGACCGCGGTGGAGAAGGACGGCAAGATCGTGGTGGAGCCGCGGGAACTGACCGGGGCGCGCAACATCCCGGCGTACGCGGTCGCGGCCTCCCCGGCGTTCATCGTGCTGCTGGCGCTGCGGGAGGCGTTCGGCGCGGTGCCGACCGTGGTGCTGTCCGGCATCAACCGGGGCGCCAACGCGGGGGCCGCGGTGATCCACTCCGGTACCGTCGGCGCCACCCTGACCGCCTCGCACGCCGGCCTGCGCGGGCTGGCCGTCTCGCTGGACGTGCTCACCCCGGCCGCGGCCAGTTCGTCCAGCGGCGGCGCGGCGATCGCCGACCTCGACAAGGTGGACGACGAGCAGCGGCACTGGGACAGCGCGGCGAACCTGGCCGTGCAGCTGCTGCCCACGCTGACCCACACGCCGCCCGGCACCGTGCTCAATCTGAACGTCCCGGACCTGCACTGCGACGGGATCCGCGGGCTGCGCCGGGCCCGGCTGGCCCGGTTCGGCCAGGTCCAGGTGAGCATCGCGGAGGCGGGCGAAGGCTTCGTCCGGACCGCGGTGCAGGCCGCCGAGGAGGCCCTCGAGCCGGACACCGACCTGGCCGCGCTGGCCGACAACTACGCGGTGGTGACGCCGATCCGGGCGCCCGGCGAGGCCACCGACGTACGCCTGAACCTGGAGTCGATCCGGGTGCAGTCCCCGGCGCTCTGACCGGTCACACCGACAGCCGGCGCAGCGCACCGGCGATCTGGCCGACCGCGGCGTGCGCGGCGTCGAACAGCGCGAGCTTGCGGACGAAGTTGTGGTTGACGCCCTGGTAGCGGGCGCACACGACGGGTACCCCGGCGGCCTGCAGCCGGGCCGCGTACCGCTCCCCCTCGTCGCGCAGAATGTCCAGCTCGGCGGTGACCACCACGGCCGGCGGCAGCCCGGCCGGGTCGGCGGCCAGCGGGTTCAGGTCGGGGTCCGCCCGGTCCACCCCGGGCGGCGCGAACGCGTCCCAGAAGAACCGCATCTCGTCGGTGTGCAGCCCGTAGTCGTCCAGGTCGGGGTAGGCCATGGCGGGGTCGAGCGCCGGGCAGATCAGCACCTGCGCGGCGACCGGGAGGCCGGCGTCCCGGGCCCGGCGCGCCACCACCGCGGCGAGATGCGCGCCCGCGGAGTCACCGCCCACCGCCACCCGGGGGGCCGCGCGCCGCAGCCAGCCCAGCGCCCGTTCCACGTCGTCGACCGGCGCCGGGTACGGGTGTTCCGGGGCGCGCCGGTAGTCGACCGCGAGCACCGACCAGCCGCTCGCCGCGGCCAGGTGCCGGCACAGCCCGTCGTGGGTGTCCAGGTCGCCCAGCACCCAGCCGCCGCCGTGCGCGTAGAGCAGCGCGGGCGCGTCGGCCGCGCCGGTGCGGTACCACCGGGCGGGTACGCCGTCCGCGTCCACGTCGGCGACGCTGTGCAGCTGCGGCCCCGTTCCGACCTCGGCCGGCACGGCGTCGACCATGCTGCGCCGCACCTCCGCGAGGCGGGCGACGGTGAGCGGTACCCGGTGCTGAGTCTGCATCGCGACACGGGCCTGGAAGTGGAGGCGGGAGAGGTCCATCGGGGTGCACAGTAGCGGCATGACTGAGTTGCTGCCCGCGCTGCCTGAGGACTGGGAACGGTGCCTCGCGGTGGCGGCGCATCCCGACGACATCGAGTACGGCACGGCGTCCGCGGTCGCCCGCTGGACCACCCAGGGCAAGCAGGTGACGTACCTGCTCGCGACCCGCGGCGAGGCGGGCATCGACGGCATCCACCCGGCGCAGGCGGCGCCGCTGCGGGAGCAGGAGGAACGCGCGGGCGCCCGGGAGGTGGGCGTCGACGTGGTGGAGTTCCTGGACCACCGGGACGGCGTGGTGGAGTACGGCCTGGACCTGCGCCGGGACATCGCCCGGGCGATCCGCCGGCACCGCCCCGAGGTGATCGTCTCCGGGGCGTTCACGGTCCGGATGATGGGCGGCATGCCGAATCAGGCGGACCACCGGGTGGTCGGGCTGGCGACGCTGGACGCGGCCCGGGACGCCGGCAACCGGTGGATCTTCCCGGAGCTGCTGGACGAGGGTCTGGAGCCGTGGGGCGGGGTACGGCTGGTGGCGTTCGCCGGCGCGGAGCGGCCGACCCACGCGGTGGACGTGACCGGGGAGCCGCTGCGGCGCGGGATCGCCTCGCTGGAGGCGCACGCCGAGTACACCAAGGGCCTGGGCGCGGGCGGCCCGGAGCCGGGTCCGATGCTGACCTGGATGGCGCGGATGGGCGGCCCGGCGCTGGGCGTCGCCGAGGCGGTGCTCTTCGAGGTCTACCAGCTGGCCTTCACCGGTCCGCCGCCGTGGGCGGATCAGTTGTAGGAGGGTTCCAGCAGGCGTACCCCGGTGTGGTGCAGCACCGACCACAGCGCGAGCGCGACGTCCGCGCTGGCCGGGCGGTCCGCCGGGTTCTTCGCCATGCAGGCGCGGACCAGGTCGCGCACCTCGCCGGCCAGGCCCGGGACCGCGAGCACGGGGGTGGGCGCGAGGTGGCCGGCGCGGCCCGAGGCGAGGATGGTGGCGGCCACCGCCCGGGGGTACGGTGAGTGCCCGACCAGCATCTCGTAGAGCAGCACGCCGAGCGTGTAGACGTCGTCGGCGGGGTGCGCGAACTGGGTCTTCGGGTGCGTCGGGAGCACCCCGCGCGGCTGGTGGGACCGGATCACCAACGGGCCGGTGACGGCGTTGACGTCCCGCAGCGCCGCGGTGGCCAGCCCGAAGTCGATGATCTTCACACCGTTCGCGGTGATCATCACGTTCCGGGCGGTGAGGTCGCGGTGGACCACGCCGCGGCGGTGGGCGACGGCCAGCACGTCGGCCACGCTGGCCGCGATGCGGACCGCCTCCGGCCAGTCCAGCGGCCCGCCGGCCAACTTCTCGGTGAGCGGGACGCCGGAGAGCAGTTCCAGCACGACGTACGGCACCACGGTGCCGTCCGGCAGCGGCGCGTCGCCGTACTCGAAGACCCGCGGCACGCCGGGGTGGCGCAACCGGTGGGTGATCAGCGCCTCACGCCGGACGTCGTCGCGGGCGCCGGGGTCGTCGGCCATCGTGGGGGCCAGCACCTTCACCGCGAGCCGGCGGCCGCGATGGGCGTCGACCGCCGAATACACGGTCGAGACACCGCCCTGGCCGATCGCCCTCATCAGGACGTACCGCCCCAGGATGGGGGTGCCGAGCGGGAGTCGCGCCACGGGCCGCACTATTCCCTACCGGACAGCACGGCATCAAGCCGGATCATCAAGGCTTAACGTAACGGTCACCGGCGGTCAGGCGCCCGACACGGCGGGCTGCCCGGTGGGGTCGACGCAGTCGGGACAGGGTTCCGGATTGCCGAACAGGCCGAGCAGGCCGGTGATCCAGAGCTGGCGGTGCGCGAACCGGCTCGGACGGGTGACCACGAGTTTCACGCTGCTGATGCTGGCGAGCTGGAAGGCACCGACGAGGGCGGTGATGCCGGTGGAGTCGATGAAACTGACGCGCTCCATGTTGAGCTCGATGCGGCTGGGCCGGCCGGCCGCGAGCTGCGCGGCCACGGTGTCCCGGATCTCGTACGCGTTCTCGACGTCGATCTCGCCCGCGGGTGCGACCTCCACACCACCGTCAGCAAGCGTCGATGTCGTTATCGACAGCGTCACGCCTCTTACCTCCACCCACCCGGGGCGTGCCCCGGGCGTCTACTCGTCGGGGGCGGCGTTGACTACCCCCACGGGGTTCGGTGAAACTGCCTCAACGCTAGTCACCGAACCTGACAGATGCCTGTGTACGTCATCTGAACCGGCCCCAGCCTACCCAGGTATGTCGAGCGTTTTTACCGACGTGATGCTGTCCACAGCCGACACATCGGCGCGCCCCGGGCCACGTTTGCCGTTCCGCCGGTCCGGGCAGGGGTAGAACCAGTACCGGCGAGCAGGAGGTAGGACGGATGTTTTCCCGTACCAGTAGAGCCGAGCGCACGGCCGCCCAGGCGTGGGACTACCTGTCGTCCGCCGTGGCCTCGGCCGGCGACAGCGCGCGTGAGGCCGGCCGGCACACGGTCGACGTGACCAGCACCACCGCGGCCAGCCTGGCCGGCGAGGCCAGCCGTAGAGGCACGAAGCTGGCAAATCGCGCGGGTCGAAAGAGCACGAAGCTCGCGAAGCGGACGAACCGCCAGAGCGCCAAGTTGGCGAACCTGGCCGGCACCAAGGTGAACTCGGTGGCCGACGAGGCGTGGACCCGGGCGAACGCGGCCGCCAACGCGCTGGCCGGCCAGAAGCCTGGCCTCCCGTGGGGCCTGATCGTGGGCGCCGGCCTGATCGGCGTGGCGGTCGGCTGGGCCGCCGCCTCGGCCGCCCGGGCCGCGCTCGAGCGGCAGGCCGAGCAGGAGGAACTGGAACTCGCGGAGACCGCGGTCATCGTGACCCCGGCCACCAGCGCGCAGGAGAGCTGACTCCGGTCCGGCCGCCGGGCGGAGCCCTTTGCCGCCCGGCGGCCCTACGCTGTCCGGATGGAACCTGTGTTCTTCGCCTCCTCGGCGGAGTTGCGTGCCTGGTTCGAACGGCACCACGAGGACCAGCCGGAGCTGCTGGTCGGCTACTGGAAGAAGGGCAGCGGCCGGACCGGTGTCACCCATGCCGAGGCGATCGAGCAGGCGTTGTGCTTCGGCTGGATCGACAGCGTCGGCCGCCGCATCGACGACCAGCGCTACCAGGTCCGCTTCACCCCGCGGCGCACCGGCAGCGTGTGGAGCGCGGTGAACGTGGCCACCGTGGCGCGGCTCACCGAGCAGGGGCTGATGCACCCGGCCGGGATCCGGGCGTTCGAGCAGCGCCGCCCCGATCGGGTGGCGACGTACTCGTACGAGCAGCCCGCGGACGCCGTGCTCAGCCCGGACCAGGAGCAGCGGCTGCAGGCGGACGCGGCGGCCTGGGAGTGGTTCCGAAGCCAGGCGCCGTCCTACCGCCGGGCGGCCGTGCACTGGGTGGTCAGCGCGAAGCGGGCGGACACCCGGGAACGCCGGCTGGCCCAGTTGATCAGCGATTCGGCGGCCGGCCGCAGGGTGCCCCCGCTGCACCGCAGGTAAGGCTTCCGCTTTGTACAGTTGAGCGTCACTCAGGTCTGCCGTCGCGCATGACGACGGCCCCGATCAGATAAGGTCCGCTGGTGCTGGATGCCGGACACCTGCTGGACAACCGTTACCGGTTGGACGAGCGCATCGCCACGGGCGGTATGGGCGACGTGTGGAAGGGCACCGACGTGGTGCTCGGCCGCATCGTCGCGGTCAAGGTGCTGCGCTCGGCGATGATGACCGACCCGGAGTTCGCCGCGCGGTTCTACGGCGAGGCCCGGATGATGGCCGCGTTCCGGCATCCCGGCGTGGTCGAGGTCTACGACTACGCCAGCGCCGGCGACTCCGCGGACGAGGAGCAGTGCGCCTACCTGGTGATGGCGTACGTCGAGGGCGAACCGCTGTCCACCCGGCTCAAGGAGGCCGGCCGGCTCAGCGTCGAGGAGACCATGTCGATCGTCGCCCAGGCCGGCGACGCCCTGCATGCCGCGCACCTGAACGGCACGGTGCACCGCGACGTCAAGCCCGGCAACCTCATCGTCAAGCCCACCGGCGCGGTGATCCTGGTCGACTTCGGGGTCGCCCGGTCCGCCGCGGTGACCAGCGTGACCGGCCTCAACGCGATCGTCGGCACCGCGCTCTACATGGCACCCGAGCAGGTCGCCAAGGGCAACGTCACGCCGGCCACGGACATCTACGCGCTGGGCGCGGTGGCGTACCACTGCATCGCCGGCCATCCGCCGTTCGACGGCGACAACGCGCTGCAGGTGGCGCTGCGGCACCTGGACGAGGACCCGGAGCCGCTGCCGGACGAGGTGCCGCTCGCGGTCCGCGAACTGATCACCCGGGCGATGGCGAAGCATCCGGAGGACCGGTTCGAAAGCGCCGCCGAGTTCGCCGACGCCGCCCTGGCCGCGGTCGCCACGGACGCCACCACCACGGTCACCCCCGGGGTCACCGGGACCGGCCTGACCCGGACCGTGCTGACCGCGGCGCCGGTCGCTGCCGCGGCGGCGCCCACGACGCCCGTACCCCGGCACTCCGCTCCGCCGCCGAGGCCGTCGGCGGCCCGGCGGTCCCGTGCCCAGCTGGCCGTGCTGCTGACCGTCATCGCCCTGATCCTGACCGCGACCGGCCTCGCGTTCGCCCTGGTCCTCGGCGACAACGACGGCGACAACCCGCCGGTCACCCCGGCCGCCACCACGCCGGCCGAGCCGACCGAGAGCGCCGAGCCGGAGGTGCCGGCCGCGCCGCCTCCGTCGGACGAGGAGACCCGGCGGACCACCCGGCCGAACGGCGAGGCGCCCCGGCCGACCCGCACCACCACGCCGCCCCCGACCACCACGCCGACCACCCCGCCCACCACGACGACCCCGCCGACCACGACCCCGACCACGCAGACCACGACGACGACCCCGCCGACGCAGACCACGACCACCACGACACCGCCGGGAAACCCGGACAGCGACGGCGGAAACGACGGCGGTGGCGGAAACGCGGACGGCGGCACCGCCGGAGGTTGACCCGGACACCGTGTCAGGGCTCAGCATCGGGGGATCATGTTCACCATCGGAGACTTCGCCCACCTGGGCCGGGTGTCGGTCCGGATGCTGCGCCACTACGACGCGATCGGCCTGATCCGGCCCGCCCGGGTCGACAAGTCCAGCGGCTACCGCTACTACGCTGCGGCCCAGCTGACCCTGCTCAACCGGGTGGTCGCGCTCAAGGACCTCGGCTTCACGCTGGAGCAGGTGCAGACCATGATCGACGACAAGGTCGGTACCGCCGAACTGCGCGGCATGCTGCGGCTGCGCCGTGCCCAGCTGGCCGAGCAGATGGCCGAGGACCAGGCGCGCCTCGCCCGGGTGGACACCCGTCTCCGGCTGATCGAGACCGAGGGCCACATGGACACCGCCGACGTCGTCCTCACGTCGGTACCGGCGCTGCGGGTCGCCGAGCTGTCCGCGCCGTGCGCCGGATACGACGGCCCGTACATCACGTCCGCGCTGAGCCCGCTGTATCCGGTGCTGATGGACCGGATGACCGCCGCCGGGGTACGGATGAGCGGCGCACCGATCGCCTACTATCTGCCCGCGCCCACCGGCCCCGGCGACGAGTCGATCACCGTGCACGCCGCCTTCCCGTTCACCGGTGACGTGCCGGCCGACCCGGGGTTCGCCGTGGTGGACCTGCCGCCGGTCCGGTACGCGGCCACGCTGCTGCACCACGGCCCGATGTCCGAGGCGTTCCGCACCGAACAGATCATCGCCCGCTGGATCGACGACCACGGCTATCGCACCATGGGCTGCGGCTACGCCCGCGAGGTGTACCTGGAATGCCCGCCGGACGACCACGGCCGGTGGGTGACCGAGATGCAGGTGGCGGTCAGCCCGGGGACCTGACCGCCCGGGAACACTCAGGTGGGGCCGCCGGGCGTCGATGAGACGACCACTCTGGCACGGCGCTGCGCCACGGTTGCTACCGGAAAGGCCACCCCGCATGACCACCCAGACCCCGTACGGCGCGGATCCCGCGGTCCCGCCGCAGGCCTACCCGACCAACCCGCCCTGGGCCACGCCGCCCCCACCGGACCAGCCCCCGGCGTACGGCCCGCCGGCCCCGTACGCGCCGCACGGGCAGTTGCTGGTGCCGTTCCCGGAGGAGATGCACAACGCCGCCCGGCCCGACCCGCCGTCCTGGTGGCCGGTAGTCGCCTGGACGTGGGTCTTCGGCCCGCTGGGCGCGATCGCCGCGGCCCGGCGCGCCGAGCAGGCCCGGCGGGGACGCAACGGCGTCGCACCGTACTGGGTGGCCTGGGCGGTGGTGACCGCCGTGTGGGTGCTCGGGTTGGCCGTCTCGGTGGCCGTCGCGGTCCCCACCTACCTGACCATCAAGGAGAACGCCACCACCAAGCTGGTGCAGAGCAAGCTGGTCGGCGACGGTCAGCTGACCGAGACGGCGCGGGTCACCGCGACCAGGGCCGCCTGCACGCCGGTCGGAGCCCGCGGGACGGACGGTCTGCGCCGGTACGACTGCGTGCTGACGTTGAACGACGGGCGTACCGCGTCGCTCACCGTCACGGCGGACGCCGACGGCGTGTGGACGGCCGTGCCGGCGCGGAAGTAGAGGACCCGTGGCGCACCCCCGGCGGGGAGGGTGCGCCACGCCTCTGTACCGGGGTCAGGCCCCGAAGACCGGCTCGCCGGCCCGGACCAGCCGCCAGTTCGGTACGAAGAAGTCCGCCGGGTCGATCACCCCGCGGGCCTGTGCCCAGTCGATCAGCAGCTGGCGGATCTCCTGCTGGGCGTTGTAGACCTGCCCGGTGACGATGCCCGGGAAGTTGCCGCCGCCGGAGCGCCGGTAGTTGTTCACCGCCACCACGAACCGGGCGGCCGGGTCGACACCGCGCAGGGTGATCCGCTCCCCCACCGGCCGGCTGATGTCGATGTCGTAGTCGACGCCGGAGAACACGTCGTAGTTGTAATCCGGCACCGCCGGGTCGTTGAGGTCGGCGGGCACCACCGGCGCGCCCGGCGCCAGCGTGCGGAAGTACTTCGCCGAGTACTCCAGGTACGCCTTGACCTCGGCGCCGGTGAGGATCACCGCCTCCAGCGTGTTGTCATAGATGTAGAGCCCGGCCACATCCTTGATCTTCACGTCGCCCTGCGGGAACACCGCGGTGCGGCTGAACGGCGCCGCGATGGACAACACCGGCAGGCCGGCGTGCTCGGTGCCGGCCAGCGCGGCGGTCACCGTGTCGGTCTGCACCCGGTTGATGAAGTCCAGGATCGGCGTGTCCCGGTAGCGCGACTCGGCCGCGGACAGCTCGACGGTCGACCGGGCCACCACCTGGTTGACGTACGCGACGGTCCGGGTGTGCTGGGCGCGCACCGCGGCGAGCACCGCCGGGTCCTCTCCGACCGTGTTCGAGTTCAGCGTGGTGGACTTCTTCCCGGTGACCGTCCAGCGTCCCCGGGACCGGGTCAGCGTGAAGTCCATCCTGGTCAGCCGCTGCCCCCACCGGGACGGCTCGGACAGCAGCACCTGCTCCCCGGTGGCCAGGTTGGTGACGAACCGCTGCGGCACGTCGGCGTGCGCGTGGCCGAACAGGATCGCGTCGATGCCCGGCACCCGCTCCGCGATCAACGCGCTCGGGTTCTCCACCGGCAGCTCCGGACCGTAGCTGGAGGTGCCGCTGTCCCCGCCGTGCGCCGAGATCAGCACCACGTCGGCGCCGCGGGCCCGCATGATCGGCACCCACTTCGCAGCGGTCGCCACCAGGTCCTCGAAGCGGAGCCTGCCCTCCACGTGCACCCGGTCCCAGATCGCCGTGCCCGGGTTGGTCAGCCCCAGGATGCCGACCCGCAGCGTCGGCGCGTGCCGGCCGAGCGAGACCCGCTTGATCACGTACGGCGTGAAGGCCGGCCGGCCGGTGCGCACGTCCACCGCGTTCGCGGCCAGCGCCGGGAACCCGAGCTGGCGGATCCACAGGTTCAACAGCGGCAGCCCGTAGTTGAACTCGTGGTTGCCGAGCGTCACCGCGTCGTAGTGCAGCACGTTCATGGCCCGCGCCATCGGGTGCTTCGCGCCGGTGGTGGTGATCGGCTCCTGCTTGGCGTAATAGGTGGCCAGCGGCGTGCCCTGGATCGTGTCGCCGGCGTCCAGCACGAGCGTGGTGGTGTCCCGCTCGGCGCGGATCTGGTTGACCAGCGAGGCCAGCTTGGCCACACCGACGTCGTTGTGGGCGCTGTCGTCGTACTCGGTGTCCTTGTAGTAGTCCCAGTTGTAGACGTTGCCGTGAGTGTCCGACGTACCCAGCACGGTGAGGTGGTAGGTCGTGGTCTTCGGGGCGGCCGCGGCGCCGCCGGAGACGGCGAGCGGGGCGGCCGCGGAGGCGGCCGAGGCGGCCAGCACGGCACGCCGGGAGACGCCGGGGGTGAAGGTCATGGAGGAACCTTTCGGAAGTCGAACGGACGCCTCGTGAGCGCCTTCCGCACCATAACCGTCGATGCATCATCGGGCGAGGGTGGCGGATGCCCGCTGAGCCGGTGACCTCATCACCTAGGATTCGCGCCATGTCTGCGCAGCCGGAGTTGCCGCTGCGCCCGATGACGCTCGGCGAGCTGCTGGACGCGGCGATGGCGCTGCTGCGACGCCGGGCGCTGCCGTTGTTCGGCGCCGCCGCCGTGCTGGCCGGGGCCGAGCAGCTGGCGCTGGCGCCGATGCGGAAGGCCGCGTACCTGTCGCCGCCGTTCTACGGGCCCGCCGAGGAGCACGTCGGCGCCTGGTGGGCGGTCACCGCGCTGGGCTTCGGCACCGAGATGACGATCCTCACGCTGCTCGGCGCAATCGCCGCGGCCGCCGCGGGGCCGGCGCTGCTCGGGCTGCCGGTGCGGGACCGGCAGCTGTGGCGGCGGGCCCGGCCGGTGGCCACCGGCGTGGCGGCGGTGCTGCTCGGGGCGATGGCCGCGGTGGGCGCGTTCCTCGGGCTGCTGCCCTGGGTGGTGGTGTTCGGGCTGTGCGCGATGACCGCGCCGGCGCTGGTCATCGACCGGGCCCGGCATCCGGTGGGCCGGTCGCTGGTGCTGGCCGCCCGGTCCGGGCTGCGCGGCTTCTGGGTGCTGCTGGTCGCGTACCTGACCTGGCTGGCGATCCGGTTCGCGCTGGGCGCCGGCTGGTCCGCGATTGCCGAGGCGGTCACCGGGTCCCAGCCGGCCTGGGAGGCGTGGCTGCACCCGGTCTCGTGGGGACTGGCCAACACCGTGGCGTACGCCGCGCTGGCCTGCGTGTCCGCGGTGCTGCTGCTGGACGTGCGGGTGCGTACCGAAGGTCTGGACATCGCGGTCAGCCGGGCCCGCAGCCGCGGCACCGACGTCGAGTCGACGCTGGTGCACGCGCCGTGACCCGGGCCTGGGACGAGCTGGCCGCCGCGGTCTTCGACGTGGTGCCGCCCGGCGTGCTGCTGCTGTTGTCGCTGCTCGCGGCGGGAGTGATCGCGGCGCTGTGGTACTGGTTCCCGGCCTGGGTGCCGCGCCGGCTGCCGCGCTGGCGACTGCGCCGGCGCCGCCGCAAGAAACCGGCCGCGCCGGTCCAGGCCGCGGAGACCGCCCCGCCGACGAGCACGCCTGCGCGCCCCGCCGACGAGACCACCGTGGTGGTACGGGACGGCATGTCGCTGGCCGACCGGTACGCGGCCGAGGGCCGGTACGCCGAGGCGATCCGGCAGCGGCTGCGCGACGCGGTGGGTGACCTGGTGGCCGCGCGGGTGGTGGCCCCGCAGCCGGGCTGGACCGCGGCCGAACTGGCGGCGGTCGCCGCGACCCAGCGGCCCGGAGTCGCGGGCCCGCTGGGCGAGGCCACCGAGCTGTTCTCCGAGATCTGGTACGGCGACCGGCCCGCGCACCGCGATCACGACGAGCACATGCGCGCGCTGACCGCCCAGGTCCGGGCGGGTGCGCGGTGACCGCCCTGCGCAGCCGGCGGCTGCGGGTGGTGCTGCCGTTCGCGGTCGTCCTGGTGCTGGCGCTGACCACCTGGATCGCGCACGCGGTGCAGCAGCCGGACCCGACCGAACCGTCGTTCCTCTCCCCGGTCAGCGACGCCGGCGACGGCGCCCGCGCCCTGGCCGACCGGCTCACCGCGGCCGGAGTCACGGTGGACCGGCACACCAGCACGCTGGACGCGCTGGCCGCCGCGAACACCGGCGACGCGACGCTGCTGGTGACCGCGCCGGGACTGGTCCACCCGGAGTACCTGCAGGAGATCACGTCGTCCGGCGCCCGGGTGGTGCTGGTGGCGCCGGAACGCCAGGCGCTGTCCGACGCCCAGCTGTTCGTGCCGCTCACCGGCCCGCGGTGGACCGCGGCGGCGCCGGAGCCGGGCTGCGCGCAGCCGTTCGCCACCGCGCCGGCCGCGGTGCTGCGCTGGTCCTACGGCGAGGCGCCGGACGAGGTGTTCCGCTGCTACGGCGGCGGGGTGGTGGAGATGGTCACCGACGACGCCGCGGTCACGCTGGTGGGTGCGCCGGACCCGTTCCGCAACGACCGGCTGGACGAGCACGGCAACGCCGAGTTCGCGGTCGGGCTGCTGTCCCGCAGTTCCCGGCTGGTGTGGCTGGACCTGCACCGGCAGGAGACCCCGCCGCCGACCCCGGAGCCGACGATCCGCACGCTGGAACCGGAACCGGCGGACCCGGGCGGCGAGGAGGAGTACCCCGAGCAGGAGCAGTTCGAGGAGCCGGCGCAGCCCGGTCCCGGCGAGCCGCAGGACGGCGGCCAGGCCGAGCAGACGCAGCCGAACCCGCTGGCCGAGGCGTTCCCGCCGGCGTTCTGGGCCACCGTGCTGCTGCTCGCGCTGGCCGCGCTGGCGCTGGCCGCCGCGTCCGCCCGGCGGCTCGGCACGCCGGTGGCCGAGCCGCTGCCCAGCCGGGTCCGGGCGGCCGAGACGGTACGCGGGCTGGGCGGCCTGTACCGCCGGTCCCGGGCGCGCGACGCCTCACTGGCGACCGTGCAGGCGGCGGCCTGCCGGCGGCTCGCCGACCACTTCGGGCTGCCGCCGGACAGCACGCTGGACGTGGTGGCCGGCCGGGTCGCGGCCGAGACCGGGTGGCCCGAACACGAGATCCGGGCACTGCTCGGCGGCGGGGTCGAGGACACCGACGAGGACCTGGCCGAGAAGGCCGCGGCCGTGCAGAACCTGGTACGAACCGTGACCGGGCATCAAGCAATGATCGAGGGGACTGTGACGTGACGACGGCTTCTGTGGACGCCGCGGGGGCGCGGGACGCGCTGGGCCGGCTCCGGGTCGAGGTGGCCAAGGCGGTGGTGGGACAGGACGCGGTGATCAGCGGGGTGGTGATCGCGCTGTTGTGCAGCGGCCACGTCCTGCTGGAGGGCGTGCCCGGGGTCGCCAAGACCCTGCTGGTGCGGTCGCTGGCGGCGGCACTCGACCTGGAGACCAAGCGGGTGCAGTTCACCCCGGACCTGATGCCGGGCGACGTGACCGGCTCGCTGATCTACGACGCGCGCACCGCCGCCTTCAACTTCCGCCCCGGGCCGATCTTCACGAACCTGCTGCTCGCCGACGAGATCAACCGGACTCCGCCGAAGACGCAGGCGGCGCTGCTGGAGGCGATGGAGGAACGCACGGTCAGCACGGACGGGGTGCCCCGGCGGCTGCCGGAACCGTTCATCGTGGCGGCCACCCAGAACCCGATCGAGTACGAGGGCACCTACCCGCTGCCGGAGGCGCAGCTGGACCGCTTCCTGCTGAAACTGTCCGTGCCGCTGCCCGAGCGGGAGGACGAGCTGAACGTGCTGCGGGCGCACCACCACGGCTTCGACCCGCGCGACCTCAAGGCCGCCGGGGTGAGCCCGGTGGCGACCGCCGCCGATCTGGCGGCCGGGCGCGAGGCGGTACGCCGGGTCAGCGTCACCGAGCCGGTGCTGGCGTACATCGTCGACCTGTGCCGGGCCACCCGGGTGTCGCCGGCGCTGGAACTGGGCGCCTCCCCGCGGGGCAGCACCGCGCTGCTGGCCGTGGCGAAGGCCCGGGCCTGGCTCAGCGGCCGCGACTACGTGGTGCCGGACGACGTGAAGGCGTTCGCACTGCCCACCCTGCGGCACCGGGTGCGGCTGCGGGCCGAGGCCGAACTGGACGGCGTGACCACCGACTCGGTGCTGCGCGCGGTCCTCGCCGCCGTACCGGCCCCGCGCTGAGCCGGCCGTGGTGACCTGGCGCTTCGCGCTGCTGCTGGCGGCCGGTGGGCTGCTGCCCGCGCTGCTGCCGTCGCCGTGGCTGATGGCGCTGGCGGTGGTCATCATCGCGGTGGCGGTGGCGGTGATCGACGCGGTCGCGGCGGCCCCGCTGACCGCGGTGACGCTGCGCCGGGCCGGCGACACCACGGTGTGGCTGGGCCGGACCGCGACCGTCACGCTGACCGTCGGCAACACCTCGGGGCGCCCGATGTGGCTCTCGCTGCGCGACAGCTGGGTGCCGTCGGCGGGCACCGGCAACGCGGAACATCGGCTGCGGCTGCCCGGCGGCGCGGAGGAGCCGGTGGTCACCACGCTCGTACCGACCCGGCACGGCGACCGTCCCGCGGTGCGGGTGACGCTGCGGTCGTACGGGCCGCTGGGGCTCGCGTACCGGCAGCGCGGCCAGGCGTGGAACGCGGGCGTCACGCCGCCCTGGACGCTGCGGGTGCTGCCGGACTTCCCGTCCCGGCGGCTGCTGCCGGAGAAACTGGCCCGGCTGCGGGTCTTCGACGGTGCGGTGGTGACCCGGGGGCGGGGCCAGGGCACCGAGTTCGACGCGCTGCGCGAGTACGTGATCGGCGACGACGTGCGCTCGATCGACTGGCGGGCCAGCGCCCGTACCCATGATGTGGTGGTCCGCACCTGGCGGCCGGAGCGCGACCGGCGGGTGCTGTGCCTGCTCGACACCGGCCGCACGTCCGCGGCCCGGATCGGCGACGAGCCCCGCCTGGACGCCGCCATCGACGCGGCCCTGCTGCTCAGCGTGCTCGCCACCCGCGCCGACGACCGGGTGGACCTGCTCGCGGTGGACACCGCGGTCCGGGCCCGGGTGCAGGGCGGCGGCCACCGGGCCAAGGTGTCCCGGCTGATCAACGCGATGGCGTCGCTGGAACCGGCCCTGGTGGAGACGGACTTCGGGCTGGCGGTGGCCGAGCTGATGCGCCGCGACCACAAGCGTGCCCTGGTGGTGGTGTTCACCGCGCTGGACGCGGCGCCGCTGGTGGAGGGCCTGCTGCCGATGCTGTCCCGGATCTCCACCCGGCACCGGGTGGTGGTGGCCAGCGTGCGGGACCCGGAGACGGCCCGGCTGGCGGTGCTGCCGGAGGCGGGCGCCACCGCCGAGGACGTACACCTGGCCGCGGCCGCCGAACTGGCCCTGGCGGAACGGGACCGGGTCCAGGCGGTGCTGCGCCAGCAGGGCGTGATCGTGGTGGACCAGACCCGGGAGTCGTTCGCGTCCCGGGTGGCCGACGTGTACCTGGAACTGAAGGCGGCCGGCCGGCTCTAGACCGGTCAGCGCATCGGGACTTCGGCGGCGCCGTCCTGCTCGGTGAGGTCCGCCGACGCCCGGCGCCGGTGCGCCGCCCCGCCGACCCCCAGCGCGTACCCCAGGAACAGCAGCCAGACCAGCGCGCCGATGGCGATCCGCAGCACCGCCGGCAGCGACGACGGCGTCACGTACGCCTCCAGCAGGCCGGCCACGCCGAGCGTGAGCGCCAGGCCGAGGGCGACCAGCATGCCGCTGCGGGCCCGTTCGGCCAGCGCCTGCCCGCGGGTGCGGTGCGGGCCCGGCGCGATCCACGCCCAGCCGATCCGCAGGCCCACCCCGGCGCCGACGAACACACAGGTCAGTTCCAGCAGGCCGTGCGGCGCGATGTAGGTGAAGAAGGTGTCGCCGGCGTCCGCGCCGATCATCACCCCGCCGGTGACGCCGATCGAGAGCAGGTTCGCGCCGAGCAGGTACAACACCGGGATGATGAGTACGCCGGACGCCAGGCACTGCGCGGTGAGCAGGGCGTTGTTCGTCCACACCAGGGCGGCGAAGTTCTGCGCCTGGAACTCGCTGTAGTAGCCGACGAAGTCGTTGGCGACCAGCTGCTGGATGTCCTCGTCGCTCATGAACAGCGCGGCCACGTCCGGGTTCGCGGCGACGTACCGCATCAGCGCGCCGCCGAGCACCACGCAGAGCACGCCGACGCCGATCCACCACCACCGGGCCCGGTACAACTCGCCGGGGAGCGCGCTGGTGAAGAACCGGGCCACCGGCTGCCAGGAGAAGCGGCGCCCGCCGGTGATCGCGGCGCGGGCGGCCAGCACCAGCCGGGACAGCCCGGCGATCAGCACCGGGTCCGGCGAGCGGCTGCGGACCAGCGACAGGTGGGTGGCGGCGCGCTGGTAGAGCAGCACCAGCTCGTCCGCCTCGTCCGGGGACAGCCGGCGCTTGCGGGTCAGCGTCTCCAGGCGGTTCCACTCGCCGCGGTGCTCGGCCACATACGCGTCGAGGTCCACCGCCGCAGCGTAGCCCGCGGTGCGGATGGTGTTGACTGTGCGGGTGACCGTGCCCGCCGTGCCCCGTCCGCCGGACGCCGCCCCCGGCGGCGACCGGCTGGTCAACGGCGAGGCGGTGGAGGTCGACGTCCGGGTGGCCCGGCTCGGCTCCCGGGCGCTGGCCCTGCTGCTGGACATCGGCGTCCAGGTGGTGCTGGTGCTGTTCCTGGTCGCGGTGGCGCTGCTGGCGATCCCGCCGATCTTCGGTGACCTGGTCGACGACGCGTTCGTGCAGACCACGTTCCTGGTGCTGACGATCGGCGTGTTCATCGCGTACCCGACGCTGATGGAGACCCTGACCAACGGGCGCAGCCTGGGCAAGCGCGCGCTGGGCCTGCGGGTGGTCCGGGAGGACGGCGGCCCGATCCGGGTACGGCACGCGCTGACCCGCACCCTGGTCGGCGTGGCCGTCGAGTGGCCCGGCCTGATCATGCCGCTGATCACCTGGGTGGTCAGCATGCTCACCATGCTGTTCTCGGCGCGCAGCCGGCGCCTCGGCGATCTGGCCGCCGGCACGTTCGTGGTGCACGAGCGGTCGTCCGCGGAGTGGGGCTGGATGCCGGCCATGCCTCCGGCGCTGGCCGGGTGGGCGGCCACCCTGGACCTCAGCGGGATCGACGACGACCTGGCCCTGGCCACCCGGCACTACCTGGCCCGCAGCAAGCAGATCCGGCAGCCGTACCATCGCCGGTTCGCGTACGCGCTGGCCGAGGAGATGGCCGCCCGCATCCCGCAGCCGCCGCCACCGGGCACGCCGCCGTGGCTGTTCCTGGCCGCGGTGCTGGCCGAGCGGCGCCGCCGCGCCGCCCAGCACGTGTACGCGTCCCGCGAACTCACCGACCGGATCTGGCCCGGCTTCGGACGGCTGGACCGCTTCGGCACGTCACATGCGCTCCGGAGTGTCGATGCCGAGCAGACCCAGCCCCTGCCGTAGCACCCGGGCGGTCAGCTCGCACAGCCCGAGCCGGCTGTCCCGCACCGCCGGCGGGGCGGTGCGCACCGGGCACCGCTCGTAGAACGCGCTGAACGTGGTCGCCACCCGGTACAGCTGCCCGGCCAGCCGGTGCAGTTCCAGCGACGACACCACCTGCTCCACCAGCGCCGGGAACGCGAGCAGTTCCAGTGCCAGCGCCCGCTCCGCCGGGTCGGTGAGCGACACCGGGCCCGGCGCGGCACCGGACTTCCGCAGGATCGAGCGGATCCGGGCGTGCGCGTACTGCAGGTAGGGCCCGGTGTTGCCGGTGAGCGCCAGCATCCGGTCCCAGTCGAACAGGTAGTCGGACATCCGGTCGCCGGACAGGTCGGCGTACTTCAGCGCGCCGACGCCCACCGCCCGGGCCACCAGAGGATCGGCGCTCAGCGCGGACGCCCGCTGCTCCGCGGTGTCCAGCAGGTCGGCCAGTTTCACCGGGTCACCGGACCGGCTCGCGAACGTCCGGCCGTCCGGCCCGAGGATGGAACCGAACCCGATGTGCGTGGCGGTCACCCCGGCGGGCAGCCAGCCGGCGGCGCGGGCCACCGCGTACACCATCTGGAAGTGCATCCGCTGCGGCGTGCCCACCACGTAGAGCAGCTGGGACGCGCCCAGCTCCCGCACCCGGTGACGCAGCGCCGCCAGGTCGGTGGCGGCGTACCCGAATCCGCCGTCGCTCTTGCGCACGATCAGCGGCAACGGCCCGCCGTCCCGGCCGGTGAACCCGTCCGGGAACGCGCACAACGCGCCGTCGCTGACCCGGACCAGGCCCTTGTCCTCGAGTTCCGCCACCACGTCGGCGAGCATGTCCTGGTAGAAGCTCTCCCCCACGAAGTCGCCGGCGGTCAGCGTCACGCCCAGCCGGTCGTACACGTCCAGGAAGTAGCTCTCCGACTGCGCCACCAACCGCCGCCACAGCGCCGTGGTGGTGGCGTCGCCGCCCTGCAGCGCCACCACCCGCAACCGGGCCCGCACCCGGAACTCCGGGTCGGCGTCGAACCTCGCCCGCGCCGCCCGGTAGAACGCGGTCAGATCGCCGCCCTCCCCGCCGCCGGTCTCCAGCAGGTGCTCCAGCAGCATCCCGAACGGCGTACCCCAGTCCCCGAGATGGTTGGCCCGCACCACCCGGTGACCGGCCCACTCCAGCAGCCGCGCCGCCGCGTCCCCGATCACGGTCGACCGCAGATGCCCCACGTGCAGTTCCTTGGCCACGTTCGGCGCCGAGTAGTCGACCACCACGGTCCGCGGCTCGGTGGTCAGCGGCACCCCGAGCCGGCCGTCCGCGGCCAGTTCCGCCAGCGCCGCGTGCACCAGCCCGTCGTCCACGCTCAGATTGACGAACCCGGGCCCGGACACCTCGGCCACCGCGATCCCGCCCAGGTCGGCGCGGGCCAGCACGTCGGACGCGACGTCCCGGGGTGCCCGCCGCAGCACCCGGGCCAGCGGCAACGCCGCCCCGGACTGGAAGTCGGCATGCTGCGAACGCCGGACGGCGGCATCCACCGGACGGCCGGCGACGGCCTGCAGAGCGGTGGCGAGCCGGTCGGACAGCAGAGCTTCGAAGTTCATCAGAGACCCCATCGACGGTACGGACGGTCGCGGGTCGATCAGCACCGTCGTGCGCCCGGGGGTGCACAGCCGGCGGGTGAGGCGACCCGCCGGCGGAGAACGTGCGTCAGCGCGGACGGTCGGGACGGACCCGGCGTCGCTGGCGTCGCACGTCGCTGCACATGCCGCCCACTCTAGCGGCCGGCTCCCCCACCCGCCGCCGACATTTCACCCGGCCCGTGCCGAGCGGACGTCCCCGGCCGTCCCCGCCGCACGCCGTCTGCCGCTCAGATCGCGCCGAGTCGCGTGGCGCTGGTGTACCACTGGAGCGCTCCAGTGGCACACCAGCGTCGTTGGCGAACGGCTTGCGGGTGGGAACGGGACGGATCGGGTCACCTTGACAAGAACGGCGGCCGGCGATCCGGAGCGCACCACCCGCTGCCGGGCACCGGCCCGGGCACGGCCGGCGGGGGCGCCGCCGGCCAGGTCCACGACATCCCCTTCCCCGGCACGGGCGCGCGGGCCGGCGCCCGGCAAGGAAAGATGGGCGGCGTGAAGAAACTCATCAACGCGGCCGGCGACGTGGTCGGCGAGGCTTTGGACGGACTCACACTGACCCACCCGGGCATCGCCCGCCTGCAGGGCTCCACCACCGCCCTGCGTCGCGACGTCGCGGACGTGCGCGCCGCCGGGCTGGTCACGCTGCTCTCCGGCGGCGGCGCGGGACACGAGCCGGCGCACGCCGGCTACGTGGGACGGGGCATGCTGACCGCCGCAGTCGCCGGTGAGGTCTTCACGTCGCCGTCGGTGGACGCGGTGCTGGAGGCGATCCGGGCGGTGGCGTCGCCCGGCGGGGTGCTGCTGATCGTCAAGAACTACACCGGCGACCGGCTCAACTTCGGCCTCGCCGCGGAGCTGGCGCGGTCCGAGGGCATCGACGTGGCCACCGTGGTGGTCGCCGACGACGTGGCGCTGGCCGGCGGGGCCGGTGCCGGGCGGCGCGGACTGGCCGGGACGGTCCTGGTGCACAAGGTGGCCGGCGCCGCCGCGGAGGCGGGCCTGCCGCTGGACGAGGTGGCCCGGCGGGCGCAGCGGGCGGCGGACACGGTCGGCACGATGGGCCTGGCGCTGACGCCGTGCACGGTGCCGGCGGCCGGGCAGCCGGGGTTCCTGCTGGAGGCCGACGAGATCGAGTGGGGGCTGGGCATCCACGGCGAGCCGGGCGTCGAGCGGACCACGCTGCAACCGGCCCGGGACGTGGTGGACCGCCTGCTCACCGCGATCGTCGAGGACCGTGGCATCGCCGCGGGGCAGCGGGTGGCGCTGCTGGTGAACGGTCTGGGTGCGACGCCGCCGATGGAGTTGTCCATCGTGGCCGGAGCCGCCGTGGCGCGGCTGCGGGAGCGCGGCATCGTGGTGGACCGGGTGTGGGATGGCAACTTCCTCACCGCGCTGGACATGGCCGGTTGTTCGCTGAGCGTGCTGCCGGTGGACGACGAGACGGTGGCCGCCCTGGACGCACCCACCACGGCGCCGGGGTGGCCGGGCACCGTCTCCGCGGGCGAGCCCGCGTCGGTGCCCGCGCCGCCGGCGGACCGGGGCGAGTCCGGCACGCTGCCGGTCGACGATCCGGTACGCCGCGGGCTGGAGGCGGTGGCCGAGGCGCTGATCTCGGTACGCGACGAACTCACCGAGCTGGACCGCGAGGTGGGCGACGGCGACCTGGGCATCAGTCTGGCGCGCGGGGCGGCCGCGTTGCTCGCCGAGTGCCCGGACTATCCCGGCGAGGCCGGGCCGGCGGCGGTGCTCCGGGCCGCGTCGGCGACCGTGCGGCGCAGTGTCGGCGGCACCTCCGGCCCGTTGTACGCGGTCCTGCTGCTGCGCGCCGCGGCGGCGTTGCCGGACTCCACGCCGCGGTCGTGGGCGGCCGCGTTACGGGCCGGCGTGGACGGGGTCCGCGAGGTGGGCGGCGCCGAGGTGGGCGACCGGACCATGGTGGACGCGCTGGCACCGGCGGCGGACGCCTTCGAGGCGGCGTTGCGGGACGGGGCCGGCTGGCGGGACGCCCTGTCGGCGGCGGCGGACGCGGCGGCGGCCGGGGCGGCGGCCACCGCGGACATCCGGGCCCGGCTGGGCCGTTCCAGCTATCTGGGCGACCGGGTGCTGGGCCGTCCCGATCCCGGTGCCCAGGCGGTGGCCCTGTGGCTGGCCGCCCTGGCCGGGCCGGTGCGGCCGTGACCGCCGACCGGGGGCCGCAGGACCGGGCCCAAGCAGACAGCCGGAAGCCGATCAACCCCGCCGCCGACCGGGAACCGACCGGCCCGGACCCAGCCGCCGACCGGGAACCGACCGGCCCGGACCCGGCGCCGGGCTGGGAGCCGGACGATCCGGGCGTGCTGCGGCTGCCGTCGGGGCTTCTCGTCCGGGGCCGGGGCCTGCGTCGTCCGCTGCCGCCCGGCCGCACGCCCACGTTCGGCCTCTACCTGCTCGGGCGGGCGCCGGCCGAGCCGGACTGGGAGTTCCGCCACGTGCGCTGGCCGGACTTCCGGTTGCCGTCCGATCCGGCGTACCTGCGGGTGGTGCTGGCGGAGGCGCGGGAGCGGGCCGCGACCGGCCGGGTGGAGGTCGCCTGCGGCGGCGGGGTCGGCCGGACCGGTACGGCCCTGGCCTGTCTCGCCGTGCTGGACGGGGTGCCGGCCGCGGAGGCGGTCGCGTTCGTCCGGGCGCACTACCATCCGCGGGCGGTGGAGACCCCGTGGCAGCGGCGTTTCGTGCGCCGGTTCTGAGGCGACGGTTCAGGCTGGGCCGTCCAGCACCCGGTTCACGTAGGTGTCGATGCGATCGGCGAGGCGCTCGTCGTCGACCCGGAACTCCATGCCGACCTGACCGGCCTCCGCGCCGGTGCCCCGGTTCACCACCCGGGCCTGGACCGGGATGCGGTCGTCGCCCTGGATCAGCACGACCTCGAGGGTGTCCCCGACGGTGAGCGGCAGCTCCGGCTCGACCCGCACCCGTACGCCGCCCGCGCTGACGTCGAGCAGCGCGGCCGGGTGGGGTTCGGTGCCGCCGGGCAGGCGCAGTTCCACGGTGCCGCCCACCGCCACCCGGTCGGCCCGGCGGCGTTCCAGCTGCACGGCCAGCCCGGACATCTCCTCGACCCGGCCGATGGTGTGCCCCATCAGCTCGGCCAGGCGGCCCACCACCGCGCCCTGGTCGGCGGCGACCGCCCGCAGCGAGGTGGCCGCCTCGCCGACGCTGCCGATGCCGGACACCATCGCGGCGATCGTGTCGGACATCTCGGCGGTGTCGCGTTCCAGTTTCTCGATGGTCTCGGTGATCTGCTCGGTGGACCGCGACGTCGTGGTGGCCAGTTCCTTCACCTCGTCGGCCACCACGGTGAAGCCGCGGCCCAGGTCGCCGGCCCGGGCCGCCTCGATGGTGGCGTTCAGGGCGAGCAGCCGGGTCTGCCCGGCGATGCCCTTGACCAGGACCGCGGTCGCCGCCACCCGGCGCAGGCTCTCCTCCAGCGAGGTGATCACCTCTTCGGCCCGGCGGGCGTGGTCCACCACCGCGGCCGTCGCCACGTGGGTGGTGGAGATCTGCGTGTCGATCGTGTCGGACGCCTGGCGTACGTCGCCGACCTGGTCGGTGACCTGCCGCAGTTCCTCCGCGATCACCGTGGTCGACTCGTCGATGATCGCCTGCGCGCGTTCCTTGAGCCGCAGCTCGGCCTGTTTCTGGTTGAGGAAGCTGTGCCGCAGCTGCTGCTCGCGGATCGCCTGGCCGTCGCGCAGCTGCGCCTCCTGGGTGACCATCCGGGTCCGGGCGGTGTCCAGGGCCTGCCCGATCTCGCCGAGTTCGTCCCGGCCGGACGGCAGCCGGCGGGGCGCGAAGTCACCGTCGGCGATGGCGGTCACGCCGGTCACGGCGAGCGCCACGTCATGCCGGGTACGCCAGAGCACGGCGGCGGCGAACCAGGCGGCGACGACGAACCCGCCGGCCGCGATGAGCAGGATGACCAGGCGTTCGTCGGTGAAGCCGTCGATCCGCACGGTGAGCAGCCGGCGGAGGGTGTCGACGGCGGCCGGGACGGCGGCCTTGATCGCGTCGGCGGCGGCCACCACGTCGACCGGACCAGGGTTGGCCAGTGCTCCGGTGAGCGTGGTGGCCAGGGCGGCCAGGGCGTCGGCGGCACCGTTCAGCGGCGCCAGGTCCGCCTCCAGGCCGGGCAGCGCGGTGCTGGCGGCGGCCGTGCGGACGTCCGTACGCAGGCTGTCCGCCACCCCGGAGAGGGTGCCCGCCCGCACCGCCTGCTCGGCCACCGCGGTGCGGTCGGTGGCCGCCTCCGCGGTGGCCGCCTCCGCCGCCGCCAGCAGCGCCCGGGGCAGCTGCACGATCTGCACGTCCATCACGTAGAACGAGTCGAGGTCCGGGTCCAGGATCAGGTTGGACGTGTTGCCGACCTCGGTGACCAGGGCGGCCAGCGCGTTGGCCAGGGCGACCAGGTCCGAGCCGTTCGGCAGGTCGTCCCGCAGCTTCAGGTCGGGATGGGCGTCGATGGCCGTACGCACGGCGGCCAGGTCGGCCTGGCGCCCGGCCACCGTGTCGGCGAGGGCCAGCAGCGTGGGCCGGACCACCTCGGTGCCCTGGTACTCCAGCGAGCTGAAGGCGATCTTGCCGTTGGCTTCGCTGGTGTAGGCGTACGTCGCCAGCAGTCCCGGGACGACCAGCAGCAGGACCAGCGTGCCGAGACGCAGACTGGTCCGCATCCGGTCCGCGGCCACCAGCGCGGGGCGCAGCAGTGCCGGCGGACGTGCCACGGAGCTCGCCATGATCCGATTTCATCACGTGGCCCGCCCCGATCAGACCATTTTGCGCCGGTTACGCCGGGCCTCAGCGGCGGCGGGCCAGCACCTCGACGTACCCGGACGGCACCCGGACCGTGCCGTCGCCCGCGACGTTGTACCGGTGCACCAGCTGCACCAGGTCGTCGAAGAGCGGCGCGGCGTCCGTACCCAGCGCCTCGAACGCCTTCAGCGTGGGGCCGTAGTGGTCCCGGAAGTACTCCGCGAACGCCTCCGCCGAGCCGAACCGGAAGACGAAGTCGCGGCGGGTCACCCGCAGGTCGTCGACGCGCCCGGCGAACAGCTCCCGCAGTCGCGGCTCGTGGCCCCACTCCACCGGTGCGCGCACGCCCGGCGGCGGCGGTACCCGGCGGCCCACCGTGCGGAACAGGTCCCCGATGAACCCGTCCGGCGTCCAGTTGGCCAGCGCCACGGTGCCGCCGGGCCGGACCACGCGGACCAGTTCCGCCGCCGCCTGCTCCTGGTTCGGCGCGAACATCACGCCGACCACCGAGAACACCGCGTCGTAGGCGCCGTCCGGGCCGGGCAGCGCCTCGGCGTCGCCCTCGAGGAACCGGACCGGCAGGTGTTCGGCGGCAGCCCGGGCCCGGCCGCGCTCCAGCAGGTCCGGTACGTAGTCCACGGCGTCCACGGCGCACAGGCAACGCGCCGCCGCGATGGCCGCGTTGCCGGTGCCGGTGGCCACGTCGAGCACCCGGCTGCCGGCCGCCAGATCCGCCGCCTGCACCAGGTGCTCCGCGATGGGATGGATCAGCGCCGCGACCGCGCCGTAGTCGCCGCTCGCCCAGGTGTTGCGCTGCTTGGCCTTGAGGCCGTCCAGTTCCAGTGTGGTGGTCATGGCGGGAACGCTAGGAGCGGCCGGCCGCCCGCCGCATGGGGAGACCTCCCTATGTTGGGAGCAGCCCGCGCCGGCGGGCCACCGCGGCCGCGAGACCGCGCGAGGGTACGCCGAGCTTGCCCAGCACCGCCGACACGTGATGGTCGACGGTCTTCACCGACACCGTCAGCCGCGCCGCGATCTGCGCGTTGCTGAGCCCGTCGGCGAGCAGTTCGAGCACCTCCAGCTGCCGCCCGGTCAGCCCGGCCGGGTCGGCTGCCGTGGCCGGACGCGGTCCGCGCGGCAGCCGCACGCCGCGTTCCCGCAGGTCGGCCCGGAGCCGCCGGACCACCGCCGGGGCGTCCAGCCGGTCCATGATCCGCAGTGCCTCGGCCGCCGCGTCGGCGTCGCCGTACGCCAGCGCATGCGCCCGGTGGTACGGGCACCGCTGCCGCGCCCAGTGGTCGGCGGCGCCGCGCCAGTCGCCGTCCACGAGCATCCGGTACGGCGGGGCCAGCACCGCCGGCACCGCGTCCGGTGCGCCGCACCGCCGCAGCGTGGCCACGAGTTCGCCGGTGTACCACGGGTGCTCGACCCGGACCGCGAGTTCCAGCCCACGGCGGGCCTCGGCGGCGCCCCGCTCCGGGTCTCCGGTGAGCCAGTAGTACTCGGCCAGGGCGATGGCGGCCGGCACCAGGAACTGCCGTTCCCCGGTGCGGTAGCCGCGCTCGGCGGCCAGCGCCAGGTCGTCGTACGCGCCCGGGTCGCCGCGCCGGGCCCGGACCGTCCCGCGCACCGCCAGCGACTCCACCAGCGCCCCGCCGGGTTGTTCCGGCCCGGACAGCGCGTCCTCGGCGTCGGCCAGCGCGGCCGTCCAGTCGCCGCGCTGCAGGCGCAGCCGGGCCCGGTGACCGAGCACGTGGCGGGTGTAGCCGTCCAGGTCGCGGGCGGTGGTGAAGTCCAGCACCCGGTCCAGGCTCTCCTCGGCCAGGTCCAGGTCCATCCACTCCACGGCGAGCGTGGCCAGGTTGACCAGCGCACGCCCGGCGTGGTCGTCCATGCCCGCGGCGGCCGCCACGGTGTGCGCGCGGCGCAGCTCCTCGACGCCGGCCCGGTCGCCGACCCGCAGGCGGGCGGTGCCGATGTTGACCCGGGCGTGCAGTTCGGTGTCGCGGTCGCCGAGCCGGCGGGCGAGTTCGCGGGCACGCTCCCCCGCGGTGATCGACTCGGTCTCCTGGTCGGCCAGCATGCACAGCTGGGACAGGTTGCTCCAGGCCGCCGCGAGCTGCCGCCCGGGCGGGATCGCCGCCAGTACCTCCACCGCGCGCAGGCCCGCCTCCCGGGCCTGGTCCGGCCGCCCGTTCCACCAGTGCAGGCGGGACACCCAGCGCAGGTTCTCGCCGAGGCGCTCGGTGTCCCCGGTCTCCCGGCGCAGCGCCAGGGCCCGCTGCCGAGCGTCCAGCGCCTCCGGGGTGAGGCCACCGAGGTAGGCGGCCAGCGCGTACGCCTCCAGCAGGTCGGCCCGGTCCGGTGCCGGGTGGCCGCCGGTCAGCGGCAGCGCGGTCGCGTAGTGGGCGGCGGCCTGCCGGTAGGCGCCCACCTCGGTGGCGCGCCGGGCCGCGACCGGCGCCCAGTGCAACACCGCCGCGGTGTCGCCGGCGTGGTGCGCGTGGTGCACCAGGCGCGCCGGGTCGGTGCCGGGGCGCCCGGCCAGCGCGGCCAGCACCTCGGCGTGCAGCGCGGCGCGGCGGACCGGCGACAGCGACTCCTCGACGGCCCGGCGGAGCAGTTCGTGCCGGTACGCCACCCGGTCCCCGACCGCCGCCAGCACGCCGTGGACCAGGCACTCGTCGACCGCGGCCGGACGCGACCCGAGCAGCGCCGACTCGGCCCGGGACGGCACCACCGAGACCAGTCCGGCCACGTCGCGGGCGGCCGGGGAGAGCCGGCTCAGCCGGGACAGGGCCAGGTCCCGGACGGTTGCCGGGATGCCCGGGGCGGACGCCTCCAGCAACTCGGTCACCAGCAGCGGGTTGCCGCCGGTCACCGCGTACACCTCGGTGGGGGAACGACCGGCGCGGCGGGCGAGCCGCGCCACCGCGGCGGCCGACAACGGCGCCGGCGTGAACCGCCGGACCGACGCGCGGGGCAGGCCGGCCAGCACGGTCCGCAGATGGTGGTCCGGGCCGACCTCGTCGTCGCGGTAGGTGAGCAGCAGCAGGGCCCGGCACAGCGCGAGCCGGCGGCCGAGGAACGCCACCATGTCGAGCGTGGCCTCGTCCGCCCAGTGCAGGTCCTCCAGGACCACCACCGGCCGGGCGAGTTGCCGCGGCCCGTCCAGCGCGGACAGCAGCGCGTCGAAGACGTCGCCGCGGGACGAGTCGGCGAGCCGTTCCCGCAGCGCGCCGCCGACCTGGCGGGCGATGTCGTGCAGCGGCCCGAGCGCACGGGGGGTGAGCAGCGGATCGCAGGCGCCCCAGAGGACCCGGGCCCGGCCGCCCAGCCGGGACGTGAACGCGGCGGCCAGTGCGGACTTCCCCGCGCCGGCCTCCCCGGCGACGACCGCGACGCGTCCGCCGCCGGCCGTCTCGGCCAGCAGCGCATCCAGGCCGGCCAGCGTGTCCGCGCGTTCCAGCAGCTCCATCACGGCCGATGGTAGGCATTCCGGCGGTCGCCGGGCAGCCGCCGGTCGGACACTTTCCGGCACTGACTTAATCCATTTCTAAGGAACGCCAAAGCAACCATTTTGAAAAGTTTTTCGGGCTTGAACGACTGCGTCGTCCCCGCACGTATCGCCTGCCGAACACCCCCAGCGGAAAGACAGGTGAGGCACATGTCGGTCAATGGCTACGGCAGTTGGCGTCGGTCGGGTTCGGCCGACGGGCAGCGGCGGTGGCGCGCCCCGGTCACGATCGCAGCCGCCGCCCTGGCGTTGGCCGGCGGCGGACTCGGCGTGGCACTGGCCGGCACCGGCGGCTCCGAGGCGTCCGGCTCGGCCATCGTCTGTCCCGATGTGGCGAGCAGGTTGCCGGACATCCCGGCCCGGGCGCAGGCCGAGGTGGACCGCAATCTGGCGCTGTTGCAGAAGCAGATCGACGAGGCCAACGCCGACCTGGTCCGCCGAGGAGGCGAGGGCGGCGCGAACTTCGTGCAGAACGCGATCCTCGGCCCGCTGGAGGACAAGCGGACCGCGGCCATCGACCGGATCGCCATCTCCATCGGCCGGGCCGGGGAGAAGCCGCAGGGTCTCGGTGCGCTGGCGGCGTGCTCGCTGGGCGAGGGCGGGCAGGGCGGCGACGAGGCCGAGGAATCGGCACCGCCGGCCGACGAGGCACCGCCCGCGGAGGACGGCGACGACACCGGCACCGCCGGCGCCATCACCTGCCCCGACGTGGCCGGTGAGCTGCCCAACGTCCCGGCGCAGGCGCAGGCCGAGGTGGACCGCAACCTGGCGCTGCTGCAGACCCAGATCGACGAGGCCAACGCCCGCCTGGTCAGCAGCGAGGGCGAGGGCGGCGCGAACTTCGTGCAGAACGCCATCCTCGGCCCGCTGGAGGACAAGCGGATCGCCACCATCAACCGGATCGCCACCGCCATCGGACGCAACGCCGTCCGCCCGGCCGGGCTCGACGCGCTCGCGCCGTGTTCGGTCTCCGACGACGCCGCCCCGCCCGCCGAGGAGGGCGCCCCGCCGGCTGAGGACGGCGCGGCCCCGCCCGCCGAGGAGGGCGAGAACGTGACCGCCGGCGACATCACCTGCCCGGACGTGGCGAGCCGGCTGCCCGGCATCCCGGCGCAGGCGCAGGCCGAGGTGGACCGCAACCTGGCCCTGCTCAACACGCAGATCTCCGAGGCGAACAACCGCCTGGTCAGCAGCGAGGGCGAGGGCGGCGCGAACTTCGTGCAGAACGCCATCCTCGGCCCGCTGGAGGACAAGCGGTTCGCCACCATCAACCGGATCGCCACGGCCATCGGGCGTAACGCGGCCCGCCCGGCCGGACTCGACGCGCTGGCCCCCTGCCAATTGGCCAGCTGACCCCCCGCGAGTCCGCGCCCGCCCGGCACCGCCCGTCTTCCCGACGGGCGGTGCCGGGCTTCGTTGCAGGCCCAGCCTCGGTAGACCGGGCCGCAGCATCCCCGCGCCTTTGCAACCGCCCGGCAACCGCCGGGCACCACCGCCACTCCCTCCGCACCGTCTCCTGTCCTCAGCACACTCCCCCGTGCGCTGGAGGCGACGTGATCTCGAAGAAGCTGTGGGCCGGGCTGGGCGCCGGAACGCTGACGGTGACGCTGGGCGCCGGCGTGGCCGCGGCCGTGCTGCCGCGGCTCGACGACCTGCCGCTGCGGCCGCTGGCCGTGGACGGGCCCGCGCTGGACGATCGCGAACACGTCCTGGTCCGGGTGCCGGCCGCCGCGGCCCTGGTGCCGGTGGCCACGGCGCCCGCGGCACCGCCGACCGGCGCGGTGCCGGGCCTGGACCTGAAACGCCTCGAGCGGTACGCGGGCCGGATCCGCGCCCTGGAACGCTCCGGCGACCGGGTGCACGCGGTCCTCACCGACGGGACCCGGGTGGACGTGACCAAGGGTGTGCCGGCCGCCTCGCCGGTGGCACCGGCCGAACCGGTCGACCACCGCCGGGTGCCGGAACCGCTGCGCGAACTGGCCGCCGACCCGGACGTCGCCGAGGTGTCCCGGGTGGACGCCCGCACCTGGCGGGTGATCGGCGACCTGTCCGCGGCGAAGGTGGGCAAGCTGACCGGCCTGGCCGCGTCGGAGGACGTACTGATGCACATCGAGCACACCGACGACACGTACGGGCCGCTGCTCTGGGCGCTGGACAACGAGGGGGACGCGGTCGGCGGCTACCCGGCGAAGGACGACGCGGACGTCGACGGCGTCGAGTCGACGGCGAAGGCCACCGGTGCCGGCGTCACCGTCGCGGTAATCGACACCGGGGTGCAGCTGAACCACCCGGACCTGCCGCCGATGTGGCAGAACCCGGACGAGATTTGCGGGAACGGGACCGACGACGACCAGAACGGGTACGTCGACGACTGCACCGGCTGGGACTTCGTGCACGAGGACAACACCGTGTACGACGCCGCCGACAGCAACGACCACGCCACCCACATCGCCGGCACGATCGCGGCGGTACCGAACAACGGCCGCGGGGTGGCCGGGCTCGCGCCGGGCGTCACGATCATGCCGCTCAAGGTCTCCGCGAACGGTTCCATGCGGATCTCGGACATCGTCGAGGCCATCCGGTACGCCGCCGACAACGGCGCCCGGGTGATCAACGCGAGCTTCGGCAACATGCCGGGCTCGGCGCCGCGCTCCGCCGTCCAGGTGCTGGAGGACGCCATCGCGTACGCCCGCGGCAAGGGCGTCCTGGTGGCCGCCGCGGCCGGCAACGACGCCGCGAACACGGACACCGCCGCGGTGTGGCCGGCCGACCTGCCGCTGGACAACATCGTGTCGGTGGGCGCGTCCACCGCGGACGAGAAGCGGGCGGCGTTCTCCAACTACGGCAGCGCCACCGTGGACCTGTTCGCACCCGGCCACTACATCGTGTCCACGGTGCCGGGCAGCGGATACGAAGCGATGCAGGGTACGTCGATGGCCGCGCCGCACGTCGCCGCCGCGGCCGCCGCGGTGCTCTCGAAGCACCCGGCGATGACGCCGGCCCAGGTGCGCGAACGGTTGATGGAGACGGTCGACCCCGATCCCGGGTACGCCGGACGCTCGGTCACCGGCGGCCGGTTGAACGCCGACCGCGCCGTGGCACCGACCGCGGCGACCGACCCGTCCGTGCTGGCCGCCGGGTTCGCCGAGTTCGCCGCGGACCGCAGGCACACCGGCACGCTGACGGTCAGCGCCTCGGCCGGGCTGGCACCGGCGGACGCCCGGGTCACCTGGCGGGGCTCGCTGGTCGCCGCGGTGGAGGGCGCCACGTACGCGGTGGTCGGCCACCCGTTGACCGTGAACGGCACGGAACGCTCCACCGACGCGCAGGGTCAGGTACTGCTCGGCCCGGCGGACGGGGTGGCCGGGAACGATCCGGCGCTGACCGGCGAGGGGGTGGCCGTGGAGTTGGGGGCGACACTCCCGGCCGGGGAGTACGCGCTGGTGGTGGACGTGGTGTCGGCAGCGGATCCGCGGTTCGCGTACGGCCAGTCGGTGGCGGTGTTCTTCACCGTCGCGCCGGCCGGCGGTTCGGCTCCGGGCGACGGCTCCGCACCCGGCGACGGCTCCGCACCCGGCGACGGCTCCGCACCCGGCGACGGCTCCGCACCCGGCGACGGCTCCGCACCCGGCGACGGCTCCGCACCCGGCGACGGCTCCGCACCCGGCGACGGCTCCGCTCCCGGCGACGGCTCCGCTCCCGGTGACGGCTCCGCTCCTGGGGTCGACCCCGTTCAGCCGGGTGCTCCGGGTGACGGCTCGGTTCCGGGTGCGCCGGCTCAGCCCGGCGTCCCCGGCAGCCCGGTTGAACCCGGTGACGGCCCGGGGAGTCCGGCTCAACCCGGCGACAACCCCGGCAGCCCGGCTCAACCCGGCGACGACCCGGGCGGGCCGGCTCAACCCGGCGATGGCCCCGGAAACCCCGCTCAACCCGGTGACAACCCCGGGGCGCCGGGAGACCACCCCGGTGCCGCTCCGACCGCACCCGGTAACGCTCCGGCACAGCCCGGCCCCGGCCCGGCCCAGCCCGGCGACGGACCCGGCGCGCCCGGCCGGCCCGGTAATGGGCCAGCCGCGCCGGGAGACCGACCCGGCGACGAGGACGGCGGTGCCCCCGGGACGCCGGGGTCGCCCGGCGCACCCGGTACTCCGGGCGACCCGCTGCCCCAGCCGGACCCGGTGACCGACGACGGCATCACGATCAGCGCGGTCACCCCGGACCACGGCCCCGCCACCGGCGACACCGCGATGATGATCGTGGGGTCCGGCTTCCCGGAGTACCCGGTGGTGACCGTGGGCGGCCGGCCCGCCCCGGTACTGAGCCGCAGCCGCGCCAGCCTCACCGTGTCCACCCCCGGCGGCGACGCCGGGACCACGGTGGACGTCACCGTGGCGGACCGGGTGGACCGCTCGGTCACCATGCGGAACGCGTTCCGCTACGACGGCACCGCGACGGCAGACCCCGCACCGACCACGCCCGGCGACCCCGGCAACGACAGTCCCGGCAGTGACGGACCAGGCAGCGACGGGCCGGGTAGCGACGGGCCAGGCAGCGACGGGCCAGGCAGTGACGGGCCGGGAAGCGACGGGCCAGGCAGTGACGGACCAGGCAGCGACGGGCCAGGCAGCGACGGGCCGAGCACCGACAATCCGGCGCCGACCGGTCCGGCGGGCACCACCTACCGTCCGGCGCCGATCGTGGGGCCGGACGGGGTCCAGAACGGCCTTCGCCTCGCGCTGTTCCTGGACAACAACCCGCTCGGCGCGTGGCAGCCGGGGCGCTGGCCGCAACACCGCTGCACCAAGCCGGCCTGCCCGGCGGTGGCGGTGCGCTAGCCGGACCTATCCTGCGGGGCGGCGTTGATCATCATCGGTGGAGGCCGAGCATGGCATCAACCCCGGGCGTCGGACGGCCCCGCGCGGTCTGCCACGACGCGCCGCCGCCAGCCCGCCCTGCCGTCCGGACATCGCCGCGCCGCCACACCCACCTCAGTGGGACACGACGGTAGTTATGAGGCGGGCTCATAGCAGCGTTGGTGTACCAGTGGAGCGCTCCACTGGTACACCAACGTCGGAACGACACCCCGGCAGCCACCATCGCGTGTGAGCCAGCCGGCCCCGGTCACTCTCGGCCACGGCACCACCGCGAATTCGGCAACCCGCCTCGCCGAGAGCACCCCATCCGGAGATCCGGCAACCACCGTGGCCGCTCTCACCAGCAGCCACCGCGACCCTGGGCAGCCTTCCCGGCCGCCCACGACCACCGCTGCATGCGCCTCTTCCACCCGCGATCTTGTGGACTAGTGGTCGGACACCGACCACAGCTGCACGACTTCGATCCTCACACGCGCCCAAGCGCCCGATTCGCCCCTCCGCGACGCACCTCGCCCGTACCCGGCCCAGCCACGCCGCGTGGAGAACCGGCGCGCTCCGCACCACAACCCCACACACCCCGCCGCCCCACCACGACGTGCGGGAAAGCGGCGCCCACCGCACCACACCTCCACACGCCCCCAGCCGCCGACCCCGCCGCGTGGAGAACCGGCGCGCTCCGCACCACAACCCCACACACCCCCGGCCACCAACCCCGCCGCGTGGAAAACCGGCCCGCTCCGCACCACAACCCCACACACCCCCGGCCACCGACCACGCCGCGTGGAAAACCGGCCCGCTCCGCACCACAACCCCACACACCCCCGGCCACCAACCCCGCCGCGTGGAAAACCGGCCCGCTCCGCACCACAACCCCACACACCCCCGGCCACCAACCCCGCCGCGTGGAAAACCGGCCCGCTCCGCACCACAACCCCACACACCCCGCCGCCCCACCACGACGTGCGGGAAAGCGGCGCCCACCGCACCCGGCACCAGCCGAACCACACGCGGCACTGCACGCACGGGGCGCCGGGGCCGGGGGGCCCGGGGCCGGGGGCCGGGGGCCGGGGGCCGGGGGCCGGGGGCCGGGGGCCGGGGGCCGGACACCATGGATCCCTCGCGCTGCCGGTCGGGCGGCACGAGGGATCCGGTGCGTCAGCTGGCGGTGCAGGTCACCGCCGGTGCCGCGTTGGTGCCCGTCCACGAACCGAGAACCCCGAACGTGGCGCTGGCCGCCGGGTTCAGCGCGCCGTTGTGGCCGGCGTTCCGGGCCGTCACCACGGCGCCGCTGCTGGACAGCACCGCGTTCCAGCCCTGGCTGACCTGCTGCCCGTTGGCGAAGGTCAGGGTGACGGTCCACCCGTTGATCCGGGCCGCTCCGGCGGTCACCGTCACCTCACCCTGGAAGCCACCACCCCACTGGCCGAGCTGCGTGTAGGCGGCGGTGCATCCGGCCACCGGGGTCGGTGGCGGCGGAGTGGTCGTCGTCGGAGGCAGCGGCGGGCTGGTCGTGGTGCGGCCCCAGCCGGCCGTGCTGTCCAGCCAGGCCGCCCGCTGGGTCATCCAGGTGCGCATCACCTGCACCTGCCCCGCCCAGGTGGGCGTGGTGTCGGTGATGAACGGCCCGACCATCCGGGTGCCCAGGTTCGGCCACTTCTGGAAGTTGCGCTGTGCCGCGTTGGTCAGCGGTGCGGTGAGCGCGTCGATCCGGGCGCCCAGCGACGCGTCGGACAGCAGCCCGTTGCGCAGGGTCTGCCAGCGGGCCCGCAGTTCCTGCTGGAACGTGGGTTCGCCGAGCAGGATCTGGAACCAGTCGTTGGCCATCGGCGTGCGGGTCTGCTGGTACTGCCAGCCGGCGGTCTGGTTGTTGTTGAAGAACCCGCCGGTGCCGAACGTCAGGTCGTAGTCCCAGAGCGGGCCGGCCGTGATCGGGCCCTCCCGGTCCTTGTAGAAGTACGTGCTCCGGATGTAGGAGTCCATCTCGCGGCTGAACTCGTTGAGGATGATCAGGTCGATCCACGATTTTACGTCGATCCAGCTGCGATAGCCGGTCTGTGGATCGGCCATCTGTGGACTGTGCAGCATGTCGTGGAACTGCTGCAGATACTGCGTCAACCAGGTCTTCTGCTGCGCATTCAGCGGCGACGGGTCGTACACCTCGAGGAAGTTCCAGCAGGTCGCCGCGGCGCCGGTGCAGGGCAGCGTCGGCTCCTCGGCGGCCAGCCACTCGAACTTGAAGATGTACCCGCCGGAGATCTTGGGCAGCGTGGTGTCGGTCTCCTCGAGTTCCTTCAGGTCGAGCCGGTCCTTGTTGTTCTTGATCGTCTCGACCAGCATGTAGACGCCCTGGTAGTCGGCGGCGGCCACCGGCGAGTTGTCGACGTTGAGGTACAGCTCGACGAACCGGTACCGCGCCGTGGCCATGCCCATCTCCCGGCCCAGGTCGTACACCAGCGCCTCGCGGACCAGCGACTTGTCGCTGAACGGGCCGCGCAGCACCCAGTCCGAGTCGGCGGGCATGCCCAGCATCGGGTGGTCCGCGTCCTCGTCCGCGTTGTCGCGCAGTTCCAGGCGGTACGGCGCCTTCTCGAACATCGCCGACGACTGGCCGCGCAGGTGGATGCCCGCCCGGGTGGCCACGGTGGGCGCGGCGGACAGGGAGGTGCGTCCGCCGGCGGTGTCGAACACCATCGCGGCGGCGTCCACGTACTCCCGGCCGGGTTTGCCCTTGCCGTAGTTGTCGATCAGCATCAGTGGCAGGTCGTGCTGGGCGTCGACCGCGCGGGCCACGTACAGCGCGGTGCCGGCGGCGCCGGTGGGTGCACCGTTGGCGAACGCCTGCGCGCGCACCTGGGTGGTCCGGGTCAGAGCCAGGGCGCCGGAGTACGCCGGGGAGGTCGCGGTCGGCACCGAACCGTCCGTGGTGTACCGGATCTGAGCGCCGCTGAGCGCGGTGCCCAGCGTCACCGACAGCGAGTTCTGGAACGTCCCGCTCGGCACCGAGAAGGTGATGTCACCGCTCAACTCGTCGCCCGCGGCGCTCACCGGGGCCACCGCGGTCTCCGTGCCGTACGCCGGCGCGGCCGTGACCACCATGCAGATGGCCAGGAGGATGCCGACGACTTTCGGCACGGGTCTACGCATGGAGCATGTCCTCTCTCGGGGCGGTGAAGTGCCGCCTCAGCACCCGTTGCCAGGGTGCGGCCGGAAGGTCCGCGCGGATCGCGGCGAGTCCGGTGGCGTACTTGGAGATCGCGACCGGACGGTGGCCGCGCTGCCACAACCTGCGGTCCGCGAACGACGCGGCCGAACCGGTCTTCGTCTCGACGATGGCGGTCTGCGGCAGTTGCAGTTCCCGGCCTTCGGCGGTCCACCGCAGGTGGGTGTCCACGGTGACCCGGCTTTCCGAGGCCGGCAGCAGCAGCGCGAAACGCAGATACTGGGTACGCAGGGTGGGCCCGAACTCGGCACCGATCCGGGCCGCGAGGTCGTGGCGAGTGAAGATCTCCTCCAGGAAGCTCCGGCCGGCGCCGACGGTGTGCTGGTGCTCGGGCTGGTGCGGCGCGCGATACTTGATGGTGCTGCCGCGCGGGCCGGGCACCTTGACCTCGAGCCAGCACGTGCCGGAGTCCACGTACGTCCGGGTCCGGATCTTGAACCGCCGCCGGTGCCGGTGCGCGGTCATCCGGTAGCTGGTCAACTCCGGGGTGTCGAAGTAGAGCGACTCGTAGGTGAAGTGGCGCACCCCCTCGATCTCCAGCACCGCGGCCGACGGTCCGAGCGTGTCCAGCAGCCATCCGACCTCGCCGACCGGGACGACGTACTTGCGGTCGACCCGGCTCTGCAGGGCCGCCCGTTCCTCGATCTCGGCCAGCCCGACCCGCGGCAGCGCGTACAGCGACGGGAAGGCCATGGTGGCGGTCATCGGTGCACCGCATAGGCAGCCGGGCTGACCGGGTTCACCGGTGCGGCCGAGCGGCGTGACGACATCGCGTAACGGACGTCGACCACGGTGGAGTCGTTGATCAGGTCGACCCGCTGCGAGCGAGCGGAATGGACCTTGGCACCGAGCAGTTCCTCGAGGCGGCTGACCAGTTCGGCCTGATCGGTCACGGCGGAGTCGAGGACGACGATCTGCTGCCGGTACCGGCTGAACAGGCGGCGGTTGTCGGCGATCCCCATGACCAGCAGGATCAGGCCCATCAACGCGATGTTGCGCCAGATCGACGCGGTGTCCAGCGCGCCGAGCAGGCCGAGCGCCAGCGCCGAGAAGAAGTAGGCCACCTCGTGCTGGTCCAGCTCCGTGGAGCGGAGCCGGATGATGGACAGCACACCGAACAGCGCGAATCCCAGACCGAGGCCGGTCGCCGTCGTGCTCGTCCGCAGGGCGTCGGCCACGGCGAGCACGCCGATGTTCACGCCGAAGTATGCGACCACCAGGTCGCGGCGCCGATGCCGCGGAAAGTAGAGCCCGAGCACGAGCAGCGAGACCGCGACGATCTCGGCCCCGAGCAAGGCGAGTTCGGACATGCTCCGTCCTCCTCGGTGAATATGAGTGAGCCAGAAAGTTTCCGGAAGTTGTCCGGAACTTGTCCGAAAAGACTAGATCGGTCCAACGATAGATGTCAATGTCTGCGCTCGCGCCGGACCGTCGAGCGCGACCCACAGGAAGCTGAGCTGGCAAGACGGCCAAGGAAACCGACAATATGAATGGCCTGTGAATAACGAAAGTTTCGGAAATTGTTTCGATCATCGGTGCTCGGCATTACTGAATGTGTCGATCCGACTACGCGGACACGGCAAAACGCCGTCCGGGAGCGGAAGCTCCCGGACGGCGCTGTCGTTCCGCCGCCCGCGGCGCGCGGGCGGTGTCCCGCCTACGGCCAGACGGTCGTCCAGAGGGCGCTGAGCCCACCGTCCTTCACCAGGGCCGGCCCGTCGAGGGTCACCACGCCGATCCGGTCGGCGGCGATGTCGAGCTGCCGCACGTTGGTGTACTGCGTGACGAACGCCGCGGTCAGCGCGCCGTCCTTGACCTTGGCCACCCGGTCCGTGGTGAGCAGGCCGATCCGGTCACCGGCCAGGGACAGCACGTCGGCACCGGAGGTGGCCTGGATCTCCCAGAGGGCGCTCAGTCCGCCGTCCTTCACCCGTGCCGCCCCGGCCGTGGTGACCACGCCGATCCGGTCGGCCGACAGCGCGATCTGGCGTACCCCGGTGAACTGGGTGACCCAGGGTGCGCTGAGCCCGCCGTCCTTGACCAGCGCCGCGCCGGCGTTCGTCAGCACGCCGATCCGGTCGCCGGCCAGCGCGATCTGCTGCACGCCCTGGTATTCGGTCACCCACGCCGCGCTCAGCCCGCCGTCCTTGACCAGCGCCACACCGGCGTTCGTGACGATGCCGATCCGGTTCGCGGACAACGCCAACTGCTTGACGTTCGAGTACTCGTTGACGAAGGTGGCGGTGGTCGCACCGTCCTTGACGTAGGCGACGCCGTCGTTGGTCAGCACGCCGATGCGGTCGCCGTCGACCACGATCTGCTTGGCGTTCGCCAGCAGGGTGGTCCAGGCGGCACTCAGGCCGCCCTCCTTCACCTGCGTGCCGTAGTCGCCCTTGAGCAGCCCGATCCGGGTGGCGGTCAGCGCCAGCTGCTGCGCGCCGGGGGTGACGGCGTTCTGGCTGATCCAGGTGGCGAGCCCGTCGAGGCGCGCCTCGACCGCGGTGCGCCGCGTCTCGGTCTCGCCCAGGCAGCCGCCCTGTGTGGACGCGACGTGCACGCCGACCAACTCGAACCCGGAACCCACCCGGCGCAGCGCCGGGCCGCCGGCGTCGCCCTTGCAGATCGTCGCGTCGCCGGTGCCGGTGAGTTCCAGTGTGCCGGCGGCGACCGCGGCCACGGTGAAGTCGGCGGTGCGCAGCGTGGTCGGTACCCAGGTGTCACCGGTGCGGCCGTAGCCACCCGCGACCACCGTGTCACCGACCGTCGGCGCGGCGGTGGAGACCTTCACCACAGGTACGCCGTACGCCGGTCGCGACAGCCGGGCCAGCACCACGCCGCGGTCCGGATGCGGCACCACCCGGTCGACACGGACGACCAGGCCGGCCGAGGTGGCGAGGTCGGGACGGCCGAGCGTGGCGGTGGTCGGCAGCGCGGGTGCCCCGGCCGGCACCGCGCCACCGTCGGCGAAGCACGAGGTCGCCGTGACCAGCCACCACGGCGTGATCAGCGCGCCGGTGCAGGAGCGCACGCCGCCGACGTCGAGCTTCGCGGCGAACCGCAGCGCGTCACCGGATGCCGCCGTTCCGCCACCGACCGCGTGGGCCGCCGTGCCGACAGCTTGGACTCCGGCCGCGCCCAGCAGCGCCACGGCGCAGGCGACAACCCATCTTTTGGCCATGAATATCCGCATTGAACCGTGCTCCCCCGTAGAGCTTGATCTGTCTGGCGTGGACCTTATCGACATCCGCCGACGCGCGTCGCCCCGCGCACTTCGGACGACCCGAGGCTCGGCCGTATGACCGGTGCCCGAAGGTCATCCTCGCTGATAAATATTGATCGCCGTGGACCACGGTGGTGGACCGGCCGGGTCTTGACACTGAACGGAGCAACATGTCACAGCCGCGCGTACGGCGCTTGATTCTTCCTGCCCTGACGACACTCGTCGTCGGCGCCGGCGCAGTCTTCATCCCCTCCGCGTTCGCCGCACCGGGTCCGTCGTCCGACGCCGTCGAGCCCAGCGCCACGCCCGCCGACCCACCGGTCACCGTCCGGGTCGAGCAGAAGACGCCCGCACAGCTGCGCGCGATCTGGACGCCGGAACGCCTCCGGCAGGCCGAGGCCAACCCCGTCGACGTCCCGGCCGCTCCGCCGGCCGGCGCACCGAAGGCCGCGGACGACGCGGATGAGACCGCACCGACCCTGAGCGCCTCGGCCCCCGCGGTGGCACCCAAGGCCGCCCGCTCGACCGCGTCGGTGTCGGCCCAGGCGACCGTCAGCGTCTCGCAACGGGTGCCCAACCCCCGGGCGAGGCCCACCTCGGCGGTGGGCCGGCTGTACTTCCAGGACGCCAAGGAGGAGGGGTACTACACCTGTACCGCCACCGCCATCACCAGCCGCAACAAGAACACCGCGTGGACGGCCGGCCACTGCGTGCACCGCGGTTCCGGCGGTGAGTCGGGCTGGTACCGGAACCACATCTTCATCCCGGCACGCGACGGTTACGACACCGGACCCTACGGATACTGGTACGGCTCCCGGACGTTGGTGCCCACCGCCTGGCCGACCCGGGGCGACACCAAGGACTCGGACATGGGCGCCATCGTGCTGACCCCGCCCGGGTCGACCACCCTCGAGGACGCCGTGGGCGCCTACGGTTACACGTTCGGCGGGTCCACCGCCTATGCGAGCGTCCGCACGTACGGATATCCCGAAAAGGGTTACAACCGGCCGGACAGCGACTTCGCCGAGGGCGAGTACATGATGTTCTGCGAGGGCAACACGGTGGACGCGGCCACGTCCAGCGCCACCGACGATCGCCTCCGGATGTCCTGCGACATGGGCGCCGGCTCGAGCGGCGGCCCGCTCGCCACGGGCGTCGGGACGAACAACATCCGGATCGTCGGCACCAACAGCAGCCGCGACATCCAGAACGGGAAGTACATCAACAACTGGCTGTACTCGTCGAATCACGGTGCCAACGCCGTCGAACTGATCAACCGCGTCAACAACAGCTGAGGCCCGCCGGGCTAGATCGCCCGTCGCTCCCGGTACCTGGCAGCCGGATACAACTCGAGTTCGATCGACCGGGTACGCGGCCGGTCGGCGACGAGTTGTTCCGGCTCGCCGACGTGGAAGCCCTGCGCGAAGTCGACTCCGTAGGCGCGCAACAGATCCAGCGTGGCGTCGTCCTGGACGTACTCGGCAGCGGTCAGAATGCCGAGCTTGCGGCAGATCTGCACCAGGCCCTGGACGACCGCCTGCAACGGCTCGGAGTCGGGCAGCCCTTGGATGAAGCTGCCGTCGATCTTGACCAGGTCGACCGGCAGCTTCGTCAGGAAGCCGAGCGGGGTGTTGCCGGTGCCGAAATCGTCCAGCGCCAGCTGGCAGCCCAGCTCGCGTACGCCGTCGGCGAACCTGCGGGCGACGGTGAGATTGCCGATGGCCGCGGTCTCGGTGATCTCGACGGTGAGGTGCTCCGGGTTGACGCGGAACCGTTCGACGGCCGCCCGCAGGTGTTCCAGCAGGAGCGGGTCCGCGAGCGAGCGGCCGGACACGTTGATCTGGTAATGCGACGTCTGCGCGCCCTCGCCGATCAGGCGCAGCGCGTGGTTGATCACCCACTTGTCGACCGCCAGGATCTCGTCCACGTGCTCCGCGAGGTGCAGGAAGGTGGTCGGCGGGATGGGCCGGCCCACGTCGTCCAGGACGCGCAACAGGATCTCGTGCCGGGTGGTCCGGTTAAGTTCCAGGTCCCGGAGCGGCTGCGCGTAGAGCGCGAACCGGTTCTGCTCGACCGCGCTGCGGATGCCGGCCCGGCAGATCTCCCGCCGGTCCTCGGCCGACGGCGGCTGCCGCAGCACGTGCAGCGGCCGGTCCTCGTGCTTGGCCCGGCGCCACGCCGTCTCGGCGTCGAGCAGCAGTTCGATGCTCTCGCTCGGCAGCCGGTAGTCGTAGTGCACCAGCCCGCCGAACGCGTCCAGGCGAGGGCACCCGGCCAGGAACCGGGTGCTGCGGAGCTGACCGACCACCATTTCCGCCTTCGCGGTCGCCGACTCCAGGGTCGTGTACGGCATCAGCACCCCGAACTCGTAGCGGCCGAGCAGTCCGCACGGGTCCGAGTCCACGACGTCACGCAGCACCTTCGCGGCGGCCGCGCCGAGCCGGTCGTCGTGCCCGGAGTCCACGTCGGAGCTGCGCCGGATGTACGGCGGCGCGGAGACCACCAGCAGGGTGCCGGTCCCGGTACGGAGGGCCCGGCCCACCTCGTCCGCGAACGCCCGCCGGCTGAGCAGACCGGTCTCCGCGTCCACCTCGGCCAGGTCCTTCTGCACGCTGCCGTCACGCAGCGCCCGGCGCTCGTCGTCCTGGCGACGCTTGCAGGCCGTGGTGACGTCGTGTCCGGTGGCGATGATGCCGGTCGGCCGGCGGTGCCGGTCGGTGAGGATCTCCACCAGTACCTCGACGTAGGCGGCAGACCCGTCCCGCATGGTGATCCGGCAGGTGAACTCCACCGCCGACCGGTGGCGCCAGGCGCTCCGGAGCCGCCGGCACACCGCGGTCCGGTCCGCGGCATGGATGAGCGACACCAGCCGGATCATCGACTTCTGCGCCTCGACCGGGGCCAGGCCGAAGATCCGCGACGTCTCGTCCGACCAGTCCAGCCGCCCGGTGCCCGCGTCCCAGATGATCGAGCCGCGCTTCCGGAGCTGTGCCGCCCGCCCGATGCGCGTGGCTTCGCCGCCGTCCCCGCCGACCGGGTCGGGCAGGTCCACGTCGCTGATGATCTCGGGTCCCTCGCGCAGCCGGCGGCCGTGGTCCTCGGCCACCCGGCGTACCGCACGGCGGGCCCGGGCGTGCTCCAGGGGGGTGGGCGCGTCCTGCGCGGCGAGCGCGAGCAGCTCATCGAGATTCATGCCGGCGTCCCCTCGTCGGCACCGGACCGAAACAGCTCGCGGTACTTCCTGCGCACCTCACTCTTGTAGGTGCACACCGTGGTGACGGCCAGGCCCAGCTGCATCGCGATCTGCTCGTCGGTGTCGCCCTCGACCATCAGCGCCAGCACCGCGCGCTGCCGGAACGGCAGTTGACTGAGCGTGTACCGCAGCACCATCTCCGCCTCGTACGCGCTGGTGGGCTCCGCGACCTCGTCCGGCTCCAGCGGAACGAGGCTTCTGCCGTTCTGCCGCTCGTGCAGGCTGAGCAGCTTGTGCCAGGCGGTCCGCCGGACCCAGTACAGCGGCTTGTCGCAGGCCGACACCGCCTCCCACTTGTCCATCGTGACAATGAGGGCCTCGTGCAGCGCGTCCTGAGCGAGGTGCGGGTCGAAGCACTGCCGCAGCAGGAAACTCAAGATCTTGGAGTAGTTCTCCTCGAGGAACCGGGCCAGCGAGTCCTGCAGCTCGGCTCGGCGACGCTCGTTCTCGTCGTCCGGTGGGAACGCCTGCGCCGGCATCATCAGGCCGCCGCCTCCCCGGACCGGGCCGGCTCGCCGATCTCGATCAGCCGCTCGCCGTCGTCGTCCCGCTCGACCATCCGGATTCTGGCCCGTGGATTGTTCACCAGCTCGGCCATCCCGGCGGCCCGCGCGATGCAGCGGGCCGAGCGCTCCCGCTCCAGCTGCACCCGGACCCGCTGCCGCAGGTGCGTACGGAGCAGGCCGCCCAGGTTGACCGCGGTGACGGCCGCGCCCACCAGACCCGCCCCGGCCGCAAGCCAGGCGTTGATGTCGATCATCTCTGTCCCTTCAGGGCAGTTCGCTTTCGCATGTAACTCCGCGAACGCGACGTTCGGTAAGCCCCGATGGAACAACTATTTTCACCATGATCGATGATCAGTAAGGTGAGCTGCGGAGATCGTGAGTCATGAATTTCCGCCACGATCGACTTTGGTGACTGAGAGTTATCGAGAGCTCACGTGAACCGAAGGTTCCTCCCTCGATGACCAGATTCGCCCGCGGCGCCCGCGGCCCGGTTCCCCGTCCGGGCACACGGGGCAGCCTCGCATGATCGATACGGCTATTCTCCGCCCGTGCAGAACGCAGACCAGAATGACGGCCCGCCGACCTCGCCCGCACCGCCGAATGGGCCGAGCGTCCCGGACTCCGGCTGGCATCTGCCCGCACCACCGGCCGACCCGCAGTACCCGCCGCCGGGCCCGCAGTACCCGTCCGGTCCCCAGTACCTGCCCGGTGGGCAGTACCCGCCCGGCCAGCAGTACCCGCCCGGCCAGCAGTACCCGCCGCACCCGCCGCAGGGTGGGACCGCGCGGGCCGTACCCGCGAATCGGACCCTGTTCATCGTCCTCGCCGTCGTGACCGCGGCCTCGCTCGTTCTCTGCTGCGGCGGCGGCGCAGCGGCGGTGTTCTATCTCAACCGGTCCGGCAACGATCCGGTCACCGGGACGACCGCGGACCCCACCCCGCCGCCCACCGCACCGGCGACGAGGTCCGCGTCGCCGACCACGGCGCCGCCGAGGCCGATCGAGGCGGACCGCACGTACCAGGGCAGAGGTTCGAAGGTCGTCCGGCTCCCGGCACCGACCGGGGTGATCCACACCGTGACCATGACGCACTCCGGCAGCGGCGGCTTCGGCGTCACCACGCTCAACGACGAGGGCCAGACCGTCGGCCTGCTCGGCAACAGCTACGGCAAGTACCGCGGCACCATGATGCTCGACGGCGAGCGTGCGGCCCCGGCGGCGGTGAAGATCCGGGCCAGCGGCAGCTGGAAGCTGGTGGTCCAGGACGCCCGTAAGGCCCCGTTCTGGACCGGCAAGGGCTCGGGTTCCCGGTCCACCGTGCTCCAGGTCCGCGCGGACTCGACCGAGTCGCTGCCGGTGGTGCGCTACAGCCACAAGGGGAAGAGCAACTTCGTCGTCCGTTCGTACGGTGGCGAGTCCTGGGATCTGCTGGTCAACGAGATCGGCCGGGTCTCCGGGGAGACCACGATGCCGAGCGGAACCCGCTTCCTCGAGGTCACCGCGGACGGCGCGTGGACCTTCACCGGTTCCTGAACGGCCACCGACAGCGGTGAGATGATCGGGGCATGCTGTCGAACGCGGTGCAGCTCCGGCCGTTGACCGTCGCCGACTGGGCGGCCGTGCACGACTGGGCCCGGCGGCCCGAGGTCTGCCGGTACCAGACCTGGGGCCCGAACACGCCGGAGCAGACCCGGGCCTTCGTGCAGGCGGCGGTCGACGCCTGGGCGCAGCATCCCCCGGTCCGATTCGTGTTCGCCGTCGTGTCCGGCGAACAGGTCGTCGGCAACGCCGAACTCAAGCTGCGCGGCGCACACATCGGCGAGATCGGCTACGGCGTCCATCCCCGCGTCTGGGGCCGGGGCATCGCCACGGAGACCGCGCGACACCTGCTCGGGTACGGCTTCCGGCAGCACCACCTGCACCGGATCTTCGCCACCTGCGATCCGCGCAACGCCGCCTCCGGCCGGGTGCTGCGGAAGATCGGGATGACGTACGAGGGCCGGATGCGCGAGGCGGTGCTGATCCGCGACGGATGGCGCGACTCCGACCTGTACGCGATCCTGCGGCACGAATGGCACCCCGCGGATCAGCCGGCCGGATCAGCCGGCCAGTGCGTCCAGCGCCCGGTCGACGTCGGCCTCGGTGTTGTAGACGTGGAACGACGCGCGTAGCCGCCCGGCCCGCACGGCCATCCGTACCCCGGCCGCGGCGAGCGCCGGCTCGGCGGCGCCGGCGTCCACCGTGACGATCGCGCTGTCACCGGGCGGCCGGCCCAGCCCGGCCCGGAACCGGTTGGCCAGGCCCACGTCGTGGTCGTGGATGGCCGCCACGCCGATCCGCTCCACCACCTCGAGCGCGGACGCGGCACCCACCCAGCTGAACCACGCCGGCGACACGTCGAACCGCCGCGCGTCCCCGGCCAGCCGCATCGCCGGACCGTAGAACGACTCGCGCACGTCGGCACCCGCGAACCAGCCCGCGGCGATCGCCCGGACGGAGTCCCGGATGCGCGGGCTCAGATAGGCGAAGGCCGCACCCCGCGGACACATCAACCATTTGTACGCCGCCACGACGACCACATCCGCGAGCGTCGGATCGCACGGAAGCCACCCGCACCCCTGGCTGGCGTCGACGACCACCATCGCCTCCACGTCCCGGGCGGCCGCGACGATACTCCGGTACTCGGCGACCTCACCGGTCGCGGACTGGACCAGCGAGAACGCCACCACGTCGCAGCCGGCCGCAACCGTCTCCACCAGCCGACCGGTCGGCACCGTGACGACGTCCAGCCGGTCGCCGTGCACCAGCCACGGGAAGAGGTTCGACGCGAACTCGACCTCCGGCACCACCACCCGGGCCCCGTCCCGTACCGCGGTGGCGACCGGCGCGAGCAGCTGCGACACCTGCGCACCGACCGCGACGTCCCGGCTCGGCGCCCCGATCAAACGGGCGAACGTCACGCGGGCCGCGCCGGTCGCCTCCTCCCACGCCGCCGAACTGGTCGCGCCGACCCGCCAGTCGGCGAGCGCGTCCTGCACGGCGTTCCAGGACGGTTCCGGCGGAAGGCCGTAGCTTGCGGTGTTCAACCAGCCCGGAAGTGCCGTCCAGAGCGGTTGCGCCTCGGTGATCCCCACCCGGCCGAGTGTGTCACCGCCGCATCCGAGCCGAAGGAGCCAATCACCCGGCGGTGGCTACCCGCGGCCCTCACCGTCGCCCCAGACCGCCACCTCACCCCGTGCCAGGCAGACGATCAGGAAACCGCCCGGACCGGTCACCGCCCAGGACTCGACGTCGTCGTCGACACAGACCACCAGCTCCGGCCCGCCGCGGAACCGGATGTGCAGCTCGCCGTTGTCCCGCACCCGAGCCACCCGGACCACGTCACCGAGCAACGTGGCAAGGGCGTCCGAGGCGTCGTCCCCCGGTTCCACGTCGACGGGGCCGCTCGGCCCGTTCAGCCGGGTGACGGTCTCGATCAGCACCTGCCGGCCACCGGAAAAGCTCAACACGATGGCGTGCCCGAGGCGGATGTACTCCAGCTTCTGACCGACCAACTCGTCGATCGACCGCGCTCGCCCCGGAGGCCGTCCACCGCCCACGCCGGCGACCATGACTGGCAACATGACTACCTCGATCGGCTCGTCCCACCACTTGACGGCAGGACGGTAGCCCGGGCCGCCATAAGAGAGCCTTAAAGGCGCCAGACAGATTCCTCAAGAGGTACGAGCCCCGGTTTCCGCGCTCTGCCGAAAGGCGCCCGGGACGCCCTCCCTTCATTGCGTCTGCGGTGGGCCGGCGGCCGGCTCCTGCTCGGGGCAGCGCAGTCGCAGCAGCTGATGCCCGAACGCCGCGTCGACGAGCCGACAGTGGTGCGGATCAGCGGCTCCCGGATGGGCGTACCCGTCGAAGAACCGGCAGGTGAGACACATCTTGACCACGGGAATCTGCCCCTGCCGCTGCAGCCGGCGAATATGGCCGGTCACCACCTGCAGCAGCTCGCGCTGGCCAGTCTCGTTCAGGTTCCGCAGTTCGGCCAGCAGGTCCGCGGCCCAGTGCAACAGCTCCGGCGCCTGCGCCCGGCCCCGCTCAGTGATCTTCACGGCCACATCCCACGACGGCGCCGCCACCGGCCTCATGACGACGAGACCCTCGCACAGCAGGGTGCTGATCGCGGACACCGTCGCGGGCGCGGTCATGCCGGCGTCCGCCGCCAGCTCGGCGAGCGTGTACCCGTCCCGGCGCCGGCTGACCAGCAGCAGCAACTGCTGTTGCGCGAGCGTACGCTCCAGCCCGGCGGCAGGATCGTCGACGGCGAGGTGCGTGGCGACAGCCACCCTCGCCAAACCGGCGGCCAACCGATGAGGCAAAGCTTCGAAGTCCACAGCGGCCATCCACAGTCACGTAACGTTGACAGCCCGCCACGTTAGCCGACAATGGCGCCCGAATCGATGCTCCGTCCGAATGCGACACCGGAACTCCGGGCCGGGGCTCTCATGCGTCTATTATCGCGGGTTCAGCAGAGCGGCGAGTCGCCGTCGGCTGTGCACTCTCATACCTCGTCACGGCGACGTGAGTTGCGTACCGGCTGACCGACGAGGTCGCAAGGGCCGAGACCGGGCTTTTCTGCTCAGCGTCTCCGCCGACCGCATCGCTCACGCCGCCTTTCGCTGCGCGTGGATGCTGGCGCGGCATGCGCCGAAAGTCAGCCGGCGGACGGGTGCTGGACCGGCGTGGTAGCGGAGGCTTATCCGCGACGCGGCGTTGCGCGATTGGGACTGAACCAGCAGAGCTACAGCACACCCCGTCGTGACGTTGGGCATAACTTCCTCGTCGATGAGTTGATGGGGCCGGCGCCGTGCGCTGCGCCGGCCGACAAGGTTCCGTTAGCGATGTCCGGCCTTGTGCGGACGACACCGACGGGATGCGAGGCCGACCTGCCTCTAGCTTGATCTTTAACCTGCGGCGGGGTGGCATCGACCCCGGCTGATCATGGGGACAGCCCTTGATTGATCATTCCTCTTGTCTAGGGAAGAAGATCAAGAACCAAGGGCTGTCTAGCCTCGCGCCTTCAGTAAGGGCGGGGGCGGCGGGGCCGGGGAACGCGAAAGTGCTTCTGATCTGGGATGATCTGGCTTGTCTAGAGTCAAGATCGTCCCGCACGGAAGGCACCTTCAGAGTGCAGAGTACTCGTACGCGCCCGAAGGTTGTCGTCGCCGGTGGGGCTCGCGGTGTGGTTGGTCTGCCAGCACCCGGCTGCTCACCGATCTCGCTGACAAGACGGAGCTGACCAGCGGTTTCGTTCAGGCGCTTGGACTGGACCGGGTTCGCCGTCCGGCGCATGAGCCGGGCCGTGTCGCGGTTGATCTGGCGGTGCTGTTGGCTGACGGCGGTGAGGCCATCGCGGATTTGGCGGTGTTGCGGCAGCAGACCGGCCTGTCCGGGCGCGTGGCCTCGGATCCGACCGCGTGGCGGGTGCTCGACGCGATCGACATCGCGGCCCTGGCCCGGTTGCGGGCGGCTCGCGCCGCCGCGCGGGAACTGGCCTGGCTGCAACCGGTCGACACGCGCGGCTCGTTGCCGGCGACCACGGTCCTCGGCCGGGCGCTGCCCGGGTTCGTGCTGGACATCGACGCGACGATCGCGCTGACGCACTCGGAGAAGCAAGCGGCGGCCCCGACCTGGAAACACAGCTTCGGCTATCACCCGCTGCTGTGTGTCCTCGACGCCACCGGTGAGGCCCTGGCCGGGATGCTGCGGCCGGGCAACGCCGGCAGCAACACCGCCACCGATCACGTCACCGTCCTCGGCCAAGCCCTGCACCATGTCCCGGACGCCTATCGCTACGGCAGCCCGATCCTCATCCGGTCCGACTCGGCGGGCAGCAGCTACGAGTTCCTCGCCCACATCCGCGGCCTGCGCGAACACGGAATCGACACCGAGTTCTCCGTCGGCGTCGCGATCACCACACCGGTCCGGGCCGCGATCACCGCCGCCTGCGACTGCGTGGCGGCGCTCGACGGCGACGGCAGCCTGCGCGACGGCGCGGAACTGGTCGAACTCACCGACTACCTCGACTCCGCCGTGCTGGCGGCGTTCCCGGCCGGCACGAGGCTGATCTGCCGCCGGGAACGCCCGCACCCCGGCGCGCAACTGACCTTGTTCGACCAGATCAACGGGATGCGCCACCAAGTCTTCGCCGCCGACACACCACACGGCGCAGGCTCGATCCAGTTCCTCGAAGTCCGGCACCGCTGCCACGCCCGCGTCGAGGACCGCATCCGCACCGGCAAGACCACCGGCCTCGGCCGGTTCCCGTCCCGACAGTTCGCGATCAACGCCGCCTGGCTCGAACTCGCCCTGACCGGCATCGACCTACTCAGCTGGACCCAGCACCTGCTGCTGGACGGCGCCCTGGCCGCCGCCGAACCGAAAAAACTGCGCTACCGGCTGCTGCACGTCGCCGCGAGAATCACCCGCACCGCCCGCACCGCCACCCTGCGCATCGCCGCCGACTGGCCCTGGACCAACCACCTCATCCGAGCCTTCGAACGCCTCGCCGCGCTACCCGAACCCGTTACCTGACACCAGAATCCACCGCCCACCCGACCAGGACCCACGGAGAAACCCAGCCCACGACCGGGCGATACCACCCGTCCACGCCCAGCACCACCGAAACCAAACACCGCGACCACCCACGAACACACGCCGCGCCGCTTGATGAAAGACGGAGGCTAGGGCACAGCGCTATGTCGATCTCGACGTTTGTAGCGCCGCACTGGCGGCCGCGGCAGCTGCGCCTCATCGGGCTCGTGTTCTATGCCCCGGCAGTCAGTCAGCTGTGGGGCGTGAGTGATTAGAGGGTACGTCGGCGACCGGCTTTGTCCGATGGAACATGCTGGCCTGCCGTGGGCCTCAATGATGCGGACCCGACGGGCACCATGTGCTCTACAAAGCCGCGATCAAGGGTCTCGGCGCTCGCGAATCTACCGCTGTTCCATTCCTGTCCGCCTCGCGTTGCACACCGTCTCGCGGGACCAAAACGGACGGACTGGCGAATATGTGTTCAGATGTCTAAACAGCGGCGGATCTCATCTCTTGCGTCCGGCGGCAGCCTTCTGTAGGAGCTCCATGCCTGATCCAAAGGAGTCGGAACCCTCCGCCCCCTGTCCATCCAACGCTTCAGTTGACGACGCTCGTCATCGTCCAGGGCCTCTATTGTGCTCAGCACCTCATCCGCCCGGACCGGCGACGGGCCCGAGCCAGCGCGGCACCGCTTGCATTCCGTGACCAGCATCAGGCGTTCACTGCCATTAGGGAGCAGCGTCGCGCGACGGCTCACCGAAAGCACGCCGGTCTGGGTAGGGTCGTCAGGGTAGGACTCACCGCCGGATATGCCACATATTGTACACATGTAGTCGTCCCGGCTCAGCGCGGCCTGCTTCTCCTTCGCTGACATTGTGGTGTGTGGTGCGGCTGCCCGGCGGGCAGCTGGGTCCCACACCGGTACGCCGGCACAGATAAAGCGCTGTTCCTCCCTTAGAAGGGAAGCATCCTCCGTACTGGTGAGGATTGACCACCGATAGGCCCGGAGGTCTCGGAGTCTTCGGTCAGCCTGGCTGACGCCAGGAAACGCGAGCCGTAGCTGTTCTTTGGTGAAGGTGTTGCCTTCGCCCACCTCCTGCACCAGCCATAGCGCAGCGCGAACCATCGTGCCGCCCCCAAGGTCTGGACTGTTCCAGGGTGGAAGATCCACTATGCCCCCTCCGTCGCACGGCACATGACCGCTGCGGGTTGCCTGCGGAAATGTCAGTGGGTGGTGCCATCATGCATGAAGCAAGTGGCACAGGTCCCGGGAGGCTCGAACATGTCCGCAGATTTCGGCGCTCCGCCGGAGAGTGAGAACATCCGCTCGCTCGTAGAAGAGCGGCTCAAGCAGGTGATGGCGGACAACGGTGCCAAGGTGACGGTGGATTGGCGAGGTGAGCAGCGGCACCTTCACGTGATTTCCATGCCCGTCGACATGCTGTACTTCAACCCCGACACCCACCGCATCCGGGCGCAGCGGACGCTTGACCTGGAGCGGAACCGGATCCTCGAAGAGGAGCCATGGAGCGAGGCGGCGCAGCAGTACCTGCACCACCTGCTGACGCGGAAGCCCTCGAACCCTGATCAGGTTGATCCCGACTACACGGCGCTGAAGGAGGAACTCGAGGACTTCGGGCAGAAAGAACCTGGAATTACCAGCCCGAACGGGATCCTGGTGGATGGGAATACCCGGTGCGCCGCCCTACGAGACCTTGGCGTTAAGAACATCCGCGTCGGTGTGCTCCCGGCGGACACGTCGCGGCGCGATATCAACGCCGTGGAGCTAGCTCTGCAGCTGCGACGCGACAAGCGCCGCGAGTACTCCTACATCAACCGGCTCATCGCCGTCGAAGACGAACTCGCGAGCGGGCGCCGGGAAGAAGACGTCGCACGCGACTTCAACATCAAAACGACGACCCTGCATCAGGATCGCTGGGTTTACCAGCTCATCAAGGATGCCATCGACCGCAGCGTGGCTGGTGATGGCGTTGCACTACGAGAGGTGGACTTCGAGGACCATCAGGAGAAGCTCCGAGAGCTCTACCGCGATTACACCAAGCTGGCTAAGAGTAATCCCGACGCCGCGGAGCAGCTGAAGGAAACCCGGCTTGCCATGGTGGTCCTGAACTACCCGAAGACGTCCGTGCGGCTCGCCGAGGCCGACTTCCACACGCGGTATCTCAGCGAGCGGCTGCCCAATGATCTGCGCCCTGCGGTCCAGGAAGGGGCCACGGTTAGCATTCCGGGGCTTCCGGGCGTAGCAGTGCAGGACGCCAGCCCGGTAGTCAAGACGACGCGTGCGCTAACTGACTCGCTGCTGCAGGCGAGCGCGAAGGCACGCGCCGGCGAGAAGATCGCGCCCGCCGCCGTAGCCGAGGCGGACGGCCTTATGAAGACGGCGCGCAAGACTTTCGACGCGGCGGTCAAGCTGGCCGGTCAGAACGCGCAGTTGCAGAAACGGCAGGTTGTCGTCACTGAGCGGCTCACCGACGCAGCTGATTACGTGAATCAATGTGCAGCAGAGTTTGCGGAAGCCAGGGCCAAGCGGGCGCTCGACGAGGACGCCTTCGACGACGCATTGCTGACCCTGCGAGCAAGCCTGGCGCGGCTTGCCAAGCACGCCGGCCGCGCATTTAGCTCGCCCGGTGATGGCGTCGCCTGGCTGCTGGAAGCCTCCCAGGAGCGTTGACGTGACCGACAGTCCCATACCAAGTCTGCGGATCGAATTCGGTGACACGGTGACGACTGCACGGCTGCGCTCTGGTCGCGGTTTCGAGACGGCCCTCCGGCGCCTGGCACTGCGATTTCGCTCGAGCGTCCAGCGATCGCCGTCAACGATGGACATCGACATCGACGACCTCCTGACCAATCTGGCGACACTCACCGGCTGGCCCGCCGCGCACAGTGTCACGTGGGAGCCACAGCTAGCAGCGCTCGCGTCTGGCTCTGCGGCTGATGCTCAGACTGTCGCCCACCACCTAGAAGCCGGTGATGTCCCAGATAGCGGGGTACAGCCTTGCGAGATTCCTGGTGTCTTGGGGCCCAATTGGGTTGGGCACCTGACAGATTTCCAGCGACGGGATACTGCGAAGCTCCTCTCGCTGCGTCACGGAGCGAATTTCTCAGTCCCAGGCGCTGGTAAGACCCGGGTTGGACTCGCCGTCTTCGAAGCACTGCGGCACGCCGGGCAGGTGCAGCGACTACTCATCGTCGGGCCGAAGTCATGCTATGACGCCTGGCACGATGAGAATCTGATGTGCCTGAAGGATCCTCTGCACATGGAAGTGTTCTCTCGGCCCATAGATCCCGCCGCCGACGTACTTATCATCAACTACGAGCGCCTCGATGGCGCTGTGAATGAGCTCGGCGGCTGGCTCGCTGACCGTCCGTCCTTACTGCTACTTGATGAGGCCCACCGGATGAAGCTGGGGGCCGAGGGCACATATGGCGCTGCCTGCCTTTCCTTGGGCCCGCGGGCACGGCGCCGGTTGATCCTGACCGGCACTCCGGCGCCGAACGGCGTCAAGGATCTGGAGAATCTCTTCAGTTTCGTCTGGCCCGGGCACGGGCGGCAAAAGGTCATCCAGGCGGTCGCTGGGGGGGACTTGGTGGAAGCCAGCCGCGTACTTAAGCCGTTGTTCTCCCGGACGACGAAGACAGAGCTGGGCTTGCCTCCCGTGACAACAACCCTCCGCCCGCTTGTAATGCCGCCGCTTCACCAAGAGATTTACGAGGCGTTGCTCGGGCGCTTCTCCGCCCGTATAACGGATGCCGCAGACGACATCCAGGCCATCGGCAAGATCGTGGTCTACATGCTCATGGCGGCCACCAGTCCCGCACTACTGTCTGTGGGTACGACCCGGTACGAGCCTCTCATGTATCAAGTACCGCCGCTCAGCGTTCCCGACGGCACCCCGTTGTCGGCTCTAATGCGCGATCTTCCTAGCTATGAGATGTCGCCGAAGTACCAAGAGACCCTGGCAATCGTTGCAGCTAATGCGAGCCGGGGCCGCAAGACGTTGGTCTGGTCCACATTCATCCGCAGCTTGAACACCTTGCGAGAGGTACTCCGGGAGTTCGGGCCTGCCGTCGTCCATGGCGGCACCGAAGACCGCGACACAGAGATCCAACGTTTTCGGGCGGACCCCTCCTGCGCCGTCTTGCTTTCCAATCCGGCGACGCTCGGCGAGGGAATCAGCCTGCATCACGAATGTCACGATGCCGTATATGTTGATCGTGATTTCGCCGCTGGCCGATTCTTGCAGAGTCTGGATCGTATCCACCGGTTAGGATTGGCGCCAGATGTGGAAACCCGCATCACGGTCTTGGCAACCGAGGGCACCATCGACGAGGTCGTGGAACAGCGGCTGAGCGACAAGTTGAAGTTTATGGGTCGCATCCTTGACGACGCGGCCGTCCAACGCCTGGCCGACCTCGAGGAGGAACCCTCCGCGGGTGCGGGCCTCGACAACCGAGACCTGCAAGCACTGATGGGGCACCTTCGTGCCTACACCGCCTGAGCCGGTGCTACGTGCGGCTGTTCGGTGGCTGGAACGTCTGCCGCCGTCCAGTGCGGCACGCTGTCGTGCGCTATTCACAAATCACCGGGAGTTTAGCGACATCACGCCTACGCAGTACGAGGCCGCATACGCCTGGCTGGGAGAAACAGGCCTACTGAACGATCTGCACAGCCCGCTGCCCGCTGCTCAACGCGTCTTCACCGCGACCGTCACGCACGGCGGCAGCCACTGGCTAAGAGATGCCGGCGACCTGGTGCGCTCACCCGACGAGCTGCCGGATGATGCCGTTCGCGCCGCCGAGATCCTCGGCTTACCCCTAGCCACGGCGTTCGCGCATGTCATCGCGGCATGGGGAAAGGTCGAAACAGCGGAACGAGCTCGGGTTGGCATGGCTGGGGAAGCAGCCCTCGTAGAGTTGTTACGTGATTCCGTCGATGCGGACGTCGACCACGTCGCAGCGGTATCCGACGGATATGGCTATGACATAGCCATCAATGCTGCGTACTACGCATTGCACATCGAGGTGAAGGCCACGCTTCGGCGGAGCCGCCTTAAGATTTACCTGTCACGCAATGAGTACGAAGTCATGCGCCGCGACCCATCATGGCAACTGGTTGCGGTACGACTTGACACAGACGACAGGATCGCCGCCATAGCTACGGTGAGCCGCACGTGGATGGCTTCCGAGGCGCCGACCGACCACGGTATGTCAGGAAGGTGGGAATCGTGCCGCTTCGACGTGCCACCAGCCGCCCTGCGTCCAGGCATCACATCCCTCCAACCCGTCCTACGCTCCTTCGCGCCGCCCTTGATTAACGGCGACGCCGGGTGGCCCGGAGCCGCGTAAGTACTAACTTGAGTTTTCCGTGTGGCTGGGTTGCATCGACCCCTGGTTGATCACAAAGACAGCCTTTATTGATTATCTTGTTATCTAGGAATAAGATCCACATCAAGGGCTGTTAGTGATCAGTGCGCATGAGGCTGTGCCAGCTGACAGTGTCGGGCGGTTGACGGCGTTCCGGCGGGAGTTCCACCGTTGTCTGACCACGCGGGCGGATGCATTGTTTGAGCTGGTGGACGCATTGCTGTGCGGCGACAGGCCAGTGGGGTTGGTGGTCGAGTTGTCGCTCGCGGGTGAGCATCGGCGGAGCCACGGCTCGCTGCATGCGGCACTCAGCTTGGGTCGGACAACGTCAACCGGGTGCGGACCGCCCTGACCGCAGTCGCGGTGCCCCCGGGCCGCGCACGGACGGATCATTCTCGCGGTCGAATGCGACTTGCCGGCTGCCACCGGAGGGCACACCTCACCGCAGCGGCTGCCCTGCCACACCTACGGTCGCGGCAAGGACACCCACATCAGGGTTCCAGGCTGGCGTACTTCGTAGTCACCGCCTTGGAGAACGGCCACAGCTCGTCAACCGCGCCGCTGGACACTCGCAGGCTGGCCCCCGCTACGCCGCCGCCACTGCCGGCCAACTCCGTCACGTGGTCGAACGGCTGATCAGCGGCCAGTGGAAGCCCGACGACCACGACATATGGATCGTCGAGGACCAGCAGGCCGCCGCGGACGCGGGAGCGGACCGCCTCGTCGCGCCGGCTACGACGGTCTCCGGGCGTTCCTGCTCGCCGACCTGCCGGCGATGTCCTGGTCCGGATGCGTTCTGACCACGTCGTGCGCGAGCCGTACCGCCGCATTACCAGAGACGACCGGCCGTCCACCGCGACCGGCGCCGAGTTCGTCTTCGGCGATCCGGCCAGCTGGGGCACCCCGGACGCAGCCACCACCACTGACACCCGCCTCTACGGCACTGCGACCGTCCGGGCCTGGCATCGGCTGCATCCTCGATGACTCATCGCACCGCCTGGACCAGCGAACACGGCCCGCTACCCATCGTCCAAGGCACTGTGATCCTGCTGAGCTGACCGTCTTCCGTCCGGTGCCACCGCGTAACCGGTCCGGCTCTGGTGGTCACACCCCGACGGCCGACATCAGCGAGGTCTACCTGGCCTAGCAGGGGGGCGTCCCTGCGCCGTTTCGACATCGAGCGCACCTTCCGCATGCTCAAACAAACTCTCGGCTGGACCCGCCCGAAACTGCGTGACCCGGCCGCCGGGCCTGGCTTGTCCTGACCGCTTGCACCCAGCTGCGACTTGCCCGCGGCGCCGTCGCCGATTTGCGCCGTCCCAGGGGAACGCCCCGCACCAGCCGAGCGGCTTACTCCAGCTCGCATCCGACGAGCGTTTGGTACTTGCGCGGCAAAACCAGCAGTCCCGCCGCCGCACCGAAACCCTCCGGCCAGGCTTGAACGCCCATCCGGCCACCGCAACCACCGGCCAGCCAACCGCCACGACGTCCATATCGTCACCAGCGCAGAAGCCAACCCGAGAAACACATAACCCTGACCACGCCGCACGGGCTAAACTCAAGCTAGTCGCCCTACCCACCACATCCGCATTTCGTGCATCGGCGCAGATAAGCGCGTCGGCCACTGGCCGTGCGACAGGAATCCAACCGACTCGTGCCAGGATAATTCCGGAACTAGTGCTCCCTTCGGATAACGCCGCACAGTACTGCGAATTATCCGCGCGCTAACGCCCTTGGTGACCAGCGTGTCGCCACGGGGCTGCACCTTTAGGCTCAGCCCAATCTCCGCTTCCGAAGGGGTGGGCTTCCCCCGGAGGTGTGGACACCCTGAGACTGGATCTTGAGTCCAGAGGAAGGGGTGTCCCCGTTGGGACGTCCGTCGAAGTACACGCAGGAGTTTCGGCGGGATGCGGTCGAGTTGGTGCGC